>NZ_JBITLN010000003.1:0-484398 GCF_044465285.1 Streptomyces sp. NPDC049687
AAGGAACGAAAGCTTCCTTTGTACTCACCCGAGAGACTCTCTCAGGCTTTCCTCCGGGCTTCCCTTCGGTCTTGCGTTTCCGACTCTATCAGATCTTTTCTCGATCCGATTTCCTCGGTGCTTTCCAGGTTCCCGCTCTCGCGTTTCCCTTTCCGGCGGTTCCGACTCTATCAGATCCTTTCGGCGTCCGATTCCCAGTCGGCGGGGGTTGTCCTCCCGGCCTTTCAGCCGTTCCGACGAGTGAGACTTTAGCGGATTCCCTGCTCCCGAAGCCAATCGGGGCTGCGTCCTTTCGAACGCGGATTCCTCATTTCGCGAATACGCATGCCAATGACACGACGGCAGACGAAGCGACTGCTCGCCGGGAGTGGTTGGTACTGCGGAATGGCTGTCCGGGGACCGACCGGGGTCGGCGCTCACGTCGGACAACTCGGAGAACACTACGTATGCGGCCGGGGAGTGTCAACCCACCTCCCTGCGGGCCCCCGGAGGCGTACTCTGGGCGACATGACTACGCGTACGTGCACCCTGCTGTGGTGGGCCGCCTGACGGCGGCCGTACTCACGTATGCGTACAACGGCCGCCGCTTCGGCGGCCGTTCTCGTATCCCCTCCGGGACTCGCGAGGGTCGGCCCGCCGGGACGGCGGCCTCGACCAGGAGAGCGGGAGAGGGAGTGGCGATGACGCGGGTCTTCAGCGGGGTCAAGCCGACCGGGCATCTGACGTTGGGGAACTACCTGGGGGCCATGCGGCAGTGGGCCGAGGTCGACCAGCACAGGTCGGACGCGGTGTTCTGCGTGGTCGATCTGCACGCGCTGACCGTGGACCACGATCCGGCGCGGGTGCGCCGGCTGAGCCGACAGGCGGCGACGCTGCTGTTGGCGGCGGGGCTGGATCCGCGGCTGTGCACCCTCTTCGTACAGAGTCATGTCGACGAGCATGCGCGGCTGTCGTATCTGCTGGAGTGCGTGGCCACCGACGGGGAGATGCGGCGGATGATCCAGTACAAGGAGAAGGCCGCGCGGGAACGGGAGCGTGGGGGGAGTGTGCGGCTGTCGCTGCTGACGTATCCGGTGCTGATGGCGGCGGACATCCTGGCGTACGGGACCGACGAGGTGCCGGTGGGCGACGACCAGACGCAGCACGTCGAGCTGGCGCGGGATCTGGCGGTGCGGTTCAACCAGCGGTACGGGCAGACGTTCGTGGTGCCGAGGGCCACGCATCCGGCGGTGGCGGCGCGGGTGATGAATCTGCAGGAGCCGGGTTCGAAGATGGGGAAGAGCGATGACTCCGGGCCGGGAATCGTCTATCTGCTCGACGAGCCGGATGTGGTGCGGAAGAAGATCATGCGGGCCGTCACCGACAGCGGGCGGGAGGTCGTGTACGACCGGGAGGGGCGGCCGGGGGTCGCGAATCTGCTGGAGATCCTCGCCGCTTGCACGGATGGGAACCCGGCGGAGCTGGCGGCCGTTCAGGAGTCGTACGGCGCTTTGAAGAAGGACACGGCGGAAGCTGTGATCGAGGTTCTGAGGCCTGTGCGGGCCAGGCACCGGGAGTTGTGTGCGGATCCCGCGTATGTGGAGGGGGTGCTGCGGAATGGGGCGAATAAGGCGCGGGACATGGCGCGGCCGGTCGTCGATGCCGCTTATCGCGCGATCGGGTTGCTGCCACCGGTGACCGAGTCAGCGGTGGAGGGCGGGCTGAACGCGGCTCGGTAGGCGCGTGGGCTGGTGGCGAGGCGTGATGCGAAGTGCTGGCGCATCGTGACCTCGCTGCCGAAGCCGGCGCGGCGGGCGACCTCGGGCATGGGGAGGTCGGTGCGTTCGAGAAGTTTCTGGGCTGCGGCGATGCGCTGGTCGAGGAGCCAGCGGAGGGGGGTGGCGCCGGTGGCGGCGGTGAAGTGGCGGGCGAAGCTGCGGGGCGACATACCCGCGTGAGCCGCCAGGTCGGCGACGGTGAGTGGTTCGTGGAGGTGGCGCAGGGCGTGTTCGCGTACGGCGGCGAGCGTGTCGGCGTCGCGGTCCGCGGGCGTGGTGGGGTGCTCGATGAACTGTGCCTGGGTGCCGGTGCGGAAGGGGGCGGTGACCATCGAGCGGGCAATGGTGGCGGCTGCTTCGGCCCCGTGGGAGTGGCGGACGAGGTGGAGGCAGAGGTCGATTCCGGCCGCGGTGCCGGCGGCGGTCCAGATGTTGTCGTCCTCGATGAAGAGGGCGTCGGGGACGACGGTGACATGGGGGTGGTGTGTGCGGAGGAGGTCGATCAGGTTCCAGTGGGTGATCGCTCGGCGGCCGTCGAGGAGGCCGGCCTGGGCGAGGGTGAAGGCTCCGCCGCAGAGGGCGGCGAGGGTGGTGCCGCGGGCGTGGGCGCGGCGGAGTGCGTCGAGGACCGGGGTGGGTGCGGGGGTGAGGTGGTCGTCGAGGCCGGGGACGAGGATCAGGTCGGCGCGGTTGAGCCAGGCGAGGGTGCGGTCGGGATGGAGGGCGAGTCCGCCGCGCATGGGGATGGGGATGGTGTCGGTGGCGACGCGGCGCAGTTCGAAGGCGGGGGCGTCGCGGTCCGTGCGGTCGGTGCCCCAGACCTCGGTGATGACGGAGACGTCGAAGGCGCGGATGCCGGGGAAGGCGACGAGGGCGACGCGGTACGCAGGGTCCACGCTTGGCAGTAAACCATCGATCGCTGACTTTTGTACCTCTGGGGTGCGGGTGGTCCCGGCGGCAGGATCTGGGGTATGGACATCGCGGAGAACGCAGCGCTGGTGGTCGTGGACGTGCAGAGGGGCTTCGAGGAGGCCGACTTCTGGGGGCCCCGGAACAACCCGGGTGCGGACGGCAACATCGCCGAGCTCATCGACGTATGGCAGGACACGGGACGGCCGGTCGTGTTCGTACGGCATGACTCGTCGAAGCCGGAGTCGCCGTTGCGGCCGGGGTACGTGGGCAACGACTTCAAGGAGTACGTGGAGGAGAGGAGGGGGAAGGGGGCCGGGCCGGAGCTGTTCCTCACGAAGACCGTGAATTCGGCGTTCCTCGGGACGCCGGATCTGGGGGCCTGGCTGTCGGCGCAGGGGATCTCGCAGATCGTGGTGGTCGGGATCCAGACGAACATGTGCGCCGAGACGACGGCGCGGATGGGCGGGAACCTGGGGTACGACGTGCTGTTCGCGTACGACGCGACGTACACGTTCGATCTGGAGGGGCCGTTCGGCTGGCGACGGAGTGCGGAGGAGATCGCGCAGGCGTCGGCGGTCTCCCTGCACGGGGGTGGGTTCGCCCGGGTGGTGACCACGAAGGAGGTCGTGGGCGCGGCGGGCCGGTGACCGCGGCGCCGCCCCTCCCGCTTCCCTCCCCCGGCGGGTGTCAGTCCTTCTTGCCGGAGGCCAGTTCTCGGCTGCGGTCGCGGGCGGCCTCCAGGGCGGCGATCAGGGCGGCCCGCACGCCGTGGTTCTCCAGTTCGCGGATGGCGTTGATGGTGGTGCCGGCGGGGGAGGTGACGTTCTCGCGGAGCTTGACGGGGTGTTCGCCGCTGTCGCGGAGCATCGTCGCGGCGCCGATGGCGGACTGGACGATGAGGTCGTGAGCCTTGTCGCGGGGCAGGCCGAGGAGGATGCCGGCGTCCGTCATGGCTTCGACCAGGTAGAAGAAGTACGCCGGTCCGGAGCCGGAGAGGGCGGTGCAGGCGTCCTGCTGGGTCTCGGGGACGCGGAGGGTCTTGCCGACGGCGCCGAAGATCTCCTCGGTGTGGGCGAGGTGGTCGGCGGTGGCGTGGCTGCCGGCGGAGATGACGGACATGGCCTCGTCGACGAGGGCGGGGGTGTTCGTCATGACGCGGACGACGGGGAGGCCGGGGGTGAGGCGGTCCTCGATGAAGGAGGTGGTGATGCCGGCGGCTCCGCTGATGACCAGACGGTCGGCGGGGACGTGGTCGGCGAGTTCGTCGAGGAGAGTGCCCATGTCCTGCGGCTTGACCGTGAGGATCAGGGTGTCGGCGGTCTTGGCGGCTTCCGCGTTGGTGACCGGGGTGACGCCGTGGCGGTTGCGGAGTTCCTCGGCGCGTTCGGGGCGGCGGGCGGTGACGAGGAGGTCGGCCGGGGGCCAGCCGCCTCGGATCATTCCGCTGAGCAGGGCTTCGCCGATTTTTCCGGTGCCGAGGACTGCGACTTTCTGGGTCATGGTGCGGGTGCCCTCCGGGGGTTGCGTCGTCCGGGTTCATCCTCGCACCGGTGCGGGGAAATGGGGGGCCGTGTCCGGTGGGCGGGATGTCGGCCGGAGGGTCACTTGTGCCGTGGCACTAGGAGGTCCTGCGCCTGAGCGTCGCCGCTCCCAGGGCCAGGACCAGCAGTGCGCAGCCACCGACGATCAGGGTGTCTCGTACGAAGGTGGGGGTCATGTCGGTGTGTTTGAGGACCTCGTTCATGCCGTCGACGGCGTAGGACATGGGGAGGACGTCGGAGAGGGTCTCCAGGGCGGGGTGCATGGTGTCGCGGGCGGCGAAGAGGCCGCAGAGGAGGAGTTGGGGGAAGATCACGGCCGGCATGAACTGGACGGCCTGGAATTCGGAGGCCGCGAAGGCGGAGACGAAGAGGCCGAGGGCCGTGCCGAGCAGGGCGTCCAGGAGGGCCACGAGGAGGAGGAGCCACGGGGAGCCCGTGACGTCCAGGTCCAGGAACCAGACCGCCAGGGCGGTGGCGAAGGCCGACTGGATGATCGCGAGGGTGCCGAAGGCGAGCGCGTAGCCGGCGATGAGGTCGCCTTTGCCGAGGGGCATGGCGAGGAGGCGTTCGAGGGTGCCGGAGGTGCGTTCGCGCAGGGTGGCGATGGAGGTCACCAGGAACATGGTGATGAGGGGGAAGATCCCGAGGAGGGAGGCGCCGATGCTGTCGAAGGTGCGCGGGTTGCCGTCGAAGACGTAGCGCAGCAGCACCAGCATCAGGCAGGGGATGAGGAGCAGCAGCGCGATCGTGCGGGGGTCGTGGCGGAGCTGGCGCAGGACGCGGGTGGCGGTGGCGGTGGTGCGGGAGAGGTTCAGGGAGGCGGCGGGGGCGGGAGCGGTGGTCATCGGGTCGTCTCCTTCTCGGGGGCGGTCTGGGTCGCCTTGGCCGCTTCGTCGACGAGGTGCAGGAAGGCCGCCTCGACCGTGTCCGCGCCGGTGCGGGTGCGCAGTTCTTCCGGGGTGCCGTCGGCGAGGATCTCTCCCTCGCGCATCAGCAGCAGGCGGTGGCAGCGCTCGGCCTCGTCCATGACGTGGGAGGAGATGAGGAGGGTCGCGCCCCGGGTCGCGGCGAGGTGGTGGAAGAGGGTCCACAGGTCGCGGCGCAGGACGGGGTCCAGGCCGACCGTGGGTTCGTCGAGGACGAGGAGTTCCGGGGTGCCGAGGAGGGCGACGGCGAGGGAGACGCGGTTGCGCTGGCCGCCGGAGAGGTTTCCGGCGAGCGCGTCGGCGTGGGTGGTGAGGTCGACGTCGGCGATGGCCCGGGTGACGTTCTCGTGGCGGCGCTCGGCTGCCCTGCGGCCGGGGTCGAGGATCGCGGCGAAGTAGTCGAGGTTCTGCCGGACCGTCAGGTCGTCGTAGACGGAGGGGGCTTGGGTGACGTAGCCGATGCGGGTGCGCAGGGAGGGGTGGCCGGCGGGGCTGTCCAGGACGTCGAGGGTGCCGGTGACCTTGGCCTGGGTGCCGACGACGGCGCGCATGAGCGTGGACTTGCCGCAGCCGGAGGGGCCCAGCAGGCCGGTGATCTGGCCGCGCGGGACGGTGAAGTCGAGGGAGCGCAGGACCGTGCGGGGGCCGCGGACGACCGTGAGACCTTCGGCTCGTACGGCGAAATTCATCATGTGATGAATAATGCTCGGGGCGCACTGGGGCGTCAAGTGGCGCAGGCGCGCGGCGGTGGGATTGGAGGCGGAGGCTCCTCTTCCCGCGCCTCCGTGTTCACGGAGTGGGCACAAGAACCTTCTGTCGCGTCGGCCGTTTCAACCGACAATGGAATTCATGCGCGGTGTGGCTGGGACCGCTTCCGCGCGGATCAGTCGCCGTGCCCTCCCCCGGTGCGGCGCCGCCCACGCATCTCCTGTTCCCTACCGGAGGTGCAGCCGTGTTGCGTCCTGGTGTCCGTGCTGTCCGCAAGGCCGATCTGTTCGCTTCTCTCGTCGTCTTCCTCGTCGCGCTGCCCCTGTGCGTGGGCATCGCCGTGGCCTCCGGTGTGCCCGCCGAGCTGGGACTGGTCACCGGGATCGTCGGCGGTCTGGTCGCCGGGGTGCTGCCCGGCAGCAGTCTGCAGGTGAGCGGGCCCGCGGCGGGCCTGACCGTGCTCGTCCTCGAGGCCGTGGGGGCGTACGGCCTCCAGGTGCTCGGGGTGGTCGTGCTCGCGGCCGGACTGGTGCAGGTGGGGCTGGGGGCGCTCGGGCTCGGGCGGTGGTTCCGGGCCGTGTCCGTGGCCGTCGTGCAGGGGATGCTCGCCGGGATCGGGCTGGTGCTGGTCACCGGGCAGGTGTACGCCCTCGGGGACGCGGCCGCTCCGCCGGGCGGGCTCGGGAAGCTCTCCGGGCTGGTGTCGCTGCCCGGGCGGGTGGATCCGGTGGCGTTGTCAGTGGGGGGTGCCACCATGGTCGTGTTGCTGCTGTGGGGGCGGTGGCGGCGCGGGGCGCGGCTGGTTCCGGCGCCGTTGGTGGCGGTGGTGCCGGCGGCGGCGGTGACCTGGGTGTTCGATCTGGAGGTGCGGCGGGTCCGGGTGCAGGGGCTGTGGGATGCCGTACGGGTGCCGGGGCCGGCGGATTTCGGGCGGCTGACGGAAGTGGGGGTGCTCGGGACCGTCGTGGCGTTCGCGCTGATCGCGTCGGCGGAGTCGCTGTTCAGCGCGGCCGCGGTGGACCGGCTGCATGACGGGAGGAGGACGGATTACGACCGGGAGCTGATGTCGCAGGGCACGGGGAACGCCGTGTGCGGGGCGCTGGGCGCGCTGCCCATGACGGCGGTCATCGTACGGAGCGCGGCGAACGTGCAGGCCGGGGCGCGGACCAAGGCGTCGCGGGTGCTGCACGGGGTGTGGTTGCTGCTGTTCACGGCCGTCGTTCCCGGGGTGCTGGGGCTCATCCCGGTCGCGGCGCTGGCCGCGCTGTTGGTGCACGCCGGGTGCAAGCTCGTGCCGGTGCGGGAGGTGCTGAAGCTGTGGCGCGGGCATCGCGGGGAGGTCCTGGTGCTCGGTGTGACCGCCGTGGCGATCGTCGTGGGGAATCTTTTCGAGGGGGTGCTGGTCGGGCTGGCTCTGGCCGTCGCGAAGACGGCGTGGGAGATCAGCCATGTGCATGTGGAGACGGAGGACCTGGGGGACGCCGGGATCGTCGTGCGGGTGGTCGGTCACGCGACGTTTCTGCGACTGCCGAAGCTGCTGGACGCGTTGGACGCGCTGCCGGCCGACCGGGAGGTGCGGCTGGAGCTGGGGGGACTGCGGCATGTGGACCACGCCTGCGCGGCGGCCTTGGAGGGGTGGGCCGCGGCGCGGGAGCGGCGGACGGAGCGTGCGGGAGGGCTTCAGGGAGAGGTGGCGAGCAGCAGTTCGACGTCGTAGGTCTCCTCGACCGTGCCGTCCGGGAACGCGGCGAGGAGGTGGCGGCGTTCCCCGGCGAGGAAGGCGGCCGCGGCCTCCTCGCCGTGGACCAGGAACATCGAATGGGTGCCCAGGTTCGCCAGGTGGACGTCGACGGGGACGCGACGGCTCCAGCGGATGCGGTGGTGGGCGAAGTCGAGGCTGCCGGTGGGGTCGGCACGGGCGGAGCGGGTGCCGTCGCCGTTGGTCCGGACGACCCCGTCGACGCCGAAGTGACGTTCGATGCGGGCGGTCTGGGCGTCGATCCACGGCACGTCGAGGGCGCTGGTGTTCCACCACAGCGCCAGGGCGCCGCCCGGCCGAAGGACGCGCAGGGCCTCCGGGACCGAGCGGGCGGGGTCGGTCCAGTGCCAGGACTGGGCGTAGGTGAGGACGTCGAGGGAGGCGGTGGCGAGGGGGAGGTGGTTGCCGTCGCCGCGGACGAGCGGGACGTCGGGGAGGGTGTGCCGGAACTGCGCCGCCATGCCGTCCCCGGGTTCGACGGCGACGACGTGGGCGCCGCGGCCGTGCAGGAGGGCGGTGGCCATGCCGGTGCCGGCGCCGATGTCCGCGACGCGGGCGCCGGCGAGGGGACGGCCGGCGAGGGTCTCGATCGCGTCGAGGAGGGCGGGTGGATAGGAGGGGCGGTTGGCGGCGTACTGGGCCGCGGCGGCGTTGAAGGAGCGGGCTCGAGCCTGGATCCGGGAGGAGGGTGAGGCCGTCATGCGGCCATGGTGACGGGGGTGGCGATCAGGTGGTGGGGTTTTCGGCGGGCGCCGGCGAGGGGGACGCCGATGAGAGGGACGCCGATGAGGGGCAGGGTCCAGGTGAGGCTTCGCCGGTCGGGTGTTCAGCTGGGGCGGCGCTTCTTCGAGGGGTTGCCGGTGCGGCGGGAGGCGCGCTTCTCGTGCTGCTTCAGCGCCGTCTCGTACTCCTCACGGTGGAGCTTCTCGCCGGGGGCCTCGGTGAGGGCGCGGAAGAAATAGGCGAGGAGGGAGCCGACGAAGCCGATGGCCAGGAGGCCGCGGAGGGAGGCCTGGCGGTCGGGGTCGGGGCGCTTGCCGAAGCCGTCCCAGGTGTGACGGAAGGCGAGCGCGCTGCAGATCGCGAACATGACCACGACCAGCAGGGTCACCAAGCTGCCGATGTCGGCGATCGCCAGGCCCTGGTAGGCGAAGCGCAGGACCAGACAGGAGACGACGGTGGCGAGGAGCGCGCCCACCGCCACGGCGATCCGGCGGGCGGTGTAGCCCTGGTCGTGGTCCACCCAGGTGGTGCCGAAGAAGCGCAGGGGCTCGGGGCGGGGGCCGGTGGGGGTGGCCGCCTGGCCGGTGGGGGTGCCCTGGGCGGCGTCCCGGGCCCGGGAGCCCGCCGGGGTGTCCCGGGTGCCGTTTTCGTCGCTCACGGGACGATTATGGCGCCGGGGTGGGGCGGCCTTCCGGGCGGGTCGCTCGGGACCAGGGCGTGGGGTGAAAGTCCCGCCTGCCCGGTGGCGCCGGGCAGGCCTTCCGGGCGGACGACGCTACTTTCGCAACACGCCCTAGGCGCAGCGCGAGGCGACGTAGCCGTCGCTGCCGGTGCGCACGTAGGCGTCGGAGACGTACTCGCCGCTGCTGATGTTGTCCCAGATGTTCGACGTGCCGTACGGGCCGGTGATCGTCGAACCGGGCGTCTGGCAGTAGATCGCCACCCTGGAGCCCTCGGGCAGGACGCGCACGATGCTGTAGCTCGTACCGGGGCCGCTGCGGACGTTCAGCCGCACGCCCGGGGCGATCGAGTAGTAGGTGACGGCCACTGCCGCCGCAAGGGTCTCCGGCTCGCCGCTCTCGACTGGTTCCACGCGGTCAACAGTCATGAAAAACCTCCCCCGTTCACCCCCATGAATGCCATGGGGTCACGTTGATTCCCCTAAAACACGCCATGAAACACATGTGCGTGATTCGCACACGGAGGCTAGCAAGCCGCCTCTGTCCGGGAGGAGTCATCGACTAGGCTCCGTGCGTCGCGCGCGCGGAGAACAGCACGGGGGTGGTCCATGACGCCACAGCGCAACACCGGGGCGGGCGCGGAAGCGGAACTTCCGGAGTACGCCGGTCACTACCGTCTGGAGTCGCGTCTGGGCTCGGGCGGCATGGGCGTGGTCCACCTGGCCCGGAGCACCTCCGGGATGAAGGTGGCCGTGAAGGTCGTACACGCCCAGTTCGCACGGGATCCCGAGTTCCGGGGGCGTTTCCGGCAGGAGGTGGCGGCCGCGCGGAGGGTGAGCGGTGCGTTCACCGCGCCCGTCGTGGACGCCGACCCCGAGGCCGAACGGCCCTGGATGGCCACGTTGTTCATTCCCGGCTCGACCCTCTCCGAGCAGGTGAAACGGAACGGCCCGCTGAACTCGGGCGAGTTGCGGCGCCTGATGGCCGGGCTCGCGGAGGCACTGCGCGACATCCACCGGGTCGGGGTCGTGCACCGGGACCTGAAACCGAGCAACGTCCTGCTCGCCGAGGACGGTCCGAAGGTCATCGACTTCGGGATCTCCCGGCCGAAAGACAGCGAACTGCGGACCGAGACCGGCAAGTTGATCGGGACGCCGCCGTTCATGGCGCCCGAGCAGTTCCGGCGGCCGCGGGAGGTCGGACCGGCCGCCGACATCTTCGCGCTGGGGTCGGTGATGGTGCACGCGGCGACGGGGCGCGGGCCGTTCGACTCCGACAGTCCCTACGTCGTCGCGTACCAGGTCGTGCACGACGAGCCGGATCTGACGGGTGTGCCGGAGAACCTCGCGCCGCTGGTGGTGCGCTGTCTCGCGAAGGAGCCCGAGGACCGGCCGACGCCGGACGAGCTGATGCGGGCACTGCGGTCGGTGGCCGCCTCGTACGACACGCAGTCGTTCATACCGGAGCAGCGGACGGGGGCGGCGGGTGTTCCCGGGTCCGCTTCCTCCGCCAACGCGGCCGCGGGGGCCGAGTCAACCGGAGGGGCCAAGGGAGCCGGAGGGGCCAAGGGAGCCGAAGAAGCGCAAGGGGCTGACGGGGCCAGGGGAGCTGACGGGACCGAAGAGGTCGGGAAGCCCGTACGTCGTCCCGAGCCGCCTCGGTGGAAGCTTCGGGGGCGGCGGGTGGCCGTGATGGCGGGGGCGCTGGGGCTCGTCGCCGGTGGGGCGTTCGCGGCGGTGCGGGTGATGGGCGACACGCCGAGCCCGGGGGAGACGAACCCCCGGACCACGACGGCCGCGTTCGACGCGTGGGAGGCCGGTTCGGTGTCCGGCGCGCAGACCGTGCCGCAGTGCTCGTACGGGGCCGGGAAGCTGCTCTGTGCCCAGTCCGGGGTCGTCTTCGCCCTCGACCCGTCCGACGGCGGCCTGGTGTGGAAGCACTCCGTCGCCGCCTCGCTGCGCAGCGAGCCACCGGTGCTGGCCGGGGAACTCGTCCAGCCGCTGTCGGAGCAGGACCGGCGGCTGGAGGCGCTCGACCCGGGCACGGGCGAGGTGCGCTGGCGGCGTGACATGCCCTCGCACACCGGGCTGCGCACGGCGGGCGGCACCCTCCTGTTCACCGGCGCCGACGGGACCGTCACCGCCGTCGACGGGGCGTCCGGCCGGACGAGGTGGAGCCATGGACTCGACGGCCAGGGCGTGCCGTACTTCCTGTCCTTCGCGGGGGACCCGCTGGCCTACGCGACGACCGCGACGGACTCCGGGACGACCCAGGTCACCGCCGTGGACCCGGACTCGGGGAAGGTGCGGTGGCACGCGCCGTTGCAGGGCACGCTGCAGGCGGTCGGCAGTCATGACGGGGTGGTGTTCTTCCTCTCCACCGCCCACGACTCCGGGGGCACCGACGCCGTGGTGCGCTACGACCCCGCCACCAAGTCGACGCGCCGGATGGTGCTGCCGGTGGCGCGGCCGGCCCCCGCGGCCGGGGTGCACGGCGACGTCGTCTACCTGATGTCCACCGGCGGAGCGCTGGAGGCGATCGACACGGCGGCAGGGAAGCGGCTGTGGAGCCTGGAGACGGCCGTGTCCCACGGCTCCGAACCGGTGTACGACGACGGGCACGTGTACGTCACCGCGGCGGACGGGCGGCTGCTCGGCGTGGACGCCCGCACCGGCCGGCTCCTCGGACAGACGAAGCCGCGCCTCGGCACACGCTCGGACCTGGTGGCGAGCACCCTGCCGCCGCCCGTACCCGTCGACGGACGGGTCTACGCCGGGGCTCCCGACGGCACCGTCTTCGCCGTCGAGGGGCGGGACCCGTCGAGCTGGTAGGACGGCGAAGGGGCCGCCCCCGAGGAGGCGGCCCCTTGCGGGAGTCGGGGATCAGCCCAGCTTCGACACGTCCCGCACCGCGCCCTTGTCGGCGCTCGTCGCCATCGCGGCGTAGGCGCGCAGGGCGGCGGAGACCTTGCGGTCGCGGTTCGACGGGGCGTACACCCCGTTCAACGACTGCTCACGGCGCGCGAGTTCCGCGTCGTCGACGAGCAACTCGATCGAGCGGTTCGGGATGTCGATACGGATGCGGTCGCCGTCCTGGACGAGCGCGATCGTGCCGCCGGAGGCCGCCTCGGGGGACGCGTGCCCGATGGACAGGCCGGACGTGCCGCCGGAGAAGCGGCCGTCGGTGATCAGCGCGCAGGTCTTGCCGAGGCCCCGGCCCTTCAGGAAGGACGTCGGGTAGAGCATCTCCTGCATGCCCGGCCCGCCCTTGGGACCCTCGTAGCGGATGACGACGACGTCGCCGTGCGTGACCTGCTTGTTGAGGATCTTCTCGACGGCCTCCTCCTGCGACTCGCAGACGACCGCCGGGCCCTCGAAGGTCCAGATCGACTCGTCGACACCGGCCGTCTTGACCACGCAGCCGTCGACGGCGAGGTTGCCGCGCAGCACCGCGAGACCGCCGTCCTTCGAGTACGCGTGCTCGACCGAGCGGATGCAGCCGCCCTCGGCGTCGTCGTCGAGCGCCTCCCAGCGCTCGGACTGGGAGAATGCCTCGGCGGAGCGGACGCAGCCCGGGGCCGCGTGCCAGAGTTCCACCGCCTCGGCCGAGGGCGATCCGCCGCGGACGTCCCAGGTCTTCAGCCAGTCCGCCAGGGACGGGCTGTGGACGGAGTGCACGTCCTCGTTGAGCAGGCCCGCGCGGTGCAGCTCGCCGAGCAGGGCGGGGATGCCGCCGGCGCGGTGCACGTCCTCCATGTAGTACGTGCGGTTCTTGGCGACGTTGGGCGCGACCTTCGCCAGGCAGGGCACGCGGCGCGACACGGCGTCGATCTGCTCCAGGCCGAAGGGAACGCCCGCCTCCCGGGCGGCGGCCAGCAGGTGCAGGATCGTGTTGGTGGAGCCGCCCATCGCGATGTCGAGGGCCATCGCGTTCTCGAACGCCGCGAAGGTCGCGATGTTGCGCGGCAGGACCGTCTCGTCGTCCTGCTCGTAGTAGCGGCGGGTGAGGTCCATGACCGTGCGCGCGGCGTCGACGTACAGCTGCTTGCGGGCCGTGTGGGTGGCCAGCACCGAGCCGTTGCCGGGGAGGGAGAGGCCGATGGCCTCGGTCAGGCAGTTCATCGAGTTGGCGGTGAACATGCCGGAACAGGAGCCGCAGGTCGGACAGGCGTTCTCCTCGATGCGGAGGATGTCCTCGTCGGAGATCTTGTCGTTCACCGCGTCGGACATCGCGTCGACCAGGTCGAGCGTACGGACCGTGCCGTCGACCAGCGTGGCGCGGCCGGACTCCATGGGACCGCCGGAGACGAAGACCGTCGGGATGTTCAGCCGCAGGGCCGCCATGAGCATGCCCGGGGTGATCTTGTCGCAGTTGGAGATGCAGACCAGGGCGTCGGCGCAGTGCGCCTCGACCATGTACTCGACCGAGTCCGCGATCAGGTCCCGGGAGGGGAGGCTGTAGAGCATGCCGCCGTGGCCCATCGCGATGCCGTCGTCCACGGCGATCGTGTTGAACTCGCGCGGGATGCCGCCGGCCTCGGTGATCGCCTGGCTGACGATCCGGCCGACCGGCTGGAGATGCGTGTGGCCGGGCACGAACTCGGTGAAGCTGTTGGCCACCGCGATGATCGGCTTCCGGCCGATGTCCGCACCGGGTACACCGGAGGCGCGCATAAGGGCGCGGGCGCCCGCCATGTTGCGGCCGTGGGTGACTGTGCGGGACCTCAGCTCGGGCATCGTCGCTCGCTCCTTCAGGCAGATAGGGCTGCTATTGAGCGTACGCCGGTCATCCACGAGGCGGGACGAGGTGTCCGGAATGCGGGATGAGTGTCTCGCCGGTCCCGACGGGTCAGGGGACGGTCAGATGTCCCTGCACGACCGGTGCCACCCTCGCGATGATCTGCTCGACGTCCGCCGACGCCAGCGGCTCCACCTTGATCACGTATCGCAGCATCGCACACCCGACCAGCTGCGCCGCCGCCAGTTCCGCGCGCAGCTCGGGGTCCGGCAGGTCGACCTGGGCGGCGATCCGGCGCAGCAGCTGGGAGGCGACCAGGCGGCGGAAGACGGCGGCCGCGGTGTCGTTGTTCACAGCCGAGCGGAGGATCGCGAGGAGGGGCGTACGGGTGGCGGGGTTCTCCCAGATGCCGAAGACGAAGCGGGCCATCCGCTCGCCCACGCCCTCCAGCGGGCCCTCGGCGATGGCGTCCGGCGCGCTGACGGCGGAAGCGAAGGCGACCTCGATGGCCGCCTCGAAGACCTGCTCCTTGGTGCCGAAGTAGTGGTGGACGAGCGCCGAGTCGACCCCGGCGGCCTTGGCGATGCCCCGCACGGACGTCTTGTCGTAGCCCCGCTCGGAGAACTCCTCCCGGGCGGCGGCCAGGATGCGGTCGCGGGTGTCGGCCGATTCGCTGCGAGGCGGGCGGCCGCGTCGGCGGGCGGTCTCGCCGGTGTCGGCCGGTTCCGTACGAGGGGGGCGGCCGCGGCGCCGGGAGGTCCCGTCGGCGTCGGTCACCGGCGGTGCACCTTCAGCGCCGAGGCCAGGTGGAGGCGGGTGAAGGCCAGGGCCTCCGCCAGGTCGGCCTCACGTTCGGCGCTGGACATGGCACGCCGTGTGTTGACCTCGATCACCACATGGCCGTCGAAGCCGCTCAGCGCGAGCCGTTCCAGCAGCTCGGCGCAGGGCTGCGCGCCCCGGCCGGGAACGAGGTGCTCGTCCTTCGCCGAACCGTTTCCGTCGGCCAGGTGGACGTGTCCGAGGCGGTCCCCCATCCGGTCGACCATCTGCAGCGCGTCCGTGCGGGCGGTGGAGGCGTGGCTGAGGTCGATCGTGAAGTGCCGGTAGTCGTCCTTCGTGACGTCCCAGTCGGGGGCGTACGCGAGCATCTCGCGGTCGCGGTAGCGCCACGGGTACATGTTCTCGACGGCGAACCGTACGTCCGTCTCGTTCGCCATCCGCCAGATGCCCTGGACGAAGTCCCGCGCGTACTGGCGCTGCCATCGGAAGGGCGGGTGGACGACGACGGTGGACGCGCCGAGCTTCTCGGCCGCCGCGCGGGCCCGCTGCAGCTTCACCCAGGGGTCCGTCGACCAGACCCGCTGAGTGATGAGCAGGCAGGGGGCGTGGACGGCCAGGATCGGGATGCGGTGGTAGTCGCTGAGCCGGCGCAGCGCTTCGATGTCCTGGCTGACGGGATCGTTCCAGACCATGATCTCGACGCCGTCGTATCCGAGGCGTGCGGCGATCTCGAAGGCCGTCGCCGTCGACTCCGGGTACACGGACGCCGTCGACAGGGCGACCTTCGCATCCGGGATCCGTACGACTGGCTCTGCCATGGAGGACAGGTTACGGGGTGCGGTTGCCTGAGTGCCGGGCGCCTGATCGCCGTTGTGGTGTTCGCCATAGGCGGGCACGGCTCCGTCGTGGGGGCTCGCGCCCACGCGGCGGCACCGTGTGCGTCACCGCCCCGCTCCCTCAGGCCGGCTGTTCCGACCCCATGTGATCCAGGCGCCGCAGGATCACGCCCTCCCTGAGCGCCCACGGGCAGATTTCCACGCTCTCCACGCTGAACAGGTCCATCGCGCCCTCGGCCACCAGGGCGCCCGCCACGAGCTGGTTGGCGCGGCCCTCGGAGACGCCGGGGAGTTCGGAGCGCTGGGCGGTGGTCATGCCGGCCAGGCGGGGCACCCAGGCCTCCAGGGACTCGCGCTTGAGTTCACGCTGGACGTAGAGGCCGTCGGTGGAGCGGGCGGCGCCGGCGATACGGGCGAGCTGTTTGAAGGTCTTGGAGGTGGCGACGACGTGGTCGGGGGCGCCGAAGCGGCTGAACTCGCCGACCGTACGGGCGATCTGCGCGCGGACGTGCCGGCGCAGGGACCGTATGTCCTCGGGGTCGGGCGGGTCTCCGGGCAGCCAGCCCGCGGTGAGGCGGCCGGCGCCCAGCGGCAGGGAGGCGGCAGCGTCGGGCTCCTCGTCCATGCCGTAGGCGATCTCCAGGGAGCCGCCGCCGATGTCCAGGACCAGCAGCTTGCCCACCGACCAGCCGAACCAGCGGCGGGCGGCGAGGAAGGTGAGCCGGGCCTCCTCGGCGCCGGTGAGGACCTGGAGCTCGACGCCGGTCTCGGCCTGCACGCGCGCGAGGACGTCGTCGGCGTTGGTGGCCTCGCGCACGGCGGAGGTCGCGAACGGCAGCAGGTCCTCGACGCCCTTGTCCTCGGCGGCCTGGAGCGCCTCGTGCACGACCGTGACGAGTTTGTCGACGCCCTCGGCGCCGATGGCCCCGTTGCCGTCGAGAAGCTGGGCCAGGCGCAGTTCGGCCTTGTGCGAGTGCGCGGGCAGCGGGCGTGCGCCCGGGTGTGCATCCACCACCAGGAGATGCACCGTGTTCGATCCCACGTCGAGGACACCGAGTCTCATGTAGGGAACGCTACTGCCAGTGAAGCCCTGGGCCGTCCCCGAAGCGGCCTCTGGCGTCTTACCCTGGACGGGTGCCAAAGACGAACAAGGCGAAGGCCGACAAATCCACCGACGGTTCCTCGCGGGCGAAGCCGGTGACGGCGGCCAAGAAGTCGAAGAAGGCCCTGGCAGCGGATGAGAAGGGCCTCGACTTCGCTCGCGCGTGGGTGGAGTTCCCGGATCCGGCGGACGACGAGCAGGTCTTCCGCTGCGATCTGACATGGCTGACCTCTCGCTGGAACTGCATCTTCGGCAGCGGCTGCCAGGGCATCCAGGCCGGCCGCGCGGAGGACGGGTGCTGCACGCTGGGTGCCCACTTCTCCGACGAGGACGACGAGAAGCGGGTCGCCGAGCATGTGGCGCGTCTCACTCCGGACATCTGGCAGCACCACGACGAGGGCCTGCGGGGCGGCTGGGTCTCGGAGGACGAGGACGGCGACCGCCAGACGCGCCCGTTCGACGGCTCCTGCATCTTCCAGAACCGTCCGGGCTTCTCCGGCGGCGCGGGCTGCTCGCTGCACATCCTGGCCCTCAGGGAGGGCCGCGAGCCCCTGGAGACCAAGCCGGACGTCTGCTGGCAGCTGCCGGTGCGGCGGACGTACGACTGGATCGACCGGCCCGACGACACGCGCGTGCTGCAGGTGTCGATCGGCGAGTACGACCGCCGCGGCTGGGGTCCGGGCGGTCACGACCTGCACTGGTGGTGCACGTCGGCGACCTCGGCGCACGGCGCGGGCGAGCCGGTGTACGTGTCCTACCGGGCGGAGCTGACCGAGTTGATGGGCAAGGCGGGCTACGACCGACTCGTCGAGCTGTGCGAGGAGCGTCTGGCCTCGCGGCTTCCGTTGCTGGCACCGCATCCGGCGGATCCCGTCGACACCGCCTAAGGCGTGGAGGGGCTTGCGTCGCCGCCGGTGTCCGGGGGCGGTGTCGGGTCCTGCGGTGTGGACGGGGAGCCGCTGGGCGTGGGCTGGGGGTCGGTCGAGGTCGGCGGGGTGGCCTGGGTGGGGTCCGGGGACGGCGCGGTGGGGGGATCCGGGTCGGAGGACGGCGGGGGCGGGTCGGTGGGGGCGCCCGGGCCGGGGGCGGTACCGGGATCCGTACCCGGATGCGGGCCGGGCGCGATGCCGTGGCCGTCGATGGAGACCACGACGCCCGCCGGGGCGACCGCCACGCGTGCGTGCCACTGGCCGGACGGCTCGCGCAGGTGGTCGACGTAGACCTTGACCGCCACGGACTCGCCGGGCCGCAGGGTGCCCGTGGCGCGGCTCAGGTAGAGCCAGGAGGCACCGGTGGAGGCCGACCAGCGGACGGGCCCGTCGGCGTCCCTGGAGGCGGTGAGGGTGATCACGGTGGTATCGCCGCTGGTGCCGGCGGTCACGGCCAGCCGGCCGGCGTCCTTCGTGCCGAGTCCCGTGACGCTGACGACCTCCACGGAGACGTCCGGCTCGGGTTCCTTGCCGAAGCCGGTGCCGGGTCGGGTGCTGGCGTTTCCCGCGTTCTCGTAGCCGCCGGCCGCCTCGTCCTCCAGGCTCTCGGGGCCGTGCGCCTCGCCGACACCGACCGAGCGGCCGTCGGCGCCCTCGGCGGTGGGCGTGCCCCGGTAGGCCGCCCAGAGGGCGAGCACGGGGGCCGCCACGACGGTGGCGACGACCGCGGTCGTGACGGCACGCGCGCGGAGGCGGTCGCGGCGGGCGGCGCGGTCCTTGGGGTCCATCGGGAAGCCGCGTCGGTCGAAGCGGGGGGCGGCGGCGCCCCGCGCGCGCGGGAGGTGCGCCATCGCGACGCGCACGGCCGCGCGGGGCGCCTCCAGGACGGGCAGCTCGGCGGGGGTGACCCCGGCGCCGGGCCAGTGGCCCGGGACGGCGCGCTCGGCGGCCCGGCGACAGCGCGGGCAGTCGTCGACGTGCCGGACGAGCTCGCGGCGCAGGGCGGCGCTGAGGACCAGCTGGTGGTCGCCGGTGAGGCGGGCCACGCCGGGGCAGCCGCCGGTCTCCACCACGGCGAGGGCGGCGCGGGTGCGCTCGACCTCGCAGGCGGCCGAGGCGAGCAGCTCGCGCGCGGCGGTGTGGTCCATGCCGAGGACGGCGGCGACCTCGTGGGCGGCGAGGTGGTGGCGTACGGCGAGTTCGAGCGCCTCGCGCTGCTCCGGGGTGGTGCCGGCCGCCTCCGGCCAGGCCAGCAGGGCCAGTTCGCGCCGCCGCTCCTCCTGGGCGTCGTCGGGGACGGTGGCACTGTCCACAGGCTGTGGGCCGGACTGGTGGTGGGCTCCGCCGCGCCTCGCCGCATGGGCGCTCTGACGTTTCTGCTTGGCCTCGGCCAGCTTGCGCAGACACGCCCAGCGGGCCAGGGCGTACAGCCAGGCCCTGCGCTCCCCGGCGGCGTCCGGGACGCGCTGGCCGCGCCGCTCGGCGAGCGCGAGGGCGTCTCCGAGGGCGGCGACGGCCGTGTCGTGGTCGCACAGCACGGACAGGCAGTAGGTGAACAGTCCGTCCAGGTACGGCTCGTAGCGCGCGGGCGGGCGCTGTGCCAGCGTGCGCCCCGCAGCGCGGTCGCGCGCCTCCCGGTGCGCCCGGTGTGCGCCGGTCGTGCGGGTCGAGATTTCGGGGCTGCTGCTCATCACCCGTGCGACCGTAGGCGGCGCGGAACGCGGTCTCCTTGTCCCTTGCGTCCTTTTAATCCGTACGGGTGAAACGATCCCTCATAAGGGGATGGGCGCGGGAGGTTCCGTGGCCCGTTCGTGACGGGCGGTGGCCGGATCGCAGCGGGTGCCCGGATTCCCCCCAGATGTCCCGGGACTGGGGCCTCCGGTTGTCCACAGGCCCACCCGGCTGTCAGTGGCGCCGGTTACGGTTTCCCCATGGCTGCCCGTACGAAGACCACCAAGGACCGTCCGTCCTACCGCTGCACGGAATGCGGCTGGCAGACGGCCAAGTGGCTCGGCCGCTGCCCCGAGTGCCAGGCCTGGGGCACGGTCGAGGAGTACGGCGCGCCCGCGGTCCGTACGACGACTCCGGGGCGCGTCACCACCTCCGCCGTGCCCATCGGACAGGTCGACGGCCGTCAGGCCACGGCCCGCTCCAGCGGCGTGCCCGAGCTGGACCGCGTCCTCGGCGGCGGCCTGGTCCCCGGCGCGGTGGTGCTGCTCGCGGGCGAGCCCGGCGTCGGCAAGTCGACCCTGCTGCTGGACGTGGCCGCCAAGTCGGCGAGTGACGAACACCGCACCCTGTATGTGACGGGTGAGGAGTCGGCGAGCCAGGTCCGGCTGCGCGCCGACCGGATCGGCGCGATCCACGACCATCTGTATCTGGCCGCCGAGACCGATCTGGCCGCCGTCCTGGGCCACTTGGACGCGGTGAAGCCGTCGCTGCTGATCCTCGACTCCGTGCAGACGGTGGCCTCCCCCGAGATCGACGGAGCGCCGGGCGGCATGGCGCAGGTGCGCG
This sequence comes from Streptomyces sp. NPDC049687, assembly GCF_044465285.1. Taxonomy (NCBI): domain Bacteria; kingdom Bacillati; phylum Actinomycetota; class Actinomycetes; order Kitasatosporales; family Streptomycetaceae; genus Streptomyces; species Streptomyces sp. NPDC049687. The sequence continues at coordinate 19,908 of NZ_JBITLN010000003.1, forward strand.
AGGTGGCCGGGGCCCTGATCCGCGCCTCCAAGGAGCGCGGCATGTCCACGCTGCTGGTGGGCCATGTCACGAAGGACGGCGCGATCGCCGGACCCCGCCTGCTGGAGCACCTGGTGGACGTCGTCCTGCACTTCGAGGGCGACCGGCACGCGCGCCTGCGCCTGGTGCGGGGCGTGAAGAACCGCTACGGCACCACCGACGAGGTCGGCTGCTTCGAACTGCACGACGAGGGCATCACGGGACTGACCGACCCAAGCGGACTTTTCCTGACCAGACGTGACGAACCGGTCCCCGGTACGTGCCTGACGGTGACCCTGGAGGGCCGTCGCCCCCTGGTCGCGGAGGTCCAGGCCCTCACCGTCGACTCGCAGATCCCCTCGCCCCGCCGCACCACCTCCGGCCTGGAGACGTCCCGGGTGTCGATGATGCTCGCGGTCCTGGAGCAGCGCGGCCGGATCAGCGCGCTCGGCAAGCGGGACATCTACTCGGCGACGGTCGGCGGCGTGAAGCTCTCCGAGCCCGCGGCGGACCTGGCCATCGCCCTCGCGCTCGCCTCCGCGGCGAGTGACACCCCCCTGCCGAAGAACCTGGTCGCGATCGGCGAGGTGGGCCTCGCGGGCGAGGTCAGACGGGTCACGGGCGTGCAGCGCAGGCTCTCCGAGGCCCACCGTCTGGGCTTCACGCACGCGCTCGTACCGGGCGATCCCGGCAAGATCCCCGCCGGTATGAAGGTGCTCGAAGTCGCGGACATGGGGGACGCCCTGCGGGTCCTGCCGCGCTCCCGTCGGCGAGAGGCCCCACGGGAGGCGGAGGACCGCCGGTAGACTTTGCCCTGGTCTCGCCCGTCCGTACGAACCGAGTGCGCGAAACGGGAGCGCCCAAGACCTGCGACCGGAGGAGTGCAGTGGCAGCCAACGACCGGGCGGCAGCTCCCGGAAAGTCCGGTGGGAGTTCCGGTGCCGAGGGCCTGATGCGCGCCGCGCTGAGCGCGGTGGCTCCGGGCACGGCCCTGCGTGACGGCCTCGAGCGGGTTCTCCGTGGCAACACCGGCGGGCTCATCGTCCTCGGCTCCGACAAGACCGTCGAGACGATGTGTACGGGCGGCTTCGACCTGGACGTCGAGTTCACGGCCACCCGCCTGCGCGAGCTGTGCAAGCTCGACGGCGGCATCGTGGTCTCCTCCGACCTGTCGAAGATCCTGCGCGCCGGCGTCCAGCTGGTGCCCGACCCCACGATCCCCACGGAGGAGACCGGCACCCGGCACCGCACCGCGGACCGCGTCTCCAAGCAGGTCGGCTTCCCGGTGGTCTCGGTCTCCCAGTCCATGCGCCTGATCGCCCTGTACGTCGACGGGCAGCGCCGCGTCCTGGAGGACTCCGCGGCGATCCTGTCCCGCGCCAACCAGGCCCTGGCGACCCTGGAGCGCTACAAGCTCCGCCTGGACGAGGTCGCGGGAACGTTGTCAGCGCTGGAGATCGAGGACCTGGTGACGGTCCGGGACGTCTCCGCGGTGGCCCAGCGTCTGGAGATGGTCCGCCGCATCGCCACCGAAATCGCCGAATACGTGGTCGAACTGGGCACGGACGGCCGTCTGCTCGCCCTCCAGCTGGACGAGTTGATCGCGGGCCTCGAGCCCGAGCGCGAGCTGGTGGTCCGGGACTACGTCCCCGAGCCGACCGCCAAGCGCTCCCGCACGGTCGACGAGGCGTTGTCCGAGCTCGACGCCCTCAGTCACGCCGAGCTGCTCGAACTGTCCACGGTGGCCCGCGCGTTGGGCTACACCGGCTCTCCCGAGGCGCTCGACTCGGCGGTCTCCCCGCGTGGCTTCCGGCTGCTGGCCAAGGTGCCGAGGCTGCCGGGCGCGATCATCGACCGCCTGGTGGAGCACTTCGGCGGTCTGCAGAAGCTCCTCGCCGCCAGCGTCGACGACCTCCAGACGGTGGACGGCGTGGGCGAGGCACGGGCCCGGAGCGTCCGCGAAGGCCTGTCCCGGCTGGCGGAGTCGTCCATCCTGGAGCGGTACGTCTGAGGCCGCGCGCCTGGGTCAGTCGTCCTTCAGCACGAACGACGTCTGCGCCTGCGCGAATCCCGGGGCCTTGGCCTCCACGAGGTACGTCCCCGCCCCGGCCGATCCCGCCGGGGGCGTCGCGCACTCCGGGGCGCTCGGCTTGCGGTCCCACTTCACGGTGTAGGTGAAGCTGCCGCCCGCCGGCACCCGGTACAGGAGGCTGCCGGACACCTTCGGGCAGTCGGCCGACGACCAGTAGTCGTCGTCGCCGTTCGCCTGAGTGATCGTCAGCACGGCGGTCTTCGGGCCGAGGTCGACCTTGCAGTCGCTGCCGGAGGAGTTCACCGCGGTGAGCCGGAAGGTGGGCGTCTCGTCCGGCGAGTAGGCGTTGCGGACGCTGCGCAGGCTCAACTTGACCACGCTGGCGGTGCAGTTGGGCAAAGTGGTCCCGGCCGGCAGCGTCGTACTCGAACCACTGCCGCTGCCGTTGGCGCCGTCGTCGGTGCCGCCGCCGCCCGCGTCGGAGCCGGAGCCGTCGGAGCCCGAGCCGGAGCCGTCCCCCGAGCCCGTGCCCGAGCCGTCCCCCGAGCCGCCGGTGGGGCTCGCGCTCGACTCGTCGCGCCCGCCCGGGGCCTGGCTGATCGCGGGCCCCGACCCGGACGGCCCCGGTGTGATCGAGGACGCGGGATTCTTGCCGCTGGATCCCTTGGCGCCGTTGTCGCCGCCACCCCCGCCCGAGGTGACGATCCACGTGATGAGCAGCGCCAACAGGGCGATCACGGACAGCAGTACGACCCTCCGGCGCCAGTAGATGGAGGAGGGAAGCGGCCCGATCGGATTGCGCAGAGATCCCACGGCGCAAACTGTACGAGAGATCGCCCCGTTCGCTGGCCCCACCCGCCGCCCGAACGACAACTTTTCCGGATCATCATCCCGGACTCCGCTTCGCCGCGCCCGACTTCACCCCGGCGCACGCCCCGGTCGTTCGCCGCGGCATCCCTTGCCCCGTGGCCATGGGCCGCGGGCACGCGCGCGAGGCGGCGCCCAGCGGCAGACGCGGCCGGGCGACGGTCCGCACGCATGCCCGCGGCCCATGGCAGGATCGGAAGGGCCATGACTGCGCCCACGAAACCCCCGCACAGCAGCCCCGCCGACGCCGTCCCCGGTGCGGACCTGCACTCCCCCGTCATCGACTGGTTCGAGGACAACGCCCGCGACCTGCCCTGGCGGCACCCCGAGGCCGGCGCGTGGGGCGTGATGGTCAGCGAGTTCATGCTCCAGCAGACGCCGGTCAGCCGCGTCCTGCCGGTCTACGAGCAGTGGCTCGCCCGCTGGCCGCGCCCCGCCGACCTGGCCGCGGAGGCCCCCGGCGAGGCCGTACGCGCCTGGGGCCGGCTGGGCTACCCACGCCGCGCCCTGCGGCTGCACGGAGCGGCGGTGGCCATAACGGAACGGCACGGCGGCGACGTACCGTGCGACCACGCGCAACTGCTCGCGCTGCCCGGCATCGGCGAGTACACGGCGGCGGCCGTAGCCTCCTTCGCGTACGGCCAGCGGCACGCCGTGCTGGACACCAACGTGCGCCGGGTCCTCGCGCGCGCCGTCACCGGGGTGCAGTACCCGCCGAACGCCACGACGGCCGCCGAGCGCAAGCTGGCCCGCGCCCTGCTCCCGGAGGACGAGAGGACCGCCGCCCGCTGGGCCGCCGCGTCCATGGAACTCGGCGCGCTCGTGTGCACGGCCAGGAACGAGACGTGCGTGCGCTGCCCGATCGCCGCGCAGTGCGCCTGGCGGCTCGCGGGCAAGCCGGAGCACGACGGCCCGCCGCGCCGGGGCCAGACGTACGCCGGTACGGACCGGCAGGTGCGCGGCAAGCTGCTCGCCGTCCTGCGGGAGGCGCATGCCGCCGTGCCGCAGGCGGTCCTGGACCGGGTGTGGCACGAGCCGGTGCAGCGCGCGCGGGCCCTGGACGGCCTCGTCGCGGACGGACTGGTGGAGCCGCTGCCGGACGGGCTGTACCGCCTGCCGCTGACCTGACGCACGGTCACTTCACAGGAATCCGGCTTCATCACAGTCGTTACCCGGGCTTTGTCACACCCACCGGCCGGACAAATCGCCTCATGTATGAGTAATTGAGCCCGCCTTCTTACCCAGATCTGATTTCCGTTACACAACCGACGGACAGCCGAGCGCTGGCCGCAGGCTGCTTCGCACAGCCCCGTGACAACACCTCCGTAGCTTCGTTTGTGTGCCCACCGAGGGCGCGACAGTGACGGACCACAGGCAGGAAACCGGCGGACGAACCGCGAGCCGGACGGGGAAAACGGAGGGGTTGACCATGGCGCAGGGCGAGGTGCTCGAGTTCGAGGAGTACGTCCGCACCCGGCAGGACGCGCTGCTGCGCAGCGCCCGCCGGCTGGTCCCGGACCCGGTCGACGCGCAGGACCTGCTGCAGACGGCCCTGGCCCGGACGTACGGCCGCTGGGAGGGCATAGCGGACAAGCGGCTCGCGGACGCCTATCTGCGCCGGGTCATGATCAACACGCGGACCGAGTGGTGGCGCGCCCGCAAGCTGGAGGAAGTGCCCACCGAGCAGCTCCCGGACGCGTCCGTGGACGACTCCGCCGAGCAGCACGCCGACCGCGCCCTGCTGATGGACGCCATGAAGGTGCTCGCTCCCAAGCAGCGCAGTGTCGTGGTGCTGCGACACTGGGAGCAGATGTCCACGGAGGAGACGGCCGCCGCCCTCGGCATGTCGGCCGGAACGGTCAAGAGCACGCTGCACCGGGCGCTCGCCCGGCTCCGCGAGGAGCTGGAAGCCCGCGATCTGGACGCACGCGCGCTGGAGCGTGAGGAGCGGGAGCGTTGCACGGCGGCCTGACCGATCGGGGCGGTGTCCCCTCGGACAGCGCCTTCGGGCCCCCACCGGCCCGGGGGATCTTCCAGGCGGCGATCACGGCGGTGACCGTGCTCGCCGCCCTCGCCCTTTTCGTGTCCGCGTGCGCCACCGGCGGCACCGGCGCCCGTGACGAGGGCCCGGCGGACGCGGTGGCCGGGGGGGCGACGGTGTCGCCCTCGGCCGCGCCCAGCGAGACCCCCGCCGGCGTGGACGCGGTGCGGCTCCTCAAGGACGACCCCGAGGTCTCGGCGGAGGTCAAGCGCGGGCTGAAGCCGTGCGTCGGCGACGAGTACCCGGTCGACGTCTCCTACGGCGATCTGACCGGCGGTCCCGCCACGGACATCGTGGTGAACGTGCTGACCTGCGGCGACGCGATGGGGGTCGGCAGTTACGTGTACCGGGAGGAGGGCGACCGGTACGAGAACGTGTTCAAGGCCGAGGAGCCCCCGGTCTACGCGGAGATCGACCGGGGCGACCTGGTGGTGACCCAGCAGGTGTACGCGAAGGGCGACCCCGTCTCGGACCCGTCCGGCGAGAACGTGATCACCTACCGCTGGACCACCGCGGAACGTTTCGTCAAGGAGTTCAGCATCCACAACGACTACAGCAGCATCGTGGGTGAGGACCCGACGCCGGTGCCGGAGAGCGGCTGACGCGGCGGACCGGAGAAGAAGTTTTCCGGAACCGTGAACCGATCGGGCCGCTCGTTCCGATCAATGGATGAGTGCCCCGCGCTGAACGCGGCGGACTCTCCGCGCGTCCCCTCAAGGGGTACCCCGACCAGACGTACCACCGACACGACATCCATCAGAGGACTGAGAGCACCGGGATGGCAGACCAAACCCACGTCCTGTTCGTCGAGGACGACGACGTCATCCGCGAGGCCACCCAGCTCGCCCTGGAGCGGGACGGCTTCGTGGTCACCGCGATGCCCGACGGGCTGTCCGGCCTGGACGCGTTCCGGGCGGACCGCCCCGACATCGCGCTGCTGGACGTCATGGTGCCCGGCCTGGACGGGGTGAGCCTGTGCCGCCGCATCCGGGACGAGTCGACCGTGCCGGTGATCATGCTGTCGGCGCGCGCCGACTCCATCGACGTCGTCCTGGGCCTGGAGGCCGGCGCCGACGACTATGTGACCAAGCCGTTCGACGGGGCCGTCCTGGTCGCCCGGATCCGCGCCGTGCTGCGCCGCTTCGGGCACGCGGGCGGCGGCGACCGGAGCGAGGACGCCGCCCCGGCGGGCGGTGTGCTGACCTTCGGCGACCTGGAGGTCGACACCGAGGGCATGGAGGTCCGCAAGGACGGGCAGCCGGTGGCCCTGACGCCGACCGAGATGCGTCTGCTGCTCGAGTTCTCCTCCGCTCCCGGCACGGTCCTGTCACGGGACAAGCTGCTGGAGCGGGTGTGGGACTACGGCTGGGGCGGTGACACCCGGGTCGTGGACGTCCATGTGCAGCGGCTGCGTACGAAGATCGGCCAGGACCGCATCGAGACGGTCCGTGGCTTCGGCTACAAGCTGAAGGCCTGAGCGGGCGGGGGGAGAGGGGATGATCCGGCACCTGGTTCCCGCCCGTGCGGAGGGCGTGGGCATCCGTACGGGTCTGCGGTGGAAGCTGAGCGCGGCGATCGCGCTGGTCGGCGCGCTGGTGGCGATCGCGCTCAGCCTCGTCGTGCACAACGCGGCCCGGGTGTCGATGCTGGACAACGCCCGCGACCTCGCGGACGAGCGTGTCCAGATCGCGCAGCGCAACTACGAGCTGACCGGACGGCTGAACTTCCCCAAGACCGTGATCGACGATCCCCGCCTGCCCTCGGAGCTGCGGAAGAAGGTGGCCGACGGGCGCCGGGTGACGTTCGTGGCCGACCGCGCGGGAGGCGTGCCGGACATCTGGGCGGCGGTGCCGCTCAAGGACGGGCATGTGCTCTCCCTGCACACCGGCTTCACCGACCGCAGCACGGACATCCTCAACGACCTCGACCAGGCCCTGGTGATCGGCTCCATCGCGGTCGTCCTCGGCGGCAGCGCGCTCGGGGTGCTCATCGGCGGGCAGCTCTCGCGTCGGCTGCGCAAGGCGGCGGCCGCGGCCAACCAGGTCGCCAAGGGGGAGTCGGACGTCCGCGTCCGGGACGCGATCGGCGGGGTCGTGCGGGACGAGACCGACGACCTGGCGAGTGCGGTGGACGCCATGGCGGACACGTTGCAGGAGCGGCTGGAGGCCGAGCGCCGGGTCACCGCCGACATCGCGCACGAACTGCGCACCCCGGTCACCGGCCTGCTGACGGCGGCCGAGCTGCTGCCGCCCGGCCGGCCCACCGAGCTGGTCCTGGACCGGGCGAAGGCCATGCGCACGCTCGTGGAGGACGTGCTGGAGGTGGCCCGCCTGGACGGTGCCTCGGAGCGGGCCGAGCTGCAGGACATCGTGCTGGGCGAGTTCGTCGCCCGGCGGGTGGCGGCCAAGGACCCCGACGTCGAGGTGCGGGTGGTCCACGAGTCGATGGTCACGACCGACCCCCGGCGCCTGGAGCGGGTCCTGTTCAACCTCATCGCCAACGCCGCGCGGCACGGCAAGCCGCCCATCCAGGTCACCGTCGAGGGCCGGGTCATCCGGGTCCGCGACCACGGCCGCGGTTTTCCCGAGGCCTTGCTCGCCGAGGGCCCCAGGCGCTTCCGCACGGGCAGCGCCGACCGCGCGGGGCACGGTCACGGGCTGGGTCTGACCATCGCGGCGGGCCAGGCCCGCGTCCTCGGCGCCCGGCTCACCTTCCGCAACGTACGGCCCGCGGGGGCGCCGGAGCGCATACCGGCGGAGGGCGCCGTGGCCGTCCTGTGGCTGCCGGAGCACGCGCCGACGAACACGGGGAGCTTCCCGATGATGCGGTAGGCGGGGGCTCTCGTCGGCTCAGCCGAAATTCTCCGCCCGACGGTCTTCAGCCGCAGACCTTGAGCCGCAGTCCTTCACCCGAAGTCCTTAGAGAAGTCCAGCTCCTCGCTGCGCTGGGTCAGCGAGTACCAGTTGCCGTTGTCGTCGCGGAAGATCGCCTCGATGCCGTACGGCCGTTCCTGAGGCTCCTGGAGGAACTCGACGCCCCGCGCCCTGAAGGTCTCGTAGTCGCCTCGGCAGTCGTCCGTGCGGAAGGCGCCGGCACCGATCACACCCTTGCCGACGAGCTTCTTCAGCGCCTCGGAGGACTCGGGGTCGAGGCCGGGCCCGTCGAGGCTCATCAGGGCCAGCTCCACGCCGGGCTGGTCCTTGGCGCCGACGGTGACCCAGCGCATGTCCCCCATGGAGACGTCGTCGCGGACCTCGAAGTCGAGCTTCTCGGTGAAGAAGGCCTTGGTGCGCTGCTGGTCGAAGGTCCATACGGTGGTGATGCCCAGGCCCTTGATCATGGCTCTGCTCTCCTGTCCTGCGAGGGGTCCTGCGCGTCACCGTAGGCGGGGCCCGGGCCGGGGCGCTTCTTCGAAGTTGCGGTCCTCGTGGTGGGGAAGCCACCGGCCCACAGCATCGCGTAGCACCCGGGGATCAGGGCGGCCCCCCGGCCCACGTGCTTGGCCCGGTACTCGGTCGGGGTCAGCCCGGTGCGGGTCTTGAAGCGGGCGGAGAAGGTGCCGAGGCTGCTGAAGCCGACCAGGTGGCAGATCTCGGTGACGCTCAGATCGGCGCTGCGGAGCATCTCCTCGGCCCGCTCGATCCGGCGGTGGGTGAGGTACTGGCCGGGTGTCTCGCCGTACGCCTCCTTGAAGGCCCGTACGAAGTGATACCGCGAGTACCCGGCGTGCGCGGCCACGGCGTCCAGATCGAGTTCCGGATCGGCCCAGTCACGGTCCATGGCGTCCTTGGCCAGCCGCAACTGCCGCAGTTTGTCCATGGGGCCGATGGTGGCACGGGGTACACGGGAAGGCCCCCGGGGCGGACACCGCCGGGGGCCTTCCAGGAGGGTGAGGTCAGACCGCCTCGACGACTGGCGGCTGCGTGGGAACCGCGTCCCCGTCCGTCTTCTGCGGCCCCGCTCCCTTCAGCGGAACCTCCTTCACGAACACCGCAGCCACCAGCGCGGCCACCGCGACCACAGCGCCCAGCAGGAACGCCGAGTGCGTACCGGCCGACACCGCGTGCTGGTAGGCCTCGCGGGCGGCCACCGGCAGCTTGGCCAGACCGGCCGCGTCCAGCTGCGCGGACTGTTCGGTGATCTTCGAGCCCAGCGCGCCGGCCCGCTCGGCCATGACGTCCTGGACCCGGTTGTTGAACAGCGCGCCCATGATCGCGACACCGAAGGAGGAGCCGAGCGTACGGAACAGGGTGGTGGAGGAGGAGGCGACGCCCATGTCCTTCATCTGCACGCTGTTCTGCGCGACCAGCATGGTGATCTGCATCAGGCAGCCCATGCCGAGACCGACGACGGCCATGAAGATGCCGGAGGTCAGACGGGACGTACCGGTGTCCATCGTCGACAGCAGGTACAGCCCGACGACCATCAGGACGCTGCCGACGACCGGGAAGATCTTGTACTTGCCGGTGTTCGTGGTGACGCGGCCCGCGACCATCGAGGTCACCAGCATCGCGCCGAGCATCGGCAGCAGCAGCAGTCCGGAGTTGGTCGCGGAGGCGCCCTGCACCGACTGCTGGTACAGCGGCAGGAAGAGGGTCGCGCCGAACATCACGAAGCCGGTGATGAAGCCGATGAGGGACATCAGTGTGAAGTTGCGGCTGCGGAAGATGTGCAGCGGCACGATCGGCTCGGCGGCCCGGGTCTGCCAGAACACGAACCCGATGAGCGCGGCGACGCCGATCCCGATCAGCTCCATGATCCGCGCGGACGTCCAGGCGTACTCCGTGCCGCCCCAGGTGGTGACGAGGACGATGGAGGTGATGCCCACGGTCAGCAGCACGACACCGAGGTAGTCGATGCCCGCCTTCGCCCGCTTCTTCGGCAGGTGCAGGACGGCGCTGATCAGCGCGAGCGACACCGCGCCGAGCGGCAGGTTGATGTAGAAGGACCAGCGCCAGCCCCAGTTGTCGGTGATGGTGCCGCCGACGAGCGGGCCGCCGATCATCGCGAGCGCCATGACGCCGGCCATCATGCCCTGGTACTTGCCGCGCTCGCGCGGCGGGATCAGGTCGCCGATGATCGCCATGACGCCGACCATCAGACCGCCGGCGCCGAGGCCCTGCACGGCACGGAAGCCGATGAGCTCGCCCATGTTCTGGGCCATACCGCTGAGCGCGGATCCGATCAGGAAGATCACGATCGAGGTCATGAACGCGCTCTTGCGCCCGTACATGTCACCGAGCTTGCCCCAGATCGGCGTGGCGGCCGCGGTCGCGAGGGTGTACGCGGTCACGACCCACGACAGATGCTCCAGGCCGCCGAGGTCACCCACGATCGTCGGCATCGCGGTGCCCACGATCATGTTGTCGAGCATCGCGAGCATCATCGTGATCATCAGAGCGAGGAGGACGACCCGCACGCTCCTCGGTTGTTTCTCCGGCTCGGTCTCGACCGACTGTGTGTCCGCCATCGTTCCACTCCCCTGGGGTACTGCTTTCGAGCCGCCCACTTACTTGCCGCCCGGCTAGTTGACTACACTGAGGAAAGTAGACCTGTCACTAGCCGGTCGTCAAGTAAGTTTCCGCGGCGGCGCGAGGAGTACGAGGATGGACGTCACCATGGACGGCACCAAGCAGCAGCGTCGCGGAAACACCCGCCAGCGCATCCAGGACGTCGCGCTCGAACTCTTCGCCGAGCAGGGCTACGAGAAGACCTCCCTCCGCGAGATCGCGGAGCGTCTGGAGGTCACCAAGGCGGCCCTGTACTACCACTTCAAGACGAAGGAAGAGATCATCGTCGGCATCTTCACGGATCTGACGAAGCCGATCGAAGAGCTGATCGAGTGGGGCAGGGAGCAGCCGCACACCCTGGAGACCAAGCACGAGATGGTGCGCCGCTACAGCCAGGCCCTGGCCGACGCGGCCCCGCTCTTCCGCTTCATGCAGGAGAACCAGGCGACCGTGCGGGAGCTGGAGATCGGCGACTCCTTCAAGGACCGCATGCGCGGTCTGCGCGACATCTTCATCGACCCGGACGCCCCGCTCACCGATCAGGTCCGCTGCGTGAGCGCCATCTTCACGCTGCACGCCGGGATGTTCTTCCTGCAGGACATCGACGGCGACCCGGAGGAGAAGCGCGCGGCCGTCCTCGAGGTCGCCGTCGATCTGGTCAGCCAGGCGCACCACGGCGCCTGACCACCCGTCACGTCAGACGGTCAGGCCCTTGGCGCGCAGGAAGGCCACCGGGTCGATCGCGGAGCCGTAGTTCGCGGTCGTACGGATCTCGAAGTGCAGGTGGGGGCCGCTGGAGTTACCGGTGCTGCCGGACAGGGCTATGCGCTGACCGGTCTTGACGATCTGGCCGACCTTCACGTCGATACGGGAGAGGTGGGCGTACTGGGAGTACGTCCCGTTGCCGTGCTTGATGACGATGGCGTTGCCGTAGGCGGGGCCGTCGCCGGCGCCGTTGCCGCCGGCCTTGACCACGGTGCCACCGTGCGCGGCCATGACCTTGGTACCGCTCGGCACGGCGAAGTCCTGCCCGCTGTGGGTGGACTGCCACATGGCGCCGGCCTGGTGGAAGCTCGCGGACTTGGTGTACTTCGCCACCGGCTTGACCCAGCCGGTGGCCGAGACGGCCGTCTTGGCGGTGGCCGGGGCGGCGGCGGGCGCGGCGGCGGACGCCACCCCGGTTCCCAGCACGACCGAGGCACCGAGGGCGGCGGCCCCGACGGCCACGCGGGTGCGGAGCAGGGACGTACGGGAAGAACGGGACGTGACGCGCTGGAACATCGAAGACCTCATGAGGACGGGGACAGAGAAATCACCCGGCGTATGAACGCCTGCCGGGTGGGCCATCCCTTGGTAACCCCGAGGTCGGTACGCCCCCAAACGTATGACGTACGACGGAAGCTAGTACTTCGCCCCACAACAACCCTCTTCTTGACACATGGCCCTATGCGTCCCATTTGGCGCCGATCCACGCCGGAGACCCGGGGGCCGTCGAGCCTTCAGGCCGTATGTCCTTTTTGCCAGATTTAGCCCTGCCACTATCCGGCCTAGTACCGGACAAACGACCTGTGCGGCATGTCACCGGCCAACGCCCTTAAGGGACTTCGGAATGTGACGGGGGCTACACCCTTGCCTCGAGGGCCACTTGTGACCCTGGTCACGAACGTCTGCACGGGTCTGTGACCGGCCTCTCACCAGCCCCTACCGTCCAGTAACCCGCTGGTTCCCCTCAGGCCACTCCCACCGATCAACATGCTCACGACACCGGCTGCGCAAGGACGCGAGAGGACCCCACACATGAACAGAGGCACCTGGACGCGCCGTATCACCATGACCGTCGTGACGACGGCCGCCCTCACCGCGATGGCCGTCCCGGCCGGCGCCCAGGCCGCGACGGACACAAGCACCTCCACCGTCGCCACCGCCGCCGCGGCGGACGTCGACTACGCCACCTGGCAGACGGACTGCCAGGCCGTGATGAACGAGGCCCTGCCGTATCTGAAGCAGCGCATCGCCGCCGCCGGGGCGGGCGAGAAGCCGGCGATCGTCTTCGACATCGACAACACCACCCTGGAGACCGACTTCGGCTTCAGCTACCCCCAGCCGGCCAACAAGCCGGTCCTCGACGTCGCCCGGTACGCCCAGCAGCACGGCGTCTCCCTGTTCTTCGTCACCGCCCGCCCGGGCATCATCGCCGGGGTGACCGACTACAACCTCAAGTACGTCGGCTACAACGTCTCCGGGCTCTACGTCCGCGGCCTGTTCGACCTCTTCAAGGACGTCGCCGCCTACAAGACCGCCCAGCGCGTCGACATCGAGAACAAGGGCTACACGATCATCGCGAACATCGGCAACAGCGCCACCGACCTGTCGGGCGGCCACGCCGAGAAGACGTACAAGCTGCCGGACTACGACGGTCAGCTGTCCTGACACCACCCCGCCCACCGGCTTCCGCCGGTCCGGCACGCACACCCGCGCCGGGGCCGGCACCTTCGGGTACCGGCCCCATGACGCGTTACGGGTGGGAACGCATGGGCACCTCGAACGAGCCGCGCCTTCCCGCGCGGGAGCAGGACGAACGGACCGGTGCGCCGCTGAAGATCCGGGATCCGGTGTCCGGCTGCCCGGTCGTCGGCTTCCCCCGTCGTCCAACGGTTCGGCGTGGCCGAACAGTTGGAGCCCGACCGACTCTCGACTTCGCCGTCAACCCGCTGGAGCTTCCGGACCACAACGAAGCGGGGCCGCCCCGGAACGTCGGTCCCGGGGCGGCCCCGCTTCGCGTGCCGCTGAGGCTTACGCCTCCTTGCTCAGGTTCGGTCCGGCGCCGCCGGCCGCCTGCTCGATCGGCGGGACGTCGGGCAGCGCCGACTTCTCCTCGCCGCGGAAGGTGAAGGTCTTGGTCTCACCCTCGCCCTCGGTGTCCACGACCACGATGTGACCGGGGCGCAGCTCGCCGAAGAGGATCTTCTCCGAGAGCGAGTCCTCGATCTCGCGCTGGATCGTGCGACGCAGCGGACGCGCACCCAGCACCGGGTCGTAACCCTTCTTGGACAGCAGCTCCTTGGCGGACTGGGAGAGCTCGATGCCCATGTCCCGGTCCTTCAGACGCTCGTCCACCTTGCCGATCATCAGGTCGACGATCCGCAGGATGTCCTCCTGCGTCAGCTGCGGGAAGACGACCACGTCGTCGACGCGGTTGAGGAACTCGGGGCGGAAGTGCTGCTTGAGCTCGTCCGAGACCTTGTTCTTCATGCGCTCGTAGTTCGACTTCGTGTCACCCGTGGCCGCGAAGCCCAGGTTGAAGCCCTTGGAGATGTCCCGCGTGCCGAGGTTGGTCGTCATGATGATGACCGTGTTCTTGAAGTCCACGACCCGGCCCTGGGAGTCGGTCAGACGACCGTCCTCCAGGATCTGCAGCAGCGAGTTGAAGATGTCCGGGTGGGCCTTCTCGACCTCGTCGAAGAGGACGACGGAGAACGGCTTGCGGCGGACCTTCTCGGTCAGCTGACCGCCCTCTTCGTAGCCCACGTATCCGGGCGGGGAGCCGAAGAGACGCGAGACCGTGTGCTTCTCGCTGAACTCCGACATGTCGAGGGAGATCAGCGCGTCCTCGTCGCCGAAGAGGAACTCGGCGAGCGCCTTGGACAGCTCGGTCTTACCGACACCGGACGGGCCGGCGAAGATGAACGAACCACCCGGACGCTTCGGGTCCTTCAGACCGGCACGCGTACGGCGGATCGCCTTCGACAGCGCCTTGACGGCGTCGTTCTGGCCGATGACCCGCTTGTGCAGCTCCTCCTCCATGCGGAGCAGGCGGCTGGACTCCTCCTCGGTCAGCTTGAAGACCGGGATGCCGGTGGCCGTGGCGAGGACCTCGGCGATCAGCTCGCCGTCGACCTCGGCGACGACGTCCATGTCGCCGGCCTTCCACTCCTTCTCCCGCTTGGCCTTGGCGGCCAGGAGCTGCTTCTCCTTGTCGCGGAGAGAGGCCGCCTTCTCGAAGTCCTGCGAGTCGATCGCGGACTCCTTGTCGCGGCGGACGCCGGCGATCTTCTCGTCGAACTCGCGGAGGTCCGGCGGAGCGGTCATCCGGCGGATGCGCATCCGGGAACCGGCCTCGTCGATCAGGTCGATCGCCTTGTCCGGCAGGAAGCGGTCCGAGATGTACCGGTCGGCCAGGGTGGCGGCCTGGACCAGCGCCTCGTCGGTGATGGAGACGCGGTGGTGCGCCTCGTACCGGTCACGGAGACCCTTGAGGATCTCGATCGTGTGCGGCAGGGACGGCTCGGCGACCTGGATGGGCTGGAAACGGCGCTCCAGGGCCGCGTCCTTCTCCAGGTGCTTGCGGTACTCGTCCAGCGTGGTCGCACCGATGGTCTGCAGCTCACCGCGGGCCAGCATCGGCTTCAGGATGGAAGCCGCGTCGATGGCGCCCTCGGCGGCACCCGCACCGACCAGCGTGTGGAGCTCGTCGATGAACAGGATGATGTCGCCGCGGGTGCGGATCTCCTTGAGGACCTTCTTCAGGCGCTCCTCGAAGTCACCGCGGTAGCGGGAGCCGGCGACCAGCGCGCCGAGGTCCAGGGTGTAGAGGTGCTTGTCCTTGAGGGTCTCGGGCACCTCGCCCTTGACGATGGCCTGGGCGAGGCCCTCGACGACGGCGGTCTTGCCGACGCCGGGCTCACCGATCAGGACCGGGTTGTTCTTCGTGCGGCGGGACAGCACCTGCATGACCCGCTCGATCTCCTTCTCGCGCCCGATGACCGGGTCGAGCTTGGACTCACGAGCGGCCTGGGTGAGGTTCCGGCCGAACTGGTCGAGGACCAGGGACGTCGAGGGGGTGCCCTCGGCAGGCCCGCCGGCGGTGGCGGTCTCCTTGCCCTGGTATCCGGAGAGCAGCTGGATGACCTGCTGCCGCACCCGGTTGAGATCTGCGCCCAGCTTGACCAGGACCTGGGCGGCGACGCCCTCGCCCTCGCGGATCAGGCCGAGCAGGATGTGCTCCGTGCCGATGTAGTTGTGGCCCAGCTGAAGGGCCTCACGGAGCGACAGCTCCAGGACCTTCTTGGCACGGGGGGTGAAGGGGATGTGCCCGGACGGGGCCTGCTGGCCCTGGCCGATGATCTCCTCCACCTGCTGGCGGACCGCCTCGAGCGAAATCCCGAGGCTCTCAAGGGCCTTGGCGGCGACACCCTCACCCTCGTGGATCAGGCCCAGGAGGATGTGCTCGGTGCCGATGTAGTTGTGGTTGAGCATCCGGGCTTCTTCCTGAGCCAGGACGACAACCCGCCGCGCGCGGTCGGTGAACCTCTCGAACATCGTTAATCGCTCCTCAGAGCGGTCAGGCAGTGGGGGGAACTTCCCCTCCCTGTCCTTCCGCAGCTTAGTCCCGCAAGCGGGGACCGCTCATTCCAACTGCCGACACCGTCGATGGCCTCCTGACCCCGCTAACGCCGACATCTGCTCCAACCCGATGGTGCGAGACGATGTTCCCGCAGGCCAGGTGGTTACCCTCACCATCAGTACGCCGATGGCGAACGTGAGACACCCTTTCCTGCGTGTCGCCCCCTCCCACTAGGGATGTCTTACCCGCCGGCACCGACAGTCCATGCCGTGCGCACCGTTTCCCTCCGCTACGGGCGAACAACCTTGCGCCTCCCGAGACACCTGCGCGTCCCCTTTTCCGGCACCCTGCGCATCCGGTCGGACACGCGGCGTAACTCCGGGCCCGCTCGGGCGGTTGCACTCGGCATGGTTGGCTCAGTTCCCCCGATCACCGCTGTCCCCCTCCCTCGACGGCCACTCGACCCCGCCGATCCGGACGACCCGATCCGCGGCTGGTACGAGAACGAACTGGGGTGGGCGACGGTGCCCGGGAAGCCGGTACGACTTTTGGTGGGCGAGCGCTTCGACGTACTGGAGGTGCCCGCCGAGGCGGGTCACGCGGCACTCGGGCGCCTGGCGCCGGGCTCTCCGGTGGCGGTGGAGGGCGGGCGGATGCGGCTGCTGGTGGCGGCGGGCAGCGCGGAGGAGCTGCCGGGGATCCTTCAGTGGCTGGAGTGGGGCGCACTCCCCCTGGACCTGACGGCGCTCGGCCCGGGCACGCTCATGCGGGCCCCCGTGCCTCCGGCTCCGCAGCCCCCGGGACACCCGTCCGCGCGGACACCCCGGTCGCCCGGTCCGCAGGCACCCGCGCCGACGGGCCGCCCCCGTCCGGAGCCGTCGCAGGGGGCCGCCGTGTGGGTGCGACCCCCCGTGCCGGGATGCGGGGCCGAGGCCTCGCTGCCGACGATGTCGGCGTCGGGGGGCGCGGGAGACGCCCCCGATCTGGTGCGGCTGGTGGACACGCTGGCGACGCACTGTCACCGTGTCCGACTGCGGCGCGCCTGCGCTCAGCCGTTGGCCTTCTCGTAAGCCTCGCGAATCTGCGCCGGAACTCGGCCACGGTCGTTGACCTCGTAACCGTTCTCCTTCGCCCAAGCGCGGATCTGAGCGGTGTCCTGGCTGCTGCCGGCAGCGGCACGCGCCTTTCCACGCCCACCCGCAGCACGGCCTCCCGTACGCCGGCCGCCCTTCACATAGGGCTCGAGAAGCCCGCGCAGCTTGTCTGCATTGGACGTCGTGAGATCGATCTCGTAGGTCTTGCCGTCCAGCGCGAACGTCACGGTCTCGTCCGCCTCGCCGCCGTCGAGGTCGTCGACAAGAAGGACCTGAACCTTCTGTGCCACCGGATTTCCTTTCATCGATAACGTGAGGGACGGGGTCCGCGGCGTCCGCCGTTTAGCCGCGCCCTGTTATATGCAGTACTGCAGTACGTCGGAAAGCAAACCGCTTTTGCCGGAAAAACACAAACCCCTGGCGGAGACCCGGAGCCCGGCCCTCGCCCGGAAACGTGCGCGTTTCGGACATAGGGCACCGGGCAAGGTCCGTCGGCCGGAATGAACGCCCACGCTCACAGATGCAGAAGCATCCGGCTGTTGCCCAAGGTGTTCGGTTTCACTCGTTCGAGTCCGAGGAACTCCGCTACGCCCTCGTCATAGGAACGCATCAGCTCCGCGTAGACATCGGTGTCCACCGGCGTCTCGCCGATCTCCACGAAGCCGTGCTTGCCGAAGAAGTCGACTTCGAAGGTCAGGCAGAAAACCCGGCGAACGCCGAGCCAGCGCGCGGTGTGCAGCAACTTCTCCAACAACCGGTGACCGACGCCGGCACCCTTCAGGCCGGGCTTGACCGCGAGAGTGCGCACTTCCGCCAGGTCTTCCCACATCACATGGAGGGCTCCGCAGCCCACGACCTCGGCGTTGTCGTCGCGTTCCGCGACCCAGAACTCCTGGATGTCCTCGTAAAGGGTCACCGTCGCTTTGTCGAGCAGGATGCCGCCCCGGACGTACGCGTCAAGGAGTCGGCGCACAGCGGGAACATCGCTGGTCCGGGCCCGCCGGACGGTGATGGCTTTAGCGGTGACTTCGGGGTTCTCGGCGGAGGGGCTCTCTGCGGACATGTGCGGACGCTATCGCCCGCCGCCCTCCGTTGCCGAGGCGGGGTTCTCCCCACCGCCGCCCGGAGTTGCGGCTTCGGATGTTTCCGGGCCTTGGACGATCCGTACGGCGTCACGCAGGTCCTGCCGCTGTTCGTCGCTCATCATCCCGAAGAAGGCGACGAGAGCTGCGGCGGGGTTGTCGCTCTGCGACCAGGCGTCGTTCATGAGGGCGGCGGCGTAGGCGGCGCGGGTGGAGACCGCCTCATATCGATAGGCCCGGCCTTCCGCCTCGCGGCGCACCCAGCCCTTCTGATGGAGATTGTCCAAAACGGTCATCACCGTGGTGTACGCGATGGACCGTTCCCGCTGAAGGTCTTCCAGGACTTCTCGAACGGTCACCGGGCGGTTCCACTTCCACACCCGCGTCATGACCGCGTCTTCGAGTTCTCCCAATGGCCGAGGCACTCTCAGAACAATAGTGGGAGATCTCGCCAATGGCGTGCCGGACGGGCGTTTTTCCTGTCAAACAAGCACAAAAAGGGCGTACGGCTCCGACGGGAGCCGTACGCCCGGGGGCGCCAGGGGTGGGTGAGGGTCAGGCCTCGGTGTTCGCGGGGGCCTTGCGGGTGCCCTCCTCGCCCGCGAGGGCGGCGTCGACGGCCGCGTCCTCCTTGGCCTTGTTGGCGCCGCCCTGGGTCTTCACGATCACGCGGATCACGCCGATGAAGAAGGCGGCCATGACGACCGGGGGCACCAGCGCGGAGACATAGTCCATGGATCCAGGGTAGCCACGGAGAAATGGGGCACCGGGCCGGGGTCGGCCGACGGGACGCCGCGTGTCTCAGCCCGCCGCCAGCCTCTGCGGCCGCCGCTGCTCCTGCCCCTGTTCCTGCCCCTGCCCCTGCTCCTGCTCCTGCTCCGGGTCGGCCGGGGGCGGCGGGGTGGGTTTGCGGCGCGGGAAGACCTCGCCGGGGGTGGGGACGGGGCGGCGCGCGGGCCGGGGAGCGGAGGGCTTCGCCGGGACGGGGCCCGGACCGGGGGCAGGGGTGGCGGGCTTCTCGGCGGGTTTCTTGCGGGGCTCCTCGCGCGGATCCTCGGCGACGAGGGTGGGCAGGGCGTCGCAGGCCGCGGCGGAACGGCCGCCAGGAAGGGCCAGGAGGCGGGTACGGGACGCCGGCACCACCGGGGTGGCCGTGGTGGCCCGGCGGGCCGTACGGCGGGCCAGACGGGCCCGTACGTCCTGCTCGGCGAGGGCCTGGCAGCGGTCCAGGAGGGCGGCGGCGGCCGCATTCCCCCGCAGGGCGCGCAGGGCGGCGAGGTCGTCCGGGCCGGGCCGGTGGCCGGCGGCCAGCACCTCCTCCAGGAGCGTGAAGTAGCCGGCGGCGGCACCGGGAAGGGCGGCGCGGTACCGGTCCAGGTCGGCCACCAGGAAGGCCCGCAGCCGGGCGGCCTCGCGCATCGCCTCGTCGAGGGACTCGGCTAGGCGATGACAGTCCTGGACGTCCTCGGCGCTGGCGGGACCGGGGTGAAGGGCGAGGGCGAGGGCGCGGCGGAGCACACGCAGCTCCTCCGCGCCGAACGCCATGCCGCCGCGGGATCCGTATGGCGTGGGCATGCGCCGACGATACGCGCTAATCAGACAAATCCGACACAAGGAACGGTCCCGACGCGCCCGAATCCCCCCACCCGGCCCCGCCGGGAGCCGAGGGAGCCGCTCGCGGAACCGCGCAGCACCGTACGGGCGGGCCCTCGGGGCGTTCGGGCCGTCACATGCGGGAGACGTTGCGTTCGTACACCAGGCGGAGGCCGATCAGGGTCAGCCAGGGTTCGTGTTCGTCGATCACCGTGGACTCGCCGAGGACCATGGGGGCCAGGCCGCCCGTGGCGATCACCGTGACGTCGTCGGGGTCCTCGGAGAGTTCGCGGGCCATGCGGGTCACCACGCCGTCCACCTGGCCCGCGAAGCCGTAGACGATGCCGGACTGCATGGCCTCGACCGTGTTCTTGCCGATCACGCTGCGGGGGCGGGCCACCTCGATCTTGCGGAGCTGGGCGGCCTTGACGCCCAGGGCCTCCACGGAGATCTCGATGCCTGGGGCGATCACACCCCCCACGTACTCGCCCCGTGCGCTCACCGCGTCGAACGTCGTCGCCGTGCCGAAGTCGACGACGATCGCCGGGCCGCCGTAGAGCTCGTTCGCGGCGACCGCGTTGATGATGCGGTCGGCGCCGACCTCCTTGGGGTTGTCGAAGAGGATCGGCACGCCCGTCTTGACGCCCGGTTCGACGAGGACGGCCGGGACGTCGCCGTAGTAGCGGCGGGTCACCTCGCGGAGTTCGTGGAGCACCGACGGCACCGTCGCGCAGATCGCGATGCCGTCGATGCCGTCGCCCAGTTCCACCCCGAGCAGCGGGTGCATGCCCATCAGGCCCTGCAGGAGGACCGCGAGCTCGTCGGCCGTACGGCGGGCGTCGGTCGAGATCCGCCAGTGCTCGACGATGTCCTCACCGTCGAACAGGCCGAGCACGGTGTGCGTGTTCCCTACGTCGATCGTCAGCAGCATGGCCGGTCCGGCTCCCTACTCCGCGTCTCGCAGATCCAGGCCGATGTCCAGGATCGGCGAGGAGTGGGTCAGGGCCCCTACGGCCAGGAATTCGACGCCGGTGTCGGCGTACGCCTTGGCGTTGTCCAGGGTCAGCCGGCCCGAGGCTTCCAGCAGGGCGCGGCCGCCGACGATGGCGACCGCCTCCGCGCACTCGCCCGGGGTGAAGTTGTCCAGGAGGATCAGGTCGGCGCCCGCGTCCACCACTTCGCGGAGCTGGTGCAGGGTGTCGACCTCGACCTCGATCGGTACGTCCGGGAAGGCCTCCCGTACGGCGGTGAAGGCCTGGGCGACACCGCCCGCCGCCACCACGTGGTTGTCCTTGACCAGGGCCGCGTCCGACAGCGACATGCGGTGGTTGACGCCTCCGCCGCAGCGGACCGCGAACTTCTCCAGGGAGCGCAGGCCCGGCGTGGTCTTCCGGGTGTCCCGCACGCGTGCCTTCGTGCCGTCCAGGACGTCCGCCCACGCGCGCGTGGCGGTCGCGATGCCGGAGAGCCGGCAGAGCAGGTTCAGCGCGCTGCGCTCGGCGGTCAGCAGGTCGCGGGTGCGGGTCGTCACCGACAGCAGCTTCTGGCCCGCCTCCACGCGGTCGCCGTCCTCCACGTGCCGCTCGACCTCGAACTCGTCGGTGCAGACGACCGAGACGACCGCCTCGGCGACTCTCAGGCCCGCGACGACGCCCGCCTCACGCGCGGTGAAGTCGGCGGTGGCCACCGCTTCCTCGGGGATGGTCGCGACCGTCGTCACGTCCACTCCGTGGTCCAGGTCCTCCTGGATGGCGACGTTGGCGATGTCCTCGACCTCGACGGGGTCGAGCCCGGCGTCGGCCAGGAGCTGGGCGAGCGCGGGGTCGAGCCCGCACTCCAGGTATTCCTCGTCGGCGAAGCCCTCGGCGGCGCCACAGGCACAGTCGTCGCCGCAGCCGCCGCTGTCGGCGAGGGGAAGGTCGGGGGTGCTCACGTCGTTCACTGCTCCTGCTGGTGCTGCCGGGTCGGGGGGAAGTCTGCGGTATCGGTGGTGTGTACGGCGAGCGTCCGGTCGGGATTCAGCCGCACCACGATGTGGCGGCGCCACGTCGTGTCGTCGCGTTCGGCGTGGTCCTCGCGCCAGTGGCAGCCACGGGTCTCCTCGCGGAGGCGGGCCGCGGCGACCAGGACGCGGGCCACGCACAGGAGGTTGGTGGCCTCCCAGGTGTCGACGCCGGGCTCGGAGGTCTTGCCGTTCTCGTCGAGCGCCTCGCGGGCCTCGGAGTGCAGCCGCTGGAGCTGGTCGGCGGCCTTCTCCAGGGACCCGTCCGAGCGCAGCACGCCCGCGCCCTCGGTCATGATCCGCTGGATGGCGAACCGGGCCTCGGCGGCGAGCAGCGGGTGCGCCGGCCTCTCGGGGTGCTCGACCGGTGCGGGCACGCGCGCGTGCAGGCCGTCGTCCCGGTGGCCGTCGGCGATGTCGGCGGCGATCCGCTCCGCGTAGACCAGGCCCTCCAGGAGGGAGTTGGACGCGAGCCGGTTGGCGCCGTGCACGCCGGTGCAGGCGACCTCGCCGCACGCGTACAGGCCGGGGACGGTCGTACGGCCCCGGGAGTCGGTGCGTACGCCGCCCGAGGCGTAGTGGGCCGCCGGGGCTATCGGGATGGGCTCGTGGACGGGGTCGATGCCGTGGGCGCGGCAGGCGGCGAGGATCGTCGGGAAGCGGTGCTCCCACATGTCGGCGCCGAAGTGGCGGGCGTCGAGGAACATGTGCTCGGCGTCCTGCTCCTGCATACGGCGCATGATGCCCTTGGCGACGATGTCCCGGGGCGCCAGCTCGGCCAGCTCGTGCTGTCCCACCATGAAGCGCACGCCGTCCGCGTCGACCAGGTGGGCGCCCTCGCCGCGTACGGCCTCGGAGACGAGCGGCTGCTGGCCCTCGGCGTCCGGGCCGAGGAACAGCACGGTGGGGTGGAACTGCACGAATTCGAGGTCGCTGACCTCCGCGCCCGCCCGCAGCGCGAGCGCCACGCCGTCGCCCGTCGACACCGACGGGTTGGTGGTGGCGGAGAAGACCTGGCCCATGCCGCCGGTCGCGAGGACGACCGCGGGGGCGTGCACGGCGCCCACGCCGTCGTGCTGGCCCTCGCCCATGACGTGCAGCGAGACGCCCGCCGTACGGCCGTCGGCGTCCGTCAGCAGATCCAGGACCAGCGCGTTCTCGATCATCCGTACGCCACGCGCACGTGCCGCCTCGACGAGGGCGCGGGAGATCTCCGCGCCGGTCGCGTCACCGCCCGCGTGCGCGATGCGACGGCGGTGGTGGCCGCCCTCACGGGTGAGTTCCAGGCCGCCCTCGGAGGACTCGTCGAAGTGCGCGCCCGTCTCGATGAGGCGCCGTACGGCGTCCGGGCCCTCGGTGACCAGGAGGCGTACGGCGTCCTCGTCGCACAGGCCCGCGCCCGCCACCAGGGTGTCGTCGAGGTGCTGTTCGGGGGTGTCGCCCTCGCCGAGGGCCGCGGCGATGCCGCCCTGCGCCCAGCGGGTGGAGCCGTCGTCCAGGCGCGCCTTGGTGACGACGACGGTGTTCAGGCCGGCGGCCTCGCAGCGCAGGGCCGCGGTCAGGCCGGCGACGCCGGAGCCGACGACCACCACGTCCGCCGAGATCGACCACCCGGGGGCGGGCGCGTGCAGTCGTATGCCTGTGCTGGTCACGAGGCGGCTCCGAAGGTGAGGGGGAGGTTGTCGATCAACCGGGTCGTCCCGACCCGGGCGGCGACGGCGAGGACGGCCTCGCCGGTGAAGTCGTCCTCGAGATCGCCGATCTCCGTGAAGTCCGAGGGATCGACGAGCGCCAGGTAGTCCAGTTCCAGCGGCGGGTCGAGGCGGGCGGCCTCGTCGAGGACCAGACGGGCGGCCGCTCGTACGGCGGCCGGGTTGCCGGGGGCGGCCTTGGCGACGGCGTGCGCGTCGGCGGCCGCGCGGGACTCCCCGAGGGCGCTGAGCGCCTCGGCACGCGCGTGCGTGGCGGGCACCTCACGCGCGCGTGCCCGCAGCGCCTCCTGCGCGGCATGCCGGTCGCGGCCCGCGAACAGCGCCGCCGAGAGCGAGAGCGCGGTGCGGCGCTCCCGGGGGGAGAGGTAGCGGTTGCGGCTGGACAGGGCCAGTCCGTCGGCCTCGCGGACGGTCGGGACGCCGACGATCTCGATGCCGAAGTTCAGGTCGCGGACCATCCGGCGGATCAGGGCGAGCTGCTGGGCGTCCTTCTGGCCGTACAGCGCCACGTCGGGCCGGGTGAGGTGCAGCAGCTTGGCGACGACCGTGAGCACGCCGTCGAAGTGCCCGGGCCGCGAGGCGCCCTCCAGGCGTTCCCCCATCGGGCCCGCGCTGACGCGGACCTGGGGCTCGCCGCCCGGGTAGACCTCGTCCACGGACGGGGCGAACACGACGTCCGCACCCGCCTCCTCGGCGATCTTGAGGTCGGCGTCCAGGGTGCGCGGGTAGCGGTCGAGGTCCTCGCCCTTGCCGAACTGCAGCGGGTTGACGAAGACGGTGACGACGACCTCGCCGTCCGGACCGGCGAGGTCGCGGGCGGTGCGGATCAGGGTGGCGTGCCCCTCGTGCAGGGCGCCCATCGTCATCACGACGGCCCGGCGGCCGGCACGCGCGCGTGCGTGCAGTTCGGCGGCGGTGCGCAGCAGGGTGGTGGTCATCCGGCATCTCCTTCGGCGCCGTGGGTGCCGGGGGCGTCGTCGGCCCGGCCGGCGAGTACCCCGAGGAGGTCCTCGGCGAGTTCCGGCTTGAGCAGTCCGTGGGCGAGCGCGCGGTCGGCGGTCGCCCGGGCCATCGCCAGGTACCCCGCGACGGTCTGCGGGGCGTGCCGGCGCAGCTCCGTGACGTGCGCGGCGACAGTGCCGGCGTCCCCGCGCGCGACGGGGCCGGTGAGGGCGGCGTCGCCGGAGCGCAGCGCGTTGTCGAGGGCGGCGCCGAGGAGCGGGCCGAGCATGCGGTCGGGGGCCTCGACGCCGGCCGCGCGCAGCAGCTCCATGGACTGGGCGACGAGGGTGACCAGGTGGTTGGCGCCCAGGGCGAGGGCCGCGTGGTAGAGCGGGCGGTTCTCCTCGGCGATCCACTCGGGTTCGCCGCCCATCTCGATGACGAGGGCCTCGGCGGCCAGCCGCAGCTCCTCGGGCGCGGTGACGCCGAAGGAGCAGCCGGCCAGCCGCTGGACGTCGACGGGGGTGCCGGTGAACGTCATCGCCGGGTGCAGGGCCAGCGGCAGCGCGCCCGCGCGCAGGGCGGGGTCGAGGACCTTGGCGCCGTACCGCCCGGAGGTGTGCACGAGGAGCTGTCCGGGCCGTACGGCGCCGGTGTCGGCGAGACCCTGCACCAGCCCGGGCAGCGCGTCGTCGGGGACGGTGAGCAGTACCAGGTCGGCGTGCCGGAGGACCTCGGAGGGCGGCACCAGCGGCACCTCGGGCAGCAGCTGCGCGGCCCGCCGCCGGGAGGCGTCGGAGACACCGGAGACGGCCACCGGGCGGTGTCCGGCGAGCTGGAGGGACGCGGCCAGGGCGGGTCCCACGCGGCCGGCGCCCACGACGCCGACCGTGAGCCGCGCGGGGCGGTCCCTGGGGTCTGGTTGTTGAAATGCACTCACTCGAGGGCGGCCTTCCCGTTCCAGTCCGCGCGGGGTACCGGACGATTTCTCGTCATGTTAACGCGATTGGGGTTCAGGGCGGCCCGGCCGTCGGTGGGCGTCAGCCGGTGAGCTCCCGGATCGTAGGGGTCCGGTAGAGGTCGCGCAGCGGTACGGACTTCAGCCCGCGGGCGCGCAGGGCGGCGCTGATCCGGACGGCGAACAGGGAGTTTCCGCCGAGCTCGAAGAAGTCGTCGTCGAGGCCGACGGGGGTGCCGAGAACGGTTTCCCAGATCTCCTGGAGGGCTCGGGCGAGACCAGTGTCACCCTCGGCGCCGGGTCCCGTCACGGGTGCGGGCCGGACGGAAGCCGTCGTGGAGCGCACCGGTGCCGGCAGCCGTCCCGCGTCCAGCTTGCCGTTCGTGGTCAGCGGGAGGGCGTCGAGCGCCGTGACCGTGGCCGGGACCATGTGCTCGGGCAGGATGCCGGCGGCGCGCTTGCGGATGCCCTGCGGATCGGCGGCCGCGGTGCCGTCGGCGGGGACGACGTAGGCGTCGAGGCGGGCCGTGGCCGGGTCCGCGGGGTCCTCGCGGCGCACCACGACGGCCGCGGCGGCGACGGCCGGGTCCTCCAGGAGCACCGAGCGGATCTCTTCGAGCTCGATGCGGAAACCGCGGATCTTGACCTGGCTGTCGATCCGGCCGAGGTGTTCGAGGCGCCCGTCGGGGCGCAGCCGGCCGAGGTCGCCGCTGCGGTACGCCCGGGCGGAGGGATCAGGGGCGTACGGGTCCGGCACGAATCGTTCGGCCGTCAGGTCGGGCCGGTCGAGGTACCCGGCGGCCACGCCCGCGCCGCCCACCCGGATCTCGCCGGTGACGCCGGGGGGTACGAGACGGCCGCGCTCGTCGGTGACGTACAGGTGCCAGCCCGGCAGGGCGGGGCCGACGGAGCGGGAGCCGGCGAGGGCGAGTCCGCGCGTCACGGTCTGGGCGGTGACGTGCACGGTCGTCTCGGTGATGCCGAACATGTTGACCATGCGGCAGGTGGTCTCCGGGTGCCGGTCGAACCAGGGCAGCAGCATGCGGCCGTCCAGCGGTTCACCGCCGAACACCACGAGCCGGACCGGCAGCGGCGCGTGGTCGGTCCGCAGGAGCTGGGAGAACGCGGACGGCGTCTGGCTGAGCACGGTGACCCGACGGGCGAGCAGCAGGTCGCGGAAGTCGTCGGGGTCGCGGCTGACGAAGTAGGGCACGACGACGAGCCGCCCGCCGGTCAGCAGGCAGCCCCAGAGCTCCCACACCGAGAAGTCGAAGGCGGCGGAGTGGAAGAGGGTCCAGGTGTCGTCGGGGCCGAGCCCGTACTCGTCCCGGGTGGCGTCGATCAGGGCGACGACGTTGCGGTGCGGCACGGTCACGCCCTTGGGGCGGCCGGTGGAGCCGGAGGTGTAGATGACGTACGCCGGGTCGTCGGGGGCGGTGTCGGGCAGCTCGGCCGGGGTGGACCCGGCGAGTTCGTCGGGGGTCAGCGGTACGGCCCCGCCCTCGCGGGGGAATTCGGCGAGGCGGGTCACGACCACGCGCAGCCCGGCGTCCGCGACGGTGTGGGCGAGCCGGTCGGTGGGGTAGGCCGGGTCGGTGGGGACGTAGGCGGCGCCCGCCCTGACCACGCCGAGCAGGGTGACGACGAGTTCCGCGGTCCGCTCCAGGCAGACGCCGACGCGGTCGCCCCGGCGCACTCCGTGGGCGCGCAGACCGGCCGCGACACGGGCGGAGCGCTCGTCCAACTCCCGGTAGGTGAGCTCTGTCCCGCCGTCGCAGACGGCCACGGCGTCGGGGGTGGCGGCCGCCGTCCGCGCGAAGGCCCGCGGGAGCGTGTCCGGCGGCGACGCGAGGGCGACACCGGGCCGCCCCAGCCGGGCCACCCGGTCCCGCTCCTCGGGGTCGAGCAGCTCCACGTCCGCGACGGCCGTTCCCGGCGCGAGCGCCGCCTGCCGGTACACCTCGCCGAAGTGCCGGGTGAACCCCTCGGCGACCGCCGGCGAGACATGACTGAGCCGGTAGAAGCAGGAGAGGCGGGTGCCGCCGTCGGGGAGGGGCGAGAAGGCGAGGGTGAGGGGGAAGGGCGGGGCGAGGCAGGGCCTCCGGTCACCCGGTGCGGCGTCCCCCGGCTCGTCGAGGAGCCCGGCGACCACCGCCCGTCCCACCGGTGCCGGTGCCGTGGTGGCCAGGTCTCGCAGGGTGGCCGAGGCGGGGAGGGCGTACTCCAGTGCTCCCCCGCTGTCGGTCCCGACCGTCGCCGACGCCGTCGAGCCGTGGCCGTCGTAGCGGGTCAGGGTCAGGGCCAGCGCGGGCAGGCGGAGGGAGGTGGGGGTGGTGGCGCAGGGCAGGGAGAGGTCGAGGTGGCAGACTCCGTGCGCCGTCGAGGACGGGTCGCCGTCGCCCCAGTCCGGAGCGGCGGCCATGGGCGGCAGGACGGCTCGCGGTACGGCCGGGTGCGGGACGGGGGACGGGGGGCGCTCGCCCGTCAGCACCTCCGCAAGGTGGCGCAGGCCGGGCCCGTCCAGGCGGTCCCGGTGGGCCACGACGACCAGGTCGGCGGTGCCGTCGTCGTAGCGCAGCAGGACGCAGCGCACGTCCCGGCTCACCGGGCGGCGCAGTTCGGCCTCGCGGCGGCGTACGGCGAGCGGTTCGGCCGCGGCGGCCGGGACGTCGTCCGTCCACAGCCGCCAAGGGCCCGCCGCGGCCAGCCGGTCCCGCAGTCGTCGTACGTCCATCCCGGTCACCGAGACGCGGACCGCATGGCACTGTGCACCCGGCACGGGTGTCCCCCCTGTTCTGACCTGTTCTGAAAAGCCCTGGAAACAGCTCCTGGTACTGCGCGCTCAGCGGGCCGAGAAGCCGCCGTCCACCGTGAGGGTCGTCCCCGTGACCTGCCGGGCGTCGTCCGACAGCAGGTAGACCACGGCCGCCGCCACGTCCTCCGGCTCGATCAGCGCGTTCATCGGCTGGGCCGCGACGAACTCCTCCTCGTGCTCGCTCACCGGCACGTCGAGGGCCCGCGCGATCTCGGCGAGCATCCGGCCCTCGGCGGTCGGATCGTCGCGGACCGAGCCGGGGCATACGGCGTTGACCCGTACCTTCCGCGGGGCGTAGTCCAGCGCCGCCGCCTTGGTGAGCCCGATCAGGCCGTGCTTGGCGGCGACGTACCCGGCGAAGTGCCGGTAGCCGACCAGGCCCGCCGTGGAGGCGATGTTGACGATGCTGCCGGAGCGGCGGGCGCTCATCGCCTTGCCGACGCTGCGGATCATCCGCCAGGCGCCGGTGAGGTCGACGTCGATCATCAGCGCCCACTCCTCCTCGCCGATCTCGTGCGCCGGCCGGCCCGAGGGCGCGGCGATGCCCGCGTTGTTGACGACGCCGTCGAGCGGCCCGAACCGGTCCTCGGCGAGCGCCACGGCTTCCTCCACGGAGCGCAGGTCGCGTACGTCGCAGCGGGCCGTGAGCACCGCGGAACCGGCCGCGCGGCACAACGCGGCGGTGTGCTCCAGCTGGCCCGCCGTGCCCAGCGGGTACGGCACCCCGGGCAGGTCGTCGCAGAGGTCGAGCAGCGCGAGGTCGGCGCCCTCGGCGGCGCACGCCACGGCGGTGGCGCGGCCGAGGCCCCGGGCCGCCCCGGTGACGACGACGGTCTTCCCGGTCAAGCGCATGGATCGTTCCCCCTCCACTCAGCCGGCGTCGGCGGCGACGACGTCCAGCAGTTCCGCGGCCGACTCGGTCAGGTACATGTGGCCGCCGGACAGTTCGACGGTCCGGAAGTCGGCGCCGGCCACCTTCGCCCAGGCCGCCGCCTCGTCGCGGGAGACGAGCTCGTCGTGGCTGCCGCGCAGCACGGTCAGCGGGGCGGGCAGCGCCAGGTCGGTGGAGGGCGTGTAGCTCTCGTGCATCTCCACGTCGGCGCGGAGCGTCGGCAGGATCAGCTCGCGCATCTCCGGGTCGTCGAGCGCCTCGTGCGTGTACCCGGCGAACTCGTTGACCCGCGCCAGGAACGCGTCGTCGGGCAGGCCGGTGGCCCGGCGGGTGCGCTGTTCGGCGGGTTGCGGGGAGCCGCTGACGAAGAGGCGTACGAGTTCGAGGTCGCCCGGGGCCTCGGCCAGCCGGTGCGCCAGCTCGTAGGCGAGGACGGCGCCCAGGCTGTGCCCGAAGACGGCGATCCGGCGCGGCAGCTCCGGGTCGTCGGCGAGCGCGGTGCGCAGGTCGGCGAGGAGACCGTCGGTCGCCGTACGGGCGTCGGTGTACGGCTCCTGGTCGATACGGCGCTCACGGCCGGGGAGTTGCAGCGGCAGGATCGTCAGCCGGTCGCCGGCGACGCGCTGCCAGGGCCGGAAGAAGGAGGCGCCGGCGCCCGCGAAGGGCAGGCAGACCAGAGTCGTACGGGCGGTCATCGGGTGGCCCCTTCCGGGTCGTCGGCGGCGAGCCGGGCCGTGTAGCGCACCGGCAGCTTCTTCAGGCCCCGGCTGGTGGAGTTGTCGAAGACCCACTCCAGCTCGTCGTGCGGGACGGCGAGTTCGAGGCCGGACAGGCGGCGCAGCAGGGTCGGGAAGGCGACCGAGCCCTCGACGCGGGACAGGGGGGCGCCGACGCAGAAGTGGGCGCCGTGGCCGAAGGCGAAGTGCCGGTTGTTGGTGCGGGTGATGTCGAGGCGGTCGGGGTTCTCGAAGGCCTCGGGGTCACGGTTGGCGGAGTCCATGAGGATGTGGACGAAGCCCTCGCGGGGGATGGGGCAGCCGCCCAGTTCCATGTCCTCGGTGGCCACGCGCAGGGTGCCGCGGTAGACGGGCGGTTCGAAGCGCAGGAACTCCTCGACCGCCGACTCGACCAGCTCGGGCTTGGACCGGAGGAGTTCCATCTGGTCCGGGAAGGCGAACAGGGCCTGGAAGCCGTTGCCGATGAGGTTCGCGGTGGTCTTGTGACCGGCGATGATCAGCAGGACGAGGGTCGAGACGAGCTCGTCGTTGGTGAAGACGTCCTCCTCGTCGGCGGCCCGGAGGAGGATGGAGACCAGGTCCTCGCCGAGGCCCTCGGCGCGGCGCCGGTCCAGCAGTCCGATCAGGTACTGCTCGATGCTGTCACTGGCCACCTTGAGCTGACGGTTCGACTCCTCGTCGGCGAAGGGGGCGCCACTCAGCCAGTAGCCCCACGCGTGCAGGTCGGGGCGGTCCTCGATGGGCACGCCGAGGAACTCGCAGATGACCCGCATCGGCAGGGTGAACGCGAACTCCATCAGGTCGATCTCACCCGACTCGGGCAGGGCGTCGACGAGTTCGTCGGTGATCTCCTGGATGCGGGGCCGCAGCAGGGCCATCCGGCGCGGCACGAAGGCGCGGCTGACCAGACGGCGCAGCCGGGTGTGCTCGGGCGCGTCCGCGGTGATCATGTTGCGGATGAGGACCGGGCTGCTGTCCTTGAGGAGGTCGCGGAACCAGCCGGGCGCGTTGTCCACGGACTTGGACAGCCGCGGGTCGCCGAACGCCTTGAGGGCGGTCTCGTACTCGGAGACCACGTAGGCGTCCCCGCCCGGCGGGTAGTTGATCGGATGCACGGGGCAACCGGTGGCCCGCAGCCGGGCGTTGGCGGCGTGGGTGGCACCGGGTGCCGGGTCGGGGTCGGTGAAGAACTCCGGGGGCAGCCGGTCGCCGCTCCCCGTCGCGGCGGCCAGTGCCGCCACGGCGGGGTCGGTGGCGGGGTCGGGGGCGGAGGTCGGCCGGGTGGTGTCGGCGGGCATCACGTCTCCTTGGAGGTCGGGTCACCGGACGCGTCCGCCGTACTGGTGACGGCGTACTCCTCCGGCGGGGCGAGCTTGCGGATGCGGGGGCTGAGCGTGGGCAGCGCGGCCAGGCCCGAGACGATGCCCATGGCCGTGAACACCCAGGTGGGTCCGGCCAGGTCGAAGAGGGTGCCGACGCCGAACACCCCGAGCGGGGCGGCCACCATCGACATGAACATCACGGCACCGAGCACCCGGCCCTGGGTCTTGTCCGGCGCCATCGCGGCCAGATAGGCGAGGAACAGGGCGCTGGTGATCGGACCGCGCAGGAACACGCAGGCGACGATGATGCCGAGCGGGACCAGCCCGGAGACGGTGGCGAGCAGCACGGCGGCGACCGGCCCGATCCAGGCGGCGGTCAGGAACAGCACCGGTGGCGGCACCCGCTTGATGATCGGGCTCGCGAGGAGCGAGCCGACCACACCGCCGATGCCGGCGATCGACAGCAGCAGGCCGGTGAAGGTGGAGGAGGCGCCCCGGCTCTCGGCCGTGGCGATCAGCGCCAGGAAGACCCCGGTGTGGGTGAACGCCATGTTCGAGCCCATGATCCAGACGATCAGCAGCCGCAGCACCGGCTGCCGGGCCAGGAAGCGGAAGCCCTCGGCGGCGTGGCGCTTCTCGCCGGGCGCCGCGTTCTCCACCTTCAGCGGCTTGCGGATGAACAGCAGCAGCGCGGACGACGCGAGGAACGCGAGCGCCGATGTCAGGAACGGGAAGGCGCGCGCGACGGCGAACAGCGAACCGCCCGCCGGGGGCCCGCCCATCGTGGCCGCGAAGTAGCGGACCTGGTTCTGCGCGGTGGCCTGTGTCAGCTGCGAGGGCGGCACCAACTGCTTGATGACGGCGAGGCCGGTCGGGTTGGAGATGCCGAGGCAGGCGGCCGAGCCGACGGCGACGGCGAGGATGACGGCGGGGTGGGTGTGCCCGGTGGAGACGAGCAGCGCCAGCAGGCCGAGCAGGACGACCCGCACCATGTTGCAGGCGATCAGCAGCAGCCGCCGGTCGACCCGGTCGGCGAGGGTGCCGCCGGGAATCGACATCAGGCTCGCGGTGATGAGCTGAGCGGAGCCGACGGCACCGGCGTAGAACGCCGAGCCGCCCGTGGCGAGGATCAGCAGCGGGTATGCGACCTCGGCGGTCTCCTTGGCCAGCGCGGCGAACGCCTCACTGGTCCACAGCGCCTGGAAGTCGGCGTTGCGCAGGAGGGGTTTCTCCTCCAGCCCCGTCTCCGCCTCTTCCTGGGTGATCGCGTCAGCCATGGGCACTCCGTTTCTCGCCGACCAACCGGTCCGCTGCGTCCAACACGCCGAGGAGACGGGCCGCCAGCGGCCCCACGTGGGGCGGGGCGAGCATCGACCAGTGGTCGCCCGCGACCGGCTCCACCCGCAGTCCGCCGCCGTACAGCCCGTCCAGGCGCTCCCGCAGCCGCTCCGCGCCGGACGCCTTGAACAGGACCGCGCTACAGGGCAGCGGTCGTGGCCGGTAGCGCAGCAGCGCCGCCTGGCGGGCGGCGAACCGTCGCCGGAGCGCCGGGTCCCTGCGCAGCCGCCGGGCGAGCGGGCCGGCGCCGAGGACCGCCTCGGCCTGGTGGCGCAGTCCCGCGCGCAGGAAGTCCGGCGCGAACCCGACGGGCAGACCGGCCGTGTCCGGCACGAACCCGTCCAGGCACACGAGCACATCGACGCGCTCCCCGCGCCGGATCAGCAGCCGGGCCATCTCATGGGCGACGACGGCGCCGTAGGACCAGCCGCCGAGCGTGTAGGGGCCCTCGGGCTGCGCCCGCAGCAGGGTCGCGAGGCGGGCCGCGGCGACGGCGCCGACGGTGCGGGGCGTGCCCCGGGGGTCGTCGGTGTCCTCCAGGCCGAGCACCGGTCGGCTGCCGCCGGCGGCGGCGAGTCCGTCGGCGAGTTCCCGGTACGGCAGCGCGTTGCCGACGGCGTCGCTGACGAGGAACAGCGGGCGCTCCCCGGGCCGTCCCTCGGCGAGAGTGGCCACGCCCGGCACCGGCGCCGCCGTGGCACCCCCGCCGACGGCCGCCACGAGGTCCCCGAAGCGGGGCCGGCGGGAGAAGTCGGTGACGGACAGGGCGCGTCCGGTGCGTTCCCGGACCGCGGCCATCAGGGTGACGGCCATCAGGGACTCGCCGCCGAGGGCGAAGAAGTCGTCGTCGTCGCGGACGGCGCTCACGCCGAGCGTCCGGCACCAGACCTCTTCGAGAACGGCTCGGACACCGCCGCCCGGCACCGGGGCGGCGGGCGCACGCGCCGGCCGGCGCTCCCCGCGCGGGTCCTCGCCCTGGAACCGGTAGCCGGGCAGCGAGCAGCGCGGCGCCCCGGGCCCGGCGGGCTCCAGTACGTCCGCCACGGCGCGGTCGGCGCCCAGTTCCCACAGCGTGCCGAGCGCCGCCAGCAGGGCGTCCTGGGCGGATTCGGCCGGCCGCCCGGTCAGGCGTACGGCGGTGAAGGCGGCGGCGTCCCAGCCGGGGCTGCGGCGCAGTCCGCCGAGCATCGAGCTGCCGGGGCCGAGTTCGACGTACGTCGTGCAGCCCGAGGCGAGCAGGGTCTTCATGGCGTCGGCGAGCAGCACGGGGCTGCGCACCTGGGTGGCCCAGTAGTCGGGGCGGACCACCTGGGCCGGGTCGGCCCAGTCGCCGGTGGTGTTGGAGACGAGCGGCAGCCGGGGCGGGCGGGCGGGCACCGACGACAGGTGGGCACGCACCGCCTCGGCTGCCGGTTCCATGGCCTTCGAGTGGAAGGCGCGCCGGGTGTGCACCGGCGTGATGGGCAGGCCCGCGAGTGCGTCGCCCGCCAGAAGATCCGCCACGGCCCGTTCGGGTCCGGACAGGACGACGGCTCCCGGGCCCTCGACGGCGACGGTGACCTCGCTGCCGGCGGGGAGCCGGGCGGCGACCTCGCGGGCGTCGCCGGTGACGCTCACCATGCGGCCGGGCGCGGTGTCCCACATCGCCCGGGCCCGGCGGAACACCAGGTCGGCGGCGTCCTCGGGCGACCAGACGCCGGCGAGGGCGGCGGCCGCGTACTCGCCGACGCTGTTGCCGAGCAGGGCGGCGGGCCGGATGCCCCACTCCCGGAGCTGGCTGCCGAAGGCGTGTCCGAGGGCGAAGAGGGCGAGCTGCTGGTGGACGGTGTCGGCGAACCAGTCCCCGGCGGTGTCGCCCTCGTCGGCGACGACCGGCGTCAGGTCGATGCCGTGTGCGTCGTGCACATGCTTGCGCAGCGCGTCGAAGGCCGCCCGGAACCCGGGGAGGGCGCGATGGGCGGCGGCGCCCGCGGCATGGCGCAGGGTGCCCTGGCCCGGGAGGACGAACGCGACCTTGCCGAGCTTGCGCGGCTTGGCGGCGGCGTCCCGGGCGGCCTCGCGTCCGGCGATCCCGCGCAGCAGCCGCGCCGCCTGTTCGGCGTCGTGCGCCACGACGGTCGCCCGGTGCTTGTACACGCGGCGGGCGGCGAGGGTGCGGGAGACCTCGGGGAGGGAGGGCGTACCCCCGTCAAGGGCGCCGGCGAGTGCCTCGGCCATCTCGCCGAGGGCGTGCGGGGCGGCCGCCGAGACCAGCAGCGGCCGTGGTCCGGGGCGGTCCGGGAGCGGCGCGCGGCGGGGCGCGGACGCGAGGACCACGTGCGCGTTGGTGCCGCCCACGCCGAAGGAGCTGACGGCGGCGACCCGGGGCCCGTCGCCCCGCCGGGGTTCCCACGGCTCGCACCGCGTCACGATCCGGAACGGCGAGGTGTCCAGCTCCAGCAGCGGGTTCGGCCGGGTGTAGTGCGCGGTGGGCACGAGCCGGCCGTGCTCCAGCATCAGCGCGGTCTTGATCAGCCCGGCCACCCCGGAGGCGGCACCGGTGTGCCCGATGTTCCCCTTCACGGCGCCGAGCGCGCATCGTGCCCGGTCCGTCGCCGCGCTCCCGAAGACGTCGGCGAGGGCCTGCACCTCCACCGGGTCGCCGAGCCGGGTCGCGGTGCCGTGGGCCTCGACGTGGTCGATGTCCGCCGGGTCCACTCCGGCGACCGCCTGGGCGGCGCGGATCACCTCGCTCTGCCCGGTCGGGGAGGGCGCGGTGTACGCCATCTTGTCGGAGCCGTCGTTGTTGACGGCGCTTCCGGTGATCACGGCGGCGATCCGGTCACCGTCGCGCAGCGCGTCCGCGAGCCGCTTGAGCACCACCACCGCGACGCCCTCGCTGGGCACGGTGCCCGCCGCGTCCGCGTCGAAGGGCCGGCAGCGGCCGTCGGGCGAGAGGATGCCGCCCGGCTCGTACAGATAGCCCCACTCCCCGTCGGGCATCACGGTGACGCCCCCGGCGAGCGCGGCGTCGCATTCGCCGCCGACGAGGGCCCGGACGGCGAGATGCGTGGCCGTCAGCGAGGTGGAGCAGGCGGTCTGCACGGTGAGCGCGGGACCGCGCAGCCCCAGTTTGTAGGCGGCCCGGGTGGCGAGGAAGTCCTTCTCCCGGCCGATGTAGCGGGCGAGTTCCCCCAGCTCGGGGTCGATGTGGTCGCCGACCCGGTCGGCACCGGCGTACACGCCGATCCGGCCCCGGAAGCGGGTCGGGTCGAGTCCCGCGTCGTCGAACGCGGTGACCGCGGCCTCCAGGAACACCCGTTGCTGCGGGTCCGTCGCGGCGGCCTCGGCCCGGCTGTAGGAGAAGTACGCCCGGTCGAACCGTCGGGACCCGGCGATGACGCCCATGGCCGGGACGAAGTTCTCCCGGCGGACGTAGGACGGGTCGACGCCCTGGGCGATCAGCCGCTCCGGCTCGAAGCGGCTGATGCCGTCCGCGCCGGCCGTCAGCGCCGCCCAGTACTGGGCCACGTCGTCGGCTCCGGGCAGCCGGCAGGCCATGCCGACGACGGCCACGGCGCCGTCCCCGCGCTCCACCGCGCTCGGCACGGTCACACCCCCAGGTCGACGTAGAGATGGTCCAGACCGACGTACGAGAGATTGGGTCCCCAGACGGCGGCCTCGTCCGTGAGCCGGGCGTCCGGGAAGCGGGCGGCGAACCGGCGGAGCAGTACGGCGGCCTCCAGGCGGGCGAGGGGGGCGCCCACGCAGTAGTGCGGGCCGAAGCCGAAGACGAGGTGCTGCTCCGTCTCGGCGGTGACCGTCTCGGCGGTGACCGGGCAGGTGGCGGCGGCTTCGGTGGAGGCGGCATCGGCCGAGTCCTCCAGGAGGCCCTCCCCGGTGAGGCTGACGAGGACCAGATCCCCCTGCCGCATCCGCTCCCCGGCGAGTTCCTGGTCGTGGGCCACGACCCGCCCGAGGTGCCGCAGCGGCGGCCGGCGGCGCAGCACCCGCTCCACGAACTCCTCCACCGCGCCGGGCCGCTGCTCGCGCACCGCGTCCCACGCCGTCGGCTCGCCGAGCACGTCCATGACGGTGGACGCGAGCAGGGAGGACGTCGTCTCCAGGCCGCCGAAGAGGTTCATCGCCCAGGTGGCGGTGGTGCGCGCCCGGTCCTCGTCGGTCTCCTGCGGGAAGGCCTTGGGGGCGGTGGCCCGGGAGAGGGCCTCGGTCATCTCCACCATCGTGCGGTGGGCCTCAAGGGCGTAG
The DNA here is from genome assembly GCF_044465285.1 of Streptomyces sp. NPDC049687. Classification (NCBI taxonomy): domain Bacteria; kingdom Bacillati; phylum Actinomycetota; class Actinomycetes; order Kitasatosporales; family Streptomycetaceae; genus Streptomyces; species Streptomyces sp. NPDC049687. The sequence goes on from NZ_JBITLN010000003.1 coordinate 56,455, forward strand.
TCCCGGCGGTACATCGCGCCGATGAACAGCGACAGGGTGCGCGCCCAGCGGTGCAGCACCTCGGGCGGTTCGGCGACGCCGACGACCTGGGCCATCACCTTGCCGGAGATCCCGTCGGCGACGGCCGGCACGACGTCGTGCGGCACGGTCGCGGCCAGCGCGTCCAGGCACTCGTCGGTGATCTCCTCGACACGCGGCGCGAGGGACCGTACGTACGACGCCGACATCACCCGCTGCACCGGGCGGCGCAGCGCCGTGTGCTCGGGGGCGTCGGCCTGGACGAACCACAGCCGCAGGAACGCGGTGAGCTCGTGGTACTCCTCGCGGGCGGCCTCGGTCATGTACAGCTGGAAGGAGCGCTCGAACGTCCCGGATGTGAAGCCGGGGTGGTTGAGGACCTGCCGGGCGAGCCGCGGATCGGCGACCACCCAGCATTCGAGGTCCTCGTCCCACGCGAGCGGGGGCGTACCGTTCACGCGCCGCCGGCCTCCTTCGCGACGAGCGCCCACAGGCCTGCCGGGGTCGGGGAGAGCAGGAAGTCGCGCAGCCGGACGGTCGCCCCGAGGTGTTCCTTGACCTTGCGCATGAGGCGTACGGCGCCGAGGGAGTTGCCGCCGACCATGAAGAAGTCGGTGTCGGCGTCGATGCCCGCGGTCCCGGAACCCGCCGAGGCTTCGGCGATCTCGGCGAACAGCTCGATGATCCGGGCGATCGCGGCGGCGTCGGGATCGGCCGCGTCCCGCTTCGCCCGCCCCGCCGGGACGGCGTCGGCCGCGAGGGCACGCCGGTCGACCTTGCCGTTGGCGGTGACGGGGATGCCGTCCACGATCGTCCACAGGGTGGGGACCATGTAGGCGGGCAGCTTCTGCTGGAGCAGGGACCGCAGGTCGGTGGCGGCGAGGGCGGCGCCCGGTGCCGGGACCACCGCGGCGACCAGCCGCTTCTCGGCGCTGTCCCCCTCGGTGACCAGCACGACGGCGTCCTGCACGGCGGGGTGGCCGGTCAGCACGTCGGCGATGGCGCTCAGCTCCACCCGGTAGCCACGCAGTTTGACCTGGTCGTCGGCGCGGCCGAGGAAGGACAGCCGGCTGCGGGAGTCGACCCGGACGACGTCGCCGGTGCGGTAGAGCCGCTCGGGCACGTCGGGTGAGAACGCGCCGAAGGAGCGGGCGGTCTCATCGGGGTTGCCGAGGTAGCCGTCGGCGAGGCCCGCGCCCGCCGCGTACAGCTCGCCGACCGCGCCGGGCGGCAGCAGCCTGCGGCGCGCGTCGAGGACGTACACGCGCGTGCCGGGGACGGGCCGGCCGATGGGCAGCGGGCCGTCGACCTCGTCGGGCGAGGAGACCGAGTGGGTGGTGGTGAAGGTGGTGTTCTCGGTGGGGCCGTAGCCGTTGGTGACGACGAGGCCGCGGTGGCGGGACAACACGCGCGCGGTGTGCTCGTGCGGGACGACGTCACCGCCGGTGAGCAGCTGTTTCAGGCCGCCGAGCGAGTCGGGCGCGAACTCCTCCACGAGCCGGAACAGGCCCGCGGTGAGCCAGGCCACGGTGATCTCGCGCTCGCGCAGGAAGGCGCCGAGCTCGGTGGGCGAGGCGAGGCCCGCCGGGTGCACCTCCAGGGTGGCCCCGGTCAGCAGCGCGCCCCACACCTCGAGGGTGGAGGCGTCGAAGGCCAGCGGCGACAGCCGCAGCATCCGCTCCCCCGGCCCCAGCCGCACGAAGCCGGCCTCGTGCACCAGCCGGATCACCGCCCGGTGCGGCACGGCGACCCCCTTGGGCTCGCCGGTGGAACCTGAGGTGAAGGCGACGTAGGCGAGACGGGCGGGGTCCTCGGGCACCGACTCCCCCGGGTCCACCGGGTCGGGCGCGGGCTCCCAGGCGGGTTCCCACACCGCCACCGGTTCGGTGCCCAGTGCGCGGAAGCGCGCCGCCGTCTCCCCGTCCACCGGTCCGACGAGCGCGGCCGTCGGCTGGGCGCGGGCCACGATCCTCGCCAGGTGGGCGTCCGTGGCGCTCTGTTCGACGCCCACGTAGGCGGCGCCCGCCCACGCCACCCCGAGCACGGCGACCGCCTCGGCGACCGAGCGCTCGACGCCGACCAGCACCCGGTCACCCGCGCGGACGCCGGTGGCGCGCAGCAGCCGTGCCTGTTCCCGGGCCGCGTCGGCCAGTTGGGCGTAGGTGAGCTGCGCGGAGTCGTCGCGTACGGCGACGGCGTCCGGGGTGCGGGCGGCGGCCGCGCGGAACAGCGCGTCGAGGGAGGTGTCGGGGAACTCGCGGCGGGTGTCGTTGAGTTCGGCGAGCCGGGCGTGGCCGTCGGCGGATATGCAGCGCACGTCCTCCAGGCGTGCCGCGTCCGCGGTGGCCAGTTCCTCGACGCCGGCCAGGAAGTCGGCGACGAAGGCGCGGGTCTCGGCCTCGGTCCACACGCCGGTGGCGTACTCGACGTGGCCCGCGTAGGCGGGGTCGGAGTGCCCGATGAGCAGGGTCAGGTCGAACTGCGAGCCGCCGCCGTGGCCCTCCTCGACGCGCAGGCGGGCGGTGCCCGCGTCGAGGGACTGCGGCACCAGCTGGTCGTGCATGCCGAAGCAGACCTGGACCAGCGGGTGGCAGCCGAGGCTGCGTTCGACGCCGAGCCGGGAGACCAGTTCCTCGAAGGGCAGGTCGCCGGCGTCGATGCTCCGCCCGAGCGAGGCGTGCACGGAGCGCAGGTAGGCGGCGGGGTCGGCCTCGTCGTCGATGTCGACGCGCACCGGTACCAGGTTGCCGGCGACGGCGATCAGCCGCTCCAGCTCATCGCTCTGCCGCCCGAGCAGCGGCACGCCGACGAGCAGGCTGCGGGTCCCGGTACGGCGGCCGAGGGCGAGGCCGAAGGCGCCGAGCAGGAAGGCGTAGGGGGTGACGCCGAGCGCGCGGGCCCGCTCGGTGACGGCGGCGGACAGGGTGGGCCCGAGGTCGAGGCCGGTGCGCTCGCCGGCGGCGTCCTGCAGGGCGGGGCGCTGCCGGTCGGCGGGGAGTTCCAGGGTGGTGGGCACCCCGTCGAGGTGGCTCTTCCAGAACTCGGCCTGGTCGTCCCACACGCCTCGCGCCCGCAGCGCTTCCTGACGGCCGCTCAACGCCCGTACGGGTACGGCGGTCGCGGCGTCGGGCTCGGGGCCGGTTCCGGTGAGCGCGGCGTGCCGGGCGAACAGCTCGCGCAGCAGCAGCCCGACCGCCCAGCCGTCGAGCACCATGTGGTGCGCGGCCAGGACGACGGCGTCACGGCCCGCAGGGTGCGAGAAGTGCAGGAGCCGCCAGGCGGGCGCGGCCGACAGGTCGAACGGACGCCGGCCCTGCTCGGCGCCCTCGCGGCGGACGAACGCCTCGAACTCCTCGACGGGCCCCTCGTACACGATCTCCGTCAGCTGCGGGGTGTGCGCGCCCAGTACCTCCCGTACGACGTCGTCCTCGCCGTCGCGCGAGCTCTCCCGGAAGACGGTGCGCAGGCCCTCGTGGCGGGCGGCGGTCTCGGTGAGCGCCTTGGCGAGGGCGCCGCGGTCGATCCGGCCGCCGTCCTCGGCGTAGGCGGTGAAGACGAGGTTGTACGGAGATCCGCCGGCCACCCGCTCGATGAGCCACATGCCGCGCTGGGCGGGCGAGAGGGCGGTGTCGTCGGTGGCGTCGCCGGAGCCGGCCCGTTCGGCCGCCCCGGACTCCTCGCCGTGGGCGACCCCGGGCACCGCTGCGGAGGTGTCCCCGTCGGCCGCCCCGGCCGCCTGTTCGACCCGCGCTCCGGCAAGGACCTCGGCGAGCGGTCGGCCGCCGAGCAGTTCGAGCACGGGGATGCGCAGGCCGAGCTGCTCCTGGACCTGGGCGGCCAGGCGCATGGCCCGCAGCGAGTCGCCGCCGAGGGAGAGGAACGTCTCCGTGGCGAAGCCGGCCGGGTCCACCCCGTCGCCGAGGACGGAGAGGGCCAGCGCTTCGCGGGTCGCCGTCATCAGACGGCCTCGGCGGGCTTCGCGAGGAGGTCGGCCTGGCCGCTGACGGTGGCGGAGCGGAACAGGTCGATGGTGCGCAGGGTCTGCCCGGAGGCCTGACTGAGGCGCTCCACCAGGACCACGAGGAGCAGCGAGTCGCCGCCGGACTCGAAGAAGCTGACGTCGTCGTCGATGTCGGTGTCGTCCTCGGCTCCCAGGACCTCGCGCCAGATGGACCGCACGAGTCCGAGCCGCTCCTCGGGGTCGTCCAGGTTGATCGTCCGGGCGGGCTGTTCCAGCACTGCTTCCTCCGGTGAGGTGGCAAGGTCCGCGGCACTGTGCCGCAGATCCGTCAGGAATGCGGACACGGCGGCGTGGTCGGTGACGTCCGTCGGGTAGTCGAGGGACAGCTCCAGCCGCCGGCCCTCGGCGGCGTCTGCGATCCGGACGAACGCCGCGAGGTCGTACTTGACGTAGAGCGGGTCGAGCGGACGCAGCCGGCCGGTGACGCCGGGGGCGAGCACGGGGGTGTGGGGTGCGTCGTCGAGGTTGAGCAGGACCGGGGTGAGGGGCGGCCAGATCCGGGTCCGGTCCGGGTTGAGCCGGGCGGCGAGCGCGTCCAGTGGCACGTCGGCGTCCATGAACGCCTCCATGGCGGCGATCCGGGCGTTGCCCAGCAGTTCCCGCCAGCTGGTGTCGGGCTCCAGGGAGATGCGCAGTACCACGGTGGTGATGAACATGCCGATGACGTCACCGGCGTCCGGATGGTCGCGGCCTGGCCAGGCGAAGGCGATGAGGAAGTCCCGCTGTCCGCTGCTCCGCGCCAGCGTGCCGGCGAGCAGGGCGACGCCCAGCATGAAGGTCGTACAGCCCTCCTCGGAGGCGACCGCCAGGGCCTTCGCGGTGCGTTCGGCGTCGAGCCGGGTGGTGACGGTGGCGCCGAGCCGGGCGGCCTCCAGGTCGTCTCCGGCGCCGCGTTCGAAGGGCAGGGGTACGTCGACGGGGGCGCCGCGCAGCCGTTCGACGACCTCGGCGACCTGGGCGGCCACCTCCTCGGGCGTGCGGTCGGCGACGACCGAGGCGGGGTGCGGCGGATCGCTCAGCTCGGGCCGGGTGCCGGCGAGCCGGGCCCGGTAGACGGTGAAGATCTCCTCCAGGAGCATCGTGCGCGACAGGCCGTCGACCACGATGTGGTGGGAGACCAGGACCAGCAGGGTGCGCCGGGCGTCGAGCCGGATGACGACGGCCCGGGCGGGTGCGTCCACGGCCAGGTCGAACGGGGTGCTGCACAGGTGCCGTACGAACGCGTCGACCTCGGGCTCGGAAAGGCCCTCCGCCTCCGCGTCGCGCAGTACGGCCGCGCCGGGTTCGCCGTCGGTGCTGTACTCGACCCGGCGGCGCTCGAGGTCGAAGCGGAAGCGTGCCCGTAAGGACGGGTGCCGGGCGATGGTCTGCCGGGCTGCCTCGACGAGCTGTGCGTGGTCGATCTCGCCGGTGAACTCGACGACGGACGGGACGAGTTGGGTGGGCCGCTGCAGTTCGTCACGGTCGAGGACCCACAGGCCCTGCTGCATCTTGGTGGCCGGGTACCAAACGGACAACACGCGAGATTCCCCCGAAACTCATGTGAGCAATGGAACCGCTTACTCGGCCCGCGAATACCGGTGGCAAAACGGGGGGCGAACAAACGGAAAGCAAAAAAAGGCGTTTCCGCCAAGGCAGGGCGACGCTCGCCGATCAATGGCTGAATTACCGTAGGCGGGCCCTGATGGACATGTCAAGGGTTTCCCTGTCGGGCGCGTCCGGGAGGTGTCGCACCCCTTCGGACCTGGCGATCGGCAACCTAGCGGCACCTTTTTGGCCAGATGGCCAAAAATCAATTCAAGCCTAAACGTGTCCAATTCATTGCGCTCACGCGAACAGCGCGAGCGGATGGTCGAATAATTAACCTTCAGCCGACACCAGTCGTGTACGTTGGCCCGCGGCATCCCCACCGGACGAAAGGACAACCCCCTTGAAAGTCCATGACGCCGCCCTACCCGACGCAGCGATTTCCGGATGCCCCGTGCACCAGGGGGCGACGGCCGACCTCGTCGACCCCTGGCTGTACAGCGGCGGCGACGCACACGCCGTATGGCGGCGGATGCGCGCCCAGGAGACCCTGACGCGCCAGGAGGTCGACGAGAAGCGCGGGTTCTGGAACATCGTCGGATTCGACGACGCCGAACGCGTCCTGCGCGACACCGCGACCTTCACCTCGGAGCGCGGCACCATGCTCGACCTCCTCGGCACCGACGACCCGGCCGGCGGCAAGCAGCTCGCCGTCACCGACCCGCCGCGCCACACCGAGATGCAGACGCGCCTGAAGAAGGCCCTCGCGGTGAAGGCCGTCGAGCGGCAGAAGGACATGATCAGACCCCTGGTCGTCGACCTGATCGCCCCGCTCGGCGACGGCGGCACGTTCGACTTCGCCGAGGCGATGCTGGCCATGCCGATGTCCGTGACCGGCACCATGATGGGTCTGCCCGAGGCGGACTGGCCCTGGCTCAGCCGGCTGACCACCATCTGCATCGCCGCCGACGACCCGGAGTACCAGGACCCCGGCGGCAAGGCGGCCACCCTGGAGCGGGCCCACCGCGACCTGTTCGCCTACTTCCAGGACCTGATGCGTTTCCGCCGCCGCAACCTCGGCGACGACCTGCTGAGCGTGCTGATCTCCACCGAGTTCGAGGGCCGCCACATGGACCCCGGCGAGATCGTCGCGAACTGCTACAGCCTGCTGCTCGGCGCCAACGTCACCACCCCGCACTCCCCCAACTACGTGATGGCGGAGTTCATCGACAAGGGCGTCCTGCAGGACTGGGCCGCGCACCCGGAGCTCAACACCTCGGCCACCGAGGAGGCGCTGCGCTGGGCCTCGCCCGTCAACCACTTCCTGCGCTACGCCACCCGTGATGTGGAGGTCAGGAACACCAAGGTCAGCGCGGGTGACGCGGTGGTCGTCTGGCTCGGCTCCGCCAATCGCGACGAGGCCGTGTTCCCCGACGCGGGGACCTTCGACATCCGCCGCAAGCCCAACAAGCACATCGCCTTCGGCATCGGCCCGCACTACTGCATCGGGCACAGCGTGGCCCGGGTCACCCTGCGCATCCTCTTCGAGGAACTCCTCACCCGCTTCGAGGACTTCCAGCCGGCCGGCAAGCCGGAACGCCTCGCCTCCAACTTCGTCTCCGGCTGGAAGCACGTGCCCGTCACCGCGCGTCCGCGCGGCCGCGCCGGGTGACGCGGTCATGCCCGTGAGCCCTCCGGCCACCCCGTGGCTGCGCCGCTTCCACCCCGCCGAACCGGGTGCGGTATGCCTCTTCGTCCTCCCGCACGCCGGCGGCAACGCCTCCTTCTTCCACCCGTTCTCCGCGCGGCTCGCACCCCGGGCCGAGGTGCTGGTCGTGCAGTACCCGGGCCGCCAGGAGCGGTTCCACGAGCCCTGCGTCGAGGACCTGCACGAGCTGGCCGACACGATCGCCGCCGAGCTCACCGGATGGGCCGAGGAGCCGTTCGCCCTGTTCGGGCACAGCATGGGAGCCACGCTCGCCTTCGAGGTGGGCAGCCGGCTGCACGCCGCCGGGGCCCGCCCGAGCGCCCTGTTCGTGTCCGGGCGGCGCGCGCCCTCCGTCCCCGCGCCCGGCTCGGTGCACCTGGCGAGCGACGAGAAGCTGATCGCCGACATGAAGCTGCTGGGCGGCACCGACATCCGGATGCTGGAGAACGCCGAGCTGCTCGCGGCGATCCTGCCCGCCGTGCGCAGCGACTACGTCGCCACCGAGACCTACCGCTACCGGGGCGCGCCCCCGCTCGACTGTCCCGTCACCGCGTTCATCGGGGACGTCGACCCGCGCGTCGACGCCCCCATGGCCCGGGCCTGGGCCACGCACACGACGGAGGAGTTCGCGCTCCACGTGTTCGACGGCGGGCACTTCTTTCTCGTGCCGCATCTCGATGCGATCGTGGAGACCGTCGCGACGGCGCTCGATTCCACGGGCGACCGAAAACTGTTCACCCGGAATTAGCGATTCCGGATTCGCCATGAAGTTCCGAAGCTCTGAAGAGGACCCCGCATGAAATACCGCGTCATCGGCAGCGACCCGGCCACCCGCCGCGAGGTGAGTGTTCTGAGCCTCGGTTCCATGCTCTTCGGAACGGTGACCGACGAAGCGACCTCCTTCGCCATTCTCGACCGTTTCGTCGAGGCGGGCGGCACCTTCATCGACACGTCCAACAACTACGCGTTCTGGGTGAACGGAACGCAGGGCGGGGAAAGCGAGGAACTGCTCGGCCGCTGGATCCGCAGCCGCGGCATCGGCGACGAGATCACCGTCGCCACGAAACTCGGCGCCCGCCCGAACGCCCCGTCGAGCGGTTTCAGCCTCGACGTGGAAGGACTTTCGGCCAAGGCGATCCGGGAATCCGCCGAGCGCAGCAGGGAGCGGCTCGGCATCGAGCGCATCCACCTGCTGTACGCGCACATCATGGACGAGAAGACGCCGCTGGAGGAGACCGTCACCGGCTTCGGCGAGGTCGTCGCCGACGGTGTCGCCGGTCTGCTCGGCGCCAGCAACCACTGGGCCTGGCGGATCGAGGCCGCCCGCAACCTCGCCAAGGCCGCCGGGCTGCCCGGCTACGAGGTCCTCCAGCACCACCACAGCTATCTGCGCCAGCGCGCCGACATCCCCAGCCTGCGCTCGCCCGACGGCAACCAGGGCCTGGTCAGCGCGGACCTGCTCAGCTACGTCCGTGCCAACCCCTCCCTCACCCAGGTCGCCTACTCCCCGCTGCTGTCCGGGGCGTACGTGCGCGACGACAAGCCGCTGGGCCCGGGCTTCGAACACGCGGGCACGCAGCCCCGTCTCCAGGCGGTGCGCGAGGTGGCCGAGGAGACCGGCGCGAGCGTCAACCAGGTCGTACTGTCCTGGCTGATCGGCGGCGACATCCCGATCCTGCCGCTGGTCGGCGCGTCCTCGGTCGAGCAGCTCGACGACAGTCTGGCGGCCGTGGACCTGGAGCTGACCGCGGAGCAGCGCGCGAAGCTCGACGGCGTGAACTGAGACCGCCGCCCGTGCCCTCTCGATCGACGGCGGCCGTCGATCGGGAGGGGCGCTGTCGGTGCCGGAGTGCACCATGAGGGCACGAGCGTCAGCATCGACATCGCGGGGCCGCGGCCGGAGCGGACCGCCGTGGTGCCCTCCGCCGTTACGTCCTGCACCAGCTCGACGTGACGGTGGTGGCCCGCCTGGGCAGCGACTTCCTTGAAGGGGTACTGCGGCAGTCCTCCGACGGCCGGTCAGCCGTGCCCACCCGCCCGCACCAGCCCGGTCTCGTACGCCAGGACCACCACCTGCACCCGGTCCCGCAGCCCCAGCTTGGTCAGGATGCGTCCCACATGGGTCTTGACGGTCGCCTCGGACAGCACCAGCCGGGCCGCGATCTCCCCGTTGGACAGCCCCTGGGCGACCAGCACCATGACCTCGCGCTCGCGCTCGGTGAGCCGCTCCAGCTCCTTGTGCTGGGGCTGTGTGCCGGTGGCGGGCAGCATCGGCGCGAACCGGTCGAGGAGGCGGCGGGTGGTGGAGGGCGCGACCACCGCGTCACCGCTGTGCACGGAGCGGATCGCGGCGAGGAGCTCGCCGGGCGGCACGTCCTTCAGCATGAAGCCGGAGGCCCCCGCCTTCAGCCCGGAGAACGCGTACTCGTCGAGGTCGAAGGTGGTCAGGATCAGCACCTTCGGCGGGTGGGCCTCCGCACAGATCCGCCGGGTCGCCTCCACCCCGTCCAGCTTCGGCATACGGACGTCCATCAGGACGACGTCGACGGCCGTGGAACGCACCACCTGCAGGGCCTCGACGCCGTCGCCCGCCTCCGCCACGACCTCCATGTCCGGCTGGGCGGCGAGCACCATCCGGAACCCGGTGCGCAGCAGCACCTGGTCGTCGACGAGCATCACGCGGATCGTCATCGGGTCCTCTTCCGTGGATCGGTTCACTGTGTCTCTGTGCCCCGGGGCGTGACAGGTGTCAACGAGAGGCGTGCGTAAGCGTCAATGCGCCGGTTTGAGCGGGAGCAGGGCGCTGATGCGGAATCCTCCGCCTGGACGCGGGCCCGCGTCCAGGGTGCCGCCGACCATGCCGACCCGCTCGCGCATCCCGATCAGGCCATGCCCCTGGCCGTCGGCACCGCCCTCCTCGTACAGCTCGTGCGGGGCGCCCTTGCCGTCGTCCTCGACGAGCAGCCCGAGGCCGTCGTCGAAGTAGACCAGCCGTACGCTCGCACCCGCGTTCGGCCCGCCGTGCTTGCGCGTGTTGGTCAGCGCCTCCTGCACGATCCGGTACGCGGTGAGCTCGACGCCGCTGGGCAGCTGCCGCGGGGTGCCCTCGATCTTGAAGTCCACGGGCAGGCCCGAGCCACGGCACTGCTCGACGAGGTCCTCGATCTGCTCGACGTCCGGCTGCGGCACGTACTCGCCGCCCTCCTGATGCTCGCCGGTGCGCAGCACACCCAGCAGGCGGCGCATCTCCGCGAGGGCCTGGCGGCCGGTGGAGGAGATCGTCTCCAGGGCCTTCTTCGCCTGGTCGGGCGCCGCGTCCAGGACGTAGGCGGCACCGTCGGCCTGAACCACCATCACCGACACGTTGTGCGCGACGACGTCGTGCAGCTCACGGGCTATACGGGCGCGCTCGGCGGCGACCGCGACCTTGGCCTGCGCCTCGCGCTCCTTCTCCAGGCGGGCGTTGCGCTCCTCCAACTGCGCGAAGTAGGCGCGGCGGGTGCGTATCGAGTCGCCGAGCACCCAGGCGAGGGCGAACGGCACCGTCTGGAAGATCACGAGCACGACCGCGCCCGCCACGCTCGCGCCATGCTGCGGCCAGCGCGCCTGCGCGAGGGCCGCCGCGCTCAGGCTCATGGCCAGCGCGATCCAGGACGCCCAGCGAACCCCCGTCGCCGCGACCGTGTAGACGATCACCAGCAGGGCGAAGTCGGCGGCCACGACCGAGACGTCCAGCACGAGCTGGGCCAGCCCGACGGCGGCGGCCAGCAGCAGCATCTTCTCGGGCATGCGCCGGCGCAGCGCGATCACCAGGCACAACAGGGCCGCGACGGAGGCCAGCACCGCCGTGGAGTCGGTGCCTCCCCGCTCCTGGCCGGCGGTTCCGGCCGCCGCGGAAATCCCGAACAGGACGAGGGCCCAGAAGGCGTCGACCCCGGTCGGGTGTCTGCGGAGGAAGTCATAGAGGCGCTGCACGTAACCCAGCGTAGGGAAGTGCGGTGCGTGCAGGGGTCAACCGGAGGGCCGATCCGGTCCCGGCGCGCGTACTCCGCAAGGTGGAGACCGTGATCACCTGTACGCCTAGTCTGGCCGGGTGAGGCACGAGATGACGGACTCCGGCGCAGGCTCCCGCGCGGACCGCGGCGAGTGGCGCGGCTGGCGGGCGGCGACCCGGGCGGCGCTGTACGGAACGGGGGGCCCGGGTGGCCGGGGCGGCTTCTACCGGCGCTCCGAGGGCCCGGCCGGGCACTTCCGTACGTCCGTGCACGCGTCCCCCCTCTTCGCCGACGCCGTCGCCCGTCTGCTGTGCCGCGTGGACGAGGCGCTGGGCCGGCCCGAGGAACTCGACTTCGTCGACATGGCCGCCGGACGGGGCGAACTGGTCACCGGTGTGCTCGCGGCGCTCCCCGCCGAGGTGGCCGCCCGCACGCGCGCGTACGCCGTCGAGGTCGCCGACCGCCCCGAAGGCCTCGATCACCGGATCGAGTGGCTGTCCGAGACCCCGAAGGGCATCACCGGGCTGCTGTTCGCCAACGAGTGGCTCGACAACGTGCCCGTCGAGGTGGCCGAGGTCGACTCCGCCGGCGTGCCCCGCCTGGTGCTCGTCCGCGCCGACGGCGCCGAGCGGCTCGGAGAGCCCGTCTCCGGCGCGGAGGCGCAATGGCTGGCGCGATGGTGGCCGCTGCCGGCCGAGGAGGGGCTGCGCGCGGAGATCGGACTGCCCCGGGACACGGCCTGGGCGTCCGCCGTGTCGTCCGTCGCGCGCGGCCTCGCGGTGGCCGTGGACTACGCCCACACGGCGGACGCCCGCCCCCCGTTCGGCACGCTCACCGGCTTCCGGGAGGGCCGTGAGACGGCACCCGTGCCGGACGGTTCGTGCGACATCACGGCGCATGTGGCACTGGACGCCTGCGCGGAGGCGGGGGCGGGGGAGTCAGGGGCGCGCTCCCTGACTCAACGCACCGCGCTGCACGTCCTGGGCCTCACCGGCGCACGCCCCCCGCTCGCGCTCGCCTCCACGGACCCCGCCGCCTACGTCCGCGCCCTGGCGAGCGCCGGCGAGGCCGCCGAGCTGACCGCACCGGGCGGACTGGGCGACTTCGGCTGGCTCCTCCAGCCGGTGGGAATTCCCCACCCACTCGGTTGAGGGCCTACTTGTGAGGACCTGCTTGTGAGGGCCTACTTGTCGATGTCCCCGACCACGAAGAACAGCGACCCCAGGATCGCCACCATGTCCGCGACCAGCGTGCCCGGCAGCAGTTCGGTGAGGGCCTGGATGTTGTTGTAGGAGGCCGAGCGCAGCTTCAGCCGGTACGGCGTCTTCTCGCCCTTGCTGACGAGGTAGTAGCCGTTGATGCCGAGCGGGTTCTCGGTCCACGCGTACGTGTGCCCCTCGGGCGCCTTGAGGACCTTGGGGAGCCGCTGGTTGATCGGCCCCGGCGGCAGCTCGGCGAGGCGGTCCAGGCAGGCGTCCGCGAGGTCGAGCGCGTTGTGGGTCTGCGCCAGGAGGCACTCGAAGCGGGCGAGGCAGTCGCCCTCGGTCCGGGTCACCACCTCAAGGGTGTCCCGCAGCTCCCCGTACGCCAGGTACGGCTCGTCGCGGCGCAGGTCGAAGTCGACGCCCGAGGCGCGCGCGATCGGCCCGCTCACGCCGTACGCGTGCACGGCCTCCGGCGCGAGCCTGCCCACGCCCCGCGTGCGCCCCCGGAAGATCTCGTTGCCGAGGACGAGGTCGTCGAAGACGTCCATGCGCGAGCGCACGGCGGAAACCGCGCCGCGCGCGCGTGCGGCCCATCCGGCCGGCAGGTCCTCCTTGAGGCCGCCGACCCGGTTGAACATGTAGTGCATCCGCCCGCCGGAGACCTCCTCCATGACGTTCTGCAGCACCTCGCGCTCACGGAACGCGTAGAAGACCGGCGTGATGCCGCCCAGCTCCAGCGGATACGAGCCCAGGAACATCAGGTGGTTCAGCACCCGGTTCAGCTCCGCGAGCAGCGTGCGCGTCCACACCGCCCGTTCGGGGACCTCCATGCCGAGCATCCGCTCCACGGCGAGGACCACGCCCAGCTCGTTCGAGAAGGCCGAGAGCCAGTCGTGGCGGTTGGCCAGCATGACGATCTGCCGGTAGTCGCGCGCCTCGAACAGCTTCTCCGCGCCCCGGTGCATATAGCCGATCACCGGCTCGGCGTGCTGGATGCGCTCGCCGTCCAGCACCAGCCGCAGCCGCAGCACGCCGTGCGTGGAGGGGTGCTGGGGGCCGATGTTGAGCACCATGTCGGTGCTCTCCGCCGCACCGCCGATCCCGACCGTGGTCTCCGTCGTGGGAGTCATGGACCCAGTCTCCCCTACGTACGCTGACCACATGGAGACGGGGAGCCCTGGGGGCGCGCGGACGACCGAGGCCGGACCGGAAACGGCCGGGGACGGACCGGAAACGGCCGGCGAGGGACCGGTGTGGACCGGGCTGCCGCCGGGGCTGCTCCGTATGCGGCGGTTGTTGCTGGTGGTGTACCTGGGGCTCGCGGCGGTCGGTCTCGGACTGCTGCTCGGCCTGCTCGCCGGCCCCGCGTGGGCCGCGTTCGCGCTGTTGCCGCTGACCGGGATCGCCTTCGGCTGGGTGCTCCTCGCCCGCAACTGGCACTCCTGGCGCTACGCCGAGCGCGCCGACGACCTGCTGATCAGCCGGGGCGTGCTGTGGCGCGGGGAGACCGTCGTGCCGTACGGGCGCATGCAGCTGGTCGAGGTGACCTCCGGTCCCGTCAAGCGCCACTTCGGCCTCGCCGGCGTCCAGCTGCACACCGCGGCCGCGGCGACCGACGCGACCATCCCGGGCCTGGACCCGGCCGAGGCGGAACGGCTGCGCGACCGTCTCACCGAGCTCGGCGAGGCCCGATCGGCGGGACTGTGACGGCGCCGGGCGTCGACCACGGCGTACTCGAAGCACGCCCGCGGCGGCCCGTGACCGAGCGGCGGCTGCACCCCGTGACGCCGTTCCGGCGGGCGTGGGCGCCGGTCGCGGTGCTCGTCGGCTGGGCGGTGCACGACCCCCACCAGGCACAGGAACAGCTCACCCGGCTGACCACGACGACCCTGCTGATCGCGCTCGCCGCACTGGTCCCGGTCGCGGCCGCGTACGGGTTCCTGAGCTGGTGGTTCACCCACTTCGCGGTGACCGACAACGAGCTGCGCATACGCACCGGCCTGCTGTTCCGGCGCACGGTCCACATCCGGCTCGAACGCATCCAGGCGATCGACGTCACCCAGCCGCTGCTCGCGCGGATCGCGGGTGTCGCGAAACTGCGGCTCGACGTCGTCGGCGCCGACAAGAAGGACGAACTGGCCTTCCTCGGCGAGGACGAGGCACGCGCGCTACGGGCCGAACTGCTCGCGCGGGCGGCCGGTTTCGCGCCCGAGACGGCGCACGAGGTGGGCGAGGCACCGGCGCGCGACCTGCTGCGCGTGCCGGCCCGCGACCTGGCGATCGCCATGGTGCTGACCGGAGCCACCTGGGGCGCCGTCGCCGTCGCCCTCGTCGTTCCGCCCGTTCTGTGGCTGGTCACCCACAGCGTGGTGACGGTCCTCGCGACCGGTCTGCCGCTGCTCGGCGCGGCGGGCGCGCGCAGTGCCGGGCGGTTCGTCGGCGAGTACGACTGGACCGTCGGCGAGTCGCCGGACGGACTGCGCATCGACCGCGGGCTGCTGGACCGCACGCACGAGACGGTGCCGCCGGGGCGGGTGCAGACCGTGCGGATCGTGCAGCCGCTGCTGTGGCGGCGGCGCGGCTGGGTGCGCGTGGAACTGGACGTGGCGGGCTCGGCCAACTCGGTACTCGTGCCGGTGGCCCCGCGCGCGGCCGCCGAGGCCGTCGTCGCGCGCGTGCTGCCCGGGGTGACCGTCCCCGCGGCGGCCGGGCTGTCGCGCCCACCGCGCCGGGCCGGGCGGTGTGTGCCGCTGTGGTGGCGGGGCTACGGGATCGCCGTCACCGACGCGGTGTTCGCCACCCGGCACGGCCTGCTGCACCGGAGCCTCGCGCTGGTGCCGCACGCCAAGGTCCAGAGCGTACGGCTGACGCAGGGGCCCTGGCAGCGCCTCTGGCGCCTCGCGGACGTCCATGTGGACACGGGGGCCGACAAGACCGTCACGGCCCGCCTGAGAGACGTGCAGGAGGCCGAGGAGTTGCTCCGCTCCCAGGCCGAACGCTCCCGGACCGGCCGCCGGGGCGCGACTGCGGACCGCTGGATGGCGTGAGGCCCGCCCGGCGCGATCCGCCGGACGGGCCCTGAGAGGTCGGGAACCGACCGTGGGAACCGGACCGTCGGCCGACGGGACGGTCAGCCGACGGACGGTCAGGAAACCGCGCTGCGCAGTCCCTGGAGGTCGATCACCTCGGTCTCGTCGTGCGCCGTCAGGTCGATCACCTGGCCCACACCGCGCGCCTCCGCGCCCGCCGGCTTGAACTCCGCCTCGGACTCGGCCTTGTGCAGCGCGAGCGCCTCCTGCCCGACGACGTCGGCGAGGTCCTCGTTCTGCACGGCCTCCAGGGCGTCCGACGGCGCCGCGTTCTTCGTACCGAAGAAGTCGAACCCGCCCTCGGCCGCGGGACGCCGTACCGGCTGGGCGGCGGGTACGACGGCCACGGCGGTCGGCACGGTGAAGTGCCCGGAGGGCCGCAGGACGGGGGCGGCGGGTCGGGGGACCAGCGCGGTGGACCCGGCAGCGGGGCTCGCCGCGAGGGGCGCCTCGCCCGGCTCGGCCCTGCGGCCGTCCTGGGCGGCGGCCTCCGCCACTTCCGGAGCGGCCTCCTGCCCCGGCGCCTCGCTCTCCTCGTCGGCCGGGTGAGGGGCGGTCGCGCGCGCGTGCTCGTCGACCGCCTCGGGCTTCCCCTCGGCCTCGTCCTCCTGAGCGGCCTCCGCGGCAGCACCCTCACCGGAGGAAACCGTCGCGGGCTCCTTCTCGGTGGACTCGGCGGAGTCGTCGCTCCGGGGGGCCGGGGCGGCGTCCGGGTCCAGCTTGACCAGCGCCGCCTGCGCCCGCGCGAACAGCCGCGTGCCCTCCGGGGAGAACACCGCCGGCACTTTGGGCGCTTCGGCGACCGACTCGACCGACTCGTCGGTCGCGGTCGCCTCGGTCGTCCTGGTCGTGCCGGAGACCGCGGCCTCCCGCCCCTTCTCCTGCTCCTCCGACACACGCGCGGCGGGCAGCGCGGGCGCGTCCGTCGTCGTCTCCATCTCCAGCAGCCGGCGGCCCTCCAGGGCGCTCGCCCGCTCGGTCTCCGCCGTGGCGTAGCGGCGCAGCAGCGCGGCGTGCTCGTTGCGCAGGCCGGCCAGCTCGGCGCGCTTGGCGCGCAGCCGCTGCTCGAGCTTGGCGCGCAGCTCACGCGACTCGTCGAGGTCGGTCTCGAGTTCGGCGACGCGTTCCTCGAAGCGCCATTCATCGCTCGCACGCGCGCGCGTGAGGTCGGCGACCTGTTTGCCGGCCTGCATGTCCCAGCGGCGCAGGACGGCCGCCCCGACGACCGCGGTGGCCGCCGCGACCGCGGCGACGACACGCAGCACGCCGGTATCCGAGAACACCCAGGGACCGAAGGCACAGCTGAGGGAGACGCCTGCGATCGCCGAGGGAGGCAGCAGCCTGTGCAAAGGCGGGGAATGGCGGTGACGTCCACGTGGCATGGCCAGAAACTTACCGCGCGTAGGCGAATGTTGGCGCACCGCCCCGTAAAAACACAGCCATACCGAAGATTTCACAGCACAGGTCTTCTCAGGCGGTCGAGAAACAAGATCAATTACTCAGGCGCCCGCTGATCCACTGCAGGGTGGGCGGGATCTCCCGTCGCCAGGTGTTGAAGTTGTGCCCGCCGCTTTCGAGGATGATCGACGAGATCCCGGTCGTGTTCGTGGCCTTCGCCAGGTCTATGAACTTCAGCGTGGCCCTGTAGTTGGATTCTCCAACTTTGCTGCTCGTGACGAGCAGGGAAGTGTCGGGGGCGGAACGATTCTTCAGATACCAGTGCAGATCGGCCTCCAGGCGCAGGGTGTCGTTCCCGTGGAAGAGGTCGCCGGTGGTCGGATCCGTCGGCGCCTTGTAGTACGCCGACAGGCCCGCGCCCGCCGCGTACACCTCCGGGTGGTGCATCGCGAGTTTCAGCGCGCAGTAACCGCCCGTGGAGTCCCCGATCACGCCCCAGCTCCCCGGCTTCTTCCCCACCCTGTAGTGGGCCGTGACGGCGTCCGGCAGATCCTTGGCGAAGAACGACTCGGTCTGCGGTCCGCCCGGGATGTCCACGCACTCCGTGTCCCGCGGCGGTGCCACCGTCGGCCGCAGCATCACCAGGATCATCGGCTGCATCCGCCCGTCCCTGGCGAGCTGCCGCGCGGTGCGCGGGTAGTGCAGCTTGTCGACGAGCGCCTCCGCCGTACCGGGGTAGCCCGTGAGCACGACCGCCGCGGGGAACGTCCGCGTGCGGTTCTCGGGGTCGAAGTACTCCGGCGGCAGGTACACGTACGCGGGCGTGGCGATGTGCGTCGTAGCGCCGTCGAGGACCACCTTCTCGATCTGCCCCCCGTACCGCGGCCGTCCGCCGCCGTCCACCCGCCGGGTGTCGACGACCCGCAGCGGCCCCGCCGGGGCGCCGTTCGCCGTGTGGTCGACGACCACACCCTGCTCCGTCTCCCGGCCGAACAGGTCCGCCCAGCTGGCGTAGAACCCGAAGGCCTGGTTGGCGGAGAGTCCCACCGACAAGAAGAGTGCCAACTGTGTGGACAGCAGCAGGCCGACCCGCCCGCCGACGGCCCGCCAGGTTCGCCGGGACAGACGCGGCCACAGCCACACCGTGCCGACGAACAGCAGTAAGGCGAACAACACTGACAGCGACAGCACTGTGGTGCTCGTGAGACCCATGCGGTGGTTTCCTGCCTGCTCTCCGTCCGGGCGCATGCCCGTTCCCCCCGGCTCCTTCGCGAGGGCTTGTCCCGGACTTTCCCTGGCCTTTTCAGCGGCTTTGAAGAGACGAGTGAACCTCTCCCCCCGAGACACCGTCCTAGAGGGCGCAATGTCGCCGGATGCCCGAATCGGGCCCGGATCCAAGGTCTCTCGCGGAACAACGGGATGCGATGTCTGTCAGGGAAGATGAGGAAATGTCGGGCGGGGTTCCCAACCGATCAAGCCGGGTGCTGCGGATAGTGCGAGGTCCGCGCCCCGAGGCCGTACCCGCGCTCGTCGGCAGAGCCTGTGCCCTCGTGGGCCTGCTCGACGTCGCCGCGGGCATCTTCCCGCGGTTCCGGCAGAGCCGTATGCACACCCTCGCCGAGGTGCTGCCCGGCTCGTTCGGCCCGTTCGCGGCCGCGCTCTCGCTCAGCGCCGGCGTCCTGCTGCTCCTGCTCGCCCACGGCCTCAAGCGCTCCAAGCGGCGCGCCTGGCGGGCCGCGGTGGTGCTGCTCCCGGCGGGCGCGGTCGCGCAGTTCGTGTACCGCCACTCGATCGTGGGCGCGCTCATCTCGCTCGCGCTCCTGGTGCCGCTGGTGCTCCACCGCGACCAGTTCGCGGCGCTGCCCGACCCGCGCAGCCGCTGGCGCGCGCTCGCCAACTTCGTCCTCATGGGCGCCGGTTCCCTCGTCCTCGGGCTGGTCATCGTCAGCGTCCACCCGCGGCGCATGATCGGCGACCCGAGCCTGGCCGATCGCATTACGCACGTCCTGTACGGCCTCCTCGGCTTCGAGGGCCCGGTCGACTACCAGGGCAGCACCTCCTGGACCGTCGCCTTCTCCCTGGGCGCCCTCGGCTGGATCACCGCGGTCACGACCATCTACCTCGCCTTCCGGCCCGAACACCCGGCCGCCCGCCTCACCGAGGAGGACGAGGCACGCCTGCGTGCCCTGCTGGACAAGCACGGCGGACGCGACTCCCTCGGCCACTTCGCGCTGCGCCGCGACAAGGCCGTCGTCTTCTCCCCCAGCGGCAAGGCAGCGGTGACCTACCGCGTCGTCTCCGGCGTGATGCTGGCCAGCGGCGACCCCATCGGCGACGTCGAGGCCTGGCCCGGCGCCATCGAACGCTTCATGGACGAGGCCAAGGCCCACTCCTGGACGCCCGCCGTCATGGGCTGCTCGGAGACCGGCGGCGAGGTCTGGACCCGCGAGACCGGCCTCGACGCCCTCGAACTGGGCGACGAGGCGGTGGTGGACGTCGCGGATTTCTCGCTCTCCGGCCGCGCGATGCGCAACGTGCGTCAGATGGTCAAGCGCATCGAGCGCGCCGGTTACGAAACCCGGGTACGTCGTGTCCGTGACCTCGGCGAGGCCGAACTGGAACGCATCCGGCGCGCCGCGGAGGACTGGCGCGGCACCGACACCGAGCGCGGATTCTCCATGGCGCTGGGCCGCGTGGGCGACCCCGCCGACGGCGACTGCCTCATCGCCACCGCCCACAAGGCCGACGAGGTGCCGGGCGCGTACGGCGACCTGAAGGCCATCCTGCACTTCGTGCCCTGGGGCACCGACGGCGCCTCCCTGGACCTCATGCGCCGCGACCGCTCGGCCGACCCGGGCATGAACGAGCTGCTGATCGTCGCCGCCCTCCAGGCGGCCCCGAAGTTCGGCATCACGCGCGTGTCGCTGAACTTCGCGATGTTCCGCTCCGCGCTGGCCCGCGGCGAGAAGATCGGTGCGGGACCGGTGCTGCGCGCCTGGCGCGGACTGCTCGTCTTCCTCTCGCGCTGGTTCCAGATCGAGTCGCTCTACAAGTTCAACGCCAAGTTCCAGCCGCGCTGGGAGCCCCGCTTCGTCGTCTACCGGGCCTCCGGCGACCTGCCCCGCATCGGCTTCGCCGCCATGCAGGCCGAGGGCTTCGTCGACCTCGCCCTCCCCCTGCCGGGCTTCCTGCGCCGCCGCTCCAGGCCGGCCCGCGCGTGTGCCCACACGCTGACGGAGCGACAGGACGTACGAGCCGCGTAGAGCCTGACGCGACGGTGGCGTCGCCGGCCGGACGCCACTGTCGCGACACGCTCCGGCCGCGGACCCCTCCCGGACCGGCCCGCACCGCAGGCCCCGCCCAGCCCCGGGGGCTTGCGGCCCCGGGCCGCCCCGCGTCCCGGCACCCTCCTGGGCCTACGCTGAACGTATGAGCAAGCAGAGCGGACGCGGGCGCGTCGCCGGCCTTCCGGAATGGGACCGCTGCGCGGTCATGGGAGTCGTCAATGTGACGCCCGACTCCTTCTCCGACGGCGGCCGCTGGTTCGACACGACGGCCGCCGTCAAACACGGCCTCCAGCTCGTCGCCGAGGGCGCCGACCTCGTCGACGTCGGCGGTGAGTCGACCCGCCCCGGCGCCACCCGCGTCGACGAGGCCGAGGAACTCCGCCGGGTCATCCCCGTCGTCCGCGGCCTCGCCTCCGAGGGCGTCGTCGTCTCCGTCGACACGATGCGCGCCTGCGTCGCCGCCCAGGCCCTCGCCGCCGGCGCCGCCCTCGTCAACGACGTCAGCGGCGGCCTCGCCGACCCCGAGATGATCCCCGTCGTGGCGGACACGGGCGCCCCCTTCGTCGTCATGCACTGGCGCGGCTTCCTGGAGGGCGGCAACGTCAAGGGCGTCTACGACGACGTCGTCCGGGAAGTCGTCGACGAACTCCACGCGCGCGTGGAAGCCGTTCTCGCGGGCGGCGTCTCCGCCGACCGCATCGTCGTCGACCCCGGCCTCGGCTTCTCCAAGGGGGCCGACCACGACCTCTCCCTGCTCGCCCACCTCGACCGGCTGCACACCCTGGGACACCCGCTGCTCGTCGCCGCCTCCCGCAAGCGGTTCCTGGGCCGTGTCCTGGCCGGCCCCGAGGGCGCGCCCCCGCCCGCGCGTGAGCGCGACGCCGCCACGGCCGCCGTCTCCGCGCTCGCGGCGCACACCGGCGCATGGGCGGTGCGCGTGCACGAGGTGCGCGCTACGGCGGACGCGGTACGGGTCGCGCGCGCCGTGGAAGGGGCGCGCGCGGAAACCGGAGAGAGCGCCCGCGCCGGAGAAGGAGCCCGGTGAGCGCCCCCCACACCGATGTCGAGCAGGTCGAGGCCGCCAACACCGCCTTCTACGAGGCACTGGAACAGGGCGACTTCGAGGGTGTGTCCTCGCTCTGGCTCACCCCGTCCGACCTGGGCGTCGACGAGGAGTACCACGATCCGGCCGACACCGGCGTGATCTCCTGCGTGCACCCCGGCTGGCCGGTGCTCACCGGACGCGGCGAGGTCCTGCGCTCCTACGCGCTGATCATGGCGAACACCGACTACATCCAGTTCTTCCTGACCGATGTGCACGTCTCCGTCACCGGCGACACCGCCCTGGTCACCTGCACGGAGAACATCCTCAGCGGCGGCCCCGCCCCACGCGCCGGCGAGGAGCTCGGGCCGCTCGTGGGCCAGCTGGTGGTCGCCACGAACGTGTTCCGCCGCACCTCCGACGGCTGGAAGCTGTGGTCGCACCACGCCTCCCCCGTCCTGGCCGAGACCGGCGAGGAGGGGACCGAGGAGGAGGAGGACACCCCCTCCTGATCGCGGGCGTCCCCCTCCCGCCCCAAGAAGTGGTTGGAATCACGAACCCGTGGGTAGGGGCGGCTACCAGCCCGTGAGCCGCCGGGTTCCCCTGGGCAAACGCCGGGTGAAAAATCCGGCTCGGACCGGGGCCACGGCGCCCGCGGCCCGGGCCTGTCAGGGCTCGCGGGTAGATTCATTCGAGGCCGGGGTGCCGCCCGCACTCGGTACGGACCGGCCGCCGCAACCGACGATTGCAGGAGTGATTCGCGTGGATCGTGTCGCGCTGCGCGGCCTGAAGGCCCGCGGTTACCACGGTGTGTTCCCCGAGGAACGGGCAGAGGGCCAGACCTTCGTCGTGGACCTCGTCCTCGGCCTGGACACCCGGCCGGCCGCCGCCGACGACGATCTGGCGAAGACCGTGCACTACGGCATCGTGGCGGAGGAGGTCGTGGCCGTGGTGGGGGGCGAGCCGGTGAACCTCATCGAGACGCTCGCCGAGCGCATCGCCCAGGCCTGTCTGAAGCACGAGGGGGTACAAGAGGTCGAGGTCGTGGTCCACAAGCCGGACGCGCCGATCACCGTCCCCTTCGACGACGTGACCGTCACCATCACCCGGAGCCGAGTATGACCGCGTCCTTCACCGAGGGTCACAGCGACCCGATCGTACAGCCGGTACCCGCCTCCGTCGTGCAGCAGGTGGACGCCGCCGACACGACCCTCCACAACCCGAAACGCGCGGTGATCTCCCTCGGCGCGAACCTCGGCAACCGCCTGGAGACCCTCCAGGGGGCCATCGACGCCCTGGAGGACACCCCGGGCGTCCGCATCAAGGCCGTCTCCCCCGTGTACGAGACGGAGCCGTGGGGCGTCGAGCCCGGCAGCCAGCCCTCGTACTTCAACGCGGTCGTCGTCCTCAAGACGACCCTGCCCCCGTCCTCGCTCCTGGAGCGCGCCCACGCGGTCGAGGAGGCCTTCCACCGCGTCCGGGACGAGCGCTGGGGGGCCCGCACCCTCGACGTCGACATCGTGGCGTACGCAGACGTCATCGACGACGACCCACATCTCACCCTCCCCCACCCCCGCGCCCACGAACGCGCCTTCGTCCTCGCGCCCTGGCACGACGTGGAACCCGAGGCCCAGCTGCCCGGCCGCGGCCCGGTCGCCGAACTCCTCGACACGGTCACCCGTGAGGGTGTGGTGCCCCGCAAGGACCTGGAACTCCACCTGCCCGAGTAGTCGTTAAGGTCAAGACGACCACTGTCCGCGGGAGGACCTGCGGAACCCGGGGGAGCTGAAGGGACACCGTGAGAGAGCTGCGTATCAGGGTGCTGGCCGGCGTGTTCATCGTGGCCGGCGTCCTGTCCTGGGCGGGCGCCCGCCTCTGGAACTCGATCGGGACACTTCCCAGCGTCCCCCTGGCCGCCCCCATCGTCCTGGCCGTGATCGCCGTGATCCTGCTGGCCACGGCACTCTCCCTGCGCGCCCGCCTCAAGGCCCAGCGCGAGCGCCGCCCCGAGGCCAAGGGCGTGGACCCCCTCATGGCCGCCCGCGCGGTCGTCTTCGGCCAGGCCAGCGCCCTGGTCGCCGCCCTGGTCGCCGGCATGTACGGCGGCGCCGGCGTCTTCCTCCTGGAATCCCTCGACATCCCCGCCCGCCGCGACCAGGCCATCTACGCCGGCTTCTCGGTCCTGGCAGGCATCGGGGTCATAGCAGCGGCTCTCTTCCTGGAGCGCGTCTGCAAGCTCCCGGAGGACGACGACCACGACAAGGGAGCCACCTCACCGGCGTGACTCAGCGCGCCAGTATCAGGCTCATCGCCTCGGCGCGGGTCGTGGCGTCGCGAAGCTGACCTCGCACCGCCGAGGTGGTCGTCTTGGCACCGGGCTTGCGAATCCCCCGCACCGACATGCACATGTGCTCGGCCTCGATGACGACGATCACGCCCCGGGCCTCGAGGATGCGCATGAGGGAGTCGGCGACCTGAGTGGTGAGCCGTTCCTGCACCTGCAGACGGCGGGCGAACACCTCGACCAACCGCGCGAGCTTCGAGAGCCCGGTGATCTTGCCACTGTCCGCCGGGATGTACCCGACGTGGGCCACCCCGTGGAACGGCAACATGTGATGCTCGCACAACGACACGATTTCGATGTCCTTGACGAGGACCATCTCGTCGTGGCCGAGATCGAACGTCGTCGTCAGGACATCCTCGGGCACCTGCGTATGCCCCGCCAGAAGCTCCCGATACGCCCGCGCCACCCGTGCCGGGGTCTCCCTCAGTCCCTCACGGTCCGGGTCCTCGCCGACCGCCAGGAGCAGTTCGCGTACGGCGTTCTCGGCACGCTTCTCGTCGAACTCGCCGATGATGCCCTCGCCGTCCAGCGTCACGGGGTCGGTCATGTGCTGCCTCGTTCCTACGTGTCCCACAAGGGCAAACGAAATCGGTCATACCCAAATGCCGCGCCCCCCAGGCTAGAACCTGGGGGGCGCGGCATTCATTCCGGGCCTTGATGGGGCCCCCGGGAGCCCGTCAGCTCTCGGGACGGTCCTCCGGGGTGGGCTCGGCCACCGGTGCGGACTCCGCCGCGGTGGACTTGGCCGTGGAGATCGCCGGGGTCGCGCCGTTCGCGCCGTTCGTCAGTGCGAGCTCCTTGGGGGAGAGCACCGGCGGGCGGGTGGACGGCGTGCGGCGGGAGGAGCCGGTCCAGGCCGGCCGCGGAGGACGCTTGTGGATGGGGGCGAAGATCTCGGCGATCTCCTCCTTGCCCAGCGTCTCCTTCTCCAGCAGCTGAAGCACGAGGTTGTCGAGGACGTCGCGGTTCTCCACCAGGATTTCCCAGGCTTCGTTGTGCGCGTTCTCGATCAGCTTCTTGACTTCCTCGTCCACCAGCGCGGCGACCTCTTCCGAGTAGTCACGCTGGTGAGCCATCTCACGGCCGAGGAACGGCTCGGTGTTGTCGCCGCCGAACTTGATCGCGCCCAGACGCTCGGTCATGCCGTACTGGGTGACCATCGCGCGGGCGGTGGCGGTGGCCTTCTCGATGTCGTTCGCCGCGCCCGTGGTCGGGTCGTGGAAGACGAGTTCCTCGGCCGCGCGGCCACCCAGCATGTAGGCCAGCTGGTCCAGCATCTCGTTGCGCGTGGTCGAGTACTTGTCCTCGTCGGGGAGGACCATCGTGTAGCCCAGGGCACGGCCTCGCGAGAGGATCGTGATCTTGTGGACCGGGTCGGAGTTCGGGGAGGCCGCCGCGACCAGGGCGTGACCGCCCTCGTGGTACGCGGTGATCTTCTTTTCCTTGTCCGACATGATCCGGGTCCGCTTCTGCGGGCCCGCGACCACGCGGTCGATCGCCTCGTCCAGCATCTGGTTGTCGATCAGCTTCCGGTCCGAGCGGGCCGTCAGCAGCGCGGCCTCGTTCAGCACGTTGGAGAGATCGGCGCCCGTGAAGCCGGGGGTGCGGCGGGCGACGGCGGACAGGTCCACGTCCGGCGCGACCGGCTTGCCCTTCTGGTGGACCTTGAGGATCTCCAGGCGCCCCTGCATGTCCGGGCGGTCGACCGCGATCTGGCGGTCGAAGCGGCCGGGGCGCAGCAACGCGGGGTCGAGGATGTCGGGCCGGTTCGTCGCGGCGATGAGGATCACGCCGCCCTTGACGTCGAAGCCGTCCATCTCGACGAGCAGCTGGTTGAGGGTCTGCTCGCGCTCGTCGTGACCGCCGCCGAGGCCGGCGCCGCGGTGGCGGCCGACCGCGTCGATCTCGTCGACGAAGACGATCGCCGGAGCGTTCGCCTTGGCCTGCTCGAAGAGGTCACGGACCCGGGAGGCACCGACACCGACGAACATCTCGACGAAGTCGGAACCGGAGATCGAGTAGAAGGGGACGCCCGCCTCGCCGGCGACGGCGCGCGCGAGCAGGGTCTTGCCGGTGCCGGGAGGCCCGTACAGGAGCACACCCTTGGGGATCTTGGCGCCGACGGCCTGGAACTTCGCCGGTTCCTGCAGGAACTCCTTGATCTCGTGGAGCTCCTCGACGGCCTCGTCCGAACCGGCGACGTCCGCGAACGTCGTCTTCGGGGTGTCCTTGGTGATGAGCTTCGCCTTGGACTTGCCGAAGTTCATGACGCGGGAGCCGCCGCCCTGCATCTGATTCATCAGGAACAGGAACACGACCACGATGAGGACGAAGGGGAGCAGGGACAGCAGGATCCCGACGAAGGCGTTCTGCTTCGTCGGAGAAACCGTGTAGCCGTCCGGGATCTGCTTGTCCTGGTACTTGGTCTGCAGCGTGTTGGCGATGGTCACGCCCTGGTCGCCGATGTAGCTCGCCTGGATCTTCGAGCTGTCCTTGACCTTTACGCCGTCCTTGAGTGTGACCTTGATGGTCTGCTCGTCACCGGTGGTGAGCTTGGCCGACTCGACCTTGTTGTCGTTGATCGCTGCCACGACCTGGCCGGTGTCCACCGTCTTGTAGCCGCCGGACGAGCCGACGACCTGCATCAACACGACCACGGCAAGGACGGCCAGCACGATCCACATGACCGGCCCACGGAAGTATCGCTTCACGTCCATCCATACGGAGCGGTGTCGCCCCGTCCCTCCTGCCATAGTGAGTTTGATAAGACAGTTCTTCTGACGGTACCCCAGCTTCGTCGCGCGAAGCCGCACAGTCCGGCTGGCAACCCGTCTGCATGCTCCAACGGCGCGAGGGCCGCCGGGGTTCCCGATCGTCCTGCGAGCTTGGTCCCCGAAGGGTTCAGCCGCCGTAGACGTGCGGCGCGAGCGTACCGACGAACGGGAGGTTGCGGTACTTCTCGGCGTAGTCGAGGCCGTAGCCGACGACGAACTCGTTGGGGATGTCGAAGCCGACCCACTCGACGTCGATGGCGACCTTGGCGGCGTCCGGCTTGCGCAGCAGCGTGCAGATCTTCAGGGACTCGGGCTCGCGGGAGCCGAGGTTGTTGATCAGCCAGGACAGGGTCAGGCCGGAGTCGATGATGTCCTCGACGATGAGGACGTGCTTGCCCTTGATGTCGGTGTCGAGGTCCTTGAGGATCCGCACGACACCGGAGGACTGGGTACCCGCGCCGTACGACGACACGGCCATCCAGTCCATGGTGACGGGGGTGGACAGCGCCCGGGCGAGGTCGGCCATGACCATCACCGCGCCCTTCAGGACGCCGACGATCAGCAGGTCCTTGCCCGCGTACTCAGCGTCGATCTTCGCGGCCAGCTCGACCAGCTTCGCGTCGATCTCTTCCTTGGTGATGAGTACCTGCTTGAGGTCGGCACCCATGTCTTTCGCGTCCACCCGCATCACTTTCGGTCGTCCCAGCGGCCGCCCGGACCCTCCGTGCGGAGGGTCGCGCATCAGCCTTGCCGAATCACCAGTCTGCCACCCTGCCGCTGGGCGACGACTTTGCCGGGGAGATTGATGGCTCCCTGGCCGCGCCAGCCGGTGATCAGCCGGTCGACCTCCTCGATGTGCCGGGCGAACAGGGAACCGGCCGGGGCGCCCGCCTCGATGGCCGCGCGGCGCAGGATGCGGCGTCGGACGGCGGGCGGCAGGGAATAGAGCTTGGCGCACTCCAGCAGGCCCGCGGCGTCCCGTACGGAGGCCTCGGCGCGGCGGGCCCAGGCGTCGAGGGCGTCGGCGTCGTCGCGGGAGAGCTGGGCCGTCCGGGCGAGGGCCTCGACGACTCCCTTGCCGAGGGCCTTCTCCAGGGCGGGCAGGCCTTCGTGGCGGAGCCGGGAGCGGGTGTAGGCCGGGTCGGCGTTGTGCGGGTCGTCCCAGACGGGGAGGGACTGGACCATGCAGGCCTTGCGGGCGGTCTGCCGGTCGAGTTCGAGGAAGGGGCGGCGGTAACGGCCGCCGGCCCCCGAGACCGCGGCCATTCCGGACAGGGAGCGGATGCCGGAGCCGCGGGCGAGGCCGAGCAGGACGGTCTCGGCCTGGTCGTCGCGGGTGTGGCCGAGGAGGACGGCGGCGGCGCCGTGGCGTTCGGCGGCGGCGTCCAGGGCGGCGTAGCGGGCGTCGCGGGCGGCGGCTTCGGGTCCGCCTTGGCGGCCGACGGCGACGGCGGTGGCCTCGACGGGGCCGAGGCCGAGTCCGCGCAGGCGCAGCACGACGTCTTCGGCGCGCAGGTCGGAGCCGGGCTGCAGGCCGTGGTCGACGGTGACGCCACCGGCGCGGATACCGAGCCGGGGGGCCTCGAAGGCGAGGGCGGAGGCGAGCGCCATGGAGTCGGCGCCGCCGGAGCACGCCACGAGGACGAGCGGCGCGGGCGGATGCTCGTGCGCCCCCGCTTCGGGGGCCTGGTGGTCGTTGAGGATGTCGTGGAGGACGCGGCGGACCGCCAGGCGTATCGCCGCGACCGCTGGATGGGGACCCATGTCCGGTTCCCTTCATGAAGTTCGGGGGGTGAGCCCGAGTCCGGTCACTCAGAGTGTGTAGATGGTGACAGAACCGGGCCGCTCCCCGAGCATCGCACGCCTGTCGAGGGCTCACGGTCCCTCGGACGGGTGATTGCAGGGGCGTTCGCCTGCCGTGCGGCCGGATTCGGTTCACTCCGGTCTTCGCGTGCTCACGAATCGGCCTTGCGGTGCACCCGGGCGACCCAGTCCGCCGGTTGGGAGATCTCGGCCTTGGTCGGGAGGGTGTTCGGGGAGGTCCACACGCGGTTGAAGCCGTCCATGCCGACCTCGTCGACGACGGCCCGCACGAAGCGCTCGCCGTCCTTGTACTGCCGGAGTTTGGCGTCCAGGCCGAGCAGTTTGCGCAGCGCGACGTCCAGCCGGGAGGCGCCCTTGGCGCGGCGCTGCTGGAACTTCTCGCGGATCTCGGAGACGGTCGGCACGACCTCGGGGCCGACCCCGTCCATCACGAAGTCGGCGTGGCCCTCCAGGAGGGACATCACGGCGGTGAGGCGGCCGAGGATCTCCCGCTGGGCCGGGGTCTGCACGAGTTCCACGAGGGAGTGGCCGCCGTCGTCCTCCTCGCCCTCGGGGCGCCCGCCGGCGAGGGACTGGGCGGCTTCCCTGACGCGCTCCAGGAAGGTCATGGGGTCGACGTCGGTCTCCCCCAGGAACGACTGGATTTCGCCCTCCAGGTGGTCGCGCAGCCAGGGCACCGCGGAGAACTGGGTGCGGTGGGTCTCCTCGTGCAGGCAGACCCAGAGGCGGAAGTCGTGGGGGTCCACGTCGAGTTCGCGTTCCACGTGGACGATGTTGGGGGCGACCAGGAGCAGACGGCCGCCGTTCTTGGCGCCGGCGGGGAGGTCGCGGGTCGAGGGGGCGAAGGTCTCGTACTGGCCGAGGACGCGGGAGGCGAGGAACGACAGCAGCATGCCCAGTTCGACGCCGGTGACCTTGCCTCCGACGGCGCCGAGGACCGCGCCTCCGGGGCTGTTGCCGCGGCGCTCCTGCATCTTGTCGAGGAGGGGTTTGAGGATCTCCCGGAACCCGGCGACGTTGGCCCGGACCCAACCGGGGCGGTCGACGACGAGGATCGGGGTGTCGTGTATGTCCTCCGTGCCCATCCGGGTGAATCCGCGGACGTGCCCCTCGGAGGCCTTGGCGTGCCGGCGCAACTCCGCGACGACGGTCCGTGCTTCGTCACGGCTGACTTCCGGGCCCGGCCGCACGAGCCGGGTCGCGGTCGCCACCGCGAGATTCCAGTCGACCATCCCAGCAGATGCCGCACCACCGATGCTCGTCATGTGTCAACCGTACGTGAGCGCTGCCGCTTCGGGCAGGCCGCGCGGGGGCGATCAGGGAGACGTCGGGGTCGGGGGCGGCGGTCACCGGGAATCCCCCGGAAGGGGAGCGGTCACCGGCAGCCGCACCCCGCCAGCGCCGTCGCCGCCCGGTCCAGTACGGTCTGGGCCGCTGCCGGATCGGTGGTGTCGGAGGTCAGCAGGGCGAAGGCGAGCAGGCGGCCGTCCTGGTCCACGACCGTGCCGGCCAGGGTGTTCACGCCGGTGAGGGTGCCGGTCTTGGCGCGTACGACGCCGGCGGCGCCGTCGGCGTAGCGGGTGCTGAGGGTGCCGGTGAAGCCGGCGACGGGCAGACCGGTGAGGACGGGGCGCAGGTCGGGCCGGTCCGGGTCGCCCGCCTTGGCCAGGAGGGCGGTGAGCAGGTCCGCGGTGAGGCGGTCCGCGCGGTTGAGACCGCTGCCGTCCTTGAAGGCGGCACCCGTCAGCGGCACGCCGAGCTTCTTCAGCTGGGTCTCGAGGGCCTTGCCGGCGCCCGCGAAGTCGGCGGGTAGGCCGGTGGCGACGGCGGTCTGGCGGGCGAGGGCCTCCGCGATGTCGTTGTCGCTGTTGGTGAGCATGCGTTCGACCAAGGTGGACAGCGGCGGCGAGGAGACGGTGGCGAGCGTCTGCGCGCGCGTGGTCGCCTTCGAGGGCCCGGGGGCCGTGGTGCTGATGCCGTCGGCCTTCAGGAATGCCGCGAACTTGCGGGTGGCGTCGGCCGCCGGGTCGGCGACGCGGGTCACCGGGCCGCTGGTCGAGTCGTCGGTGCGGCCCTCGTCGGCCGTGAGGGCGGTGACGGGGGCGAGGTTGGGGTTGACCCCGATGGGGTGAATTTCGGGGCCGGCGAACAAGGTGGTGTCGTACGAGAGGGTCACGTCGGTGACGCCCCGTTTCTTGAGCGCCTGGGCCGTCGAGGCGGCGAGGGTGCGCAGGCTCGCCCAGCCCTCGGCGTCCTTGCGGGCGGTGAGGGTGGGATCGCCGCCGCCGACGAGGACGAGCTCCCCGGTGTCGGGTTCGAGGGCGGCGCGGGTGGTGAGGAGGTGGTCGGCGCCCATCGAGGAGAGCGCGGCGACGGCGGTGGCGATCTTGGTGGTGGAGGCGGGGGTCAGCGCCTGGTCGGCTCCGGCGCCGAAGAGACGCTTGCCGGTGGCCACGTCGACGACGGCGGCGGTGTGGCGGGCGCCGAGGGCGGGGTCGGCCAGGAGCCGGTCCAGGACCGCCGCCAGGCCGGTGCCGGTCGGCAGGGCGTCCGGGGCGGACTTCACTGCCCCGGTTGCCCCGCCGAGGCCGGTGAGGACGGAGGCGGCGCTGGGGGCGGGCCGGGGCGCTCCGGCCGCCGTGTCGGACGTACGGGACGAATCGTCCTTTCGGCCGTGATCTGTGCCACCCGTCCGTTCCAGGGCGATGGCCCGGTCCCGCTCGGCCGTACGCTGACCCGTGGAGTCCCAGGGGCCGGCGGCGGTCACCACGCCGGCGGCCAGCGCCAGACCGGCGGTCGTCGCACCCGCGGTGTACTGCCAGGACCTGGCGTTCGGACCGGCCTTCGTGATCCGCGCGAGCTGCGGTCCCGCCGCCTGTGCCAGCCGTGCGACCTGCGGCTCGGCGGCCGCCGACACGCGCGCGAGAGCGGGCCGTACGATCCCTGCGACCCGTGCCAGACGCGGTCGTACGGCGTCCGCGACCCGCGCCACATGCGGTCTCGCGGCTCGCCAAGGCCTCAGCTCTGGCACGACCACCAGCCCCTTTCGCGATCACACACCTGCGTGAGGGACACTTAACCACCAGAACTATGTGCTGATCATGGAGGAGCCACCGGTGGAGTTCGACGTCACGATCGAGATCCCGAAGGGTTCGCGGAACAAGTACGAGGTGGACCACGAGACCGGTCGGATCCGCCTGGACCGTCGACTCTTCACCTCGACCGCCTACCCGACCGACTACGGCTTCGTCGAGAACACCCTCGGCGAGGACGGCGACCCGCTGGACGCGCTGGTCATCCTGGACGAGCCGACCTTTCCCGGCTGCCTGATCCGCTGCCGCGCGATCGGCATGTTCCGCATGACCGACGAGGCCGGCGGCGACGACAAGCTGCTGTGTGTCCCGGCGACCGACCCGCGCGTGGAGCACCTGCGCGACATCCACCACGTGTCGGAGTTCGACCGCCTGGAGATCCAGCACTTCTTCGAGGTCTACAAGGACCTGGAGCCCGGCAAGTCCGTCGAGGGCGCCGACTGGGTGGGCCGTACCGACGCCGAGGCCGAGATCGAGCGGTCGTACAAGCGCTTCAAGGACCAGGGCGGTCACTGACCTTCCGTAGTCCCGGGAAGGGCCGCACGCGGGCGCGTGCGGCCCTTTCGCGTGTCTGTGCGCATACTGAGGCCTACGGAAGGCGTCGTTCAGGGAGCTTGCTCAGTGACGGAGGCGGAGTACCGCAAGCCGCAGTCGGACGAGGCGAGGGGGGTCTACGACCCCGAGGTGACCTCCGAGTTCGCCCTCCCGGAGGGGCTGGCCGTGCCCAGAGTGGGCGGTGAACCGGAGACCACGTCGGAGTTCGCCGTGCCGGAGGGGCTGGACGTGGCGCCCGTCGGGGAGGCCGAGGGGTCGGCGTTCAGTCCGCCCAGTACGTACAGCGCACGCAGCGCCCCGGCGGCGTTCACGCCCGCCGAGGGCATACCCGTGGTCAGTCTGACCAAGGACGTGCCCTGGCAGGACCGGATGCGCACGATGCTGCGGATGCCGGTCGCCGAGCGGCCCGCGCCGGAGCCCGGGCCGAAGGCGGAGGAGGGCGGTCCGGCCGTCCCTCGCGTGCTCGACCTGACCCTGCGCATCGGGGAGTTGCTGCTGGCCGGCGGGGAGGGCGCGGAGGACGTGGAGGCCGCGATGTTCGCGGTGTGCCGGTCGTACGGGCTGGACCGCTGCGAGCCCAACGTCACCTTCACACTGCTGTCGATCTCGTACCAGCCGTCCCTGGTGGAGGACCCCGTCACGGCGTCCCGGACGGTACGCCGCCGGGGCACCGACTACACGCGCCTGGCGGCCGTCTTCCGCCTCGTGGACGACCTGAGCGACCCGGAGACCCACATCTCCCTGGAGGAGGCCTACCGGCGGCTCGCGGAGATCCGCCGCAACCGCCACCCCTACCCGACCTGGGTGCTGACCTCGGCGAGCGGACTGCTCGCGGGCGCGGCCTCGGTGCTCGTCGGCGGTGACGGGGTCGTGTTCGTGGCGGCCATGCTCGGGGCGATGCTCGGCGACCGGCTGGCATGGCTGTGCGCGGGGCGCGGGCTGCCGGAGTTCTACCAGTTCCTGGTCGCCGCGATGCCGTCGGCCGCGATGGGCATCGCGCTCACACTGGCCCACGTCGACGTGAAGGCGTCCGCGGTCATCACCGGTGGGCTGTTCGCGCTGCTGCCCGGGCGGGCGCTGGTGGCGGGCGTCCAGGACGGGCTGACCGGCTTCTACATCACCGCGGCGGCGCGGCTGCTGGAGGTCATGTACCTCTTCGTGGGCATCGTGGTGGGCGTGCTGGCGACGCTCTACGTCGGTGTCCAGCTCGGCGCCCATCTCAACCCCGACGCGGCCCTGGGCATCAGCGAGCGGCCGCTGTGGCAGATCGGTGCGTCGATGCTGCTGTCGCTGACGTTCGCCGTGCTGCTCCAGCAGGAACGATCCACCGTGCTGGCCGTGACGCTCAACGGGGGCGTCGCGTGGTGCGTGTACGGCGCCATGCGCTACGCCGGCGGCATCTCGCCCGTGGCCTCCACGGCCGTCGCGGCGGGGGTGGTCGGGCTCTTCGGGCAGTTGCTGTCGCGGTACCGGTTCGCGTCGGCGCTGCCGTACACGACCGCGGCGATCGGGCCCCTGTTGCCGGGGTCGGCGACGTATTTCGGGCTGTTGGCGATCGCGCAGAACGAGGTCGACGAGGGGTTGGTCTCGTTGTCCAAGGCCGCGGCGCTGGCGATGGCCATCGCCATCGGGGTGAACCTGGGTAACGAGGTGTCGCGGCTGTTCCTGCGGATCGGGTCCCCCGAGAAGCGGCGTGCCGCCAAGCGGACGCGGGGATTCTGATCGCCCCGCGCCCCTTCTGGGCACTGCGGGGGATACACCCCCTAGTACCCCTGGTTCTGGTTGTTGTACGGATACTGCTGCTGGGGGTACTGCTGCCGGCCGCCGTAGTACTCGTTGCCGTTGCCGTTGCCGTAGTAGTCGTTCTGCTGGGGCTGGCTGTCGATGCGGCGGAGCTGGGTCGTCGCGTCGTCCATGACGGGGTACTGAGGCTGGTACGGCTGCTGCTGTTCGGCCGTCGGAGGCTGCTGCTGCGGGGGGTTCTTCCTGGCCTGGGAGCGGGCCCTCAGGAACTCGATGACGATCGGGACCACCGAGACGAGGACGATCAGGATGAGGATCGCCTCGATGTTCTTGTTGACGAAGTCGATGTTGCCCAGCCAGGAGCCGAGCAGGGTCACGCCCGCGCCCCACAGGACGCCGCCGATGACGTTGAAGACCAGGAAGGAGCGGTACTTCATGCCGCTGACGCCGGCGATGATCGGCGTGAAGGTGCGCACGATGGGCACGAAGCGGGCCAGGACCAGGGACTTCGGGCCGTGCTTCTCGAAGAACTCGTGGGCCTTGGTGACGTTCTCCTGCTTGAAGAGGCGGGAGTCCGGGCGGCTGAAGAGGGACGGGCCCACCTTCTTGCCGAACATGTAACCCGCCTGGTCGCCGAGGATCGCGGCGACGCAGATCAGGGCGATCGCGGCCCACAGCGGGAAGTCCAGCTGGTTCGAGGTGATCAGCAGGCCGGCGGTGAACAGCAGGGAGTCGCCGGGCAGGAAGAACCCGATGAGCAGGCCGGACTCCGCGAAGACGATGAGCAGCAGGCCCCAGATGCCGAACGTGTCGAGCAGGTAGTCGGGGTCCAGCCAGCTCGGTCCGAGGGCAAGAGTCGTCACGGTTGCGGGCTCCTGAGGGGTGAAGGCGGTCGGTGCGGCGAAGAGACCGCCCCAAGCTATCAACGCGGCGCCACAGGACCAGGTTCCCAGGGCTCCCCCCAGGATGCACTGTGCCCCTCCTCGGTCAAAGCTGTGAACATGGGCATCGATGATTTCGGCGGCGGCCAGGGGCCCCAGCCGGACGTACTGGTCGTCACCACGAACGACGTTCCCGGATTCCGTGTGCAGGAGGTCATCGGTGAGGTCTTCGGGCTGACCGTGCGCTCACGGCACCTCGGCAGCCAGATCGGCGCGGGCCTGAAGTCGATGATCGGCGGGGAGCTCAAAGGGTTGACGAAGACCCTGGTGCAGACCCGCAACCAGGCCATGGAACGGCTCGTCGAGCAGGCACGCGCGCGTGGCGCCAACGGCGTGCTGATGTTCCGCTTCGACGTCACGGAGGCGGCGGACGTGGGCACCGAGGTCTGCGCGTACGGAACGGCGGTGGTCGTGGCCCGGGAGTGACCCCCCGGGCCGGGACTCCGGTGCCTGCCGCGGCCCTAGGGTGTGTTTCGGGTCGCGTTGGCCAGGATGGCGTCCCTGAGGTGCTCGGCGAGGCCCGGGCGCAGGGAGTCGTAGAACGCCTTGAAGCGCTCGTCGGAGACGTACATCTCCCCCAGGGCGCGGTGCATCTCGTAGGGGCACTCGAAGTACCAGGTGCCGATGTGCCGCCGGTGTTCCTCTGCCAGGTGCATGGCCGCCTCGCCGGTCGGGGGCTCCCCCGCGGCCATCAGGTCCGTGTACCGCTCGCCCCACGCTCCCACCTCGGCCTGGATGCGTTTCCAGTCGTCCTTGGTGTAGCGGGCGGCGCGACGCTGCGACTCGGCGTAGGCCTCGGTTCCGCCCCAGCGCGCCTCCGCCTCTTCGGCGTACTGCTCGGGGTCCTTGTCGCCGAAGACCTCGAACTTCTCCTCGGGGGTGAGGTTGATGCCCATCTTCCGTGCCTCCATGGCGTTTTCCACGGCCGCGGCCATCTTCTGCAGCTTCTCGATCCGGGCGGTCAGCAGGTCGTGCTGCCGGCGCAGGTGCGCGCGCGGGTCCGCGGCCGGGTCGTCGAGCAGGGCGGCGACCTCCTCGAGCGGGAAACCGAGCTCGCGGTAGAACAGGATCTGCTGCAGCCGGTCGAGGTCGGCGTCGTCGTAGCGCCGGTGGCCGGCGTCGCTGCGGCCGCCCGGGACGAGCAGTCCGATCTCGTCGTAGTGGTGCAGGGTGCGCACCGTGACCCCGGCGAATCCGGCGACCTGTCCTACGGAGTAGCTCACTTCTGCCCGCTCCCTTCTCGGTACGCGCTCCACGGTGCGTCCTCACGTCACGTGAGGTGCAAGTCCCCCCGCGGGCATCTTCGAGATGTTCGTCCCGTTCTGCCCGCCTATCGTGGGCCCGTGAGCCAGGGAACCCCCGTCCGTCGACAACCGTTGATCCGCCAGGAGGTACCAGCATGGCGTTGCACAGAGGTCCCGAGAAGCCCGACGAGCGCCCCCTCTCCCTGAACCCCTTCTACGGCGAGGCCAACCCGGTCGGCGGCATGACCGGGGCCCCGCCCAAGCACCGGCTGCCGGACACCCCGATGGCCCCCTCGTCGGCGTATCAGCTGGTGCACGACGAGCTGATGCTGGACGGCAACTCCCGGCTCAACCTGGCCACCTTCGTCACCACCTGGATGGAGCCGCAGGCCGAGATGCTGATGGCGGAGTGCCGCGACAAGAACATGATCGACAAGGACGAGTACCCCCGCACGGCCGAGCTGGAGCGGCGCTGCGTGGCGATGCTCGCCGATCTGTGGAACGCGCCGGATCCGTCGGCGGCCGTGGGGTGTTCGACGACCGGGTCCAGCGAGGCGTGCATGCTGGCCGGGATGGCGCTGAAGCGCCGCTGGAGCAGACGGCATCCGGCCCCGGGGGCGCGGCCGAATCTCGTCATGGGTGTCAATGTGCAGGTGTGCTGGGAGAAGTTCTGCAACTTCTGGGAGGTCGAGCCCCGTCTGATCCCGATGGAGGGCGACCGTTTCCATCTCGACCCGCAGGCCGCCGCCGACCTGTGTGACGAGAACACCATCGGGGTCGTCGGCATCCTCGGCTCCACCTTCGACGGCTCCTACGAGCCGATCGCGGACCTCTGCGCGGCCCTGGACGCCCTCCAGGAGCGCAGCGGCCTCGACATCCCGGTGCACGTGGACGGCGCGTCGGGGGCGATGATCGCGCCCTTCCTCGACGAGGACCTGGTGTGGGACTTCCGTCTCCCGCGCGTGGCGTCGATCAACACCTCGGGGCACAAGTACGGCCTGGTGTATCCCGGGGTCGGCTGGGCGCTGTGGCGCGACAGCGAGGCGCTGCCCGAGGAACTCGTCTTCCGGGTCAACTACCTGGGCGGCGACATGCCGACCTTCGCACTGAACTTCTCCCGCCCCGGCGCCCAGGTCGTCGCCCAGTACTACACGCTGGTGCGGCTCGGCCGCGAGGGCTACCGGGCCGTGCAGCAGACCACGCGGCACGTGGCCCGGAGCATCGCCGACCGGGTCGAGGCGCTGGGCGACTTCCGGCTGCTCACCCGGGGCGACGAACTGCCCGTCTTCGCCTTCACGACGGCGCCGGACGTGACGGCGTACGACGTCTTCGACGTCTCCCGGCGGATGCGGGAGAGCGGCTGGCTGCTGCCGGCGTACACCTTCCCGCCGAACCGGGAGGACCTGTCCGTCCTCAGGGTGGTGTGCCGCAACGGCTTCTCGGCGGACCTGGCGGACCTGTTCGTGGAGAACCTGACGCGTCTCCTCCCGGAACTGCGGCGGCAGCCGCAGCCGGTGACACGGGACAAGGAGGCCGCGACCAGCTTCCACCACTAGACCGGCCACCACCGGGCCGGCCACCACCGGCCGACCAGCGGCTTCAGCGGTCGTCGCCCGGATGGCGCACCCCCGTCGCGTCCGGGTTCACCTCGCCCTCGGCCAGGACGCCGACGAACGGCTCGCCCTCGCCCGCGGAGGTGTACACCCCGCCCTCGACGCGTCCGACGAGTCCCCGGGTCCACCCGGCCTCGGCGTCGGCCGTGTGGACCCAGAGGTTCATGATCTCGCCGATGTGGCCCAGCAGCAGCAGTCCTTGTTTCGCCGTCTGTTTCAGGGCGTGGTGGATCGAGCCCGGCTCGGCGTTGGACCACTCGTGGCGCCCCAGTACTCCAGGTCGCCGCGGACCTGGTAGCCGTGGGCCCGCCCGTGCCGGCGCACGGCACCCGGCACGAGCAGACGGATCGCCGGCATGGGCCCGGGCCAAGTCCTTCGGCGGAGCCTCAGAACGGGAAGCCGCTGCGCCCGTGCTGGACCGAGATCCACTTGGTGGTGGTGAAGGCCTCGAGGGTCGTCTCGCCGTTGAGGCGGCCGACGCCGGAGTTCTTCTCGCCGCCGAAGGGGACGATCGGCTCGTCGTGGACGGTGGCGTCGTTGACGTGGAACATGCCGGTGACGATCTGCTTGGCGAAGGCGACGCCGCGCTCGACGTCGGCGGTGTGGACGGCGCCGCTCAGCCCGTACGGCGTGTCGTTGGCGATACGGAGGGCCTCCTCCTCGCCGTCGAAGGTGTTGATGAAGGCGACCGGGCCGAAGACCTCCTGCTGGAGCAGGGCGGAGTCGAGGGGGAGGCCGGCGAGGACGGACGGCTCGACGAGGTTGTCGGTGGTCGTGCCGTGGAGGAGGGCGGTCGCGCCCTCGGCCATCGCCTGCTCGACCGCGCCGGACACGGCCTCCGCCTGCTGGGAGTTGATCACCGGGCCGATGAGGGTCCCGGGGTCGCGCGGGTCGCCGGCCTTGAGCGTCTTCACCTTGGCGACGAACTTCTCGGTGAACTCGTCGGCGATGGAACGGTCCACCAGGATCCGGTTGGCGGCCATGCAGACCTGGCCCTGGTGGATGAAGCGGCTGAAGACGGCGGCGTCGACCGCGTAGTCCACGTCGGCGTCGTCGAGGACGACGAAGGCGCTGTTGCCGCCGAGTTCGATGATGGACCGCTTGAAGTGCGAGGCGGCGACCGTGGCGACATGCCGGCCGACCTTGTCGGAGCCGGTGAAGGAGATGACCCGCGGGATCGGGTGCTCCAGGAAGGCGTCACCGATCTCGGCGATGTCGGTCACGACGACGTTCAGCAGGCCCGGGGGCAGACCGGCGTCCTCGAAGAGCTTGGCGATGATGGTGCCGCCGGCGATCGGGGTGTTCTGGTGCGGCTTGAGCACCACGGCGTTGCCGAGGGCCAGCGCGGGGGCCACGGACTTCAGCGACAGCAGGAGGGGCACGTTGAAGGGGCTGATCACACCGACCACGCCGACCGGCTCGCGGTAGACGCGGTTCTCCTTGCCGTCGATCGGCGAGGGGAGGATACGGCCTTCGGGACGCAGCGACAGATGGATCGACTCGCGCAGGAACTCCTTGGCCAGGTGGAGTTCGAAGCCGGCTTTCCCGAGGGTGCCGCCGGCCTCGGCGACGAGGACCTCGCTGATCTCGGCCTCGCGCTCCTCGACCAGCCGCAGCACCTTCTCGAACACCGAGCGGCGGGCGTAGGCGTTGGTCGCGGCCCACTCCTTCTGCGCGCGGGCGGCGGCGCGGAAGGCCTCGTCGACCTCGTCGACGGTGGCTATGGTGATCGAGGCGAGCTTCTCGCCGTCGTAGGGGTTGAAGTCGATGATGTCCCAGGACCCGGTCCCCGGACGCCACTTACCGTCGATGTACTGCTGGGCCAGGTCCGTGAAGTAGGACGACATGTGATCCCTCAATCCCCTGCTGCGATCGACGTCACGATCTGATCACACGTCATCGTACGTGTGTTGCAAGGACGTTGGGGCAGCGCCCCGTTACTTGAGGGAAAACCCTCAGGAAGCCGCCCCGGAACGGGCCGGGAACAGGCCCTACGACAACTGGAGCAGCCCCCGCAGCAGGTCCCGGCTCTCGTCGGGTCCGGGGCTCTCCTGCTGGAGCTCCTTGAGCGCCTGTTCGTACTGGGCGACGTCCTCGCGCTTGTCCAGGTAGAGGGCGCTGGTGAGCTGCTCCAGATAGACGACGTCCTGCAGGTCGGCGTCCGGGAAGCTCAGGATGGTGAAGGCGCCGGACTCGCCGGAGTGCCCGCCGAAGCTGAACGGCATGATCTGCAGCCGCACGTTGGGCCGCTCGGAGATCTCGATCAGGTGCTGCAGCTGTCCGCGCATCACCGCGCGGTCTCCGTAGGGCCGGCGCAGCGCGGCCTCGTCGAGGACGATGTGGAAGTCGGGGGCGTTCTCGGCGACGAGGTACTTCTGCCGCTCCAGGCGCAGCGCCACCCGCCGGTCGATGTCGGCCGCGCTCGCGCCCTTCATGCCCCGGGCGACGACCGCGTGGGCGTACGCCTCGGTCTGCAGCAGGCCGTGCACGAACTGCACCTCGTAGACGCGGATCAGCGAGGCGGCGCCCTCCAGGCCGACGTAGGTGGGGAACCAGTTGGGCAGGACGTCCGAGTAACTGTGCCACCAGCCCGCCACGTTGGCCTCGCGGGCGAGTCCGATCAGGGCCTGGCGCTCGGCGTCGTCCGTGATGCCGTACAGCGTCAGCAGGTCCTCCACGTCCCGGGTCTTGAAGCTCACCCGGCCGAGTTCCATCCGGCTGATCTTCGACTCCGATGCTCGGATGTGGTATCCCGCCGCTTCCCGCGTGATGCCGCGCGCCTCACGCAGTCGCCGAAGTTGCGAGCCGAGCAGCATCCGCCGCACCACCGATCCGGGCTCTCCCGCGCTCACCTTGCCAGCCTCCCCAACCTTCCACAGGCCCCGCAGTCTGCCACTAAAACACTTCGAGCAGTACTCGTCCGATTACAGAGATGGAAAGAAGCCAAAGGATACGCACGGAGCGCCCGAAGGGAAGGGTGAGGAGAAAGCAAGGGAACGGCCCCTGAACGACGAGAAGATGGCGGAAAAAATGGCCAAGAAGCGGTACGGGAAGGTCCATTTCGGTCACGTGCACGTGCATCTGCCCTTGCATCCGCCGTGCGCATCGGAAACCATGGTCTCGCGCCACCGCTGCATCGCAACGACCGCGAATCCCGGGAGTGCCTCGCATGGGGACGAATGGATCGACCATGCTCGAGCCGTTAAGGCAGGGCCTTCCGCCGCTTGATCCAGCGGCCGTGTCCAACGCCGCGTCCTGCGCCCTTCCCGCCCGCCTGGAAGCCGTGCGCGAGGCCCGGCAGTTCACGAGAAGAACCCTCGGCCAGTGGGACGTGGGCGACCGCTTCGACGACGTCTGTCTCGTCGTCTCCGAACTGGTGACCAACGCCCTGCGGCACGGACTGACCCCCGACGCGCTCCCCTGTACGCAGGTTCCGGCCGTGCGGCTGCATCTGATGCGGTGGACCGAGCGGCTGGTGTGCGCGGTGCGCGATCCCAGCCACGACAGCCCGCTGCCCCGTGAGAGCGAGGACTTCTCGGCGGAGTCGGGCCGGGGCCTGTTCCTCGTCGACTCCTTCGCCGACGGCTGGGGCTGGCACCCGCTCTCGGGCAGCCTCGGCGGCAAGGTCGTGTGGGCGCTGTTCCGGTTGCACACACCCGCCGAATGACGAACCGCGGCCCCTTGTGGTGCCGCGGTTCTACGCGCGTTGTGGCGGTATTCGCGGCGTTTTGTCCACAGGGCATCCCCGTCCCTCCGCCGGGGTTGCGCGCGCGACGGCCGGGTCAGCTCGCGATCAGATGGTCGAACTCGCCGTCCTTGATGCCCAGCAGCATGGCCTCGATCTCGGCCCGCGTGTAGACGAGCGCGGGGCCGTCGGGGAAGCGCGAGTTGCGCACCGCCACGTCTCCGCCGGGCAGCCGCGCGAACTCCACGCACGAACCCTGTGAGTTGCTGTGCCGGCTCTTCTGCCAGGCAACCCCGTACAGCTGTGTGGCCGTCATGCCGTTGTACACGTCGTGCCCCCCGTCAACGTGGTGGTCCACAGGTCGCTCCCTGGTGGTGCACTGGCTCGTGTGGCCATTGGTGCCGTGGTCAATCCGGATCATAGCCCCGTTCATGTGCAGTTGCATGAGCAGATGCACGTGCACGCCGGGTGGTTGCGCGGTTACAGCGTTGCGCCTGCTTTGTCCGCCCGGCGAAGTAGTACAGATCGAAACCACTCATGCACTAGGAACAGACGCCTGGCGTGGCCGTCATGTTCCACCGGCACGGCACCACCGGCCGTTTCCCTCCGTTCGGGACGGTCCCGGAAGGCGGACGCCCGGCGTCCTCTCCCCCCGGTGGACGTACCTCCGGACGTGGGGGTTCCGCGGGCTCCGGGCGCAGGCTGCGGAACAGGTCCTGACCAGTCGGGCCGGGCGCGCGACACACGCTCGCCCCCGTGCACGACCGAGGGGATCGTACGCGGGGGCGAAGCGGGATGGACCGCGGCGAGTGCGGGATGTCGGCCGTCGGGCCGATCAGCGGACGGGATCCCGTCCAGCCCGGGCGGACGACCGGACCGGGTTCACTCGTACGGCCGCCGAAGCCGTCGGCTCAGCGACTGCCGTACGGCAGCAGGGCCATCTCACGGGCGTTCTTGATCGCCCGGGACAGCTGACGCTGCTGCTGGGCGGAGACCCGGGTGACGCGGCGGCCGCGGATCCTGCCCCGGTCGGAGAGGAACTTCCGCAGGGTCTCGGTGTCCTTGTAGTCGACAGAGGTGATGCCCGCCTGGTCGAGCGGATTGGGACGGGACCCGACGGGCTTGCGGTCGGTCTTGCGGGGCACGGGGTCAGACCTCCAGGAGGGTGTCGAAGGCGGGCGGCAGCCGCTTCCAGGCGTCGCGGCCGGCGGCGTACTCGGCGTCGGTGAGCAGACAGGACTCCAGCAGCCGTTCGAGCCCGTCGCGGTCGAGCCCGGGAGACGTGAAGACCAGGTGCTGGCAGCGGTCTCCGTGCTCGGGGTGCCAGTCCAGTGCGGCGGCGGCCCGGCGCACCGGCGGTACCAGGTCCCAGGCCGCGTCGGGCAGCGAGGCCAGCCAGGGGCCCGCCGACTCGACGCACAGGGCGCCGCCCGCCGCGTCCCAGTGGAGCAGCGCGTCGGGCTTGTCGGCGAGCCAGAACCGGCCCCGGCTGCGGGCCGCCGCGCAGGTCAGATCCTCCAGCGCCGCGTACAGCCGCTCCGGATGGAAGGGGCGGTCGCGGTGCCACACGAGGGTGGCGACTCCGTGGGCATCGGCCTCGGCGGGGAGCAGGGCACAGGCGGGGTGCTGCGCGGCGGCCGCCGCCTCCGCGTCGAACCCGGCGAGGGCGGCGGCCGCCAGCTCCGACGGCGCGCTTGCGTCTGCACGTGCGAATGCGCCCGCCGGGTCCGCCGCGGGGTCGCCGCCCCCGACAGGGACCCGGCGGGCCGTCGGATGGAGCTGTGCGAGCAGCTCGCGGTCCTCGTCGTCGGCCTCCTCCGAGTCGAGGACGGCGAGGACGGGGGCGTACTCCAGCTGCCGTGCGAAGGTGTCGGCGACGGTCCGCCGGTCCGTGGCGGCCGCGGCGAGTCCGGCGTCGGCGAGGTCGTCGCCGTTACCGAGGTACGGCAGGAGCAGCGCCGGGTCCACGGCCGTGAGGACTCCGGTGACGGTGAGGCCGCCGGCCACCACCACCTCGGTCATGGCCTTGGGCTCGACGGAGTCCCACAGCTCGACGACCGCGAGCCGGGTGGTGCCGTCCTCGGCGAGGCGGCGCAGCTCGGGCACCAGGTCCTCGCGCAGGGCGCAGCAGGCGCAGTCGTGGACCAGGGGCGCCTCGCCGGCGGAGAGGATTCCACCGGCGTCGCGGACCGTGCGGACGACGGTGCCGGCCGCGGCCGTCGCCAGGTCGTGGTGGAGTACGACCCCGCCGGGGACGTCGGCGAGCAGGCGCGCGACGGTCGCCCGGCGGGCGTCGGCGTGCAGCCCGCCGACGATCACGACGGACAGGCTCACGCCCCGCCCCGCTTCCCGTACCGGCGCTCGAAGCGCTCGACGCGGCCGGCGGTGTCCAGGACGCGGGCGGTGCCGGTGTAGAAGGGGTGGCTGACGTTCGAGATCTCGACGTCCACGACCGGGTAGGTGTGGCCGTCCTCCCACTGGATCGTCTTCTCGCTCGCCGTGGCGGACAGCGTGGAGCGGGTGAGGAAGGTGTGGTTCGCGGCACGGTCGCGGAAGACGACCGGGCCGTAGGCCGGGTGGATTCCCTCGCGCATGATCAGCGCTCCTCTCGGAAGTCGACGTGGCGGCCGGCGACCGGGTCGTACTTCCGGAGGGTCATACG
Source organism: Streptomyces sp. NPDC049687 (assembly GCF_044465285.1). NCBI lineage: Bacteria > Bacillati > Actinomycetota > Actinomycetes > Kitasatosporales > Streptomycetaceae > Streptomyces > Streptomyces sp. NPDC049687. The sequence continues at coordinate 100,222 of NZ_JBITLN010000003.1, forward strand.
GTCCGGGTCGTTGCGGCGGTTCTTGCGGGTGACGTACGTGAAGCCGGTCCCGGCCGTGGAGCGGAGTTTGACGACCGGGCGGAGTTCGTTGCGTGCCATGCTGGTATCTTACTGAAAATGAATTCCATTAGCGATAGCTGACAGAGAGAGGTACGTCACCCATGTCCGCGCACTGCATGCTGACCGGGGCCCGGCCCGGATTCGGCAACCGCATCTCCCACTCCCACCGGCGGACCCCCCGCCGCTTCGACCCGAACATCCAGTCCAAGCGCTACTGGCTGCCGAGCGAGGGCCGGTACGTACGGCTGCGGCTGAGCGCGAAGGGGATCAGGACCGTGGACGCGATCGGCGTCGAGGCGGCCGTGGCCCGCGTCCGGGCGAGGGGGGCGCGGGTCTGATGGCGAAGAAGAGCAAGATCGCGAAGAACGAGCAGCGACGGGAGGTCGTCGCCCGGTACGCCGGGCGACGGGCCGAGCTGAAGGAGATCATCCGGCGCCCCTCGTCGACGGAGGCGGAACGGCTCGCCGCCCAGTGTGAGCTGCGCGGGCAGCCGAGGGACGCGAGCGCCACGCGCGTGCGCAACCGCGACCAGGTGGACGGGCGGCCGCGCGGTTGCTTCCGGGCGTTCGGGCTGTCCCGGGTGAACCTGCGCGAGCTGGCGCACGCGGGGTGTCTGCCAGGGGTGCGGAAGTCGTCCTGGTAGCTCACAGGCCCGTGCTCGGAGGTCACAGGCCGCACCCAGGGTTCTGCTGAGGCGTGCTGGTAGCTTGCTGCGCGGTCCTTCCCCTCTGGCTATCGGGAGCATGCAGTGACTTCGGCGATCCACTCGCGCGGCGCGTCCCGTCGGCCGGTGCGGGCCGTGGCCGTGACCGCGGCGCTGACGGGCGCGCTCGCGCTGACCGGGTGCGGCGGCAGCGGCGGCTCCGACGACGGCTCCGGGGCCGTTCCGTCCGCGTCCGCCGGGACGCCGAGCTCGGTCTCCGGAGGCACGGGCGGGGCCACGACCTCGGCGTCCAGCGGGCTGGAGGGCAGCTGGCTGGCCACGGCGGACGGCAAGGCCGTCGCGCTGGTCATCACCGGGAAGCAGGCCGCCCTCTTCGCCACGGGCGGGACCGTGTGCAGCGGGACCGCCGGCGAGGAGGCGGGCATGGAGATGATCCACCTCAAGTGCGTGACCGGCTCGAAGGACCGCACGACCGGCATGGTCGACTCCCTCGAGGGCGACTCCATGAACGTCACCTGGACGGGCGCGGCCGGCAAGGAGACCTACACCAGGGCGGAGGGCGGCCGGCTGCCGTCGGGGCTGCCGACGGCGGGGCTGGGGTCGTGACGCGGGGGCACCGGCACGGGTGGGGGCGCGCGACGATGCGCCACGCGCGTGCGTGATGATCCTTCGAGCACCGTCACGAACCTCAGGGGACCACTCATGCGCGCCGTTCCGATCACCGTCACCGCCCTCGCCGCGGCCCTTCTCCTCACCGCCTGCTCCGGCGGCGACGACAGCGGCTCCGGCGGTGACGAGAGCAAGGCCGCCGGTTCCGCCTGCGCCCTGGGCGACCTGGGCCAGGAGATCGGCCCGGTCGACGCCGCCCCCACCGCGGGGGACACCGGCAATGTCACCGTCACGCTGACCAACAAGGGCGCCGAGTGCACCCTGGACGGCTTCCCCGCCGTCGACCTGTACGCCGGCAGCACCTCCTCGACCCTGCGCCGGACCGCAGGCGTGCAGGCGCAGAAGCTGACCGTCCCGGAGCAGGGCACGGTCAGCTTCACGATCACCTACGTCCGGGGCGAGAGCGGTGAGAAGAGCTTCGCCGCCAAGACGGTGAAGTACGTCCTGCCGGGGTCCTCGAAGACCGAGAGCTTCGCGTGGTCGTACGGCGATGTCGCGCTGAAGAGCGAGGCCGAGCCGGACGCGACGGTGAGCGCCTTCCAGCAGGCGGGCGACTGAGGCATGTCACGGGAGCCGGGGCCGGGACCGCATCTGCGCGCGGTCGGCGGCCTCGGCGCCCTCGGTCCAGCCCGCCTCGTCGGTGATCCCGCGCAGCCGGGTGGTGACCGTCTCCGGGAACATCCGGTCGGTGGCCGCCGAGACCGCGACCTCGCGGGTGGCGAGGACGGGGAGCAGGTCGTCGGCCACCTGGGTCCCGGCGGCGGCCGCGACCTCGCCGAGACGGCTGCCGATGCGGTGGGCGTAGGCGGCGAGGAAGGACTGCCGGAAGGTCTTGGTCCGCTTGCGCCCGCCGGCGCGCTGGGCGGCCTCCGCCTTCGCCATGGCCGACTGCGCCTGCACCAGGAGCGAGGTGTAGAGCAGTTCCACCGCCTCCAGGTCGGCCTCGAAGCCGACGACGGTGGAGAAGCCGAAGGGTTCGTTCCACACGGCCTTGCAGTGGTTGGCGTCGGCGACCGCGTCCAGCAGTACCGCCTTGGCCTGCTCGTACGGCGGCTCCACGCCGATCCGGCAGGCGCCGGGCGCGTCCGGGTCCGGGGCCTGCGCGTCGAGCAGGGCCTCGTCGACGCTGTGCCGGGCCATCAGCTCCTGCGCCTTCCCGGTGAGCGCCTCCGCCTCCTCCGGATACCCGGTCGCCTCCGCCTTGGCGAGCAGCGCGCGGATACGGGTGAGCATGCGGGAGTCGGAGCGAGGGCCCGGCCGATGCTTGTGCGGCTCCTGGAGGGGCTCCAGGGCCGGCAGGCGCAGCAGCAGCCGGTAGAGCTCCAGGACCGTGGTGGCGTGCGAGAAGCGGTCGGTGCGCGGCGGGGTCCCGGTGGGCAGGTCGGCCAGCTGGGCCGCCCAGCGGGGGCCGCGCGGCTTGTCGTCGGGCGCCTGCGTCCGGATCAGGGCGGCCAGCACGCGCGCGTGCGCGTCGTCCAGATCGCGCCGCACGACCCGTACGACATCGGCGGGCTGCCAGCCGCGCCGCCAGGCCGCCGCGACGAACTCCGCACCCCGGCGCGCGAGTTCGGCGTCCGCAGAGGGGTCGGTGGCGAGGAGGGAGGCGCCCGCGTCGAGGGCGGTGTCGGCGGTGTCGTAGAGGGCGGCCTGGAAGGCGGTGTCAACGGTGCTGCTCACCGGTCGATCGTGTCACGCGCGCGTGCGGACGGACGACGGAGACTGACAACCCGAGGTTGACACCCCTTGACTGTCAACCTACGGTTGACACATGACGAACTCCCACATCACGTCATCCGTACGGCTCGACGAACTCATCGCGGCCATCAAGAAGGTTCATCCCGAGCCCCTCGACCAGCTCCAGGACGCGGTGATCGCCGCCGATCACCTCGGCGAGGTGGCCGACCATCTGATCGGGCACTTCGTGGACCAGGCCCGCCGCTCCGGCGCCTCCTGGACGGACATCGGCAAGAGCATGGGGGTCACGCGGCAGGCCGCGCAGAAGCGGTTCGTGCCGAAGGAGTCGGCCGACCTCGACCCGAGCCAGGGCTTCAGCCGCTACACCCCGCGCGCCCGCAACGTCGTGATGGCCGCCCACAACGAGGCCATCGCCGCCCGCAACACCGAGGGCCGCCCCGAGCACCTCGTCCTCGGCCTGCTGGCGGAACCCGAGGGCCTGGCCGCCAAGGCGATCACCGCGCAGGACGTCCTCCTGGACGCCGTGCGCCAGGCCGCCACCGCCGCACTCCCGGCCGCCGCCGACGAGGTCCCGGAACTCGTCCCGTACGGCTCGGACGCCAAGAAGGTTCTGGAGCTCACCTTCCGCGAGGCGCTCCGCCTCGGCCACAACTACATCGGCACCGAGCACATCCTGCTCGCCCTCCTGGAGTTCGAGAACGGCGAGGGTGTGCTGTCGGGTCTCGGCATCACCAAGCCGGCGGTCGAGGAGAACATCACCGCGGCCCTCGACAGGATCAAGGTGCAGTTCGAGGAGCAGGGCTGAGGCCGCGGACGGCCCCACTGTCAGACCCCCCTGCGACACTCGCGGCATGACCGACCGATGGGTTCTCGCTCCGGCCGAGGACGGTGGCGCCGAGCTCGCCCCCCTCGGTCCGGACGGGCTGCCCGCCGGTCCGGTGCTGCGGGAGGCGGACCTGGCGCGGGCCGTGCGCGAGCGGCCCGACGTCACCCGGTGGGTCTGGCGTTCCACGGCCGAGGTGTATCCGCGCCTGCTCGCCACGGGGGTGCGAGTCGAGCGGTGCTACGACGTCGAGGACGCCGAGACCCTCCTCCTGGGCCACGAGGGCCGGTACGGGGAACCCCGTTCGGCGGCCGCCGCCCTGGCCCGGCTGCGCGGCGGCCCCGTCCCGCCGGACCCGCCGCAGCGCTCCGCCGTGCCCGGCGCGCAGTCCTCCCTCTTCGAACCCCGGTCCGTCCAGTCCAGCCCCCTACCCCTGACCGCCCTCGCCGAGGTCTACGCCGAGCAGCAGCGGCGGCACGCGCGGGCCGAGCACCCCGACCGGATGCGGCTGCTGACGGCGGCCGAGTCGGCGGGGATGCTGGTGGCCGCCGAGATGAACCGCGCGGGGCTGCCCTGGAGCGCGGAGGTGCACCGCGCGGTCCTGCACGACCTGCTCGGCGAGCGGTACGCGGGCGGCGGCGAGCCGCGCCGGCTGGCCGAGCTGGCCGACGAGGTGTCCGCCGCCTTCGGACGCCGGGTCCGCCCCGATCTGCCCGCCGACGTGATCAAGGCGTTCGCCCAGGCCGGGATCCGCGTGAAATCGACCCGCCGCTGGGAGCTCGCCTCCCTCGACCATCCGGCCGTGAAACCGCTGATCGAGTACAAGAAGCTGTACCGCGTCTGGGTCGCCCACGGCTGGTCCTGGCTCCAGGACTGGGTGCGTGAGGGCCGCTTCCGCCCCGAGTTCCTGGCGCACGGCACGGTCACCGGACGCTGGGTGACCAACGGCGGCGGCGCCCTGCAGATCCCCAAGGTCATCCGGCGGGCCGTGGTCGCCGACCCCGGCTGGCGGCTGGTCGTCGCCGACGCCGACCAGATGGAGCCGCGCGTCCTGGCGGCGATCTCCCGCGACCCCGGCCTGATGGAGGTGGCCGGCCGGCAGAGCGACCTCTACCAGTCCGTCTCCGACCGCGCCTTCTCCGGCAACCGCGACCAGGCCAAGCTCGCCGTGCTCGGCGCGGTCTACGGCCAGACCTCCGGCGACGGCCTGAAGAACCTCGCCGCGCTCCGCCGCCGCTTCCCGCGCGCGGTGGCCTACGTCGACGAGGCGGCCAAGGCCGGCGAGGAGGGCCGGCTCGTACGGACCTGGCTGGGGCGGACCTGCCCGCCGGCGGCCGGCGCCGGCGACGCGGGGACGGAGGAGGCGGGCATCCCGGTCGACCCCGCCGGTCCGGCCGAGGGCGAGGCGGCCGAGGACGGCCGGGGGCAGTGGGTGCCCGGTTACGCCTCCTCCAACGCCCGCGCCCGTGGCCGCTTCGCCCGCAACTTCGTCGTCCAGGGCAGCGCCGCCGACTGGGCCCTGCTGCTGCTCGCAGCGCTGCGGCGCACCTGCGCGGACCTGGCGGCCGAGCTGGTCTTCTTCCAGCACGACGAGGTGATCGTGCACTGTCCCGAGGAGGAGGCGGAGACGGTCGTCGCCGCGATCCGGGAGGCGGCCGATCTGGCGGGGCGGCTGACGTTCGGGGAGACGCCGGTGCGGTTTCCGTTCACGACGGCGGTGGTGGAGTGCTATGCCGACGCCAAGTGATCACCCCAACCCACCGAGCAGCTCCCCGAGTTCCGCCACGACCGCCTTCTCGTCCGTCCCGTCCAACGCGTCGAGGGCCGCCCGCCACTCCTCGTACGCCTGCTCCCTGCGTCCCCGCTCGTGCAGCAGGAGACCGTGCTGGTGCCGGGCCAGGCCGCCCGTGTAGCGGTCGGCGCGGGCGTCGGCGCGGCGCAGCAGCTCGGCGCACTCCCCCGCGGCGGGTCCGGTACGACCCAGGAGCCGCAGGGCACGGACGAGCCCCAGGCGGGTCTGTGACTCGCCGTGCCAGTCGCCGTGGCCGCCCAGGATGCGCAGGTTCTCCTCGAAGTGCGCCAGGGCGGCGGCCGGTTCGCCGAGGGCGAGATGGGCGTAGCCGATGTTGCAGTGCGCCGAGTGCCGCACGATCACGGCGCCGGTCTCCTCCCCGATGGCCAGCGACAGCCGGTGCTGTTCGATGGCGGCGCGCGGGTCGGTGTGCTCGTAGAGGTTGCCGAGGTGGCTGTGGGTGATGGCCTCGCCGTGCGGGTCGTTCAGCCGGCGCGAGTACTCCAGGCTCCGGCGCAGGGCGGCGCCGGACTCCTCGTACCGGCCGAGGCTCTCCAGCAGCAGACCGCGGTTGTTCATGCAGCGGCGGATCCAGGAGAGCCGGTCGAGCCGCCGCCAGATGGTCAGGGCGCGGTCGTTGAGGGCGAGCGCTTCCTTCTGTCGGCCGGTCAGGAAGTGCAGCCCGGCCAGGTCGCCCAGCGCGTACGCCTCCGCCGACTCGTCCCCGAGGCGCCGCGCCGTGCGCAGCGCTGCCCGCCCCAGCACCTCCGTCTCGGCGATGCGGCCCCGGCGCTGCAGGTAGGGGAAGAGGAGACGCAGCAGGGTGGCGACGAGGGGCGCCTCGGCGTCCCCGGTACGGCCCTCCACCAGGGCGACGATGTTCCCCAGCTCCGCGTCGGCCCAGGCGAAGGCCTCCTCGGGGCCGGGGAAGGGCGGTACGTCCGCGACATGGGCCGCGTGGGCGGGCGGCTGGGTGGCGGTGGGGCGGCGGCGGTCGTCCTGGTCGAGGCCGGGTTCGACGACGGCGGTCAGAACGCGTTCGGCGACGGCGGCGTACCAGTGGAGGGCGGTCCCGAGCACGGCCCCCGTCCCCTCCTCCCGCGACGCGAGTTCACGGGCGAAGTCGCGGACGAGGTCGTGGGGGGCGTAGCGGCCGTAGGCGGTCTCCTCCAGGAGTGCCACGTCGACGAGCCGGTCGAGGGCGGCCTCGGCGCGGCGCTCGTCGGTGCCGGTGAGCCGGGCCAGCAGGGGTGCGCCGTACGTGGGCAGGTCGAGGGCGCCGATGCGGCGCAGGGCGAGAGCCGCGTCCCGGTCGGCCTCGCGTGCGGAGGCGGCGAGCGCGTCGTGGGCGACGGCGAGGGAGCGGCGGACGCTCAGGTCGTCGTATTCGAGGTGGTTCAACCGGCCTTGGGTGGCGGCCAGTTGACCGGCGAGCGCGTCCGGGGTGAGGGCCCGGCGGGCGGCGAGGCGCGCGGCGACGACACGGAGGGCGAGCGGGAGGCGGCCGGTGAGCTCGACGAGCGGGTGGGTCGCGTCGAGGCCCTCGCGGCCGGAGACGGCACGCAGGAGGCCGGCGCTGTCCTCGCCGGAGAGGGGGGCGAGGGGGAAGCGGTGGGCGCCGTCCAGGGCGGTGAGCGGGGAGCGGCTGGTGACGATCACCGCACAGCCGGGGCCGGCCGGGAGGAGGGGGCGGATCTGGGCGGCGGTCGCGGCGTCGTCCAGGACGAGGAGGGTGCGGGTGGGGGCGAGGAGGGTGCGGAGCAGCGCGGCGGCCGCGTCCGGGTGTTCGGGGATGTGCCGGGGTTCGGTGCCGAGGTCGCGGAGCAGGGCGGCGAGGGCCTGGGCCGCGGAGAGGGGGGTCATGCCGGGGGTGGCGCCATGCAGGTTGAGGTAGAGCTGACCGCTGGTGAAACGTTCCCTCAGGATGTGGGCCACGTGCAGCGCGAGGGCGCTCTTGCCGACGCCGGCCATGCCGCTGATGACGGCGAGGGGGGTGACGCCGTCTCCCGGCGGGACCGCGAGCAGGGCGCCGAGCCGACGCAGGGTGTCGTCACGGCCGGTGAAGTGGGCGGGAGAAGGGGGGAGTTGGGCGGGACCGAGGGCGGAGGCCGTCGGACCTCCGGCATCGGAGCCGTCGTGGGCGTCGGAGCCGTCGTAGGCATGGGTGCCGTCGTAGGCATGGGTGCCGTCGTAGGCATGGGTGCCGTCGACGCCGCTCGGCTCCTCCCCGTGTCCGGTGGGGTCCCCGGCCGCCCCCCGCAGCACCTCCACATGGGCCTCGCGGACCGCCGGGCCCGGTTCGACACCGAGTTCCTCGATCAGGCGGGTGCGCAGGTCGCGGTGGACGGCGAGGGCCTCGGCCTGGCGGCCGGTGCGGTGCAGGGCGAGCATCAGCTGGCGGTGGTACGCCTCGCGCAGCGGATGGCCGGCGGCCAGGGCGGTCAGCTCCGGGACGATCCGGGCCGTCCGGCCGCCGCCGAGGGCGAGTTCGGCGTCGTAGCGCCACTCCAGCAGGAGCAGCCGGGCCTCGCACAGGCGCCGTACGAAGGCGTAGCCGCCCAGGTCGGCGGGGAGGCCGCTGAGCGGGGTGCCACGCCACAGCACGAGCGCCCCCGCGCACTCGCGTACGACGCGCTCCCAGTTGCGGGCTGCGTGCGCCCCGCGCGCGGCGGCGACGTGCCGTTCGAAGACATGGACGTCGAGCTCGCCCTGCTCGATCCGGAACTGGTAGCCGGGCGGCACGGCCCGCAGCCGTTCCGGGTCGTCGAGCAGTCGGCGCAGCCGGGTCACGTGGTTGTGCAGGGAGGCCTGCGCGGACGCCGGAGGCGCGCCGCCCCACAGCGCCTCCTTCAGCGACTCGACGGGCACGATCCGGCCCGCGTCGAGGAGAAGGGCGGCGAGCAGGGCCCGTACCTTCGGGCTGCGGATGGTCTCGTACGGGACGCCGGTCCCGTGGGGGGCCTGGGCGGTGTACAGGACCGGTGGCCCCAGCAGTCCGAACCGCAGCTCGTACCGCCGCATCACGCCGACCATCGCCTTCCCGCGCGCCGCTCGACGCGGATCGCGCCGCACGGCGGGTACCCCCGTCGCCGTGGCTGCATGCCGCCCTCGACGCGGTGGTGTTCCGCCACCCTGTCCCTGACGGTTCCCGTTGCAAACGGCTGCCGTTGCGGCCGCTTCCGGTGTGCGCCCGGCGACTTCAGGCCAGACGACCTGCGACGACACGGAGTCCCGTTGGCCATATGTTAGCGATTCGTTGGTGCCGCCTGATGTGATCACATCATCGGAACCGGCCCGACGGTGCGCGCGTGTGAACGCGATACTCGGGGGAGTGTCGCCGCCGCGGCCGGGTCCGGGGGCGTCTCGGGCCCTGGTCGTCGGAGGTGAACGACCGGGGCCCGCGCCCTCTCCCCTACACCGTCTTCAGACGACCGGCGGCCGGCCGAGCCGGGTCAGTCGCCACACCGTCCGCCAGCGCATGGCCCGCCGCGGGCCGGCCGGTTTCCGCACGCCTTCCACGAATCCGCCGAACCACGCCTTGAGCCCACCCAGCGAGCGGGTGCGCAACAGGGTGACGGCGATCCACACGCCCAGGTGGACGGGGATGAGCGGCAGCGGCAGGTTGCGCCGGACCAGCCAGACCCGGTTGCGGGCGGTGACGCGGTGGTAGATGGCGTGCCGGGCGGGCGAGGTCTTGGGGTGCTGGAGCAGCAGCTCGGGCGCGTAGAGGATCTTCCACCCGGCGTCCGTGGCACGCCAGGCCAGGTCGGTCTCCTCGTGCGCGAAGAAGAACTCGGCGGGCCAGTCACCGGTTTCGGCGAGCATGGCCATGCTGAGCGCGTGCCCGCCGCCCAGGAATCCGGTGACGTACCCGCCCTGCATCGGATCGGATGCGCCGACGCGCGGCACGTGCCGGCGCTGGGTCTCGCCGTGCTCGTCGGCGATGCGGAAGCCGACGATGCCGAGGCGCGGGTCGGCGGCGTACAGGTCCCGTACGCGGCGCAGCACGTCGGCGTCGACGAGCAGACCGTCGTCGTCGAGTTCCACCACGACGTCCACGTCCCCGTACTCGCGCAGCCGGGCGAGGGCGACATTGCGGCCGCCGGGGCAGCCGAGGTTCTCCTCGACGTCGATGGTGGTGACCTCGCCCGGGAGGGAGAGCCGGCCGGCGAACTCGGGAAGCCGGCAGCCGTTGCCGACGATCACGATGCGGGCGGGCGCCAGGTCCTGTTTGGCCACGGACTCCAGCAGGGCGTCGACCTCGGCGGGCCGGTTGCCCATGGTCACCACGGCAACGGCGATCCTCGGCTCCACCACGTCGCTCAACGTCCTCACTCCGTCCGACCGGTGACGGCGCGCACCCGCGCTCCGGTCGCGCGACGCCTGTCATTCACCAAGATGTTGCCTCAGATACGGAGGTTGCCCGAACGCCGGTTCACTTTGCGCCCCTTTTACTACGATTTTCACGCCGTCGTACGAACTTCAGTGCCGACCAGTCCTCTCCCAGCGCCGCGACCTTCACATCGACGACACCGAGGGGAAGGAAGAGGTCACGCAGGGAGTTCTCGGTGAGGTCGCTGACATGCCCGGCGGCCTTGCGGGGCCAGGCGATCCAGAGCATGGCGTCGTCGGCGAGGTCACGGACGAGATCGCTGGTTTCGGCGGCGAGGTCGGCGTGGGCGCGGTAGAAGGCGACGGTGACGTCGGCGTCCCGGGGTCCGCCGGGGGCGACGTCGGTGCCCTCGGGGAGGCCGGGGACGGCCCAGCCGGGCGGGGCGTGGCGCAGACGGAGGCGGTGGCCGGGTTTGACGCCGAGCTTCCTGACGAGGGGCGTGGCGGAGTAGCCGCCGGTCGCGGGGTTGTCGCTCACGGTCCCACGGTAGCCTCGCACTGGAGCTGTCCCACCTGGAGAGGATCTCGAGGACATCGTCGGCGGTAACGGGTCCGGGAACTGCTTCGAAGAGCCGCACCAGCGGGCTGAGCAAGGGACCGACCGCTGGCCTGACCGGCGCCTGGGGCAGGGCGTCGTAATCCGCCAGAACGCCTTCCGCGAAGGCGGCGTCGCTCCACCAGTCCGCCGGAGCGTTCCGACGGACATCGATGGCGGACTGGATCAAAGCGGCATGTTCGGGGTGACCGATCCGGCGGACACGGCGTGGCTGCGCACGATGATGTCGGACGAGTCGGTGCGCTGCTTCCTGCAGCCGGTCCGGCTGGACAACCCGGCCATGGACGCGATTTCCCGGACGCACATCCACTGTGTCGGCAGTGCGCAGGAAGACGTCACGCGCCGCCCGGTGCCGGCGCGGCAGCCCAACGGCGCTGCGTCCCAGGTGTGGGAGCTGCGGAGCGGCCATGACTGCATGGTCACCGTGCCGGACGCCCTCACCGACCTGCTGTTGAAGGCCGGCTGACCGGTTGCCGGTTGCCTGGCGCAGGGACCTATCGTGGCCAACGGCAGGCGCTGGGATCGCTCGGTTGACGAACCGTCATATCCGCTTTGCCCGACACCGGATACAGTCGCAGGAGGCGATGCCCTCGGGGCGCACAGCGCCGCCGGGACCTTGCCCGACGGCTGCGGCGCTCTCAGCCACTCCCCTTCGCCCGCCCGGTGACCGCGCGGCCCCACCTCCGGTCGGTGACGCGTTCGCCTGCGCTTCGCCACCCAAGTCTCGACCCGACTGGGATCAGCGATGTTCCTGACGCGCACCAGCGCTGTTGTTCCGCTCCACCCGGCTTCCGACTGAAGCTGAGTGGCACGATCCGCCAGTTGCTTGCCTGGCACCGGCCCCTGCGCCACCACAGTTGTGAACAGGGACCGGAGTTGCCCCTGCCAACGCATAGTGTGCTGGGCGGCCCTTTCCTCCCTGCGTTTGCAGGTCAACGGCAGTTCGGTGGTCCGCCGATGTCCGTGGACGTGCGGCGGCACTAATTCCAGCGACAAAAATCCGACTGCGGCCTACGTGGCATCGATGTCGAAGCAGTCTCGGATATACGGAATCGCTTCTGCAGCAAAACGGACCGCCTGCTCTTTTATGCGCCCGACGCTTTCAGGGTCAAATTCCCCTGTATCCGACTGAGCATCCAGTACGCTTTGCTCTTCTTGAATTTCCCGACTCTCAAGCGGCCCCAATGGAGGAGCAGGGTCGCCGTATCGGATGATGACAGTCTTACTCCCGCCCAGCCTGAAATCGAGTATGGACAGCATTTCCCTCAGAATGACAGAGGAGGCATTCACTCGCTCTGGCGTGGGGCGTAGCACAGTCGCCATCGCATTGCCAACCAGCTCCAGAGACCGGGCGGCGAAAAACTCGGGATAAGAGGAATCAAATTGATCTGCCTGCGATTCCTCCCCTAGCTCGTCCAATACTTCGGCGCATTCCTCCGCGACATCCTCACCAGATGCAGCAGCCCAGATCAGCGCGAGTGAAGATTCGAGCCACGCAAGTTCCTCCTCGGGCCCGAGCTCCCGAAAGAATGCGGAACCACGCTCCGCAATCGCAGCTGCTGCGACTCGCAGGCACGCTGCGGACGAATTCGCGGGGGTCCCCACCCCGGGATATTTCTGCGCCATGGTTCAGTCTCCGCTACCCCAGAAGATGGTGTACTCCGAGTTTTGTGGTTGATGCCCCCGGAATCCCTTTCCGCCCAGCGTTATGCCAAATACGTGATCGTTGAGCATCGGGCTGCAAGTGCCCACGCAGAAGTTGCGTGAGGCAGCACCGAATACCGGGTGTTCGTGCGCTGCCAGACTATTGAGGATGGTCTCCTCGGCATGTCCGGCCCCGCGAACGAATTCTTCACCTTGTCGAAGGGTCCATGATGCCGGCATGGGGGCATCACCATTGATGCCAATGCGGATCGAGTATTCCTTTGTCTTTGAATTGAATATACCGATCACCGCCGTGGTGGCCGAATTGTAGCCGCGCGTTGAATTGAGTTCCTCCGCGCGGTCCAGGGCCAGCATCGCATCGTCTTCAGTCCCGACGCCGCAGTTGTGAACGAGTACAGGTGTGGCGCCTGCCAGCACATAGTACGTGTGCACCATGCTGACGGTGAGGTTGTGCACCGTCGCATCGAGCGCCGTCCAGCGCTCGACAGCCGTGATCTGGACCAGCGTGCCGGCGCTGGTGCGCAGCCACTCGCCCGACTTGAGGTCGGTCGCGTCGATCCAGTCGCCGAGTTCCGGGACCCAGAAGGGGTGCTTGTCGGTCGCGGTGATGGCCGCGGTCTTGGAGCCCTTCTTGCCGTCCGTGTCGACGGTGACCTTGACCAGGTGCTTGACGCCCTTGCCGAGGATCTCGGCGGTGACCGTCTGCACCGTGGTCTCGCCCGTCTCCGGGTCGGTCGCCAGGACCTTGTCGCCGGCCTTGACGTCCTTGATCGCCTTGGTCGAGCCGTCGGCCATCAGGACCTTGGTGTCCGGCGTGAAGCTGTTGGGCGTCGGGCAACTGCCGCCTTCCGAGCCACCTCCGGACCCGCCGTCGCCGCCCGAATCCTCCTTGCCCGAGCCGTTCCGCGAGCCGCCGGACTTGTTCTCGGCCTTGCCGCCGCCCTTCGAGCCCTTGGACTGGGCCTGGGCGCGGGCCTTGACCTGGACCGGATTGCCCTTCGCGCCCTTCGAGCCCGTATGCGCCTTCTTCTTGACGGCCTCCGCGGCGCGTTTCGCGGCTTCTCTTGCCTTGCGTTTGGCCTCCGCCGCCGCGGCTTCCGCCGCCTTCTTCGCCTTGATCAGCGCTGCCTTGGCCGCCTTGGCGGCCTTCATGCCGATCTCGGCCGCGCGCTTGGCTGCCTTGAACGCCTTGACCGCGCTCATGGTGCCCTTGAAGGCGCGCCACATCTTCTTGCCCTTGGAGAAGACGCTGGTCCACGGGATGGCGTCCATCAGGAGGCTGCCGCAGGCCCACAGGTCGCCCTGGGTGAAGCAGCCGACCACGTCGTTCCAGCCGATGAACTCCTTGAACACGGCCCAGCCGGTCGCGAGGATCACGTCGCCGATGGAGCGGTTCAGGGTCTTCTGGTACTCGGCGATCTTCGCGTCCAGCGCGGCGATCGACGCGTCGAAGCTGGAGGCCGAGGAGGTGAGGCCGGACGGGTCCGAGTGCGTCACCGGGTTGTTGTTGGCGTACGAGTAGCCGTTGGCCTGGAGCGGGTCGCTGTCGTCCAGGACCGGGTCCGCCGAGATGAAGCGGCCCGTGCCCGGGTCGTACTCGCGGGCGCCCATGTGGGTCAGACCCGTCTCGGAGTCGTCGTCACCCGTGTGGAACCCGGTGTGCGAGCGCGGGGAGAGGTTCGCGGCGCGGTCCTCGCCCCACGGGTCCCTCTTCGCCACCCGGACACTCATCCCGCCGTCGAGGCGGACCTCCGCCAGCGGGGTGCCGTTGAGGTCGGTCGCCTGGGCGAACAGGTGCTCGCTGACACCGGACGCGGCCGTCGAGTTCTCTCGGTAACGGGTCACCGACGGACCGCCGACACCCGCGTAGGTGCGCTCGGCATAGCGGACCTTGCCCGCAGTGGTCAGGGAGACCTTGGTGTCGGGCAGGTTCAGCACCGCGCCCGCGCTGGTGCGCTCCAGCAGGCGGTTGCCCATGGCGTCGTAGACGTACGTCGTCTTGGACGCCGGCTTCCACAGCTGGGTGGCCGCGGTCGAGCTGCAGGCCGCCAGGGTGAGGTCGGTGCCGACCGTCGACGCCGGGGCCGACAGGCACAGGTTCGCCGAAGCGTTCCCGACCCACTTGATCTGACCGGTGCTCAGGGTCTGCCACCGCTGCGCCGCCACGGCGTTGTCGCAGGCCTGGACCAGAACGGCCGCGCCGGCGGCGGTGCCGTTCGGCTGGGCGCACACCCCGCCCACGACCAGCTGCCCGATCGTGGCGTCCTCGACCGTGCCGTCGTTGTTGGTGTCGGTGGCCCGGATGCGGAAGTTCTGCGCCTTGCTGCTGTTGCAGAGATAGATCTGGAGGGCCGTGCCGGCGGTGGTGCTGGAGCCGGCCAGGTCCAGGCACATGTCGCCCGTCCCGATCCAGGCCCCGGAGCCGTCCGCGCCGAAGCCGGTCACGGACTCGACCTTGCCGTCCCAGGTCCAGGTCATGGTCTGGGCGGTGTCGCCGCCGGTGGAGCGGGTCTCCATCTCGCCCGCGGCGTCGTAGGTCTGGGTGGAGCGGGCCTTGACCGCCGCGCCCGCCGCCGTCGTCGACGACGTGGTGTACGAGGTGAGGGTGTGCGGCTGGTCGTTCTTCGCGGTGTCGCTGGTGCCGTAGGCGTAGTCGGTGACGACGTCGCCCTTGGTGTCGCGGACCCCGGAGGTGAAAGTCGGGTCGGCCTTGTAGGCCGTCTTCCTGGTGCGGTTGCCGAGGACGTCGTAGTCGTAGGACTGCCAGTAACCGGAGTTGTTGGAGGAGACGTTGACCTTGCCGTCGGAGTAGACCGGCTCGGCGGTGGTCTTGCCGGAGGCCACGCAGGCGCCGCCGCCCGGCGTCGTCCACGCCTCCTTCAGCTGGCCCAGGGCGTCGTACTTGAAGCACTGCTGGTCGGTCGTGGTGCCCATGCGGTCCGCGACGGACAGGACGTTGCCCGACGGGTCGTAGCTGTAGAAGCGCTTGCTGACCTCGCTGCCGGGGACGACCGCCGTGTCGGGGGTCGCCGCCTCCCGGACGAGCCTGCTGGTGAGCAGCTCACCGGTGGACTCGTTGAAGGTGTTCTGCTGCCACAGGCGGTGGCCCTGCTCACCGACGGTGGAGAGGAGCACCTGGCCGTAGGGCGAGTAGGAGGCCTCGGCCGTGTACCAGTCCTTGCCGGAGACCGAGGTCGGCAGACCCGCCTCGTTGTACCGGGTGATCACGTCCTCGGCGTCGAGGCCGCCGGCCGCCGGCGTCGTGTAGGTCTCGAGCTGGCCGTCGTCGTTGTACTTGTACGTGTACTTGTACTGGGTGGCGAAGCCGTCGGCGGTCAGGCCCGCGGTGGAACCCGGCGGGAGGGCCGTGGTCATGTCCGTGGGCTGGTAGTCGGCCGTGTAGCCGCCGATGGTGGTGGTGTACGCCTTGCCATCGGTGTAGCGGGTGGCCGAGGACAGCTGGCCCTTGCCGCCGGTCGCGCCGTCGTAGGCGTAGGTCTGCGCGAGGGTTGCGGTGGTGGAGCCCTTCGGGGTGACCTTGACCTGCTCGACGCGGTTCAGGCGCTCGTAGGTGTACGAGACCTTCTGGCCGCGGGCGTCGGTCGCGGTGTCCACGCGGCCGTAGGCGTCGTAGTCGGTGTGCGTGGCACCGGTGTCCGGGTCGGTGGTGTCGGTGACCCGGCCCAGCGCGTCGTACTTCCAGGTCCGCGTGTTGCCGACGTCGTCGGTGCTGGTCACCATGTCGCCGCGGAGGTCGTACGCGTAGGTCGTGGTGATCGCGCCGGCCTCGGTCAGCGAGGTGTCGCTGAAGGTGTCCTGGCGGGTCGTGCGGCCCAGCGCGTCCGTCCACACCCGGGAGGCGGGCGTGCCCTGGGGCTGGCGGACGACCGTGTAGTCGAGGCCGTACTCGTAGCGGGTGCGGCGGTCGGTGCTGCGGTGCGCCACCGTCCCGTCGCTCTTGTAGTACGTCTCCCCCGTCTGCGCGAAGGAGCTGTGTACCGGCGTGACCGTGAGGACCCGGCCGAGGCCGTCGTACGTGTACGAGGTCGCGTTGGGGACCAGCGACTCGGAGGCGGGGACGACGAGGTCGGTGCCCGGGTCGCCCTCCATGTAGTACGCGTTGCGGGTGTAGCGGACCTGCCCGGCGCTGTTGTGCAGGGTGTCGGTGATCAGACGGCCGCCGCCCACGGCGGGGGTCTGAGTCTGGCGCTCACGGCCCAGACCGTCGTAGATCGCCGTGGACGACTCGTACTTGCCGTCGCCCGCCGCGCTGCTCGGGTTGTCCGACAGCGACTCGGTGACCACCGAGACAGGCTTCTTCAGGTCGATGTTGTACGTGTACTTGACCGTCGGGTCGTCGGTGGCGGTCTGGGTGGCGTCCCAGGCGGCTACGGCGCGGCCCAGCGGGTCGTACTCGTACGTCTCGACGCGGTCGTTGGCGTCCGTGGACTTGATGGTGACGCCGCGGCCGGGTTCCAGGACGGTGCTGTCGGTGAAGCCGGCCACTACGGCGCCGTTGACGACCTTGTTTCCGGTGACCGTGTCGATCTTGTAGACCTGGCCGCTGGACGGCGTGTACGTCGTGGTGTTGTACACGCCGGTGGGGTCGGTGACCTTCGTGACGCGGCCGGTGGAGTCGTACTCGGTGCGCGACTCGGGGTTGGCGGTCTCCCAGCCGGTGCCGGCGCCGGTCGGCGCCTCCGTCCTGGTCACCAGGCCCTTGGTGGGCGTGGCGGTGGACGAGGTCGCGCTGTCGTAGAACATGCGCGAGGCGCTGACCAGCGTGGAGCCCGTGGCACTGGACAGGTCGGTGGAGCAGGTGCTGGTGCCGGTGGTGGTGACGGTCTGGGCGACCAGGCCGACGAGGTAGTTGGTGCCCGACGTGTTGTTCACGTACGAGGTCGCGGTGCACGACTCGTCGCCACTGACGGCCATGTCGCCGTAGTCGTGAACCTTGGTCGGCAGACCATTCGCGTCGTAGTCGGTCGAGGAGGTCATCGTGCGCAGGTACGAACCGTCCGCGTCCTTGGTCGAGGCCTTGGAGATCGTCGACGTCTTGCCGAGCGTCACGCGCTCGGACACCACGTCCGGCCCGTCCGTGCGGTTGCGGGTGGCCAGCCGGACCGGGGCGTCGGGGTAGTTGACGCTGCGGGCGACCCAGCCGGTGGTGGTGTCGGCGGACGTGTCCGGGTAGGTCAGCGACTCGGCGACCATGCCGGCGTAGGCCTTGCGGTCGTCGGCGAGCTTCGCGCCGGTGACGTCCGTCGTCACCACGGAGCGCTTGACGTCGTCGGAGGCCTTCTCCGGGGTGTCGTCGGCGAGGACGTCGTCGTCCATGCCCCGGAAGTAGCGGGTGACCGACTTGGAGGCGACGCTGCCGCCGACCGAGTCCGTGCTGCCGGTGGTCGTGGTGACGAGCGGGTAGCCGCGGAAGTCGTCCCAGGTGCGCTTCTTCGGGCGGGAGAACTCCGACTGGTTCTTGGCCCACAGCGCGCCGTCGACGGCGTCGTCGTAGGTCTCGTACTTGTACGTCGTCACGATGTCCTGCGCGTCGGCGAGACGCGGGAACTCGGTGATCTTGTCGACGACATACTTGTGGAACCAGGAGATCCGCTTGTCCTCCAGCTCACCGTCGGCATGCCAGTACGCCGGGTAGCAGAGGGAGTGGTTCTTGTCGATCGTCGGCCGGTCGGCGCCGGTGAGGCACTTGCCCTCGGGCGCCTTGTAGTCGACGTGCGTGCGGCCGCCGTACTCGGAGACGACGTCCTGGATGCGCAGCCGCGCGAACAGCGGGTTGGTGTCGGAGGAGCTGGTCTTGACGCGGTTGGGCAGCGGGTTCTCGTTGTGGCCGAAGGAGACCGGGTTCAGGCGGTCGGTGGAGCCGTCCACGGCGTAGCCGGTGCGGGTGATGGACTCCAGCCAGAGCGCGGTGTACTCACCGGTCAGGTTCCAGGGGAAGGACTGCTTCAGGCCCCAGGAGTCGACCTTCGACAGCGCGGTCGTGGTGGCCGAGTCGCCGTCCAGGCCGCAGGCGTTGCGCTGACCGGTCTCGTTGCCGTCGGCATCCGAGGTGTACTCGGTCAGCTTCACGCCCTGCTCGCGCTGGGTGCAGGCGTCGACCGAGGCCAGGCGCTTGCGCGACCAGAAGGTCGGGGCGTACGTGGTGCACTTGCCACCGGTCGCGCAGGCGAGGTCGGCGGGGGTGTCGAACCAGGGCCGGGTCTGGTCGGACTGCTTGGAGTCGAAGTTGGTGTTCGAGCACGCCACGTTCAGCGCGGGGTCCTCGAAGCAGCGCTCACGGGCGTTGAACTTCACCCGGCCGAGCGGCTCGTCGGCGAAGAGGGTGGTGGCGCGCTGGCCGTAGTCGATGTGGGAGAGGTAGCCGGCACGGTCGTAGGAGACCGCGGGCTTCTCCTTCATGTCGCGCGCGTAGGCGTTCTTCTCCTTCTCCCACCACAGCGACATCGCGTTGCCGGTGGTGTCCACGACGTAGTCGAGCTGGAAGCGCCAGCCCTGGTCGCAGAAGGAGTCCGCGAACTTCGCGGCGTAGCAGGGGTCCTCGGAGTGGTTGCCGGCCACCGGCACGTTCAGCACCGACTTGGTCTCGGGCTTGCCGGACGACCAGCCCGGCAGCCGGTTGAGACCGAAGAAGTACTGGGTGCCGTCGTCGGTGGTGACGCGCCAGAACTCGCCGTTGTTGTCACCGTTGTTGGAGCTGTAGCCGATGTCCGAGGTCGGGACGCCCAGGGCGTCCGCGATGACCTTCTTGTAGTCGGACTCGGTCAGCAGCTCGACCCGCATGTTCTCGCCGCGGGCGCCCTTCCACTGCTTGGTGGTGTCGTCGCGCACCAGCTCGGTGGTGGTCCCGTTGAGGGAGAGCACCGCGTTGTACGAGCCCCAGCACTGGTCGCCGGTGAAGTGCTTGTCGTTGTTGGCGTTCGCGGTGTCGGCGGCGCAGCCCACGAACGTGCGGGTGATGGAGCCGGGGTTGTAGTCCCAGCCCTCACCCACCCAGGAGACCTGGTTGTTGGTGGAGGACGTACGACCGTCCGAGGTCTGCGAGTTGTAGCTGAGGGTGACGTTGGGCGCCGGGCCGGCCGGCACCTGCGGAGCGGCCATCGTGTACGAGTAGCTGAAGGCGCCCGAGGAGCCGCCCGCCGTCCAGGAACCCGCCGAGACGATCGGGCTGGCCGAGAAGTCACCGCCGGCGCCGGCGCCGTAGGAACTGCCGACGAGCAGGCCGCCGCCGGAGGAGTCGGCGATCTGCCGGACGGCGTCGGCCGCGTCCTCGTGCCACACGGCGGAGTCGACGCTGCCGGCGTCCGTGCTGACCGCGCTGTTGGTGGTGGCGGCGGTGGTGCCGGAGACCGACGCCAGGTCGGCGGTGTCCAGGGTGACGTTGACCAGGGTCTCGGGGACCTCGACGGTGGTGTCGGTGGAGCCCGTGACCTCGTCGCCGGCGGTGTCCTCGCCGGGGTCGGCCTCGGAGCCCGAGGAGTCACCGGCGTCCAGCGGCACGGTGACGGTGTCGCCGGTGCGCTCGACCTCGGTGGTCACCGGGACGCCCGTGGAGCACGCCTCGTCCTCGGGCGTGGTGGCGTAGCAGGCCGGCATGAGGGTGAAGGAGAGCCGGTCCAGCCACTGGGCGCTGTAGCTCTCGGCGAGCTTGGTGGCGTCGATGGAGACGACCGCGTCGCCGGTGGCGGTGTCGGGCGCGTCCACCGCGAGCATGAAGCCCTGGGCACCGTCCGCCACGGCGTCGGCCTCGGCCGCGGCGGCCACGCTCCACTGGCCTTCGAGGGCGTCGACCTGCGTGGAGGTGGCACCCTCGGGGGCGCCGACGCCGATGCTCATGGTGCCGTCGGCCGACTTGGCGACCTCGGTGGTGCTGCCCGCGGTCAGGTTGTCGACGGCCTTCGTGCCGGAGGCCGCGGGCACCTCGGCGACCGCCGCCGGGGCGTACTGCTGCTGGGGGTCGGTCGCGGCGGAGCCGGCGAGTTCCTCGAGCTTGTCGGTCAGGTCCTCGTCGACCGGGACGGCATCCGTCTCCTGCAGATCCTCCAGCTCGACCGCGGTACGGGGGTCGTCGGGGCCGAACGCGACGGCGCTGGGCAGCAGGGTGACGTTGAGGGCAAGGACGAGACCGGCTATGACACCGACCCGCGTTCTGCGGCGGACCAGACGCTCACGTGGCGTTCTCGCCAGTGAACCCCTGCCCGACCACGACAGCACGGCACGCAAGGCCAATCGACCCTTCCCCCGTAACAAACCATCAGGAACGCTCAGACCGATGGCACTTGGTGATCAATGACTTACAGACTGAGCACGAAATAAAGGCACCGTGAAGATCCACGTCAAGATGTGCTGAATCTGTGTTAGCTATGTCACTGACTAAAACCAGACAAAGATCATTAAAAAATCACGCCAGGACTCTTTGCGAGGGCGTTGCCAACGGTGGCCCGCCCGAAGGGTGTTGATCTGGCCGGGAGGAGCTGTTCATACTCCAACCGCCCAATCCGGCGCGTCGCGCGCTCGCCACGGCTTGTCACCAGGCCTTGAGGGCAACCCGGAAGAGCCATGCCGCAGCGGCGCCCGCCGCACTGCGGTCCAGCCTGTTGTGGAGAAGGGCCCCTTGAGCGACCTCGACACCGCCACGGAATCAAGTCCCCCTGGCAGACGGCGCGTTCGGCGTGGCCTGGCCGCCGCCGTCGCCCTCGCGGTGCTGGCCGGAGGTGCCGCGACGCTCGCGCTGCGCGACGACGGCGACACCGTCTCCGACGCCAGGGCCAAGCGCGCCGCGCAGCCGGTCGACGAGGACGAGGCCCAGCGCCGGGCGCGCAAGAGCGGCAAGAAGGTCGAAGTCGCGGCGCTGGCCGACGAGTTCTCGACCACGTACGCCAACCCTGACGGAACGTTCACCTACACGGTCTCCGTCGCCCCCCTGCGCGCGAAGAACGCCCAGGGCAAATGGGCGCCGATCGACACCGGCCTGCGCAAGGACGGCAAGGGCTGGCACACCGTCAACAGCCCGTACCCGGTGACGTTCTCGGCCGGCGGGAAGGGCGGCGGCACGGCCCGCAAGGCGGCGGCCCACGGCTCCGCTACGACCGTTCAGTCGGCGGTGTTCCGCACCGGAAGCGGCAGCGCCGAACAGGTCGACGACACGGCCGGGACCACCTGGACCCCGCTGCTGACGATGACCGCCGAGGGCCACGAGATCCAGTTCGAGTGGCCGGGCGCGCTGCCCGAGCCGGTCGTCGAGGACAACCGCGCGCTGTACGAGGGCGTCCTGCCCGGCGTGGACCTGATGCTGTCCGCACGGGACACCGGCTTCACCCACGTCCTGGTCGTCCACACGCCCGAGGCCGCGGAGCGGCTCGTCGCCGACCCGCCCCGCTACCGCGTCACCTCCTCCAGCCTCACCTTCACCCTCGACCCCGGCACCGATGTGCTGATGGCGAAGGACGGCGGAGGCAACGAGATCGCCGTCTCCCCCACGCCGTTCCTGTGGGACTCCGCCGGCACGCACACCACGGAGGCCGAGGACACCGACGCGGACGCCGCGACGGGCACCAACGAGGACCCCGAGGTCGTCGAGAAGGCACCCGCGCGCGAGAACCCCGACGACGTCCCGGCCGACGAGGTCCCGAACGAGAACCCGGACGACGCCGGCAAGAACCTCGACCCCGTCGCCTACGGCACCACGGCGTCCGCCTCCGACACCCTCGCCCTGCCCGCCGTCAACGGCCCCGGCGAGGGCGCCCACGCCACCACCGCCGCCGCCGGGTTCGGCGACGACGTGCTGACGATCACCCCGCCGGGCAGCTATCTCGCGGACACCGAGGACCTGACCTACCCGCTGTTCCTCGACCCCTCCACCACGGGCATCCGCGCCAACTGGACCACGGTCTACAAGCGGTACCCGAGCTCCAGCTTCTACGACGGCGCCAACTACAACGAGGACACCAAGGAAGCCCGCGTCGGCTTCGAGAGGGAGACCTGGGGCACGGCCCGCTCGTTCTTCCGCATGAAGCTCAGGAACTCCATCAAGGGCGCGGACGTGTCCAGCGCCACCCTGAAGGTGCTGGAGACCCACTCCTGGTCGTGCAGCAAGCGCACGGTGCAGCTGTGGGGCACGGGCGACTTCACCTCCAAGACCACCTGGAACCGCCAGCCGACCTGGAAGCGGAAGATCACCTCGAAGTCCTTCGCCTACGGCTGGAAGTCCAACAGCTCCTGCCCGGACGCGTACGTCAACTTCACCGTCACCACGCTGCTCCAGGACGCCGCCGACGACGGCGTGACCAGCTTCAACCTGGGCCTGGTGGCCTCCACCTCGTCCTCCGCGCCGACCGGTTCCTCCAGCAGCCTGGAGACGGACACGTACTCCTGGAAGAAGTTCAAGGCCGAGGGCGACGGCTCCCCCACGCTGGCGGTCACGTACAACCGGAAGCCGAACACCCCGACGTCCGTCACCATGAGCCCCGGCTCCTGCGACACCAGCGCCTCGCCGTACATCAAGGTCGGCAAAGCCGACACCATCACCATCAGCGGCAAGGCCACCGACCCGGACAGCGACCTGACCAAGCTGGAGTTCCAGCTGTGGCAGACGGGCAAGTCCGACACCACGACGAAGACGTTCACCAAGGCAGTCGACGACGGTGAGGTCGGCGGAATCTCCATCAGGTCGTACCTGACCACCGGGGTCACCTACTCGTGGCGGGTGCGCGCCTGGGACGCCAAGGTCAGCAGCGGCTGGGCACCCACCGGCGGCGACGGCGTGTGCCGTTTCACCTACGACACCGACCTGCCCGACTCCCCCGCCCCGGTCGTCTCGACCGACTTCCCGGGTGACGACGACGGCGACAGCGAGCCCGACGTCTGGTCGGACAAGCCCTTCGGCAACAGCGGCAGCTTCACCTTCGCGGTCGGCTCGACCTCCGAGACCGACATCGTGAAGTTCGTCTGGTCCATCAACTCCACCAACTACGCCGGCTACGCCTGCGCGGGCGGCTCGCAGGGCACCTCGGGCGGTCTCACCAAGTCCTGCACCACGGCCATCAAGACGGCCACCATCACCGGCATCAAGCCGCCGGCCGCCGGACCCAACACGCTGTACGTGAAGTCCGTGGACTCGGCGGGCAACATCTCGCCCAACGCCCGCAAGTACTTCTTCTACGTCATGCCGCGCTCGACCGCCGACGGCCCCGGCGACCTGAACGGCGACGGCGACGCGGACTTCGCCCATCTCACCGCCGCCGGAAACCTCTGGATCGACTCGGTGTCGCAGGACGGCACCTGGGTGTCCAGCGCCTTCGGCACCCACAACAAGGGCACCCTGATCAAGGACGGCGGCACCGCCCCGCACATCTGGGACGGCACCGGCACCTACTCCCTGGTCACGCACAACGGCGACTTCGCCCCCGGCGACGGCGTCACCGACTGGGTGGTGCGCACCCCCGAGGGCCGGCTGTTCCTCTACCCCGGCGACGGCTACGGCGCGATCGACGTCAGCAAGCGCCTCGAGATCCGCCTGCCCGCCAACGCCCCCGCCCCCTCCACCTTCTCGGAGATCAAGTCGGCGGGCGACATCACCGGCGACGGCCAGCCCGAGCTGTTCGTGGCCGGCGGGGTCAACGGCGCCGAGCTGTGGATCCTCAGCGGCTACAGCGGGGGTACGTTCAGCGAGGCCACCAAGATGACGTCCACCGCCTGGGGCGACAAGGAGCGGGACTTCGTGGCCATCGCCGACTACAACGCCGACGGCGCGGCCGACATGACCTACCGCACCGCGGCCGGCAACATCGTCCTGCGCAAGGGCATCCTCGACAGCGACGGAGAGGGCACGGTCCTGGCCAGCCTGGGCACGTCCGCGGCGAGCCTGGACGGTGACGACACGTACGCCTCCAGCTCGTTCACGTACACCGCCTTCCCGCTGATCTACGGAACGCCCGACGCCACCGGCGACGGCATCCCCGACATCTGGACGACCAACGCGGCCGGAGCCCTGCTCCTCTACGAGGGCGGCGCCACCGCCATCGGCTCGGCGAGCACGCTGAGGTCGAGCGGCTGGGAAACGGTCCAGAGACTGGGCTGAGCCCCGCCCCGAGGCCCCCGCGGCCTCCCGAGCACCAACCCGAGCGGCCCGCCGGAGCGCATGACCTCCGGCGGGCCGTTTGCCGTTCCCCGCGACAAGAGCATCCCGTCACGAGCCCAAGCGGTGAGCCGCCTAGTCCTGGTCAAGTTTGACTAATGATCCGGAGGGGCGTTGGCACCAACGAAGCCGTAGGCAAGTTTGACTGCATCGCTCGATGCCCGGGTACGCAACGGAGGCCCCGGCCGCACGGGCGTTGTCGCCGGTCACGTCGGTCTCTCCGCACCCTCCGCGGACCGCAGCCCGAGCTGTGCGCAGGCCAGCAGGGCCACCTCGATGTCCAGTCGGTTCTCGGTGAGCGGGTGGCCCAGGATCTCCTCGGCCTTGCGGACGCGGTAGTGCACGGTGTTCTTGTGGACGTGCATGCGGGTGGCGGCGTCGGTGAAGCTGCCTCGCGCGTCCAGGAACACCTGCACGGTGCTGCGCAGGCGCACCATGCCGTCGTCGTCGCGCATGAGGTCGCCCAGGACGCGTTCGGCCCAGGCGTTGACGTCGGTGAGGTGGTCGACGAGCAGGCCTGCCAGCGCGACCTGGGAGTGAAGGGTGAGTGAGCGGTCGGGGTCGGCTCCGGTGACGGCGACGCTGCGGGCGCGCTGCGCGTCCCGGAACGTCTGGCGGAACCCGTCGAGCCCGGAGGACGGGTCGCCGATGGCGATCCGGAGCGCGGGGTGTCTGCCGAGCTCGTCCTCGAGCCGGGGGACGTCGAGGACGGGCTTGCCTGCGGAGGAGATCCAGGCCCAGGTGGTCTGCTCGTCGGCGGAGATCGTCAGCGGGGTCTTGCCGGTGGCCGCGGCCAGGATCGCCGCTCCGGCGCGGCGTCCGGCCCCGGCGGAGGCGGACGATCCGGGACGCGTCCAGATGATCGCGGCGAGGTGCCAGCCACGAAGGGAGGTCGACAGCATCTTCTCGGCCGACGCCAGGTCGAGTCCCTCGGTGTCGAGCACAGCCCGGACCTGGGCGGCGCGGGCCGCGTCGGAGCGGCCGTCCCAGCGTCTGCGCTCGTTCTCGTAGATGTCGATGACGCCCTCGATGACCTGGTCGATGTAACTGTTCGTCAGGAGCGCGATCCGGCTCGTCGTCGCCAGCGCGTCGGTCATGGACAGGTCGAGCCGTCCGAGGGCGGTCATGGCCCACTGCACGAACATGTGCTCGCCGAGCCGGTAGGCGCGCAGCAGCGCTTCCAGGGACAGGTCGTGCTGGGCGAACCGACGGGCGTACTCGGCCGCGGCCGGCGGCACGGTGATGTCGTCGAGGGAGATTCCCAGCGCCAGCATGTCGAGGATGGCCAGGAGATTCGACGAGGTGCTGGCGACCATGAGTTTCCGCACGGCGTCGTCGTGGCGGAACTCGGGGATGACGTCGACGAACATCGAGGTCATCCCCGCCGTCAGGTTCCCCAGATCGGCCTGGATGTGCTTGGCGACGTCGTGCACGGCACCGTCGACGGGGGCGCTCATACCGGGAAGGTAACGTGACGGCTCGCGCCGGGACAGTACCCGGCGACGTCCCGGTCACCGCGTTTGCGCTTTGTGACGGTGGCACAAAGGGATCGGCCCGGGCTGGGATGCAAGCCCATGGTCGGCCACGTGCTCCCTGCCTACCTTTTCCTCATTCCCTTCGTCACGGTGCGACTCAATGGTGAGGAATCGTGCAGCACATCGCCGAATTGCCGGATGTCCGGGCCGCACGGAACCCCACGGCTTCCTGTATCGCGGACGACCACGAACAGCTGCGGAATCAGGATTTCCTGGAACGTGTCCGGGGTGCGGCGGCAGTTCTCCGCGCCGCCGGAACAGGTGCCGGGGATGTGGTCGCGGTGGTGCTGCCGAATCGTCTGGAACTGGTCGTCATCATGTTCGCGGCATGGCGTCTGGGCGCCGCGGTCACGCCCGTGAACCCCGAACTCACCGACGCCGAGGCCCGCCATCAGATCGAGGACTCCGCGGCCAAGGTGGTGATCACCGACGGCGCACGCACCCTCGGGACGCTCGACGTGGCCGCGGTGGCGCACGCCTCGACCGCGGAGGAGGACACCGCCGCGGACCTCGTCCTTCCCGCCCCGGACTCCCTGGCCCTGATCATCTACACGAGCGGGACCACGGGGCGCCCGAAGGGCGTCATGCTGGACCACGCCAACGTGGCCGCGATGTGCCGGATGATCATCGACGGTCTCGGCCTGGACGAAACCGATCACAGCCTGCTGATCCTGCCGCTGTTCCACGTCAACGGGATCGTGGTGAGCGTGCTGTCGCCGCTGCTCGCGGGAGGGCGTACGACGATCGCCGGAAGGTTCCGGGCCTCGGCCTTCTTCGCCGCGGTGGAACGGGCCCGGCCGACCTACTTCTCGGCCGTTCCGGCGATCTACGCGATGCTGGTGTCGCTGCCGGACGAGGTACGCCCGGACACCTCGTCGCTGCGCCGGGTGATCTGCGGGGCCGCACCGATGCCGGCCGAACTGATCGCCCGGTTCGAGAACCGGTTCGCGGTGCCGGTCGTCGAGGGGTACGGGCTGTCCGAGGGCACCTGCGCCTCGACGCTGAATCCGCCCGCCGGGCCGCGCAAACCCGGGACGGTCGGGCTCCCGCTGCCGGGACAGACCGTCGCGGTGATGGACGCCGAGGGCAACCCGCTCGGCGCCGGATCGGTGGGCGAGGTGGTCGTCCGGGGCCCGAACGTCATGCGCGGCTACCTCGGACTGCCGCGGGAGACGGCCGCCACCGTCGTCGACGGCTGGCTGCACACCGGCGACGTCGGACGCTTCGACGAGGACGGCTACCTCGTCCTGGTCGACCGGATCAAGGACATGATCATCCGGGGTGGGGAGAACATCTACCCCAAGGAGATCGAGAACGTCCTGCACGCCCACCCGGCGGTGCTGGAGGCGGCGGTGGTCGGTGCGCCCGACCCCGTGCTCGGCGAGGTTCCCGTCGCCCATGTGGCCCTGCTGCCGGGCTCGGAGGCCACCCCCGCCGAGCTCGTCGAGCACTGCCGCGGCTCGCTGGCCCGGACCAAGGTACCGGTGTCGGTCCTCGTCGCCGGGTCGTTGCCGAAGAATCCCGTGGGGAAGATCGACAAGCCGCGCCTTCGCGCATTCTCCCGGAACACCTGAGAGATCCATTCGAAGAATTCCCGTCAGAGGTCTCGGCCCCGAGACTTCCGGGCGCGCACCGCCACGCCCGAAAACGGCGATGAGAAAGGCGAGCAGCATGGGATTCACAACGGGCGATTTCCCGCCGGTCGACCAGGAAACTTTCCTGGAGGAACCGCTGATGGAACGCACGAAGGCGCTGGCACTCCACTGGGTGGAGTACGGCTTCGGTACGCCGAAAATGATCCACACGATCTATGCGGTCAAGGTGCTGTTCCTCTACGTTCTCGGTGGGACGGCACTGGCGACCTGGACGTCGGGGGCCGGACCGTTCTGGGACGTCGTGCACTGGTGGAACCAGCCGGTCGTGTACCAGAAGCTGGTGCTGTGGACGGTCTTCCTGGAGACGCTCGGTGCGGCGGGTTCCTGGGGACCCATCGCCGGCAAGTTCAAGCCCATGACCGGCGGAATCCTGTTCTGGGCCCGGCCGGGCACCATCCGGCTACGGCCCTGGAAGCGTGTCCCGTTCACGAACGGCGACCGTCGCACCGTGGCCGACGTCCTGCTCTACCTTGCCTTCCTGGCTTCCCTGCTCCTCGCGATCGCGCTGCCGGGAACGTCGACGGGGTCACTCGCCGACGCGCTGCCGGAGAACACGTCCGGGCTCGTACGCCCGGCCCTGCTCATCGCGCCGATCGTGCTGTACGTGCTGAACGGTCTGCGCGACAAGACAGTCTTCCTGGCCGCCCGCGGCGAGCAGTACCTGCCGGCGTTGGTGTTCTTCGCCGTCCTGCCGTTCACCGACATGATCGTCGCCGCGAAGCTGCTGATCTGCGTCGTCTGGGTCGGCGCCGGGATGTCTAAGTTCGGACTGCACTTCACCAACGTCGTCGCGCCCATGGTCTCCAACAGCCCCTGCGTCCCGTCGAAGCGGGTCAAGCGGCTGCACTATCGCGACTTCCCCCGCGACATCCGCCCGTCGAAGGTCTCGTCGTTCATGGCCCACATCGGCGGCACGACCGTCGAGGTCATCACTCCGCTGGTCCTGCTCCTCTCCACGAACCACTGGCTCACCCTCGCCGGAGTGCTGCTGATGGTCGTGTTCCACCTGTTCATCACCTCCACCTTCCCGCTGGCGGTACCGCTGGAGTGGAACCTCCTCTTCGCCTATCTGTCGGTCTTCCTGTTCCTCGGCTTCCCGGCCCGGGACGGCTACGGCGTCGGCGACATGTCCTCACCGTGGCTGGCCGCCGGGATCGCCGCCGCGCTGCTGTTCTTCCCGGTCCTGGGCAATCTGCGTCCCGACCTGGTGTCGTTCCTGCCCTCGATGCGCCAGTACGCGGGCAACTGGGCCTCCGCGCTGTGGGTCTTCGCACCGGGCGCGGAGGAGAAGCTCAACTCCCTGCCGCACCGGCCGACGCGGAACCAGGTCGACCAGCTCCGGGCGATGGGCTATCCGCCGGCGGTCGCGGAGATCACCATGCAGCAGACGATCGCCTGGCGGTCGATGCACAGCCAGGGCCGCGGCCTGTTCTCGGTCCTGCTGAAGAACTTTCCGGACCTGGATCAGCGCACGGTGCGCGAAGCCGAGTTCGGATGCAACTCGCTGATCGGGTTCAACTTCGGCGACGGTCATCTGCACAACATCGACCTGATCGACGCCGTACAGTCCCGGGTCGGGTTCGCCCCCGGGGAGTGGATCGTCGTCTGGGTGGAGTCGCAGGCCATCCACCGCGGGACCCAGCACTACCAGGTGATCGACGCCGCGCTGGGAGTGATCGAACGAGGCACATGGAAGGTCGCCGACGCGGTCGAGGAGCAGCCGTGGCTGCCGAACGGCCCGATCCCGCTCGACGTCACCTGGACCCGCAGCGAGTCGGCCGCGGCGCCGGTCACGCGGTCCGCGGTGGCGGAAGGTCTGACGCCGCAGGGAGGATGAGGGCACCTCCGTACCCACGGCGGCGGGCCCTTGTTCCGGTCCCCGACCAGGCTCCACCCCACGGACGTCTCCGCGAAGGCAGGACGACATGAGTACAGCGACCGTGGTCGGCGCCGGCCCCAACGGCCTCGCCGCCGCCATCGCCCTGGCCCGGGCGGATGTACAGGTCACGGTGCTGGAGGCAGCCGACGAGATCGGCGGAGGCGCGCGCTCGAGCGAGGCGATCCTTCCCGGGCTGCTGCACGACCACTGCTCGGCCGTCCACCCGATGGCCGTCGGATCACCGTTCCTGCGCTCCCTCGACCTGGGCCGCCACGGGCTGAGGTGGGCGTGGCCGGAGATCGACTGCGCACATCCGCTCGACGGCGGCACAGCCGGGGTCCTGCACCGCTCGGTCGCCGAGACCGCCGCCGGCCTCGGCACCGACGGCCGACTCTGGCGGTGGCTGTTCAACGGCCCGTCGGCGGCGTACGACACCTGGAGCGACGACATCCTCGGCCCGCTCCTGCACCTGCCACGGCACCCCGTCCACCTCGCCCGCTTCGGCACGCCGGCGCTCGCCCCCGCGACGCTCCTGGCGAAGCTCTTCTCCACCGAAGAGGCCAGGGCTCTCTTCGGCGGGGCCGCCGCACACGCCTTCCGCCCACTCCACCGGCCGCTCAGCGCCAGCATCGGACTCGGCATCCTCACCGCGGGACACCGGCACGGCTGGGCCGTCGCCGAAGGGGGATCGCGCCGCATCACCGAGGCCATGGCGGCGCTGCTGCTCGGTCTCGGCGGGAAGATCGAGACCGGCGTCCGGGTGGTGTCGGCCCGGGACCTGCCGCCTGCGGACGTGACCGTCTGGGACGTGGCCCCCACCGCCCTGGCGGACATCATGGGCGACCGGCTGCCGCCGCGCGTCGCCCGGGCCTACCGGAGATTCCGCCACGGCCCGGGGGCGTTCAAGGTCGACTTCGCGGTGGAAGGCGGAGTCCCCTGGACCGCCCGAGCGGCGCGTCGCGCCGGCACCGTGCACGTCGGAGGCACCTTCGCCGAGATCGCCGCCACCGAACGTGCCATCCACGCCGGGCACATGCCCGACCGCCCGTTCGTCCTGGTCGGCCAGCAGTACCTCGCCGACCCGCGGCGGTCGGTGGGCAACGTGCACCCGGTATGGACGTACGCCCACGTCCCGAACGGCTACTCCGGCGACGCCACCGAAGCGATCACCGCCCAGATCGAGCGGTTCGCCCCGGGGTTCCGGGACCGCATCGTCGGCACCGCCACGCGCACCACGCCCGGATTCGCCGAGTACAACCCGAACTACGTCGGCGGCGACATCATGACCGGCGCCAAGGACATCCCCCAACTGCTCTTCGGCCCACGCCCCACCCTGCATCCCCACGACGTCGGGGTGCCCGGCCACTACCTGTGCTCCGCGGCCACCCCGCCCGGCCCCGGCGCCCACGGGATGTGCGGCGCCCACGCCGCCACCCGAGCCCTGCGCCACCTCCACGGCCCGTCGCACCCGTAACCCCGAACACGCGACCGGTCGGCGGTAACGACCCTGCAGGCGTTCCGCAGACGCAGGACCGCGCACGGAACGGAACCGGTCCCTGACACGGTTCGGGATCACACCCCGTTCCTGAAGCGCGCCGAGAAACGAGGCCGCCCTCTCCGCCGCCCCCGGCAGCCCCTGCGCCGCAGCCACGGCCACGGCCACGGCCACGGCCACACCATCGCCGGCCAGGGCGGCGCGGGGCGCCCGGCGCAGCCACAACAGCGCGACCGCCTGTGCCCGCAGCACCTCACCCGCAGGGCCACGGCGCGACGCGGCGAGCAACCCCGCCCGGTCCTGTCCATGGAGCGCGCCACGCACGGCCCGCAGCCCGTCCTCGTCCCACTCCTCGGCCACGCCCCGACGGCGGCGCGCCCCACGAGGACGTACGGCGCCGAGGGCCATCCGACTCCCCGCTCCGTGCTTGTGCCGACGCCGCCCGCGCCCGCTGAGTGGGCGGTGCCGTCCTGGTCAGCGATGCCGCTTGCGGCCGCTCTTGCCGACGCGGCGCCCGCGCTTCCGCCCACGGCCGAGGCGCGCGGCCCGGGAGCGCGGCCCGGGAGCGCGGCCCGGGAGCGCGGTGCCCGGGCCGCCAGCCGCCTGAGTTCTTCCAGCCCCGCCCGGTCCGGGTGCGCGGAGTCCAGCGCGGCGGCAACCGCGTCCATGACCTCGGGACCCTGGGCGCGCAGCGCCTCCCCGGCGCCGTACCCACCACCGGCCAGCTCCACGAGCTGGAGCAGACTCTCGGCGAGCACCAGCAGATGCTCCGCATCGGTCATGTCCTCGGGGGACAGCAGTCCCTGGTGCGCCAGCGAGTTCAGGGCGAGCGGGGCCAGCCGGGCATCGCCACGCAGCGCGCGCAGCAGCCGTTCTCCCTCGCCGTCCGGCAACGCCGTCAGAAGTACGTCGAGCATCGCCTGCGCCCGCGTACGGAAGTCCATGGTCCGTACGGCGTCGGTGAGTTGCCGCATTGCGGCATCCCTCTCACCGCGGGCCGACATCCAGCCGGCCAACTCCGCACGGGCCGTGTCCGGGTCGTAGTCCTCGGCCAGTACCCCCAGCAGGCCGGCCGCCGGCGCCTCGGCCAGTTCACCGACCAGCGGTGCGTCCCGGCCGAGCGCCAGCAGGCGCTGACGTACGGCCCGGGTGCCGAGCTCGGTGAGACGGATGAGTTCGACCGGCCCGGCGGTCAGCTCCTCGCGCCGGGCACGGGCGCGCTCCTGTGCCGCCGCGTCGTTCGGCGCTCCCGCGACGTCCATCAGCTCCGCGAGCTCCGGCGGCAGGTCCGGGGGCAGCTCGTCTCCGGCATCGAAGAGGTCAACGTCGACGAACACCGGATCGGCCATACCCGTGTGCCGCTCGATCGCCCCCAGGTCCACCAGCGCGTCGAGCACCGTGCGCAGATCCCGGTCAGCGTGCTCGAACCACATCCTCCCCTGGAGGTCCGCCCCGCCGTCGAACGGGAACCGAGAGCGGTAGGCCAGGTGCACGGAGTCCCGCAGGTGTGGCCAGGGCATCGGGTGCGGCAGGCTGTAGAGCGTGTTCAGCACATCCTCCAGCACCTCCTCGTAGAGATGGAACAGCATCGACTCGACGTGCAACCCGCTGCGCGCCCCGATCAGTGCCTGCCGCATCTCGAAGCACGCGCCGAAGGCACGCAGCCACAGCTGAAGAGGGTCGACGAGCACCGGCCGGGCCTTGGCCACCGCATACAGCCGTCCCTTGGCCACCCGGACCAGCCGCGCCTTCTTCGCCCACTCCACCAGCAGCCCCAACCGCGGCAGATCGGCCGAGGAGCGCACGCCTTCGACCTCGTCGCCGGTGCCCAGTACATCCACCAGCTCGCGCGCGTCGGCGATCCGCAGCCGCCCCGCCGCCGTCACCGCACGGCCGTCGCGCCCCACCCACTCGGCAAGCCCGCGCAACTGCGCCACCACCGCAGACGCCTCCGCCCGTCGGCGCAGTTCGTCATCGGGTGACAACACCACGGGCAGTTGCGGCTCGGCCCGGACCACGCCGGCCAGTGCACGACCGGTCAACCGCCGTTCCATGACCGCGTCGAGGGCCTGCTGGTCGTAGACGACCTCGCCGCGCTGCGCCCGCTCCGCGAACCGTTGCAACGCCGACCCGTCAAGGACGTCCACGCCCTGCTCGGCAGCGATCGTCGCCCAGAACTTCGCCAAACCCCACCGGGCGCGGTCCGCCATCGCCACCGGATACCCCTCCGCCGCCACTTCGACCGCGGCAAGGGAATCCTCCAGCGCGGGACCGCGCGGATCCGCCAACTGCGCGGCGTGCAGAAAACGCAGCAGCGTGCGCAACGTGCCCGGCGCATCGCCGAGCTCCTCCCCGGGAAGTTCGGTGACCTGCTCGGGCAACCAGACCAGCAGCAGCTCCTCCACATGCCTCGGCTCCCACAGCCCCAACCGGCCGTCAACGGTCGCCCGGTGCCGGTACTCAAGCGCCGCCTCGGCCAGAAATCCGTCCACAGGCAGCCCCCGCTCCCCCGCCCAACGAACCAGCCGGTCGACCAACAACCCACGCCCCGCCTCGAACTCCTCCTCGGCCCCGGCCTCGAACCGCATCCGCATGTACCCGCCCACCCAACCTGTACGCAGCACGCTTGCCCCGCCACGCTATCGCCGAACCGCGACCCACGACCCGGCCCAGGAACAACAGCCCACTACCGGGCGAAGGTCACCCTCCGCAGACCCGACAACGGCCAACTCAAACAGCGGAGGCTCAACTTGGGCCCGGAGTCACTGGAGAGGGGCTCGGCGCAGCCACTGCCGACGAACATCCGTCGGCGAGTCTGCAGGATGGACGACGAACCGAACTCGAGCATCAGATCCGCTGGAGGTCTCTCGCACTCCTGCCGGTCCGGTGGGAACGGCCCAGCGCGATCATGGACTTCCAGGACCTGTTCCCCTTGAAAGGGATCTCGAAGATCCGGGAGAAAAGCCATGACCCGAGCACCGAAACCGGCAGGGCCACGATCAGCGTGAACCCGAATGTGGGCAGGCCGGGCGATACGAAATGCGGTGCCACCCGGCGGATCACGGCCATGACGATCGGCAGATGGATCAGGTAGAGGCTGTAGGAGAAGCTGCCCAGACTCCTGATGGGCCGCGCGGTGAGGAGCCGTACGAGGACAGCGGGTCTGCCGGTGGCAACCGCGGCAATCAGCATCGTCATGGCGGGAGCGACGGCGAGATCCACCCAGAAGTAGTGGGTCACCGTCCAGACAGACCCCCGGACGACACCGAGAGCCAGGACAGGCATGGCGGCCAGGACGGCGAACCATCCCCAGGGCAGGCGCCGGACGCTGTCCGACGCGACGACGATTCCCGCGCCCACCATGCCGGCGACGAACACGGGAGCGAGGTGTGGAGCGAGCCAGTTGGCGCCCTCCACAGGAGACGCGTCGGCCGCCATCAGGCCACGAGCGATCACCGGAAGAGTCACGCACGCGACCAGGACCGCCGCGCTCCACCGCCGCCGGACGAACAGGAGAAGGGGAAAGAGCAGATAAAGCTCGGCCTCGACTCCGATCGACCAGAACGCGCCGTTGGGTGTCGGTGCGGTGACCATGTCCTGAGCGAGCAGGCCGAACACCAGAACCGACGAGCCCGTAGGCGGTCCGAAGTGTGAAGCGGGCACCACGAACCAGGAAATGATCAGACTCATGACCAGCGCTGCCCAATACGGGGGCAGGATGCGCCAGGCGCGTCGGCGCAGGAACTGGGCGACGCCGCCCGACCGCCAACCGTGACGCGCCGGGGAGATCGCCAGGGAGAAGCCGGACAGCACCAGGAAGAAGACGACGGCGAGACGCCCGAACATCAGCCCGTCCAGCCATGGAGGCGCCGAACTGTCGGGATACCCCGGGAACGTGTACAACCAGCAGTGGAACAGGACCACATACAGTGCCGCCAAGCCGCGGAGACCATCCAGCCCCAGCACCTGCGGACGGACGTGTGCCCCGCTCGCCTCCTCCTCCTGCCCCGCCGGGGCGGCCAGGTCGAGAGCGCTACTGACCGGACGGCTCGAATCCACTGAAATCGTTCAGCCCTTTTCTGAGCACCGCGTCTGCAGCACGCCGCCAACGCCTCGACGGTCCCTGCACGATGCAACCTACGACAGGCTCATGCCTGCCGACCCGTTTCCCTGGAAGTACGCCGGGCACCGCGGTGCCACCCCACGGTGACTGATACGTGGCGTCCGGCTGAGCAGTTCAACAGGGCGCGAACACGGCTCCGGCCCGGGCGCCCGACGATGAGTCCGCGAGAGCCTTCACGACCGGGACCACCTGCTTGATGAGGGCCTCCTGGGGGTTCAGGGGTTCAGGGGTTCAGCATGTCCTCCTCAGACGCCGCTCGCGTCCTCGAACACCACCCGGAGGTCCGGGCGGGCGGGGTCGTGCTCCGGGATGCCCGGTGGCAGGACCGGGGCGAGGGCCCGGAAGACCTCGCGCATCGCCCGGTCGCCGTACCCCGCGAGGGTCTCGATGGCCTGCAGGAGGAGTCCGCCGCCGGGCAACTCCCGTACCTCATGAAAGGCGCCGGTGGCGGAGAGGCGCTGCGCGCCGCCGAGACGGGCGGCGATTTCGGCCGGGACGCCGGTGATCCAGGAGTAGCCGCGGAGGTGGGTGCGGGATTCACTGAGGTACTTGCGGTGGGTCCGGCGCAGGGCCGCTTCCAGGTCCGGGGTGTCCTGGAAGTTCAGGTGGTCGACGCGTGCGAAGACCGGGTTGGCACCGTCGAGGGCGTTGGCGAGGAAGTCGAGCAGGCGGGCACAGAAGGCCGGGTCGGCGATCCGGTCGCCGACAAGGAGAGCCGCCGACAGGCCGGTGTGGGTACCGCCGCGGCCCTCGTGCCGGCTGGCGACGCGTCCGACGTCGTCGACCCATTCCTCCCGCCCGCCGCTGAACGTCTCGGTGACCACCGCGTAAGAGTCGCTGATCTCCTTCGCGTCACCCGAGAAGAAGAAGTCGATCGCGGTGCGGAACCAGTGGACGACGAGTCCCAGGCCCAGCGCGAGCACCGCGGCACCGGTCGAGGAACCCGCACCGGGCACGGTCGACGCCCCGGCCCTGCCTTCGCCCCCACCACCCGTACACCTCGCTCGGCACCGGCTGGAAGCAGTACGACGTGCTGACCCACCCGGGCGACCTCACCATCGACGGACTTGTCGTGGCGGTGGGCGACCTCGACGGCGACGGCCGCGCCGCCCTCCTCGCCCAGGACAGGTCCAACACCCTGTGGCGCTACGACGGCAACGGCACCGGCGGTTTCACGGCCCGCGCGAAGGTGGCCGACCGCTGGGGCGCGTCGTACGACTCCCTGGTGGGCGTCGGCGACCTCCCCGGCGACGGCAGGGCGGACGTCGTCTCCCGTGACACGTCGGGCAACGTCTGGCGCAGCACCGGGAACGGGAAGAGTTCGTTCGCGGCGCCGGTGAAGATCGCGACGGGCCGGCAGGCGTACGGGGCGATCTTCTGACCGGCGCCGCGGTTCACGTCAGAACTGGAGGGCCCAGGAGCTGAGCGTCCCCGAGTTGAAGAGGTTTCGGTCGGTGACGCGCAGCACCCAGGTGCCGTTCGCGGCCCTGGCGGACGCGTCGACGACATAGGTGACGTTGACGTCGTGGTCGCTGCCGCCGGTGGCGCGGGCCTTCGCGTCGTAGGCGGTGCCGTCCGGCGCGATCAGCCTGATCTCCAGGTCGCCGATGAAGGTGTGCTGGATGGACACCGGGACCTGGAGCTGTGCGGGCGCGTTGCCGGTGACTCCGGTGACGGTGATCGGTGAGTCGAGGGTGGCGAAGTCCTTGATCGCGTAGTCGGTGGTGTTCTCGAAGCGGGGGCCGGCGGGCGGCGCGACGGCGGTGCCCGGGCCGACGCGCAGGAGCCGGTTGGGCGAGCCGGTCCCCGGGCCGGTGACGACGCCGGTGGTGGCGGAGGCGACCAGGGCGCTCTGCACCTCGGCGGGTGTGGCCGTCGGGTGGTCCGCGAGGAAGAGCGCGGCGGCCCCGGCGACGTGCGGGGTCGCCATCGACGTGCCGGAGAGGCTGGTCGCCGCGCTGTCGCTGGTCAGCCAGTCGGAGACGACGGCGGTGCCAGGGGCGAACAGGTCTACGGAGGCGCCGTAGTTGGAGTAGCTCGCCCTGGCGTCGGCGGAGGTGGTGGCACCGACGGTGATGGCCTCGGTGATACGGGCGGGCGAGCGGGTTGAGGCGTCCGCCGATTCGTTGCCTGCGGCGACGGCGTACGTCACGCCGGAGGCGACGGAGTTGCGGATGGCGGTGTCCAGGGCGGTGTCCCCGGGACCGCCGATGCTCATGTTGGCGACGGCCGGCTTGACCGCGTTGGCGGTCACCCAGTCGATCCCGGCGACGATCTGCGCCGTGCTCCCGGTTCCCTGTCTGTTGAGCACCTTTACGGCGACGATTTTCGCCTTCTTCGCGACGCCGTAGACGGTGCCCGCGAGCGTGCCGGCGACGTGGGTGCCATGACCGTGGTCGTCGTCGGCAACGTTGTCCTTGCCGATGGCGTCGTAGCCGTAGGACGCCCGGCCGCCGAAGTCGGCGTGGGTGATCCGCACGCCGGTGTCCAGGACGTACGCGGTGACGCCCTCGCCTTCGGTGTCGTCGCGGGTGTACTTGCCGTCCAGCGGAACGGCCGCCTGATCGACGCGGTCCAGGCCCCAGGACGGCGGGGCGACCTGCGTGGTGGCGAGCCGGAAGGTCCGGTTCTGTACGACGGCCTCGACGGCGGGGTCGGCGGCCAGCCGTTCGGCCTGCGCCTTTGAGGCGTGGACGGCGTAGCCGTTGAGGGCTGCCGTGTACGTGGTCTCGACCTCGGCGCCGTACTCCTCGGCGAGCGCCTTGCCGGCGACGGACGCGGCGCGGGCGGCGCCCTTGCCGAGGATGACGATGTAGCTGCCGGGGACGGCGTCCAGGGCGCCGGCGCCCTGGACGGCAGGGGTGGGCCGGTCGGCGGCGGTGGCGGGTACGGACCAGAGGGAGCCGAGGCCGAGGGCCAGGAGCAGCGCGCCGGCCAGTCTTCGTTTCGCAGCTTTTGCGGTAGGGGTCAGGGGCATGTGGGGGCCCTTCATAGAGGCATGCTCATGTCAATTTCCTGTTCCGGTGAGAAGCCTGACGCAGGACCCCCTGGCGCACAAGAGCGCCGCTCGCTGCGGGTCGGCGGTCCCCTCGGGCCGTCGGTCAGGCGTCGGCGGCCGGGTCGCGGCGCTCCAGGGCCGTCGGCTCGGCGGCGGACGCGCTCAGCGGGGTGCCCGGGCGCTTGGCTGGGTTGGGGAGGCGCCAAAGTCCACGTCTGCCACAAAGCCACAACAGGACGACTCCCGTCCTCCTCCCCCGGCCGGACGGAGTATCAAGCACGCCCGTCACCGGCTGTCCACCGGAGCCACGGCCAACAAGACCACCCCGAGGGCGCAATGCATCAAAATCCCAGGTCAACTCCGTGTGATGGACCGTCGGCGACAGCTCGCGGAATCGCGACCTACGCATGACATACACAGACGACCGAAGTACTTCGTGCACACATTCCAAGATCAGAAAAACAG
The DNA here is from genome assembly GCF_044465285.1 of Streptomyces sp. NPDC049687. Lineage (NCBI taxonomy): Bacteria > Bacillati > Actinomycetota > Actinomycetes > Kitasatosporales > Streptomycetaceae > Streptomyces > Streptomyces sp. NPDC049687. The sequence goes on from NZ_JBITLN010000003.1 coordinate 138,842, forward strand.
ACGAACCCGAGACCTACGCATCACGAGATCATGAGCATTCGTGTCGCGTAGTGCCTCGTCGTGCCACCCAGTGACGTTCCGCCTGATCAGTGCACGTGCAACATGTTGACCCGTGCCAACCCGAGATGCACCGTCCAAAGGCGTCTGTCCATCGGCTGTCCACCGGCGGGGCCGCCGGCCGACCACCTCTAGCCGCCCCATCACTCCCGACGAAACCCCTGCCACGGACGGAGCCCCGCATGAGGGCGACTGCCCATTTCCTATAAAAAGCGACCGCGCGGCACTTCACAGTTGACGCCGCAGCCTCCATCCACGACGAGACCCCTGATCAAAACGATATCTACCACAGCCGATAGATGGTATCGTTTCACCGACAGGAGCATCTGCGAAGGGACCAGCCAATGGCCAGAACCGTCATCGACCTCGATGAAGACATGGTCACCGAGGCCATGCGTATCTTCGGGACTAAAACGAAGGCCAAAGCCGTCCGCCTCGCCATGGAAGACGCCGTCAAGAGGCACCTGCGGCAGGAGGGCTTCGACGCCATGGACGCCGGCGAGCTCGACTTCAGCGAGATCGTCGAGAACACCGGCCCCCGCAACGCAGACGGCTCCCTCAAGCACAACGGCGACCGCGACGGAGGCCGGGCCGCCTGATGCAGGACCACTACCTGATCGACAAGTCCGCCCTCGCTCGCTGGACGAAGTCGAGCGTCAAGGAGGTGCTCAAGCCTCTGCACGAGCGCTACCTCCTCGCCGTGTGCCAGCCCACCGAGTTCGAGATGATCCACTCCGCACGGGACGGCTCAGAAGCAGCACGGATCAGCACCTGGCTCCACGCCTTCGACTACCTCCGCACCGATGACAACGCCTTCGCCCGCGCTCTCGAGATCCAGCGCCATGCCCTCAACGCAGGCTTCCACCGCGCTCTGTCCCTCCCCGACCTGCTGATCGCCGCCACAGCGGAACTGAACCGGCGAACGGTCCTCCACTACGACGGAGACTTCGACATGATCGCCTCCCTCACCGGCCAACCCACCGAATGGGTCGTCCCGCCCGGCACCGCCGACCGATGAGCATGTCGGCCTTCCCCACCTCCAATGAGTTGTCTGGTGTCCCTCATCGAGCGGTCGCTGGGGGTGTGGCAGCCGGCCTGCGTCAGCGCGCTGGTCGCCCGCCGGAGTGGCCGTGGCCGCGCACGTCGGCCAGGTCGTACCTGCCCGACGAGGCTGCCGAGCCGGAAGCCGCATTCATCCGTTCCGCAGCGACATCAGCCGTGCCAGGTCCGCCGTGGCTTGGCTGCGTACCCTCTGTTCACGGGTGAACAGTTCCTGGGTCTTCGTCAGTACCAGCGTGTACGGGCGCCCCTGCCGCCTGGTCTGGTGGCGCACCGGCAGCTCGGCCGAGTCGATCCTGGTGTGCACATGCCGCTGCCCCTCCTTCGCCAGCGGCCATTCGTGGACCCGCCGCGACCGGGAGCCGAGGAACGCACCGAGAACACTGCACAGCTCGCAGCCGGTCCGCGCAGTCCCGCGCGAGCCCCGCCACGCCCCACTCGGCCGCCGTGCTCGCCTCCGCGGCGCGTCGCAGCAGCGGCATCAGGCACGACGACCGCGGCCCGCCGGTACCACCGGTCCAGCGTGTTGCCGTAGTTGCCCCTGTAGCCCTCGTACTGGGAGTCGTAGGGCGTCAGGTCCGCGCTCGCGGTGCTCGCGCACACCTCGTAGTCCTGAACCCGCAACGAGATCTCCTCGCCACCGGGGCCGTCCGGACCGGTCCACCAGCCCAGGGTGATCTCGTCGTCGACCAGCTCCTGGAGGACGTAGCCCCCGTCCTCGCCCGCATCGCCGTCCTCATTCTCGTCGTACCCGTAGTCGCCCCAGGGATCGGCCCCTTCGGGACAGGCATCCCAGGTCTCCTTCACCTCGGCCAGGGCGAGCACCGACTCGCACCCCGCCTGCCCGGCAGCGGCGCGCAGCAAAGCGGCACGCTCCGCGTCGGCGCCCTTGAGCCGCTCCCAGCTCAAACCCCGCTGGGTGTACTCGTGATCGAGCAGGTACACGAGCCGGGTCGGCGGATCCAACTCGCGGGTGCCGTAGCGCGGCTTGGCGGGCGAGCCGAAGTGCCGGCCCAGACTGTGTGCCAGTTCCGCCAGCGGTCCGGACACCTCCGCCCAAGTCCCCGGCTCGGCGAGCAGGTTGAAGGTGAGCGTCACCCGGTACCCGGATCGGACCGGAGTGACCTGGTGCCGGCAGTCGGCATAGAAGGCGACGAGGGTCAGATCCGTCTCCGAGGCGCGGTAGGCGCACTCCTGCCCGGCGTGCTCGACGACCAACTCTCCCCCAATAATTTTACGGTCCAGGGCGACATGCTTGCCCGTCCCGCCGAGCATCCGCCGCGGCGGCACGGCTCGTTGCCGGTGCGCCTCGGAAGGTCCGCCGGTAGGCCAGTGGTGTGACGCCGATAGCGGCGTGCAGGTGTTCGCGCAGCGAGGCGCCGCCGGCGAAGCCGACCTGGCCGGCGATCTCGTCGACCGGCAGGTCGGTGGATTCCAGCAACTGCCGGGCCCGGTCGACGCGTTGCTGGATGAGCCAGCGTCCGGGGCTCAAGCCGACTTCTTCTTTGAAGCGGCGGCCGAAGGTGCGCTGGCTCATGTTCGACTGCTCGGCAAGGTCGCTCAGAGTCAGCGGCTTGTGCAGGTTCTGCAGCGCCCACTGCCGGGCGGCGGACGTGTCGTTCGCCGTTGCATCGGGAACCGGGTGTTCGATGTACTGCGCCTGGCCTCCGTCGCGCCACGGGGGGACGACGCAGGTGCGGGCCACACGGTTGGCGATCTCGCTGCCGTGGTCCTTGCGGACAAGGTGCAGGCAGACATCGATGCCGGCAGCGGCACCGGCCGAGGTCAGCACGTCGCCTTCGTCGACGAACAGGACGTTCGGGTCGAGTTCCACCTGCGGGTACCACTCCCGGAAGAGGCCCGTGGCGTGCCAGTGCGTGGTGGCCCGGTGCCCGTCGAGCAGCCCCGCCGCGGCCAGCACGAAGGCGCCGGTGCAGGTGGACACGATCCGGGTGCCGGGGGCCACGTACGCGAGGACTTGCGCCAGGTCGACCGGCGTTTGACGGCTGGGGTTGCCGGTGTGGAACGGTGGGATGATGACGGTGTCGGCGGTGCGCAACGCCTCCGGGCCATGATCGACGGTGATGGAGTAGTCCGCGTTGGTGCGCACCGGGCGACCGTCGATGGTGCAGGTCACGACCTCGTAGCGGCCGTCCGCGGCGCCGAAGACGCGGTGGGGAATGCCCAGGTCGAACGGGTACACCCCGTGTGAGGCGAGGACAACGACGCGGTGCACCTTGACCATGGCAGGATCCCGTCGAAAATTGGCGATCGCGCGATTGTAGCTGCCTGTGACGGCGGCAAGGCTGGGCCCATGACGGACACCGAAACCATGCGAGCCATCAGCCAGAACACCTACGGCGCCCCCGACGTGCTGCAGGAGACCCTGCTGCCCAAACCGGCGCCAGGGGTGAGCGAGATCCTGGTCGCCGTCCACGCGGCCGGGGTCAACCCGACCGACTGGGGGAACCGTGCCCAGTCCGCGACCATCGCCCGGATGCCGCTGGTGCTCGGCTGGGACGTCTCCGGCGTCGTCGAGGCCGTCGGCGTGGGCGTCACGCTGTTCAAGCCCGGCGACGAGGTCTTCGGCATGCTGCCCTACCCGGGCGGAGTCGGCTCGCACGCCGAGTACGTGACCGGGCCGGCCCGCGTCTTCACGCACAAGCCCGCCGGCATCGACCACGTCCAGGCCGGTGCGCTGCCGCTGGCCGCGCTGACCGCCTACCAGGCACTGGTCGACACCGCCGGGGTCCGGGCCGGGCAGCGAGTCCTGATCCACGCGGCGGCCGGCGGCGTCGGTCACCTCGCCGTGCAGATCGCCAAGGACCGCGGCGCGTACGTGATCGGCACCGCCAGCGCCGCCAAACACGACTTCCTGCGATCCCTCGGTGCCGACGAGGTCATCGACTACCACAGCGTCGACTTCACCGAGGTGCTCAGCGACATCGACGTGGTCCTCGACCCGATCTCCCGTGACTCCGCCGCCCGCGCCCGATCCGTGGCCGTGCTGCGCCCGGGCGGCACCCTCGTCTCGATCCTTCCGGTACCCGTCGACGCCGGCGAACTGGCGGCGATCGCCGAGCGGGGGATCCGCTACGAGTCGCTGCTGGTCGAGGCCGACCACGCCGGCATGCAGGCCATCGCCGCCCTCGTCGAGACCGGCGCACTGCGCGCCCACATCGAGGCCACCTTCCCGCTCGCCGAGGCCGCGAAGGCGCACACGCTCGGCGAGACCGGCCGCACCACCGGCAAGATCGTGCTGACCGTCCGAGACAGCAAGGCGCAACTTGCCAAGCAACTGCTGGAGGACGTGTTCGTCCGCGGCGACACGGCCATCGTCGATCGGGTCGTGCGGCCCGATTTTTACATCCAGCACAACCCCCTGGCGCCCGACGGAGCCGACGCCCTCAAGAACTTCAGCGCCGGCATGCGACAGCAGTTTCCGCAGACCGCCTTCGAGCCCCGCCGGATCATCACCGACGGCGATCTGGTGCTGCTGCACTCCCGCTACGTCATGGTGCCGGGCACCCCGGGTCTGGCCGTGTTCGACCTGTTCCGCTTCCAGGACGGCAAGATCGCCGAGCACTGGGACGTCATTCAGGAAGTGCCCGCCACCACGGCCAGCGGCAACGACATGTTCGCCACGCTCAGCGAGCCGCGGACCGACGCGGTCGGGCAGCGCTGGTTCACCGCCTACCACAAGGAACTGGTCACCGCGTTCGTCGACCAGCTGCTGGTCCGCAAGGACCTGACCGCCATCGACGCCTACGTCGGCGCCGACTACCACGAACACAGCCCGAACATCTCCGACGGCGCGGCCGGCCTCAAGGCCGACCTGGGCAGCTACTTCGACAAGTTCCCGCAGTCGAGTGTCACACCGAAACGCGTCATCGCCGAAGGCGACCTGGTCGCCGTGCACAGCCACTACGTCGACGCGCCGGGCGAGCGTGGCCGGTCGGTCATCGACCTCTTCCGGGTCCGCGATGCCAGGATCGTCGAGCACTGGAGCTCCGAACAGGCCGTGCCCGAGACCGCCGCCAACGACAACACGATGTTCTGACAGCCGCCGGGGGCGGGGCGAATCGTGTCCAGCCCCACGAGCTGTTCCGCCCCGAGTGGCAGCTTCAGCGCCTCACGTGGCGGCACGGCTGCAAGGACGCGCACGGGTGCGGTGCCAAGTTCCATCGGTTCGAGCCCTGCCCCCGGAGTGCACGACCCACAAGGGTTATAAGCGCGGGTGCCCCAAGCCATGCCCGAAGGACTGCATGAGCCACGCCCGCGCGTGCCCAGACCGCAAGAACGGCGGTCTCGTCTTCACGCGACCCAAGACGAAAAAGAGTCGGAACGCCGTGCCCATCCCGCCGCCGTTCATCCCCTATCTGCGCGAGCACAAGGCGCAGCAGGAATCAGCGCGCGACGCGGCCGGGGGGACACCTGGCAGGAACACCACCTGGTCTTCACCCGCCCGGACGGCCGGCCGCTCGATCCCCGACAGGACTGGGAGGAATTCCAAAAGCTGTTGGCGGAAGCAGGGATCGACGACCGCCGCCTGTACGACGGAAGCCGCCACACCGCCGGGACGATCCTGAACGAACTCGGGGTCGACATGCCCCACGATCATGGAGATCCTGCGGCACACCCAGATCAGCCAGACCCGCCGGTACGTCCAGGGCCGATCGCACCTGTCGAAGGACGCCATGCGCCGCATGGGCGACACCTTCATGCCCCGCCCGGCGCCCGCCCCGGAACCTCAGCCGGAGCCCTCCGTTGAGACCAGAATTGAGACCATGGACAGCCGCGCGGCCCACTCCCGCCGCCGTCGCCGCATCCGCTGAACGAGAAAGCCCAGCTCAGACACTGTCTGGGCTGGGCTTAGAAAGAGCCGCCTTCGGGATTCGAACCCGAGACCTACGCATTACGAGACCATGAGTGATCGTGTTGCCTCGTGCCTCGTCGTGCTGTCTGCTGACGTTTTTGCTGATCAGAGCATGTGTGACAGGTTGACCCGTGCCACCCCGTGGCGCACCGTCCAAAGGCGTCTGTCCACCGGCTGTCCACCGGCGAGGAGGCGGAGCGGCTGAGCTACGCCACAGCTCCGACTCGGATCCGATCACCCACAGGTGCGGCCTCAGACACTGGGCGCACCTGTCGAGTTGCTACAAGGGGGCCACCACAGTCCCCGACGCTGTTGTCGGTGCGCTGCGGGGTCGGTGCCGTCGCCGAGGAAATCCTGCTGAGCGGCACGCAGGACCTTTCCAAGGCGATGAAGTGGCCCGCTCCTGGCACCTGGGTGAATTCGGGGCCTTGACCTCGAGGTAGCGCGAACGGGCCGCCATGAGGCTGGGCAGGCTCTGGTACAGGGCCCGGGCAAGGTCGGGTAGCCGGGGTGGCTTCCCACCCGGAGGAGCTCGTCCACGTAGTCCGCCCGCAAAGCGGTCCTGGCACCCAGGCCGCCGCAGTTCGTCGTGCCGGCCAGCACATGGTGGCTCGGCCGTCATGGGGAGCCGCCCAGCCAACGCGAGGTCGCCGAGCACGCGGGCATGGACGCCGTGACCGCCTCCCAGGTCGCCCGTGCCGTGGAAGCCACGCAACTCATCACCCGTGAGCAGGACCAGCACGACACCCGGATGCCATCGTGCGCGTCGAAGCCATCGGCCGTGCGTACTTCGGGGTGGTGCCGGACGGGACCTCCTTCGGTGCACGACGACCGGCTGCCCGGCGTTCTCGAAGTCCTGTAGCTCTTGGGTGTCGCGGTGTACCTCCCCCCGCACTCCCGTCCCCGCGGGTACGACGGGCACGAGTGGTCGCTCGACCCGCGACGCGCCGCAACCGTGACCGGCGACAACGCGAACGGCCCGCTGCACGCGGCTCAGATCGCCAACGAGGCGACGTCGGGACTGGTCGCCGCCATCGCAACCGAGGATCCCGCTGCGGCCGCGGAATTCATCGACGCCTATGCCGGTGCCGGAGACTTCTGGAGACCGGGTTCCCGGCCCTCGTGGGCCGGTGACCTTCCGCGACCTGTACCTGCGGCAGCACCTCGTCGCACCCCGTGCGGGCTCCATCGCCGAGCGTGATGCGGAGTGGGCCGAACCGGGGCTGGAAGCCGAGACTCGGCGCCGCTTCGTCAAAGAGATCGGACCTTCGGTCCCACACCTTCAAGGTGCCCATACACATCGTTTGCCCATACATTTGCCTTGTGGGAACCGACGCCCATGCATTCATTCGCGATCTCGCTCGAGGGCTCGAGCCCCGAACGGATGAATTCACCGCTGTGATGCTGCAGCGCTTGCGGCGCGAGCTTCCCGAACTGTGGCAGTACGAGGACATCGCCGCTCTGCTGCCAGGGGCCGTGTCCGAGCACGTCTCCGCCGTTCTGGATATTCTCGAGAACCGCATTGACATGGCCGACGTGACGACGCCACCTGCCGGCATCGAGTTCGCTCGCCGACTCGCTGAGCACGGAGTGCACATCAGCAAGCTCCTACGGATCTATCGACTCGTCCACGCCAGTATGCTTCGCCTGCTCCTTGAGGAGACCGCCCCTCTCACCACGGCCCCGGAGTCGATCACCAAGGCGACGATCGCATTCAGCATGATGGGTTTCGAGTACGTCGATCGCACCGCGAAAGGGGCTGTTGCGGCATACCAGAGGGAACGTGACCGTTGGCTGCAGCGGCGGCTGATCATGATCAATGAGGCCGGTACACTGATCGGGACCACCCTGGACACGACCCGCACCGCCCAGGAACTGGCAGATGTAGGTACCCATGGGTTCGCCGATCTCGTCACCGTCGACCTACTCGACTCCGCGTTCCAGGAAGACGGCATGGAGCCGGAAGCCGCTCCTTTGGTAGTCCGTCGGGTCGCCCAGCGGTCTGTGTTGGATGGCTGCCCCGATTCAGCAGTCGACACAGGGCAGACGCATGTCTACCCCGAGGAGTCGGCGCCGGCCCGCGCGCTGGCCACCGGACAGCCCCTGCGGTACCGCGTCACAGCCTCGGGCCTTCCCACATGGCTGGGGGCGCCTGCGGACCACGGCGGTGCCCTTCGCACCCTCGGCATCCGCTCCGTGCTCTTGGTTCCGCTGTGGGCCCGCGGAGTCCCATTGGGCCTCGCGCAATTCCTCCGCTACCAGGCCGCGGACCCCTTCGACGACGAAGATCTGTTCCTGGCCCAGGAGATCGCGTCCAGGGCGGCCGTCTACATCGACAACGCCCGCCGCTACACCCAGGAGCGTTCCACCGCGCTCACGCTCCAGCGCAGCTTGCTCCAGCATCAGATGCCCGAACAGGCGGCCGTCGAGACGGCCTGCCGTTATTTGCCCTGCGGATCCCGCGCGGGCGTGGGCGGCGACTGGTACGACGTGATCCCGCTCTCCGGAGCCCGCGTCGCCCTCGTCGTAGGCGACGTGGTCGGCCGCGGCCTCCGCGCCTCCGCCACGATGGGCAGACTGCGGACGGCTGTCCGTGCTTTCGCGGACATCGACCTGATGCCCGACGATCTCCTCACCCACCTCAATGACGTGGTCATCCGCCTGCAGCGTGAGGAGGAAGGGAATGCGGACGAGTTCAGCGCCACCTGCCTCTACGCGGTTTACGACCCCGTCTCCCGCCTGTGTTCCCTCGCCAGCGCCGGACACGTTCCACCGGCCGTCGTCACTCCCCTGACCTCCCGCAGCCGAGTCGGCTCAACCTCCCGTGCGGTTGACTTCCCGGAAGTGCCGATCGGCCCGCCGCTTGGCCTGGGAGGGCTGCCCTTCGAAACAGCCCAGTTCGAACTGCCACAAGGCAGTCTCCTGGCCCTGTACACCGACGGCCTCATCGAAAGTCGCACCCGCGACGTGGACACCGCCCTCGCGGTGATGAGTGACGTCCTCGCCCAGGCACCAGCCTCGCTGGAGGACACCTGCGACGCAATCCTCCACGCACTTTTGCCTACCCGGCCCGCCGACGACGTCGCACTTCTCGTGGCGCGCACCCAGGCACTGGACGCCGACCACGTCGCCGCGCTGGGTCTCCCCTCCGATCCGTCCGTCGTCTCGGACGCGCGCAAGTTCGTATCCGCCCAGCTGGCTGCTTGGGAACTGGAAGGCATGGCTTTCACCACGGAACTCATGGTCAGCGAACTGGTGACGAACGCCATCCGCTACGGCAAAGCCCCCGTCCAACTGCGGATGATCCTCCAGTCCACTCTGACGTGCGAGGTCTCCGACGCCAGCAGCACCGCCCCGCACCTGCGCCGCGCCCAGGTCTTCGACGAAGGCGGCCGCGGCCTGCAACTGGTCGCGGCGCTCGCCCACAGCTGGGGCACACGGCACAACCGCGAGGGAAAGGTCATCTGGGCCGAACAACTGCTTCCAGCCGACGGGGACCCGATGGGCCTGTGAATGAGCACGATTGCCCCCCTGCTCGAGGCCTACGGCGTCCGGGCCGACTGGAGGCGGGAAGACGTCCGGGCGGCGTCGCTCAGCTGGGAACGCCCCGGTGACGGTCGCGACGAACCGCCCCCTTCCAGCACAGGAAGGGCGGGCCAAACGGACGAGACTGGTGCGAGCTGCCGCCTGGACGATTTGAGCGAGACCATGGCAACCGAGCTCGGTCCAGCCGGCATCAGGGTCAACGGTCTGCTGCCAGGCCGCATTGCCACCGACCGCCTCAAGTACCTGGACGCGGTCTCCGCGCCTGCGTCGAGACAGGCGGCCTTGGCCGCCATACCGCTTGGCCGGCCAGGCGAGCCTGACGAGTTCGGGCGTGTCGCCGCCTTCCTGCTCTCACCCGCCGCTTCGTACCTCACCGGAGTGATGCTCCCCGTGGACGGCGGCGCTCTGCCTGTTGTGTGACCATCCCCGGTCGTCACGCATTCGTTGCGTGGCGGCCGGGTTTTCTCTGTCTCTGTTCGGATTGCAGGGAGCGAGCCGATGGTGCGGCGAATTATGTTCGCGTTTCCACTCTCAGGGCTGCATCAATGGTCGGCGCTCAATAGGCTTTCCTTGTACTTATTCGATGTTCGCCGGTGAACTCGCGTAGGGGAAGTGGAAGATGAGTGGGCTCGTGGTGTCCCGGCAGGTCCCTACTGGTCTCACCGTCGGACGACGCAAATGGGCTTTCGCCGCCATCTGCATGGCGAACTTCATGGTGCTCTTCGACGGGACCGTGGTGAATCTGGCTCTCCCCACGCTCGGGCGGGAATTCGGGGGCGTGCTCACCCAACTCGAGTGGGTCGCCAACGGGTACACGATCGCGCTGGCGGCGCTCATCCTGAGCGGCGGTATCTTCGGGGACCGCATCGGCAACGAGCGCACGCTCGGGCTCGGACTGATTGGCTTCACGGTCACGTCGTTGTTGGCCGGGCTCGCCCCGAGCCTGGCACTGCTGGTGGTGTTCCGGGTGCTGCAGGGTCTCGCGGCGGCGCTGATGTTGCCGGCTGTGCTGGCACTCCTGCCTCATTTGTACATCGAGCCCCGCGAGCGGGCACGGGCGGTGGCCACCTGGGCGAGCGTCGGTGGAGTCGCTGCTGCGTCGGGTCCGCTACTGGGCGGGATTCTTGTGCACACGTTCGGATGGCGCTCGGTGTTCGTCATCAACGTCCCGATCGGGGTGGGCACATGGCTCGTCGCCCGCCGCACGGTTCCCGCGACCCCACGGGCGACGAAGGCTCGCTTCGACCTGCCGGGCCAGTTGCTCGCGGTCGTTGCGTTCGGCGCGGCCTGTTGGGTGCTTGTGGAGGGTGCCTCGCTCGACTGGTCTAGGCCATGGATGTGGGTTCCAGCGGCAGCGGCGATCGGAGCCGCGGCAGGGATGATCATGGTCGAGCGCCATTCGCGACACCCCATGGTGCCACCAGCGCTGTTCCGCTCTGCTGGATACACGTCCTCGGTGGTGATGGTGACGCTATGGCAATTCGTCTTCTTCGGTGAACTATTCGTCTTCTCGCTGTTGTTGCAGGACTTCTTCCACCGCGGCGCCCTCCGAGCCGGGATCGAGTTCCTTCCCATGACGGTCCTCACCGCCGTTGTGCCAGTGCTGGTGACCAACAGAGCCGTAGCCCGCTTCGGGCGCCGCACCACACTGCTGACCGGCATCGCATGCGGTATGGCGGCCTGTGTAATCGTTCAGTTCGTGGGCTCCTACACGATGTTGGCACTCGCGATGCTCGGGTTCGGGATGTTCGCCGGCCTCACGCTCCCACCGATCGTCGCGGGCGGCGTGGCCGGTGTGGCCCCGATGCTGTCCGGACGTGCGAGCGGCGTGATGAACTCCTCGCGCCAGTTCGGCGGCGTACTGGGTGTCGCGTTGCTCGGCGCGCTCACGGGTGTGCGCGCCGACTTCACTGTGGGCGTTCACTTGGGCGCTCTGCTCTGCCTGGTCCTGCTTGTGCTGATGGCGACGCTGGTCGTTGCCACGGTCACTCACGGACGCGGGACCACCAACGAACAGGAAGGATGAGACCTCAGTGTCCGTCGAAACCGTCCAACGGCCTTCGGGTGAATTCATCCAAGAAGTGGATGTCCAGCCCGACCAGCCCACCCGCTCCGCTGCGGTCAAGTGGGTCGTCGTAGTTGATGAGACCCTCAACCCTGGCCTCATCGCGAACGCGACGGCCTGTATGGCCGCGGCTGTCGGAAACGCCATGCCTCGACTGCTGGGTGACGGCGGTGACGACGCGTCGGGCGGCTCGCACGTCGGCCTTCCATGGCTCGGTTGTTCGGTCCTTGCTGCGGATGCGACGAAGATCCAGCAAATCCGGGCCAAGGCAGCTGCCTCCGGCAATATTTTCATCGCCGACATGGTGGACTCTGCACAGAAGGCCACGGTCTACACGGAGTACTTGGAAGTGCTGGCCCGCACGCCGGCTGAGGAGCTCGCCTATTACGCGGTCAGCCTCGTCGGCCCTCGGAAACGAATCGACAAACTGGTGGGGAAGCTGTCCTTGCTCCGTTGAGTTGTCAAGGGGGCCACAACCGGGGGCGGTTGTGGCCCCTATCGCATTCGGGCAATAAACGGGGGAGGTGATGCATCCGTGGCGAATGCCACATGTGAGCGGAGTCAGGTCAATGAACCCTTCTCATCCTCAGATTCGGGGCTGATGGCGAAGGGTTGGTGGGGGTTCGTGACGTGGCAGGGCTCCTGGTCGTTCGGTTGGTGATCTCACTCATCAACGCCCGGCCGCAGGAGCTCTGTTGGTCCCGTATCGAGCCATGCTCGATGTGCCGCACGAGATAGTTGAGTACGTCTCCTGGCTCATCTACGCTCGAAGGCGTGAACGGCGCTCGCGCTGACGACGGCTGAGCCGCTTCCAACAGGCTCTGCTCGTCCTGGTGCACTTACGAAAGACCGAGACGTTACAGCAGGTGGGGCCGGGTTCGGAGTGTCGACCGCAACGACCGGCTGATATGCGACCGAGGCCGTCGACGTCCTGGCCGACCACGCTCCCACCCTGCTGGACGCGCTGCACGACCATGATCCGAACGAGTTCCTCATCCTGGACGGCACCCTGAGCAGGACTGACCGAGTGGCCGCCGACGAGCCGTACGACTCGCAAAAGCGCCGCCATCACGGGATGAACGTGCAGGTCCTGGCCCGCCCGGACGGCACTGCGCTGTGGTATTCGCGCGCTCTGCCCGGCCGGACCCACGACTCACCGCCGCACGCGCTCACGCGGTGATCCAAGCGTGCCTGACCAGGCAGACCCTCGTACTGGCCGACCGCGCGTACCGCGGAGCCGACGCCACAGTCCACACCCCCTACTACGGCCGTGGCCTCCCCGAGAAGTACGCCCAGTTCAACCGGGACCACGCACAGCTGCGGGCACCCGGCGAGCGAGCCTTCGCCCGCCTCAAGCAATGGCGGATCTTCCGTAAGGCCTGCTGCAGCCCGAACCGGATCAGCCGGACCGTCGCCGCTGTTCACGCCATTGAGACCGCCTGGCGATCAGGATGAGAAGGGTTCAATGACTCGAAGCCAGGATCGACGGTAAAATCAACTAACCGACGAAAGAGGACTTCTGTGCTCGACAAGCTCGATCGAGCGCTCTTACGGGAGCTGCAGCGGGACGCCCGAAAGACCAACCGGGAACTCGCCGATTCAACTCATGTCGTCCCGTCGACCTCACTCATGAGGGTGCGCTCTCTGCGTAACCGTGGTGTCATTACAGGATTTCACGCCGCTGTCGATCTCGATCTGATCGGCCGTGGCGTGCAGGCCCTGATCTCTGTGAAGATCAAGCCACCCTCCCGACGTGTGATCGAAACGTTCCGCGAGTGGGTTGTGCAACTTCCGGAAGTAATTGGGGTATTTGTGACCTCTGGCAGTACTGACTTTCTGGTTCACGTTGCCATGCCGAGCAGTGATGATCTGTACTCGTTTGTGATCGACCGGCTCACGCAGCGACCGGAGGTTGCGGATGTGCAGACCAACCTGGTCTATGAATGTTTGCGGACTCCCGTCATTGAACCCGCAGAGAACGTGAAGGCCTGACATTTCCGATGCGATGGTGGCGATCCGCCACGGCAGCTGTTAAGTCTTGATCGTGATGTGTCTGTGCAGGTCAGGGGTGGGCGCATGCATGGGAACGGCCACCGCGATCGTTCGGGGACGTGATGGCGCAGGTCGCGGACTGCTTCCTACGGCGGGACTCGCGGCTGGTGGCCCGGGAGGCGGTGCAGGCGATGCTCCCGCGGCACCCGCCGCGGGTCCCAGGACCTTGGTGGTCCGGTCTGTGACGGCGGGCGCACGGTGGTGCGGGCCGGCCGGGATCTGGACTGTTCCTGGCCGATCGCGCGGCACTGCCTCGAGGACTGCGCGCGAAGGCCTGCCCGAGGACACGCCCAGCGCCACCTCGCCGACTTGCACGCCGCCGTCTCACCTGGAAGTAGCACGGCCGCCGGGCCCGGCCACGGCGTACCCCGGTCACCGCGGAACCGACGGCTGTCACGACCCCGCTCCCCTCGTGGCCGAGCACCATGGGTGTGAGCGCCTCTCGGGCAGGGGTGGGGAACATCGACGGCGGGCTCCCGTTTCGGACCCCCTTCAGACCGGGACCGCGGATTCGGCGGCCGACCACAGGCCACGCTCGGCGATGAACCTCCGGTACTTCATGATCTTGCGGGGTTCGTTGAGGGTCGCGGCGCCGACGAGTCGGTCACCACGTCGGTAGAGGGCGACGAGGTGATCCGAGTCCTCGTCCGGTCCGCCGCGGATGACGCTCACGTCATCCGCGTCGGCGGTGCCCACGAACTGGATCCGCTGGCCGTACCAGTCGCTCCAGAAGTAGGGAACGGTCTCGTAGGGCCGGCGCCGGTCGGGCCGTACCGCGTTCTCGGCGGCGCGTGCGGCCTGCGACGCGGCGTTCGTCCAGTTCTCCAGGCGCATGGTGTCGTCGCCCTCGAACAGTCCGTTGGGCCAGTGCGCGACGTCTCCTGCGGCGTATACGCCGGGGATGGACGACTCCAGGTACTCGTCGCAGACGACGCCACCGTCGCGGGGGTCGAGGAGGATGCCGGAAGTCGTCAGCCACTGTGCCGCCGGAGTGGCGCCCACGCCGACGACCACGGCGTCGGCGCGCAGGACCTCGCCGGTCGACAGACGGACGCCGCTCACGTGTCCGTCCCCGATCAGTTCCTCGACCGTCGTGCCACAGAGCAGGCGTGTGCCGTGCCGTTCGTGCAGGGTGGAGAGCACGCGGCCGACCACCTCGCCCACCGCGCGGACGAGCGGTACGGCGGCTGCCTCCACGATCGTGACCCGGGCACCGCCCGCTCGCGCCGAAGAGGCGATCTCCGCCCCGATGAAGCCGGCCCCGACGACCACCACGTCAGCCGCCCCCCGGAGCGAGGCTCGGAGGGCTGTCGCGTCGTCCAGGGTGCGCAGGGTCCACACGCCGTCCAAAGCCGGCAGGTGGGCCAGCGTCCTGGCGTGCGCGCCGGTGGCAACGAGCAGCCTGTCGTACGGCACAGGCCCGGCATCAGTGATCACCGTGCGGGCCTGTGGGTCCAGCGCGCGGGCGGTGACTCCCAGGCGCAGGTCGACCGAGAGGTCCCTGCGCAGGATGTCCTCGCCGAGGTAGAAGGTGGCCTCCGCGTCGCCGGTGAGGAACGCCTTCGACAACGGCGGCCGGTCGTACGGCAGATGCGGCTCGGCTCCGATGAGAGTGATCGCGCCGCCGTATCCCGCCCGGCGAGCGGCCTCGACAGCGCGCAGGCCGGCGAGCGACGCTCCGACGACCACCAAGCCCGGCTCGTCGCCTGTGCCAGCAACGCCCGACGTCAAGGCACCTGAGGTCACTGTTCCACCAGGGTCAGAGCGAGCGCGGGGCAGGCGCGGACGGCCTCGGTGACGTCCTCGGCGGTGCTCTCGTCGGTCGTCTCGCGGTGCAGGACGAGGCGGCCGTCGTCGCCTACCTCGAAGAAGTCGGGGGCGACCGACTCGCAGATACCGATGCCGGTGCAGCGCCCGCGGTCGACGTGGATCTTCATGGCTGTCCTCTCTGTATGGCTGTGTGGCTCTGCGGTTCCCTGGCTCCGCTGGTGCGCGGGCGCAACTCGCGGGCAGGGCTCAGCGGGTGCTTGCGGGCAGGTGGGTGACGCCGTTGATGAACTCGCTGCGCATCAGTGCGGGCTCACCTGTGATCCGAAGGTCGGGGAGCTTGGTGAGGATCTGCCGGAACAGCGCGCGAAGCTGGGCCTTGGCCACGCCGTTGCCGAGGCAGAAATGCACACCACCGCCGCCGAACCCGACGTGCGCGCTGCGAGGGCGGGTCAGGTCGAACTGGTGCGGGTCGGGGAACACCGACTCGTCGCGGTTGCCGGAGCAGTAGAAGATCACGACCTTGTCCCCGGCCGTGATCTTCTGGCCGGCCAGTTCGGTGTCCCGCGTGGCGGTGCGGGCGAACTCGACGACCGGCGACGCGTGCCGGACGAACTCCTCGATCGACGCCATGATGCGGCCGTCGAAGTCCTCGGCCAGCCAGGCCCGTTGATCTGGGTTCCGGTCCAGGCTGTACGCCGTCCATGAGGTGGTCTGCTTCGTCGTGTCGTTGCCCGCGACGCTGAGCAGCACCATCAGCGACTGGATGTCGTCCTCGCTCAACGGCCGGCCGTCGAACCGCGCGGCGGCGAGGGCCGTCGCGATGTCGTCGGCAGGGTGCTTCCGGCGGTGCTCGACGAGATCGACACCGATCTGCCGGAGCACGGTCATCTGCTGGAACATGTACTCGAGCAGGTTGGCGCCCTCGGGAGGACCGCCGCCCATGGCCGAGATGAGGTCGTCGCCGGCGCGCGCGAACTCCTCGGTCAGGCTCTCCGGCACACCCACCATGTCTGCGACCGTCAGCATGGGCAGCTTCGCCGCCACGCGTTCCACGAAGTCGAAATCCCCAGCGCCCGCCACCGCGCCGACGATCTTCTCGGCCCGTTCCTCGATCTGCGCCGTCAGTCGCTTCACGGCCTTCGGTGTGAACGCGGCGCTCATGATCTGCCGGTAGCGGGTGTGCTCCGGCGGGTCCATCTCCAGGAAGCTGGGCGGCATGGGCAACGCCGGGTCGCGTGGGCGGAATTCGACACCGCCGACGGCCGAGCTGAAGATGTCCTGGTTCTGGCTGACGTAGCGGATCTCCTCGGCGCGTGTCACCGCCCAGAAGCCCTTCTCACCGTGTACATCGGCCGGAAGGGCCGGGTTCTCGAGCGGCGGATGCCAGCTGACGGGGGCGTTGGCCCGCAGCCAGGCGAAGGTCTTGTCCCGCTCGGCGAATGGCTGGTCCCAGAAGACCGTGCTCGAGATGTCCTGGTCCGTCGTAAAGGGGTGTTCGGTGGCGAACGGCATTGTCATCTTTGACAGCTCCGAATTCCGGCGACAACTTGCTCTTGCTCTTGCTGTGGGCGCTGTGATGCGGGAAACAGCTTCCGCCTGGCTCAGACCGACGATCCGTCAGAGCGGGGGGAGGGGGAGTCCCACCACCTTAGTAAATATTCACTAAGCAGGGAAGGCGGGTGCCCCGATGAGGAGGGCTTGCTGGGGGAATCTGCTGCGGCCCGTGCGGGAAGGGACACCGGCGAGCCCGTCGGATCGCGGACGGATTGACGGGGTTCAGGGGATGAGAACCGGCTTGATCGTCCTACCTGACAACGAGTCGGCCTCCGCGGCGTTGATCTCCGCGAGCGGATACGTGCGGACGAGCCGGTCGAACGGGAACCGGCCTTCCCGCCAGAAACGGATCAGCTGCGGGAGGAACACCCTGGGAACCGCACCGCCCTCCAGGACGAAGGTGACCTTACGGCCCGCGAGCTGCGGCGGCGGCACCGACAGCAGTCCGGTGCCCACACCGACCAGCACCGCGGTGCCACGCCGCGCGAGGACCGCGACGGCGTCGGTGATGACCTTGCCGACGGCGGTCGTCTCCAGGCTGAAGTCCATGCCCGGGCCGGCGTCGATGACCTGCTCGACAACGCCTTCCCCGCCTCCCAGCACTGTGCGGGTGGCTCCCAGCTCCTTCGCCAGGTCGAGCCGGGACTCGTTGAGGTCCACCACGACGATGTCGCTCGCCCCGGCGAGCTTCGCCGCCATCACGGCGGCCAGTCCGACGGCGCCCGCCCCGAAGACGGCGAGGGACTGGCCCGGTGCGAGCCGCATCTCGTTGAGTACGGCACCCGCGCCGGTCTGGATGCCGCAGCCCAGTGGGCCGAGCAGTTCCAGGGGGAGATCCTTGTCGACGACCACGACGTCGCGCTCGGCGGCGATGGCATGCTCGGCGAAGGAGGACTGGCCGAACCACCGGTTGGGGACCGGCCGACCCTGCGCGTCGGTCGCGCCCGTGCTGCCATCGGGGTAGCGACCGGAGACGTTGAGGGCGTCGAAGTTCTCGCAGTACGCGGGAGCGCCCTTGAGACACTCTCGGCAGGCACCGCAGGACGCGAAGCTCAGCAGCACATGGTCGCCGGGGTGTACGGCGGTCACCGCGGAGCCGACGGCCGTCACGACCCCGCTGCCCTCGTGGCCGAGCACCATGGGCGTGAGCGACGCCCCGAGGGCGGGGTCACGCGCCATCATGTCGGTGTGGCACATCCCGGTCCCGGCGATCTTCACCAGCACCTCGTCAGGGCGGAGGTCGGCGAGGGTGATCTCTTCGATGACGTGCTCTTTGTCAGCGGAGCGCAGCACAGCCGCTCGGGTCGTTGTCATGTCGGTGAGCCTTTCGGGCAGGGGCGCGGGTGGCGCGAGAAACGCGAGATCGAGGCGGTCGGGTGTCGATGTGGCAGCTCGGGGCCTTGTGTGGTCGGGCGGCGTCGACGTGGGTGAGGCTGTTCACATTGCGGATGAGGCTGTTCGCGACCGGTCGGCGGCCGGGGCGGGAGTGCGCTCGGCGAGTGCCTGCCGTTGCGGCTTCCTCGGTCGCCCCGACGAGGCGCAGGTATGCGGCCGCCTCAGGACGAGCTGGTCGCGCCGGCCGGGGAGGTGGTGCGGCCTCTTCCCGCCCCAGAAGGCGAAGGCTCGTAAGCGCGCAGCATCTCGGTGAGCACGACACACATCGCCTCGCGGGGCTCGTTGGCCGGGTACCGCCCAGTTCTGGGTGGGCGATGTCGCTGCCGTCCCCGGCCGCCGCCCGGTCGATCTTCGTGCCGCCCCGGCCTGCGGTGGCCGGGTGCTCATCTTCCGCGAACTCCGTCGTGCACTCCCTCCCAGACAAGTTCCCGGTCGGGAATTTGTCTGGGAGCAAGCTAAGCTCGCCGGTACGGCCGGTCAAGCCCCCGTGCAGAGGAGAGCGAAAGTCGTGGTTGCCGCAGATCGGACACAGTCCGCCGGGGGGCGGCGCCCCGTCGGCCGCAGGGCCGGGCTCGACCTGCGGCGCATCATCGACGCGGCCCGCTCCCTCGACACGGAGACGCTGACCGTGCAGGCCGTCGCCGACAAGCTCGGAGTCGACCGCAAGGCCGTACGACACCACGCCACCGACCGCGAAACCCTCCTGAAGCTGATGGCTCTGGACGCGTTCTCGGAGAACTCCTCGGACATCGACATCCCGGCCGACTGCTCATGGCAGGAAGCGTGCCGCGTCTACGCCCTGGGCTTCGCGGACAACGTGATCGCCACGGACGCGCTCGCCGAACACCTGCGCCTCGACCACGCGCTCCTCGCGAAGCTCGGCGTACCGACCGAGGCCGTCGCGAAGAAGCTGACGGAGGCGGGCTTCGACGACGAGTCCGCCCTGCGGGTGCTGGCCCTGCTGACCAACGTCTGCATGGCGTACGCGCAGGACGTCGTCTTCGTGTCACGGAGCGGCGAGCGCCCCCGGCGACTCATGGCACGCGAGGCGCTCAGCGGGCACGAGCGGGAGTTCGAGAACTTCGCGCGGATGGTCGACCTGTCCATCGACACGTACGACCGGAAACAGCTCGAGATGAGCGTCGAGATCCTCCTCGGCGGCATCGAGGCTGTCCTGCTGCACGGTCGGAACACCCCCGGTCCGGCGCGCGACTGACGGCGGCCCCGACCGAAGAACCACAAGCGCGGCCCCTGGCCCGCCCTCAGGGTCAGCGCACCGGCGAGGCGTCACGGGTCCGCCGAAAAGTCGTCCTCAGGCCGCCGTGCGGACTGCGGGCAGGTTTGCCGCTCGGCGGGGGCACGGGGCCCGCGAAGGCGAGGGCCGCCGCGGTCGGCCACCCGCGAGTCCTCCCGATCACCGGACAACTATGTCCGTTCTGTGATGTTCACGGCCTTTTACCTTCAAGCCCTCGCAGGGGTTGACGCGGCGCACCCCCGAGCATAGCTTGCTGGCGACTTGAGTTCCCGGGCGGGAACTCAAGTGGTGCCGAATGAAGGAGTTCGAGATGAGCACTGCCGCCGCAGGTCACGGCAGCCAGACGGGAAAAGTGAAGATCACCAGAGAGGACCTGCTCGGCACGGAGAGGCGCTGGCGGCGCTTCGGCGAGCCGACCGCGGCAGGTGAGTCGCTCAACGAGGACGGCACGCCGGACTACGGCATCTTCGGCCCGGGCAGCGTGGTCTGGGAGGTCCTCCTCCACCCGGCCACCGTCGTCTTCCTCAACGCCGTTCAGGGCGCGGTGCAGACGAAGGGCTACAACCCGATCGTCGCCGGCCTGCGGGACCGCGATCCGGTCTCCCGCAAGGCGCGGGAGGGGACGTTGAACATGCTGGACGTGTTCGACCGGCTCTCGCGCAACTCCGGCATGCACGCCCCGATGTGGCTCGGTGACTCCAAGACCGCCAAGCTGATGTACAAGCACCTCCACAACATCCACAAGAGGGTGGCCGGCGACGTCATCGACACCGCCCGGCCCGAGCTCGGCGGCTACGCCGCGAGCGAGCCGCGGGACGCCATGTGGGCGGCGCTGACGGAGATGCACCCCATGCTGCGTGTGTACGAGGCGTTCGCCTTCCGCGACGGAAAGTTCCCGCACCGTCTCTCCCCCGAGCAGCGCGACCAGTTCGTCGCCGAGACCGGGGCGTACCTGAGGCTCGTCGGGGCGGCCGAGGAGGACATCCCCGCGAACATGGCCGAGCTGGGGGCCCTGTACGAGAAGTACGCCGACCTCTTCGAGCCCACCACGACGGTGAACAACCTGCCGGACACCGGCGAGGACTGGACCAAGCTGTCCAAAGAGGCGGTGAAGAAGAACTTCCACATCTCACAGGTGCGCGCGCTCGTCCCGTACCTGCTGCAGACCACGCTGATCGAGCTGCCCGTCATGGGCACCCTCCCGGCCAGGATGCGCCGGTCGATGGGGCTCAGCCCGCGCAAGGACAAGGCCGCCGTCCGTGCCGCGAAGCTCTTCCTCCCGATCGCCTGGCTGATGCAGCAGGGCCCCTACGAGCGCTACATCCTGCGCCGCATGTGGGGCCCGGACAGCATCCGGCTGCTGCAGTCCGCCCGCCGCCTGCACGAGCAGACGCTCGCGCGACGCGCCATGGACCAGCTCGTCGCAGGCGCGAACAGTGCGGGAGCGCCCGCCTCCGCCTGACCGGCCTGCCGAGCCGGGGGCGGTCCTTTCGCTGCACCGCCCTGCGCAGGCCGCCCTCTCGGGCACCGCACGCCCCTCGGGGGCCGCATCGAGACCCCGTGTCAGTCAACGATCCGAGGAGTACCCGCATGTCCTCTCTCACTCACGCCTCCCCACCCCCCGCGCCGACCCACGTGGACCGCAAGGAACTGGACCGGCTTGTCGCCCTGCAGCGCGCCGCCTTCCGGGCTGAGGGCGACCCCAGCGCGGACGTTCGCCGCCATCGCGTCGACCGGCTGCTGCTCGCCGTACTCGACGCCGCCGACGAGATCGCCGACGCGCTGGCCGAGGACTACGGGCGGCGACCGGCCACCCTGACCAAGGCCACCGAGCTTCTCGTCCTGATCGAGGAGGCGGCACACCTGCGCGACAACCTCGGCGAGTGGATGAAGCCGACCCCGGTCGACGGCCCCGTCCCCGCTTTCGTCCAGCACAAGCCGCTCGGCGTCGTCGGGGTCGTCACCGCCTGGAACTTCCCCATCGGCCTGGCCGTCCATCCCGCGCTGGACGCACTGGCCGCCGGCAACCGCGTCATCATGAAGTTCACCGACGTGCACCTCCGCACCGGTGAGGTCTTCGCCCGGGCCGTCGCCAAGTACCTGCGCGAGGACGAGGTCGCCGTCGTGTGCGGCGACGTCGAGACCGCGCGGGAGTTCGCCGACCTGCACCTCGACAAGATCATCTTCACTGGGTCGCCGGCCGTCGGCAAGCTGGTCGCCGCGGCCGCCGGCGCGAACCTCGTGCCCGTCACGCTGGAGCTGGGCGGGAAGAACCCCGTCGTCGTCGCCCCCGACGCCGACCTGCAGCTGGCCGCGCACCGCATCGCCACCACCCGCATGCTCAACGGCGGCCAGGTCTGCCTCTGCCCCGACTACGTCTTCGTGCCCCGCAGCGCCGCGGAGGAGTTCACCGCCGCGCTCCAGGCCGAACTCGCCGGGCTCTTCCCCACGTACACCGACAATCCTGCCGCCGTGCCCCTCGTCAACGAACGCAATTTCGACCGCGTGCTGGGCCTGATCGAGGACGCCGTCGAGAAGGGCGCCCGGAGGATCACGCCCATCGCGGAGGAACCGTCCCGTGCGGACCGCTTCATTCCGCCGACGCTCCTGCTCGACGTCCCCGCCGAGGCGCAGATCGAACGCGAGGAGGTCTTCGGACCCGTCCTGACGATCCATGTCTACGACGATGTCGCCGAGCCGATCTCCTACATAGCCGACCGGCCGTCGCCGCTGGCCGCCTACTGGTACGGCGAGGACGGCGAGGACTTCCAACGCTTCCTGCAGCGCACCACCTCCGGCGGTGTCACCCGCAACGACGGCCTGCTCCACCACTCCGTCGACGCGCCCTTCGGCGGAGTCGGCAACTCCGGCACCGGCGCCTACACCGGCAAGGCGGGATTCGACGAGTTCAGCCACCGCCGGCCGGTGGCCGCCCAGCCAGGCCCCAGCGGCACCACCGACAGTATCGTCGGCGCTCCGCTCCTCGACCCCGCAGTGAAGTTCGGGATCGATCAGGCGATCAGTGGAGCTGCGGCCGACATCCGAGCCCGGCTCGGCCTGTGAGCCGGTGGGCGGCTGTATCCTTGGCCGCCCACCAGCCCGTTTCCCCTACGACGGACAGCACCCGGAGCATCGCGGCCCCGGCGTAGGGCATGGCATGGCACTCAACGGTGGGGCGAAGCCACGAGGGGCGGCTTGGCCGGATGGTCTTGCCTCGTTCTCCGTAGCGGCAGCCCCGTCCGCTGGTCAGCTGAGCGACGAGGAAGAGGCCACGACCCCTTCGGTCGGTGCTGCGAGCATGCCGTAGGCGTGGCTGCGTGTTGCTCGGGTGCCGAGCCGGCGTCTTTTCGCGGGCATCGACAACGAGTGCCGCGACGCCCGCGAGGCCGTCCCTCGCGTTCTCCACCCACTCCGTGCTCCGGTAATCGTCTGCCGAGGCGGGCGACGCGACGACTGGCAGCTCTGTGCGTCCTGCCGACCGCAGCGCCAGGAAAGCGACATGGCCGGGCGCCCTGTGCCCGCCTCCACGGCGGAACGGGTACCCGGCACCGTAGAGAGGAGGTCCTGACCGGCTCCTTGAGGAATCCGCGGAGTCTCCCTCAGCTCTTCTCCAGTATCAGGTGGCGGTCTTCGTGTCGGTCCGGCGGCCCGGCTCCGCGATCACCGGCCGGTTCGCCGATCGGTGACAGGGCGTGTGCGCGCGGCGGCGAGGGAGTCAGCGGTACTGCTGGGCCAGTCGGCCCCTGTGGTGAAGTCGGCCAGATCGGGCCAGCGTTCGAGCACGGCGGCGGGAGTCAGCTCTGCGGCTGTGAAGCGCACGCCGGCCGACCGCTGCCAACGCACTTCCGCAGCCCAGCCGCCGCCGGTCTCCACGACGGCGCCGGACCTGGTGCAGGCCGGATGCGCCAGCGCCAGGACGAAGGGTGACACCTGTGCGGCGGAAAGGCGGGCGCGCAGCTCGTCGTCGAAGACACCGTCCGTCATACCGGTGTGCGCCATCGGGGCGACCGCGTTGACCCGTACACCGTGCCGCTGCCCCTCGGCCGCCAGGGTCTTGGCGAAGCCGATGAGGCCGGCTTTGGCGGCGGCGTAGTTCGCCTGGCCGAAGTTGCCGTGCAGGCCCGCGCCCGACGTCGTCAGGACGATGCTCCCGCGCTGCCGCCGCACCATGTGCGGCCAGGCAGCCGCCGTGACCTCGTAGGCGCCGCCCAGGTGTACGTCGACGACGTCGGTCCATTCCTCCTTGGTCATCCGCTGGAACGTGTGATCGCGCACATGGCCGGCGTTCACCACCAGGGCGTCGATCCGGCCGTATGCGTCGACGGCCGCGGTGACGATCGCCGCCCCGTCCCGGGCGTCGGCCACCACGGCAGTGGCCGTGCCGCCGTCCGCCCGAATGCGGTCCGTCAGCTCCTCGGCTGCCGCCGCCCGGCGTGCGTGTACCACGACCCGGGCTCCTGCTGCTGCGAAATCCAGTGCGTACTGTCGGCCGAGACCGGATCCGGCTCCGGTGACGACCACCGCCAGATCACGGAAATCCAGCGGTCCCGGCTCGTCTGTCATGTTGGCTCCCTGCGGAGAGGTGGTGACCCGTCGGCGTCATCATGGGGTCCGAGGACTGTCTCCTGCGGATCGCGGAAGGTCCGCCTGCCGGACACAGGCGGCTTGGCCGCGGGCGGCCAGCTGCAGGCTTCGGTCGGGATCCGGCTCGGACAGCGCCGCCTTGGTGTGGGCGATGCCGGATCGCGGTACGCGCGCGATCTCTGCGGCGTACGCGCTCGCGGCGGTTGCCACGTCCGCGTCCGGGTGCGAGCTCAGGGCGAGCCCCATCTCCACCGCCTGCGCTCCCGTGAACTCCCGGCCCGTGAGGATCAGGTCCAGCGCGCGTTCCCGGCCCACCGTCCTCGGCAGCGAGACCGTGGCCCCCATGTCGGGTATCAGTCCGTACCGCACCTCGCGCAGAGCGAACCGTGCCGTGTGCGCGACGATGCGTACATCGCACGCGAGGGCGAGCTGGCAACCGGCGCCGAAGGCGACCCCGGTCACTGCGGCGATCACGAGGAACGGAGCCCGCTCCATCCAGCGGAACGCCTCCTGGGCCTTGGCGATGGACGGCAGCATCGGGTCGGGGTCGCCTTCGGGATGGGCGGCGAGCCGCTGGAGAAAGCCGGCCGGTCCGCGCATCTCGTCGAGATCGATGCCCGAGCTGAACGACTCGCCGGTACCGCTGACGACGACGCACCGCACCTGCGGGTCCGCCGCCAGTTCCGCTCCGGCTTCCGCCAGTTCGGCCCACATCAAAGGGGTCTGCGCATTGTGACGGGCGGGCCGGTTCAGTGCGATACGGCGGATCGCGCCGCCGCCGTCGACGCTGATGTGTCTGGTGGTCATCCTCTGCTCCTTCAGGTGCGGGGCCGGATCACCGGGCGTGCTGCCGTCCTGTCACGGTCGCGCTGACGCACCGCCGCCCGGAGTTGTCGGTTCCCGTCACCTCGACCACGCCGAACGACTGGCCGAGGTGCACCGGCCGTGCCACCGCGGCTACCGATGTCCTGTCGGTCCGCCGCAGGTAGGAGACGCTGACCGTCGCCGTTCGCAGGTCGCTCCCGTGGTGGGCGAGCGCGGCCGATCCCGCCAGCTCCGCCAGCCCCGCCCAGATGCCGCCGTGGAGCGTTCCGTATCCGTTGTTCCACGGCTCGGTCCGGGGAAGTTCGGCCCGGGTGTCCTCGCCGGCCACGGTCAGTCGGGCGCCGAGGTGGTCGGTGAAGTTGGCGGCGCCGCTGCCGACGGCGTCCTCCGTCGCGGCATCCGCAGCCGCCGGGTGCAGTGGGCCGGAAGCCGCGACGTTCTGGACCCAGGTGGAGCCCACCGCCACGAGCTCGCCTCGCTCGTCCGTCACCTCGCACTGGGCGAAGCCACCGCTCCGATCACTTCGCGGTACCCAGGACGTGGCGTACAGCGCAGCGGTCCGCCACGGTGCCGGGGCAACGATGTCGTACGCCAGCCGGGTGGTGAGCGACCAGCGTCCCGGTCCTGCCGCGTTGTAGATGGTCTCGGCCATCGAGTGGTCGAGGAGCACCGCCAGAGCTCCTGCCTGATGTCCGTCGGAGCCGTCCATCCACGGGCCGGTGCGCATCACCGTTCGCAGAAAGCTGCCCTGGACGCGACACCCCAGGACGCCGAAGCGTCTTTCCACCGCACCCGGGGTGCAGGCGTGGGGTGCGTCGTCCAGCCGCGTGTGCTCCCGGGGAGTGAGGGCGCTGGGGGCATTTGGTCGGGGCAGGAACAAGGACATCGGGCTCCTCGGGTGGATGTGCCGCCGGCCGTCCGCTACTTGTTCCTGATCTTGCTGTAGGCGTCGTTGATACGGCCCACGATGTCGGGGTGCCAGATCACCTCGCGGTAGGCGAGGGTCTCGTAGGTGAGGGCGCTGACCGGGTCGAGTCCCGGCGAGGTCCGGGCCATCTCCTTGTTGTTGACGGCCGACTTGACGGTCGTCCCCGCGATGGAGGCGGCGAGGTCGCTCGCCTGCGCGACGACCTGGCCCTCGGGCGCCAGCCGGTCGATGAGGCCGATCCTCAGCGCCTCGTTCGCGTCGATCCGGTCGCCGGAGAAGGTCAGCAGCTTCGCCTGGCTCAGTCCGACGATCCTCCAGAGGGGGGAGAAATAGGGGGTGAGGCCGAACTTGATCTGCGGGTATCCGAAGAGGGCGTTCTCACTGCCGATCCGGATGTCGGTGAAGACGGCGATGTCACAGCCGCCGCCCAGCGCCGGGCCGCCGACCGCGGCGATGGTGGGCTTGCGGTAGTTCAGCAGGGTGCCGTACGCGCGCAGGCAGGCCTCGGAGTAGACCGCGCGGGTCTCCTCGGTGAACCCGGACTGCAGGTCCAGGTCCAGGCCGGCGCAGAAGATGTCCTCGCCGCCGGTCAGGACCACGGCGGCGACCTCGTCGTCGTACGCCCACGCGTCCAGCTGGTCGCTCATCTCCGTCATCAGCTCGACGCTCAGCGCGTTGCGGCGGTCGAGCCGGTCGAAGGTGATGGTCCCGACTCCGTCCTTGACGACGGAGGTGATGTTTTCGAACGTGGTCATGTGCGGTTCCCTTTCTCCGGGGAGTTTCCTAACGGTCAGTTCTCTTCGTGCGGAAGACGCTCGCCGAGGTCGGTGAGGTGGTGTTTCTGGACCTTGCCGGTGGCGGTCCGGGGGATTTCGGGGATCACTTGCCAGTGCGTGGGGATCTTCTGTCTGGCCAGCTTCTGCGTCTCGAGGTGTGCGATCAGCGCCTGGGGACCGTGCCAGACGGCTCCCGGTCTCAGGACGATCCAGGCGCCCACGCCCTCGCCCATGCGCGCGTCGGGCACGGCGGTGACCGCCGCCGCCTCGACGTCGGGGTGCGATGCGAGGGCGAGCTCTATGTCCATCGTGGAGAACTTCTCGCCGCCGCGGTTGATGATGTCCTTGACGCGGCCTGTCATCCGCACCCAGCCGGAGGGGTCGACCTCGCCCACGTCGCCGGGGTAGAACCAGCCTTCGCCGTCGATCTGTGCCTTTGTCAGGTCGGGGTCGGTGTAGCCGGACAGCAGTTGCGGTCCCCGGATCCGCAGCTCACCGACGGTTCCCGGCGGCACCGGCCGCCGGTCGGCGTCGACGGCCTGGATCTCCATGCCCCGCTGCATCCGTCCGTCCCACTCCCGGCGCCGGGCGAGCGAGTCGTCCGCGGAGGCGGCGGCGCACACACCAGCCGTCTCCGTCATGCCGTAGGCCCGGACCACCGCGACGCCGACGTTTCCGGCACGGTCGACGAGGGACGGCGGGATCGCGGCACCGGAACAGGCGTACGTCGGCAGGCGGTAGTCCGGTGACAGGTCTCGCTCGTAGCGCTCCACGAGGTCGGAGACGAACACGGTGGCCCCCATCATGAGCGAGACCCGGTGCTGCTCGATCAGCCCGAGGGCCTCGTCGGGCTGCCAGCCTCGTGTGATCACGGACCGCCCGCCGAGGAAGGCCGGGAAGATCACAGCCGCCAGGAAGCCGCCGAGATGGGAGAGCGGCGTCGGGGTGAGCGTCACGGTGTGTTCGTCGGCGCCGAGCACCTCCTGGAAGTTCCGCATGTGTGCGAACAGCGCGCGGCTGGAGAGCAGTGCGCCCTTGGGCAGCGACGTCGTCCCCGACGTGTACAGCAGCAGAGCGGGTTCCTCCGCCGCGAGCGGCTCGGGCAGCGGCCCGGCCTCGCCCGAGGCGTCGGGCACCTGCGCCCAGCCGTCCGGATGGCCGCCCACCACGTAGCGCACGGCCGGGGAGAGGCCGAGCTCGGCGAGCAGGCCGTCGAGTTCCTCGGTCGGCCGCCGCTTGCCGAGTTCGGCCGCGGCGGCCACCGCGCTGGGGCGGCAGTCGGCCAGGATGCGGCGCATCTCGTGCTCGCGGTAGATCGGCACCACGGGGACGTCGATCGCGCCGATCCGGAATGCCGCGACCTGGAGGACCAGGGCTTCGAGGCAGTTGGGCAGTTGCACGAGAACCCGGTCGCCCCGGCGGACACCGCGGCGGACGAGATCGGTGGCCACCGTCGTGGTCCAGAGGTCGAACTCCCGGTAGGTCAGGCTCCGTCCCTCGAAGGAGAACAGCTCCCTGTCCGGAAACCGCTTCGCCTGCGCGGAGAGCAGATCACCGATCCGGTCTTCGGTCCACAAGCCGATCGCCCGGTAACCGGCATGCCGGTAGGCCGTGGCCAGGTCGGACACCGTCGTCATCGAGGTGCTCCCTTCGGATGTGCGGGGCCCCGTGCGGCTAACGGGCGGGGCCAGAGACCCGTGTGGAGGGACGTTCAGCGGAAGATCGCTGAACGGCTGGCTGTCAGTTGTCAGGTCCTGACGAGAAGAGAGGAGCAGAGGCGCCCTGCGCGGAGGGCTGGCGACTCGCCATGGGTACGTGGCTGACTCGTTGCGCTGAAACTTACCTAGTTAATATTCACTAAGCAAGGTCTCCGGGTCGACCATCGGGTGGCTGTTTGCCCCCGAGGAAGGTCTCGGCGCGGCAGGCTGCTTTGCCCGGTGCCCTCGCCCGGACGGCCCCGCGGCAGCCGGACCGAGGGCGATGGTCGGGGTTCGGAGGCAGTCCTACCGCCGAAGCCACTCGCCTGTCAGGCGGACTCGCCCGCCCGTCAATCCAGTTGAACCGCGCCGTGTGGGCGGCGCACAGGAAGCCGATGTCCTCACTGACGCCGATGAGGTCTTCGACCCGGCGGACAACGGGTCTGCGTTGGTCGAAGCATCGGTACGGATCAGAACGATCACCCGTCGGCGTCCGGTCCTGCGGGTCTGTGCCGGGGCGGCGGCCCGACCCACTCTTCGCGATGCTCCACGGCGCGGGCACGCGCCATCGGTCATGAGGGACTTCACCGGGAGGCTGGGCCGGCACCTACTCCAATCCCCGCCCCGGCTTGGCCTTACGCCGCGTCCGCGTCCGCGTCCGCCAACCGGAATCCGCCGAAGGCCTGAGTCAGACCTCGTCAGGCGCGATCCGGGCCGGATCCGCTTCAAGCACCGCGCGCAGGAGTGCGCCGAGCTCGCTCTCTATCTGCCGTCGCCCGTGCAGGTCTCCGACGCGGACCACGTCATTGACGACTCCTCGTGCCGCGTAGACCAGTGCGCGATCCTCGCCGGTGGACAGGTCGGCACGCAGCAGCCGCAGTGCGGCCGTCCACGCCTCGACGTTCGCGTCCAGCTCGGCGCCGATCCTGTCCGCGGCCTCCCGCGGGAGGTTGATCGCCTCGGTCACGTAGACGCCGAAAAGGTGGCGCTGCTGGACGCCGGCGCGGATGTAGTCACGTACCAGATCCCCGAGCGGGACCCCCGCCCCTCCGTCCCCCTCATGCGCGGCGAGTCCGTGCGCGGCCTGGGCGAAGGCCGTCACGAGGATCTCGGACTTCGTCTCGAAGTGGTAGTAGATGCTGGGCCCCGACAGGCCCACCGCCGCACCGATGTCGTCGAGACTCACCCCCGTGTAGCCGTGCTCGTGAAAGAGCTCGATCGCCGTTTCCAGCAGCTCTTCGGCACGTGACCGAGCGTCCTGCGGGCGGCGGGGCTTGGCGGGCAGCCCTGCTTGGCCGTCCTCCCCCGTCGGCAGTCGCGTGTGGGCGGCGGCGATCGCGGCGGCGGCGAGAACGCGCTGATGTTCGGTGCGGGGCAGATGTACGCCGCTGACCGAGGCGCTCGCCAGCGTCGCCAGCGCGGCCGTGACGAGCAACTTGCTCTGGCCGAGGTCGACGTCGGGGCGAGCGCGCCTCAGCTGCTCGGAGAACCGCAGGGTGAAGCGGGCGAACCTGGCGTCGATCGCCGCCCGCTCCTCACCACCGAGATGCCGCTTCTCCCGCTGCAACAGAACCCACAAATCACGCCGGTCGAGGGCGGCGCCCGCCAGGCGGAAGAGGATGTCGTCGAGCGACTGCCCGGCGCCGTCGAGAGCCGCGTCCGCCACGTCGAGCCCACTGTCGATGGCGCCCGCGAGCAGAGCGTTCTTGTTCCGGAAGTGCCGGTAGACGGCAGGGGCCGTGACTCCGACCTCGGTCGCCACGTCGGCGAGGGCGACCGCGTGGAAGCCATGGTGGTAGAACCGCCGCGCCGCGGTCTCCGCCAGCTGCCTTCTACGCTCCTCCGCTCCGAGTCGGGGTGCGCGCTGACCACTTCGTGTCGTCGCTCTAGCCACAGCTCATCTTCCCATCGCCTTGCCCGCGTGATTCGCCGGACCCGAAACGAAAACACATCAGGGTCTTGTTTAGTGAATATTAACTAAGCTACGGTCCCGGGGACAACCTGCTCCCACTCCTGGAAGGAAGCCCAGGTATGTCCTCCCGCACACCGTCGTCGCCGGAAGCGTTCATCTACGACGCCATCCGCACCCCGCGAGGCCGGGGTAAACGGTCCGGGTCCCTCCACACGATCAAGCCCGTGTCGCTGGTCGTGGGACTCGTCCAGGAACTGCAGGCACGCCATCCACGCCTTGATCCCGCCGCCGTGGACGACCTGGTCCTGGGCATCGTCTCGCCCGTCGGCGACCAGGGCTCGGTCCTGCCCCGTACGGCGGCGCTCGCGGCCGGTCTGCCCGACACCGTGTCCGGACTTCAGCTCAACCGCTTCTGCGGGTCCGGACTGGAAGCCGTGAACACCGCGGCGCAGAAGGTGCGTTCCGGATGGGACAACCTGGTGATCGCCGGCGGCGTCGAATCGATGTCGCGGGTGCCTCTGGGCGCCGACGGCGGCGCCTGGATGAACGATCCCGAGACGAACTTCGCGACGTCCTTCATCCCGCAGGGCGTGAGCGCGGACCTGATCGCCACGATCGAGGGCTTCACCCGCGAGACCGTCGACTCCTACGCGGAGCGCTCGCAGCGTCTCGCCGCGGCCGCCTGGTCCGGCGGTTACTTCACGAAGTCCGTCGTGCCGGTGCACGATCGCAACGGCATCCCGGTCCTTGACCACGACGAGCACATGCGACCGGACACGACCGCCGCATCGCTCGCCCCGCTCACACCGTCCTTCGCGAAGCTCGGCACCCAAGCCGGCTTCGACGCCGTGGCTCTCCAGCGCTACCACTGGGTCGAGCGGATCGAGCATGTGCACCACGCCGGCAACTCCTCGGGCATCGTCGACGGCGCGGCCCTGGTGCTGATCGGCGACGAGCACGTCGGCGAGCGGTGCGGACTGACCGCCCGCGGACGCGTCGTCGCCACCGCCACCTCGGGCGCCGATTCGACGATCATGCTGACCGGCCCCATCCCGGCGACCCGCAAACTCCTCGACCGCACAGGCCTGACCGTCGAGGACATCGACCTCTTCGAGATCAACGAGGCGTTCGCGGCGGTACCGCTCAAGTACGCCAAGGATTTGGCGATCCCGATGGAGAAGGTGAACGTCAACGGCGGCGCCATCGCGATGGGACACCCGCTGGGCGCGACCGGAGCGATGTTGGTGGGCACCGCGCTCGACGAACTCGAACGACGTCAGGCCCGTCGCGCCGTCGTCACTCTGTGCATCGGCGGCGGCATGGGCGTCGCCACCCTCATCGAGCGTCTGTGACGCCCCCTCACCAGCCCACGGAGGCACACATGACCACGCAGTACGACCACTCCATGTTCCGCTGGGAACGTGACGCGGACGGCATAGTCACCGTCACCATGGATGATCCCGGCCAGTCGGCCAACACCATGAACGACCGGTTCATCCGCGAGCTCCCCGCCCTGGTCGACCACCTGCACGCCGAGCGCGAGGCCATCACCGGAGTCGTCATCACGTCGGCCAAGAAGACCTTCTTCGCCGGCGGCGACCTCGGCATGATGATGCGCTGCACCACGGACGACCTCGCCGACGTGACCGCCATGCTCGACGGGGTCAAGGAAGCCCTGCGACGCCTGGAGACGCTGGGGCGGCCGGTCGTCGCCGCGCTTCAGGGCGCGGCTCTCGGCGGTGGCTACGAGATCGCGCTCGCCTGCCACCACCGGATCGCCGTCGACCGGCCCCACGTGAGCGTCGGCCTGCCCGAGGTCACCCTGGGCCTGCTGCCCGGCGGCGGCGGAACCACCCGCACGGTCCGCATGTTCGGCGTGCGCACGGCCCTCCAGCAGATCCTGCTCCCGGGCCGGAAGTTCCGCCCCCAGGCCGCTCTCGAGGCGGGGCTGGTCGACGAACTCGTCACCGGACCCGAGCAGTTGGCGGCAGCCGCCCGCACGTGGATCGCCGCGAACCCCGAACCCGCTCAGCCCTGGGACCGGCCGGGCCATCAGATCCCCGGAGGCACCCCGGACAGCAAGGAACTGGCGGCCATCCTGCCCTCGCTGCCGGCCGTCCTGCGCAAGCAGACCCACGGCGCCCCCGCCCCCGCCGCCCGCAACCTGCTCGCCGCGGCGGTCGAGGGCGCCCAGGTGGACATCGACGACGCGATGGCCATCGAGTCGCGCTACTGCGCGGAGCTGATCTGTGGACAGATCTCCGCGAACATCATCCAGTCGATGTTCTTCGACATGCAGGCGATCAACCGGGGTGCCAGCCGGCCGGAGGGCTACCCGCCGTACCAGGCACGAAAGCTGGTCGTCCTCGGGGCGGGCATGATGGGCGCCGGCATCGCCCACGTCGCTGCGACGGCCGGTCTGGAGGTCGTCCTCAAGGACGTCTCGCTGGAGGCCGCCGAACGCGGCAAGGGCTACAGCGCCAAGATCCTGGACAAGGCCGTCGAGCGGGGCAGCACCACTCCCGAGCAGCGGGAGGCGATCCTGGCCCGCATCCGTCCCACCGACGACCCGGGCGACGCCGCCGGTGCCGACCTGCTCATCGAGGCGGTGTTCGAGGATCCGGGGCTGAAGCGGAAGGTCATCGAGGAGGCGGCCGCCCATCTGGGCCCGGACGCGGTGCTGGCGTCGAACACCTCGACCCTGCCCATCACCGGCCTGGCCGAAAGCGCCCCCAGGGCGGAGGACTTCATCGGGCTGCACTTCTTCTCCCCGGTCGACAAGATGGCGTTGCTGGAGATCGTCGTCGGCGAGAAGACCAGCGACGCCACCCTGGCCAAGGCCGTCGACATCGCGCGGCAGATCGGCAAGACGCCCATCGTCGTCAACGACAGCAGGGGCTTTTTCACCAGCCGCGTCATCCTGGAGTTCGTCAACGAGGCCGTCGCACTGCTCGGTGAGGGCGTGCCGGCGGCGTCCATCGAACAGGCGGCCACCCAGGCCGGCTACCCCGTCGGCGCGCTCGCGCTCGTGGACGAGCTGACCCTGACCCTGCTGCGCAAGATCCGCGAGGAGACGGCCGCCGGTCACCGCGCGGCGGGAAGCGAGAGGCCCGCCCACCCGGCGGCGCCGGTGATCGACCGGATGATCGACACGTTCGACCGCAGGGGAAGGGCCGCGGGCGCCGGTTTCTACGACTACGCCGACGGCCGCAAGACCGGCCTGTGGCCCGGGCTGAAGGACGCCTTCGGCGGTACGAACACCACGATCCCGCTGATCGACATGCAGGAGCGCATGCTCTTCGCGGAAGCCCTCGACACGATCCGTTGCCTCGACGAAGGCGTGCTCCGCTCGGTCGCGGACGCGAACGTCGGCTCGATCCTCGGCATCGGCTTCCCCGCCTGGACCGGCGGTGTCCTGCAGTACGTCAACCAGTACGCCGGCGGCGTGCGCGGGTTCGTGAGCAGGGCACTGGAACTCACCCATCAGTACGGCGACCGCTTCGCGCCGCCGGACTCACTCGTCCGCAAGGCGCAGAACGGAGAGGACTACCGATGACCACCGCAGACCAGGCCCGTCCGCTGGCAGGCCGCACGATCCTCATGTCCGGCGGCAGCCGCGGCATCGGACTGGCCATCGCCACCCGGGCCGCCCGGGACGGCGCGAACGTCGTCCTGCTGGCCAAGACCGACAAGCCCGACCCCCGGCTGCCCGGCACGGTCCACACCGCCGTGGCCGAGATCGAGGCCGCCGGCGGCAAGGGGCTCGCCGTCGTCGGCGACGTACGCCGCGAGGAGGACGTCACCGCGGCCGTCGAGCAGGCCGTCGCCGCCTTCGGGGGCATCGACGTCGTGGTCAACAACGCCTCGGCCATCGCCCTGGCGCCGATCGGGAAACTCCCGCTCAAGCGCTACGACCTCATGCTCGACATCAACGCCCGCGGCACGTTCACCCTGATCAGCGCCGCCCTGCCGCACCTGTACAAGTCGGACAACCCGCATGTGCTGACCCTGTCCCCGCCCCTGAACCCCGACCCCGTGTGGCTGCACCAGCACGCTCCCTACACGATCAGCAAGTACGCCATGACCATGCTGACCCTCGGCCTGGCCGGACAGCACCACCCCCAGCCGCTGGCCGCGAACTGTCTGTGGCCCCGCACCACCATCGCCACCGCGGCGGTGCAGAACATCGTCGGCGGCGACGCCGCGATGGCCGTGTCCCGCCGCCCCGAGATCATGGCCGACGCCGCCCACGCCGTCCTCTCCCGCAAGGCGGCCGACCGCACGGGCCACTGCCTCATCGACGACGACGTACTGCGCGACGAGGGGATCACCGACTTCAGCGCCTACCGCTACGGCGACGCCGCCGAAGCCGACCTCAAGCCCGACCTGTTCCTGCCCGGAGGCGAACATGCCTGACGCCACCCGCACGGTGTACGACGAGGATCACGAGCTGTTCCGGCAGACCGTGCAGTCGTTCATCAAGGCGGAAGTCGCCCCGTACGACGAGGAATGGGAGCAACGCGGCATCGTCGACCGCTCCCTGTTCCGCAAGGCCGGTGAGGCAGGCCTCCTGCTGTTCGCCACCCCGCAGGAACACGGCGGGGCGGGCATCGACGACTGGCGCTTCAACGCAGTCCTGGACGAGGAGTTCGGCCGCGCCGGCCACGCCTCGGCCGGCCTCGGACTCGCCCTGCAGAACGACGTGGTCGGCCCCTACCTCCTGGAGCTGACCGACGAGGAGCAGCAGAGCCGATGGCTGCCCGGGATGACGTCGGGCGAACTCATCGGGGCCATCGCGATGACGGAACCGGGCACCGGCAGCGACCTGTCCGGCATCGCGACGCGCGCCGTGCGCGACAAGGACACCTACGTCCTCAACGGCTCCAAGACGTTCATCTCCAACGGCCAGAACGCCGACCTGGTCGTCGTGGCGGCCCGCACCTCCGAGGACCGGCATCGTGGCCTCACGCTGTTCGTCGTAGAGAGCGACATGCCCGGCTTCGAGCGGGGACGCAACCTGGAAAAGCTCGGACTGCACGGCCAGGACACCAGCGAACTGCACTTCACCGACGTACAGGTCCCGGTGACGAACCGGCTCGGCGCGGAGGGCGAGGGCTTCTTCCAGCTCATGCGCAACCTCCCACAGGAGCGGCTCTCCCTGGCCGTCACGGCTGTCTCCGCCGCGGAGGGCGTGCTGGCCCGCACCATGGAGTACGTCACCGAACGCCACGCCTTCGGACAGAAGATCGGAAGCTTCCAGCACAACCGCTTCCTGCTCGCGGAACTCCACACCGAGGTCGACATCGCCCGCGTCTTCGTGGACCACTGTGTCGCCCTCCACGCCCAGGCACGGCTGACACCCGTCCAGGCCGCCAAGGCCAAGTGGTGGTGCACCGAACTACAGGTCCGCGTGGCCGACCGCTGCCTCCAACTGCACGGAGGCTACGGCTACATGCGCGAGTACCCCGTCAGCCGCGCGTTCGCCGACGCCCGCATCCAGACCATCTACGGCGGCACGACCGAGATCATGAAGGAGATCATCGGCCGCGACATGGGCCTGTGAGGACGCCGATATGACTGCACCAGTCACCTTCGAAACGACCGACGGCATCGCGCTGGTCGGCCTGTCCCGGCCGACCGTGGGCAACGCGATCAGCCTGCCGATGGCGCGAGAGCTGCGGAACGTCGTCACCGAGATCCGTTCGCTGCCCGACGTCGGAGCGGTGGTCCTGTTCGGACACGGTGAGCAGTTCTCCGTCGGCGGCGACCTCGAAGAGTTCGCGGCAGCAGCCGCACCCGGTGCGTTCCTCGCGGAACTCGCCGATACCGCGCACGAGGCCGTCCTCGGGTTCCGGGCCCTTCCCATGCCGGTGATCAGTGCCGTCCACGGCGCCTGTGCCGGCGGCGGCATCGGATTCGCTCTCGCCGCGGATCTCGTACTGGCCGAGGACACCGCCCGCTTCGTGGTCGCCTACACCGCCGCGGGGCTCTCGCCCGACTGCGGAGTGTCCTGGACCCTGGCCAGACTGCTCGGACCCGCCCGCGCCAACGACCTGATCCTGACCAACCGGAAGGTCACCGGAACCGAGGCGGAGACCCTGGGGCTGGCCAGCCGCGCGGTCAGGCCCGGCACCGCCTTCGAGGAGGCACTCCGGCTGGCCCGCTCACTCGCCGACGGCCCCCGTGAAGCATTCGCACGGTCGCTCCAGCTGGTACGCGACGCCCCGGCCACCCCGCTGACGGAACATCTCCGGCGCGAAGCCGCGTCCATTTCCGCTCTGGTCGAGACACCGGACGCCGCAGAGGGCATCACCGCCTTCCTCCACAAACGGCGGCCGGACTTCACCCACACCCCATCGAGGAGCTGACACGCCATGAGCCCTGACGACACCACCAGTCCCGCCTTCCTGCGCCGCTTCGCCACCGAGTGGCTGGCCGCCTGGAACTCCCACGACACCGAGCAGGTTCTCGCGCTGACGCATCCGGACGTCACCTGGGACGACACCGTCTTCTGGACGGAGGTCATCCACGGCCGAGAGGCCCTGCGGGGCTACATCGACCGGATCTGGCGGGCGATGCCCGACGTGTCCTTCGACGAGGTCCAGCTGTTCACCGCGCCCGAGGACGGCCGGGCGGTCGTCCTGTTCCGTCAAGAGGGCAGCGGACCGCCCCAGTTGGACCCCTCCCGCCGGTTCTCCACCCACGGCTGCGACATCTTCCTCAAGTTCACCGACGGCCTGCTCTCCCACTACCTGGCGCAGTACGAGATCAACGACATGATGCGCCAACTGGGCGCACTGCCTCCCCGCAACGGAAAGATCGGAGGCGCCTACCTCCTCTCCCTGCTCGGCGCCGGTCAGGGCTGAGACCGCGCTGAACGCGAGGGACTCTCCTCCGCGGGCTTCTCCCCGAGCTGATGACGGCTGAGTGCGAGGAGCACGACCGGCGTGGGGCAACCGCCACCATCCGGGCCCTCACATCCCGCGGAGAGAAGTCCCCGCGCCCCGCCGAGCGGTAGACGGCACCCGATTTCAGCCACTCACCCATATCGTGCTCGCCCTGCAGAGGGCACCCGTCCGCTGAGCCTGCCGGTCACCGGCCCGGCGACGACGGTCCGACCGTGTCCGAGGTCGGCGATCCCGTCCGCCTCGCCATGGACACCCAGCTGTGCGACGCAACTGCCTCTGCTGTCACGGCCTCCACGGCACCCCATCGCCTCCATGGGCATTACCTTCTGGCTGCTGAGCGCCAACTGTTGCAGGCGCAGGAGCCGCTCTACGAGCGGCTTGCTCGATGGGGCCCCAGGCGGAGCGCGTTGATCCTGGGATTGTCCGGATGGCACAACCCCATGGCCTTGAGCACGCCTGCGAGGGCACGGCGCATCGGGACCCGTTTGCACGATCTCTGCACGCGTGGCCACCACATGGCCACCACACTGAACCCAACAGACCCTAGTTGACCGGCAGCACGTAACAAAAGGCCAGGTCACGGCCTCGCGAACCGAAACGGCCACTGGCTTCAACCCCAGACCTACGCATTGCGATGCGTAGCCCCGGGGTGTCCGATCAGCCCGGAATCCAAGGACACGCGAAACAAGAAACCCCAGGTCAGAGGCCCGACCTGGGGTTCACCATGGAGCCGCCTTCGGGATTCGAACCCGAGACCTACGCATTACGAGTGCGTTGCTCTGGCCATCTGAGCTAAGGCGGCGCGCCGTCCGCACCATGGTGCGATCAGCAACGTCGGTAAGTCTACACAGTTTCCGGGGGTGGTCCGCACCACCCCCGGAGGCGGCCGCTCCGGGGGCGGGAGCGGGGTTAGGAGCAGCGCTTTGTCTGCGCCGGGGGCGTACCGCGGAGGAGGTACGCGTCGATCGCGGAGTCGATGCAGGCGCTGCCGCGGCCGTAGGCGGTGTGGCCGTCGCCGACGTAGGTGAGGAGGCGGGCGGAGGAGAGCTGGCGGGCGAGGGAGCGGGCCCAGCGGTAGGGGGTCGCCGGGTCGCGGGTGGTGCCGACGACGACGATCGGGGCGGCGCCCTTCGCCTCGATGCGACGCGGCGCACCGGTGGGTCCGACCGGCCAGTACGTGCAGTTCAGGGCGGCCCAGGCGAGGCCCTCGCCGAAGACCGGGGAAGCCTTCTCGAAGGACGGCAGGGCCTTCTCGACCTGCTCGGGGGTGGTGAAGGCGGCGGGGAGGTCCAGACAGTTCACGGCCGCGTTGGCGGACATCAGGTTGGCGTAACGGCCGTCGGAGTCGCGCTCGTAGTAGCTGTCGGAGAGAGCCAGGAGGCCGGCGCCGTCCTTTTCCCGAATCGCCGAGGCCAGTGCCGCGCGCAGCTGCTCCCAGGTGCTCTCGTCGTACATCGCCGCGATCACCCCGGTCGTCGCGAGCGCCTCGCCGAGCTTGCGGCCGCCCGCGTCGCCGGTCGGGAGGGGGCGCGTGTCCAGCCGGGTGAAGAAGGACTTGAGGTTCTTGCCCACCTCGCCCTCCTTCTTGCCGAGGGGGCAGTCGGGCCGCCGTACACAGTCCTTCGCGAACGACCGGAACGCCGTCTCGAAGCCCGCCGTCTGGTCCAGGTTCAGCCGGCGGGCCGACAACGACGGGTCCAGCGCGCCGTCCAGCACCAGCCGTCCCACCCGCTCCGGGAAGAGCCCCGCGTACGTCGCCCCGAGCAGCGTCCCGTACGACGCCCCCAGGTACGTCAGCCGCCGGTCGCCCAGGACCGCTCGCAGGATGTCCATGTCACGGGCCGCCTCGACGGTGGAGACATGGCGGAGCAGCTTGGCCGAGTGGGCGCCGCAGGCCTCCGCGAAGTCCTTGTACGCGGCGACGAGTTCGCTCGTCTCTCCACTGTCGTCGGGGGTGGTGTCCGTCTGCGTGTACGCGTCCATGTCGCGTCCGTCGAGGCACTCCACGGGCTCGCTGCCGGCCACGCCCCTGGGGTCGACGGCGACCATGTCGTAGCGGGCGCGGACCTCGGCCGGGTAGCCGACGCCGGCGTAGGCCTGGAGGTAGCCGACCGCCGAGGCCCCCGGTCCGCCCGGATTCACCAGAAGCGACCCGAGCCGCTTGCCCGGGCCCGTCGCCTTCTTGCGGGTGACGGCGAGCCGGACGTCGCCCGTGTCCGGGTGGCCGTAGTCCAGCGGTGCCTTCATCGTGGCGCACTGGAAGCCGGGGACTCCGCAGTCGTGCCAGTCAAGCCTCTGCCCGTAGTACGGCGCGAGTGCCGACGGGGTCGCCTTCGGCAGCGCCGCCAGTTCCGCGAGCGCCGCCGGGCCCGCGGAGCTCGTCGAGCTCGCGGAGGAGCAGGCGGAGACGGCGAGCAGCGTGGCGAGGGAGCAGGTGAGCGAGCGGAGGGTGACGCCGGTTCGGGACCTACCGGACCTGCGGGGGGAGCGCCTGATGTACATCTCGCGAGCCTAACTCTGCGCGACCGGGCGAGTGCTTTACGTGCGTGAACCGCCACGGAAGAGTGACGCCGTCAACCGGCGGCCCCGCCTCAGCCCGCTCTCAGCGCCATCGTCATCGCCTCCACCGCCAGCAGCGGCGCCACATTCCGGTCCAGGGCCTCTCTGCACGCCCCGATGGCCTCGATGCGGCGCAGGGTCGACTCGGGACTGCCGGCGCGGGCGAGGCGCTCCAGGGTGTCCTCGGCGTCCGCGTTGGCGAGCGCGATGCGCGAGCCGAGCTGGAGGGCGAGGACGTCTCGGTAGAAGGCGGTCAGGTCGGTGAGCGCGAGGTCGAGGCTGTCGCGCTGAGTGCGGGTGCGCCGCCGCTTCTGCTTGTCCTCGAGGTCCTTCATCACACCCGCCGTGCCGCGCGGCATCCGGCCGCCCTGGGCCGCTCCCAGCGCCGCCTTCAGCTCCTCGGTCTCCTTGCCGTCCATCTCCTCGGCGAGCACCTTGGCGTCCTCCGCCGCCGCGTCCACCAGCTCCTGGGCCGCCTTGAGGCAGCCGCCGACGTCGTCGATCCGGAGGGGAAGCCTGAGGACGGCGGCGCGGCGCTCGCGGGCCGCCGGGTCGGTGGCCAGTCGGCGGGCCCGGTCCACATGGCCCTGCGTGGCCCGGGCGGCGGCCTCGGCGACGGCCGGTTCGATGCCCTCGCGCCGTACGAGCATGTCGGCGACGGCGTCCACGGACGGCGTCCGCAGGTTCAGGTGGCGACAGCGGGAGCGGATCGTGGGCAGCACGTCCTCGAGGGAGGGCGCGCACAGCAGCCAGACCGTCCGGGGGGCGGGCTCCTCGACCGCCTTGAGGACGGCGTTGGCGGACTTCTCGTTCAGCCGCTCGGCGTCCTCGACCAGGATGATCTGCCAGCGTCCGGTGGCCGGGGAGGTGTAGGACTTGCGGACCGTGTCGCGCATGTCCTCGGCGAGGATCTGCGTGCCCACGGCGGCGACGGTGGTCACATCGGCGTGGGTGCCGATGAGCGCCGTATGACAGCCGTCGCAGAACCCGCAGCCGGGGGCCCCACCGAGCGCGCGGTCCGGGCTCACGCACTGCAGGGCGGCGGCGAACGCCCGCGCCACCTGGGTACGGCCCGCGCCGGGCGGGCCCGTGAACAGCCAGGCGTGCGTCATCTTCGACGCCTCGGGCGGCGGGGCGGCGGAGGCGGCCGCGGTGACGAGCGCGTCGGCGTCCCGAGCGGCAGCGGCCAGCTGCTCACTCACCTTCTCCTGCCCGACGAGGTCGTCCCACACGGTCATGGGTCACGCCGCCCTTCCGTCACGTCCGCGCCACCGGGCCGATGCGCCGGTTTCGTTCGCCGCTTCCATTGTGCGGGGGACCACTGACAACGGGGGCCACCAAGGTGACCCCGTGTTCGTCAGCGCCGCCGGCCCCGTCCCCGGCCGCCGCCGCGGCCCTCGTCGGGCCCGTCGTCGTCCCGGTGCGGCCCCAGCAGTTCGTCCGCGAGCGACGGCAGGTCGTCCAGCGGCGTCTCCTCGGCCCAGTCCGACCGCGGCCGCCTGCGGGGCGCGCCCGCCTCGTCCACCTGCGGCAGCTCGCGCGTACGGTCCTCGGACCCGTCCGGGCCGCCGCCCGCCCGCTCGTCGCGGAAGAAGCCTGGCGGCACCCGGTCCGCGGGGCCCTCCTGGCGTACCGGCGGCAGCACGGCCGTCTCGTCCGCGGCGCCCTCGTCCCGCACCGGCGGCAGCACGGCGGTCTCGTCCGCGGCCCCGGGAGGAGTCACGGGCGGCAGCACGGCCGTCTCGTCGACCGACCCGGCGGGCGGCACCGACGGCTGCGGCAGCTCCGTCGTCACCTCGGCGTCCGACCCGCCGGAGCCCTTTCCGGACGCCCCGGACGCCCGCTCGGACGGCCGGGAGGGCTCCGACGGCTCCTTGTCCATGCGGACCCGGGGCAGCGGGGTGGTCTGATCCACCGGGTCCTTGTCCATCCGCGCCCGAGGCAGCACGGCCGTCTCCTCCACCGGGCCGCCCGACGCGTTCGTCGGCGTGACCACGGGTGTCGGCACGGTCGACGCGTCCGGCGCGGCCGCCGGAGGCGTGGGCGGCTTGGGCCTGGGCCCGACCTGCGCCGCCGCGGCGGCCTGCTCCGCCGCGCGCCGCGCCTCCTCGGCCCGCAGCAGCGCCTCCTCGGCCTTGCGCTGCTTCTCCAGGCGCAGGGCCTCGGCCTTCCGCTGCTCCTCCAGGCGCTTGGCCTCGGCCTCGGCGCGCCGCCGGGCCTCCTCCTCGGCCAGCTTGCGGCGCCGCTCCTCCTCGGCCCTGCGGCGCTCCTCGTCCGCCTTGCGGCGGGCCTCCTCCTCGGCGCGGGCCTTCTCCTCGGCGATGAGCCGCTGCCGCTCCTCCTCCGCACGCTTGCGGGCCTCCTCGGCGCGCCGGCGGGCCTCCTCGGCCTGGCGCTCGGCCTCGCGCCGCTGCGCCTCCTCCAGCTCGCGCCGCTTGCGCTCCTCCTCCTCGGCGCGCAGCTTGGCGAGCTGCTCCTGGCGCTCGCGCTCCAGGCGCTCCTCCTCCGCCTTGCGGGCGGCCTCTTCCTCGGCCTTGCGGCGGGCCTCCTCCTCGGCCTTCTTGCGCGCCTCCTCCTGGGCCTTGATCTCGGCCTCGGACAGCGGCAGCATCCGGTCGAGCCGGTGGCGTACGGCGGAGGTGACGGCCTCGGGCTCCTGGCCCGCGTCGACCACCAGGTAGCGGCCGGGGTCGGCGGCGGCCAGTGTGAGGAAACCGGAACGCACACGCGTGTGGAACTCGGCCGGCTCCGACTCCAGCCGGTCCGGCGCCTCCGTGAACCGCTCGCGGGCGGTCTCCGGCGAGACGTCGAGCAGCACCGTCAGATGCGGGACCAGGCCGTTGGTCGCCCAGCGCGAGATCCGTGCGATCTCGGTCGGGGACAGGTCGCGGCCCGCTCCCTGGTAGGCGACGGACGAGTCGATGTACCGGTCGGTGATCACGACCGCGCCGCGCTCCAGGGCGGGCCGCACGACCGTGTCGACGTGCTCCGCGCGGTCCGCCGCGTACAGCAGCGCCTCCGCGCGGTGCGACAGTCCCGCGCTGGACACGTCCAGCAGGATCGAGCGCAGTCGCTTGCCCACGGGGGTGGCCCCCGGCTCGCGCGTGAGGACGACCTCGTGGCCCTTGGCCCTGATCCACTCGGCGAGCGCCTCGGCCTGGGTGGACTTGCCGGCGCCGTCGCCGCCCTCCAGGGCGATGAAGAAGCCGGTCGCCGCCGGTCCCACCGCCGGGTCGTCGCCGCCGAGCAGCGCGTCCCGCAGGTCGTTGCGCAGGGGCACGCCGGAGCGGTCGTCGACCTTGGCCAGCACCAGCGCCGCCACCGGCAGCAGCAGCGCGCCCACCAGCATCAGTGTGAACGCGGCACCGCCGTGCGCGAAGACGAACTTGCCGTTCTCCAGCCGGTGCGGTCCGATCAGCGCCGCGAGCAGCGGGGCGCCCAGCGCGGCCAGCGCCACGGAGACCCGCACCACCGCGTGCAGGTGTTCCGTCGTGCGGGTGCGGCGGCTGTCCTCGGTCTCCTGGTCGAGCAGCGCGTGCCCGGTGTTGGCGGCGACGCCCGCGCCGACGCCTGCCAGGCCCAGGATCAGCAGCACGCTGGTGACGTCCGGGTCCAGTCCTGCGGCCAGCAGGGCTATGCCGGTGAAGGCGATCGCCAGCGCGAGCAGCCGGCGCCGCGACAGCGACACCAGGACCTTCGGGGCCGTACGCACACCGATGACGACTCCGCCGGTCAGCGCGAGCACCAGCAGCCCGTACAGGACCGGGCCGCCCTTCAGGTCCGTGGCGTGCAGCACGGCCACGGCGACGGCCGCGGCGATCGCCCCCGCGACGGCGGCGCAGGCGAGGACCAGCAGCGGAATCGCGCCGGTGCGGCCCGCGTCGACACCCGTGGCCGTACGGGGCCTGCGCAGCCCCTCCAGCGGGGACCGCGCGCGGGGGGTGCGCACCGAGGGCAGTTCCAAGAAGGCGACCACGGACAGGGATCCGGCGAAGAGCCCCCCGGCGACGTACGAGGCGAGGGCCGCCTGGTGCTGGGCGAACCATTCGATGCCGGTGCCCAGAAGATTGTTGAACAGCGCGGCGACGACGAGGGTGGCCGCGCCCAGCGGGATCGCCACGAAGCCCGTGCGCAGCGACAGGCGGCGCAGCGCGTCCATGTGGTCCGGCAGCGGCCGTACCGTCGCCCCTTCCAGGGGCGGGGCGGGCAGCAGGGCGGGCGCCGCGCTCTCGCGGGCGACCGTCCAGAAACGCTCGGCGACACCGGTGACGAAGACGGTCACCAGCAGGAAGGCCAGCGCGTCGTCCGGCGTCCAGTCGATCCACAGCGGCGCGACGAGCAGCAGCGCGGCACGTACGCCGTCCGCGCCGACCATCGTCCAGCGCCGGTCGAGCGGACCCTCCGGCGAGGTCAGCGAGGTCAGCGGGCCGAGAAGGACCGCGCCGAACAGCAACGTGGCCAGAACTCGTACGGCGAAGACGGTCGCCACTGCGAATGCCACGCCCCGGTAGCCGCCCCCGAACGAGCCCTCGGCGATGGCCGCCTGGAGCACGAGGACGACGAACACCAAAAGCGCGAGGGCGTCTCCGACACCGCCCACCAACTGCGCGCTCCACAGCCGCTTCAGCTGCGGCTCGCGCAACAGGGCGCGTACAGCGCGTTCTCGGGAGTCCGCCACCAAGGCGTCGTCCGGTGCCGGGTGGTGGGCCGTTGGCTGCTCGGCTCGCGTCATGCTTTCAGCCTATCGGCAGCGACTGACGGCCCGGAGCGCCCGTGGGGACGTGCGACCACCCCGACACCAAAGTGATGCCGGGGCGTTCGTTTCGTGAAGCCGCGGTGGGCGAACCGTGGCCGGGCCCGGCCTGTTC
Source organism: Streptomyces sp. NPDC049687 (assembly GCF_044465285.1). Classification (NCBI taxonomy): domain Bacteria; kingdom Bacillati; phylum Actinomycetota; class Actinomycetes; order Kitasatosporales; family Streptomycetaceae; genus Streptomyces; species Streptomyces sp. NPDC049687. The sequence goes on from NZ_JBITLN010000003.1 coordinate 183,528, forward strand.
GCCGGACCGGGCCCACGGTCGGCTCAGTCGTCCGACGTCGACCGCGCGGCGGTCGTCTTCTTCGCGGCCGTCTTCTTGGCCGCCGCCGTCGCCGTCGTCTTCTTGGCCGCGGTCTTCTTCGCGGTCGTCTTCTTCGCGGGGGCCGCCTTCTTCGCAGCGGTCTTCGCGGGGGCCTTTCTCGCCGTCTTCTTGGCGGGGGCCTTCGCGCGCTTCTCGGCGAGCAGCTCGTAGCCGCGCTCGGGGGTGATCGTCTCGACGCTGTCGCCGGAGCGCAGGGTCGCGTTGGTCTCCCCGTCGGTGACGTACGCCCCGAAGCGGCCGTCCTTGACGACGACCGGCTTCCCGCTGACCGGGTCCTGGCCGAGCTCCTTCAGCGGCGGCTTGGCGGCCGCGCGGCCGCGCTGCTTGGGCTGGGAGTAGATCTGCAGCGCCTCGTCGAGGGTGATCGTGAAGAGCTGGTCCTCCGACTGCAGCGAACGCGAGTCCGTGCCCTTCTTCAGGTACGGCCCGTAGCGCCCGTTCTGCGCGGTGATCTCCTGGCCTTCGGCGTCCGTGCCGACGACCCGCGGCAGGGACATCAGCCTGAGGGCGTCGTCCAGCGTGACCGTGTCCAGGGACATCGACTTGAACAGCGAGGCCGTACGCGGCTTGACGGCGTTCTTGCCGGTCTTCGGGGTGCCCTCGGGGAGCACCTCGGTGACGTACGGGCCGTAGCGGCCGGCCCTGGCGATGATCTGGTGGCCGGTGGCCGGGTCGGTGCCCAGCTCGAAGTCGCCGCTCGGCTTGGCGAGCAGCTCCTCGGCCAGCTCGACGGACAGCTCGTCGGGCGCCAGGTCCTCGGGGATGTCCGCGCGCTGGTGGCCTTCCGCGTCCTTCTCGCCGCGCTCGATGTACGGGCCGTAGCGGCCGACCCGCAGCACGATGCCGTTGCCCACGGGGAACGACGACACCTCGCGCGCGTCGATCGCGCCCAGGTCGGTCACGAGCTCCTTGAGGCCGCCGAGGTGGTCTCCGTCGCCGTTGCCGGCGTCGGCCGCGCGGCCCTCACCCGTGCCTTCCCCGAAGTAGAACCGCTTCAGCCACGGCACGGACTGCGCCTCGCCGCGCGCGATGGCGTCGAGGTCGTCCTCCATCTTGGCGGTGAAGTCGTAGTCGACGAGCCGCCCGAAGTGCTTCTCGAGGAGGTTGACCACGGCGAAGGACAGGAAGGACGGCACCAGGGCCGTGCCCTTCTTGAACACATAGCCGCGGTCGAGGATCGTGCCGATGATCGACGCGTACGTCGACGGGCGGCCGATCTCGCGCTCTTCGAGCTCCTTGACCAGCGAGGCCTCGGTGTAGCGGGCCGGGGGCTTGGTGGCGTGCCCGTCGACCGTGATCTCCTCGGCGGTCAGCGCGTCGCCCTCGGCCACCTGGGGCAGGCGGCGCTCGCGGTCGTCCAGCTCGGCGTTCGGGTCGTCCGCGCCCTCGACGTACGCCTTCAGGAAACCGTGGAAGGTGATCGTCTTGCCGGAGGCGCTGAACTCGACGTCCCGGCCGTCGGCGGCGGTGCCGCCGATCTTCACCGTGACGCTGTTGCCGGTCGCGTCCCTCATCTGGGAGGCGACGGTCCGCTTCCAGATCAGTTCGTAGAGCTTGAACTGGTCGCCGGTCAGGCCCGTCTCGGCGGGCGTGCGGAAACGATCACCCGAGGGGCGGATCGCCTCGTGCGCCTCCTGCGCGTTCTTCACCTTGCCGGCGTACGTGCGCGGCTGGGCCGGCAGGTAGTCGGCGCCGTACAACTGCGTGACCTGGGCACGAGCGGCGGCCACGGCGGTGTCGCTGAGCGTCGTGGAGTCCGTACGCATGTACGTGATGTAGCCGTTCTCGTACAGCTTCTGCGCGACCTGCATGGTGGCCTTCGCGCCGAAGCCGAGCTTGCGGCTGGCCTCCTGCTGCAGCGTCGTCGTACGGAAGGGGGCGTACGGCGAGCGGCGGTACGGCTTGGACTCGACGGACCGGACGGAGAAGCGGGTGTTCTCCAGGGCGGCGGCCAGGGCGCGGGCGTTCGCCTCGTCGAGATGGAGGGTGTTCGCGCTCTTGATTTGTCCCAGGGAGTCGAAGTCGCGGCCCTGCGCGACCCGCCTGCCGTCGACGGTCTGGAGGCGGGCGACGAGCGACGACGGGTCCGAGGGGTCCCCCGCGCGGCCGGTCGCGAAGGTGCCCGTCAGGTCCCAGTACTCAGCGGAACGAAACGCGATGCGCTCGCGTTCCCGCTCGACGACGAGTCGCGTCGCGACGGACTGGACACGGCCGGCCGACAGGCGCGGCATGACCTTCTTCCACAGGACCGGCGAGACCTCGTAGCCGTAGAGGCGGTCGAGGATGCGGCGGGTCTCCTGGGCGTCGACGAGCTTCTGGTTGAGCTGGCGCGGGTTGGCGACGGCGGCCTGGATCGCGGACTTGGTGATCTCGTGGAAGACCATCCGCTTGACCGGGACCTTGGGCTTGAGCACTTCCTGGAGGTGCCAGGCGATCGCCTCGCCCTCCCGGTCCTCATCGGTGGCGAGGTAGAGCTCGTCGGAGTCCTTCAGCAGGTCCTTGAGCTTCTTGACCTGGGCCCGCTTGTCCGCGTTGACGACATAGATCGGCTCGAAGTCGTGCTCGACGTCCACGCCGAGGCGGCGGACCTCGCCGGTGTACTTCTCGGGCACCTCGGCGGCGCCGTTGGGGAGGTCGCGGATGTGCCCGACGCTCGCCTCGACGACGTATCCGGGGCCGAGATAGCCCTTGATCGTCTTCGCCTTGGCAGGCGACTCGACGATGACGAGTCGGCGGCCGCCCTGTGCGGTCTCGCTGGTCGGGGACAACTTCGCTCTTCTCTCCGGTCGACGCTGGGGCCTCCCCAGGCCTTGCTCCCGGGGTCGGGTCATGGTGACGCTGCGGAGTGTGACGGTACATCCCGCCCCCGTGTCAAACGGGAAAAGCCCGCAACGGCCACTCGAACGGTAACCCGACTACCGCCATTCCTGCCGCCCGGAGTGCCGACCGGTCCTTTTCCGTCGGAGCGGAACGCGCTCTCTTCTTTACCGGCGTGACCCCGCTTACGCGGTTCAAACGGGGGTCCCGGCAAGATCCTCGAAGGCGGATACTGAAGCGATTCGAAGGCGGCCGGGGGTGGGTGCGAGACGGTTTCAGACGCGGGTCAAGCACCAGGTTCCGACGGCGAGCGCGACCAGTGCGGCAAGCGCCGCGAGGGCCGCCGATGCGACGGGTCTCACACCCTGGGCGACGGGTTCACGGTGCCTCACACGGACCGCGGTCCACACCAGCAGCACGCCCCCGAACAGGGCGAACACCATTCCCGCGAAGATCGCCGGCCCGCTCTCCATGATCGTCCCCGCCCCATTTCTCCCACCGCGCGTGCATCGCCGTCGGGAGGCTGACACGCGCGGGCGGCGCCCAGGCGAACCGGAGGTGAACGAGAGGTCGACGGGCGGGAGCGGCGGGCCGCCGACGTCGGCTGCCACCAGGTGGAACCTGTCGCCTCCCCGGTGACCTCCTCAGGGCGGCCCAGGATGCGACACGCGTCACACCGAACCCGGCGCGGGTATCTTTCCGGTCGTCTTCCCGTTGTCGGCCCGGCTCACCGTGCACACGATCTTGGTGAATCCGGCCTTCCAGTCGTCCTCGTCGGTCACCCAGCCGACCGTGACGCGCTCCGCACCGGGTGCCCAGGCCGACTCGAATTTGTTGCCGCAGAGCTTGGTGGAGTTGTCGATGCCCTTCTTGTGGCTCATTTTGTCGGGGGCCTGAACGGTCCCGATCACTTGGTCCGTGTGGGGTTTGGCGCAATCCGTGAGGAGCGCCTTGTAGCCGTCGTCCAGGTCCTCGTAGATCCAGCAGTCACCGACGCTCATCTGTCCGACCCACAGGTCGATGCCCGCGTCCCGGAACCGGCCCACCTCCCCGCCTATCGCCGCATGGCGGCCGAGTACGAGACATGCCGTGCCGCCGTCGGCCGCGTCGAAGCCGTCCCGGGTCGGTACGACGGCGTACCCGCCCGCGTCGGGCAGGGCGTCGACGATCGTCTTCGTCCGGGCGGCGCACCGGGTGGGCCCCTGGGCCTCGGCGTCGGCGTGGTCGGTGGCCGTGTCGACCGCCACGACCTGCCCGTCCGGCCAGTCGTCCGCGCAGTCCACCACGCCCAGGTTCGGCGCCGACCTGAACGGCGCCCCGGACCACACCGCCTTCACGCAGTCCCCCGCCTCCAGCGGCTCGGTGAGCCCGACGACATCGCCGTACGGATGGACGGGACCGGTCGGCGACTGCGACGGCGAGGCGCTGGACGACCCCTCGCCGCTCGCGTCCGTGCCCTTCCCGCCGTCGCCGCCGGTCAACAGCGCGGCCGCCCACGCGCCACCGGCGACGACGAGGACGACGGCCACGACCAGCGCGACGACAGCAAGCCGCTTCCCGCCGTCGGGCGGCGGCGGCACGGCGACCGCTGTGCCCATCCCGTAAGGCGGGGGACCGCCGACGCCGTGGGGCGGCTGGGCTCCGCCGTACGGCGGCGGGTTGCCGCCGCTCGTCGCGTACGGGTTGCCCGGCGCGGGCAGGGGTGGGGCAGAGGAGTTCTCGGCCGTCTGGGCATAGGGGTTGGCGGCGCCGGAGGGACGCTGATCGAAGGGCTGCTGGAAGGCCGGCGGCCGCCAGGGACCGTGGGGCGCGGGGCCTGGCGAGGCACCGGGCGTGTCGACGGGCGGCGGAGCACCGGGCGTGTCGGGATGGGACATCACTCCCGGTGTGTGGTGGCCGGGCGCACCGCCGGCCCCTTCGGAGACCCAGGGCCCTGCGGGGGCCTCCGGCGTCCCAGCCCCACCACCCGGCGTCGCGGCACCACCCGGCATCCAAGCCCCACCCGGCCGCGCGCCGCCACCCGGCGTCCAGGCCCCAGCCGCCGGCGCCGGCCCCCCTCGCATCCCCGCACCTCGCGGCGTCACAGCCCCGCCGGGCTGCGCCGGGTCAAGTGCCGCCGGTGGGGCGGCCGCTCCCCCCGGCCCAAGGCCAAGCCCTGTTCCACCGCCGGGGAGGGCGGGCGGTCCCGCGTCGCCCGCCGTGCGCAGAACCCGTTCCAGGCCCCGCGTCACCGTCTCCGGTGACGACCTGCGCAGGGGGTCCTTGATCAGTAAGCCAAGGAGCACGGGCGCGAGTTGGCCGGCCCGGGCCGGTGGGGTCGGGTCCTCGCCGAGGAGGGCTGTGAGGGTGGCGTAGTCGCCGTGGCGGTCGAAGGGACCGCGGCCCTCGACGGCGGCGTACAGCGTGGCGCCGAGGGAGAACAGGTCGGCGGCCGGGGTCGGCGGCTCGCCCCGCGCGCGTTCCGGTGCCAGATAGCCCGGGGTGCCGAGGATGCCGGCGGTGGCGGTGAGCCGGGGTTCGCCGGACTCGGGCTGGAGGGCGATGCCGTAGTCGGTGAGCAGCACGCGCGCGTAGGAGTCGCCCGAAGCGTCCGGTGAGAGAAGGATGTTGGCCGGTTTCACATCCCGGTGGAGGATGCCGATGCGGTGGCCTGCGGTGAGCGCGTCGAGGACGGCGAGTCCGATACGGGCCACCTGGGCGGGCGGAAGCGGTCCTGAGCGCCGTACGGCCTCTTGGAGGTCGATCGCGTCCGGGACGTGCTCCATGACGATCCACGGCAGGCCCTCGTGCACCACCACGTCGTGCACCGTCGCCACATGTGGATGGTCGCGCAGGCGCGCCGCGTGCCGCGCCTCGCTGCGCGCTCGCGCGATCCTGCCCATCGCGGGCTCGGTCGGGTCCAGGGCCGTGTCCGGGAGCGCGATCTCCTTCATCGCGACCTCGCAGGCCAGTTCCTCGTCGTAGGCGAGCCAGACGCGGCCCATGCCGCCCGCGCCCAACGTCCGCCGCAGCCGGTACCGGCCGCCCACGATCCGGCCCGCACCCCGGTCCGGCGTCTCCCCCGCCATCGCGCCTCCCCCCGAGACAGCGCGCCTCCCCCGAGAACGCGCGGAGTTTGTCCCCTTGAAGGTAGCTTCGCACGCACCACTGACAGGAGCCCTTTTCCGCAGCAATCCTGTCAATCCCACCAGATCGGGCACAGCGGTCCCGGCAGTGCCGGCCCGTCTCAGGCGGGGCGAGCCGCGGGCGGGTTCACACCACCGGATCGCGGGTTCACACCACCGGATCGCGGGTTCACACCACCGGATCGCGGGTTCACACCACTGGATCCAGGAATCCCTGTTCCACCAGCATCCGGATCTGCGCGGGCGTGCGGTCGCGCAGCAACACCGGGTCCTCGCCGACCAATTGGGCGATGGCGTCCAGGATGCGGCCGGCGCTCAGCGAGCCGTCGCACACGCCCGCGAAGCCGGCGCCGACCGTGTCCACCTTGGTCGCCCGGCGCATTCCGCGGTGCTGGCGCAGCACGACGTGCTCCGGGTCCTCGGCTCCGGGCATGCCGACCTGCTCCTGGACGATCTCGGCGGCCAGCCTGAAGTGCCCGGTGAGCAGGGCCGCGTCGTCGTGCGCGCGCAGGTAGTCGAGTCGCTCGAAGTGCGCCCGGACGGTGTCACCGAGCGGCTGCTCGACCGGGTGCGGCCACTCCTCCACGGTGACGACGGGCTCGGCGGCCGCCGTCCTGCGCAGGGTGATCCAGCCGAAGCCGACGGCCTTCACCTTGCGCGCCTCGAACTCGTCCAGCCACGCGTCGTACCGCGCCTGGTACTCGGCCGGGTCGCCCCGGTGGTCACCGGCGTCCCGCAGCCACAGCTCGGCGTACTGCGTGATGTCCTGCACCTCGCGCTGCACGATCCACGCGTCACACCCGCGCGGCACCCACGACCTGAGCCTGTCCTGCCAGTCCTCCCCTTCCACGTGCTGCCAGTTGGCGAGGAACTGCGCGAACCCGCCCTCGGTCAGCCGTTCCCCCGCACGCTGAACGAGCGAGCGGCACAGATCGTCCCCGCCCATGCCGCCGTCCCGGTACGTCAGCCGGGCGCCGGGCGAGATCACGAACGGCGGGTTGGACACGATCAGATCGAACCGTTCGTCGTCCCGCAGCGGCTCGAAGAGGGAACCCTCGCGCAGGTCGGCGGCCGGGGCGCCGGACAGGGCGAGAGTGAGGGCGGTGATGTGCAGCGCGCGCGGGTTGAGGTCGGTGGCCGTCACGCGCGTGGCGTGCTGAGCGGCGTGCAGCGCCTGGATCCCGGAGCCGGTACCGAGGTCGAGCGCGGAGGACACGGGCGTACGGACGGTGATCCCGGCGAGGGTCGTCGAGGCCCCGCCGACCCCGAGGACGACGCCTTCGTTCCGGCTGCCGACGCCGCCCGCGCCACCGACCGCGCAGCCCAGGTCCGACACGATGAACCAGTCCTCGCCGCCCGGTCCGCCGTACGGCCGTACATCCACCGTCGCCGCCACCTCGTCGGCGCCGACACTCACCAGCCAGCCGCTCTCCACGCACGCGTGTACGGGCAGGAACGCCTCCACGCGCGCGTACGGCACCGGCTGCTGGAGCAGGAAGAGGCGGACGAGCGTCTCCAGGGGCGTGTCCCGGCGGGTCGCCCGGAGCGCGGGCACGGTCTCGCTGCGCGCCAGGGCCGCGTAGGCGGGGGCGCCGAGCAGGTCGAGCAGGCCGTCGGCGGTGAAGGAGGCCGCGAGCAGGGCACCGCGCAGCCGGGCGGCCACGTCGGGGCGGTCGGCGGAGGGCAGGGGAGACAGGGTGGCGTTACTCACGCCCCCATTGTCTCCGGTCGCCGTCCGCCGCGCGGCTCCCGGGTCAGCTCGTCGTCGCGCGGGCCGAGGCCGAGGCGGCTACCTTCTTGCAGCTGTCCTGCTTGGCCATGGCGCCCTTGACGTCGCCCTGCTCCAGGTTCTTCAGCGCGGTGTTGCCGGTCTTGCTGAGCGTGCCGAGCTGGGTGGCGATGTCCGCCAGGCCGTCGGCGAACTTCGCCTGGTCCTTGGTGTCCAGCGCGTCGACCTGCTTCTTGAGGTCCGCGTAGGAGGTGGAAAGTGTGTTGAGCGCCGCGACGGCGTCCTTCTGCTTCTTCTCGCCCCCGTCGACCCCGGGGGGTGCGCCGGCCTTCTGGACGGCCAGGGCGAGCGCCGCGTAGGCGTCGGACATGTCCTGGAAGGCCTGCGAGTCGGTCTTCTGGACGTTCGCCGGAGCGTTGTTGTCCGTGGCGGCCTGCTTGATCGCGGCGTTGGCCGCGTCGACCTTCGCGTCCTGCGCCGGCAGCGCGTCGCAGACCTTCTTGGCCCAGGCGTCGAGCTCCTTGTTGCCGTCGTCACTGCTGCAACCGGACAGCGCCAGTACCAGTACCGCACCGCCGGACAGTGCGGCCGCGAGCTTCTTGTTCACCGGATTGGTCCCTTCCATGGCTCTCGGCCCCGGAACATACACGCCAACCGGGCAACAACCCCAGGCCGAATGCACGATCCATGCGTCTTTGCTGCTGTTTGCACCATGGGAGAGAAGGCTCACGGCTCCGGCACACTCGCGGCACAGCGGGCGGGAGACGTGTCAACACACGTCTCCCGCCCGCCCTTTGAACTGGGCCCCGACGGCCGGCCTATGAAACCACCGCTGGATCGGCCGACTTGGACGACGAGTCGGCGTTGTCTTCGTCACCCATGGCGATCCCGCGCCGCTTGGAGACGTACACCGCGCCGACGATCACGGCGAGGGCGAGCACCGAGATCACGATCCGTACGCCGACGTTCTTGTCGTCGCCGTAACTGAAATTGATCACGGCGGGCGCGATCAGCAGCGCGACCAGGTTCATGACCTTGAGCAGCGGGTTGATCGCGGGCCCCGCGGTGTCCTTGAAGGGGTCGCCGACCGTGTCGCCGATCACCGTGGCCGCGTGGGCCTCACTGCCCTTGCCGCCGTGGTGGCCGTCCTCGACGAGCTTCTTGGCGTTGTCCCAGGCGCCGCCGGAGTTGGCGAGGAAGACCGCCATCAGCGTGCCCGCCCCGATCGCGCCCGCGAGGTAGGCGCCCAGCGCGCCCACGCCGAGCGTGAACCCGACGAAGATCGGCGCCATGACGGCTAGCAGACCGGGCGTGGCCAGCTCCCGCAGGGCGTCCCGGGTGCAGATGTCGACGACCTTGCCGTACTCCGGTTTCTCGCTGTAGTCCATGATCCCCGGGTGCTCGCGGAACTGCCGCCGCACCTCGAACACCACGGAGCCCGCCGACCGCGAGACCGCGTTGATCGCCAGGCCCGAGAAGAGGAAGACGACCGCCGCGCCGGCGATGAGACCGACCAGGTTGTTGGGCTGCGAGATGTCCATCATCAGGCTCATCGGCGCGCCTTCTCCGGAGAGCTTCTCTTTGACGTCCTCGGCGCCGGTCGTGATCGCGTCACGGTACGAGCCGAAGAGCGCCGACGCCGCCAGGACCGCGGTGGCGATGGCGATGCCCTTGGTGATGGCCTTGGTGGTGTTGCCGACCGCGTCGAGGTTGGTGAGCACCTGCGCGCCCGCTCCCTCGACGTCGCCGGACATCTCGGCGATGCCCTGCGCGTTGTCGGAGACCGGCCCGAAGGTGTCCATGGCGACGATCACGCCGACCGTGGTGAGCAGGCCGGTGCCGGCAAGCGCCACCGCGAACAGCGCCAACATGATCGACGTACCGCCGAGGAGGAAGGCCCCGTACACACCGAGGCCGATCAGCAGGGCGGTGTAGACGGCCGATTCGAGGCCGACGGAGATACCGGCCAGGACGACCGTGGCGGGGCCCGTCAGGGACGACTTGCCGATGTCCCTCACGGGGCGGCGGGTGGTCTCGGTGAAGTAGCCGGTCAACTGCTGGATGACGGCGGCCAGAAGGATGCCGATCGCCACCGCTGCGAGGGCGAGAAGCCGCGGGTCGCCGTCCTTCTCGAGGATCGCCTGGTCGCTGACACCGTCGAGGTCGGAGTACTTTCCGGGCAGATAGACGTAGACGGCGACGGCCACCAGCACCAGCGAGATCACCGCGGAGACGAAGAAGCCCCGGTTGATCGCGGACATGCCGCTGCGGTCGGTCCGGCGCGGGGCGACCGCGAAGATGCCGACCATGGCCGTGAGCACGCCGATCGCGGGCACCAGCAGCGGGAATGCGAGTCCGTCGTTTCCGAAGGCCGCCTTGCCGAGGATCAGCGCGGCGACCAGGGTCACGGCGTAGGACTCGAAGAGGTCGGCGGCCATGCCCGCGCAGTCGCCGACGTTGTCGCCCACGTTGTCGGCAATGGTCGCGGCATTGCGCGGATCGTCCTCCGGAATGCCCTGTTCGACCTTGCCGACCAGGTCGGCGCCGACGTCGGCGGCCTTGGTGAAGATGCCGCCGCCGACCCTCATGAACATCGCGATGAGGGCCGCACCGAGCCCGAAGCCCTCCAGTACCTTCGGCGCGTCGGCCGCGTACACCAGCACCACACAGGAGGCGCCCAGCAGGCCGAGCCCCACCGTGAACATACCGACGACGCCGCCCGTGCGGAATGCGATCTTCATCGCTTTGTGCGAGACGGCGGTGAGATCCTTTTCCGGTTCGCCGGCCGCGGGAGTCGCTTCCCGGGCCGCCGCGGCGACGCGCACATTGCTGCGCACGGCGAGCCACATGCCGATATAGCCGGTGGCCGCGGAGAACCCCGCGCCGATCAAGAAGAACAATGATCGTCCGGCGCGCTGATTCCAGTCGTCCGCGGGCAGCAGCATGAGCAGGAAGAACACGACGACGGCGAATACGCCGAGCGTGCGCAGCTGCCGGGCCAGATAGGCGTTGGCGCCTTCCTGGACCGCGGACGCGATCGCCTTCATGCTGTCGGTGCCCTCGCCGGCCGCGAGCACCTGGCGCATGAGTACGCCCGCGACCACGAGCGCAGCCAGTGCCACGACAGCGATGACCACCACGAGGAGTCGGTTGTCGTCGGTCAGCACTGCGGCTGCGAAGGTTGTGGAGTGGTCCAACCGATGAGGGGTAGAAAGCCCCGCCATTCGTCCTCCCTGACGCTCGGGCTGAGCTCAAGATGTGGACGGATTGTAGGTACCGGAACCTGATCAAAACAGGTACGCGGTAAACACAATTCACTCTCGCGTCCAGTAATGCCCCGAAGGCATTGATCGTGAATTGCTTCACGAAATGCACGGCGCAATTTCCGCGCCATGATTCACTTCACGGATCACATGGCGGATCACTTCATGATTCACTTCATGGGACAACTGTAAGCACGAGTACCCGTCCGTGCGCACGCCGAAGGGCCCCACCGGAGTGGGGCCCTTCGGGCAGTCTTTCGCGACGCTCGGCTCAGGTCAGCGGCGCTGCCGCCGGCGTCTTCGGCCAGGTCATGCGGATCAGCCCGCCATGCTGCCCGGCGGTGACCTCGACGTCGTCGACGAGCCCGCTGATGACCGCGAGGCCCATCTCGTCCTCCTCGGCGTCCACGTCGTCCGCGCCGGAGCCCGGCACTCGGTCGCCGGGGGCGGAGCGCGGCGCCTCGTCGCCGACCTCGATGGAGAACTGTTTCTCCTCCTCGATCAGCGCCACCATCACCGGAGCGGTGATACCGCCGCTCTGGTGCAGGCCCACGGCACGGGTGCAGGCCTCGCCGACGGCGAGCCGCACCTCGTCGAGGACGGCCTCGTCCACTCCGGCCCTGCGCGCCACCGCTGCCGCCACCAGTCGGGCGGTCCTGACGTGCTCGGGCAGCGCGCTGAAGCGGAGTTCAACGGTGGCCATACGTCCCCCTCGGAACTACGGGCGTGCTGTCGAGGGGCCGGGCTGCCGAAAGCCCGGTCCCCCGGTGTTCAACTGGGCCGTCCGGGTCACCGGACCCGGACGGATGGGTCAGTCGGTAGCCGTTACCGCTTCCTCGACCGAGGTGTGAATCGGGAACACCTTGGTCAGACCGGTGATGCGGAAGATCTTCAGAATGCGCTCCTGGTTGCATACCAGGCGCAGCGAGCCCTCATGGGCACGCACTCGCTTCAAGCCGCCGACCAGCACGCCGAGCCCGGTGGAGTCGAGGAAGTCCACGCCCTCCATGTCCACGACGAGGTGGAAATTCCCGTCGTTCACCAGCTCGACCAACTGCTCGCGCAGCTTGGGCGCGGTATATACGTCGATTTCGCCACCGACCTTGACGATCGTGCGATCGCCGACGGTCTCGGTCGACAGGGACAGGTCCACGGATCCTCCAGCACCTTGCTATCGAGCGGTCGCCCCTCGGGACACCTCGGCAGAGCCCCCGGGACGGTTCGCCAGCCGCGATGGCATTCAATCACTTACCGGCAGGCGTGCACGACGCCTTGGCTCCATTGTCCGTCACGCCAGTGACACACTCGGTGCCGATGGCCAAGAATCACCGATCCGATCGATCCCCGGCGCAGCCCGCGCCCCGCCTGTCGCCGGGCGCGCTCCTGGAGCGGCTCGCCCCGGGCCCGAGCCGGGCGTCGCGCATCACTCATACGGAGCACTTGCCCCCACGTGCGGGTCGCCATGCCGTCTGGCCTGACCGGATTCGCCCGGAGGTGATCGCGGCGATCCAGGCATGCGGAATCGAACACCCCTGGGCCCACCAGGCCCTCGCCGCCGAGCACGCCCTGGACGGCGACTCGGTGGTCGTCGCCACGGGGACGGCCTCCGGTAAGTCCCTGGCGTACCTCGCGCCCGTGCTGTCCACCCTTCTCGAGGGCTCCGAGGCCCCGAACGGCCGCGGCGCGACCGCCCTCTACCTCGCGCCCACCAAGGCCCTCGCCGCCGACCAGTGCCGTTCTGTGAAAGAACTTGCACAACCGCTGGGCAACGCCGTGCGCCCGGCCGTGTACGACGGCGACACGCCGTTCGAGGAACGCGAGTGGATCCGCCAGTACGCCAACTACGTCCTGACCAACCCGGACATGCTGCACCGCGGCATCCTCCCGTCCCACCCCCGCTGGTCCTCCTTCCTGAAGTCGCTGAAGTACGTCGTCATCGACGAGTGCCACACCTACCGCGGCGTCTTCGGCTCCCATGTGGCGCAGGTCCTGCGCCGCCTGCGTCGCCTGTGCGCCCGCTACGGCGCCTCCCCGGTCTTCCTGCTGGCCTCCGCGACGGCCGCCGAGCCCTCGGTCGCCGCCGGCCGCCTCACCGGCCTCCCGGTGGTCGAGGTCGCCGACGACGCCTCACCCCGCGGTGAACTGGTGTTCGCCCTCTGGGAGCCCCCGCTCACCGAGATGCAGGGAGAGAAGGGCGCGCCCGTCCGCCGTACCGCCACGGCCGAGACGGCCGACCTGCTCACCGACCTCGCCGTCCAGGGCGTGCGCACGGTCGCCTTCATCCGCTCCCGGCGTGGCGCCGAGCTGATCTCGGTGATCGCCCAGGAACGCCTCGCCGAGGTCGACCGCTCGCTCGCCCGGCGTGTCGCGGCGTACCGGGGCGGCTACCTGCCCGAGGAACGCCGCGCCCTCGAACAGGCGCTCCACTCCGGCGAACTCCTCGGCCTCGCCGCCACCACCGCCCTGGAGCTCGGCATCGACGTCTCCGGCCTCGACGCCGTCCTGATCGCCGGCTATCCGGGCACCCGCGCGTCCGTGTGGCAGCAGGCCGGCCGGGCCGGGCGGTCCGGACAGGGCGCGCTGGCGGTGCTGGTCGCCCGCGACGACCCGCTGGACACCTTCCTCGTCCACCACCCCGAGGCCCTGTTCGACCGCCCGGTGGAGTCGACGGTCCTCGACCCCGACAACCCCTATGTCCTCGCCCCGCACCTGTGCGCGGCGGCTGCGGAACTTCCGCTGACCGAGGACGACCTGACGCTGTTCGGCCGGGAGACCGAGGCCCTGCTCCCCCAGCTGGAGGCCGCGAGGCTGCTGCGCCGCCGGACGAAGGCCTGGCACTGGACGCGCCGCGAACGGGCCGCCGACCTCACCGACATCCGCGGCGAGGGCGGCCGGCCGGTGCAGATCGTCGAGGAGGGCACAGGCCGGCTGCTCGGCACGGTCGACGAGGGCTCCGCCCACTCCACCGTCCACGAAGGCGCCGTCCACCTCCACCAGGGCCGCACCTACCTGGTCCGCTCCCTGGACCTGGAGGACTCGGTCGCCCTGGTCGAGGAGGCCAGCCCGCCGTACGCGACGGTCGCCCGCGACACGACGTCGATCTCCGTCCTGGAGACGGACGTCGAGATCCCCTGGGGCCAGGGCCGGTTGTGCTACGGCTCCGTCGAGGTCACCAACCAGGTGGTCTCCTTCCTGCGTCGTCGTGTCCTCACCGGTGAGGTACTGGGCGAGTCGAAGCTCGACCTCCCTCCTCGCACCCTGCGCACCCGCGCTGTGTGGTGGACGGTCACCGAGGACCAGCTGGACGCCGCCCGCGTCAACCCCGAGATCCTCGGCGGCGCCCTGCACGCCGCCGAGCACGCCTCGATCGGCCTGCTGCCCCTCTTCGCGACCTGCGACCGCTGGGACATCGGCGGCGTGTCGATCCCGCTCCACCCCGACACGCTCCTCCCGACGGTCTTCGTCTACGACGGCCATCCCGGCGGCGCGGGCTTCGCGGAGCGCGCCTTCCACACCGCCCGTGCCTGGCTGACCGCCACCCGCGAGGCCATCGCCTCCTGCGAGTGCGACGCCGGATGCCCGTCCTGCATCCAGTCCCCCAAGTGCGGCAACGGCAACGATCCTTTGCACAAGAGGGGCGCCGTACGACTCCTCACGGAACTGCTGCGGGGGGCGCCGCAGGAGAGCGGAGAGGGGGCTGAGCTGACCCCGGAGGCGCGGCCGACCCTTGAGGCGCGGCCGGTGTCCGAGGCAGACCCCGAGACCCGGTGGATACCGGAGGCGGGCCCGTAGGCGCGGTCGATGCCCGAGGCAGGCCCGGAGGCCCGGTCGATCCCCGAGGCAGGCCCGGAGGTGGCGATACCGGCCCCGGAGGACCCGCCCGTGCCCTGGCCTCGGCCGCGAAGGGCGCCCGTCCCGACGCCGCCGTCACCTCCGAGATCTCCCCCTCGACCACGCATCGCACCAGCCGCACCCCCTGCGCCCGGGCCACCCGGTCCGCCCGGGCGCAGGCCCCCGCCTCGCCGTCGGTCCAGTGGTCCGCCGCCGCGAGCGCCGCGAGGTCCGCGCCCCCGGCGGCACGATGCCGGGCCACGACGGCCTGCCCCAGGGCGAGGACGACCCCGAACACCACACACAGCACGGCGATCGCGCCGAGACTCCAGACCGTGGCGGAGCCCCGGTCCCCCCTCCGACACAGCCACGCTCCGACGTCACCGGCCCTCATGACCCACCTCCTAAGCCATCCGACGTCACCGGCCCTCATGAGCCACCTCGGAAGCCATCCGACGGCGCCACGGAGGTCACCACACCCTCCTCAGCCGTCCCCACGGCGTCTTCCTCGGGCCGCCCGGTCTCCGCCATCCCTTCGGCAGCCCCTTCCGCCGTCCCCGCAACCTCCTCCGCCACGACCTCCTCCGCCGCCGCCACGGCCTCCTCCCGCACCTCGAACGGCAGCCCCCGCAGCACCGGTGGCTTCGCCACGACCACCACGCGGACCTGGTCGCCCTCCCGGCTGACCGTCACGCGTGCCCCGCGCGGGGCCGCCGCGCGGGCGAGTTCGACGACCGCGCCGGCCGGGTCCTGCCGTGCCGCCGCGCGGGCGCCGGTCCTGGCCGCGTCCACGCACTGGATCTGAGCGGCCACCGCAAGCAGCCCCCACACCAGCGCCATCGCGAACGCCACCAGCACCGGCAGCACCACGGCCGACTCCGCCGTCACGAAACCCCGGTCACCGCCGAGCCGCCGCCGCTCACATCCCCGCACTGAGCGCCCGCTTCACGATGTCCTGCATCTGCTCGGTGACGGCGTCGCCGGTCACCACCTGATAGAGGAGCACGGCGAACCCGACCGCCGCCACGATCCCCATCGTGTACTCGGACGTCACCATTCCGGCGTCCCTCCGCGCGCCCCGCATCCCGCACACCAGGGCGCGCAGCCGCGCCCGTACCGTCTTGTTCATCGCAACCCCCTTGAGGTTCGGTCCCGTTGGTCTCTGGTCGTTCTTCACTCGTTCGGTCACTCGTCGCCCCCGCTCAGCGCTCTCTCACGGCCCACCCCCTCCCATCACCCCGCCCGCGAGCCCGATCACCACGGGCAGCACGCCGATCGCGATGAAGGCGGGCAGGAAGCAGAGCCCCACCGGCGCGGCGACCATGACGGCCGCCCGCCGGGCACGGGCCGTCGCGGCACGCGTCCAGTCGGCGCGGGCGTCCGCGGCGAGCCGGGCCACGGGTCCGGCCGCCGGCAGCCCGGTCACGTCGGCCCGCTCCAGCAGCCGCGACAGGGCCGCCGCTCCCGGCGCGCAGGCCAGACTCCGCCACGCGGTGGCCGGTTCGCCGCCCAGCCGTATCTCGGCGGCACCGCGAGCCAGCCCTTCTCCCACCGGGCCCCCCAGGGCCTCACCCACAGCCTGCGCCGCGATCACCGGGCCGGCCCCCGCCGCGATGCACGCGGCCAGCAGATCGGCGGCGAGTGGGAGTTGTCGTGCGGCGAGCTGTGCATCGGCCTCGCTCACGGTTCCCGCCGCCTGCTGCCGACTCCGCCACCGCCACAGCGCGACCGCCCCGATCGCGCCCACCACGACCCCCAGGACGCCACCGACCACCACCCAGCCGACGCCCGCCACCGCGCCTGCCGGCAGCCACTTCCGCACGGCGTCCCGCACTCCCGCGCGCGAGACGCCCGGCGCCCTCTCCCGCCCCAGCAACTCGGCAACCCGACGGCGGGCCCCGCGGACGCGCCGTACCCTCTCCAGCCACCACACCAGCCACCCGAGGACCGGCACGATCCCCACGGCCACCCCCAGCCTGTGGACAACTTCCGCGCTCACCGCACCTCCCTCCTCGTCGTCCGCCTCATGTCACCTCACGCCCCCTCCGCCATCCGTACGATCCGCAGCGCCCACCACACCCCCACGCCCTCCAGCGCCCCGCCCACGAGCAGGCAGCCCAGCCCGGCTCCGGTGTGCAGCAGCACGTGCAGCGGATCGGCGCCGAGCGCGGCGCCCAGCAGGAGGCCCAGGACGGGCAGGCCGGCCAGCATCGCCGCCGTGGCCCGCGCTCCCGCCAACTGGGCACGCAGGTCGGCTCTTTGGTCGCGCTCCGCCCGCAACGCCCCTTCCAGGCGGTCGAGTCCGTCCGCGAGGCCCGCTCCCTGGTCCACGGCCACCCGCCAGCAGGCCGCGAGCCCCAGCAGTCCGCCGGCTCCCGGTTGCCGTGCGGCGGCCGCGAGCGCCCTGGGTACGTCCTCGCCGAAACGGGCGGCCGCCAGCACCGCCGCCTGAGCCTCACCCAGGCCTCCGGAGTCCCGCGCGGCCCGCTGCAAGGCCTCACCGGGTTGCCGGCCTGCCCGCACCTCCCCGGCGAGCGCCGCGCACAGCGCGAGCACGCCGTCTCCCCGGCGCTCCCCCGCCCGCCGCGCCTGCGTGGCCCGCCGCACCCGGCGCACCAGGGGCACCGCGGCCGCCCCCGCGAGGACCGGCAGCACCGAGGCACCCAGCACCGCCAGGACCAGCCCGACGACCGGCGCCCACCACTCGGGCCGCCACCGCCTCCGGAGCCTGCGCAGCCCCAGCACCATGTCCTGCCATGTCGGCGGTCCACCGACCACCCCACCGCCGGCGAGCAGCAACTGCGCCCGCCGCGCCCCGGAGTACGGCCCGCCCAGCAGCCACGCCGCCGCCCCCAGACAGGCCACCGCCGCACCCATCGGCACCTCAGGCCTCACATCCATCGCCTCCTCCGCTCCCTTCGCCGACTTCGCCGCCCTGGCTCCGCAGCAACTCCCGCAGCCGCTCCCACCCCCGCTCGTGGGCGAACGCGTCCGCCCGCCACCGCAGCGCCGGCACCGTCCGCACCAGCCCCGACGGGTCCCGCTCCAGCACATGCACCTCCGCGATCCGCCGCCGCCCGACCGGGTCGCGGACCAGATGCAGGACCACCGAGAGCGCGGCCGCCACCTGGCTGTGCAGCGCGGCCCGGTCGAGCCCGGCCGCCGTACCGAGCGCCTCCAGCCGAGCGGGGACGTCCGCGGCCGCGTTGGCGTGGACCGTCCCGCAGCCGCCCTCGTGGCCGGTGTTGAGCGCGGCCAGCAGATGGACCACCTCCGGCCCGCGCACCTCGCCCACGACGAGCCGGTCCGGCCGCATCCGCAAGGCCTGCCGCACCAGGTCCTCGAGCGTGACGAGCCCGGCGCCCTCCTGGTTGGCGGGTCTCGTCTCCAGGCGCACGACGTGCGGGTGGTCCGGCCGCAGCTCCGCCGAATCCTCCGCGAGGACGATCCGCTCTCCCGGCCCCACCAGGCCGAGCAGCGCGCTCAGCAGGGTCGTCTTGCCGCTGCCGGTGCCGCCGCTGACCAGGAAGGACAGCCGCGCCCGCAACAGGGCCCGCAGTAACCGGTCCCCGCCGGGCGGCACGGTTCCCGCGGCCACCAGTTCGTCGAGCGTGAACGCCCGCGGCCGTACCACGCGCAGCGACAGACAGGTGCAGCCGACGGCGACCGGTGGCAGCACCGCGTGCAGCCGCGTCCCGTCGGGCAGCCGGGCATCGGCCCAGGGGCGGGCGTCGTCCAGGCGACGTCCGGCCACCGCGGCCAGGCGCTGCGCGAGGCGTCGTACGGCCGCCGCGTCCGGGAAGGAGACACCGGTCAGCTGCAGGCCGCCGCCCCGGTCGACCCAGACCCGGTCCGGGGCCGACACCAGTACGTCGGTCACCGAGGGGTCGGCGAGCAGCGGCTCCAGCGGCCCGCTGCCGATCAGTTCTGACCGCAGTTGCTCGGCCGCGCCGAGGACCTCGGCGTCCCCGAGCACCCGCCCCTGTTCGCGCAGTGCCTGCGCCACCCGCGCGGGCGTCGGCTCGCCCCCGCGCGCGGCGAGCCACTGCCGTACGCCGTCCAGCAGCGCCCTCTCCAGCGCCGGTGCCGTGCTCATGCGCCACCCGCCTCGGTCAGCGCCCGCTCCCAGAACTGCTTGCAGAAGCGGGCGAGGGGCTCGCGGGCGGCGGCGCCAGGCGGGGACTTACCGCCGTCCGCGCGCAGCAGTCCCTGCTCCACGGGCACCTCGCCGGCCAGGGGCAGCCCGAGCAGCCCGGCCACCTCACGGTCGTCGAGTCCGGGGGCGTACGGGCCGCGTACCACCGCCCTGAGGTCGCGCAGGACCATGCCGACGGCGGAGGCCACCCGTCCGGCGGCCGCGACGGCGCGCAGTTCGGCGGGGACCACGAGGAGCCCGAGGTCGACCTGGGCGAGGGCCTCGGCGACCCCGTCGTCGATACGGCGTGGCAGGTCGACGACGACTGTGCCGCCCCGGCGCCGGGCCGCGGCGAGCACCGCCCGGACGGCCTGCGGCGGGATGGCGACGCAGTCGCCGCGGTCCCAGCTGAGCACCCGCAGCGAGTGCAGCTCGGGCAGCGACTCCTCCAGGGCGCCGCCACCGACCCGCCCGCGCGAGCCGGCGAACGCGGGCCAGCGCAGACCCTCGGTCGCCTCTCCGCCGAGCAGAACGTCGAGGCCGCCGCCCAGAGGATCGGCGTCCACAAGGAGGGTGCGCAGACCTTCGCGCGCGGAGGTGACGGCCAGGGCGCACGCGAGCGTGGACGCTCCGGCGCCGCCGCGGCCACCGATGACGCCGACCGTGAGCGCGGGCCTGCCGACGCCCTCGGCGACGTCGGCGATGCGGTCGACCAGCCACTGTTCTCCGTCGGGCAGCATCAGGACGTGGTCGGCGCCGATCTCGACGGCGCGCTGCCACACCCCGGAGTCGTCCTGGTCGCGTCCGACGAGGACCACTCCGCGTCTGCGTGCGGCCCCGCGAAGTCGGCGCGCGGCGTCGTCGCCGACCAGAACGAGCGGTGCGGCCTCCCAGCTGCCCCGGCGCTCGGGCACGCAGGGGTGGACCTCCGGTGTGGCGCCCGCCGCGGCGCACAGGCGCAGCAGGTCGTCGAGCAGCTCCGCGTCCTCCGTGACGATCAGCGGCCTGCCCTGTCGTCCCGCGGTGGTGGGTGGGTCGTGTGTGACGGCTCCGGCCATGATTTTCATCCCCCTTTGAGTGCGGGTCGCGCGGCCCTGCGGCCCCGTGATTCCCAGACGTGCGAAGAGCCGGGCAACCGGTCTTCATGGGAGCGGCCGACCGAAACCGGCCGCGCGCACCCGGCAAACGGAACCGGCCGTGAACTCGGCCCGAGCGGACGCGTGGGAATCACGGTGCAGCGAAGCGGAAATCCGTGTGGATCTTGGTGGAAAACTGTGGAGGGGCGGCCGGTTGTGAATATCGCCATCACCCATACCGGTGAGCACTGCACCATCTCCTGTGCGACTTCCGCAGAGCAGTCCGACGACTACCCACCGTGACGGATCACGGGCATGCCGAAGAGGCGGCCGCAGCCGCCTCGCAAGCGCGGCCGAGCCGCGAACAGAAGGGGAAAACGCACCCGGACATGCGACGACCCCCGCCGGGGGGGAGAGCGGGGGTCGTCTCCACGGCCGACTCGGGGGGGGGAGGAGCCGGACCGGGTTAGCACGGTCGCGAACGATCCGTGACTTCCATGGTGTACCCGAGAGCCCTCTCAGGCAAACCCACGCGCCCACCTTACGCCGAATGGGCTGCCCTTATGCTCTTGGTTGTGGAAAACCACTCCTTGCCCCGCACAGCGGCCTTCTTTGACCTGGACAAGACGGTCATTGCGAAGTCGAGCACGCTCACCTTCAGCAAGTCCTTCTACCAAGGCGGCCTGATCAACCGCAGGGCTGCCTTGCGGACCGCGTATGCCCAGTTCGTCTTCCTCGTGGGCGGTATGGACCACGACCAGATGGAGCGGACCCGCGAGTACCTGTCGGGGATGGTGCGCGGCTGGAACGTCCAACAGGTGAAGGAGATCGTGGCGGAGACCCTTCACGACCTGATCGACCCGCTCATCTACGACGAGGCCGCGTCCCTCATCGAGGAACACCACACGGCCGGCCGTGATGTCGTGATCGTGTCCACGTCGGGCGCGGAGGTGGTCGAGCCGATCGGCGAGCTGCTGGGCGCGGACCGTGTGGTTGCCACCCGGATGATCGTGGGCGAGGACGGCTGCTTCACCGGCGAGGTGGAGTACTACGCCTACGGCCCCACGAAGGCGGAGGCGATCAAGGAGCTGGCCGCGTCGGAGGGGTACGACCTGGAGCGCTGCTACGCCTACAGCGACTCGGCGACCGATCTGCCGATGCTGCAGGCGGTGGGTCATCCGCACGCCGTGAACCCGGACCGGGCCCTGCGGCGCGAGGCCGTCACGCGCGGGTGGCCGATTCTCGACTTCCACCGGCCGGTACGGCTCAAGCAGCGGATCCCGTCGTTCTCCGTGCCGCCCCGCCCGGCCCTCGTCGCGGCCGCCGCCATAGGCGCGGCGGCCGCCACCGCAGGTTTCGTCTGGTACGCGAACCGACGCCGGTCGGCGACCGCCTGAGCTGCCTTTTAGAACCCATTTGGCAGCAAAAGTAAAGAACTGGCGGCAGGGCTTCCGCTCGCCTTGGCCCTGGAGTACAAAGGACTCAACGGCCCGCGAGACCAAGGACATCCGAAAGGATCACCTTAATAACGCATTTGGCCCCACGGACCGATGCATGAACATCGAGCACCCACGCGACGTCGACCCGTCGATTACGGGCCAGCCGCACCAGGTCACGGGCAAAGATCCCGACCTGATGGGCAACATATCGAGGACGCTTGGTAACCCGGTGAACATGCCAGCGGCGGTACGAATACTCGTACCGCCGCAACCCTTGTACGGGGACTTCTACGCCGCCCCGCGCTGCAGCGCCTCGCACACCGCCGTCGACTCGCGGGCACCCAGCTCGACCGCCCTGCCGCAGTGGGAGATCCAGGCCCCCATGCCCTCCGGCGTGCCGGACACATAGCCGTCCAGGGCCGCCAGACAGGCCGCCCGGCCCAGCTCGGCGTGGCCCACCTCCGCCGGGCAGACCGACTTGGGATCGAGGCCGCTGCCGATCAGCACGATGCGCTCCGCGGCCCGGGCGATCAGTCCGTTGTGCGAGGTGAAGGGGCGCAGGGCGAGAAGCTCGCCGTGGACGACGGCGGCCGTCACCAGGGCGGGCGCCGAGCTGCCCGCGACGATCAGCCGGGACAGCCCCTCTAGGCGGCCGGCCACCTCGTCGGCGCCGGGCAGCGGCAGCTCGATCAGCGGCTCCTCCACCGCCTCACCGGCCTGCCGCGGCCGCCCGACCTCATCACCGCCGCTCGCCGCGGCCAGCAGGTGCAGCCGCGCCAGCACCCGCAGCGGCGACTGACGCCAGATGGACAGCAGCTGCCCCGCCTCCGCGGTCAGCCGGAGGGCGGCACCCATGACCCGCGCCTCGTCGTCGACGCCGAAGTCGCTGCGCCGGCGCACCTCCTCCAAGGCCCAGTCGGCGCCGGACAGCGCGGCCGAGCCGCGGGCGCCGCGCAAGGCGGCCTCGGAGGTGATCTCGGTGCTGCGGCGCCGCATGACGCGGTGCCCGTAGACCCGGTCCACGGCCTTGCGCACGGACTCCACGGACTCGGCCACACCGGGCAACGAGCCCAGGGCCGCGAGCGGATCGGCGGACGCGCCTGTCGTACTCATGAGTACGACATTACGCAACCAGCGCCCACACCCCTCGAAGGAGTGGTCTTCTTCACGCTCCGCCGCCACGTACAGCCATCACCGCACTACGCTTGGTGAACATGAAAATTGCTTTCGTCGGGAAGGGCGGCAGCGGCAAGACCACCCTGTCGTCCCTGTTCATCCGCCACCTCGCCGCCCTCGGCGCCCCCGTGATCGCCGTCGACGCGGACATCAACCAGCATCTGGGACCCGCCCTCGGCCTCGACGAGACGGCGGCGGCCGGGCTGCCCGCGATGGGCGAGCACCTTCCGCTGATCAAGGACTATCTGCGCGGCTCCAACCCGCGTATCACCTCCGCCGAGATGATGATCAAGACGACACCGCCCGGCGCGGGCTCGCGGCTGCTGAGGGTGCGTGAGGACAATCCGGTGTACGGCGCCTGCGCCCGGCCGGTGGAACTCGACGGCGGCGCCGTCCGTTTGATGATCACCGGTCCCTTCACGGACGCCGACCTGGGGGTCGCCTGCTACCACTCCAAGACGGGAGCGGTGGAGCTGTGCCTGAACCATCTGGTGGACGGCCGCGACGAGTACGTCGTGGTCGACATGACGGCGGGCTCGGACTCCTTCGCCTCCGGCATGTTCACTCGTTTCGACATCACGTTCCTCGTCGCCGAGCCGACCCGGAAGGGGGTCTCCGTCTATCGCCAGTACAAGGAGTACGCCCGCGACTTCGGCGTCGAGCTGAAGGTCGTCGGCAACAAGGTGCAGGAGCGGGACGACGTCGACTTCCTCCGCGCCGAGGTCGGCGACGACCTGCTCGTGACGGTCGGGCACTCGGACTGGGTCCGCGCCATGGAGAAGGGCCGGCCGCTCCGGTTCGACCTCCTGGAGGACGCCGCCCGTGACGCCCTGAGCCTGTTGCGGACGGCCGTCGACGCGACGTACGAGCGGCGGGACTGGGAGCGCTACACGCGCCAGATGGTGCACTTCCACCTGAAGAACGCCCAGTCCTGGGGCAACGAACGCACTGGGGCCGACCTGACCGCACAGGTCGACCCGCACTTCGTCCTCGGCGAAGGCGTCGCGGCCACCGTCTAGGAGGGGGCGACCGCGACACTGACGGGTGCCGTCTACTGGCGGGTCGTCGGCGCGCCGGGCACGCCCTTCGGGGCCGGAGCGGGAGGGCCGGTCAGAAAGGACGCCCATCCCCGCTTCGGCGCCTCGCCGACTCGCAGTGAGCGCAGTTTGGCCAGGGTCGTCGGGTCCTGGGCGTCCAGCCAGTCGGCCAGTTGCCGGAAGGACACACACCGCACGTCCGGCTTGTTGCAGACGGTTTCGACGACCCGTTCGACGGCGCGCATGTACGTGCCGCCGTTCCAGGACTCGAAGTGGTTGCCGATGATCAGCGGGGCACGGTTGCCGTCGTAGGCGCGGTGGAAGCCCCTGAGCAGGCCTTCACGCATCTGGTCGCCCCAGAAGGCGTACTTGGCGGGGTTGCCCTGGGTCTTGGTGCCGGACTGATTGACCATGAAGTTGTAGTCCATGGTGAGTTGCTCGTAGGTGTGGCCGGGGAAGGGCACGAGCTGCATGGACAGGTCCCACAGTCCTCTCTTCCGACGAGGCCAGACCTGGTCGTCGACCCCGCTGGAGTCGTAGCGGAAGCCCAGTTCGCGGGCGGCCTCCATGAAGTTCTTCTGTCCCTCGAGGCAGGGGGTTCGGCCGCCGATCAGCTCCTTGTCGTAGTCGAAGGGCAGCGGCGCCGCCTGCTTCAGGCCGGTATTGGTCTTCCAGGACTTCACGAACCGCTTGGCCTGGGCGATCTCGTCCTTCCACTCCGCGACCGACCACTGGCCGACGCCGCCGTTCCTCCCGCAGAAGTGCCCGTTGAAGTGGGTGCCGATCTCGTTGCCCTCCAGCCACGCCAGACGCAGCTGCTTCACGGTGTCGGTGATGCCCTGCTCGTCGTTGAAGCCGATGTCGGAGCGCCCGGGCGAGTGCTGCGGCGGCCTGTAGAGGTCGGCCTTCTCCTCCGGCAGCAAGTACACACCGCTGAGGAAGTACGTCATGGTCGCGTGGTTGGCCCTGGACACCTTGCGGAAGTGGGAGAACAGCCTCTGGCCGTCCTCGCCGGCGCCGTCCCAGGAGAACACCACGAACTGAGGGGGTTTCTGGCCCGGCTTCAGGCGCTCGGGCCGGGACAGGTGCGGCTGCGCTCCGGTGTACGCGGTGGAGCCGTCCCCGATCAGCCGAACCGTGCTCCTGGGCGTCGGAGCCCCGTGCTGCGGACCGGGCGCCCCTTTGTTCGAACCGTCGGTTCCCGTCGCACAACCGGCGAGCGATGCGGCAACCGTCGCGGCGACCACGGCGCCCGCGGCGACCCTCTGGGTGGCGGCCATGTCCGCCCACCTTCTTCCTTCTCTCGGCCCGCTCTCGGCCCACGCCGACAACGGCGTTCTATGGGTCGCTGCCGGGACGAGCCGGCAGCGCGGACAAGGTCGCA
Source organism: Streptomyces sp. NPDC049687 (assembly GCF_044465285.1). Lineage (NCBI taxonomy): Bacteria > Bacillati > Actinomycetota > Actinomycetes > Kitasatosporales > Streptomycetaceae > Streptomyces > Streptomyces sp. NPDC049687. The sequence continues at coordinate 208,621 of NZ_JBITLN010000003.1, forward strand.
TGGACCCGAGAAGGAGTTAGTACGACAAGCCGATGAAATGCCCGCATCACACGTGAGAGTGATTCATTGCCCTATTTGCCAGATAAATCCATGCCTGACCTTTACTCTGCATTACGATCGCTTTACCGAGCGTTGATTCTTCATCCCGCCGCTGTACGCCGTGACCCACGGCCGCGACCGCCCCCGTCGACGACGGGGGTTCACCAGTTCCGCGACCGCGCTGCCCCGGAGGAGACGGGAACATGTCAGCCTGCGTCCCCACTCATACGTCCGACCCGACGCACACGAAGCGCGTCCAGCCACCCCACAACCCCCCACCGGCCCCGCGCCGCCGCTTCCGCATCGCGGGCGCCGACGTGTCCGCCTCGATCGCGGTCTTCCTGATCGCTCTCCCCCTGTCCCTGGGCATCGCCCTGGCCACCGGGGCACCGCTCCAGGCCGGCCTCGTCGCCGCCGCCGTGGGCGGGATCGTCGCCGGCTGCATCGGCGGCTCCCCGCTCCAGGTCAGCGGCCCCGCCGCCGGGCTGACGGTGGTCACCGCCGAGCTGATCCAGCGCTACGGCTGGCAGACGACCTGCGCCGTCACCGTCCTCGCCGGATGCGCCCAACTCGGCCTGGGCTGCCTGCGCGTGGCGCGCACCGCGCTCGCCGTCAGCCCCGCCATCGTGCACGGCATGCTCGCCGGCATCGGCGTCACCATCGCCGTCGCCCAGCTCCACATCGTCCTCGGCGGCACCCCGCAGAGCGCCGTCCTCGACAACCTCCGGGCACTGCCAGCCCAGTTGGCCGCTCTCCAACCCGCGTCGGTGGCCGTCAGCGCACTGACCCTCACGCTGCTGTTGCTCTGGCCGCGCATCCCCGGCCGGGTGGGCGAGCTGCTGCGCACGGTGCCCGCCGCGCTCGTCGCCGTCGCCGGAGCCACGGCCGTCGCCTCCCTCGCCGGTCTCACCCTGCCCAAGGTCGACCTGCCCTCCTGGCGCAGCCACGCCCTGGCCGGGCTGCCCGAGGGGCCGGCGTTGGGCGTCGCGGCCGCCGTTCTCACCATCACGCTGGTGTGCAGCGTGCAGTCGCTGCTCGGTGCGGTCGCCGTCGACAAGCTGATCGCCTCCCGACCCGGCCTCATCGCCTCCCCCACCGGGTGCTCCCCCCGCCTCGGCCGCTCCGACCTCGACCGCGAGCTGCTCGGTCAGGGCGCGGCCAACATCGTCTCCGGCGCGCTCGGCGGACTGCCGGTCGCGGGGGTGGCCGTGCGCAGTTCGGCGAATGTCCGAGCCGGTGCCGTGAGCCGGAACTCCACGATGTTGCACGGCGTTCTCGTAGTGGTCGCCGCGCTGCTGATGGTCCCGGTCCTCGAGCTCATCCCGCTCGCCTCGCTCGCCGCCCTGGTGATGGCCGTCGGCATCCAGATGGTGTCCCTGCACCACATCCGCACGGTGACCCGCCACCGAGAGGTGCTGGTGTACGCCGTCACCACCCTGGGCGTGGTGTTCCTCGGCGTCCTGGAGGGCGTGTCGCTGGGGATCGCGGTGGCCGTGGCCGTCGCCCTCAACCGCCTCACCCACACCCGTATCACCCATGACGAGCAGGAGGGAGTCCACCACGTACATGTCCGAGGCCAGTTGACGTTCCTCGCGGTACCGCGGCTCAGCCGAGCCCTGCATCTCGTACCCCAGGGCACCCCGGTCGTGGTCGAGTTGGACGGCTCCTTCATGGACCACGCGGCGTACGAGGCACTGCAGGACTGGCAGAAGACGCACACCGCACAGGGCGGCACCGTCGAGCTGACCGGCCGCCGGATCGCCGCGGGGGCCACCCCCGGGACCCACACCGGCGCCAGAAGCGGCGAGCCGACCGCCGCACCGCCCGCCGACCCCACCCACACGCCGGGCAGCACCCTGACCGACTGCCGTTGCCGACCCTGGACGCCCTGGCGCAACCACCAGTGCGAGGTGCCGCGCCCAGCGGGAGACACGTCCACCGACTCCGCATCCCCTGGCACCGCAACCGCTTCCTCGAGAACCTCCGGCTCCACAGCCACCAGACCCAGATCCAACGATCCCGGTGACACCGCTGCCCGTACCACCACCCCCGGTACCACCATCGGTGGCACGGCTTCCGACGGCACGGCTCCCAGCCGTTCGGCTCCCGACGGCACAGCCCCCGGCACCGCGCTTCCCGGCGGCTCCGCCCCCGGCGCCCCCGAGCCCAGCGGTCACCGACTGGTCCGTGGCATCAGCGCCTTCCAGCGGAACACCGCTCCGCTGGTGCGGGGGGAGTTGGCGCGGCTGGCGCGGGAGGGGCAGCAGCCGACGCAGCTCTTCCTCACGTGCGCCGACTCGCGGCTGGTCACCTCGATGATCACCTCCAGTGGTCCGGGCGATCTGTTCGTGGTGCGGAACGTGGGCAATCTGGTGCCGCCACCGGGTGAGGAGAGCGGGGACGACTCGGTGGGGGCCGCGATCGAGTACGCGGTGGACGTGCTGAAGGTGCGGTCCATCACGGTGTGCGGGCACTCCGGGTGCGGGGCCATGCAGGCACTGCTCAGCTCCGAACCCGGTGGGGAGCGGACCCCGTTGGAGCGGTGGCTGCGGCACGGGCTGCCGAGCCTGGAGCGGATGGCCGACGACCGCGGCCCCGGGGCCGGACTGGCCGGGCGGGCGCCCGCGGACGCGGTCGAGCAGCTCTGTCTGACCAATGTGGTGCAGCAGTTGGACCATCTGCGCGCCCACGAGTCGGTGGCGCGAGCGCAGCGGGCCGGGGCGCTGGAGCTGCACGGGCTGTACTTTCACGTGGGTGAGGCGCAGACGTACCTGCTCACCGAGACGAACGGAGACGGGCTGTTCGATCACGTGGGGGTGGCGGACCTGAGGACGTGACCGCGGCGGGTGGCGCCCGTCGAGTCCCTCTCCTCGGGGGCGCCACCCGGCAGGCAGCAAGTGTGAAAGGCGTAACACCGGCTGAACTCCGTCCGGCCCAGGTCCGTGGGTACGGATGACCGTCCCGCCTCCAACCCGACCACAGGTCTAAACCAATTTTCCGTCGGCCCTTGTCACCGGCCCCCCGGTTCTGATGAGCTGTGGCCTGGGACACAACGGACACCCTTCGAGAGGGAGATGTCGTGAGCAACGAGAGCCTGGCCAACCTGCCGAGGAAGGAGAGGGAACAGTGAGCGAGAATCCCTCCCTCTCCAACCTGCTCAAGGAAGAGCGCAGGTTCGCGCCACCCGCCGACCTGGCCGCACATGCCAACGTCACGGCGGAGGCGTACGAACAGGCCAAGGCTGACAGGCTCGGCTTCTGGGCCGAGCAGGCCCGCCGGCTGACCTGGGCCAAGGAGCCGAAGGAGACGCTGGACTGGTCGAACCCGCCGTTCGCCAAGTGGTTCAAGGACGGCGAGCTCAACGTCGCGTACAACTGCGTCGACCGCCATGTGGAGGCCGGGCACGGCGACCGGGTCGCGATCCACTTCGAGGGCGAGCCGGGCGACAGCCGCGCCATCACCTACGCCGACCTCAAGGACGAGGTGGCGAAGGCCGCCAACGCCCTGCTGGAACTGGGCGTCCAGCAGGGCGACCGGGTCGCGGTCTACATGCCGATGATCCCGGAGACGGCGATCGCGATGCTGGCGTGCGCCCGGATCGGCGCCGCGCACTCCGTCGTCTTCGGCGGCTTCTCGGCGGACGCGCTGGCCACCCGGATCCAGGACGCCGACGCCAAGGTCGTGATCACCTCCGACGGCGGGTACCGGCGCGGCAAGCCGTCCGCGCTGAAGCCGGCCGTCGACGAGGCGATCACCAAGGCCGGCAACGTCGAGCACGTGCTGGTGGTCCGCCGTACCGGCCAGGAGGTCGCCTGGGACGACAGCAGGGACGTGTGGTGGCACGAGATCGTGGAGCGGCAGCCGGCCGAGCACACGCCCGAGGCCTTCGGCGCCGAGCACCCGCTGTTCATCCTCTACACCTCCGGTACGACGGGTAAGCCGAAGGGCATCCTGCACAGCTCCGGCGGCTACCTCACGCAGACCGCCTACACGCACCACGCCGTGTTCGACCTCAAGCCCGAGACCGACGTGTACTGGTGCACCGCCGACGTCGGCTGGGTCACCGGGCACTCCTACATCGTCTACGGGCCGCTGGCGAACGGCGCGACGCAGGTGATGTACGAGGGCACGCCCGACACCCCGCACCAGGGCCGCTTCTGGGAGATCGTGCAGAAGTACGGGGTGACGATCCTGTACACGGCACCGACCGCGATCCGTACGTTCATGAAGTGGGGCGACGACATCCCCGCGAAGTTCGATCTCAGCAGCCTGCGGGTGCTGGGGTCCGTGGGTGAGCCCATCAACCCCGAGGCCTGGATCTGGTACCGCAAGCACATCGGTGCGGACCGGACACCGATCGTCGACACCTGGTGGCAGACCGAGACCGGCGCGATGATGATCTCGCCGCTGCCGGGGGTGACGGAGACCAAGCCCGGTTCCGCCCAGCGCCCGCTGCCCGGCATCTCAGCGACCGTCGTCGACGACGAGGCGAACGAGGTGCCCAACGGCGGCGGTGGCTACCTGGTCCTCACCGAGCCGTGGCCGTCGATGCTGCGCACCATCTGGGGCGACGACCAGCGGTTCCTCGACACGTACTGGTCGCGCTTCGAGGGCAAGTACTTCGCCGGCGACGGCGCGAAGAAGGACGACGACGGGGACATCTGGCTCCTCGGGCGCGTCGACGACGTCATGCTCGTCTCGGGCCACAACATCTCCACCACGGAGGTCGAGTCGGCGCTCGTGTCGCACCCGTCCGTCGCCGAGGCGGCCGTGGTCGGCGCTGCCGACGAGACGACCGGACAGGCGATCGTCGCGTTCGTCATCCTGCGCGGGACGGCGGACGCCGAGGACGAGAACCTGGTCAACGAACTGCGCAACCACGTCGGCGCCACACTCGGCCCGATCGCCAAGCCGAAGCGGATTCTGCCGGTGGCGGAGCTGCCGAAGACCCGCTCCGGCAAGATCATGCGCCGGCTGCTGCGGGACGTCGCGGAGAACCGTCAGCTCGGCGACGTGACCACGCTGACCGACTCCACGGTCATGGACCTCATCCAGGCGAAGCTCCCGGCGGCGCCGAGCGAGGACTGAGTAGCGGCCGAAGGGCCGCCCGGCGCGTCGCGCGCCGGGCGGCCCTTTGTGCCTACCGTGAGATCCACCGGAACGTCCCGCGTACCTTAGGTAAGCTAATAAAAAACACGTCAACCTCAGGTGCGCCGGGAAGTCTGGTCGGCATGTGCTCAGCCGTGCCCACCGACCGGAGGTCTCCCCGTGACCGCGCCCCGCCCCCCCGCCACCGCCCGCAAGGTACTCGGACGTCTCTCCCTCCCCGAGCGGACCATCGTCGCGGACGCGCTGCGCACCGAGACCGTCGGCGGTGTCCTGCTGCTCGTCGCCGCGATCGCCGCACTGATCTGGGCCAACGTCCCCGCCCTGCACGAGAGCTACGAGAGCGTCAGCCACTTCCATCTGGGGCCCGAGGCCCTGGGGCTGAACCTGTCGATCGCGCACTGGGCGGCCGACGGACTCCTCGCGGTCTTCTTCTTCGTCGCCGGCATCGAACTCAAGCGTGAACTGGTCGCCGGGGACCTACGGGACCCCCGGGCCGCCGCGCTGCCCGTCGTGGCCGCCCTGTGCGGAATGGCCGTACCGGCACTGGTCTACACGGTCACCACCCTCACCGGCGGCGGCGATCTCGGCGGCTGGGCCGTGCCCACCGCCACCGACATCGCCTTCGCGCTCGCCGTGCTCGCCGTCATCGGTACGTCCCTGCCGAGTGCTCTGCGCGCCTTCCTGCTCACGCTCGCCGTCGTGGACGACCTGTTCGCGATCCTGATCATCGCGGTCTTCTTCACCGAGAGCATCGACTTCGCGGCCCTGGGCGGTGCGGTCGCGGGGCTCGCCGTCTTCTGGGCACTGCTGCGGAAGGAGGTACGCGGCTGGTACGTGTACGTGCCGCTCGCGCTGGTCATCTGGGCGCTGATGTACAACAGCGGCGTCCACGCGACCATCGCCGGTGTCGCCATGGGCCTGATGCTGCGCTGCACCACCCGGGAAGGTGAGGAACACTCCCCCGGCGAACGCATCGAACACCTGGTCCGGCCCCTTTCCGCAGGCCTCGCGGTGCCGCTGTTCGCGCTGTTCAGCGCCGGTGTGACGGTCTCGGGCGGCGCCCTGGGAGATGTGTTCACCCGGCCGGAGACCCTCGGGGTCGTGCTCGGTCTCGTCGTCGGCAAGACGATCGGCATCTTCGGCGGGACCTGGCTGACCGTCCGCTTCACCCGGGCCTCGCTCAGCGAGGACCTGGCCTGGGCGGACGTCTTCGCGGTCGCCTCGCTCGCGGGCATCGGCTTCACCGTCTCGCTGCTGATCGGGGAGCTGGCCTTCGAGGGCGACCAGACCCTGACCGACGAGATCAAGGCCGCCGTACTGACCGGTTCGCTGATCGCGGCGACGCTCGCGACCGTGCTGCTGAAGCTGCGCAACGCCGTGTACCGCCGGATCTACGAGGCCGAGGAGCGCGACGAGGACAGCGACGGCATCCCCGACATCTACGAGCAGGACGACCCGGCGTACCACCTGCGCATGGCGGAGATCCACGAACGCAAGGCCGCCGAGCACCGCCGGATCGCCGCGGAGATGGCCCGGGAGAGGGCCGCGCAGACGGACCCCGTGCACCACAGGACCGCCGAAGTGCCGGGCGGGGCAGGCGAGGACGGCGCCGGTCCGGCATGATCTGACGGGACGGTACAAAAGAAGCCGGAAACACGGACCGGTACCACGCACCGGCAACACAGAGCAGCAGCAGGAGAGGGAGACCGCGATGAGCGCACCCGATGGCAGCCCGGTCGGCGCCGAACGCAGCATCGGCCAGCTGTTCGCCTCGGCGACGACCGAGTTGTCGGCGCTGGTGCACGACGAGATCGCGCTGGCCAAGGCGCAGCTCAAGCAGGACGTCAAGCGCGGCGCGACGAGCGGCGGCGCGTTCACGGTGGCCGGCGCGGTGCTGCTGTTCTCCCTGCCGATGCTGAACTTCGCGCTGGCGTACGGCATCCGGACCTGGAGCGACTGGAACCTCGCGATCTGCTTCCTGCTGTCCTTCGCCGCGAACGTGCTCGTCGCGCTCCTCCTCGTGCTGATCGGCGTGGTCTTCGCGAAGAAGGCCAAGAAGAGCCAGGGCCCGCAGAAGGTGGCCGCGTCGATGAAGGAGAGCGCGGGCGTCCTGCAGAAGGCCAAGCCGCACCCGCGACCGGAGCTCGCACAGGACCGGGCCCCGGAGGCCATCGAGGCTGTGGCACGCTCGTCGTCATGACGGACCCCGCCACTCCTTCGGCGCAGCCCATCTCGCTCGTACGGCCGGAATTCGCCGACGGCACCAAGGTGACCCACCGCGAGGTGGCCGCGAACGGCGCCCGCTTCCACATCGCGGAGGCCGGTGACGGGCCGCTGGTCATGCTCGTCCACGGCTTCCCGCAGTTCTGGTGGACGTGGCGGCACCAACTCGGCGCGCTGGCCGACGCGGGCTTCCGGGCCGTCGCGATGGACCTGCGGGGCGTGGGCGGCAGCGACCGCACGCCACGGGGCTACGACCCGGCCAACCTCGCCCTCGACATCACCGGCGTGATCCGCTCCCTGGGCGAACCGGACGCCGCGCTCGTCGGCCACGACCTGGGCGGCTATCTCGCCTGGACGGCGGCCGTGATGCGCCCCAAGCTGGTCCGGCGGCTCGCCGTCGCCTCGATGCCGCACCCCCGGCGCTGGCGCTCGGCGATGCTCGCCGACGTCCGGCAGTCCACCGCGAGCTCCCACATCTGGGGCTTCCAGCGGCCCTGGATCCCCGAGCGGCAACTCACCGCCGACGACGGCGAACTGGTGGGCCGGCTGATCCGGGACTGGTCGGGACCGCAACCGCCCGGGGACGAGGTGCTGCAGACGTATCAGCGGGCCATGTGCATCCCCTCCACCGCGCACTGCTCCGTCGAGCCGTACCGGTGGCTGGTGCGCTCGTTGGCCCGGCCTGACGGCATCCAGTTCTACCGGCGCATGAAGCGGCCCGTGCGCGTCCCCACGCTCCACTTGCACGGCTCCCTCGACCCGGTGATGCGCACCCGCAGTGCGGCCGGGTCCGGCGAGTACGTCGAGGCGCCGTACCGGTGGCGGCTGTTCGACGGACTGGGCCACTTCCCGCACGAGGAGGATCCGGTCGTTTTCTCCACCGAACTGGTCAATTGGCTGAAGGATCCCGAACCCGATCGGTGACCACGCCATCGCGCCCGGTACCCGGAACAAAACACCTGTACGACGAACGGCCAATTGCCCGGCGCATAGGCCAATTGGCGGGCCCCCAGGCGGTTATCGACCTTGGGGCGGGGGCAGACGTCGGGGTATGGGCTGGACGCACGACTACAGTGACGCAGCACGCAACCGCCGCTCGGCCAGTGGCCTGAGCCCTCACCAACGAGGCGCGGACCCGCAGCTGCCGGGCTCCGACCTTCGGGTGGGCATCCCGCGCATCCTGCGCCGCCGGGCCCGTTGGGTCTCGGTACGCCTGCGTCACCCGCGAGGCTGACCCCCGCATCACCTGGTGCCGCGGCTGGGGCGTGTAGTGAAAGTCCCGCCTGCCCGCCCTCCGGGCGGACCACGCCACTTTCACAACCCGCCCTAGAGGGCGCAGCTGTCGCTGTCCACCTGTTGTCCGGCGCTACGGCCCTCGGTGATGTCCTGCTGGATCTCGTCCGCGGTGAGCGCGTACCCGGTGTCGGCGTCGTCGAGTGACTTCGCGAAGACCACGCCGTACACGCGGCCGTCGGAGGTGAGCAGCGGACCGCCCGAGTTGCCCTGGCGGACCGTGGCGAACAGCGAGTACACGTCACGGCGCACGGTGCCGCGGTGGTAGATGTCCGGCCCGTTGGCCGAGATACGGCCGCGCACGCGCGCGGCCCGCACGTCGTACGACCCGTTCTCGGGGAAGCCGGCGACGATCGCGTCGTCACCGCTCGCCGCGTCGTCGGTGGTGAACCGCAGCACCGGCGCGTCGAGATCGGGTACGTCGAGTACGGCGATGTCGCGCTTCCAGTCGTAGAGCACGACGGTGGCGTCGTACTTGCGGCCCTCGCCGCCGACCTGGACGGTGGGCTCGTCGACGCCGCCGACGACGTGCGCGTTGGTCATGACGCGGCGCTCGCCGAAGACGAAGCCGCTGCCCTCCAGGACCTTGCCGCAGCTCTCGGCGGTGCCCATCACCTTGACGATGGAGCGTTGCGCGCGGGTGGCCACGGCGCTGTGGGCGAGCGCCGGGTCGGGCGGCTGGACGTCGGTGATCGGCTCGTTGGCGAACGGGCTGAAGACCTGCGGGAAGCCGTTCTGCGCGAGGACGGAGGAGAAGTCCGCGAACCAGGTGTCGGCCTGGGTGGGCAGGGTCCGGGAGACCCCCTGCAGCACCGTGGAGTTGCGGACCTCCTTGCCGAGGGTCGGCAGGGTCGTGCCCGCCAGGGCCGATCCGATCAGCCAGGCCACCAGCAGCATCGCCACGACGTTCACCAGCGCGCCGCCCGTCGCGTCCAGCGCGCGGGCCGGGGACCAGGTGATGTACCGGCGCAGCTTGTTGCCGAGGTGGGTGGTCAGGGCCTGGCCGACCGAGGCGCAGACGATCACGATGACGACCGCGACGACGGCCGCCGTCGTGCTCACCTCGGCGTTGTCGGTGAGCCAGTCCCAGACCAGCGGCAGCAGGTAGACGGCGACGAGGCCGCCGCCCAGGAAGCCGATCACCGACAGGATGCCGACGACGAAGCCCTGGCGGAAGCCGACCACCGCGAACCAGACGGCCGCGACCAGCAACAGGATGTCCAGCACGTTCACGGGGATCACCCTGTCATGACCGCCAGTCGAGCGGGACCTGCTTCTCACGGTCCCAGGGACGCTCCCAGCCCGCGAAGTGCAGCAGGCGGTCGATGATGCCGGCCGTGAAGCCCCAGACAAGGGCGGATTCGACCAGGAATGCCGGGCCTCGATGGCCGCTGGGATGGACGGTCGTGGCACGGTTGGCCGGGTCCGTGAGATCGGCCACGGGGACCGTGAAGACCCGGGCCGTCTCGTTCGGATCGACGACACCCACCGGGCTCGGCTCGCGCCACCAGCCGAGGACCGGGGTGACGACGAAACCGCTCACCGGGATGTACAGCTTGGGCAGGACGCCGAAGAGCTGGACGCCGGAGGGGTCGAGACCGGTCTCCTCCTCGGCCTCGCGCAGGGCGGCCCGCAGCGGCCCGTCGCCCTGCGGATCACCGTCCTCCGGGTCGAGGGCGCCGCCGGGGAAGGAGGGCTGTCCCGCGTGCGAGCGCAGGGAGGTGGCGCGCTCCATGAGCAGCAGTTCGGGGCCCTGCTCGCCCTCACCGAACAGGACGAGGACAGCCGACTGCCGTCCCGCGCCGTCCGTGGGCGGCAGGAAGCGGCTGAGCTGGCGCGGCCGGACCGTCTCCACGGCGTGCACGACCGGGTACAGCCACTCGGGCAGGCCCTCCTTGCTGAGCGGCACCGCGGTGGCCTCGCCGCTCGCCGTGTCACCCGCCGTGTCGCGCGCTGTGTCCCTTGCCGTGTCACTCACCCGTGCCATCGCCACACCACCCCCCGTTCTGCCGGGTCCAACGCGTGAGGACCCGTAGATCGTTCCCCCGGCCGGTCCGCGCTCGCCATGTCCGTTCGCCGTCCCGACGCCGCCGGGGCCGCCCGGTCGCCGCTGCCGCCGGTACCGCAGATGCAGCTGTCACCGCCGTCGGCCGACGCTCCGTGGCCGTACGCCTCATCCGGCCCCCAGCGGCGGGGCCGGCCGGCCGCCCGCGTCCAGGTAGGCCTGCGGCGGGTTCAGCCGTTGGCCGGGGAAGCCGCCCTTCTCGTACTTCAGAAGCTTCTTCGCCTTCTCGGGGTCCGTCTCGCCCTCGCCGTACGCCGGGCAGAGCGGGGCGATGGGACAGGCCCCGCAGGCGGGCTTGCGGGCGTGGCACATGCGGCGGCCGTGCCAGATGACGTGATGGGAGAGGTCCGTCCAGTCGCTCTTGGGGAAGAGCGCGCCGATCGCCGCCTCGATCTTGTCGGGGTCGGTTTCCTCGGTCCACCGCCAGCGCCGTACGAGCCGCATGAAGTGCGTGTCGGCGGTGATCCCGGGGCGCCCGAAGGCGTTGCCCAGCACCACGAAGGCGGTCTTGCGGCCGACGCCGGGCAGCTTGACGAGGTCCTCCAGCCTGCCGGGGACCTCCCCGCCGAACCCCTCGGCCAGGGCCTTGGACAGCCCTATGACCGACCTGGTCTTGGCGCGGAAGAACCCGCAGGGGCGGAGGATCTCCTCGACCTCCTCCGGGTTGGCCGCGGCCAGGTCCTCGGGGGTGGGGTACTTGGCGAAGAGAGCGGGGGTCGTCTGGTTGACCCTGAGGTCGGTGGTCTGGGCGGACAGGACCGTCGCGACCAGGAGCTGGAAGGGGTTCTCGAAGTCCAGCTCGGGGTGGGCGTAGGGATAGACCTCGGCGAGCTCGCGGTTGATGCGGCGGGCACGGCGGACGAGCGCCGTACGCGACTCGGGCTTCCCGGCCGCGACGGGCCTCGCCGCAGCCTTCGCGCCCGGCTTCGCCGCCACCTTCGCGCCGGGCTTTCCGGCCGCCTTCGCGCCCGGCTTCGCCGCCACCTCCACGTCCGGCTTCCCGATGCGCTTTGCGGCCGTTTTATCGCCTGGAGTCCTTTTTGTCACCTTTGCCGTTTTCTTACCTCCACCCGGGCCCTGTTCGCCCACAGCGGAATTGCGACGTACAACCACCCGTCCAGCCCCCTCGGCCTGCGCTCTCACCGGCGATTTGGACACCCGGCCAGCCTAAAGCCCGGCACCGACATCCGCCCCGGACCCCGAAGATCGGCCCCCAATTGGACCCCTGCCGCTTACCTCGGGACATGTGTGCGGCATCCTTGTGACAGATCACACTGTTTGGACCGTCCGGCAAAATGGGGAACACGGACCCCTGGTAAGCGGGGGACAAGATCCCCTGAGCAGGTCGACAAGGAGAGAACTCGTGGACGACGTTCTGCGGCGCAACCCGCTCTTCGCGGCTCTCGACGACGAGCAGGCCGCGGAGCTGCGCGCCTCCATGAGTGAGGTGACGCTCGCCCGTGGCGACTCCCTGTTCCACGAGGGCGACCCGGGCGACCGGCTCTACGTCGTCACCGAGGGCAAGGTCAAGCTCCACCGCACATCCCCCGACGGCCGCGAGAACATGCTGGCCGTGGTCGGCCCCGGCGAGCTCATCGGCGAGCTGTCGCTCTTCGACCCGGGCCCGCGTACGGCGACGGCGACCGCCCTCACCGAGGTCAAACTGCTCGGCCTGGGCCACGGCGACCTCCAGCCCTGGCTGAACGCCCGCCCCGAGGTGGCCGCCGCGCTGCTGCGCGCCGTCGCCCGGCGCCTGCGCAAGACCAACGACGCCATGTCCGACCTGGTCTTCTCGGACGTACCCGGCCGTGTGGCGCGCGCCCTGCTGGACCTCTCCCGCCGCTTCGGTGTGCAGTCGGAGGAGGGCATCCACGTCGTCCACGACCTGACGCAGGAGGAGCTGGCACAGCTTGTCGGCGCGTCGCGCGAGACGGTGAACAAGGCGCTGGCCGACTTCGCTCAGCGGGGGTGGCTGCGGCTTGAAGCGCGGGCCGTGATCCTGCTGGACGTGGAGCGGCTCGCGAAGCGCTCGCGCTGACGGTCCCAGGGGGGCGGCCGCCCCCGGACCCCCGCTTGGGCCTGAACGCCCCGTCCTCAAGCGCCGGACAGGCTGTTTGCACCGGCCCTCGCTCCGGAATGATCCGCCGGTCGGCTCGCCGCGCGGCGCGGTTGCCCTATGGCTGAAACGGTTCCCCTCCGGGGGCTCGATCCCCGGGGCCACATCGTCCGCGAGGGCTCCCTCGCGCGCGTGCCGCACACCTTCCGGCCCGTCGTCGCGGCCGCCCGGGACGGGCTGCTGGAGCTCTTCGGGGCGCGACTGCACAGCGCGTACCTCTACGGATCGATTCCGCGCGGCACCGCGCGCGTGGGGCGCAGCGATCTGGACCTCCTGGTCGCCCTGCACGAGGAGCCGACCGCGGCCGACCACGCCGACGGCCGTGCGCTGGTCGAGGCCCTCGACAAGGAGTTCCCGCAGATCGACGGCGGCGGGACGCTGCTCTACGGTCGCGCACGGCTGCTGAGCGACCTGGAGACGTCCGACCTGGGTTCTTCGTCGCCTGTCTGTGCACCCCGCTCCTCGGGGACGACCTCGCCGAGTACCTGCCCCGCTACCGGCCCGACTCCCTGCTCGCGCGCGAGACCAACGGCGACCTCGCCCTGCTCCTTCCCCGCTGGCGCGAGCGCGTCGCCGTGGCGCCCGACGCGGAGGAGGCCCGGCGGCCCCTCGTACGGTTCATGTCCCGCCACCTCGTGCGCACCGCGTTCACCCTGGTCATGCCCCGCTGGAACGGCTGGACCAGCGATCTGCACGAGATGGCCGAGGCGTTCGGGACGTTCTGCCCGCAGCGGGCGGAACAGGTCAGGGCGGCGGCCGTACTCGGATACGAGCCGACGGGGGACGCGGGTGTCCTCGCGTCGTACGTCGACGACCTCGGGCCCTGGCTCGCGGACGAGTACGCGCGCGTGCACGGCGTCAAGGCGCCGCGCCCCGGCTGGGCGGCGTGCGTCGGAAGTAGCGTCGTCCGCCCGGCGTCGCGGGCCGGACGGGACTGTCCGAACCAACGCTAGATCAGCCCGTGCTCCTCCAGGTACTCCACCTGTGCCCGTACCGAGAGTGCCGCCGCCGGCCACAGGGAGCGGTCGACGTCGGCGTACACATGGGCGACGATCTCGGCGGGGGTGCGGTATCCGTTTTCCACGGCCGTCTCGACCTGGGCGAGGCGGTGGGCGCGGTGGGCGAGATAGAACTCGACGGCGCCCTGGGCGTCCTCCAGGACGGGTCCATGGCCCGGGAGGACCGTGTGGACGCCGTCGTCGACCGTGAGGGACCTCAGGCGCCGCAGGGAGTCCAGGTAGTCGCCCAGGCGGCCGTCGGGGTGTGCCACGACCGTGGTGCCCCGGCCCAGGATGGTGTCGCCGGTGAGGATCGCCCGGTCGGCCGGGAGGTGGAAGCAGAGCGAGTCGGCGGTGTGGCCGGGGGTCGGCACGACCCGCAGCTCGAGGCCGCCCGTCGTGATCACGTCACCGGCGCCCAGGCCCTCGTCGCCGAGCCGCAGCGCCGGGTCCAGGGCCCGCACGGGGGTGCCGGTGAGCCCGGCGAAGCGGACGGCGCCCTCGGCGTGGTCGGGGTGGCCGTGGGTCAGCAGGGTCAGGGCGACGCGCTTGCCGGCCTTCTCGGCGGTGTCCACGACCGTCCGCAGATGACCGTCGTCCAGCGGGCCCGGGTCGATCACGACCGCCAGTTCGGAGTCGGGCTCGGAGACGATCCAGGTGTTGGTGCCGTCCAGGGTCATCGCCGAGGCGTTGGGGGCGAGGACGTTCACCGCGCGGGGGGTGGCCGGCCCGGAGAGGACACCGCCGCGGGGCTGGCCGGGAAGGACTGCTGCGTCGGTCATGCAGGGCCGCCTTCCCACCGAACGGGCAGGTCATGCGCACGGCCGCGGGGCGACGCGGCGCCCGGTCGTGCCCGGTGGGCCGCTGCCGGGCCGCCGCGCGGCGCTTCGGGGCCCCCGCGCGGGATGACCGAGACCGTCGACCGGGGCCCGACGTGGCTGCCGGACCGGGCGTGGGGCGTGCCGGAGAACGGGGCTGTGCCGTGCGGCCGGTCCGGCGGGGTGCCTGCGGCGGTCATGCGGGGCCTCCGCCGGCAGCGGGGATCGGGATGTGCTTGGTGAACTCGTCGTGGCCCGGCCAGGACAGCACGATCTCGGCGTCCGTCAGGCGGGCCTCGGCCAGGACGGGGGTCAGATCGCGCCCGGGGGCCGCGGTGAGCGCCTCGGCGGCCGTGGCGTACGGCATCAGCTGGCGCAGGGTCGCGATGGTGGGCGGCATCATCGTCAGCTCGCCCTTGTCGTACCCGGCCGCCGCGTCCTCCGGGCGGATCCACACCGTGCGGTCGGCCTCCGTGGAGGCGTTGCGGGTGCGCTGGCCCTCGGGAAGCGCGGCCACGAAGAACCAGGTGTCGTAGCGGCGGGGCTCGAACTCCGGGGTGATCCAGCGCGTCCAGGCGCCGAGCAGGTCGGAGCGCAGGACCAGGCCACGGCGGTCGAGGAACTCCGCGAAGGACAGGTCACGGGCGGCCACGGCGGCACGGTCGGCCTCCCAGTCGGCGCCCGTGGTGTCACCGACGACCGAGTCGGGCGTCGGCCCCGCGAGCAGGACGCCTGCCTCCTCGTACGTCTCCCGTACGGCCGCGCAGACGATCGCCTGGGCCGCGGCCTCGTCGACGCCGAGGCGTTGCGCCCACCACGCGCGCGTGGGGCCCGCCCAGCGCACGAGGCGCTCGTCGTCGCGCGGGTCGACGCCGCCGCCCGGATAGGCGTACGCGCCTCCGGCGAAGGCCATGGAGGCGCGTCTGCGCAGCATGTGGACGGCCGGACCGCCCGCTCCCTGGTCCACGTCCTTGAGGAGCATGACGGTGGCCGCGCGCTTGGGGGTGACGGGCGTCAGCGTCCCGTCCGTGAGCGCGCGGATGCGTTCCGGCCAGTCCGAGGGAAACCACTGCCCATTCGCCATGGGCGCGAGGCTATCCCGTGGTGGGCGAATGTTCGAGAGGTGCCCTGAGCTGGAACGCCTCAGTCCGCCAGCTCGACCTGGATCTCGACCTCGACCGGCGCGTCCAGGGGCAGCACCGCGACGCCGACCGCGCTGCGGGCGTGCACGCCCTTGTCGCCGAGGACCTCACCGAGGAGCTCGCTGGCGCCGTTGAGGACGCCGGGCTGGCCGGTGAAGTCCGAGGCGGACGCGACGAAGCCGACGACCTTCACCACGCGCGCGATGCGGTCCAGATCGCCCGCGACCGACTTCACGGCGGCCAGGGCGTTCAGGGCGCAGGTGCGGGCCAGTTCCTTGGCCTCCTCGGCGGTGACCTCGGCGCCGACCTTGCCGGTGACCGGCAGCTTGCCGTCCACCATGGGCAGCTGGCCGGCGGTGAACACGTACGGCCCGGACCGCACGGCGGGCTGGTAGGCCGCGAGGGGCGGCACCACGGCCGGCAGGGTCAGACCCAGCTCGGCGAGCCGCGCCTCGACCGCGCTCACGCCTTCTCCCGCTTCAGGTAGGCCACGAGCTGCTCGGGGTTGTTCGGTCCGGGCACGACCTGGACGAGCTCCCAGCCGTCCTCGCCCCAGGTGTCCAGAATCTGCTTCGTGGCATGGACGAGCAGCGGCACGGTTGCGTATTCCCACTTGGTCATGGGCCGACTGTATCCGCTGCTGCCGGAGGGGCCCCTGCCAGGCCGTACGGCGACTGCGTCCGGGTCACCCACGGGGTCGTACGGCCCCCGTCCACGGCTCCCGCCTCCCCCGGCCGTACCGCCGGAGAGCCGTACGGTCGCACAGCAGTTCTGTCGTACAGCCGTACGATCACCCGTGCCCGCGGCTGTCCACAGGCTCCCCGAAAGCCGCCCCCTCCACGAGTTGTCCACAGGCCAAGTGGCCGAACCGGACCCCGTTGTCCACAGCCTCCCGATTGCCTCGGCCATGGACTGGTTACGCTCGAAGACGTGAGCAGGCTCCAGGTCGTCAGCGGCAAGGGCGGGACCGGAAAGACGACGGTCGCCGCAGCCCTCGCGCTGGCCCTCGCCACGGCAGGGAAGCGGACGCTTCTCGTCGAGGTGGAGGGCCGGCAGGGCATCGCGCAGCTCTTCGAGACGGAGGCGTTGCCCTATGAGGAACGCAAGATCGCCGTCGCGCCGGGCGGTGGTGAGGTGTACGCCCTCGCCATCGATCCCGAACTGGCCCTTCTGGACTACCTCCAGATGTTCTACAAACTGGGGGGCGCCGGACGGGCCCTGAAGAAGCTGGGCGCCATCGACTTCGCCACCACCATCGCGCCCGGCCTGAGGGACGTACTCCTCACCGGCAAGGCGTGCGAGGCGGTCCGGCGCAAGGACAAGAGCGGGCGGTTCGTGTACGACTACGTCGTCATGGACGCCCCGCCCACCGGGCGCGTCACCCGCTTCCTGAACGTCAACGACGAAGTGGCCGGCCTCGCCAAGATCGGCCCGATACACAATCAGGCGCAGGCCGTGATGCGGGTGCTGAAGTCACCGGAGACGGCCGTGCACCTGGTGACGCTGCTCGAGGAGATGCCGGTCCAGGAGACCGCGGACGGCATCGCCGAGCTGCGGGCGGCGAAGCTGCCGGTCGGCCGGGTCATCGTCAACATGGTGCGACCCGAGGTATTGGACGCGGACGGGCTGGAACTCGTACGAACCGTGACACGTTCCTCCATTGCGCGGTCGCTGTCGGCAGCCGGGCTGGGCGGGGCGCGGCGCGGCGGGCACGCCGAGCGGCTGGTGGACCCGCTGCTGCGGCAGGCCGAGGAGTACGCCGAGCGGTACACGCTGGAGCACGAGCAGCGCGCGGTCCTCGGTGAGCTGGGCCTGCCACTGCACGAACTGCCGCTGCTCGCCGAGGGCATGGACCTGGCGGGCCTGTACGAACTCGCCACCGAGCTGCGGAAGCAGGGGATCGTATGAGCCGGGACCAGGCGCAGGCACAGCACCGGCTCTCCCCCGCGCCGGTCCTCGACCTCGATCCGCTGCTCGACGACCCGGCGACCCGGATCGTGGTCTGCTGCGGCTCGGGCGGGGTCGGCAAGACGACGACGGCGGCGGCGCTGGGTCTCAGGGCGGCCGAGCGGGGCCGCAAGGTGGTCGTCCTCACCATCGACCCGGCGCGCCGGCTCGCCCAGTCCATGGGCATCGACTCGCTCGACAACACCCCGCGCCGGGTGAAGGGCATCGACGACTCCGCGAGCGGTGAACTGCACGCGATGATGCTCGACATGAAGCGCACCTTCGACGAGATCGTGGAGGCGCACGCGGACCCCGAGCGGGCTGCCGCGATCCTGACGAACCCCTTCTACCAGTCGCTCTCGGCGGGCTTCGCGGGCACGCAGGAGTACATGGCGATGGAGAAGCTGGGGCAGCTGCGCGCCAAGGACGAGTGGGACCTGATCGTCGTGGACACTCCCCCGTCCCGCTCGGCGCTGGACTTCCTGGACGCGCCGAAGCGGCTCGGGTCGTTCCTGGACGGCAAGCTGATCCGCGTTCTGCTCGCGCCCGCCAAGGTCGGCGGCCGCGCGGGCATGAAGTTCTTGAACGTCGGGATGTCGATGATGACCGGCGCGCTCGGCAAGCTGCTGGGCGGGCAGTTGCTGAAGGACGTGCAGACGTTCGTGGCGGCGATGGACTCGATGTTCGGCGGGTTCCGCACGCGCGCGGACGCCACGTACAAGCTGCTCCAGGCGCCCGGGACGGCGTTCCTGGTGGTGGCGGCTCCCGAGCGGGACGCCCTGCGGGAGGCCGCGTACTTCGTGGAGCGGCTGGCCGCCGAGGACATGCCACTGGCCGGGCTGGTGCTCAACCGGGTCCACGGCAGCGGCGCGACCCAGCTGTCCGCCGAGCGGGCACTCGCCGCCGCGGAGAATCTCGATCTGGCCGACGGACCCGCCGACGCCCCTACCGATTCCCCCGCGACGGAAAATCTTGGAGAACCCCGCATTGTGGATCAGGACGGCGGGAAAGCTGGACTTCGTAACTCTCCCGACACGTACGGCATTTCAGAATCTCCCGCATCCGCGTCCACCACGGCCGAGTCCACCGCACCCGGGACCACCGGGTCCGAGTCCGTCTCCCCCATCGACGCCGACCGGGCCGTGGACGACCTCACCGTAGGCCTGCTGAAGCTGCACGCCGAGCGCATGTATCTGCTCTCCCGCGAGCAGCGCACGCGCGACCGCTTCACCGCCCTCCACCCCGAGGTGGCGGTGGCCGAAGTGGCGGCGCTGCCCGGCGATGTGCACGACCTCGCGGGGCTGCGGGACATCGGCAACCGGCTCGCGGCCAACCGGCCGGAGCTGCCCGAGGCTGTCGACAGCTGAGTGGCTCCCGACAGCCGAGCGGAGGCGCCGAGGGGTCTCCTCAGCTCACCGCCGCGTAGTTCTCGTACATCTGGTCGTCGTCGAGCGACACGATGCCCGCGCCGCGCTCGTACTCCGACCGCGCGGTCTCGAGCAGCCGGCGCCACGAGGTGACGGTCGGCCGCCGACGCAGCAGGGCGCGGCGCTCGCGCTCTGTCATGCCTCCCCACACGCCGAACTCGACGCGGTTGTCGAGCGCGTCGGCCAGGCATTCGGTGCGTACCGGGCATCCGGTGCACACCGCCTTGGCCCTGTTCTGCGCTGCTCCCTGAACGAACAGTTCATCCGGATCGGTAGTGCGGCAGGCAGCCTGCGCACTCCAGTCGGTAACCCAGCCCATACCGGCGCCGTCCTCTCCCGAATCGAGGCTCCCCCACGGCGGCAGCGGCATATTCACCGCCGCCAGTTGAGGACGTTACGGAAGGTGGGCACAGCGCAACACCCCCTTCGGGCCCAATCTTGAATGGCCCGAACGGACTATGGGTAAGCGGCAGATCACCCGGGGGAGTGAGCCCGCGACATACATGACTATCCCGGCGAACGGGACAGTTCTCTTGGGTCACAACGGACGCCGGATGACACACAAGGCGGATTCGGGCACGCCCCCAACAAAAAAGTTGGGGAACCTCCGGAACGATTCGGGGTCGCCGGACGTATTGATACGTGGCCCTACTGCTGTGACAGTTGAGAGCAGCTTAGGCCAAGGCATATACGCGTGTCCGGCGAATGAGAACGTAGGCTGCCCTCATGCCAAACAAGCGCTCGGGCGGTGGCCTGTCCACCACGCAGCAGGCCGCCAAGTTCCTCGGTGTCAGTGTGCTCTCGGGAGCCGTACTCGCGGGCATCGCGCTGCCCGCGTTCGGCGCGCTCGGGCTGGCCGCCAAGGGGTCGGTGGAGTCGTTCGACGAACTCCCGGCCAACCTGAAGACACCGCCACTGAGCCAGCGCACCACGATCCTCGACGCCGACGGCGGCCAGATCGCGCAGGTCTACTCCCGCGACCGCACGGTGGTCGAACTGAAGAACGTCTCGCCGTACATGCAGAAGGCGATCGTCGCGATCGAGGACTCGCGCTTCTACCAGCACGGCGCGATCGACCTGAAGGGCGTCCTGCGCGCCCTCAACAAGAACGTGCAGAGCAGCGGCGTCTCCCAGGGCGCCTCGACGCTCACCCAGCAGTATGTGAAGAACGTCTTCGTGGAGGAGGCCGGCGACGACCCGACGAAGGTCGCGCAGGCCACCCAGCAGACCATCGGCCGCAAGATCAAGGAGCTGAAGTACGCGATCCAGGTGGAGGAGGAGCTCGGCAAGAAGAAGATCCTCGAGAACTACCTGAACATCACGTTCTTCGGCGAGCAGGCCTACGGCGTCGAGGCGGCCTCCCAGCGCTACTTCTCCACCCACGCCAAGGACCTCACCCTGCCCCAGGCGGCCCTGCTGGCCGGCATCGTCCAGTCCCCGAGCCGCTACGACCCGGTCAACGACGCGGCGGAGGCCACCCGCCGCCGTAACGTCGTACTGCAGCGCATGGCCGAGGTCGGCGACATCTCCGAGGCCGAGGCCGCCAAGGCGCAGAAGGCCCCGCTGGGCCTGAAGGTCACCCAGCCGAAGAACGGCTGCATCACCGCCGTCAAGGGCGCCAGCTTCTTCTGCAAGTACGTCGAGCGGGTCTTCCTCAGCGACCCCGTCTTCGGCAAGACGAAGGAGGCGCGGGCGCAGGTCTGGAACCAGGGCGGCCTGACCATCCGTACGACCCTCGAACCGCAGGCCCAGAAGTCGGCCCAGAGCTCGCTCAAGCAGCACGTCTACAAGTCGGACAAGGTCGCCGCGGCCGCCACGCTCGTCGAGCCCGGCACCGGCAAGATCCTCGCGATGGGCCAGTCGAAGCCGTACGGCTACGGCAAGAACGAGACCGAGTACAACTACTCGGTCAACGCCTCCATGGGCGGCTCGAACTTCGGCTTCCCGACCGGTTCGACGTTCAAGCCGTTCGTGGCCGCGGCCGCGCTGGAGGAGGGCCGCCCGGCCAACCAGGTGTACGCCGCGCCGTACGAGATGCAGTACCCGGCCACGGTCCAGACGTGCAGCGGCAAGCCGTGGGTCAACGACGGCAACTACAAGCTCGAGAACGAGAGCGAGACCGAGAAGGGCCCGTACGAGCTGAAGACGGCCATGGCCAAGTCGGTCAACACCTACTTCGTGCAGATGCTCTCCGACATCGGCATGTGCCCCGTGGTGAAGATGACCAACGCCCTCGGCGTGGTCCAGGGCAACGGCGACAAGGTGCCCGAGGTCCCGTCGTCGATGACCCTCGGTTCCACCGGCCTCTCCCCCCTCACCATGGCCAGCGCGTACGCCGCCTTCGCCAGCCGGGGCATGTACTGCACCCCGGTCGCCATCGAGTCGATCATCCAGACCGTGAACGGCAAGAAGAAGTCGCTGGAGGTCCCCAAGTCGACCTGCTCGCGCGCGATGAGCGAGAAGACCGCGGACACCATCAACACCCTGCTGAGCGGCGTGATCGACTCCGGTACGGGCCAGCAGGCCGGTCTGTCGGGCCGCGACAACGCCGGTAAGACGGGTACGACGGACTCCCGCAAGAACGCCTGGTTCGTCGGCTACACCCCGAACCTCGCCGGCGCCGTCTGGGTCGGCAGCGCCACCCAGAAGGTGGAGATGACCAACATCTCCATCGGCGGCGTCTACCACGCCCAGGTCTACGGCGGTGACACCCCCGGCCCCATCTGGCGCGACGCCATGACCGGCGCCCTGGAGGGCAAGGAAGCCCCGAGCTTCAACCTCGTCAACATCCCGAGCGCCAACATAGGCCGCGACGACGACGACAACGACAACGACAACGACAACGGCGACGATGACGACGGTGACAACGGCAACAACGACGGTTTCCCCGGCGGCCTGCTGACCAACGGCACGACGAACGGCGGCTCCACGACCGGCGGCGACAACTCGACGGGCTTCGAGGGTCTGTTCCAGGGCCAGAGCAACGGGAACGGCAACGGGGGCGGGCGCGGCTGACGCCCTTTAACCCCGGCACACCGCCCGGCGACAGGGAACGGCCCCTGCTTCCCGTACCGCTATCGGTACGGGAAGCAGGGGCCGTTCCCCTCTTGTGAGGGGCGGACTGTGGGACCCGGGGTCGGTCAGCCCGCGAGGAGCTTCTTGACCGCGGCGGCGACGCGGCCGCCCTCGGCCAGCCCCGCCACCTTCGGGTTGACGATCTTCATGACGGCACCCATGGCCCGGGGCCCCTCGGCGCCGGCCGCCTTCGCCTCCTCGACGGCCTGGGCGACGATGTCGTTCAGCTCCTCGTCACCGAGCTGCTTCGGCAGGTACTCGGCGAGCACCTCGCCCTCCGCCTTCTCCCGCTCGGCGGACTCGGCGCGACCACCCTGCGCGAAGGCGTCGGCCGCCTCCCGGCGCTTCTTCGCCTCCTTGGTGATCACCATCAGCACCTCGTCGTCGGAGAGCTCGCGCTTCTGCTTGCCCGCGACCTCCTCCTTGGTGATCGCGGTGAGCGTCAGCCGGAGCGTCGAGGAGCGGAGCTCGTCGCGCTCCTTGATCGCGGCGTTGAGGTCTTCCTGCAGCTTCGACTTGAGCGTGGTCATGGGTTTGATTGTCGCAGGTGTGGAACGACCGACGCCCGTTCATTTAAGGGGAGGTGGGGGCACGGCGGGGTACGGCCGCGCCCGGAGGGGTAAGGACCGCGGGGAATGAGATGTGAGCGGCGTCTGACACGATGGACGTATGCGCGCGCAATACCGAGTACCTCTGTCCATCGCGGCGGCCGGCGCCGCCGGTCTGGTGTACGCGGCGGGTTTCGAGGCCCGCTCCTTCCGTCTGCGGCGGGTGACGGTCCCCGTCCTTCCCGCCGGAATGCGTCCCCTGCGCGTGTTGCAGGTCTCGGACATCCACATGGTCGGCGGGCAGCGAAAGAAGCAGCGCTGGCTGCGTTCGCTGGCCGGCCTGCGCCCCGACTTCGTGATCAACACGGGCGACAACCTCTCCGACCCGGAGGGCGTACCCGAGACCCTGGACGCGCTGGGCCCGCTCATGGACTTCCCGGGCGCATACGTCTTCGGTTCGAACGACTACTACGGCCCCAGGCCGCGCAACCCCGCCCGCTACCTGATGGAGAAGGCCCAGGGCCGCCACGGCCTGAACGGCAACGCACCCGCGGTCAACGTCGTCCACAACCCGTGGGAGGACCTGCGGGACGGCTTCGACGCGGCGGGCTGGCTGAACCTGACGAACACGCGGGGCGTGCTGAAGATCGACGGCATGTCGGTGGAGCTGACGGGCCTGGACGACCCGCACATCAAGCGCGACCGCTATGCGCAGGTGGCCGGCGGTCCGTCGGCCTCGGCCGACTTCTCCATGGGCGTCGTCCACGCTCCGTACCTGCGCGTCCTGGACGCGTACACGGCGGACGACTACCCCCTGATCCTCGCCGGCCACACCCACGGCGGCCAGGTCTGCATCCCCTTCTACGGCGCCCTCGTCACCAACTGCGACCTGGACACGGACCGCGTGAAGGGCCTGTCCACGCACACGGCGGAGGGCCGCACGTCCTACCTCCACGTCTCGGCCGGCTGCGGCACGAACCGCTACACACCGGTGAGGTTCGCGTGCCCGCCGGAGGTGACGTTGTTGACGTTGGTGGGGAGGGAGTAGGGGGTTCGAGGGCGTTCGTGTGGCTGTATGGGTCGCTGTGGCTGCACGGGTTCCTGTGGCCGTACGGGTTGCTGTGGCCGTACGGGTGCTGTGGCCGTACGGGTTCCTGTGGCCGTCCATGAGACGGATCTTCCCCACCCTCCCCCTCACGGCCCACCCAAATCGCCCTTTTTGCCCCACATCTCTAGCGTGAGGGCATGATTGCGCACATACCCAGGGACAACCCGGACCTGCCCGCGATTCCGCGACCCCACGCGCTCCTGCCCTCCTTCGTCCCCGCCTCCGCGGTGGTGTCACCCGTACGCCGCCCCCTGGCCGCCGTCCTGCGCCTACTGATCGCCGCCACGGCGGCCGCAGGCGTGACGCTCGCGCTGCTACTCGGCGACCCGCTGCGGGTACTGAGCCACTTCTCGATCCAGAGCAACCTGCTGTTCGCCCTGGTCACCCTCCTCTCGGCCCGCCGCGCCTGGTCGGCCCGCAACCCCCTCCCCTCCGCCCTGACCGGCGCCGCGCTGCTCTACGTCACCATCACCGGCCTGGCCTACTACCTGCTCCTTTCCGACGCGACGCCCCCGTTCTCGGTGACGGACACGACGACCGCCCCCACGGGCTGGGCGGCGGTGACCCACCACCTCCTCCACACCGTGACCCCGGCGGCCGCGCTCCTGGACTGGCTGCTCCTGACCCCACCGGTTCGCCTGCGCCTACGCCAAACGGCGACCTGGATGGCCTACCCCCTGGTCTACCTGCTGTTCTCCCTCACCCGAGCCCAGCTGATCGCCTCCGGCACCCCCGGACGCCACCTCTACCCCTTCCTCGACACCGAGGCCCACGGCTTCAAACACACCCTGGCCGACGCCCTCCTCCTGGGCCTCTCCTTCTACGCCCTCGCCGTCCTCCTCGTGACCCTCGACCACGCCCGCCCCAACCCGATCCGCCACCGCGCCAAAACCGGATTTCGTCTCCAGCCACCAGTGGGCTAAAGTAAACGACGTCGCCGCGACAAGCAGGACAAGCAGCGACATCGGGGTGTAGCGCAGCTTGGCAGCGCGCTTCGTTCGGGACGAAGAGGTCGTGGGTTCAAATCCCGCCACCCCGACAGCTAAGTAGCAG
This sequence comes from Streptomyces sp. NPDC049687, assembly GCF_044465285.1. Taxonomy (NCBI): domain Bacteria; kingdom Bacillati; phylum Actinomycetota; class Actinomycetes; order Kitasatosporales; family Streptomycetaceae; genus Streptomyces; species Streptomyces sp. NPDC049687. The sequence goes on from NZ_JBITLN010000003.1 coordinate 233,582, forward strand.
ATCAGAGGGCCCTTACCGGATCGGTAAGGGCCCTCTGGCGTTGCTGCGTGTCTAACTGCGTGACTATCGATTCTTGAGTGCTTGGCTGCGTGCTTACGGCCGCTGTTGCTCGGTGCCGAAGATGCCGTCCATGACGACGGCGCCGGTCTGGATCACGGGCCGGATCTGCTTCCGGTAGACCTCTTCCGTCACAGCCGTACCGGAGTGCCCGACGAGCCGGGAGATCTCTTCCAGCGGGACGCCCCGGTCTGAGAGCAGCGACACGAAGCTGTGCCGGAGCTCCCGCGGCGTCCACTCGTCTCCGTTGATCCCGTCGACGTCCTTGAGCGCCTGGCGGAAGGCGCGGCGGACGTTGGCCGCGTCGAGCGGCTTGCCCACGGCCGAGGAGAAGACGAGCCCGTGTTCCTCCCACTTGTCGTCAGCGGCGAGCCGATCCCAGCCCTGATCTTCGAATTGCTGCCAGAGGGCTTCGACGCAGCGCGCCGGCAGGGCGAGCGTGCGCCGGGACTTCCGGGCCTTGGTGTCTCCGGTGCGCCGGACCGAGCGCCAGACTGCGATGTGGGGAGGCTGCGGCGGGTCCATTTCGGGACGGCCCTTCAGGAATACGCGGTCCCAGGTGAGGGCCCGGAGCTCTTCAGTGCGGGCACCGGTCAGCAGGGCCAGGACGATGTAGGCGTACATCGAGGTTCCCTCGGCGCCCTGGAGCACGGCCTCAGCTTGCGCGAATGTCAGCGCCTCGGAGGGGTGTCCAGCCTTCCCCCGGGGTACCGCGCACAGCTCGACAATGTTTTGCTTGACCTTGTCCCGCGCCATGGCCCGCTTGACCGCGCGGTTCAGGTATGAGTGGATCGATTGGATTAGCCAGCCACTTGGCGCGACCCTCGAAGATCATGGCCCCAACGTCGTGCTTCTACCGGGCAGGTCCACGGACCGCCCGACGCGCCGGAAGCTTAAGTGGCGGTCAGATCCCTCTCGAGACCCTGGCGGTGGTGGCTCTCCAAGGAGTTACCGCTCAGGACTGCATCGTGGTCATGACACTGCGCGGCCCGTTGCCTTACCGTCAAGCTATGTCACAGAGCGAAACGAGTGGTGTCAGCGCCCGCGTACAGTTCGATCCCGCCGAGGCGGATCCGTTATCACAGCGGCAGCGAGTCGGAGCGGCTACCGCTGGGATACTGCTGGCGGGAACTGGGGCAGTTGCACTGTTTGTGAGCGACAACGGCGCGGGCACCGCGGTGGCTCTTGTCGTCGGCGGCGTCTTTCTCCTGATGTCGATCACGGGTATGCCGTTCCTCGGTGGACGACTCATGGACGCTGAGCTGTTGATGGGACGCCGTCGGGCTCGCTTGATTCAGAGGGCCAAGGCTGCACCACCGCTCGAAGCAAGGTTCCTGATGGATACCCTGATCTTGACCGACCCTGAGGTGATAGAAGATCCCAGCGCTGTTGCACTGGACTTTGCCCTCCTGCTGGACGAGGTGAGGCATGCGGCTGACGAAGTCCTTGAACCGGAGGGCGAACTGCATCACCTGACCGATCCAGAGGTCGGGGACCCCCTGCTGGTACTCAAACGCTCTACCGGGCAACGCATCGGGATCTACGCTATGACCGCCAAGTCAGAGACAGGGCGTGTGTCGACAGCCTTCGCCGACCAATTCATGGCGCGTGCAGCACAAGCTGAATTTGATGCGTTTCTGTGGGTTGCCGCCGCATCCTTCCAGGACGACCTTAAGTCACTGGCCGCTCGCGTCGAGAGAGAAACCGGCAAACGTGTTGCCATCGTCGACTGGAGCACGCGGAGGGTCGGGCTCGAAAGAAGCATCTACGAGCTGGCGAACCGGGACCCACGCGTGCCGAATCAGGGTACGCCAGCGACCCGGGAGTAGTCGTTTTCGGGAGAAGCCAGTCTGGCCTTGTCTGCATCCATGCCGCCGGTAATACCCGTTCCAGCAGTGAGTGTGTAACTGCGTGACAACGCCGACAGGCAGCGACGGACAACCGCGCAACTGTGGGCCATCGCAGCAGCTCAAGGGCACACAGCCCCAGGGCCAAAACGCTCATCAAAGTAGCTTCGGGACGAAGAGGTCGTGGGTTCAAATCCCGCCACCCCGACACAAGTCAGAGGCCCATTCATGTGATCGTGAATGGGCCTCTTACGTGTGTACAGCAGCGGAATACAGCAACCACCATGACTCTTGCCGGCCGTCCATGCCTCCCGGTATCCCGGCCTCGATGCCGTGGGCGCCAGTGGGTGAGCACTTTGCCGCCGGAGGCATTTGACTTCTGCGGTCAGGCCATGCCCCGCTGGTAGGCCGCAAGGCCAGACCGCTGATGGGGTGGCTGCCCGCCGCCACATGGCGTGTTGTCGCCGCAGATGCGGTGGCGGTGGGGAGGAGCATGCTGGAGGTGTAGGCACGGCGCGATCACCATCCCGGGGGGATGGAGATGCGACATGCCGGTTCACAACATCCGCCCCGACATCCGGGTCCTCAACGACAGCCTTGAGGTTCCCGCGATCGGGCATCTCTCGGTGAACGCCTTCGTCCTGCTCGCCGCCCAGCCCGTCGTCGTCGACACCGGCCTCGGGCTTCCGGACCGAGACTTCCTGGACACTGTCGGTTCCGTGCTGGACCCCGCCGACGTGCGCTGGATCTGGCTCACCCACCCCGACCGGGACCACACCGGTGGGATCTACGACCTGCTGGCCGCCGCGCCCGAGGCGCGGGTGGTGACCACGTTCCTGTCCGTGGGGTACCTGTCCTGCGAACGACCGCTGCCGCTCGACCGCCTCCACCTGATCAACCCGGGGCAGGCGCTGGACGTGGGCGACCGCACCCTCACGGCGTTCAGGCCGCCCCTGTTCGACAACCCGGGCACCGTCGGCTTCTTCGACGACCGGTCGGGGATCTGCTTCACCTCCGACTGTTTCGGCGGGCCGATGCCCAGCGAGGAACTGGCGCGAACCGACGACGTCCGCTCGGTCGACGCGGAGGAGCTCCGCGCCGCGCAACTGCTGTGGGCCACGGTGGACAGTCCGTGGGTGGCGAACGTCGATCCCGGGAAGTTCGAGGCCAGCTTCGAGCCGCTGCGGGAGAGAGAGCCGGAACTCATCCTCTCGACCCATCTGCCACCTGCCCGGGGACTGTCCGGGACGATGATCGACAGACTGACTTCGGCAGCCGGAGCGCCGCCGTTCGTGGGGCCTGACCAGGCGGCGCTGGAACAGATGCTCGCGGGGTTCGAGCCGAGCGGTGGCGGGCCCAGCCGTGGTGTGACGGATGGAGGTGGGCGGCCGCCGGTGCCTGGCGCCCCTGGATGAGGCCCGCGGGCCTCTGGCATGCGTGCCTTCGGTGTCAAAAGAGCGGCAGCGTGGCCTCGTCTCCGTTCCCCCGGTGCCTCCGGTCGGTTCGCCGGAGGTGCCGGTCTTCTCCTCGGGATACGTCAGCCGGTCTGTGACGGGGTCTGCTTGATGCCGTCGACGATGGCGCGGTTCATGATGGCGCTGGTGAAGACAACCGTGCCGGGCTTGATCAGGTGGTCGTCACCACTGGTCCCCTTCACCTGAACCGTGCGCTCGCCCAGGTAGACGTGGGTCTTCTTGTCGAAGATCCATTCTTCGCGCTGACCACTGGTTTCGTCGAGGCGGGCCACTGCCACACCGTGCCGGCCCGCCGCGTCCACCGCGTCGTCGACCACGACGACACCGGGAATCTTCGCGGCGGCCTTGAACAGGGCCGCGTACAGCTCCGCCGGGGGGTAGCTCTCGCCGAGCAGGTCGCCGATGGTGGTGAAAGCCTCCTGGTCGGGGGTGTTGCCCTGCCCCTTGGTCTCCTTGTAGATCTTGGCCAGCAGGACGTCGGGATCGGTGGTCAGCTTGGCCAGGTAGTCGTACGACGGAGCGTTCAGATGCGCCTCCGGGGTGTTGCCCTGCTCGTCGGGGAGGCTCAGGGTCTCGCCCTCGGGGCCGTCGTTGACGGCGGGGTCGATCAGCCAGCCCTTGGTGCCGTCCGGGGACTCCCACACCTGACGGGTGTGCAGCTTGTGGCTGGCCAGGGTGCTCTTGTCGCCGACAGTCTTCACGAAGCTGTCGGCCGTCCTGGACTCGATGTAGACGTACTGGCCGGGCTTGACGGCCGACTGGTCCACCTCGGCCGCCGCCAGCGCGATCTGGTCGAGCAGCTGCGGTACGCCCTTGGCGGTCGCGGCGCCGACGGGCGTGGTCAGGGCCGGTCCGGTGGCGACGCCGCCGTCCCTGCCCCCGCCGCCGGACGTCACGACGCCGGCGACGACCGCCGCGGCCACGGCGGCCGCCAGCGCGGGCAGGGCGATCGCCGGACGGGGCAGTCGGAACCTTCGAATCTGCGCCTGGGCCACCGTCCTCGCCCCGGCGTCCCTCTGCTCAGCCTGCTGCGTCTCGTGAATCCGGGCCATCATGCGCTCCTTGTGGAACTGGTGACGGCCCGCCGGCAGGTCGCGCGTCGTCCGGTCGAAGAGCTGGGCGCCCTCTTCCCACTCGGCAGGGTTCTGCCGGGACGTGTTCGCGTTCATCGGTTTCCTTCCTGTGCGGGCCGAATCGCGTGTGCGTGATCGCCTCTTGTCTGTCGGCCGGGGCGGCCGACTTCCCGTTTCACGAGACTTTCTTCAAGACTTCCGGCGAACGCTGTCGCCGCCGCGGGGTCCCTCAACGTCTTTTTGTGACTCGTGGGTCGAGTCACGGCCGGTTCGGCCTCGGCGAGCTTGCGGAGCTTCTTGCGGGCGCGGGAGAGCCGGGAGGCGACCGTGCCGACCGGAATGCCGAGCGCTTCCGCCGCGGCCTCGTAGTCCAGGCCCTCCCCCAGGCAGAGCGCGATGACCTCGCGCTCCGGGCGGCGCAAGGACGCGAGGGCGGTGAGCGCCGTCGCAAGGCGCTGTCGGCCGTCGAGCCGGTCGGCCACTTCCTCGGCGTGGTCGGGCACCGAGCGTTCGGCCGCCGCGGCGGCCTGCGCCGCCGCCCGGTACCGCCGGTTGCTCCGGTACTGGTTGCGCGCGGTGTTGGTGGCGATGCCCAGCAGCCAGGGCCGCAGGGAACCGCCCTCCGGATCGACCTGGCCGCGCAGCCGCCACGCCTCCATGAAGGTCGCGGCCATCACGTCCTCGGCCGTCGACCAGTCGGCGGTCAGCCGGAAGGCGTGGTTGTAGACCGCGCGGGCGTAGCTGTCGAAGAGCTCGGCGAACGCGCTCGAATCCCCGGCCCGTACCCGGGTACGCATATGAGTGCTCACCTCAATGAGCTGTCCGGCACCCCGCACCGACTTCCCGTGACCTGCGTCACACTCGATCTCGACGTGCTGCCCAAGCCGCCCTGGCGGGCGACGGCTTGCGCTTCCTCGATTCGCGCGCGGCGCCGGGCGAGTCCCCTTCGGGTCGACCGCCTGTCGGACGGCCCGGACCCCCCGACCAGCGCTACGCCCGCCCAACCGGCGGTCCGGCCGGATCCGGCACTCCCAGTGAACCGGCCCGCTTCAAGGCCCCGTTGACGAACGTGACGTCCCGCGTCGGCACGGTCTTCATCAGGCCCGGTCTCCTGGATCCGCTCCGGACCACGTGACACACCTCCACGGACCTCAAGACGTTACGGCACCCTCCCTGGAGGCGGCCCAGGAGGCAAGCAGGCGCAGGCCCTCCTCGGCGCGTGAGCCGGGTTCGGCGGTGTAGACGAGAAGGGTGGGGCAAGGTTCGTCGGTCATGTCGGCGATGAGGTCCCAGTCGGGGTGGAAACGGCGAGCCGCGGTGTCCAGGAACCCGGGCAGGTCTTCGACCTCGCCCCCTCCCGCCGGAGGGGGCCGCCGACGCCTACAAGGCGATGGACGAGCGCCGCGCCGTCAAGGTCCTGCTGAAGCCCTGATCTGCTCCGTACGGGTGGCGGCCGCCCGACCGGGAGCCGCGCCCGTGCGGGCAGGCGGCCATCCCCCGTACGGATGGTCAGGCGCCGCGCCGCACCACGGCGCCGCCGAGGAGGGGGCGTCCTCGGGAGTGCCGGGCGGGAGTGCCGGGCGGGGGTGCCCGGCGTCCGGGTGTGGCCGAATGCCGCCGTCGTCACCCCGAGCGATCAGGCCCCCGCCGCGTCGCCCGACGCCGACCCGGGTGACGGCCCCGCCCGAACGGGACGTCGGCGGCTTGGCTACTCTTGGGATTAAGGTCACATTACGGGGTGAAGCTGGACATATATTAAGGAACCGACGATGGCTCTCGGTGGTGCCGGCCTCGCAGCCGTGAAGTGGAAAGCCCTAGCCCGGGCGCCCCTGGCGATCGTGGTGGCCGGTGGGCTGGCCCTGGTGGGTGCTTGTGGCGGAGGCGGCGGCGGGGGCGGTGACAGCCTCAAGGTCGGTGTGCTGCTTCCCGGAGGCGGCGCCTCGCGTTTCGGGCAGTTCGACAAGCCCCTGATCGAGAAGAAGCTCAAGGAGCTGTGCCCGGAGTGCCCCGCGGCGACCGTCGCCGCCACGCCCGACCCGGCGGTCCAGCGCCAGCAGCTCGAGTCCATGATCACCCGAGGGGTCGACGTGCTGATCGTCGCCGCCGTCGACCCCCAGCTGCTGCGACCGGCGGTCGAGGAGGCCCATCGCGCAGGCATCCCGGTCGTCGCCTATGACCGGCTCGCTGAGGGCACGATCTCCGGTTACGTCACCTTCGACGGCGCTCAGGTCGGCAGACTCCAGGCGGAGGCGCTTCTGAAGGCCATGGGCACGGAGGCGGCCGGCGGCCAGATCGTCATGATGAACGGCGCCACGACCGACCCCAACGCCGGCTGGTTCAAAGAGGGATCGCTCTCCGTCCTCAAGGGCAAGGTGAAGATCGGCAAGTCGTACGACACGGTCGGCTGGCGGCCGGAGAACGCCTTCGTCAACATGAAGGGCGCCATCGCCTCCCTGGGCGCGGACAACGTCGACGGCGTCCTGTCCGCCAACGACAGCCTCGCCGGCGCCGTGGTCTCCGCCCTCAACGCCACTCAGGTCAGGCCGCTGCCGCCGGTCACCGGCCAGGACGCCGACCTCGTGGCCGTGCGGCGCATCATCCGGGGCGAGCAGTACATGACCGTGTACAAGCCCTACAAGCGCGCGACCGACGCCACCGTCGAGATGGCCGTCGCGCTGGGGCGGGACAAGTCGGTGGAGTCCATCGCCACGGACACCGTCGACAGCCCCACCACCAAGGACATCCCGGCGGTTCTGCTCCCGTCGGTCTCGGTGACTGTCGGTAACATCGAGGACACTCTGGTCAAGGATGGCCTGTACACCATCAACCAGATCTGCAGCCCTGATCTCCGGTCCGCCTGCGACAAGGCCGGACTCACGTGAGGAGACTCGTCGATGAGCCTTCCCTGGAGGCGGAAGGAGGTGGCCCCGTGCCGGGTCAGCCTCTGCTGGTGCTGCGCGGCGTCTCCAAGCGCTTCGCCGCCGTCCAGGCGCTGGTGGACGTCGAACTGGAGATCAGGACCGGGGAGGTGGTCGCCCTGATGGGCGAGAACGCCGCCGGGAAGTCCACCCTGGTCAAGGTGATCTCGGGGGCAGGCCCGGCCGACAAGGGCCTCATCGAGTGGCAGGGCAGTGCCATCCAGATCAAGCGCCCCCAGGACGCCCAGGTCCTGGGGATCGCGACCGTCTACCAGGACCTCGCGATGTGCGACAACCTCGACGTCGTCGGCAATCTGTTCCTCGGCAGGGAGATCCACCGGCTCGGCATCCTCGACGAGGTGGAGATGGAGCGCCGCACCCGCGAACTGCTGCACACCCTGTCCATCCGTATCCCCGACGTACGGGTGCCGGTCGCCGCGCTGTCCGGGGGCCAGCGGCAGGTCGTCGCGATCAGCCGCTCGCTCCTCGGCGCACCCCGGCTGCTCCTGCTCGACGAGCCCACCGCCTCCCTGGGCGTCGAGCAGACCGGCCAGCTCCTCGACCTGATCGAGGAACTGCGCGACCGGGGCCTCGGTGTCCTCCTGATCAGCCACAACATGGGCGACATCAAGGCCGTCGCCGACCGGGTCGCCGTCCTGCGCCTCGGACGCAACAACGGCGTCTTCGACGTCGACACCGCCTCCCAGGAGCAGATCATCTCCTCCATCACCGGCGCGGCGGACAATGCCGCCGCCCACCGCCCGACCCGCCCGGAGGAGGCATGGCCGTGAGGGGGAGGCGGGCCCGGGCGCACACCACCGGCCCCGAGCCCGCCGGCGATCGACACCGTGACGGGGGCCGGGACGGCCATGCCGGACGCCACGACGGAAGCCCCCGGCACACCGGTCCTCCGAAGGCGTACGCCCAGGCGGTGCTGCGCAGACTGCGGGAGGGGGACCTCGGCCCGACCCCCGTCCTGCTCGCTCTCGCCGTGACCTGGATCGTCTTCCAGAGCCTCAACGACAACTTCCTCTCGCCGCGCAACCTGTCCGTCCTCAGCGTGGACATCGTCGGGACCGGCATGGTCGCCGTCGGCATCGTCTTCGTGCTGCTGATCGGCGAGATCGACCTGTCGGTGGGCTCGCTCGCTGGCCTCGCGGGAGCCGTGTTCGCGGCGCTCAACGTGAACTTCGGCATGCCGGAATGGCTCGCCGTGATCATCGCGCTGCTCTGCGGGACGGCCGCCGGGGCCCTGCACGGGTTCTCCTTCGCCAGGATCGGCGTGCCCGCGTTCGTCGTCACCCTCGCGGGCCTGCTCGCCTGGAACGGCGTGATGCTCTACCTGCTGGGGACGGAGACCACCATCAACTTCAGTGAGGAGGGGCTGGTCGCCACGCTGACCAGCCGGTACTTCAGCACCGCCCTCGCCACCTACGGCCTGGCGGCGCTCGCCACGGCCGCGTACCTCCTCGTCTCCCTCCATGACCACAGACGCCGCAGCGCCGCCGGGATGCCGTACCGGGCCGTCGGCGAGATCTGGGTGCGTACGGCTCTCCTCGCGGTGCTCGCGTTCGCCGCCGTCTACGTGCTGGACCAGTTCGAAGGCCTGCCGCTGGCCCTCCTGATCTTCCTCGGTGTCGTCGTCGCCTCGGACCTCTTCCTGCGCCGCACGCCCTACGGCCGGCAGATCCTCGCGCTGGGCGGCGGGGTGGAGGCGGCCCGGCGGGCCGGCGTCGATGTGACGCGCGTGCGGATCTCGGTGTTCATGGTGTCCGGGACCCTGGCGGCCCTCGGCGGCCTGTTCATCGCGTCCCGGCTCACCTCGGCGACCCAGGTCCCGGGCTCCGGCATGCTGCTGATCAACGCCATCGCCGCCGCCATCGTCGGCGGCACCAGCCTGTTCGGCGGACGCGGCTCGACGTGGTCGGCGCTGCTGGGGGTGCTCATCATCCAGTCGATCGCCTCGGGCATGGCGCTGCTGGGAGTCGCACCCCCGGTCCAGTTCATGATCACGGGCGGGGTGCTCTACCTCGCGGTGGTCGTCGACTCGTTGACGCGGCGCGGGGCGAACCCGCTCGGGCGGGCCTGACGTGGTTCCGTCAGGCCGGGGCCGCCCCTTCGGGTTCGTCGGCGGCGGACGGGTGCACGTACCGACCCTCGTGGAACGGGGTGAACCACGACCTGAAGGACAGGGGCGCGACGTCGTCGTAGAGCAACTCGTGGTCCCTGTCCTCGTACACGCCGGCCGCGAAGGCGTCGAGAGCGGCCGCCACCTCGTCGTCGAGAAGGTCGTACAGCTCCAGGATCATGGTCGCCTGGCCCAGCAGGAACCTCAGGGCGAGTTCCTCGGCGACGCAGCTGAGCCGCTGGAAACTGCCGTCGGTGAAACGGGTGGTCATGGCGATCACGGTCACCAGGAAGCGGCGGGCGAAGGGGGCGTCGTACTGGAGGGCGTAGCGGTCGGGCAGGCGCTCCAGGTGCCACAGCGGACCCTCGCATTCCGCGACGGTGGCGTCCTCCTGGGTCAGGACCTGCAGGTCCTCGAAGAGCTCGGCCACCAGGACGTCGGTCGCGTGGACCAGGGCGCCGGCGGCGAGTCGGGCGCTTTCCGCCGGGACGGCGCCCCCGTGGTCGCCGTCCGCGGCGGCCGTGTCGTCGAGCGCGCCGAACACGGCCGGGGAGAAGGAGCGCAGTTCGTCCGCCAGGCCCAGCAGCCGGCTTCGCACGGCCGCGGACTTCGCCTCGGCGCCGCGGCCGTGTGCGGTGCCCTCGCTCGTGGCACCCCCGGTGTGCCGGGCCTTGCGCAGAGCCGGGTCGTCGGGCGGGGCGTCCGGGCCCTCGGCCGCGTCGAGGCTCTCCCTGGCCAGGTCCTGGTGCAGCTCGACCTCGCACCGCTCGATCGTCCAGTCGGCCAGCAGCTCGGAGCGCTCCAGCAGTTCGTCCACGAGCACCTGCACCGATTCTTCGGCGAACTCCAGCGCCGGGGCGTCCACGACGACCTTCAGAAGGGCGCCGCCGGGGTGGACGGCCACCATGGTGTCGAGAAGATCGACTTCCACTCCGTCGGGGCCCTCGACGGCCCGGACGGAGTCGAATCCGTCCTCGATGAGCGCCACGGCACCGGCGCGCTGCAACGGGTCCATCTCCGGAGTGCCCTCCGGGATGCCCATGTCCACGGTCACTACGTACGTCACGTGCCCGAGCCTCGCAGGAAGGACCGCCCCGCGCGAGGGAGTGGGACTGACCGCACAGTGAATTCGGCTGTGTACGCCGGCACCGGCTCAGCAGGCGGGAAGCGGCGCTCGACCTCCCCAGGCAGCACGCCGCTTCCCTCCTGCCCCCTTCCAATGCCCCGGCAACCCCGCATTACGCACACGGGAGCACACCGGGGTGTTCACAGGTACTCGCGTTGCGCGAGCGCGGTCTCGAGGCGGTCGTTGCAGCGGGTGGGCCCGGCCTCGGCGGTCTCCGGCCACTCCTGGTGAGCGCGGAGGGCGGCGCTCATGAGGGTCATCAGCAGGCTGATGTCCGCCTCGCACTCCAGGCGGACGGTCACCCAGTGCGAGCCGGGCACCAGCCGGATCGCGGTCGAACGTCTCAGGTCGCGCTCGTAGCGGCGGATCGCCCCGGCCGTGAGGAGCAGGTCGACGCGCCGGTCGGAGTGGAAGTGCGCGATCTCGGCTCTCGCCGAGCGCAACGCCCGGCCGGTGCCGCAACTGGACCGGACCTCGGTGAGATCCGGCCAACTCACCAGCTGTGCCAGGGCGTGCCAGGCCGTCGTCATATGCCCATCATGGTGTGCTCACCGCTCGGCCACCAGGGTTTGAGGCAGACGTAACCGGGCCGTAGCGGGCGGTGCGCGGCTCCCTGCCGAGGCCTGCCGCCGGGCCGGGAGGGGAAGCGGAGCGTCGTCCGGACGTGGCTGTGATGAACACGTGGGCACCGTGCCTCGTACCTCCCAGGGACCGATGCCCCGCGCCGTGTTGGGAGCCCCGATGTACCGTCCCGTCCGCCGTCTGCTCGGTGCCCCGGTGTGCGTGGCCGCCGCGGCACTCCTGCTCGCCGGGTGCGGTGGGGGCGGCGACGACGCCAAGCCGACGGCCGCGACGAAGAGCGCGGCACCGTCCGCGCGCCCGATGACCCTGGAGGCGCTGGGGAAGGCCGTCGGCTGCGAGACGGCCCCGAAGGAGGCCGGCAAGACCCTGGACTACCGCCAGGGCCTGTGCGACTCGGCGGACGCCGAGTACGTGCTGGTCACCTTCGACACCACCGAGGGCCAGCGCGCCTGGCTCGACACCGCCCAGATGTACGGCGGCGTCTACCTGGTCGGCAACCGCTGGGTCCTGTCGGCCGACCCCCGCTCGGCCATGGAGAAGGCCCGCACCGAACTGGGCGGCACCATCGAGGAATCCGCCCAGAACGGTCTGAACGGCGCTTCCCCGGAAGCCTCCTGACGGGTCATCGGCCGCTCACGGTTCGCCGTCAGTTGTTGTACGACTCGTCATAGGGGTCCCTCGGCTCGGCCGCCGGCTTCGCGGTCGTGACCTTGAGGAAGGGAATGGGGCCGTTGTTGACCGGGTCCCGGGACTCACGGGGGACGTAGCTGCCGGTGACGGTCAGCCAGGTGTCCGGCTGCAGGACCGGGGGGATGTCGCCGGTCAGGGCGACCTTGACCGGCTGGGCGTCGGCGGCGCAGCAGTTGAGGGCCATGCGGACCAGGTAGGGCGTGCCGTCGTGGTCCAGGGCGACGAAGCCCGTGAGCTGGACCCGGCGGCCGGTGAGCGTACGACCGTGGTCGTAGACCGCGCGGCCCGCGTAGTCGACGATGCCGAGGCGCAGGGGATCGGTGGCCGGGAGGGCCGGATAGGCGAGGGGTTCCTGCAGGGCCGTACCGGTGCGGTTCGCGCTGTAGGAGCCCAGGGCCGGCGGGGCGACCAGGATCAGGGCGAGCAGGGGCAGGATCAGGAGCCAGGAGATCCGGGGTTCGGGGTGGCTGTGCCCCTGCTCGTGCTCCTCCTTCGCCCTCCGGCGCTCGTACCACGCGGTGGCCAGCGCCGCCACGATCAGGACCGCGCCGGACGCCAGCAGCAGGGGCCGTAGACCCGCCTTGACGTAGCGGAGGTACAGGTCGGTGGTGCCGGCGTGGAGGAGGGCCGCGCCGAGCAGGAAGAGGACGGCGGCCTGGGACTGTCGGTTCACAGCAGGACCGCTCCTGTCAGTACGGCCGACACGATGGCCAGGGCGAAGGTCATGGGGGCGAAACGGAGCGCGAAGCCACGGCCGAAGGTGCCCGCCTGCATCGCGAAGAGCTTGAGGTCGATCATCGGGCCCACCACCAGGAACGCCAGCCTGGCCGTCAGGGAGAACTGGGTGAGGGACGCGGCGACGAACGCGTCCGCCTCCGAGCAGATGGACAGCACGACCGCGAGGACGGCCAGCGCCAGCACCGCCACCACCGGGTTGTCCGCCGCCGTGCGCAGCCAGCTCTCCGGGGCGATCGCCTTCAGCGTCGCCGCCGCCATCGCGCCCACCACCAGGAAGCCGCCCGCGTGCATCACGTCATGGCGGACCGAGTCCCAGAACGCGGCCCCCCTGGTCTGTCCCTCGTGATGGGCGTGCGTCGGCGGCCGCATCCAGTCCGTGCGGCCCACCCGCTGCCACAGCCAGCCCATCGCGCACGCCACCAGCAGGCTGGCGACGAAACGGGCCAGGACCATCTCGGGATCGCGGGGGAAGGCCACGGCCGTCGCGGTCAGCACGATCGGGTTGATCGCCGGGGCGGAGAGCAGGAAGGCGAGGGCGGCGGCCGGCGTCACACCCCGTCGGACCAGCGCCCCCGCGACCGGCACGGAGGCGCACTCGCAGCCCGGCAGGACCGCGCCCGCCATCCCGGCGACCGGTACGGCGAGGGCGGGGCGGGAGGGCAGGGCGCGGGCGAAGAAGGACGGCGGGACGTAGACCGCGATCGCCGCCGACAGCAGCACGCCCAGGACCAGGAACGGCAGGGCCTGGATCACGACCGCCACGAACACCGTCGTCCAGCTCTGCATCACCGGCGCGGACAGCGCCCGGCGGATGGGGCTCTGCAGCAGGACGAGGAGGAGCAGGAGCATCGTGAGGGCGAGGGGGGAGGTCAGCCGCCGGGTCTCCGGGGGCCGCTCGGGGGGTGGGGTGCGCTCGCCCGTACGGGGCGCCGCTTTGGTGATGGCCACGGGTCGGGCACCTCCGGCTTCCGTGTTCTCCCTGATCCCTGTTTCTCGCATTCCCTCCCCTTTTCTACGGGCCTGCCGCGCCCGCCGTTCAGTGCCGCCGTGGAACCTCCCGTCCCGGTGAGGCAGTCTTCTCCCTCGTGGGGAGCGTTCCGAATCAGGGTCGGGCGCCCGGCGGCGCCGGTGCGCACATGGTGGTGTGCGGCGACGACGGGCTCGCGCACCGGCTCGCCGCCGAGCTGCGGGGTGTCTACGAGGAGCAGGTCACCCTCGTCGTACCGCCCGCCGAGCGCTCGGTGCGGCCGCCGGTCGTCGGACGTGCCCGCGCGGTGTCGGCGGCGCTCCTCGACCGGGTGGTGAGCGCGGCGGTCAGCCGGGCCGCCGGCAACGGCACCGTCCCCGCCGCGGGTGAACCCGGGAGCGGGCAGCGGACGTTGGAGGCCGTCGAGCCCACCGAGGCCGTGCTCGCCGAGGCGGGCGTGGAGCGCGCCGCCGCGCTGGCGCTCGTGTACGACGACGACGAGACGAACATCCGCGCGGCCCTCACCGCCCGCCGACTCAACCCGCGGCTGCGGCTCGTGCTGCGGCTCTACAACCGGCGGCTGGGCCAGCACATCGAGGAACTCCTCGACCAGGCCGCCGCGTTGGCGGCCGGCGGCAGCTCCCCCGAGAGCGACGCCTCCACCACCGTGCTGTCCGACGCCGACACCGCCGCGCCCGCGCTGGCCGCGTCCGCCGTCGCGGGCACCACCAAGGTCGTCCAGACGGACGGGCTGCTGCTGCGCGCGGTCGAACGGCCGCCGGGCGAGGAGGGGGACGCCCCGAGTGGCCTGAGCGGCCTGAGCGGCCTGAGCGGACGTCCCACGCTCGCGCTGCTCTCCGCCACCGGCAACGACCCCGCCTTCGCGGACGGTTCCGACAGCAGCGGGGAGCAGGGGCCGTTGCTGCTGCCCGACGCGGCCGCGGTGCGGGAGGCGGCCGGGCGGCGCGGTTCGGTCGTCCTTGAGCAGGTGGCGTACTCGGCCCGGCCCGCGCCGCAGGCCGGGCGCGGCGTGGGGGTCGTGGAGGCGGTGGCGCCGTTCGCCTCACTCTTCTCCCGGCGGCTGCGGTGGTCGCTGGTCGGTCTCGTGGGGTGTGTGTTCGCGCTGGCGGTGGCCTTGTGGGTGGTGACCCGGATCCATCCGCTGGGGGCGCTGTACCTGACGCTGCTGGACCTGTTCGCGATCAACGATCCCGCGGTGGGGGCGAGTACGGCCCGTCAGGTGCTGCAACTGCTGTCCGGGCTGATGGGGTTGCTGTTGCTGCCGGTGCTGCTGGCGGCGGTGCTGGAGGCGTTGGGGACGTTCCGGGGGGCGGGGACGTTGCGGCGGCCGCCGCGCGGGCTGGGCGGGCATGTCGTCCTGCTCGGGCTGGGGAAGATCGGCACCCGGGTGCTGACCCGGCTGCGGGAGCTGAACATCCCCGTGGTGTGTGTGGAGGCGGGGCCCGAGGCGCGGGGGCTCGCGGTGGCGCGGCGGTTGCGGGTGCCGGTGGTGCTGGGGGACGTCACGCAGGAGGGGGTGCTGGAGGCCGCGAAGATCCACCGGGCGCATGCCCTGCTGGCGGTGACCAGTTCCGACACGACGAATCTGGAGGCCGCGTTGTACGCGCGGACCCTGCGGCCGGATCTGCGGGTGGTGCTGCGGCTGTACGACGACGACTTCGCGACGGCGGTGTACCGGACGCTGCGCGCGGCGCATCCGCAGGCGCTGACCCGGAGCCGGAGCGTGTCGCATCTTTCGGCGCCGTCGTTCGCCGGGGCGATGATGGGGCGGCAGATCCTGGGGGCGATCCCGGTGGAGCGGCGGGTGTTGCTGTTCGCCGCGCTGGAGGTCGGAGGGTGTGCGCAGTTGGCGGGCAGGACGGTGGGAGAGGCGTTTCGGGCGGGGCGGTGGCGGGTGCTGGCGTTGGACACCGGGGCGGAGGGGGAGGGCGGGTCCGGGTTGGTGTGGGATCTGCCCGACACCTACGTCCTGAGGGACTCGGACCGGGTGGTGCTGGCGGCTACGCGACGGGGGCTGGCGGAGCTGTTGGGGCGACGCGGGCGCAGTGGGCGTACGGCGGTGTAGGCGGCCGGGGTCGCGGGGTGCGGGTGGGCCGGGGGCGGGCGGGGGTGGGCTCGCCCACTCCCGCCCGCGGGGTGTCGCCGCGCCCACCCGTGCCGCCCCAGCGGCCGACTGCCCGAGGCTATGCGAGCGGTCCCACATGCCTTTCGGCGAAGTCCAGCTCCAGGCGTACCTGCTTGATGCGCTCGTCGACGACCAGCGAGCCGTGGCCCGCGTCGTAGCGGTAGACCTCGTGCACCGCTCCCCTCGCCTCCAGGCGCTTGACGTAGTTGTCGATCTGGCGGATGGGGCAGCGGGGGTCGTTGACGCCGGCCGAGATGTAGACGGGGGCCTTGACGTCGTCGACGTAGGTGAGGGGGGACGAGGCCTCGAAGCGGTCGGGGACCTCCTCGGGGGTGCCGCCCAGCAGGGTGCGGTCCATCGCCTTCAGGGCTTCCATCTCGTCGTGGTAGGCCGTGACGTAGTCGGCGACCGGAACCGCCGCGATGCCCAGGGTCCAGGCGTCCGGCTGGACGCCGAGGCCGAGGAGGGTGAGGTAGCCGCCCCAGGAGCCGCCGGTGAGGATCAGACGGGCGGGGTCGGAGAGGCCGGACGAGACCGCCCATTCCCGCACCGCCGCGATGTCCTCCAGCTCGATCAGGCCCACCCGTACCTTCAGCGCGTCCGTCCAGGCCCGGCCGTAGCCCGTGGAGCCGCGGTAGTTCACGCGGATCACCGCGTACCCGTGGTCCACCCAGGCCGCCGGGGCCGCCGCGAAGGCGTCGCTGTCGTGCCAGGTCGGGCCGCCGTGGATGTCGAAGA
Source organism: Streptomyces sp. NPDC049687 (assembly GCF_044465285.1). Taxonomy (NCBI): domain Bacteria; kingdom Bacillati; phylum Actinomycetota; class Actinomycetes; order Kitasatosporales; family Streptomycetaceae; genus Streptomyces; species Streptomyces sp. NPDC049687. The sequence goes on from NZ_JBITLN010000003.1 coordinate 250,067, forward strand.
CGGTGGGCAGGGGTCCGGTGGCGCCCGCCGGCTTCTGGATGAGGGCGTGGATGCGGCCGCCGGGGCCGTCCACCCACACGTCCTCCACGGGGACCGAGCCGGGGGACTTCATGCCGGGCGGGTCCAGGACGACCCGGCCCGTCGTCGAGCGGACCACCGGCGGTTCGGCGGCCGAGGACCAGAGGTACTCGACGCTGCCGTCCGGGCGGGCCGTGGCGCCCGAGACCGTGCCCGGCGGAGTCGGCACCTTGACCAGCTCACCGCCCGCCAGGTCATAGCGGAACAGCTCGCTGCGGGCCTCGAAGCTGTGCGCGATCAGCAGGCCGGAGCCGTCGGGGTACCACTCGGCGCTGACGTCACCCGGCAGGTCCAGCGCCAGGTCGGTCTCCTCGCCCGTGGCCACGTCCCACACCAGGGGCTCCCAACGGCCCCGCCGCTGGTGCCCGATCAGCAGCCTGGTGTCGCCGTCGACCGGTGCGAAGCCGAGGACCTCGAGGCCGAGCTCCTCGGTGCCGCCCCGGGTGTCGTCCAGCTCGGCGACGGTCGTACCGTCCGGCCGCATCACCCGCAGCGCGGAGTGCATCGCGTCGCCGTGCTCGGTGTGCTCGACGGCGATGAGCGAGCCGTCGTGGGAAAGATCCCCGACCCCCGCGGACTCGCGGTGTCGGTAGAGCTCGAAGGGGGGCTCCCCCGAGCGCGCCACATGGATCGTCGTACCGTCCTCGTCCGTGGAGCGGCCGACCACCGCCGTACGGCCGTCACGGCCGAGGGCGAGACCCGCCGGGTAGGAGGGATCCAGGCCGGGCGCGGCGAGCTCGTCCTCGCCCCCCTGGAACGCCTGGCGGCGCCACACCCCGAACTCGTCGCCGTCCTTGTCGTCGAACCACCAGATCCACGCCCCGTCCGGGGTGAGCACACCGTCCGTCGTGCCGTTCGCCCGCTGCGTGACCTGACGCTGCTCGCCCGTGGCGCGGTCCCAGGCGTACAGCTCGTACGTACCCGTCGCATTGGAAACGAACAGGGAACGGTCGGGGGCGTCCTGCGCCCAGTCGGGCAGTGACACCCGGGGCGCCCGAAAGCGCTTCTCCCAGTCCGGCATCTCCTCGATCAACTCCGACGCGTCGGGTCCGTAGCTCTCAGTCATGACCCCATACTGCCCGCCCGCGCCGACAAACGACCGCCGAGGCCCCCGGCCTGTGGACAACCTTTACATCTGCGCAGGTCAACCAGATGGTCAGGGTCGGCGTGCACCCCGCTCGGCCCGTGGGGCGGACGACCCGCGCGCCCTGTCGTTCGCCGACCCCGAGGCCGGGCGCCGGGGCAGGGCCCCGTACCGTGGAGGGCGTGTACCGGTTTCTGCTGACGCCCCGATGGTGGGGGATCAACGTCTTCGTACTGCTGGCCATCCCCTTCTGCGTGTTCATGGGGTCCTGGCAGCTGAGCCGGTTCGAGTCGCGCGTCGACGACCACCGTGACGCGAAGGCGCAGGCCGAGTCGAACCGTGAGGAGACGGCGCGGCCGCTCGCCGAGCTGCTGCCCGTGGACAAGGCGACGTCCGGGAAGCGGGTCACCGCGAGCGGGCGGTACGGCAAGCAGTTGCTGGTGCCGGACCGGGAGCTGGACGGGAAGGACGGGTACTACGTGCTCACCCTGCTGCGGACGGACGGCGGGAAGGCGCTGCCCGTCGTACGTGGCTGGCTGCCCGGGAAGGCCGACTCCGCCGACGCCCCGGCCCCGCCCTCCGGCGAGGTCACCGTCACCGGCGCGCTGCAGGCCTCCGAGCAGCCCGGTGACAACGGCGTGAGCGCCCAGGGCGGTCTGCCGGCCGGGCAGACCGCGGCGATCAGCGCCGCGTCCCTGATCAATCTCGTGCCGTACGACGTCTACGACGCCTGGGTCACCCTGGACACCGCAGACGCCGGGATGACGACGGTGCCGGTGAGCGCGGCGCCGGACACGGGGCTCGACCTGAAGGCCTTCCAGAACCTGGGCTACACCGGCGAGTGGTTCGTGTTCGCCGGGTTCGTGGTGTTCATGTGGTTCCGGCTGCTGCGCCGCGAGGTGGAGTTCGTCCGGGACGCGGCGCTCGGGATCGTGCCCGAGGAGGCCGCCGTCTCAGTGGCTCACGACGAGGCCACCACGCCCGTCCGGTAGATGACCCCCGCGCAGGCGTTCGACACCGTCGCCGAGACCGCCGTGGAGCCGTCGTCCGCCGTGTAGGTGACGACGACGCTGCCGTCGGCCGTGCCGTCCTCGGTGAGCATCTGGCTGGTGACGCCCGAGGTGGTGGCGCCGGCGGTGCTGTCCTGCTCGGTCGGCGTCGGGGAGGGGGAGGACTCGCCTCCGGTGGCGCCGCCGCTGCTGCTCGTGGTGGGGCAGGTCTCGGACGGGACCCAGGCGAACTTCACGTCGTACGCGGAGCCCGGGGCGAGGACGTGCTGCGTGACGTACAGGGAGGGGTCGGGCAGGCCGGCCGCCGCGTCGCCGGAGACGTGTTCCACCACGGAGATCTTCGTGGCGTCGGCGGCGCCCTGGGCCGTCGGGGTGAGGGTGACGGCGCCGGCGACGGTGCAGGCGGTGCCGGAGACGTTGGCGACGCGGAAGGTGCCGTAGACGGTGCCGGCCGCGTCGGGGACGTCGACGCCGGCGGAGGTGGAGCCGAGCTGGGAGGCCGTGCACGCCGGGGCGGTCACGGCGGAGGTGGAGGAGGACTCGCTGCCGCTGGAGGCGCCGGTGCTGCTCGTGCCCTTGGTCTGACCGGCCTCGGAGGAGCTCTCCTTGCCCTGCTCGTCGGTCTTGCCGGAGGAGTCGCCGACCTTGCCGGTGGAGCCACCGTCGGGGCCCTTGCCCTGGCTCGCGCCGCCCTGCGACTGGGAGGCCTGGCCGGCGATGGCCGGGTTGGCGTCGGAGCCGCCCGCGGCGGAGACGTGGATCACGGCGGGGATGGCGGTGCCGATGAAGAGTGCCGCGGCCGCCATGCCGACGGCGGCCTGCCGTTTGCGGGCCCGGCGGGCGGGAACGGCCCGGCGCAGGTGGTCCAGGGTCCCGTCGCGCGGCTCCATGTCCAGGACCGCCTGGTGCAGCATCCGGCGCAGTGCCAGCTCGTCCGAGTCGAGCCCCTCGAGGCCCTGGTCGTCGAGGTGGTGGTTCACGGTTGAGTTCCCAGCGTGCGATTGCTTCGGCTCTTGTGTGCCCGGCGTCATCGGCTCGTGCCACGCGTACGGCTCGTGGCGCTCGTGCGAGCCCCGGCCCTCGTCCTCGTCGTTCACGCCGCAGCCCCCATGGCGGTGCGCAGGGCGGCGATGCCGCGCGACCCGTACGCCTTGACGGAGCCGAGGGAGATACCGAGGGTCTCGGCGACCTGGGCCTCGGTCATGTCCGCGAAGTAGCGCAGCACGAGGACCTCGCGCTGGCGGCGCTGCAGGCCCTTCATCGCCTTGATGAGCGAGTCGCGCTCCAGTTGGTCGTAGGCGCCCTCCTCCGCGCTGGCCATGTCCGGCATCGGCTTGGACAGCAGCTTCAGGCCGAGGATGCGGCGGCGCAGGGCGGAGCGGGAGAGGTTGACGACCGTCTGGCGCAGGTAGGCGAGGGTCTTCTCCGGGTCGCGGACGCGTTTGCGCGCGGAGTGGACGCGGATGAAGGCCTCCTGGACGACGTCCTCGCAGGAGGCGGTGTCGTCGAGGAGGAGGGCGGCGAGGCCGAGCAGCGAGCGGTAGTGCGCCCGGTAGGTCTCGGTGAGGTGGTCAACGGTGGTACCCGCCGCCGCCGCGTTCTCGGCGGTGTCGGCGTGCTCGGCGCCGTCGCGCTGGCTGGGGATGCGGGTCGGCCGCGCTGCGGGCATGGGCGCGATCACCGGCAGGCCGCCGGGCGCCCCGGGCACGCGGGGTCGGAGAACGGCGCGGGGCGGCCGTAGGGCCGTGCCACGAATCGCCGCGGGGAAGTCGAGTACCTCTGCCACGTCAGTTGGACACACGTCCCCCCGTGGAGGTTGTACGCGCCGGGCGTCCCATTTACGGTGGCCGACGCCACACGTACCCGTTTCATTTGTCCCGCTCTTCCCTTGTATCCCATATGAACGGGCGTCCCCACGCCCGGATCACGGCGTCCCCACGCCGGGACCAAGCACACCTTCGCGCACCCCAGAAGGGGTGACCGCAAAGACGCTCCCCGCCCCGCGCACGGTTGCGCGGGACGGGGAGAAATCTCGGCCAATCTTCGGACGACAACGGTGTCCGATACAAGTGGTCCGGACCATCGACCGGCTCACACTTCGCCCCGTAGTCCGTAGATCTTACAAACAGACACGGCTCTGGCCAGGGCCTTTTTCCGCCGAGCTCCTGACTGGCGAGTCAGTTCCGTTCCGCCGCCACCATCTCGGCGATCTGCGCGGTGTTGAGCGCGGCGCCCTTGCGCAGGTTGTCCCCGCACACGAACAGCTCCAGGGCGGTCGGGTCGTCCAGGGCCCGCCGCACCCGCCCCACCCAGGTCGGATCGGTGCCGACGACGTCGGCGGGCGTGGGGAACTCACCCGCCTCCGGGTTGTCGCACAGGACGACCCCGGGCGCGGTGGCGATGATCTCGCGGGCGCCCTCGACGGTGACCGAGTCCTGGAAGCGGGCGTGGACGGTGAGGGAGTGCGTGGTGACGACCGGCACCCGCACACAGGTCACGGCGACCGGCAGCGTCGGCAGCCCGAGGATCTTGCGGGACTCGTCCCGCACCTTCATCTCCTCCGACGACCAGCCGTCCTCGCGCAGCGACCCGGCCCACGGCACGACGTTCAGCGCGACGGGCTCCGGGAACGGACCGGTGTTCTCGCCCACGGCCCGCCGCACGTCCCCGGGGCCGGTCCCCAGTTCGGTGCCGGCCACCAGCGAGATCTGCTGCCGCAGCGTCTCCACCCCGGCCCGCCCGGCCCCGCTGACCGCCTGGTACGACGACACCACCAGCTCGCGCAGCCCGTACGCGGCGTGCAGCGCGCCCAGGGCGACGATCATCGACAGGGTGGTGCAGTTGGGGTTGGCGACGATCCCGCGCGGCCGGATGTGCACGGCGTGCGGATTGACCTCGGGGACGACCAGCGGCACGTCCGGGTCCATCCGGAAGGCGCCGGAGTTGTCCACCACGACCACGCCCTTGGCGGCCGCGACCGGCGCCCACTGCGCGGCGACCTCGTCCGGTACGTCGAACATGGCGATGTCGACCCCGTCGAAGGCCTCCTCCGACAGGGCCACCACCTCGACCTCCTCGCCCCGCACGGTCAGCTTGCGGCCGACCGAGCGCGGCGAGGCGACGAGACGGATCTCGCCCCAGATGTCCGCCCGCTGGGAGAGGATCTGGAGCATGACGGTGCCGACGGCTCCGGTCGCTCCCACGACCGCGAGCGTCGGCCGGCGGGTCACCGTCATCAGCGCCCGGTGCCCCCGTAGACGACGGCCTCGTCGGAGTCGGAGTCGAGCCCGAAGGCGGTGTGCACGGCGCGCACGGCCTCGTTGACGTCGTCGGCGCGGGTGACGACCGAGATCCGGATCTCGGAGGTCGAGATCAGCTCGATGTTCACGCCGGCGTCGGACAGGGCGGTGAAGAAGTCGGCGGTGACGCCGGGGTTCGTCTTCATGCCCGCGCCGACCAGCGAGATCTTCCCGATCTGGTCGTCGTAGCGCAGCGAGTCGAAGCCGATGCCGGACTTGTTCTTCTCCAGGGCGTCGATGGCCTTGCGGCCCTCGGCCTTGGGGAGGGTGAAGGAGATGTCCGTCAGCCCCGTCGACGCGGCCGAGACGTTCTGCACGATCATGTCGATGTTGATCTCGGCGTCCGAGATCGTACGGAAGATCGCGGCGGCCTCGCCCGGCTTGTCCGGCACGCCGACGACCGTGATCTTGGCCTCGGAGGTGTCGTGCGCGACACCGGAGATGATGGCCTGCTCCACCCTCTTGTCCCCTTGCTGCTGTGTCCTGTGAACGACTGGCTCGCTGCTGACCCACGTGCCCTGCAGTCCGCTGAAGCTGGACCGGACGTGGATCGGGATGTTGTAACGGCGGGCGTACTCCACACAGCGGTGGAGCAGCACCTTGGAACCGGAGGCCGCGAGCTCCAGCATGTCCTCGAAGGCGATCCAGTCGATCTTCCGCGCCTTCTTCACCACCCGCGGGTCGGCGGTGAACACGCCGTCCACGTCGGTGTAGATCTCGCAGACCTCGGCGTCGAGCGCGGCGGCGAGGGCGACGGCGGTGGTGTCGGACCCACCGCGCCCGAGCGTGGTGATGTCCTTCTTGTCCTGGCTGACACCCTGGAAACCGGCGACGATGGCGATGTTGCCCTCGTCCAGCGCGGTGCGGATGCGCCCCGGCGTGACATCGATGATCCGGGCTTTGTTGTGGACCGAGTCGGTGATGACGCCTGCCTGGCTGCCGGTGAAGCTCTGGGCCTCGTGGCCCAGGTTTTTGATCGCCATGGCCAGCAGTGCCATGGAGATCCGCTCTCCGGCGGTCAGCAGCATGTCGAACTCACGCCCGGCCGGCATCGGGGATACCTGCTCGGCGAGATCGATCAGCTCGTCCGTCGTGTCGCCCATCGCGGAAACGACCACGACCACCTGGTGGCCGTTCTTCTTCGCTTCCACGATCCGCTTGGCGACGCGCTTGATGCCCTCGGCATCGGCTACGGAGGAGCCTCCGTACTTCTGCACGACAAGGCCCACGTGCGCTCCTCGCTCAGTTTGTCTTCTTTCCGCACATACGTCCTTGTACTGCGGTCGGCTCAGTCTAACGAGCGCCCGAAATTCACCCCCGAGGTATCGGATCGTGAGATGCCGGGCGCCGGTCCCGGAAGTTCCCTTCCCACCGAGAAGGAAGTGATGGCTGTGAATTAAGTTTCAAGCACTAGTGTGCGATCCGTGCACGTACTCCTGGTGGAAGACGACGAGCCGGTCGCCGAATCTCTGCGGCGCGGACTGAAGCGGTACGGCTTCGAGGTCGACTGGGTCAGCACGGGCGCCGCCGCCCTGGCCCACTCCGGCCCCTACGACGTCGTACTCCTCGACCTGGGCCTGCCCGACACCGACGGACTCGACGTCTGCAAGGCGCTGCGCGGGCGCGGTGACGTGCCGATCATCGTGATCAGCGCGCGCAGCGACGAGACGGACCGCGTGGTCGGCCTGGAACTGGGCGCCGACGACTACGTGTCCAAGCCGTTCGGGGTGCGCGAGGTGATCGCCCGCATACGGGCCGTGATGCGCCGCGTCCAGCCGCGTACGGCCGCCGCCGAGACCGGTGCCGACCAGTACGGCGCCCGCCTCACCGTCGACCGCAAGGCGGCCCGCGTCCATGTGGACGGCGAGGAGGTCGCCCTCGCGCCGAAGGAGTACGACCTGCTGGCCTTCCTCACCGAGGAGCCGGGCGCGCTGATGTCGCGCGAGCAGATCATGGAAGCGGTCTGGGACGCGAACTGGTTCGGCCCGACGAAGACACTGGACGTCCATGTGGCGGCCCTGAGACGGAAGTTCGCCGGGGTCGTCGCCATCGAGGCGGTACGGGGTGTCGGCTTCCGCCTGGAGATCGTCAAGGACGCCGAGTCCGCATGAACCGCCAGCTCATCCGCAGCTACATCCTGCTCGTCGCGGTCGCCATCCTGCTGTTCACGGTGCCGGTGGCCTTCACGCTCACCAAGCAGCTGCGGGACGACACCGAGGTGTCCGTCGTGCGCGAGGCCAACACCATGGCGCTGCTGCTGGGCAACAGCGACCGGATCTCGTGCGAGGCCCTGACCAGGGTGGCCAAGGCGTACCGCCGTGAGACCCCCGGCAGCGTCCAGGTGACGCCCACCAGCCACTGCTCCCCGGACCTGCCGCACCCCGTCGCGGGCCGGGCACTGACCCGGGCCGTGCGGGAGAACGAGCCGACGACCGACTGGGGCTCCGACTTCATCTGGGGCGGGAATCTGACGGTCACCGTACCGGCCCGGGGGGAGGCGGCCGTACGGATCGTCTACTCGACCTCGGACATGACCCGGCGGCTGTGGCAGATCTGGGGCTTCCGGGCCGGGCTCGCCGTACTCGTCCTGGCGGCGGCGGCCGCGATCGGCGCGTTCGCCGCCCGCCGGATCACCGCGCCGCTGCGCGCGCTCAACTCCATGGCGAGCCGGTTCAGCGACGGCGACCTGACGGCGCGCTCCCCGGTGACGGGTCCACCGGAGACCCAGACCCTCGCCCGCACCCTCAACCAGGGCGCGGAACGCCTGGACACGCTGGTCGCCTCGCAGCGCATCTTCGTGGCCGACGCCTCGCACCAGCTCCGCACACCGCTCACGGCGTTGCGCCTGTCGCTGGACAACATCGCGGACGGGGTGGACGACGAGTTCGTGCGCGAGGACGTGGAGCAGGCCACGGCGGAGGTGGTCCGCATGAGCCGGCTGGTGAACGGCCTGCTGGTGCTGGCGCGGGCCGAGGCGAAGGTGACGGCCGCGGAGCCGCTGCCGCTGAAGGACATCGTGGCCGAGCGGCTGACGGTGTGGAGACCGGCCGCCGACGAGCGCGGAGTCACCATCGCGCTCAGGGGGAGTGGTGTCGACGACCGGCCGTCTGTGCTGGCCAGCCCCGGTCACCTGGACCAGGTGCTGGACAACGTGCTCTCGAACGCCCTGGAGGTCTCACCGGACGGCGGGACGATCATCGTCCGGATGGAGGCCGGGGCGGGGGAAGTGGTCCTGTCCGTGGCGGACGAGGGACCGGGTATGTCGGACGAGGAGAAGTCGCGCGCCTTCGACCGCTTCTGGCGCGGCCAGGGACTGACCGGCCGCTCCGGCTCCGGGCTCGGCCTCGCCGTCGTCAAGCAGCTGGTGACGGACGACGGCGGGACGGTGAGCCTGGGGGACGCGGCCGCAGGCGGGCTGTGCGTCCGCATCACGCTACGGGCGGCGCCACGCGCGGGCTGATCACCCCTCGGGCATCGCCGACGAGTGGTGGTTGACGATCAGCCACGTGCCGCCGCGCTTCTCGTACTCGTAGGTGTAGCGGGCCTCGACGACGCGCTTCTGCTGCGTCTTCGGGTCGGTGAGGGTGAACTCGTAGACACCGGTGTCGATCGCCGAGTCGCTGTCGAGCACGTTGACGATCGTCCGGACCTTCTGGCCGACCGGCTTGTTCAGCAGGAAGTGCTCGAAGTAGTCGACGATGCCGGCGTGGTCGGTGCGGACCTTGTTGGAGACGGTGGGCAGCAGGACCGCGTCCTTGGCGTAGCGGTCGGCCACGACCTCCGGGTCGCCGGTCCGCAGGGCGGCGTTCCAGCCGTCGAAGAGGGCGGCGATCTGCTTCTCGGTGGGCTTCTTCGGGGAGGTCCCGGCGCCGGCCGCACTGATCCCCGCCGTCACCGTGGCGGCGGTGACGAGGGCGGTGGCGGTGACGAGGGCGGCGCGTATGCGGGTCTTGCGGGTCATCGCAACTCCTGTGCGGGCAGTGCCTGTTGGGATGACTCAAGACTCGCGTTCGGCCGGTTAGGGCCCGTGCAGCCGTCGTACAGGGGACGTTTAGGACCCGTCCAATTCTCAGGCGGAGACACGCCTGCCCCGGTCGCGCGCCAGGCTGATCCCCGCGCCGAGGGAGACCACACCCATGCCGACGGCGGTCATCACGCCCTGTGCCCCGTCGACCACGAAGGGCGCGACGACGGCGACGGCGAGGTTGAAGAGGAAGAGGAACCACAGGACGGGACGGGAGGAGAGCAGCGACTTCATGACGGGGCTTCGCTTTCGGAGGAGGGCCATTGCCTTGCGAGATCAACGATCCCGTCTCCGACCTGCGCAAAGGAGAGAGCGTACTCCCGAGTGATGGTGTAGGCAGGTACACCATGACGGGTGGAGGGCACGCGGCCGACCTGGCCCTGGCGGGCATCGTGCTGCTGGGTTCGTGCGTGCAGTGGCTGACGGGGATGGGCTTCGCGCTGGTGGCGGTCCCCGCGCTGATCCTGCTGCTCGGCCCCTCCGAGGGGGTCGTCCTGGCGAACTGCGCGGCGGGCGCGATCAGCGTCGTGGGTCTGGCGGGCGGCTGGCGCCGCGTACGCCCGGCCGCGATGGTCCCGCTGTGCGCGGCGGCGGCCTGCACGGTTCCGGCGGGAGCCTGGCTGACCCACCGACTCCCGGCACCGGCCCTGCTGTTGGTGATGGGCGGTCTGGTGACGGTCGCGGTCCTGCTGATCATGCGCGGGGCCCGCGTCCCCGCCCTGCGCGGCACCCGGGGCGCGGTGGTGGCCGGCGCGGCGGGCGGCTTCATGAACACGGCGGCGGGCGTCGGCGGCCCCCCGATCTCCCTCTACGCCGTCAACGCGGGCTGGACGATACGGGAGTTCGTCCCGAACGCGCAGTTCTACGGCGTCGTCGTGAACGCCTTCTCGGTGACGGCGAACGGCCTCCCGGACCTGAGCGCGCCCCGGTGGGCGTCGGTGACTGCGGCCATGACGGTGGGCGCACTCATCGGAAGGGGACTCGCGGGACGCCTGCCGGAACCACGAGCCCGGCTCCTGGTGCTGGGCCTGGCGCTGGCGGGCGGGGTGACGGCGGTGGGCAAGGGGCTGTGGGGGCTCTGATCCGCCGGGCGGTCGGGTCCACGAACTCCGTCTACTGCGCCGAACGCATGCCCAGTTGGTCCGCGATCTCCACTTCCATGACCTTGCCGGCCTCGAATTCGAGGGTGTCGTCGCCCATGCCCTGGTCGGTGTCCAGTCCGTCGAGTTCCTCGAGGGGCTGGTTCAGGCGGACGTGGGCCAGCAGCGAGTGGAGGGCGCGGAGGGTGGCGGAGGCGGTGGAGCCCCAGTTGGAGAAGTAGGAGAACTGCCACCACCACAGGGCCTCGGTGGTGCGGCCGGCGCGGTAGTGGACCATGCCGTGGCGCAGGTCGGCGATGACGTCGGCGAGGTCGTCGGAGATCCGGGCCGGTACGGGCGCCTTGCGGGGCTCGTAGGGGTCGAAGACCTCGGAGTAGATGTCCACCGGGTCCAGCAGACGGGCCAGGTGCTCGCGGAGTTCGTCCACGTCCGGCTCGAAACCCGGGTCGGGCTCGTAGCGCTCGTCGGGGAGGATGTCCTCGTGCGCGCCGAGACGGCCGCCGGCCAGGAGGAGCTGGGAGACCTCCAGGAGGAGGAAGGGGACGGCCGAGTCCGGCTCGTCGCCCTTCGCCACCTCGGTGACGGCGACCAGGAAGCTCTCGATCTGGTCCGCGATCTGGACCGCGAAGTCGTCCGGGTTCTGCTCGGTCGCGTGCAGCGTGGCGTCAGACATCTAGAAGTCGTCTCCCCTCGAAGGCGCGGCCGAGGGTGACCTCGTCCGCGTATTCCAGGTCGCCACCCACCGGGAGGCCGCTGGCCAGGCGGGTGACCTTCAGGCCCATGGGCTTGATCATGCGGGCGAGGTACGTGGCCGTCGCCTCGCCCTCCAGGTTCGGATCCGTGGCCAGGATCAGCTCCGTGACGGTCCCGTCGGCCAACCGCGCGAGAAGTTCCCGTATCCGCAGGTCGTCGGGACCGACGCCCTCGATGGGGCTGATCGCTCCGCCCAGGACGTGGTAGCGGCCCCGGAACTCCCGGGTCCGTTCGATCGCCACCACGTCCTTCGGCTCCTCCACGACACAGATCACGGAGACGTCCCGGCGCTGGTCGCGGCAGATGCCGCACAGCTCCTCCTGAGCGACGTTTCCGCACGTCGCGCAGAAGCGGACCTTCGCCTTGACCTCCATGAGGGCCTGCGCCAGACGCCGTACGTCCGTCGGTTCCGCCTGGAGGATGTGGAAGGCGATCCGCTGCGCGCTCTTGGGACCGACGCCGGGCAGCCGCCCCAGTTCGTCGATGAGGTCCTGGACCACGCCTTCGTACAACGGACTGCCGTCCTTCCTGGGGTTCCTTGCAGTACGTACGGTAGTTGCCCGGGGCCGGTCTTTGAAAGGCGGACCGGTTCTGGAAAGGCGGGCCGGTCCTAGAAGGGCAGGCCCGGGATGCCGCTGCCGCCGCCGAGGCCCTGGGCCAGCGGGCCGAGCTTCTGCTGCTGGAGCGTCTGCGCGTTCTGGTTGGCCGCCTGGACGGCCGCGACGATCAGGTCGGCGAGGGTCTCGGCCGTCTCTTCGACGGACGCAGCCTCGGGGTCCACCGCCTTCGGGTCGATCTTCAGCGCGCGCAGCTCACCGGCGCCGGTCACCGTCGCCTTCACGAGGCCGCCGCCCGCCTGTCCGTCGACCTCCGTGTTCGCCAGCTCCTCCTGGGCAAGGGCCAGGTCCTGCTGCATCTTCTGGGCCTGCTGGAGCAGCTGCTGCATGTTGGGCTGGCCACCACCGGGAATCACGATCAGCTCCTGTCTGCCTTTTCCTGTCTGTCACTGAGCCTACGTGCTCCATGCGCGCGTTGCCCCGCCACTCTTTCGAGTGAGTTACATCGGTGGCCTATACCTGATCAAGGCCCCCTTCCGGGCGGAAAAGGGATCAAAGCTTCCCCTTCGCCACCCATTGGGAGGTAGGAAGGGTCCGGCACATCAGCATCAGACGTTACGCGGAGTCACTGAGTCAGTTAGGGAGTGCCGGGTGGGTCAGCCGGAGATGCAGCCCGAGGGTCCGCCTCAGGACGGGCGGGGCGAGGGTGCGGCCGGGCTGCGGCCGGGCGATCTGACCGGGCGGGCGTTTCCGCTCGGCGACTGGGGGGAGCCCGCGGAACGGCTGGAGGAGCTGTACCGGTGGGTGGAGCGGGGGGCCCTGCAGACGGCGGCCTGGTATCTCGCGGACCGGGTGTGGAAGCGGCGGAGTGCGCGGCTCCTGCGCGGGGGCGCGGCGGCGGGGGCGGTCGCCGGGGCGGGGCTGCCGTTGCTGGATCTCACCGGGGTGCTGGGCGGGGTGGCGCCGTGGGGTTATCTGGCGCTGCTGCTGGCGGTGTCGTGTGTGGCGGTGGACCGGTTCTTCGGGGTGACGTCCGGGTGGATGAGGGACGTGGCGACGGCGCAGGCCGTCCAGCGGCGGCTGCAGGTGCTGCAGTTCGACTGGGCGAGCGAGAGTGTGCGGGAGGTGCTGGGGCCTGCGGAGGGGACGGCGGGCGAGGCGGCCGAGCGGTGCCTGGGGGTGCTGCGGCGGTTCTCGGAGGATGTGATGGAACTGGTGCGGACGGAGACGGCGGACTGGATGGTGGAGTTCCGTACGGGGTCGGCGCCGCTGGGCATTCAGGCGGCGCTCGCCTCCGGCGGGCGGCAGGAGGGGGGCACGGGGACGAGCAGGTTTCCGCTGCCGCCGGGCGTGAACAGCCGGCCGAACATGCCGCGCCAGCGACCGCCGGAGCCGCGCTGAGCCTGGTGGTCGGCGAGGTCGAGCGCGCCGTGGCCGATCGGGGTACGCCCGCGACTTCACCGGCGGCTGTACGTCAGCTTCTCGCCGGTGTCGGGGTTGACCCGGCGCAGCCTGCCGTCGGACAGCAGGGTGACCTCGGTGGCGGCGCCGGGGGCGCAGGAGGAGCGGGGCCGGCCGGAGGTGACCGTGGAGGGGCCAATCCTCAACGGTCCGTCGGACGAGGGGCGTTGGGCCAGGTCGGCGGTGAACTCGCAGTGGTACGCCTCCCCGTCGGCGACGAGCGAGAGCACCGCGTCGCCGACCTCGCCCTGCTTGATGGTCAGCAGGCGGGTGTTCTCGCCGCTCGCGTTGTCGATCGTGGTGGTCCAGGTGCCGACGTAGGCGGCGGGGACCACGCCGTCGGCCCCGGAGGGGGAGGCGGAAGGCGACGAGGACGGCTTCTCCGCGGGCGCGGCCTCCCCCGTCGTGGCCGTCCGGCTCGGCGTCGGGTTCGCCTTCGCGGCCGGGGAGCCGTCGTCCCCGTTCATGAACGCGTACACCGAACCGCCGGCGGCGAGCGCGACGACCAGCGCGACCGCCACGAGCAGGGCGCTCGTACGGCGACTGCGGCGGGGCGGCTCCCCCGGTTCCTCCGCGAACCCCGGGTCGGCCGGGCCGTACGGGTCGTACGAGGCGGGGGGCGGGGTGGCGCCCGGGCCGTACGAGCCGTACGAGGGAGCGGTGCCGAAGTCTCCCGCGTACGGGTTGTAGGGCGCCGGTGCGGCCGTCGGCGCCTGCGGGTGGCCGTAGGCGGAGGGGGCGGTCTGGGAATGCTGCCGCGGGTGACCGTAGGCCGGGTGGGCCGGCAGGGTGCCGCCCTCGAACAGGGTGGCGCTCTCCCCGCGCGGCCCGGAGTGCTGCGGGGCGGCCTCGGGCCTGTACGCCGATCCCTCCGGTGCCCCCTCCGGTTCCTCCGTCTCCAGCAGCCGTACGGCGTGCCGCCCCAGCTGGGCCACCAACGCGCCCGGCAGCCACGGCTCCCGGGAGTGGCCGTCGGCGACGGTGTCCCCCGCGCCGGTCCGCTCCAGGATCCAGGCCAGCGACGGCCTGGCGGCGGGGTCCTTGCGCAGACAGGCGCGGACCAGGTCGGCGATGCCCTCGGGAATGCCCGTGAGGTCGGGTTCCTCCTCGGCGATGCGGAACATCAGGGCGTGCGCCCCGTTCTCGGAGCCGCCGAAGGGGAGGGTGCCGGTAGCCGCGAAGGCGAGCACGGAGCCGAGGCAGAAGACATCGCCGGCCGGGGTGATCGGCTCGCCGCGCACCTGCTCGGGCGCCATGAAACCGGGTGAGCCGATCACCGCCCCGGCCCCTGTGAGACCGCCCTCGGTGACCGTGTCCAGCGCCCGCGCGACCCCGAAGTCGATGACCCGGGGTCCTTCTATGGTGACCATCACATTGGACGGCTTGAGGTCGCGGTGGACGATCCCGGCGGCGTGGATGTTGGTGAGGGCGTGCGCGAGCCCGGCGGCGAGGATGCGCACCGATCGCTCGGGCAGCGGGCCGTAGTCGTGGTCCACGACCTGCTGGAGGCTCGGTCCGGCGACATAGCCGGTGGCCACCCAGGGCACGGCGGCCTCGGTGTCGGCGTCGAGGACGGGCGCGGTCCAGAACCCGCCGACCCGCTGGGCGCTGCGCACCTCCTGCCGGAACCGGGCCCGGAACTCCTCGCGCGCGGCCAGTTCCGCCCGGACCAGCTTCACGGCGACGGTCCGCCCCCGGTCCGAGCGGGCGAGGTAGACCTGCCCCATGCCGCCGGAACCCAGCCGCGCGAGCAGCCGGTAGCCGCCGATGCGCTGAGGGTCCTCCGGCCCCAGTTTCTCCATGGCAGCGCCGCCTTTCCCCCACATGTGTGGTCGAGCCGAGGATAAACCGGCCGTTCCAGGAGTCGCGTGGCGCGATGTCTACGGTTCCGTAACGGGGGGCTCCAGCCCGTCCAGGACTTTGGACAGGCGTTCGAGCGTGGCCACCGCCTCCCTCAGCTCCGCCTCCCCGTACGCCGCCGCCAGCCGGTCGGCGAAGGCCGCGTGCCCGGGCCCGATACGGGCGATCGCCGCCCGCCCCTCCTCGGTCGGCGCGAGCAGTTTGGCCCGCCGGTGCGCGGGGTTGGGCCGGTACTCGGCCAGGCCCTTCCCCACCAGCAGGTCGGCGATCCGCTGCACGCTCTGCCGGGTTCTGCGCTTTCCGGACGACGCCCCCGGGCCCCCGCCCATCACCCGCGCGATTCCCGACACCGGCAGCGGCTCGCCCAGTACCGCGCCCAGCACCTGCCACCAGGCGGCGGTGATCCCGGCGGGCCGGGCCAGTTCCTCGGCGACGGCGAGGAACTGCCCGTTCAGCCGGAAGACCCCGAGGGCGCTCCGGCTGAGCAGTTCCTGACGCTCACGGCTCACCGGCCGGCCGTCGCCTTCTCCAGCACCGCGTAGGCACCGGCGTCGGAGTCGTGGAACAGCCGGTACCAGGCGTCCAGCACCTCACCGTCGTACACCCCGAGGAGCCGGAGGATCTCCCGGGCGAAGGCGACCGGCTCGGTGGGTCCGGCGGTGATCAGCCCGCCGTCCGTCACCGCGTCCGCCTCGACGTACCGCTCCCCGCCGCCGTACCCCGTGGCGGCCAGGTAGAAGGAGACCGCGCTGGTGTGGTCCCGGTCGTCGAGCAGGCCCTCGCGGGCGAGTCCGGCGGTGGCACCGCAGATCGCGGCGACGGGCACGCCGGTGGCGAGGTACTCCCGCGCCTTGCGGGCGAAGGGGGCGAGGTCGTCGGACGTGTCCCAGAGATCGGCGCCCGGGAGGATCAGCAGACTGCTGTCCTCGGGCCGCACGGCGTCCAGAGCCAGATCGGGAAGGACCCGCAGTCCGCCGACGCTGACCACCGGCCGCGCGCCGGAGGCTCCGACCGTCCGGATCCCGTACCCGCCCCGGGCGAGGTAGGCCGTGGCGAACCCCGTCTCCCAGTCGGCGAGCGTGTCGTACACGGCGAGATGCACCGGTTTGCGGCTCATGGCTTCCTCCTCGGCGACGAGGGTCGCTTACGACAACACGTTGTCACTTTGGCAGCATGCTGTCAATTGTTGCCCGAGCCACCGCCCCGCACGCCCGACAACCTGTCGCGTAATCCCCCCGTCCACAGCACAGGACGCCGATACCTCTTCCGCATCGCGGACATTTACGCTCACTCGCATGACCCCTCAGACCGACCCCCAGGCCGGCGCCGCCGTGAAGGCCGCGGACCGTGCGCATGTCTTCCACTCCTGGTCAGCGCAGGACCTCATCGACCCGCTCGCCGTGGCCGGCGCGGAGGGGTCGTACTTCTGGGACTACGACGGCAAGCGGTACCTCGACCTCACCAGCGGGCTCGTCTACACCAACATCGGCTACCAGCACCCGAAGGTCGTCGCCGCGATCCAGGAGCAGGCCGCACGCCTGACCACCTTCGCGCCCGCCTTCGCCGTCGAGGCCCGTTCCGAGGCCGCCCGGCTGATCGCCGAGCGCACCCCCGGCGACCTGGACAAGATCTTCTTCACCAACGGCGGCGCGGACGCCGTCGAGCACGCCGTCCGCATGGCACGGCTGCACACGGGCCGGGCGAAGGTGCTCTCCGCCTACCGCTCGTACCACGGCGGTACGCAGCAGGCGGTCAACATCACCGGCGATCCGCGACGCTGGGCCTCCGACGGCGCCGCCGCCGGGGTCGTGCACTTCTGGGCGCCCTTCCTCTACCGGTCCCGCTTCTACGCGGAGACCGAGGAGCAGGAGTGCGCGCGGGCGCTCGAGCACCTGGAGACGACGATCGCCTTCGAGGGACCCGGGACGATCGCCGCGATCATCCTGGAGACCGTCCCCGGCACCGCCGGGATCATGGTCCCGCCGCCCGGCTATCTCGCCGGGGTCCGGGAGATCTGCGACAAGTACGGGATCGTCTTCGTCCTCGACGAGGTGATGGCCGGGTTCGGGCGCACCGGTGAGTGGTTCGCCGCCGACCTCTTCGGCGTCGTACCGGACCTGATGACCTTCGCCAAGGGCGTGAACAGCGGATATGTGCCGCTCGGCGGTGTCGCCGTCTCCGGTGCCATCGCGGAAACCTTCGGGAAGCGGCCCTACCCGGGCGGTCTGACGTACTCCGGGCATCCGCTGGCGTGTGCCGCCGCCGTCGCGACGATCGACGTCATGGCGGAGGAAGGCGTCGTCGAGAACGCGAGGAACCTGGGCGCGAGTGTCGTCGGTCCGGGGCTGCGGGAGCTCGCCGAGCGGCACCCGAGCGTCGGCGAGGTGCGGGGCGTCGGCATGTTCTGGGCCCTGGAGCTGGTGAAGAACCGGGAGACGCGCGAACCGCTCGTCCCCTACAACGCGGCCGGCGAGGCGAACACGGCGATGACCGCCTTCGGAGCGGCCGCCAAGAAGGCCGGTGTGTGGCCCTTCGTGAACATGAACCGGACGCACTTCGTGCCACCGCTCAACGTCTCCGAGTCCGAGGTGAAGGAGGGCCTCGCGGCCCTGGACACGGCACTTTCGGTGGCCGACGAGTACACGAGGTAGGCACGGACACGGGGCAGTCCGCGCACGCTACGCGTGTAGGGCCTTGAAATCCTCGAACGCGTAAGGTGGCGTGCCCGTACATAACGACGAGCACGCCATCCACCGTCCGAACGCCCCGAGGGAGACGCCCCGAACATGCCCGGCAGCAGCGGCACCGGCGCCGTGACGCGCAGCACCCTGCGGCAACAGATCGCCGACGCGCTCCGGGACGAGGTGTTGGCGGGGCGGCTGCAACCCGGGCAGGAGTTCACGGTCAAGGAGATAGCCGAGCAGTACGGCGTCTCCGCGACCCCGGTCCGCGAGGCGCTCGTGGATCTTTCCGCGCAAGGGCTCCTCGAGGCGGACCAGCACCGGGGCTTCCACGTCCACGAGTACTCGGTCGCCGACCACCGGGGCATGATCGAGGCGCGCGCCCTGATCATCGAGGGAATGTTCCTGCGCATCGACCAGGGCCCCGAGCACTTCGGCAGCCCCGACGACCCCCGGCTGGCCGCCGCGATAGCCGGGGTGCGCCGGCGCGGCGAGGAGGCCCAGCGGGCCGCGGCCGCCGGTGACCTCACCGTCCTCATCGGCTACGACCTGCGCTTCTGGCGGGAGCTGAGCACCCTGTTCGGCAACCCCTACCTCGCCGACTTCCTGCACCGGCTACGCGTGCAGACCTGGGTGTGCACGGTCCAGCACCTGCGCCGGCTGACCGATCTGCGCGGCCATCTGTGGTCCGGCCATACGGAACTGGTCGACGCGCTGTACCGGCGCGACACGATCACCGCCCGCACCATGCTGGCCGCGTACAACACCGACTCCCTCGCCCTCGTCGAGCGGCTGGCGGCGGGATGACGGTGGAGGGGGCCGTCGAGCGGAAGCCGGGGCCGGAAGCCGATGACGTCGTCGAGCTCTCCGTCGTCGTCCCCGCCCGCGACGAGGAGAACCGGCTCGGTCCGACCCTCGACGCGCTCGTCGCCCATCTCGCCGGAACCGGCGGCACCTGGGAGGTCGTGGTCGTCGACGACGGTTCCACCGACGCCACCCGCGAGCTGGTCACCGCCCGCCGCGATCCGCGGGTACGACTCGTCGCCGGTGACGGCGGCCGGGGCAAGGGGCACGCCCTGCGCCTCGGCGTGGCCGCCGGCCGAGGCCGCCGCATCCTCCTCACGGACGCCGATCTCGCAACCCCCGTAACGGAGTTGGAGCGCCTGGAGAAGGCTCTCGCCGACGGACACGCCGCGGCCGTCGGCTCACGTGCCCTCCCGGGCGCGACCCTCGGCGACCGTCAGCACCGGGTCCGCGAGCTCCTCGGCACGGCGGGCAACGTCCTCATCCGCGCCACCACGGTCCGCGGGATACGCGACACCCAGTGCGGCTTCAAGCTCCTCGACGGCGACAAGGCCCGCGCGGCCTTCGCCGCCTCCCGCATCGACGGCTGGGCCATCGACGTGGAGGTACTGCGGTACTTCCAGCGGCAAGGCTGGCCGGTCGTCGAGGTGCCCGTGCACTGGTCGCACCGCCCCGGCTCGAAGATCCGCCCCCTGGACTACCTCGGTTTCCTCCGCGACCTGGCCCGGCTGCGCCGGCCGGACCTCCTGGCCGCCCTCCTGTTCCTGGTCTTCGCCGTCACGCTCTACGCGGGCCGCTTCTTCGACCCGGCGCACCGCTATCTCACCGACTCCCTGCAGGATCAGAACCAGTGGGAGTGGTTCTTCGCGGTGACCGCCGACAACGTGGTCCATCTGCGCAACCCCCTCTTCACCGACCTCCAGGGCTTCCCGGACGGCGTGAACCTGATGGCCAACACGGCCATGCTCGGTCTCTCCGTCCCCCTGACACCGCTCACCCTGCTGTCCGGCCCGGCCATCACCCTCAGCCTGGTGATGACGCTGGGCCTGGCCGCGACGGCCGCCGCCTGGTACTGGCTGATCGGGAAACGGCTGGTCGACAGCCGTGCCGCCGCCTTCACCGGCGCCGCCCTCGCCGCCTTCGCGCCGCCCCTGGTCAGCCACGCCAACGCGCACCCGAACTTCGTCGTCCTCTTCATGATCCCGTTGCTGATCGACCGGGCCCTGCGCCTGTGCGAGGGCACCCGGGTCGCCCGGGACGCGACGGCGCTGGGCCTGATGGCCGCCTACCAGTTCTTCCTCGGCGAGGAACCCCTCCTCCTGGCCGTCCTCGGCATGCTCGTGTTCGCCGTCGCCTACGCGGCCGTACGCCCGGACGTGGCCCGACGGTCCGTACGTCCGCTGCTGCGCGGCCTGGCGATCGCCGCCGCCGTCGCGCTCCCCCTCCTCGTCTACCCGCTGGCCTGGCAGTTCTCCGGCCCGCAGAGCTACGACGGCATCGACCACGGCACCGCGCAGGGCACCGCGAACTCCCTGCGCGCGCTGCTGACCTTCGCCGAGCGCTCCCTGATCGCGGGCGATGCCGACACCGTGCGGGCCCTGTCCCTCAACCCCACCGAACAGAACGCCTTCTACGGCTGGCCGCTGGCACTGCTGACCTTGGTGATCACCGTGCTGCTGTGGCGGCGACGGCCGGTGGTACGGGCGCTGGCGGCTACGGCGTTCGCGGCGGCCCTGCTCTCCATGGGTCCGCGCGTCGGCGCCCTTCCCGGCCCCTGGGCCCTGCTCGACAGGCTGCCCCTCTTCGAGTCGGTGATCGAGAGCCGGGTGGCCATCGTCTGCGCCGCGCCGCTGGGCATGCTGACGGCGCTCGCGGCGGAGGCGCTCGTGGCCGCCCCGCGCCGCGCCGTGCGGTACGCCGGCCTGGCCGCCGTGGCCCTCGCCCTGCTCCCCGTCCTCCCCGCACCCCTGCGGTCGGAGCCGCGTCCCGCCACGCCCGCGTTCTTCACGGACGGGACCTGGACCTCCCACGCCCACGCCGGCGAGACCCTGGTCCCCGTGCCGCTCGCCGAGCCCGGCGCCGCCGAGGCGCTGCACTGGCAGACCGCCACCGGTCTCGGCTTCCGGATGCCCGGCGGTTACTTCAACGGGCCGTACGGCGACGGCGACCGCACCGGTGTCTACGGCGTCCCGCTGCGCTTCACGGCGAGCCTGCTGCGCGAGACGCGGTTCACGGGCGTGGCTCCGGTGATCGACGCGTCGGCGCGGGCCGCGGCGGCCGAGGACCTCGCGTACTGGCGGGCGGGCGCGCTCGTGCTCGCCCCGCAGCCGAACGCGGGCGTTCTGCGTGAGACTGTGGAAAAGCTGGTGGGTCGACCCGGTAGGCGGGTGGACGGAGTGTGGGTATGGGACCTGCACGAGTAACGACTGGAGGAGCTCTCTTTGGCCTGTGACCTGTGGCTGGTACCGCTCGTCGACGTGTTGTGCCACACGCCCGACAACCCGTTCGCCGAGGAACTCGCGCAGTACAACAAGGTGCTGGCCGAGGCGGGGCTGCCGCCGGTGCCGGTGTACCAGTACATGCCGGGCCTGTCCGGCGAGGTCGCTCCGGTGGCCGGCTTCGACTACGACGCGCTGCACTTCCTGCGCCGCGCGTATCTGCTGCAGGTGTGCCAGTTGCCGGTGACCCCGGTCGACGAACTGGGCGGCGACTACGAGCAGCTCCTGGAAATGTTCGAGTCGACGGCCCAGCAGTCGCACCTGGTCTGGCACTACGACCACGCGGGCGCGTACGTCCCGGTCGACTTCCCGCAGCCCCTCTCCAACGACGAACTCCTGGCCGGCGGTGGCCCGTTGGGCTCCTCCCAAACCCTCCTCCGGGAGCTGGAGTTCGTCGCCCCGTCGATCGGCATCGACCCGGCGAACCCGCCGGCGCCACCGCAAGCCCCGGCCGCGCCCACGGAGTTGGAGGAGCCCGCCGTACCGGCACCGTACGACCCCAGTCCCTTCGCGCGGGAACGGCACGTCTGGCTGGGGCTGCACGCGGCGGCGACGCGGAGTCTGGCGCAGGGGTCGATGATCGTGTTCAGCTGAGGGACGGACGGTTGCGGATCAGCGGCCGAGGCGGGAAAGACCCTTCTGCACGTCTTCCCTGTTCATCAC
Source organism: Streptomyces sp. NPDC049687 (assembly GCF_044465285.1). NCBI lineage: Bacteria > Bacillati > Actinomycetota > Actinomycetes > Kitasatosporales > Streptomycetaceae > Streptomyces > Streptomyces sp. NPDC049687. The sequence goes on from NZ_JBITLN010000003.1 coordinate 271,939, forward strand.
GGGTGTGTAGGTGAGGTCGGCACCCAGTTCGAGGAAGAACGGCTCGCTGAGCACCGGCATGTCGGAGGGGTCCTCCATGTCGAAGAACAGGAAGGCGGTGCGCCGGCCGCCCTCAGCGGTGAAGTAGGCCGCTTCGGGCTTCATCTGCTGCAGGGACTCCTCGATCAACTTTCCGAGAGTCCCGTTCCGGATGAGCTCGTTCGCCCTTTCCGTGTTCATGGACGCCTTCAGCATCATGCGCATCGTGGTCACCTTCTTCTGGTCGACGCGCGCGGATGGACCATTTCAGGATATGCCCGGGCAAAAGAGGGCGCCCAGGTCGCGGGCTGCTCGCGTACTTGGACGCCGGATTCATGGGGCCGCCCTGGCGAGCCCGCGAGTGCCTGAACCGCGGGCGGCGCGTCTCCTACGGGAGCATCCCGTCGTCGCCACCATGGCCCGCAAGGAACCAGGCCTGACGCACACCGCCGTACTGAGCCCGACGACCGAATGGCACGACGCGGCCCTGCGGTGGCTCGCACACCACGTGACCTGTCATTTACGCCCAGGCCCCGAGCAGGACAGCGCCACGCTCAGCCTCTTCACCGCCGCACTTCCGTACGCCCTCCTGCCGCCACCGGACGCCCCGCATCCCGCCGCCACGCGTACGGCGGTCGACCGCCGGGTGGGCCAGGTCCTCCACGCCTGCCTCGGCCTCCCACCCGACTGCGCCGACCGCGTCAGCTGGCGGCAGGGCTCAGAAGACCGGTGTGCCGTCCTGCGTCAGCTTCCAGTTGGTCACCGCGAAGTCGGACGGGTTCAACGTGCCCCTGGACACGACGTAGTCGATCATCAGCTGGCGGATCTCGTTCGTCGAGCTGTACGCGATGTCGGCGGAGGCGATGTGCGGGTAGCCGCTGCCGCCGTTCGCGCGGTAGTTGTTGACGGCGACGACGAAGACCTGGTCGTCGGCGACGGCGGTGCCGTTGTAGCTGAGGTTCTTGATCCGGGAACCCTCGACCTGCGCGATGTCGATCTCGTAGTCGACGCCCGCCGCCGTGTCGTACATGTAGTCCCAGAAGTTGTTGGCGTTGGTGAGGGTGGCGGTGTCCACGGCGGTCCCCGCGGGCACCTGGTGGTAGTACTTCGCCGCGTACTCCAGGTAGTCCTTGAGCTGGGCACCCGTGAGCTTCTTGCCGTAGAGGGTGTTGTCGTAGATGTAGAGGCCGGCGATGTCCTTGATCGTGACGTTGCCCGCCGGGATGTCCGCCGTCCGGGAGAACGGCGCGGCGACCGAGATGAGCGGGAGCGCCGCGTCGGAGCCGGACAGGCCGGCCTTCACCGTCTGTATCTGGACCTCGTGGATGAAGTCCATGATGGGGACGTCCTTCCAGCAGGACTCCGCCGCCGAGAGGTCGGCCGTGCAGGTGCCGACGGCCGTGTTGACGTAGGTGACGACCAGTTCGTGGTCGGCCTCCAGGAGTTTCCTGATCTCCGGATCCTCGTCCACGGTGTTGGGGTTGAGGGTCTGCGCGGTCTTGCTGACGACCTTCCAGCGGCCGTGCTCCAGCTCCACCTCGAAGTCGAAGACACTGAGGCGGTACCCCCAGCAGTACGGCTCCGACAGCAGCACCTCCTCTCCCGTCTCCTCGTTCTTCACGGTGTACGAGGGGACTTCCACGTGCGTGTGGCCGACGAGGATCGCGTCGATGCCGGGGACCTGCTGGGCCACGAGGTTCGACGCGTTCTCGATGTAGGGGAGTTCGTCGCCGTACGACGAGGAGCCGTCCAGGCCGGAGTGGTCGGTGAGGAACACGACGTCACAGCCCAGGGCGCGCAGTCTCGGGACGTACTTCTTCGCCTGCTCGACCAGGCCCGGGAACACCATCTTCCCGCTGACGTTGTCCTTGTCCCAGATCGCGATGCCCGGGTTGGTGAGGCCCAGGATGCCGACCTTGATGTCGGGCGCGCCCGGGACGCAGATCCGCTTCACGGTGTACGGCGGGAAGGCGGGCTTCAGCGTCTTCGCGTCGAGGGCGTTCGCGCCGAGCAGCGGGAAGCGGCACTGCTGCTCGAACTTCCGCAGCACGTCGATGCCGTAGTTGAACTCGTGGTTGCCGAGCGCGGCGGCGTCGTAGCGCATGTGGTTCATGGCGACGGCCATGGGGTGCTTGACGTCGTCGCCGATGGGGTCCACGCGTGCGAAGTAGTAGGCGAGGGAGGTGCCCTGGATGATGTCGCCGGCGTCCACGAGCAGGACGTGGTCCTCGCCCTTGGCCTTCCGCTGCTGCTTGATGAGGGTGGCGACGCGGGCGACGCCGACGGAGTTGCCCTTGGCGTCGGCGTAGGCGGCGTCCTTGTAGTAGTCCCAGTCGAAGACGTGGCTGTGCAGGTCCGTGGTACCGAGGATGGAGAAGGACCAGGTGCGGGGCTGGTGTCGGGCCTTCGGCGTGGCGGCCTCGGCGGTGCCTGCGCAGACCGTCCCCGCGACGGCCACCGCCGCTCCGGTCACGGCCGACTTCTGCACGAACTCACGGCGGTTCATGGGGTTGACGGGCATTCGGGGCTCCTGGAACGGGGGCGGTTGGAGGAACGGCACTACCCGCGTAGATGCTTGCCGCCCGCCGCTTCCGCAGGGAACCAGGAACAGGCCATGTCCCGGTCAACAAAGGGAAATCACCGCAATCCTTGCCCCTCGCACGCCATCACGGTTTCTTCACGATCGTCACCGAAACTCTTGTCCTGAACCCGTCATGTGTGCGTATGGTGATCGCCGCGCAGGCGGAGCCGACCACTCCGCGATCGTGCGCGACGACAGGCGACCGGGGGACACCGTCGCCACGGGGAGAGACAGACCGTTCGTCATGCCGCGAGCCGGCTCTTCACGCATGCCCTGCGCACGGGCACCCCCCGGTCGCCCACCATGCGATGAAGGGGATGCTTCCTTGCGCCCGAAACGAGGGTTCATCAGACCCGGATCAGCACGGTCCGGACCACTCACGACACTGCTGACGTCCGCCGTCGCAGCGGCCCTGCTCGGCGGCCTCGCCGTCCAGCCGGACCTGCTCGGCCGGTACGCGGCCGACGACATGGCCCCCGCGGCCGCAACCGGCGACAGCTACGACGGCTTCGACGCCAAGGCCGCCGAGCAACTCCGTCAGGACCAGTGCCTGATGACCGAGGTGCTGCGGATGGGCGGCCCCGCCATGTACGGCGTCGCACAGGACGGGCTGAACCAGACCCCGGACGGGCTGCACACCGCGGCGGACCGCCACTACTGGAACGAAACAGCGCTGAGCACCGCGTTCCAGAAGGACCGCGACGACATCGACAAGATCGACCTGTACGCGCGGCTCGGTGAATGGAAGAAGGCCCTCTCCGGCCTCTCCGACCCCGGCGGCTTCCAGAGCATCGCCGACTTCACGGACCCGCCGGGCCTCGCCGGACGGGGTGAGAACTACTTCCAGCAGGTCGGCATCACGCCGTGGCTGGGCGCCCAGTGGTGGAAGGCCGAGGGCGACTACTACGCGGACCCGACCCCGAAGGCCGACGACGCGACGGCCAAGGCCGTCACCGACCTCGGCACGCCGCTCTACGGCAAGTCCCCCGACCCCAGCCTTCCGTCGGCCGAGTGGAGCCGTGCGCTGGCGGAGAAGAACGCCTTCGAAGACCGCGTCTTCATGCACCCGCAGTGGGCCGACGACGCCCGGATCTTCCTCTCCTCGGGCGGTTTCCCGCGCACGGCGCCCGAGCCGGGCAGCGTCGAGTACCGCATCGCCGCGGAGGACCTGAAGACCCGGTTCGCCTCCTGCGACTGGCACAGCCCCGCCGACCCGAACAAGGTCCTGGGCAAGGAGGTCTCCGCGGCGTCGGCCGAGTGGCAGCAGGAGATCGCCGGGCAGGCCACCCAGCGCAACCAGATCCTCAGTGCGAGCAAGGACGCCACGAAGTCCCTGGCCACCGGCGCCGCCGCGCTGGGTGAGATGCTCGGCCAGTCCTGGATCGCCGATCACCTCACCCGCTGGCAGGACTGGTGGTCGGCCGGCGGTCCCGGCTGGATCGGTGACAGCCCGTTCGTGATCCACGCGCACGGGGCCACCGACAAGTGCCTCGAAGTGACGGGCGCGAAGAAGGACAACGGCACGCCCGTGCAGATCTCCACCTGCAACGGCGGCGTCGGGCAGAAGTGGCAGATCTCCGGCGCCCGTCTCTACAACCCCAACTCGGGCAAGTGCCTGGCCGTCAAGGGCGGCGCGAGCGCCAACGGTACGGCCGTACAGATCTCCACCTGCGACTTCAGCGCCTCGCAGAGCTGGGAGTACGGCACCCACGGCACGAGCCGGCTCTACAACCCGGGTACGGCCAACTGCCTGGACCTGGCGGACTACACCAACGGCCGTGACGGACGCATGTGGGACTGCACGGGCAAGGCCCCGCAGCAGTTCGACATCGTGGCCTCCGAGCACGCCGGCACGGGCGACCTCGACTACCCGACGAAGGCGCAGTTCGACAAGGCGAAGAAGGGCATCGCGGATGCGCAGGCGGAGTCGAAGAAGCAGCTCGACCTGATCAAGGCGCAGGCCGCCGCGGCGAAGAAGGCCGCGACCGATTCCGACGCGGCGACGCAGGCGGCGTACGCCGTCGCGGACAAGGCGGGCGCCCCGCGCGGCCGGGGTCTGCTGACGGGTCAGCAGAAGGCGCAGGTCACCAAGGCGTCCGCGGCTGCCCTGGACGCTCTGGCCAAGGCCGGTGACACGGCGTACGCCGCGACCCGCGCCGCCGCCGGTGACAGTGCGACCGTCGCCGCCCGGGCGTTGACCCAGGCCGCCCAGTCGAAGGCGGCGTTCCGTACGGCCGCCGCGAACGAGGCCCGCGCCCAGGCGAAGGCCGCCGCCGACGCGGCCGCCGTACAGGCGCAGACCGCCAAGGCCGCCCGGGATCTCGCGAAGACCAAGCTCGCCGAGACGCGGAAGGCGGAGGCGGACGCGAAGGCCGCCGCCGCGGAGGCGCATGCCAAGCGGCTGGACGCGGAGGCGGAGGAGGCCACCGCGAAGGCGGAGCAGGAGACCGCCGCCGCCAAGCAGGCCGAGGCCGCCCGGCACAAGCAGAACGCCCAGGGCTATGCGACGGCCGCCACGGAGGCCAAGGGCCGGGCGGAGACCGCCGAGTCCACCGCGCGCGCCAAGCGCCAGGACGCCGAGGCCGCCCGGGACCGGGCCAAGGGCAAGCGCGACGACGCCTGGGACGCCGAGAGCAAGGCCAACGCGGCCCGCGCCAAGGCCGACGCCAAGGACGCCTACGCCGAGGCCCACGACTCCGACTCCGACGCCCAGGCCTCCCGGGCGGCGGCGAACCAGGCCGACAAGGCGGCCGACGACGCGGAAGCGGCGGCGAGTTCCGCGCGAGCGGAAGCGAACGCCGCCACCCAGGCCGCGGCCGACGCGGACGCCGCCGCCACCCGCGCGGAGGCCGCCGCCGAGCGGGCCCGTTCCGACGCCGACGCGGCGCAGGCCGCCAAGCTGAAGGCGGACGCGGCGGTGCGCACGGCGACCAGCGCGGCCGCGGACGCGATCAAGGCGTCGCAGACCGCCGCCTCAGCCGCCCGTACGGCCGTGAAGCTCGCGGACGACGCGGACAAGAACGCGGCGAACGCCAAGGCCCAGGCCGACGCGGCGAAGACCGAGTCCGTCAAGGCGGTCGCGTCGGCGGCCGACGCGGCCGGCCACGCCTACACCACCGCGCAGGCCGCGGCGGACGCCGGTGCCTCGGCGCAGCAGGTCGCCGCTCCGGCCAACGACGCGGTCCAGCTCGGCTCCCCGTACGTCGACACCGACTCCGCCGCCGGTCTGGTCGTCCTGACCGGCCAGTCGTCGAAGACGATCGCCGAACAGCAGCAGGCCGTGGCCGAGGCGCACGCCGCCAACGCCCAGAAGAACGCCGACCAGGCGGCGAGCCTGGCCGCGGCGGCGACCGGCGACGCGAAGGCGGCGTACACGCTGGCCGCGGAGGCCGCCTCCTTCGCCGCCGCCGCCCGCAAGTCGGCGAAGGAGGCGCTGGGTTACGCCGCCGAGGCAGCCCAGTACGCCGCCGACGCGCAGTCCTCGCTGGCCCGGGCCATCGAGTACGACCGGCAGGCGGGCGTGGACGCGGCAGCCGCCGACCGGGCGGCGGGCCGCGCCGAGAACTACGCGTCCGAGGCCCGCTCCTCCGCCGACCAGGCCGCCCTGGACGCCGAAGCCGCCCGCGCGGCCGCCTCCGAGGCCGAGCAGGCCGCCAAGGACGCCCGAGCGGCGGCCGATCGTGCCGACGCCGAGGCCACCGCCGCCGAACAGGCGGCGAAGGACGCCCAGGCCTACGCCGAGTCCGCCCAGCAGGCGGCCGACCAGGCCGAGCGCGGCGAGGCGAACGGGCAGGTGCAGGCGGGCGCCGGAACCGGTGTCGGCGGTGTCTTCTACATCATCGACAAGATCGCCGAGGCGGCGCCGGCCAAGCAGCTCAACCTGTGCGACTACACGTTGCAGGGCTGCACGGTGACGTACGAACTGCACGTCGACGTCACGGTCAGCTACTACTTCTGCGACAACCCCGACGTCCCGGCCACCGAATCCGGCTGCCCGCAGGAGGACACCGTCTTCCTCAGGACGGAGGTGCTCAAGAACCAGAAGCAGGAGTGGACCCACCACTTCACCGCCGGTGACATCACCCGGATGGGCTGGCAGGCGCTCTTCGGGGACACGCTCGGCGCGGTGCTGTACGAGGTGGTGCTGGGCGACGCCGTCCGCTGCTACCACGGCGACAAGGTCGGCTGCGCGTGGTTCGCGTCCAACTTCATCCCGGGCAAGGTCTTCACGAAGGCCGCCGAGGCCCTTCGCGCGCTGAACGTCGCGCTGAAGACCGGGGTCGGGATCGAGGACGCGTTCAAGGCCCTCAAGGCGCTGGACGACATAGACCCGGCGACGCTGGCGAAGATCGAGGACAGCATCCGCGTCTACGAGGACGCGGTCACGGTCTGCAAGCGGAACAGCTTCCCGGGCGACACCCAGGTGCTGATGGGTGACGGGACCCGCAGGGCGATCCGGGAGGTCAGGGAGGGCGACCTGGTTCTCGCCGCCGACCCCGGGACGGGGCGGCTGCGGCCGGAGCCGGTGACCGACACCTTCCGGCACGACACGGACCGTATGACGGAGATCGCCGTGCACGGCGGTCTGCTCACCAGCACCCGGGGCCACCGCTTCTACGTCGACGGCCGCGGCTGGACCACGGTCGCGGACCTCGTGGTGGGCGACCGGCTGCGGGCACCGGACGGCACCTGGAACGCCGTGACGGCGCTGACCGACCGCCCGGGCCGGGCGGAGGTCTTCGACCTCACGGTGGACGACCTGCACACCTTCTTCGTGCGCGCCCAGGGCGTCACCTCGGCGGACGTCCTCGTCCACAACTGCCTGAAGATCCTCGACGACGAGGCCAACGGGATCGGCGGGGCCCACACGAAGGCGGACCACGTCGATCCCGACGACGTGAAGATGGCCCAGAAGGCGGAGAACAGCACGTCCGGCATCGCCACGCGGTGGAACAGCGCCGCGATCGCCGAGAAATCGGTCAACGAGGCGTTCCAGCAGTGGATCGCCCGCAACCCGAAGGGCCTGGACAGCTGGCTGACCAAGATGCGGAACAAGTTCGGCAAGAACAACGACCGCGGGTACTTCGATCCCAGAACCGATCTGAAGGAGATCACCTGGACCCTCAAGGACGCCGAGAACCTCGGCCTGAAGTGGGTGCGCAACGGTGAGCAGGGGGTCGACGCCGGAAATAAGGTGGTGATTCAGCTGCGGTACACGGGACGTCAGCACCCGCCGGGTTACGTCGTCTACACGTCGTACCTGGCCGGCTGATCAGCCTTCGTCGTAGTCGTCCGACTGCCGGGGGCGACCGGGTCACCGGTCGCCCCCGGCGCTGTGCGAGGAAACGCATGTCAGAACAGCGCGAGGCGCGCCATTGGAACTTCGACGGGGACTTCGGGCTCAGTCTGCTCACGGCCGATCCCGCGGCGGAGCTGTCGGGCGACGCCGACGAGGCCCGCGCCCTCCGGGACGACGCACGGCTGCTGCTGGAGTCGTCCCTCCCGGACGAGGTCCTGCGCGCCGTGTGGCTCGCCGCCTCGGGAGGTCGCCGGGATCCCGGGGCGGATCCGCGTTCCCGGTTGTGCGGTGTCGTCGAGCGGTGCGAGGAGGAGATCGCCGCCGATGTCCTCGAACCCGGCCCGGGCACTCCCCCGACGGTCGCCGTGGACGAGAACGCCATGAGAGAGGCCGTACTCGCCGAAGTGCAGGCCGTCACCGGCACACCGGCAGGGAGCGGGACCGTCCCCGTCCCCGCACTGGCGCGCGTCGTCGCCGAAGTGGACGCGGATCTGGGATTCCGGCTGTTCCTGCGGGTGCTGAAGGCGTACGCGGTGCCGGTCGGCCTGGCGGACTACGACCGCTACCAGGCGATCGCCGGCGCGTTCGGTTACCCGGGGCGGCTGGTCCCCGAGGGGCTCGCCGTGCGCTGGCCGCGCTTCGACGACGCCTCGGTGCGGCGGCGGTTCGAGTTCGACTTCGGGTTCTCGGCCGTCGTCGGCCGTTTCCACGGCGATCTGTGGCAGCACGCGTACACGGTCGACGAAGGAGTCCGCGGCGTCGCCACCGACCAGGTGGGGCTCGTACCGGGCGTGGCCGCGTTCGCTCTCCTCCAGGACACCTCGCGGCTGCTGGGCTCTCCGTTGTCGGACGGCACCCTGACGACGCTCTGGCAGGTGACGACGTACCGGGGTTACGACCTCGACGAGCAGGGCGGCGTACGGCCCTGGCTGCGCCGGATCACGGACATCTGCGGGGAGTGCCTTCGGCTGACCGACCCCGGCTTCACGCCCGCCGCCCCCGCTCCGGCCGCCATGGAGCTGCGGGACCCGGTCCTGCGGGAACTGCGGGATGTCGCCCCCGCGGTGACGGCCGCGGTGCGCGACAGCCCCTGGTACGGCGCCGACACCAGCCCGTGGTTCGCGCTGTCGGACCAGGCCGTCCCCGTACTGGAACAGGTCACCGGCCGAGTCGACCCCGACCTCGGTTTCCGCCTTCTGCTGCGGACCCTGAGCGCGTACTCGGTACCGCTGACCGAAGAACGTGTGGCCCGCCTCACCGCCCTCGGTGACGCCTTCGGCCACAGCCGGCCCCACATCGCCTCCCTGACCGGCCCGGGGCATTAGCCAAGCGCTTCCATGCCTTGCACCGGACAACGATCCTGCCGTGTGGGCGCCGGGTGGTGCTGGGCGTCAGACCACGGTCCAGGCGGGGTCCGACACCCGCACGGTGATCACGGGTGCGGGAGCCGCCATGGGCGGGCGCGCTCGTCGAGGCGTGCCGTCGGACGGGCACCGAACGCGTGCTGTGCCCCGCGGTGACCGCGGCGGAGGCCGTGGGCCGTTCTCGTCTTCGCCGACAGCTTGTATCGGCTGTTGCCGCCCCTGGAGCGGCTAGGTGAGGCGCGGACCGCCAACTCCCCACCCTCGGCGAACCCGGAACTCTTTATTCCGGATCACTTCCTTAACTCGTACGGCCTTCCGCCACGCTCATGGCTCCCCCCTCACGCATACGTGGATCTGGTCCCTGCAGGTTGCATGGCTGCCGGGCAGATATTTCGTGACGGCGCTGTGCAACCTGCCCGGACCTGCTCCCGTACTCCTCTTGCACCAGGGCTTCCGCCAGAAGGTGGCAGCCCGTAGCTCTAGGCAAAGGAAGACCGTTGTCGAAGCACCGGAAGATCACGCAGAACCGCCGCATGATGTTCACCCTCACCGCCGGAACCGCCCTGGCCGCCGTGGGCATGGGCGGCGTCGCCTCGGCCGCGACCCCGACCCCGACCCCCGTCTCCACTCCGGTCCCGGTGCACACCTCCACCCCGGTCCCGGTGCACACCTCCACCCCGAGCCCGGTCTCCACCCCGAGCCCGGTCCACAAGTCGATCCCCATCTCCGTGCCGACCCCCATCTCGGAGCTCACCCCGAGTGAGATAGCGAACACGGTGGGCTGACCCACTCGAGAGCGCGCATGCCGCCCGAGGCCCCAGGGCCGTCGCCCTGGCTTTGGGCGGCGTGCGCGCGTGAGGGGATGAGAGAACCCGCGTCACCAGCCGCAACCGGTGGTGATCAGTTACGGCGCCGGGTGAGCCCCCGCCCCGCCGGTGCGGCCCCCGGGCCGGTGCCCGGGCACGTTCGAACCGGCCCGGCCGATCCGTCGTAGAAGCCATGAACGCCCACGCCTGACACGCGGGGCGACGCGGAAGCGGAAACGGCTGCCGGCGGCTCTCCCGGGAGCGCCGGGCAGAGATCACGACGGAAGAGCCATATGACGGTGAAGACGAGGTTCGGCGCCCTGATGAACGTCGCGCTGGTGGGTGCGGCCGTTTCGGCGGTGCTCGCGGCGGTGCCCGCCCATGCGGCGGGTCAGCAGTACACCCTGCAGAACGTGGAAAGCGGCCGCTGCCTCGTGGGCAACTCCGACCGCACCGTCCGTCAGGGCAACTGCGACTCCCGGGCCAAGTGGGAGCCGGCGGAGGGCGACGGGATACTCAAGAACGTGGCCACCGGGATGTGCCTGGACTGGAACCACGACATGATCGGAAGCTCGCCCTATCTGTCCCCGTGCACTACCGAGGACTACGGCCAGAACATGGGCTTCATTCCCGTGGGCGGAAACCGTGTCAAGATCAGGCCGGTCGACGGCCTTCTGAACCTCACGGGCTGGAACACGGGAGAGGTCAGCTTCAACTACCGCGCCGACGACCCCGAGAAGCAGCTCTGGGCCACCATCTGAAACACTGAAACAAAGGCAGTGCCCGCCCCGCCGTGGTAAGGCGGGGCGGGCACTGTCCTGTTCCCGGCCGCCGTCGTCGTACACATAGGTGCCGTTGGAACACAGCTTGTACCGGCCGTCGGTCCCGTCGGCACTCGCCGTTCCGGTCGCCGCTCCGACCGCGATACCCGCAATGGCCGGCACCATTCCGGCGCGCCGCAGCGCGGCCCGGCTCGGCGTTCCAGGCGGTGGGGGATTTGCCGCGCGTTTCCCTCGCGCCTCCCTGTACAGGGGCCCGAAACAGAGGGGCACGAGCGCTCAACCGTGACGCGTGAAGCGACGCAAATCAGGTGAAAACGACCTCTTAGGACTCCTGGCGCAGGCCGTCCACTTCCGACGCGAAGAGCTGGGCCGGGTCGAAGTCCATGCCGTGGAAGTGGCCGGCCAGCTCGAGGGACAGCACGCCGTGCGTGCGGGTCCAGAAGCTCAGCGCACGGTCGAAGGGGCTCGGCGGGGCGTCGGACTCCGGCAGCGCGGCGAGGAGGACCGCCATGATCTCGCGCGTGATCACCGTGGTGTCCTCGGGGGCGTGGTAGCCCGGGATCGGGGTGCCGTAGACGAGGAAGTAACGGTGGGGGTCGGCCAGGGCCCAGTCGCGCAGGGCGTGCGCGAGGGCGGCCAGGTCGGGCCGGCCCGACCGCTCGGCCACCGCGCGGAACGTGTCCGCGAGGCTGCGGTACGCGTCCCTGACCAGCTCGGTGATCAGCTCGTCGCGGCTCGCGAAGTAGCGGTACAGCGCGGGGCCGCTCATCCCCATGTTCTTGGCGATCGCGTTGAGGGAGAGCGCGGACGCTCCCGCCGTGGCGATCTGTTCCCACGCCCGCTCCTTGACCTCCGCGCGCACCTGGGCCCGGTAGCGCTCGCGCGGGGTCTTCGCACTCTCCGTCTCCGTCATGGTTAGAGGCTATCACTGAAGTTATTGACACTCGCCTTCTCGGCGAGTTATAACTTCTAACGAACACGAAAGCCAGTAACAAACTCGTGCCAGGAGGCCGTCATGAACGCCGAACGACTCGTCGAGGTAGTGCTGCCGGGCAAGGTCGAGCCGGAGGGGCTCCAGATTCGGCAGGGAACCGTTCCCGTCCCGGGCCCCGGGCGGATCGTGGTGCGGATGGAGGCCACCGGCGTCTCCTTCGCCGAGCAGCAGATGCGCCGCGGCCGCTACTACGACCAGCCGCCGTTCCCGTTCGTGCCGGGCTACGACCTGGTCGGCACCGTCCTGACGACCGGCCCAGGTGTCGACCCGGGCCTGGCCGGCCTCAGGGTGGCCGCGCTGCTGAAGGTCGGCGGGTGGGCCAGTCACGTGGTCGTCGACGCGGCGGACGTGGTGGCGGTGCCCGAGGGCGTCGGCGCGGCCGAGGCGGAGACCCTGGTGGTCAACGGCGTCACGGCCTGGCAGATGCTGCACCGCAAGGCACGCGTCCGCGCCGGGCAGACGGTCGTCGTGTACGGCGCCAACGGCGGCGTCGGCTCGGTCCTGGTCCAACTCGCCCGGGCGGCCGGCGCCCGGGTGATCGGCACCGCGTCCGCACGCCACCACGACGCGCTGCGCGAGCAGGGCGTGACCCCGGTCGACTACCGCGCCCAGGACCTCGCCGCGCGCATCCGCGCCCTCGCCCCCGGCGGTGTGGACGCCGTCTTCGACCACGTCGGCGGCCGGGGCATCGTCGACTCCTGGCGGCTCCTCGCGCCCGGCGGCACCCTCGTCTCGTACGGCAGTGCCGCCACCCGGGACGCCGAGGGCTCCAAGCAGGCGCCCGTGCTGAAGCTACTCGGCCGGGTGTGGCTGTGGAACGCGCTGCCCAACCGCCGCCGCGCCTACTTCTTCAACGTCTGGGCGGGACGGGCCCTGGCCAGGAACCGCTTCCGGGCCCGGCTGCGCGCCGACCTCACGCAGGTCTTCGCGGCCCTCCAGCGCGGCGAGGTCACGGCACGGATCGCGGCCGAACTGCCGCTCACCCGGGCCGCCGACGCCCTGCGGCTGGCCGAGTCGGGCACGGTCGCCGGGAAGGTCGTCCTGAACCCGTAGCGCCCCACCCCCCCTCGCCCCCACCGCATCGCCCGCCCCGGAGGAAGACCATGTCCTGGAAGTCCACGGCCGCTCGCACGCTGCCGCTCGCCCTCGCCCTCGCCGCCGCCCTCGCCGCCGGCGCACCGGGCGCCGGTGCCGCCACCGCCCACACGCCGGCCACCACCACGTGCCGCGGGGACGGCGTCGACGCCTCGGCCCGTATCCGCTACGCCACCGACATCGTCATCGACGCGCCGCTGAGCACCGTGTGGAAGCTGCAGACCGACGTGGCGCACTGGCCGTCCTGGCAGCCGCCCGTCCTGACCGCCGAGCGCCTCGACCCCCGCGGGCCTCTCCGGAAGGGTTCGGCGTTCCGGTGGACGACCCCCGCGCCCGCCACCACGCTGGACATCGTCTCGACCGTCCGACAGCTCCGGCCGGGCCGCTGCGTGCTGTGGGACGGTCCGGCCGTCGGCGAGGGGCTGCGCATCGACAACGGCGTACATCTGTGGACCTTCGAGAAGGTCCGGGGCGGTGTCCGCGTGCACACGGAGGAGACCTGGACCGGCGCCCAGGTCGAGGCCGACGTCCCCGCCGCGACCGCGGCCCTCGGCGCGGGCCTGGAGGCATGGCTGCGCGACCTCAAGAGCGCCGCCGAAGCCCGCGCCTGACACCCTGCCGACGCGCCTGTGCCCCTGACCGAGGTCGCCGGTCAGGGGCACAGGCGCGTGCGAGGGGACGATCAGAGGAAGGAGTTGATCTCGATCGTCTCGTCCCGGCCCGGGCCGACGCCGATCGCGGAGATCGGGGCGCCGGACATCTCCTCCAGGGCCTTGACGTAGTTCTGGGCGTTCTTCGGGAGGTCGGAGAACGACTTGGCCTTGGTGATGTCCTCCGACCAGCCCGGGAGGGTCTCGTAGACCGGCTTCGCGTGGTGGAAGTCGCTCTGCGAGTACGGGAGTTCCTCGACGCGCTTGCCGTCGATCTCGTAGGCGACGCAGACCGGGATCTGCTCCCAGCCGGTGAGGACGTCGAGCTTGGTGAGGAAGAAGTCGGTCAGGCCGTTGACCCGGGTCGCGTACCGCGCGATGACCGCGTCGAACCAGCCGCAGCGGCGGTCACGGCCGGTCGTCACGCCCCGCTCGCCGCCGATGCGGCGCAGGGCCTCGCCGTCCTCGTCGAAGAGCTCGGTCGGGAAGGGCCCCGAGCCGACGCGAGTCGTGTAGGCCTTCAGGATGCCGATGACCCGGCTGATCTTCGTCGGACCCACGCCCGCGCCCGTGCAGGCGCCGCCCGCGGTCGGGTTGGACGAGGTGACGAAGGGGTACGTGCCGTGGTCGATGTCGAGGAGCGTGCCCTGGCCGCCCTCGAAGAGGACGACCTTGTCCTGCTCCAGCGCCTGGTTGAGGACCAGGACCGTGTCCGTGACGTACGGAGCGAGCTTCTCCGCGTAGCCCAGCAGTTCCTCGACGACCTGGTCGACGGCGATCGCGCGGCGGTTGTACAGCTTGGTCAGCAGCTGATTCTTGGCGTCGAGAGCCGCCTCCACCTTCTGGGTGAGGATCGACTCGTCGTAGAGGTCCTGGACGCGGATGCCGACCCGGTTGATCTTGTCCGCATAAGTCGGACCGATCCCGCGCCCGGTGGTGCCGATCTTGCGCTTTCCGAGGAAGCGTTCCGTCACCTTGTCGACAGTGACGTTGTAGGGCGTGATGATGTGCGCGTTGCCGCTGATCAGAAGCTTCGACGTGTCGACGCCGCGTTCGTTCAGACCGCTCAGCTCGGAGAGCAGGACCGACGGGTCGACGACGACACCGTTTCCGATGACCGGCGTACATCCAGGAGACAGGATTCCGGAAGGGAGGAGGTGGAGTGCGTACTTCTGGTCACCGACGACGACCGTGTGGCCGGCGTTGTTGCCGCCCTGATAGCGCACTACGTAGTCCACCGAGCCACCGAGCAGGTCGGTGGCCTTTCCCTTGCCTTCGTCACCCCACTGAGCACCGAGCAGCACAAGTGCGGGCACGCGCGTACACCCCTTCCGGGTGGGGCATGTCCAAGGTCAGGGGCGTACGCGGAGGCGCTTTCCACCACCGCGTGCACCGCGACCGCCGTTGGTCGCACCGCGACCGTCTTCGGCCGCACACCGTCGGACCCGGATGCCCCGGAATAGACGAAGCCCCTGGCGCAATAGCGCAAGGGGCTCTTGCACAAAGATGCTACCCGAGGAAGCGAGGCAGGACCGAGGTGGCGACTTTCGCGACGCCGGACCAGCTGCTGGTGATCATCGATCCGGTCGCCCGGAGGACGGACGGGGAGTCCGTACGGATCGCGAAAGACGTGCTCAGCGCCGGTGCGGCGAGTACGAAGGTCTGTCTTCCGGAAGACCCGGAGGAATTCGCCCGGATGCTGGCGCGGCGGGGTTCGCGGCGGCCGGTGGTGGTCGGTGACGACCGTGCGCTGATGCGGGCGGTCTCGCTGCTGCACCGGCAGCGGGAGCTGGCCGGATGTGTGCTGTCGATGGTGCCGGTGGGACCGGTCCTGGGCGTCGCCCACGCCCTGGGGATCCCGACGGGGGCCGTCGCGGCCGCGCGGGCGGTCCTGGACGGTTCCGAGCGGCGGCTGGACGTGCTGGTGGACGACAGTGACGGGGTGGTGCTGGGCGCACTGCGGATACCACCGCTGCAGCTCACCGAGCAGGAACAGGAACAGGAGCGGGAGCGGGAGGCGGAGGCGGCGGCGGCCGGGCGCCCCTGGTTGCAGTCCCTCGTCCGCACCCTGGTCCCCTCCCGCCCGCCTCGCCCCGGCCCGGCCGCTCCCCCGCCCGGGCCGGCCCGGCTGCGGGTCGAGGTGGACGGGGTGACGCTGGTCGACCTGGACCAGCCGGTGGAGGAGGTGTCGGTGACCCCGGGCACGTCCGGGGTGGCGGAGGTCGTGGTCCGCCCCCTGTCGGTGGGCGCGGAGGCGGCACAGCTGGAGGCAAGGGGGCGCACGGTGACGGTCGCCGGGGCCGACTTCCGCTACCGCGCGGACGCGGCCGTGGCGGGGCCGGTGCGGAGACGGACGTGGGTGGTCCGGGAGGGGGCGTTGGGGTTGGTGCTGCCGGCGGGGCGGTGAGCGGAAGTCGTCCTACGCGTTGCGTGGCCGCCCAAGCCGGTTACGTCTCCACCTGCCCGGGCAGGGCCTCGTCGTCCTTCAGGCCCACCCCCGTGACCCCCAGCTCCCGGGCCCGACCCGTCAGCGCGGCCAGTTTCCCCGCCGCCACCTCGTACGACAGGCCGAGCGGCGGGCGGATGTTGGAGAGGCAGTTGCGGTCGGCGTCCGTCGTGACGCCCGGCCGGGGCCGGTACGTCAGGTACGCGCCCAGGGAGTCCGCCGCCGACATGCCGGGGCGTTCGCCGACCAGGACCACGACGGACTCCGCGCCCATCGCCGCCGCCACGTCGTCGCCGAGGGCCACCCTCGCCTGCTCGGCCAGCACCACCGGCGCGATCCGCCAGCCGGCGCCGAGACGTTCCGCCGTCTCCCGGACCAGCGCTGCCGCGTGCTCGTGCACCGCACGGCTGGAGAGCCCGTCGGCGATCACGAAGACGATGTCCCACTCGCCCACGGGCAGATGCGCCCGGTCGGTGGGATGCAGCCGCCGGCCCAGGTCGGGGCGCTGGAGGTAGGTGAGGCGGTCGGGGGCGGCACTGCGGACCCGTACCGTCGGCATGCCGGGCAGCGCCGCCGCCACCGTGTCCGGCCGGAACGGCGAGTGCACCGCGTCCCGCGCGGCGGCGTGCGCCGCCTGGAGCTCCAGTCGGTGCCGGGTGGGCAGCGCGCTGCCGGCCCGGCCGAGGCCGATACGGGCCTGGGTGCGGCGGCGCAGCGCCGGCCACAGGTCGGCGTTCGGCCCGGCCGCGTCCGGCAGACCGGCGGCCCCCGTCCGCTCACCGTTCCGCACGGGTGGGTCCGTCATGGGGCCGGCCTCCGTCCGATCGCCCTTGAGAACCGGTACGTCCGTCATGCCGCCAGCTCCCGTCCGATGGCCGTCAGCGGGTGCGCCGTACCGGACACCTCGCGGACGCCGCCCCGCTCGTCCAGCAGGCCGATCGAGTCCAGCCACGCCTCGAATTCCGGCGCCGGGCGCAGGCCCAGCACCTCCCGGAGGTAGAGGGCGTCGTGGTAGGAGGCCGACTGGTAGTTGAGCATGATGTCGTCGCCGCCCGGGGTGCAGATCACGAAGGACGCCCCCGCCACGCCGAGCATCGTCAGCATGGTGGCGATGTCGTCGTCATCGGCGTCGGCGTGGTTGGTGTAGCAGATGTCCAGGCCCATGGGCAGGCCGAGCAGCTTGCCGCAGAAGTGGTCCTCGAGGGCGGCGCGGAGGATCTGGCGGCCGTCGTAGAGGTATTCGGGGCCGATGAAGCCGACGACCGTGTTCACCAGGAGGGGGTCGTAGCGGCGCGCCACCGCGTACGCCCGTGCCTCCACCGTCTGCTGGTCCACGCCGTGATGCGCGTCCGCCGACAGCGCGCTGCCCTGGCCGGTCTCGAAGTACATGACGTTGTGGCCGACGGTCCCCCTGCCCAGCGCCCGCGCCGCCTCGTACGCCTCGTCGAGCAGACCGAGGGTCACGCCGAAGGAGGCGTTCGCGGCCTGGGTGCCGGCGATGGACTGGAAGACGAGGTCGACGGGCGCCCCCCGTTCCATCAGGTCCACGCTCGTCGTGACGTGGCAGAGGACGCAGGACTGGGTGGGGATGGCGTAGCGGCCGATCACCCCGTCCAGCAGTTCCAGCAGGTCCCGTACGGCCTTCGGGCTGTCGGTCGCCGGGTTGATGCCGATCACCGCGTCCCCGGAGCCGAGCAGCAGCCCGTCCAGCAGGGCGGCCGCCACGCCCGCCGGGTCGTCGGTGGGGTGGTTGGGCTGGAGGCGGGTCGCCAGGCGTCCGGGAAGGCCGATCGTCGAGCGGAAGGCGGTCACCACCCGCACCTTCCGCGCCACCGCGACCAGGTCCGCGTTCCCCATCAGTTTCGACACCGCCGCGGTCATCTCCGGTGTCAGCCCGGGCGCGAGCGCGGCCAGCGCCGCCGTGTCCGCCGCCTCCGACAGCAGCCACTCGCGCAGTTCCCCGACCGTCATCGACGCGACCGGCGCGAAGGCGGTCCGGTCGTGGGTGTCGAGGATGAGCCGGGTGACGTCGTCGTCCTCGTACGGGACGAGGGGCTCGGTGAGGAAGTCGGTCAGCGGGACCTCCGCGAGCGCCCAGCGCGCCGCGACCCGCTCCCGGGCCGTACGGGCCGCGAGGCCGGCGAGACGGTCGCCGGAGCGTTCGGGGCTCGCGGCGGCGAGGAGGCGGGCCAGGGAGCCGAAGCGGTGCCGCTCGCCGCCGAGGGTGGACGTGTAGACGCTCATGCGGTGACCGTACGAGCCGCGTGTTGCCGCCAGATTTCTAAAGGTCTGGTTGACAAGTATTTAACGCCCCGAGACCCTTGCTCGACTCATTCGGGCTACAGAGTTCCGGTCCAGCACGTAGTGGACGGGCAAGGAGAGGGGCCACCCGATGGCAGTGGACGAGGGACTCGTCCCGGCGGCGAAGACAGGCGACGGCGGCACGGTGCACCGGCTCAAACCCAATGCCGTGGGCCTGCTGGGCGTGGTCTTCATGGCTGTGGCGACGGCGGCGCCGATCACCGCGATGACGGGCAACGTGCCCTTCATGGTGTCGGCGGGCAACGGCATCGGGGCACCGGCGAGCTACCTCGTCGCAATGGTCGTCCTGGCAATCTTTGCCGTCGGCTTCACCTCGATGGCGAAGCACATCACCTCCACCGGCGCCTTCTACGGCTTCATCTCCTACGGCCTCGGCCGCTCGATCGGCCTCGCGTCCGGCCTGCTCGCCACCTTCGCGTACGTCGTGTTCGAGCCGGCGCTCATCGGCATCTTCTCGACGTTCGCCACGACGACCCTGAAGGACCAGACGGGGCTGCACATCCCGTGGTGGGCGTTCGCCGTCCTGATGCTCGCCGTCAACGCGACGGGCACCTGGTTCGGCGTCTCCGTCGCCGAGAAGCTGCTCGTCGTGCTGCTCGCCACCGAGGTGACGATCCTGGCGGCGATGGCGGTCTCGGTCGCCTTCCACGGCGGCGGGCCGGACGGCTTCGGCCTCGACCCGGTCAACCCGGTCAACGCCTTCAAGGGCACGTCCGCCGGGCTCGGCCTCTTCTTCGCCTTCTGGTCGTGGGTCGGGTTCGAGTCGACGGCGATGTACGGCGAGGAGTCCCGCAACCCGAAGAAGATCATCCCCAAGGCGACGATGATCTCCGTGCTGGGCGTCGGCGTCTTCTACGTCTTCGTCTCCTGGATGGCCATCTCCGGCACCGGCGAGTCGCGGGCCGTGAAGGTCGCCACCGCCGACCCGCTGGCCCTCTTCTTCACCCCCACCGAGCAGTACGTCGGCCACTGGGCGGTCGTCGTCATGCAGTGGCTGATGATCACCGGCTCGCTCGCCTGCGGCATGGCCTTCCACAACTGCGCGGCCCGCTACATGTACGCCCTGGGCCGTGAAGGGGTCCTTCCGGCCCTGCAGCGCAGCGTCGGCCGCACCCACGCCCGGCACGGCTCCCCGCACATCGCGGGCCTGGTCCAGACGGTCGTCACGGCGGTCCTGCTCCTCGCGTTCTGGGCGGCCGGCAAGGATCCGTACACCGGCACGTACGTCCTGCTCGCGATCCTCGGCACGATGGCGATCCTCGTCGTCCAGGCCGTCTGCTCCTTCGCGGTGCTGGTGTACTTCCGCTCCCACCACCCCGAGAGCCGGCACTGGTTCAAGACCTTCGCCGCCCCGCTCGTCGGCGGTGTCGCGATGCTCGCGGTGGTGGCGCTGCTGGTGTCCAACATGAGCGCCGCGGCCGGTACGGAGTCCGGCTCGCTGGTGCTGAAGGCGACCCCGTGGATCGTCGCCCTGATCGCGGTGGCGGGCGTCGCCTACGCCCAGTACCTCAAGAAGCGCTCACCCGAGAAGTACCTGCTGCTGGGCCGCACGGTGCTGGAGGAGACCAAGGAGCGGTAGGTCCCGGACAGGTCCTACAGGCCCAACAGGCCCGACGGGTCCAGCAGGTCCTACAGGTCCTGGTCACCGAAGATCTGTTGGCGGTGGACCCGCCAGCGCTCCATCATGGCCGAGACCTCGCCCTCGACGAACTCGAAGAAGGCGAGCGTCTCGGCCATGCGGCGTCCGGCGGGAGTGCTCGCGCCGAGGCTCGCCACACCCTCGCGCAGGGCGCCTTCCCACCGCTTGATGAGGGCTTCGCGGTTGGTCAGGGCCTCGTACCACTGGTCGCCGTGCACCCGGTAGCGTTCCCGGCGCGAGCCGGGCTCGCGCTCCCGCGAGACCATGTGCGTCTGCGCCAGGTAGCGCACCGCCCCGGACACCGCCGCGGGGCTGATCCGCAGCTGTTCGCCCAGTTCGGCGGAGGTCATCGAGCCCTCGTCCGAGGAGAGGAGCGCGGCGAAGACCCGGGCGGGCATCCGCGTCATCCCGGCCTCGACGAGCTGGGCCGCGAAGGACTCGACGAATCTCGACACGGCCTCCGCGTCCCGGGCAGTTTCGCTCATGCGCCCATCGTAACGTCGCTTCACACTCTTCTTTATCTTCACAAATTTCTGAAAGAAGCGTACGTTCTGAGGCATGACGAAGGCCATCACCGTGTCGGGGCTCCACAAGTCCTTCGGCCGCACACGGGCGCTCGACGGGCTGGACCTGGAGGTCACCAGGGGCGAGGTGCACGGCTTCCTCGGCCCCAACGGCTCCGGCAAGTCCACCACCATCCGCGTCCTGCTCGGCCTGCTGCGCGCCGACTCCGGCGCCGCGCAGATCCTCGGCCGCGACCCGTGGGCGGACGCCGTCGAGGTGCACCGCCGTATCGCGTACGTCCCCGGGGACGTGACCCTGTGGCGCAACCTCTCCGGCGGCGAGGTCATCGATCTCTACGGCCGTCTGCGCGGCGGCGCTCCGGACCCGGCCCGCCGCGCAGAACTGATCGACCGCTTCGAGCTGGATCCCACCAAGAAGGGCCGCACGTACTCCAAGGGCAACCGGCAGAAGGTCGCCCTGGTGGCCGCGTTCGCCTCGGACGTCGACCTGCTGATCCTGGACGAGCCGACGTCGGGCCTGGACCCCCTGATGGAGGAGGTCTTCCGGCGCTGTGTGGAGGAGGAGCGCGCCAGGGGCAGGACGGTCCTGCTCTCCTCGCACATCCTGAGCGAGGTCGAGGAGCTCTGCGACCGCGTCAGCATCATCCGCAGGGGGCGGACGGTGGAGACGGGTTCGCTGGCCGACCTGCGCCATCTGACGAGGACGAGCGTGACGGCCGAACTGGCCGGTTCTCCCAACGGCTTGGCGGGTCTGCCCGGCGTCCACGACCTCGACGTACAGGGAAGGCGGGTGCGGCTGCAGGTCGACACCGACAAACTCGACGCCGTACTGCGGTCGTTGACGGAGTCCGGCGTACGGTCCCTGACCTCGACGCCGCCGACGCTGGAGGAGCTGTTCCTGCGCCACTACCAGGACGACGAGGTGGCGGCGTGATGACCTCCCTCGTCGGCCTCGCCGGCACCGGCACCCTCCTGCGCTTCGCGCTGCGCCGCGACCGCCTGCAGATCCCCGTCTGGGTGGCC
Organism: Streptomyces sp. NPDC049687; assembly: GCF_044465285.1. NCBI lineage: Bacteria > Bacillati > Actinomycetota > Actinomycetes > Kitasatosporales > Streptomycetaceae > Streptomyces > Streptomyces sp. NPDC049687. Next base: position 293,482 of record NZ_JBITLN010000003.1, read on the forward strand.
GTGAACACCCTGATGGTCCTCTCCATGCCGAACACCCTGGAGAACCTGTACGGCACCGCCGCCGACCGCGCCGACCTGCGACGCCAGATGGACACCAACGCCTCCCTGCGCGCGCTGATCGGTCCCGTCTTCGACGACTCCCTCGGCGCCCTCACGGCCTGGCGGGTCGGCGTGTACGCGGCCGCGCTCGCCGGGGTGACCAGCCTGCTGATCGTCGTACGGCACACCCGTGACGAGGAGGAGAGCGGCCGGGCGGAGCTGATCGCATCCGGTGCGGTGGGCCGGCGCGCGTCGCTGTCGGCGGCGCTGCTGGCGGCCGGGGTCGCGAACGCCGCGCTGGCCCTGCTGGTGACGGCGGGGCTGGCCGGCCGGGGAGCGGCGGGGGCCGCGGCCCTCGGGCTGGGCCTCGCCGGGGCGGGGATGCTGTTCGCCACGACGGCGGCGATCGTCGCACAGCTCACGGAGAGCGCGCGGCTGGCGCGGGGGCTGACGGCGGCGGTGCTGGGCGCGGCGTTCGTCCTGCGGGCGGCCGGCGACTCGGCCGAGGACGACGGCTCCTCGGTCCTGACCTGGCTGTCGCCGCTGGGCTGGCTGGAGAACCTGCGGGCGTTCGCCGACGAACGCTGGTGGGTGCTGGGGCTGTTCGCGGTGGCGGTGGCGGTGCAAGCCGCCGTGGCGTACGGCCTCGCGGGCCGCCGGGACGTGGGCATGAGCTTCCTGCCCACCCGCCCGGGGCCGGCGTCCGGGCGACTCGGGTCGGCGGCCGCCCTCGCCTGGCGGCTGCAGCGGGGCGGTGTGCTGGGCTGGAGCGTCGGCTTCTTCCTGGCGGGGGTCGTCTACGGCGGCCTGACGGAAGGCGCGGCCGACCTGGTCGCCGACAACGACAGGGCCCGCGAGATCTTCGAGCGCATGGGCGGTCAGTCGGGCCTGACGGAGGCGTTCCTGGCGGCGATGATCGGCATGCTGGGGCTGGTGGCGACGCTGTACGTGGTCGCCTCGGTGCTGCGGCTGTACGGCGAGGAGACGAAGGGCTGGGCGGAACCCGTGCTGGCCTGTGCGGTGGGCCGGCTGCGCTGGGCCGCCGGCCATCTGCTGATCGCCTTCGGCGGCTCGGCCCTCATCATGCTGCTGGCGGGCCTGGGATTCGTGGCGGGCCACGGCAAGGAGGCGGGCCCGATCCTGGCGGCCTGCCTGGTGCAACTCCCGGCCGTGTGGGTGGTCGGCGGCCTCGCGGTCCTGCTCTACGGCACGGCCCCCCGGCTGGCGCCCGCCGCGTGGGGGGTGGCCGGCGCGGTCCTGCTCATCGGGTGGATCGGCCCGGCGCTGGACGTTCCGCAGGCGGTGCTGGATCTGTCCCCCTTCGGCCACCTGCCGAAGCTGCCGGGCGGGGAGATGGGCTGGGGGCCGGTGGGGGTGCTGACGGCTGTCGCGGTGGCGCTGGTGGGTGGGGGGTTGGCGGGGCTGCGGCGGCGGGACATGACCACCTGACCGGCGGCTCGGCGAAACCCGGGCGGCATGGCGTGGGCCGGGCGGGGGAACCCTGGGGCGGGCCCGTTGCGGGGAACCCGGGAGCGCCCCGTGCGCGTCCATCCCGGGCATGGGACAACGTACGCAGGCGGCCGTCGGCTGTCTGGCCATGGCCCTCGGAGCGGGCGCCGGGCTCGCGGTGTGGGCGATCGACGTCCGCTCCCGGCTCTGGCGCTTCGAGCAGGTCCCGGACTTCAGCGTCCTCTACGCGCAACTGCCGCTTGCGCTGCTGGGCGGAACGGTGGCGGGCATGACCGTCTGGGCGGTGATCAGCCGCGTCAGAGGGCGACGCCGCGCCGGGTCGAAGAGTGATGGGTGACGCCGAGCCGGGTCGAAGAGTGATGGGTGACGCCGAGCCGGGTCAAAGGGTGACGCCGAGTCCCTCCAGGCCCCGGATCACGAAGTTCGGCTTGCGCTGCGGTTCGGCGGCGAGGGCGAGGGTGGGGGCCCGTTCCAGCAGCGCGGTCATGGACGCGGCGAGCTCGATACGGGCGAGCGGGGCGCCGATGCAGTAGTGGATGCCCGCGCTGAAGGAGATGTGCGGGTTCTCGGCGCGGGCGAGATCGAGCCGCTCGGGCCGGTCGAAGACGGCGGGATCGTGATTGGCGGACCCGAAGAGCATGGCGATCTCGGCCCCCCGGGGCACGACGGTCCCATCGATCTCGATCTCGTCCAGCACCCACCGCTCGAAGAGCTGCAGCGGGGTGTCGTACCGCATCAGCTCCTCGACGGCGGAGGGGACGAGCGAGTGATCGGCGCGGAGGGCGGCAAGCTGCGCGGGGTTGCGGAAGAGGGCCCACCACCCGTTGACGGTGGCGTTGACGGTCGCCTCGTGCCCGGCGTTGAGCAGCAGCACGGCCGTGGAGATCATCTCCTGCTCGGTGAGCCGGTCCCCTTCGTCGTGGGCGGCGATGAGCCCGGAGATGAGGTCGTCGCCGGGTTCCTTGCGCCGGGCGGCGATGAGTTCCCGCAGATACCCGGAGAACTCGACGGAGGCCCGCACCGCCTTGGCGGCCGTCTCCTCCGACGGGTTGAGCTCGTACATCCCGCAGATGTCCGCGGACCAGGGCCGCAGCGGCGCACGGTCCGCCTCCGGAATCCCCAGCATCTCGGCGATCACGGCGACGGGCAGCGGCTCGGCGACATCGCTCAGCAGGTCACCCCCGCCCGCCTCCACCAGCCGCTCCACCAGCTCCCCCGCGAGCCGCCGCACATACGGCTTCAGCTGCTCCACCGTGCGCGGGGTGAACGCCTTCGACACCAGCCTCCGGATCCGCGTGTGGTCCGGCGGTTCCAGATCCAGCATGCCGTGATCGTTGAGCGTGTGAAACGGCTCGTGCTCGGCCGGCGGCGCACTCCGCCCGAAGTCCTCGTGCGTGAACCGGTGCTGATACGTCCGCCCCAGCCGCCGGTCCCGCAGCAACGCCGACACATCGGCGTGCCGCGGAACGAGCCACTGATCCGTCGGCTCGTAGTAGATCACCCGACCCCGCTCCCGCAGCTCGGCGTAAGCGGGGTAGGGCTCGGCGAGGAACGCCGGGTCCCAGGGGTCGAAGCGAAGGTCGTCAGCTACTGCCATGAACGGACGCTAGCCCGTGGTCGGGGGTGCTGACCAGGGGTGTCCTGGGAGGGCTCGTGAGGATGACGAGTTGCTGGGTCGCTCGGGTCATCGCGACGTAGTGGTCGACCGCTCCTTCGATGCCCTTGCCGAACGCCTCCGGGTCGATCAGGACGACGAGGTCGAACTCGAGCCCCTTCGACAGCTCCGGGGTGAGTGACCGGACGCGGGGCGTCGGCCGGAACGTGGGGTCGCCGATGACACAGGCGATCCCCTCGGCATGGGCGGCGAGCCAGGTGTCGAGGACGGAGTCCCGGTCCGAGACGGATCCGTGGACCACGGGGACACCGCTGGTGCGGATCGAGGTCGGGACGTTGGCGTCCGGGAGCGCGGCACGGATGACCGGCTCGGCTTCCGCCATGATCTCCTGTGGTGTCCGGTAGTTGACGCTCAGAGAGGTCAGCCTGATCCGGTCGAGTCCGATGCGCTCGAGCCGTTCCTGCCACGACTCCGTGAACCCGTGCCGGGCCTGGGCGCGGTCCCCGACGATCGTGAAGCTGCGGGACGGGCAGCGGAGCAACAGCATCTGCCACTCCGCGTCGGTCAGTTCCTGGGCCTCGTCCACGACGATGTGCGCGAACGGTCCGGCGAGCAGGTCCGGGTCGGCGGTGATCAGTTCGGACTCGTCGACCAGGCTGACCCGGGCGTCCTCCCCGCGCAGCATCGTCACCAGGCCTTCGCCGTCGTCACCGTCGGCGCCGGAGTCGGCCACGGCCCGGATCAGGTTGTCGACGACCTGGTCCATGCGCTCGCGCTGGGCGGCGATGACGGCGGCGTGCCGACGCTTGCGCCGGGCCATCTCCGGGTCGCCGAGCCGCTGTCGTGCCGCGTCCAGGAGCGGCAGGTCGGACACCGTCCAGGCCTGGGCGTCCTCGCGCTGCAGCTTCCGAACGTCGTCGGGGCCGAGCCAGGGAGCGCACATCCGCAGATAGGCGGGCACCGACCACAGGTCCGAGACGAGGTCCGCCGCTTCGAGCAGCGGCCAGGCACGGTTGAGGGCGCCGTTCAGCTCCCGGTCGCGCAGCAGCGATCTGCGGAGCAGGTCGGGCGGCACATCGCCGTCGTACTTGTCCATCAGGATCGCGAGCAGCTTCTCCCAGACCTGCTCGCGCGCCTCGTTGTGCGGAGTACCTGGTTCCGCCGCGTCGAAGGCCTCGGCCCAGTCGTCGGCGCTCAGCCAGACGTCGGACCAGTCGATGGTGACCGTCATCCCCTCGGTGGGCGGTTCCTCGTAGAACCTGACGGCCTTCTCGATCGCCTTCACCATGGCCGCGGACGACTTCAGCCGGGCCACCTCCGGGTCTGCCTCGACCGCCGCCGCGGCCCCCTCGGTGACGAGGTCCCGCAGGGTGCAGGTCTGCACACCCTCCTCTCCCAGGCTGGGGAGGACATCGGCGACATAGGCCAGGTAGGGCCGGTGCGGACCGACGAACAGCACACCGCCCCGACGGTGGCCGAGGCGGGGGTCGGAGTAGAGGAGGTGGGCGGAGCGGTGCAGGGCGACGACGGTCTTCCCCGTGCCCGGGCCGCCGTCGACGACGAGAGCGCCGCGGGATCCCGCCCGGATGATGGCGTCCTGGTCGGCCTGGATGGTGGCGAGCACGTCCCGCATCCGGGCCGACCGGTTGCCGCCCAGGCTGGCGATGAAGGCGGACTGGTCGTCGAGCGCGGCATGCCCTTCGAGACCGTCGGCGGTGAACACCTCGTCCCAGTAGTCGCTGATCCGGCCGCGGGTCCAGCGGTACCGGCGGCGGCTTGCCAGGCCCATCGGGTTGGCGTGGGTCGCCGCGAAGAACGGCTCGGCCGCGGGCGAACGCCAGTCGAGAAGCAGCCGACCGCCCTCACTGTCGGTGAGACCGAGTCGTCCGATGTACACGGGCTCGGGGTCGTCCGCGCTGACGATGTGCCCGAGGCACAGGTCCAGGCCGAAGCGGCGCAGCGCCCGCAGACGGCCGGTCAGCCGGTGGATCTCCGTGTCCCGGTCCATCGCCTGCCGCCCCAGGCCGCCGGGCGCCTTGCGCTCGGCATCGAGGCGGTCGGACACCTCGGCGATCGCCTGCTCGAGGGCTTCCGCGATGGCCGCGAAGTGCTGCTCGTCGCGTCCGATCAGCGCCGGGTCGGCCTTCGGGGAGAGATGGTCGGGAAGGTCGAACGCGCGGGTGGCCAAAGGTTTCACGCCATCGACCTCGATCCGGCAAAACCATACATATGTGGCGACTCCCCCATCTACGCAGCTATCTGGCCTCGGCCAGTGATTCTGCGGCACGACGGGGGCCTTGCCGCAAGCCCCCCAGTGCGCTATAGGTTGAAAGTGGCGGGGAGTGGGTCTTCCTCTTCGTCTCCTCTTCGCTCAGCCCGGTGTCACCAAGCGTGTCTCGTACGCGAACACCGCCGCCTGGGTCCTGTCCCTGAGACCCAGCTTGACCAGGATCCTGCTCACATGGGTCTTGATCGTCGACTCCGCGACCACCAGTCGGCCGGCTATCTCCACGTTCGACAGCCCCTGGGCGATCAGGACCAGGACCTCCGTCTCGCGGTCCGTCAGGTCGCCGTAGGACGCCTGGGCGGTGCGGGTCGGACGGGGGGTGTCCGTGAGTTTGGAGAACTCGGTGATCAGACGCTTGGTGACCGAGGGAGCCAGGAGGGCCTCACCGGCCGCCACCACGCGCACCCCGTCCGCCAGCTGGCGGGCCGAGGCGTCCTTCAGGAGGAAGCCGGAGGCTCCCGCGCGCAGGGCCTGGTAGACGTATTCGTCGAGGTCGAAGGTCGTCAGGACCAGGACCTTGGCCGTACTGTCCGCGGCCACTATCTCCCGAGTCGCCTCCATGCCGTTCAGCTCCGGCATACGGATGTCCATCAGGACCACGTCGGGGGACAGTTCACGGACACGGTCCACCGCCTCGCGGCCGTTGACCGCCTCGCCGACGACCTCGATGTCCGGCATCGCGTTCAACAGGACCGAGAAGCCCTCGCGCACCATCATCTGGTCGTCCGCTATCAACACACGGATCGTCATGCTCCACCCTCACCGGAGGCCACGGGCACCGGCAGGAACACCGTCACCTCGTAGCCGCCCTCCCCCGTCGGTTCCGCCGTCATCTCGCCGTTCAGCATCGTCACCCGCTCGCGCATGCCCGTGATGCCGTGGCCCGCGCCGGGCGAGGGCTTGATCAGGGAGGGGTTCGGGGGTGGGTCGTTGACTATGCGCAGACCCAGGCCGCCGATGACGTAACCGATCTCCACACGGGCGCTCGCCCCGGGGGCGTGGCGCAGTGTGTTGCTCAAGGCCTCCTGCACGATGCGGTAGGCCGACAGCTCCACGCCCTGCGGGAGTTCACGGACGGCGCCGGTGACCGTCCTCGTCACGTCCACACCCGCCTCCCGTACGTTCGCCAGCAGGGCGTCCAGCTCGGCGAGGGTGGGCTGCGGGGCGTCCGGGGCCTCGTAGTCCTCGGCGCGGACCACGCCCAGGACCCGGCGCAGCTCGGTGAGGGCCGCGACCGCGTTCTCCCGGATCGTCGCGAAGGCCTTCTCCAGCTCCTCCGGCGGGTTCTCCACCCGGTAGGGGGCGGCCTCCGCCTGGATGGCGACCACCGACATGTGGTGCGCCACCACGTCGTGCAGCTCGCGGGCGATGGTGGTGCGCTCCTCCAGGAGGGTGCGCCGGGAGCGCTCGTGCGCGGTCACCGTCTGCTGGGCCGTCACCTCCTGATCGGCCTGCCGGCGTATGTGCCGGACGGTCACGGCGAGCAGGATGATCGCGGAGGAGACCAGCATGGGCCCGACGTTCGTGGTGTAGTGGCTCCAGCCGAAGACGGTCTCGGCGGAGAGGCCGTAGGCCGCCGTCAGCAGCCACATCCATGCCGCCGTGCGCGGGCGGGTACGGATCGCGACGACGGTCAGCACCACCAGGTGGGAGATGAAACTGGGCGGCAGCCAGGGCCAGTTGCCGAACGAGTGGCCGAGGAGCGCGACCAGCGTCGTCGACAGCAGCGACAGCCAGAACGCGGCGGCCGGGCGGACCAGTGTCAGCAGCACCGGGGCCAGGACCAGCAGGCCGCTCAGGACGGCCGTCGAGCCGAATCCGTCGGGCTTCGCGGCGACGAGCATCGCCACCACACCGCCCGCCGCGACCAGCGCGTGCCGCGACCAGGTCGCGTACTCCCGCCTGCGGCCCCGCAGCCGGCGGGTGAGGACGCCCGTGGGCTCCCTCGGGGGCAGCGGGCGGTAGGCCAGGGCGTCGTCGAACAGGTCCTGCCGCAACCCGCGCAGTGCGTCCATGGCCGCCCGGATCTCCGGGCTCTTCGGCTGGTAGGGGCCGTACGGGTCGTCATGTGGCGTCATGTGCGTCTGCGTCGTCTCGGTCACGTGGAAAACGGTAGGCGGGGCCGGGGGTCGTGGTCGTCACCAGTGAGGGGGGTTCCGGCGGGTCCTTCTCAGGTACTACGGGTCCGCCCGGGAGCCCTCCACCGGCGCCACCGTCAGTAGCCGGACGGCCTCACCAGCCCCGACTCGTACGCGAACACCGCCGCCTGGGTGCGGTCCCGCAGCCCCAGTTTCACCAGGATGCGGCCCACGTGTGTCTTCACCGTCTGCTCGGCGACGACGAGATGGCGGGCGATCTCCGCGTTGGACAGGCCCTGGGCGATCAGGGTGAGCACCTCCGTCTCCCGTTCGGTGAGGTCGCCGACGCGCTCCTTCAGCGGGGGTCTCGGTGTGCCGTTCAGCCGGGAGAACTCGGCGATCAGCTTACGGGTGATGCCCGGAGCGAGCAGGGCGTCGCCGGCCGCCACCACCCGCACCGCCTCGGCGAGCTGGTCCGCGGAGGCGTCCTTCAGCAGGAACCCGGACGCCCCCGCGCGCAGCGCCTCGTACACGTACTCGTCGAGGTCGAAGGTGGTGAGCACCAGCACCTTGATGGCGGGGTGCGCGAGGGTGATGCGGCGGGTGGCCTCGATGCCGCCGAGTTCGGGCATGCGGATGTCCATCAGGACGACGTCCGGGGCGAGTTCGGCGACCTGGGCGACCGCGTCCAGGCCGTCCACCGCCTGCCCGATCACCTCGATGCCCGGATGGGTGTTGAGCAGCACGGTGAAGCCCTGCCGGACCATCTGCTGGTCGTCGGCGATCAGTACGCGGATGGTGCCGACGCTCGTCATGGCTGCTCTTCTCCTGTGGGGCGCGGGGTGGGGCGCGGTGCCGGGGGCGGCTCGTCGTCCGGGAAGACGAGTTCCAGGGCCTCCGGGATGCCCAGGTCCTGGTGCGGGGGCGCGACGCCGTCCTTCGGGAGGAACGCCGAGACCGAGAACCCGCCGTGCAGCGTCGGGTGGGCCACCACGTGGCCGCCGAGCATCGTGGCCCGCTCCCGCATCCCGAGCAGGCCGTGCCCCGCGCCCGGCGACGACCGAACGGGGCCGTGCGGGCGGGAGTTGGTCACTCCCAGGTGCAGGCCCTCGGCCAGGTGGCCGACCTCGACGTGCACCTGGGAACCCGGCGCGTGCCGCAGCGCGTTGCTCAGCGCCTCCTGGACTATCCGGTAGGCCGACAACTGCACCCCCGGCGGATACGCGGGCGGCTCTCCCTCGACGGTGGCGACGACGTCCAGTCCGGCCGCCCGGGTGTTCTCCAGGAGGGCGTCCAGGCGGTCGAGGGTGGGCTGCGGGGTGTCCGGGGCGGTGCCGGTGCCGGCGGCGCCGAGGCCGTAGGGGTCCTCGGGGTTCTCCGAGCGGAGCACGCCGAGCACCCGGCGCAGTTCGGTGAGCGCCTCCAGGGCGTTCTGCCGGATGCCGGCGAGGTTCTCCTTCAGCTCCTCGGACGGGTTCTCCACCAGGTGCGGGGCGACCTGGGCCTGGATGGAGATCACCGACATGTGGTGGGCGACCACGTCGTGCAGCTCGCGCGCGATGCGGTTGCGTTCCTCCAGGACGGTGCGGCGGGCACGCTCCTCGGCGGTGATGCCGGCCTGCTCGACGAGCTGGGTGCGGGCCACCCGGCGGCCGCGCAGGGCAGTGCCGAGGAGGACGACGGCTGCGAACAGGGCCACCGCCAGGACACCCGTCGGCGTGTAGCTCGCACCGCCGAGCACCCCTTGGACCAGGTAGGTGACGAGTGCCGTCAGGGCCAGCGCCTCGACGGCGACTCGCGTGGGCACCCTGAGCGCGAGCAGCAACAGCACCATGCCGTGCGCGACCAGTCCGGGCGGGCCCCAGGGCCAGCCGGGGAGGTCCGGAGCGGTGTCCGGCCTGGGCGCGTCCAACGGCCACTGGCGGGCGTCGAAGCTGAGGGCGGCGAGCATCTGCCCCCGGGCGCCCAGCGCGGCCACCACCGTGACCACCAAGGACAGCCACCACGCCGGCACCGGCCGCCACAGCGCCAGCAGCACCGCCGCGCCCTGCGCCAGCGCGCACACCACGCCGTACTGCACGCCGAGCCGGTAGCGGTCGGCCATCTGGTCGAGGTTGGCGATCGTCGTGCCGAGCGCGACCAGGCAGACCAGGCCGTGCGGCAACCAGCGCAGCCAGGTGGAGGGCGGAAGCGGATCCGCCCTGGCCGTCCACAGGTCGTCGCGCAGCACGCGCAGGCTGCGGATCACCCCGCTCTGCACCCTGGTCAGCAACCTCTCCACCCCGTTCGTCGGCACCACCCTAGACACGGCGGGCCTCCGGCAGTCTCGACGGTCCCGGCCGCGTTGCGAGCCGCACCAGCCGTGACCGGTCCTCGCGGCTGCGTACGCGCCGTCCCGCACCGCTCTCGAACCCGTGGAACGCCGCCCAGCACACCCCCAGCACGAGTCCGAACACCGGCAGCCACAGCAGCCGGGCCGCGACCCAGTCCGGGCCGGCCGGGACCGTGTGCAGGCCGGGCAGCCGGCCCGCGAGGAGGCCGGTGGCCGTCGTCGCCATCATGGCCGTCTGGTGCCAGAGGAACACCGTCATCGCGGAGAGGTTCACCAGGGCCACGGCCGCCCAGGCCGACGGACGGGTCATGGCGCGGCGCAGACGGTCGCGCAGCAGCAGGGCCAGCCCGCACTGGGCGAGGCCGAAGGTGACGGCGGCCAGGGTCGGCGGGTTGAGGTTGGAGACCGCCGCGCCGGGCACACCCACCATCGACGCCGGGTAGCCGGCGAGACCGACCAGCAGCGCCGTCGCCGCCGCGCCGCCGACGAGCAGGGTCCAGCCGGCGCGCGGGCGCTCCAGCTCGCCCCGGGCCCAGGCCGCGCCCAGGGTGTACGGCACCAGCCAGCCGGCGGCCAGGTTCACCCAGCCGAGCCAGGACGGGCCGCCGAGGCCGAAGCGCACCAGGTCCACGTGGAGGACGACCGCCAGCGGCCACAGCGGGTTGAGCCGGGCCAGCAGCGGGGTCGCGGCCGACAGCGCGGCGAACACCAGAAGGAACCACAACGGGGACAGCGCCAGCTTGACCACCGTGTGCACGGTGACGAAGGACGCGCCACCCAGCAGCAGGCCCACCGCGGCCACCGTCCACACCGCCAGCACGGCGAGCACCGGTCTGAACAGCCGGGCAAGGCGCGACCGCAGCCACCCTGCGTAGGTTCCCTGTGTCCCGCCTCGCGCCCGGGCCGAGGCGAGGCCGCGGGTCGCCACATGGCCGCCGACCATGAAGAACACCGCGAGTGTCTGGAACACCCAGGAGACGGGGGCCAGCCAGGGCATGGGGCCGAGGGGGCTCGCGGCCCGCAGGGTGTCGCCGTCCGCGACCAGGGCGGTCACCAGCCAGTGTCCGAGGACCACCCCGAGAATGGCCAGGGCACGCAGGGCGTCGACGGCCCGGTCGCGCTGCGGGGGCGTGGCGGCGTCGATACGGGCCGCGGCCTGCCGTATGCCGGACGGCCGACGCACAACGCGGGTCTCAGGCATGGGTCACCTCCGTCGTCTCCCCGAGCACGATCCGGGCGAGGTTGGCCAGGGAGACCGAGCCCGGGGAGAAGTAGTCGCTGTGGCCGCCGTCGCCGGCGGCGAAGACACGGGCGCCGAAGGACGGGGAGAGCGGGTCGGTGCCGAAGCCGACCGTCGTACCGAACAGGTCGGCGCTGACGTGGGGAACGTCCGCCACCCAGTCGTCGGCGCCCCGGGCCGCCCAGACCCGCGCGCGGGTGTGCAGGCCCGCCGCCGAGTCCACGCCCGTGCCCGGGCTGCCGAGCAGGGCGATGTCGTCCACGTCCAGGCGGGGAGCGGCGCGGCCGCACACGACCGTGCCGTACGAGTGGCACAGGAGGGCGATGCGGCTGCCCGAACCGGTGACGGTGTGCAACTCGTGGATGAGTTCCCGCAGTTCCGGGGCCGCCTCGTCGGCGCGGCCCGGGGTGACCACGGTCGTGCTGACCGTGCCCGGTGTGGTGTAGCCGAGCCAGGCCACCACCGCCGTGCGGCTGTTCGCGCCGGTCCGGCGGGTGAGCCGCTCGTGCAGTGCCGCCGCTCCCGCGCGGAAGCGGCCGTAGGTGTCCAGCGAGGTGTCGGAGCCCGGTATCAGCACGGCGACGCGGTCGGCGTGGGCGAGGTCCCCGAACACCTCGGTCGCGCGGCCGTCGCCTCGGCCGTCGAAGGTGAGCAGCTTGCGCGAGGGGGCCGCCAGCGCCCTGTCGGCTGCCGCCCGGTGGTCGTCGCCGTGGGCGGCGGCCATCCGGGACGCCTCGGCGGCGTTGGCCCGGTTCGCGGCGTACGTCTCGTCGAGCGTGGCCGCCGTCAGCGGGGCGAGCCGGGCCGGCGCGGGGGCGGGAATGCCCGGCCGGGCCGCCGCCGTGAGGGGGACGACCACCGCGGCGGTGACGAGGACCGCGAGAAGGACGCGGAACCAGCGCCCGCCCCGGGTCGTTTTCTCGTCACCGCTTTGCCGTCCAGGAAACCGGAACCCGTCGAATCCCGCCATCCGCCCCTCCCCCGCCGGTTCGCCCGCCCATCGGGCCCTTCCGGCTTGGAAGTTACGGATCGGTGCTCGTCGCTCGCGTCCCGCTGAGGTGCTCTCCTGCGAGGTAGCTCTCAGGTACTACGGGTATGACCGGGACCGCCCGTGCGGCGGTGTTTCACCAGGCCAACTGCGCGATCTCCTCCGCCACCACCGCGCAGGCGTCCGCCACCGGGTCGATCAGGGGGAAGTGACCCACGTCCTCCAGCAGCGTCACCCCCACCACCTCCCCCGCCTTCGCCGCCGCGTCCGCGTACGCCTCGGCGACGGCCTGCGGGACGACCAGGTCGGTACGCCCCTGGACCAGGGTCGTGGCGATACCGGTCGGCAGCAGGAGCGCGGGGTCGGCGTAGGGCTGCCGCTGGGCGAACAGCTCGTCCCCGCCGAGGAGTTGGCGGGACGCGCCCCCGCAGACGTCCAGCTTGTCGGCGACCGCGAAGTCCGCGATCGGGGCGAGGGCGACCACGCCCCGCAGCGGGGCGGCCCCGGCGGTGCGCCAGGGCGCGTCGGCGGGCAGGACGTGCCGGGCCGCCGCCCACAGTGCGAGGTGACCTCCCGCCGAGTGCCCGGTGAGCACCATGCGGCGGGCGTCCGCCTGCGGCAGCGCCTGCCGGACGAGCGCGGGGAGCGCGTCGAGGGCCGCGGCGACGTCGTCGAAGGTGGCGGGCCAGCGCCCCGCGACCGCAGGAGTGCCGTCCGCCCCCTCGGGCCCCCGCCGGTACTCCACGTTGGCCACGGCGAACCCGCGTCGCGCCAGGTAGTCGGCGAACGGCGTGATGTGCCGCCGGTCGTACGGCTGCCGCCACGCGCCTCCGTGCAGTACCACGACCAGAGGCGCGGGACCGCCCGGGCCGGCGTCCCCTCCGGGAGCGTAGAAGTCGATCACCTGGTCGGGGTGGTCGCCGTACGCGGCGGTGGCGTCGGGGTCGACGGGCGGGTGCGAGAAGGCCGACTCCTCCTCGGCGGTGGCCCGGGCAGCGACGACGTCGTCCGACATGCTCCAACCTCTCAGCGGCAAAACGGTTTTGGACGGTACGGGGGTGGCGGACCAGGTGAGAATTCGGCCGTTGGCGGGGACGCTATCAGGCCGATGACGTGCGCGGACACGCGGTTGTCACGCTCGGTGAGGGTAAACGGTTCTGTGCGCGCCGTCCTCGTGCCCGACCCCTCATACGCAGCCGACCACCGACGTCACTCAGCACATCGGTGGTCGGCCTGGACGCGACACGGTCTCAGCCGAGGATCTCCCCCAGCACCCGAGCCGCCCGCTCCACGTCCGCGAACCCGACATAGAGCGGGGTGAAGCCGAATCGCAGCACGTCGGGGCGCCGGAAGTCCCCGACGACCCCGCGTTCGACCAGCCGCCGCATGACGTCCCCCGCGTCCTCGCAGCGCAACGCCACCTGGCTGCCGCGCTCCTCGTGACGCACCGGAGTCAGCGACTCGACGCGCCCCTCGGCGACGTACGTCGCGACGCATTCCAGGAAGAAGTCGGTCAGGGCGAGGGACTTGGCCCGCACGACCTCGACCGAGACCCCGTCCCAGACCTCGAGTGCCGCTTCCAGAGCGAGCATTGACAGGATGTCAGGCGTACCGACGCGGCCCCGCGCCGGGCCCGGCGCCGGCTCGTAGTCACCCCGCATCCCGAACGGCTCGGCGTGCGAGTTCCAGCCCGGCAGCGGGGAGTCGAAACGGTCCTGCAGGCGCCTGCTCACATACAGGTACGCCGGTGAACCCGGGCCGCCGTTCAGGTACTTGTAGGTGCAGCCGACCGCGAGGTCCACGCCGTGCTCGTCGAGACCGACGGGCAGGGCCCCCGCGCTGTGGCACAGGTCCCAGACGGCGAGCGCGCCCGCCCCGTGCACCGCGGCGGTGAGCGAGGGCAGGTCGTGCAGGCGGCCGGTGCGGTAGTCGACGTGGTTCAGCAGCACCGCGGCCGTACGGTCCGACAGCGCGCCCGGCACCTCCGCCGGGGTCACCGGTCGCAGCGTACGGCCGGTCATCCGGGCCGCCGACTCGGCGATGTAGCCGTCGGTGGGGAAGGTGGTCGCGTCGACGAGGATCTCGTCCCGCCGCTCCCCGGCCATTCGTACCGCGCCCACCAGTGCCTTGAACACGTTGACACTTGTCGAGTCGCCGACGACGATCTGCCCGGCCCCGGCGCCCACCAGCGGAGCGATCCGGTCGCCGATCCGCTCCGGCGCGGTCCACCAGCCGCTCTCGTCCCAGGAACGGATGCGCAGCTCGCCCCACTGGCGGCGGACGACGTCCTCGACGCGGCCGGGCACGGATGCCGGCAGTGCGCCCAGCGAGTTCCCGTCGAGGTAGACCACCTCGTCGAGCACGAACTCGGCGCGCTTGTCGGCGAGTTGGTCACCGAAGTCCAGTTCCCGTGCCTTGAAGGCGAGGTCAGACATGGGACCTCGCCGTCCACAGCTCGGGGAACACGTTCTTCTGCGCGCGCTTCTCCAGCCAGGCCACCCCGGCCGAACCGCCGGTGCCCGCCTTCGCGCCCATCGCGCGCCGGGTGGCGACGAGATGGTCGTTGCGCCAGCGCCACACCAGCTCGGCGACATCGGTCAACGCCTCGCCGAGACGGGCGAGCTCGTCGGACTCGTCGCCGGAGTAGAGCGCGGTCCACACGGCCTCCACCTCCGCCGACGGCTCGTACCGCAGCGAGACGTCACGCGTCAGCACGGCGTCCGGGATCGCGTGCCCGCGCCGGGCCAGCAGCCGCAGGACCTCGTCGTAGAGGCCGGGCTCGTGCAGGGCCTTCTCCAGCTCGGCGTGGACGCGGGGCGCGCCGCGGTGCGGGACGAGCATGGACGCGGACTTCTCGCCCAGCAGGAACTCCATCCGCCGGTACATCGCCGACTGGAAACCGGAACCCTCGCCGAGGGCGCTCCGGTACGCGTTGAACTGGGCCGGGGTCAGCTGCGAGAGGGGCCGCCATGAGGCGTTCAGCGCCTCCAGCTCCCGTACGGAACGCTTCAGCGCGTCGATCGCGACGGGCACCCGGTCCTCGCGGAGCGCCTTCGCGGCGGTCTCCCACTCGTGGACGATGACGGTGAACCACAGCTCCATGACCTGGGTCGTGACCAGGAAGACCATCTCTCCGGGATCGTCGGAGAGGGTGTGCTGCAGATGGGTGAGGACGTCGGCCTTGACGTAGTCCTCGTACGGCGTGGTGCCGGCGAAGTCGAGATGCGGGGTCTCGGGCTCCTGCGTTTCGTGAGCCGCTTGGGACATCGCTGTCTCCTGTTGTACTCCGGGTAGCGGTCCGCCCCTGCCGTTACCGACACGGGGGCCCCGGTCCCCACCGGCATCTTCCGCATCGGACCCGCTTCCCGCAAGGCCCGCCCGGATCTCGGACGGGTCTTGCGGGAGAGGGACCACGGCGTATCGAAGGTTCCGTCCGGCCCGCGACGCCCGGCACGGCGCCTCGCCGTGCCGGCACGGCCTAACTCAGGGTCTGGGCCGCCGTCGGCGAGGAGTCCTTCAGGAACTGCGAACAGCGCTCGTACTCCTCCTGCTCGCCGATCGCCTGCGCGGCGCGGGCGAGGGCGTGCAGGGCGCGCAGGAAGCCGCGGTTCGGCTCGTGCTCCCAGGGGACCGGGCCGTGGCCCTTCCAGCCGCCGCGGCGCAGGGCGTCCAGGCCCCGGTGGTAACCCGTACGGGCGTACGCGTAGGACTCCACCACACTGCCCCGCTCGAACGCGTCGTCCGCCAGCTGGGCCCAGGCCAGCGAGGACGTCGGATACTTCGCGGCGACGTCGGCGGGCGCGGTGCCGTTCGCGAGGAGGTCGCGGGGCTCCGGGTCGTCGGGGAGGTGGGTCGGGGGCGGGCCCCCGAGGAGGTTTTCGTGAATGGACATGGGTCCAGTCTGCTCCACGCGGGCGTGCGGTGACGGACCCACCCGGTTCCAGGACCTGTCCTACCCGAGACGCCTGCGGGTGTGTTGCCCCTCCAGTGGCGGAGCCGACACACAGCAGTGGGTCCTGCACTCCGGATGCCCGCAGTCCGGCGGCGGTCGCCGTACCGTCGCGAAGGCCAGGGCCGAGCCCGCCACCAGCACCCCGGCGCACCACAGCATCGCCCGTCGGAAGGGCCCCTCGAAGGCGTCCGGCGAGCGGTAGGCCTCCGGGCCCATCCCGGTCAGCAGGGGCAGCGCGGCCACCGCGACCAGGCCCGCCGCCCGGGCCGCCGCGTTGTTGATGCCGCTGGCCAGGCCCGCCCGGGCCACGTCCACCGAGGCCAGGACGGTCGCGGTGAGCGGGGCGACCAGGGTGACCAGGCCGAGGCCGAGGACCAGGACGGCGGGCAGCACGTCGGCGGCGTAGGAGGCGCCCTCGCCGACCCGGAGCATCAGCAGCATCCCCGCGGCGCACAGCAGGGGGCCCACCGTGAGCGGGATGCGCGGCCCGATCCGCTCCCCGAGCTCACCGGAGCGGGAGGAGAGCAGCAGCATCAGCACGGTCGTCGGCAGCAGGGCCGTACCGGCGCCGAGCGCGGAGTAGCCGGCGACGACCTGGAGCTGGACCACCGAGAGGAAGAAGAAGCCGCCGAGGGCGGCGTACACGCACAGGGTGACCAGGTTGACGGCGGTGAACTGGCGGGAGGAGAAGATGTCCGGCGGCATCATCGGATCGGGTCGGCGCCGCTCCACGGACAGGAAGGCCGCCCCGGCGACGACCCCGCCCACGGCCGCCAGGACGACGAGCGTGGTCCACTCGCCGCCCGCCTCGATCAGCGCGTACGTCACCAGCCCCAGCGACAGGGCGCCCAGCACCGCCCCCAGGACGTCGAAGCCGCCGTGTGCCCTCTCGTCCCGCGACTCCGGCACATGCCGCAGCGCCACCGGCACGCACAGCACCGCCAGCGGCACGTTCAGCAGGAACACCCACCGCCAGCCCGGTCCGTCCACCAGCCAGCCGCCGACGAATGGCCCGACGGCCGCCCCCATGCCCCCGAAGCCCGACCACAGGCCCACGGCCCGCCCCCGGTCGTCGGGGTGGAAGGAAGCCTGGATCAGGGCCAGGGAGCCGGGGGTCAACAGGGCACCGCCGACGCCCTGCAGCGCCCGCGCCGCCACCAGAACCCCCGCGTTCGGCGCGATCCCGCACAGCAGCGAGGCGGCGGCGAACCACCCCACGCCCACCACGAAGACCTTCCGGCGTCCGTAGCGGTCGCCCAGGGAGCCGCCGAGCAGGATCAGCCCGGCCAGCGTCAGCATGTAGGCGTTGACCGTCCACTGCAGGGCGGCGAGGTCGGCGTCGAGGTCGCGGCCGATGCGCGGCAGGGCGACATTGACGACGGTCGAGTCCAGCAGGGCCATGCTGGAGCCGAGCACCGTGGTGAACACGATCCACTTGCCCTGGGGCGAACCCAGCCGTACGTCGGGCATGCCCCCAGGTATACAGCGAGCCCGGCGCCGTAGACAGACGCCGGGCTCACCCGTACCCGTAACCCTTGAGAGCTACGGGGCCTCCCGAAGGGACTTACTTGATCTTCTGGCCCGCCGAGCGCAGGTTCTGCGTGGCCTCGACGACGCGCGCGGCCATGCCCGCCTCGGCCAGCTTGCCCCAGGTGCGCGGGTCGTAGGTCTTCTTGGAGCCGACCTCGCCGTCGACCTTGAGGACGCCGTCGTAGTTCTTGAACATGTGGTCGGCGACGGGACGCGTGAACGCGTACTGCGTGTCCGTGTCGAGGTTCATCTTGACGACGCCGTTCTCCAGCGCGGTCGCGATCTCCTCCTCCGTGGAGCCGGAGCCGCCGTGGAAGACGAAGTCGAAGGGCTGCGAGCCGGCCGGCTTGCCGTACTTCGCGGCGACGCCGTCGTTCAGCTCCTTGAGCAGGTCGGGACGGAGCACGACGTTGCCCGGCTTGTAGACACCGTGGACGTTGCCGAAGGACGCGGCCAGCAGGTAGCGGCCCTTGTCGCCGAGGCCGAGCGCCTCGACCGTGCGGATCGCGTCGTCGACCGTGGTGTAGAGGGAGTCGTTGATCTCGTGCGAGACACCGTCCTCCTCGCCGCCGGTCGGGGTGATCTCCACCTCGAGGATGATCTTCGCGGCGGCGGCGCGGGCGAGCAGCTCCTGCGCGATCTCCAGGTTGTCGGCGAGGGTCTCGGCGGAGCCGTCCCACATGTGCGACTGGAACAGCGGGTTGCGGCCGGCCTTCACGCGCTCCTCGGAGACCGCGAGCAGCGGACGTACGTACCCGTCGAGCTTGTCCTTCGGGCAGTGGTCCGTGTGCAGGGCGACGGTGACCGGGTACTTCTCGGCGACGATGTGCGCGAACTCGGCGAGGGCGACCGAGCCCGTCACCATGTCCTTGCTGTACTGGCCGCCCAGGAACTCGGCGCCACCCGTGGAGATCTGGATGATGCCGTCGCTCTCCGCCTCCGCGAAGCCGCGCAGAGCCGCGTGCAGGGTCTGGGTCGAGGTGACGTTGATGGCCGGGTAGGCGAACTTGCCTGCCTTCGCCCGGTCGAGCATCTCGTTGTAGACCTCGGGGGTTGCGATGGGCATTCGTCCGCTCCTTGAGTGTGCGGGTTGGCGTACTGCGTGATTACGGCCCTGACCTAGACCTGGGGTGCGACGTCATCGTCGTCCCCATCTTTCCAGAGATGCGCGGATGGTCCACGCGCCGGTCAAGTCCAGGTCAAAGTGAGCGATCAGTCCAGACCCAGTTCATCCTTCGAGAAGGCGAACAGGTAGGGCACCCCCGCGCCCTCGCGGATCTTCTCGTCGGCGCCGGTCGCCCGGTCGACGATGGTCGCGACGGCGACGACCTCGGCGCCCGCCTCGCGCACGGCCTCCACGGCGGTCAGCGGCGAGCCGCCCGTGGTGGAGGTGTCCTCGACGACCAGGACCCGGCGGCCCTTGATCTCCGGGCCCTCGACACGCCGCTGCAGCCCGTGCGCCTTCGCCGCCTTCCGTACGACGAAGGCGTCCAGCCTGCGCCCGCGCGCGGCGGCCGCGTGCAGCATGGCGGCGGCGACCGGGTCGGCGCCCATGGTGAGCCCGCCGACGGCGTCGAACTCCAGCTCGGCGGTCAGGTCGAGCAGCACCTGTCCGACCAGCGGGGCGGCCTCGCCGTCGAGGGTGATGCGGCGGAGGTCGACGTAGTAGTCCGCCTCCAGCCCCGACGACAGGGTCACCTTGCCGTGCACCACGGCCTTGTCCTTGATCTGCTGCAGCAGCGCGCCGCGTACATCCACGTCCGTCATGCCGCCCAGCTTAGAGCCGCGTCCACCGCCAGGTGGTGGTGGCCTCCAGCGGCTCCAGCGGTGTGACCAGGCGCGGGAGGGTGTTCAGTCCGTTGGGCGGGCCGGTCTGCGGCTCCACGCACACGGCCGCCTCCTGCTCGTCGTAGACGACGACCCATTCCTCGGGGCTGGTCACCTTCACCGCCAGCTGCCCCGGCCAGGTGAGGGTGACGTCCACCCCGCCCGGCATCCCGAAGCAGTCGTCCCAGGGCCCCGGCCGCGGCTCGACGCGGTTGCCGGTCGGCAGGTGGTCCTCGCCGCGCTCCTCCTGCCAGGCGGCGTCGAAGGCCAGCTGGACGTTCTCGGCTCCCAGGTTCCGGTTGAACCACGGGTGCCAGCCGATCTGCGCCGGGAAGGACGAGCCGTGCGTCTCCACGCCCATGGTGAGCGTGAGGGCGTCCTCGGTCAGCGTGACCACCTGGGTGACCCGGCCCGGGTAGGGCCAGGGCTCGACCAGGTCGTACGTCAGGACCGCCTCGTCGGCCCTCACGCGCGCGACCTTCCAGACGCCCTCTCGGACGGTGCCGTGGATGGCGTGCGGCGCCGCGTTGAGCGGCATCTGGTGGACGGTGGCGCCGTCCCGGAACCGGCCGTCGCGGATCCGCCCGCACCAGGGGACCATCGGGAAGCACCCGAAGCGCTCCCCCTGCCGCAGCAGTTCCAGCCCGCCGACGCGCAGCCCACCGACCCGGCCGCCGTTGCCCGGCTGCACGGTCGCCTCCGCGTCGCCCGCGGTCAGCGTGATGTCTTCGTTACTCACGGGACGACCCTACTGGGCCGATCAAGAGGGCGACCCGCCCCGCCCGGCCATCGGACGGCAGGTCCGGCACGGCTACCGTCGGCGGCGCAGCGCGCGGCCCACCACGATCGCCGACGCCACGACCAGCGCGGCCGCGGGCGCCGCCCAGCGCAGTGCGCTGTTCTGCACGACGGTCTGCGGGGCCGGCACCGGTGCGTACCGCCCGCGCGGCGGGGCGTGGTCGACCTCCTCGGCGCTGCGCCCGATCATCGTGCGGCGCGCGTGCGCGGCCTCGGCGGGCGGCTCACCAGGTTCGCCGGCTTCGTCGGCTTCATCGGCTTCATCGGCTCCGCCGGACTCGACGGGCTCCATGGGCTCCATGGGCTCGTCCGGGCTTTCCTCCACCCCGGAGGGCGGGACCTCGGCCTCGAAGACGGTCACCTCGGGCTCTTCGGTGGGCTCGGACTGCTCTTGCGATACGGCCTCCTCGGCCACCCCCGCCCCCAGGTTCTCCGCGAACCGGTTCAGCAGCCGTGCGACCGCCGCCCCCACCTGCTCCTCGGGCAGCTCCGCGACGCGGCCGTCCGCCGACGCCGTGCCCTTGAAGCGGAGGGTCGTACCGGCGCCGGTCTCCCGCGGCCGCAGCGACAGCGCGAGCCTCACGGAACCGCTGCCGCGGGCTTCGGTGGCGTCGCCCTCCACGGCGTACGCACCGTCCTCGCGCGCGGTGATCCGTACGGCGCCGCGGTAGGTGATGGTGTGGCCGCCGATGCGGACCTTCAGCCGCCCTGCCACGGGTGCGGTGCCGGCGTCCTGCTGGAATCCCGGCACCGCACGGGCCACCTGCACGGGGTCGGCGAGGGCCGCCCGCAGCCGCTCGGCCGGAACCGGAACGAACACCTCATGCTCCATGGTCGCCGAGCCTACCCAGCCGCCCACGGAAAGCACCCGGTAAAACCGGGATTCGGCTTCCCGGCACCCCCCGCGGTGGTACGCCTCGGCAGGCCTCAGTACCGCGGATGCACCAACGTGGAAGCCCGCACCCCCGCCACCCGCGTGCCCAAGGGCCGCTCGCCCGGCTCGAGGCGCAGGGGCGGGAGGGGGGCGGCGGCGGCCAGGACGAAGCCCCAGTCCTGGGGGGCGCGGGAGGTGCCGCGGTCGGGGCCGCCGGGGATGCCGTGGACGCGGTACGGGGCGGTGTGCAGGCCCGCCGCACGCACGGTCGCCTCCACCGTCCAGAAGTCCCGCCGCCGGCCGGTCACCGGCCCGGCGTGCACGGCGAGCCGCCCGCCGGGGGCCAGGACGCGCCGGGCGAGGCCGTAGAACTCCTGGGAGTACAGCTTGGTGCTCTCGGTGATGCCGGGATCGGGCAGGTCCGCGAGCACCACGTCGTACGCCGCTGGACGCGCCCCGCGCAGCCAGTGGAAGGCGTCGGCCGTGACGACGTGGACGCGGGTGTCGTCGTAGGCGTGGGCGTTGAGGCGGGAGAGGGCGGGGTCGGTGCGGGCGAGGCGGACCAGGCCGGGGTCGAGCTCGACGATGTCGACGCGGTGCACGCCGGGACGGGTGAGGGCCTCGCGGGCGGCGAGGCCGTCTCCGCCGCCGAGGACGAGCACGCGCGCGTGGGGGCCGTTCATCGCGGGGTGGACCAGGGCCTCGTGGTAGCGGCGCTCGTCGGCGCCGACGCGCAGGCGGCCGTCGAGGTAGAGGTCGAGGGGGCCGCCGTGGCTGCCGCCGGTGAGGACGACCTCCTGGACTCCGGTCCGCACGGCGACGCGCACCTCGTCGCCGTAGACGGCCTGGCGAGCGGCTCGTTCGAAGTCGTCGACGAGGGCGGCGGCGGAGGCGAGGACACCGAGGACGGTGACGCCCGCGACCAGCAGGGCCCAGCGGGCGCGGCGGCTGAGGTCGCGGCGGAACAGGCCGAGGACCAGGGCTCCCCCGGCGACGACGTTGACCGCGCCGGTCAGCAGGGAGCTGGTCAGCTGGCCGAAGAACGGCAGCAGCAGGAAGGGGAACGCCAGGCCGCCGACGAGCGCGCCGACGTAGTCGGCAGCGAACAGGTCGGCGACGGCGCCGCCCGCGTCCTGGCGGCGGATGCGCTGGATGAGCTCCATGAGGAGGGGGACCTCGGCGCCGATGAGCAGGCCGATGGCGAGGGAGAAGGCGACGAGGAGGACGCGCGGTCCGTCCGCCCACAGACCGCCCCAGCCGCCCGTCCAGGCGAACACCGCGTACAGCGCCATCGCGCTGCAGCCGCCGACCAGGGCGAGAGCCGCCTCCAGGGCGCCGAAGCCGGCCGCGGCGAACCGGCGCAGCCGTTTGGCGGCGAGGGAGCCGATGCCCATCGCGAAGACCATGACGGACAGTACGACGGACGCCTGGGTGACGGAGTCGCCCATCAGGTAGGAGGCGAGGGCGACGAGTTCGAGTTCGTAGACGAGTCCGCAGGCCGCGCAGACGAAGACGCACGTGAGGACCAGGAACCGCCCGGTGTCCGGCCGGACGGGGAGCCTCGCGGGGCCGCGCCGGGGCGGTGGGGCACCGGGCGGGGCCGGCGCGTACGGTTCGATCACAACGGCGACGTTACGTCACCGCGCTCGTACGCCTCGTCACCCACACGGGTGGAAGGTGGCCCTCAAACCCTCGCGCGCCCCGGGTGAACCCCTCACGCCGGGCCGCTCCCGCCGGCCCTCACCCGGAGCCCGACCCGCGTCCTCGTCGCCACCAGTTGCCCGTCCTGGGGGTAGGCGTGCCAGGTGCGCCAGTGCACATGTCCCTCGTGGCGCTGGGCGAGGAGCGCGGTGAAGGCGTGCGGGCTGCCCGGGAAGACGCCGGCGAGGCCGTGCGGGTGGTCGGAGACCAGGGCGAGCAGTTCCTGGGCGCGGGCGGCGAACTGACCCGGCGTCAGCACCTCGACGCGGGCCGCGAACTCGTACTCCCAGTCGCCCACCCGCTTGGCGACGCCCAGCGGCAGCGGGGTGCTGCTGCCTGCGATGCACGCCACCGTCTCCGAGCAACTGCCCTGCTCCTCCTCCAGCAACACCTGGTGCGAGGCGCCGAGAAGTCTCAACTGGAGCTTGGTACCGGACAGTTCGAGGTCGAGGGTGGCGAGGGCGGGCAGCGGCTCGCGCCCCAGGGCCCAGGCGAGGTCGGCCGCGCGCGTGTCGGTGTAGGAGGTGTTCAGGGTCGTGAGCATGGATCGGCTCCGCGGAGACGCAAAGAAGAAGGGAAGGTGGCGCACCCCGTCGGCCCGGTGGACACCGGGAGATCGGCCCCGGCCGGCCCGGTCCTGGAAGGGCGTCCGCGCGGGACGTCCGTAGGGGCCCGAGGGGCTGCGTTGGTGTTGTAGAGGGAATCATGAACTGTGGCGACGCCACAGCCTTTTTACCCAACTTCGTAGGGTTTCCATCCATCGGGGGGCGGCCCAGCTCAACTGTTCAACCAGTCGCACTCCAGGCGGCCCGGATGTGCCTCCGCGCGCCCCACATGAAAGCCGATCCGGCGGGTAGACGCTGCGGCCGCCCGGACGTGGTGCGACCGCGGGGTGCCCTGGTCAGGGGCGGCCCCGCGGTCCGGATGCGGCTCCCCCTCGGGGAGCTCAGCTGCCCCGTGTCAGCTGCCTCCGCCGCATCCGCCGCCTCCTCCTCCGCAGGACGACCCGCCCCCGCAGGACGACGACGATCCGCCCCCACAGGACGACGACCCGCCTCCGCAGGAGTGACCCGAGTGGCCGTGGTGGCCGTGGTGGCTCGATCCGCCGTCCCCCGACCCGAAGACCCACCAGCTCGCGGCGGCGGTGTCACCCGCGCTGCTCGAGCTGCTGCTGGAGCTGGAGCTGCTCCTGGAGCTGCCGCCGGACCGGCCCGCGCCGTAGGACCGCACCGGACGGCCGTGGGCGTACCGCCGGCTCCGCTTGCGGGCGTTGGCCACGAGAGCCGTCACGAACAGCACTGCGATCACCGCCAGGATGATGCCGAGAACCATGGCGTCACCCTCCTTCCGAATCCCCCGAAGCGGCCCCCCGTGGGCGCCTCGCGTGGTGCCCGGGGCACCACGTGAACGGGGGATGCCCGCCGCTCCCACCGGCCAAAGCACACTTGAGGAACTCCAGAGCTTCGGCGCAGGATGACCGGCATGACCTCCAGCGCACGCCCCTTCCTCAACCGCCGTCTCGCCGAGTTCGGGACGACGATCTTCGCCGAGATGTCCGCCCTGGCGGTGCGGACCGGGTCCATCAATCTGGGGCAGGGCTTCCCGGACACGGACGGTCCCGAGGAGGTCCGTGAGGCGGCCGTGCGCGCGCTGCGGGACGGCCGGGGCAACCAGTACCCGCCGGGCCCCGGCGTGCCCGAGCTGCGTACGGCGATCGCCGCGCACCAGGCCCGCCGCTACGGCCTGACCCACGACCCCGACACCGAGGTCCTGGTCACAGCGGGCGCCACGGAGGCCATCGCGGCCACCCTGCTGGCCCTGCTGGAGCCCGGCGACGAGGTCGTGGCCCTGGAGCCGTACTACGACTCCTACGCGGCCTGCATCGCGATGGCGGGCGCCACCCGGGTGCCGGTCACCCTCCGCCCGGACCCCGAGCGGGCCCGCTTCCGGCTCGACCTGGACGAGTTGCGCGACGCGGTGACGGACCGCACCCGGCTGCTCCTCGTCAACACCCCGCACAACCCGACCGGTACGGTCCTCACCCGTGCGGAGCTGACCGCGATCGCCGAGCTGGCGGTGGAGCGGGATCTGCTGGTCGTGACGGACGAGGTGTACGAGCACCTGGTCTTCGACGAGGCCGAGCACGTGCCGCTGGCGACCCTGCCGGGGATGCGGGAGCGGACGGTGACGATCGGTTCGGCCGGCAAGACGTTCTCGTTCACCGGCTGGAAGGTCGGCTGGGTCACGGCGGTGCCCGGCCTGGTCACGGCGGTGCGTTCGGCGAAGCAGTTCCTGACGTACGTGTCGTCGGGCCCGTTCCAGTACGCGGTCGCGGAGGCGCTCGCCCTCCCCGAGGGCTACTTCGACGCCTTCCGCGCGGACATGCTGGCCAAGCGGGACCTGCTCGCGGGCGGCCTGGAGCAGGCGGGCTTCAAGGTCTTCCGCCCGGCCGGCACGTACTTCATCACCACCGACATCCGGCCCCTCGGTGAGAGCGACGGTTTCGCCTTCTGCCGGGCGCTGCCGGAGCGCTGCGGGGTGGTCGCGATCCCCAACGCGGTCTTCTACGACCACCGCGAGGAGGGGGCACCGTTCGTACGGTTCGCCTTCTGCAAGCAGACACAGGTTCTGGACGAGGCCGTCAAGCGGCTGCGGGCCATGTGGCACGCATGATCGGCCGGACAAGTCCTGGCCGCTGACGCACCCGGCAACCGGCGCTGGTGAATCTCGGCCTGTTCCGCGATGTCCGGCACAGGCCATGAGGGTCCTCACCCAGCGGGGGCGCGGGCTGCGTGCCGTGCCGCACGGCCTTCGGTACTTGACCTTGCAGTCGCCATAACGCTGAAGATGAAGTCATGTTGTCGATCGGCGATTTCAGCGAAATGTGCAATCTGCCGCCGCAGACGCTGCGGTACTACCACTCCGAGGGTCTGCTCGTTCCGGCGGACGTCGATGAGCGGACCGGCTATCGCTCGTACACGTTCACGCAGGTCGAGCAGGCCATGCTGATCACTGTCCTGCGCGGCACGGGGATGAGCGTGAAGCTGGTGGGTCGTGCCCTCGACGAGCCGGAGGCGGCCCTCGACCTGCTGCGGCAGCATACGCAGAAAGTGCAGCGGCAGCGGCAGGCCCAGGACGAGGCGATCGACGACGCGCGGGAGTTCCTCACCTCGCCTCCCGAGGTGAGCCTGCGCCGGGTGGACCGGATGACCGTGGTGTCCAAGCCGGTACCGAGCCCGTCGGCCGGGGGCGAACGGTTTGACTGGGACGCGGCCGACGCCGCTGTGGCTGAAGCTGTTGAGGACGTGGTCAAGGCGGTGGAGTCGTCTGGAGCCGTGGTGTCGGGGAGGCCGTGGCGGACCTTGGCCGCCGAGACCCCGGAGCAGAAGAGCCGGACCCTCGCCGGTGAGGGACCGCACTGGCTGGTGAAGCTTCCCGTCACGGCGGACGAGGGAGCGCCGACGTCTTTGCCGCGCGATGTCGAGGTGCAGACCTTCGAGGCCCGGGACGAACTCTCGATCTTCATCCCGGGCAAGAGCTCCATGGCCAAGTACGCCACCGCGCTCTCACGTCTGTTCACCCACCCTCTCGACGCCGCCTACGTCGACGCCTCCCGCATGCGCCAGGTGCTGCACGACGACGGCGTCGAAACCGCCGCGGCGATCCGCAGAATCGACGAGCCGAGCGCGCCCGAATGATCCGGGAGTGCTCGCGTCACGCCAACCCTCCATGCGCGGCGGGCTGCCAGGCGCGGCGCAGGAAGTGCGACCGGCCCGGTACGAAACGGACGGTTTCGTCGCCGCGCCGTGGCTACCCCGCGAGAACACCCTGCTTCTCCAGCGCCTTGCGCAGTGCCCGCACGGCGTAGAAGGCGCGGCTCTTCACGGTGCCGGGCGGGACGCCGAGGTGCTCGGCCGCCTGGGCCACGCTGCATTCCAGGTAGTACATGAGACGGATGACGGTTCGCTGCTGCTCGTTCAGTTCCCGCAGGGCCTCCAGCACCGCATGGGTGGTGATCGTGGTTTCGGTGCTGTCCCAGGATGCGTCCAGGTCCTCGACCGGCATGAGGTCCAGCGGCCGGTTCCGCCGGGCCCGATGGTGGTCGATGACGAGGTTCCTCACCACGGTGAGCAGCCATGGCCGAATGTGGTCGCCGCGGGTGCCCAGGAACCGGCCGTGCTTCCAGGCGCGGGCCGCGGTCTCCTGGAGGATGTCCTCCGCCTTGTGCCAGTCGCCGTCGAGCAGCCGCGTGGCGTACCGGACGAGCAGAGGCCCGTACCGGTCGTAGACCTCTCGCACGAAGGCATCGCAGTCGGCGTCCGGTGTGACGTGCCGGGTGTGCGCCCGAGGCGGAGCGAGGGTGGTGGTCCCCGCTTCCATGATCCCGTTCATGGGTGGTGCCCGTTCCTGTTCAAGTGTTCCGTGGCCTGCTCTCCCGCATGCGCGGTCGAGTGGCTCAACACTCGTGGGGGACCCTTAGCCGAACCTTGTCGTCTTCTTTTCGTGCCCCTCGGTGTCCGCCGCCCGCCCGGGCCGGGGACGCCGTCGGCGCGACGCGGGGTGAACCGCCGCCCTGTTCCGGGCGTTCACAGCACAGGGACACACCTTCGGAGTTCTCGGCGCACGGGCCAACGACCGACGCTCCGCCGCGCCTTCCGGGGAGGTGTTCCCGCCTCCGCCTTGGCCCGGCGCCGTCGCCGGCGCCGAAACGAAAAGGAACATCTGTGATCGGTTCACGGCTTCGCCGAGTCCTGCTGTCCGGTGCAGTGCCGGCCGGCGTCCTGGTGTCGTTCGACGCCCCGGCGGCACGGGTCCACGACGGATGCGCGGACGAGTGACCATGCGCTGAACCGACCCGGCCGGGGTCCTAGTGCGCAGGTCCACCGCTGCGCGGAACCGGGAGGCGATGGCTTCCGGCCACCCTCTCCGGCACGGTGGGCGTGGGGTCCGCATCCATGTCCAGGGCGGTGAGCCGGTCGCGGACCTGCTGGGCGCTGTGCCGCATGGCTCGCTCGTCGGCGTTCTCCAGGGCCTTGACCCAGTCCGCTCGTGCGCCTTCCCGGTCGCCCTGGGCCAGCCGGGTGTCCCCGAGTCGCATCAGTGTGCCGATGGCGTTCCTGTGGTCGCCCAGTTCCTCGAACGCCCGCGTCGCCCGCTGGTAGGTGGCCACCGATTCCTCGTAACGGCCGAGCGCGCGGAGGGTGTGGCCCACGATGTCCCACCCCTGGGCCAGCTGCCACGGCGCGTCCAGGCGCTGGAACAGGGCGATGCCCTCCTCGCTGTACTGAAGGCTCTTCTCCAGCTGCCCCAGGTTGGAGTGGAACCAGGCGAGTTCGAGAAGGCACTCGGCCAGCCACAGCTCCTCACCGGTCTCCCGGGACAGCTCCAGTCCCCGCTCGGAGAACGTCACGGCCTCCTGGATCCGGCCGAACAGGAACAGCGCGCACGCCATGACGTAGTGGGCTCGCGCCTGGTCGCCGGTCGCGCCGAGCTGCTCGAAGATCGTCGTCGCGCGTCGCAGGTGGTGCAGGGCTTCTTCCTGGTGGCCGAGATAGCCGTGCATGTGGCCGAGGTGGCGAAGGCAACGGCCCTCTTCGAGCCGGTTGCCCTGGCGTCGGGCCACCTCGAGGGCGGGGGTCAGCGCGGTGATGGCTTCGGGCCAGAACTCCTGGCGATGGAGATGTTCCTTGAGCGACCAGGCCAGCCCGGTGGTGTGGTGGTCCAGCTCCTGGCTCACGGCGGAGTGGAGCAGGCCGGCCAGTACCCGGTGCTCGGCCGTGAACCACCGGGTTGCCTGCTTGGCGCCGGTGAACTTCTCCGGGGTGACGCCCGGGCCGGGCGCCCCGAGGTCGAGTTCGGCCGTCGTGTCCTGCTTGAGGAACTGGTTGGCCTCGTAGGCGGTGAACATGTAGTGGTCCAGGACCCGCAGGGTGGCGTGGTGGCGTTCCTGGGCGGTGTCGTGGCTCTGGGTGAGTTCGCCGGCGTAGCAGCGGAGGAGGTCGTGCAGGCTGTAGCGGCCGGGCAGTGGTTGTTCCACGAGGCAGGAACTGATCAGGGCGGCGAGTGCGCGTCGGGTCTGGGCGAGGGGGAGGCCGACGAGGCCGGCGGCGGCGGGGGCCGTGATGTGGGGGCCGGGGTGCAGGGCCAGGAAGCGGAAGAGCCGGGCGGCGTGCTCGTCCAGGGACCGGTAGGACCAGGAGAAGACGGTGCGCACGTCGGTGCTGCTGTCGAAGCCGGTGAACGCGTCGAGGTCGCCGTGGGTGTGCTGCAGGTCGTCGACTATGGCGTGCAGGGGGAAGGACGGGTCGAGTTCGGCGCGGGCGGCGACCACGGCCATGGCCAGGGGGAGCCGTCCGCACAGGCGGATGATCTCGGTCGTGGCGGTGGGCTCGGCGGCCAGCCTCTCGCTTCCCAGACGTCGTTCGAGGGCTTGGTGGGCCTCGGTCTGTGAGGGCAGCGGAAGCGTGAGGGGTTTGGCGCCGTCGGTGGTGATCAGGCCGGGAAGCTGGTTGCGGCTCGTGATCAGGGTGAAGCAGCCCGCCCCCGCCGGGAGCAGGGGGCGTACTTGCCGCTCGTCACGGGCGTTGTCCAGGACCAGGAGGATCCGCCGGTCGGCGAGCAGGCTGCGGAAGAGCGTGCTGCGGGCCGGGGTGTCTTCCGGGATGCGCTGCGCGGGAACGCCGAGGGCGGTGAGAAAGCCGTGCAGAACGGTGCCGGGGTCCACGGCGGGTGCGTGGGGGTGGAAGCCGCAGAGGTTGACGAAAAGCTGTCCGTCGGGGAAGGACGAGGCGATGCGATGGGCGTGGTGGACGGCGAAGGTGGTCTTGCCGACACCGGGGGTACCGCTGATGACGACGACGGAGGCAGCCGTCGGTCCGGGCCGGCCCGGGGCACCGCTCACGGCCGACAGCCACGCACCCTCGGCGGCCCGTCCCGCGAACACCGGGAGGCTGCGCGGCAGTTGAGCCGGACGTGCCAGGGGCGACGGCGTGGTTTCCTCCTCCGCGGCCGGGGCGCGACGTGCGTCGGACCGGTCGGCCGCGTCGGCCGCGTCGCCAGCCGGGCCGGCGGGCGCAGCCGGCTCGCCCTCGTCCGGCCCCCCGGACCTGGTGGGCCCGATCGGATCGCGGCCCTGCTCGGTGCCCCCGCCGGGGACGGATGCCGCGCCGAATCCGTTCGGCTCACCGGCTGAGTGAAGGGGTGGCAGGTCGTGGTGGAGGATGCCCTGGTGCAGGGCGCGCAGGGGCGGGCCGGGTTCGAGGCCGAGTTCGTCGGCGAGGTGCCGGCGCAGCTCGGTGTAGCTCTGAAGCGCTTCGGTGTGCCGCCCGGCGAGGTACAGGGCGCGCAGCAGCAGGGCCCAGCCGGTTTCCCGCAGGGGATGTGCCGCGGTCAACTCCCGTGCCGCGCCCAGGGCTTCGGTGATCCGTCCTTGCACGAGCAGTGCGGTGGTGCGGATCTCGCCTGCGGTCTGCCGCAGTTCTTCCAGTCGTGCTGTCTCCTGGGCGGCGAACAGGTGGTGCGCCGCGTCGGCGAACGCGGTGCCACGCCACATCTCCAGGGCGTTCCGGGTTTCCTCCACGACGCGTTCGGGCCGGCCCTGGTCCATGAACAGGCGCGCCCGGGCAAGGGACCGCTCGAAGCGTACGGTGTCACGGCTCTCGGGCGGTACACGCAGGGCGTAGCCCAGAGGCTCGGTGACCAGCAGTTCGAAGGTGCCGTGCCGACGCAGGTGCTGGGGTTCCAGGACCGCGCGCAGCTTGCTGACGTGGGCGTGCAGGGAGTTCATCGCTCCGCCCGGGGTCCGTCCCGGCTGCTGCGGCCACAGTTCCTCGCACAGCGTCTGGGGCGCGACCGCCCGGCCGTCGGCGAGCAGCAGGCGGATCAGCAGCAGCCGCTGCCTGCGCCGACCGGGATCGAGTACCGCGCCCGCCCGCCGTACCACCAGCGGACCCAGCAGCCCGAAGTCGAGCCCCTGCCCCACAGCTGTCATCGCATCCACCCGGAATCCCGCTCGACGGCGCCACCATCGGGGGCACACCCATGACCATGGCCCGCGGACATGTGCGCGACCGCTCCGCGGTGACGGAAACCGGGCGCCGGCCCACCCGGACATCCGCGTGACCTTCGTCGCGGTGAGCTGTCCGCCGAGATGGGGGTGGCCGGTGCGGGTGTCCGGAGCGGCGAGGACCCCGTCGTCCGCTGCCCGCATACCGGACAGGACATTAGCAGGAGCCCCTTCGCGCGACGACGAGCAGGCGGCGCCGTGTGGCACCGTGCGGCTCCATGCCACGCACCGAGGGGCTGCCGCCTCCGCCGGCAGCGGCCGCTCGCCCGTCGCCACGACTTCCGCCTGTCATGGAGCGAAGCGGCGGCCGACGGCCCCCGCGCTGCTGAGCTGCGAACACCCGCGCCGGACGGCGTCCTGTCCATCCGCGACGCGGTGTGAACCGGCGTGAGGTCCCTGTCGTGTCGTGACCGAACGGTCGTCGTCACGAGTGGGGAAAAGTCATGGTCACCGTCGAAGGAACGAGCACCGCACGGTTCGAACCGGTCCGAGCGGCGCTGGCAGCGCACCTGGAGTCCGGCGAGGAACTGGGGGCGTCGATCGCCGTCGACGTCGACGGAGTCATGGAAGTCGATCTGTGGGGTGGGCATACCGACACGGCGCGGACCGTTCCGTGGCGCCGGGACACGTTGGTCAGCCTGTGGTCGACCACCAAGACCCTCAGCAGTCTGGCGGCCCTCGTCCTCGTCGACCGGGGCGCACTCGATCTTCACCGCCCGGTCGCGTACTACTGGCCCGAATTCGCCGCCCAGGGCAAGCAGGACATCGAGGTGCGGCATGTCCTGGCCCACACCTCGGGGCTCTCCGGCTGGCAGCAGCCCTTCACCATCGACGACCTGTACGACCGGCCGACCGCGAGCGCCCGACTGGCCGCGCAGGCGCCTTGGTGGGAGCCGGGCAGTGCCTCGGGCTACCACGTGCAGACGCAGGGGCAGCTGATAGGAGAGCTTGTCCGGCGGGTCAGCGGCCGGACCCTGACCGAGTTCGTCGACACCGAGATCGCCAAGCCGTCACAGGCCGACGTCCAGATCGGTGCGCGGCAGGCCGACTGGCCGCGTATCGCCGAACTGGTCGCCCCGTCGCAACTCTCCGGGATACCCGCCGGCCTGGATCCCGAGGGAATCTTCACCAAGACGCTGCTCGGCAGCCCCGCCCGGGACGAGCACGTCGACACCCCGCAGTGGCGCCGTGCCGAACTCGGAGCCGTCAACGGACACGGCAACGCACGGGGTATGGCCCGTGCCCTCTCCGTGATCTCACGACGCGGCCAGGTGAACGGCCGCCGGCTCCTCTCCGCGGACACGGTGGACAAGGTCCTCGCCGTGCAGGCCGACGGAGTCGACCTGTTCCTGGGCGTTCCCGTGCGCTGGGGTATCGGCTTCGCGCTCGCCGACGCGAGGACGATGCCGCACATGCCCACCGGGAGGGTCTGCTTCTGGGTCGGCCGGGGCGGATCGATCGTCATGATGGACCTCGACCGGCGCGTCACGTTCTCGTACACGATGAACCGGCTGGGCGACGGCATCCTCGGCTCGGAGCGCACCCACAGCTACATGCGGCAGGTCTACGAAGTCCTGGACTCCACGGACTGAGCCCGGACCGAGGGCCGCCCGGTCCGCCCCGGCGGCCGGGGTTGGTGGTGCCCCAGGCCCAGGTGGGGCCGTAGCCGGACAGCCGCCCTTGTTGCCGCTGCGACGCGTCGCCCACCCCTCTCCGGTCCGCGTCGGCCACTCGGCGCGGACCGAACACACCGACTCAGTTGTCGGCAAAGGAACTCGGTGCTTCGTCTCTCGAACGCACCACCCCATTTCGCCGGGTCCGGTCAGGACCGACGGCCAAGGAAAAAAGGACGTTCACACATGCGCACCACCCTTCTCAGCCGCAGATCCGCCCTGCTCGCTGTCACAGCGGCCGTGGGGCTGTCCGTGGCCGCCGTCACCCTGCCCGGCGTAGCCGGTGCGGCGCCCCTCCGCCCGGAACGACCGACGATCGTGCTGGAGCACGGGGCGTTCGCCGACGCCGCGAGCTGGGACGGTGTCGTCACGCGGCTGCAGCGTGCGGGCTACCCCGTGGTGTCCGCCGCCAACCCGCTGCGCGGTCCGGCGACCGATGCCGCCTACCTACGCAGCGTCGTCGACCACATCGACGGGCCCGTGGTCCTGGTCGGCCACTCCTACGGCGGTACCGTCATCAGCCAGGCCGCCGCGGGCCTGGAGGGCAAGGTGAAGGCGCTGGTCTACATCGCCGCGTTCCTGCCCGACACCGGCGAGAGCTCGCTCGGGCTGACGAACAAGTTCCCCGGCAGCACCCTCGGCCAGGCGATCGAGTCCCTCAACTACACACTGCCCGACGGCGGTCAGGGCGCAGACGTGTACATCAAGCCGGAGAAGTTCCGCGGCCAGTTCGCCGCGGACGTGCCGGCGGACAAGGCCAGGCTCATGGCGGCAGGACAGCGTCCGATCGCCGCCGCCGCGCTGGAGGAGAAGTCGACGAAGGCCGCCTGGAAGACGATCCCCTCCTGGTCCCTGGTGACCACGGAGGACCTCAACATCCCTGTGGCCGCCCAGCGTTACATGTCGGCCCGGGCCGGGGCCCGCACCACGGTCATCGCCGCGTCGCACGCCGTGCCGGTGTCCCGCCCCGACGACGTCGCCCACATCGTCGAGCGCGCGGCCCGCACGGTCCGCTGAGCGACAGGACCGCCCCCGTCACGGCCTCGGAGAGCTCCGAAGCCATGCCCAGCCGGGCACTTCACCACCCACCGCGTTTCGCATGGAAAGGCAGTAACACCATGGCGTTCATCACCGTCGGCCAGGAGAACTCGACCGGCATCGAGTTGTACTACGAGGACCACGGCACCGGGCAGCCGGTCGTGCTGATCCACGGCTACCCGCTCGACGGCCACTCCTGGGAGAAGCAGTCCGCCGCACTGCTGTCGGCCGGTTATCGCGTGATCACGTACGACCGGCGCGGTTTTGGCCGCTCCAGCCGGCCCACCACCGGCTACGACTACGACACCTTCGCCGCCGACCTGAACACGGTCCTCGAAACCCTCGACCTCGACGACGTCGTCCTGGTCGGCTTCTCCATGGGAACCGGCGAGGTCGGCCGCTACCTGGGCACCTACGGCTCCGCCCGGATAGCCAAGGCCGCCTTCCTCGCTTCCCTCGAACCCTTCCTCCTCAAGACAGACGACAATCCCGGCGGTGTCGACGGCACCGTCTTCACGGACATCGAAGGGGCCGTCACCGCCGACCGCTACGCCTACTTCACCGCGTTCTACGAGGACTTCTACAACCTCGACGAGAACCTCGGCACCCGCATCAGCGAGGAAGCCGTCCGCAACAGCTGGAACGTCGCCGCAGGAGCCTCCGCGTACGCCTCCCTGGCCTGCGTGGCGACCTGGTCCACTGATTTCCGTGCCGACCTGCCCAAGATCGACGTCCCGGCGCTGATCCTGCACGGCACCGCCGACCGCATCCTGCCCATCGAGGCCACCGGCGCCCTCTTCCACCAGGCGCTCCCGCAGGCCGACTACGTCGTCATCGACGGCGCGCCCCACGGCCTGCTGTGGACCCACGCCCGGGAAGTCACCGAGGCCCTCCTGGCCTTCCTGGCCAAGTGACCGACGTCCGACGGCCTTCCCGCCGGGAGCGGGCACGCGCCCCGTTACCCGGGGGAGGCGAGGCTGGAACCGCTGGTCCGTGCGCAGGCCGCTCGTCGGCGAGACCGTGAACCGTGCGCACCCCGCCGCCGTTACACGACGGCGGGGTGCACGGACGCGCATGGAGGCCGGAGGCACAGAGACAGGTGTGGTGGTGCGTTACGCCACGACGGTCGACGGTCGAGACGGGCGCGCGTGCGTTCGCGCGCTCGTTTGCGGTGCCCGGCCTGGTCACGGCGGTGCGCTCGGCGAAGCGGTTGCGCCGGCGGGCTGAACGACGAGTGGGGCGCCCGTCCACAAGCTGTGGACGGGCGCCCCACTGACGAACAGGCCGGTCGTACGACCTACTCGTCGCCCTCTTCGGGCTTGTCCTCCGCTTCGTCGACCTCCTGCTCGAGGCCCATCTGCTCCACCAGCCACTTGTCGAACTCGATGGCCGCGCGCACCCAGCTCACCGTCGAGGAGACGAACAGCTCGATGTTCACCCCGGCGCCGATCAGCAGCTGCGCCTCGCCGATGAGGCGGACGGTGCCGTCGTCGTGGGTGTGCGTGTAGACCTTGGGCCACAGGGTGCGCCGGTTCCAGTCGTCGATCGCCTCCAGCAGCTGGTGCTTGTCGTCGATCTGGTGGGGCCGGTCGTAGAACGTCCGCACCGAGTAGACCGCCTGGTCGCCCTCGCCACGGAACATGAAGTACGTACGGAATTCCTCCCACGGCGCCGCGAGGTCACCCTCGTCGTCGACGACGTACTTCAGCTCCATCTGGTCGAGGAGCTGCTTCACGAGGTCCTGATCCGGGATGACGGGGCCCGCCGGTCCCTGGGGCTGCGGCTCGGGCTGGCCCCCGAAATTCGGAATCGAGGACGGGTCGATGCTCACCGTGATTTTCCCTTCGTACGGATCCCGCCATCCTCCCCCATCCGGGGAGGGGGGTGGCAAGCCCCGCCCTCCAGGGTTCACCTCCGGTTGGCGTAATTCCGCTCAGGGCGAGCGACCGGGCAGGCCGCACGCCCTGTGCGAGGTGGACCTCAGAGGGTCTTGCCGGTCGCCGGGCCCACGATCAGACCCGTGCCGAAGGCGTCCACGCGGACCGTGTCGCCGTCCTTGACCTCGCCCGCCAGGATCTCCTTGGCGAGGCGGTCGCCGATGGCCGTCTGGACCAGGCGCCGCAGCGGGCGGGCGCCGTACGCCGGGTCGTTGCCCTCGTCGGCCAGCCAGGCCAGGGCCGCGTCGGTGACCTCCAGGGTGAGCCGGCGCTCCGACAGCCGCTTGGCGAGCCGGTCGATCTGGAGCCGGGCGATCCGGCCCAGCTCGTCCTTGCTGAGCGCCGAGAAGACGACCAGGTCGTCGAGCCGGTTGAGGAACTCCGGTTTGAAGGACGCCCGGACCACCTCCAGGACCTGCTCCTTCTTCTCCGCCTCGGTGGCGACCGGGTCGACCAGGAACTGGCTGCCCAGGTTCGAGGTCAGCACCAGGATGGTGTTGCGGAAGTCGACCGTGCGGCCCTGTCCGTCGGTGAGCCGGCCGTCGTCCAGGACCTGGAGCAGCACGTCGAAGACCTCGGGGTGCGCCTTCTCCACCTCGTCCAGCAGGACGACGCTGTACGGCCGCCTGCGGACCGCCTCGGTGAGCTGGCCGCCCTCCTCGTAGCCGATGTAGCCGGGGGGCGCGCCGACGAGCCGGGCCACGCTGTGCTTCTCGCCGTACTCCGACATGTCGATGCGGATCATGGCCCGCTCGTCGTCGAAGAGGAAGTCGGCGAGGGCCTTGGCCAGCTCGGTCTTGCCGACGCCGGTCGGGCCGAGGAAGAGGAAGGAACCGGTGGGGCGGTCGGGGTCGGCGATGCCGGCGCGGGAGCGTCGTACGGCGTCGGAGACGGCCTGGACCGCTTCCGCCTGGCCGATGAGGCGGCGGCCGAGCTCCTCCTCCATCCGCAGCAGCTTCTGCGTCTCGCCCTCCAGCAGGCGGCCGGCCGGGATGCCGGTCCAGGAGGCGACGACGTCGGCGATGTCGTCCGAGCCGACCTCCTCCTTGACCATGGTGCCCTTGGCGACCTCCTCCTCGGCCTCGGACGCGGCCTCCAGGTCGCGCTCCAGGGCCGGGATCTCGCCGTACAGCAGCTTGCTGGCGGTGTCGAAGTCGCCGTCGCGCTGGGCGCGCTCGGCCTGGCCGCGCAGGTCGTCGAGCTTCTCCTTCAGCTCGCCGACCCGGTTGAGGGACTGCTTCTCCTTCTCCCAGCGGGCGGTCAGGCCCCGCAGCTCCTCCTCCCTGTCGGCGAGGTCGCGGCGCAGCTTCTCCAGGCGTTCGCGCGAGGCGGCGTCGGTCTCCTTGACGAGGGCCAGCTCCTCCATCTTCAGCCGGTCCACGGACCGCTGGAGCTCGTCGATCTCCACGGGGGACGAGTCGATCTCCATACGGAGGCGGGAAGCCGCCTCGTCCACGAGGTCGATCGCCTTGTCGGGGAGGAAGCGGGAGGTGATGTACCGGTCGGACAGGGTCGCGGCCGCGACCAGGGCGCTGTCGGCGATCTGGACCTTGTGGTGGGCCTCGTAGCGGCCCTTGAGGCCGCGCAGGATGGCGATGGTGTCCTCGACGGTCGGCTCCGCCACCAGCACCTGCTGGAAGCGGCGCTCCAGCGCCGGGTCCTTCTCGATCCGCTCCCGGTACTCGTCGAGGGTCGTGGCGCCGACCATGCGCAGCTCACCGCGGGCCAGCATCGGCTTCAGCATGTTGCCGGCGTCCATGGCGGAGTCGCCGCCGGCGCCCGCGCCGACGACCGTGTGCAGCTCGTCGATGAAGGTGATGATCTGACCGTCGGAGTTCTTGATCTCGGCGAGGACGGTCTTCAGCCGCTCCTCGAACTCGCCCCGGTACTTGGCGCCGGCCACCATAGCGCCGAGGTCGAGCGCCACCAGCCGCTTGTCCTTCAGCGACTCGGGCACGTCCCCCTTCACGATCCGCTGGGCGAGCCCCTCCACGACGGCGGTCTTGCCGACGCCGGGCTCGCCGATGAGGACGGGGTTGTTCTTCGTACGGCGGGAGAGCACCTGCACGACCCGGCGGATCTCCGTGTCCCGGCCGATGACCGGGTCGAGCTTGCCGTCGCGGGCGGCGGCGGTGAAGTCGGTGCCGAACTTCTCCAGGGCCTTGTACTGGCCCTCGGGGTCGGCGGTGGTCACGCGGCGCCCGCCGCGGGCCTTCTGGAAGGCCTCCTGCAGCTTCTTCGCGCTCGCCCCCTGGGCGTCGAGCACCTCACCGGCCGCCCCGCCCTTGGCGGCGATGCCGAGGAGCAGGTGCTCGGTGGAGAGGAACTCGTCGCCGAGGTCGCGGGCGCGCTCCTGCGCGTCCGCGATGACGGTCAGCAGCTCGCGGTTGGGCTGCGGGGGCGCGACGGTGGAGCCGGTCACGCTGGGCAGACCGGCGAGTACCTTCTCGGCGCCCGCGCGCACGGCGGCCTGGTCGGCGTCGACGGCCGCGAGCAGGTCGACGATGTTCTCGTTGTCCTGGCCCTGGAGCAGCGCGAGCAGCAGATGGGCAGGGGTGAGGTCGGGGTGTCCTGCGGACACTGCCCGGTTACTGGCCGCGTTGATCGCGTCCCGGCTCCGGTTGGTCAGCTCGGCGTCCACGTTCGCTGTCTCCTCCTTGCGTCAGCCGTCTCCGGTGTCTGACTCTGTCAGCGTACACAAAGTTGAGTCTATTCCGCTCAAGGTCCGCCTCGAGGTCTGGAGAGACGCGGCGGTGTGCGCGGGAGCGGAGGCCGGGAGCCGCTAGATTCCGGGCCCATGACCAGCAACCCCCAGGAACTCGACCCCGAGTACCTCGCTTTCTGGCGCGAACGCCATCTGTGCACCCTGACGACACCCCGCCCGGACGGCAGCCCGCACGTAGTGCCCGTCGGAGTGACATACGACCCGGAGCACGGGCTCGCTCGGGTCATCGCCGACAAGGCGAGCAGGAAGGTGCGCAACGTCCTGGCGGCGGGCCCGGAGGGCGCCCGGGTGGCGGTCTGCCAGGTGGACGGCCGCCGCTGGGCCACCCTGGAGGGCCGGGCGCACGTCCGTACGGAACCCGAGCGGATCGCGGAGGCGGAGCGGCGCTACGCGCAGCGCTACGGCAGGACTCCGCGGGTGAACCCGGCCCGGGTGGTCGTCGAGATCGAGGTGGCACGGGTGATGGGGCACGGGTGATGGGGCACGGGATGACGGGCACGGCTGACCGGAAAGCCGCGTTTCCCGCGTTCGCCCGCGTTGTTCGATGATTTCCGGCCACCGCACAAGCGCTCCGATACCCGGAAATGTGTCCATAAACTGCAGCGGCGTCACCGTGTTCAGGTCACGGTGACGCCGCTGCGGGGGGAAGCACCTGAGGCGATCTGTTACGACGGGGGAATCGCGTCAGGCACTGCGGGGGGTGGCTGAGATGGTTCGTGGAGCGGGCTGAGTGGTGGACTCCGCCAGCTGGTGGTCGCGCTGATCCAGGTTCACGAAGATCATTCCGTAACGGATGGCACACCGTACGGGCTGCGGCGCGCCCCGAGGCCGCCGCAGACACCGGTAGGCCCGTACGTCGTCCTCCTCGTCCCGCGTGACGACCACCGGTTCTCCGAACACGGTCACCATCAACGAGTCACCGCTGTGGGGGATGGCGGTGACCAAGTCGATGAAGTGCCAGCCGGAGCGGTAGGCGGTGGCCATTTCGCGGCGGAAGGAACGGTCGTCGGGTGGTGTCGTCATCGGGATCAGTCCCACCTGCTGTCAAAGGGGACGACCGACGTGTCCTCGACGACGTCGGCCGCGGAGACCACGACCTGAGCGCCACCCGTCTTGTGCGTGTCGCTCCTCGCGTCGGAGAGGCCGGCCAGGGTTCCGGCGGCCACAGCGACGGAGAAGGCGGCGACAAGCACCGAGCGAAGCAATCTCTTACTCATAGTCGGCTTCGTCCTCACTTGAAGGTCCCCTCTTCCCCCGTCGAGTAAGACGATGGCTCATTCAGGCACGTCATGGCCACACGATCGGTGCATCATGTTCCTGCACGTTCAGGACCCTGGGGGGTGGAGATTTGGTAACAAATGGGACTAAGGCGACACATCCCCATGCGGTGACCGAACTGTGTGAGGAGGGAAACCGCCTCTATGCCACCGCGCTGCGCACCGGTCGCATCCTGCGGGAGGATGTCGAGCCCGCTCCCTGCCTGATGGAGTTCGCCCTTCTCCACCCCGACCCCGACGACGCGAAATGGCTGCGTCCGGTTGCGCCGGCGATCGCCCTGGCCCAGCGCCTGCACCCGATAGAGCGCGAGATCACCGAGAGCCGGCGCCTGTCGATCGCGCTCACCGAGGTGTTCGAGCCCTTCATGGCCCTCAGCGCCCAGGACACCGCCCCCACCCACTCGATCACCGTCCTGGAGGGCCTCGACCGCATCAACGCCGCGCTCGACCTCGCGACCTCCCAGTGCCGGACCGAGATGCTCACCGTCCAGCCCAGCGGCCGCCGCAGCCCCGAGAACCGCCTCCTGGAGGCCCTGGAGCGCGACAAGCCGCTGATCGAGCGGGGGGTACGGATCCGCACCCTGTACCAGCACACGGCCCGGTACAGCCCCGACCGGCTGGCCTACGTGGACCAGTTCACCAACGGCAAGGTGGAGTACCGCACCATCGACGAGCTGGTGGAGCGCCTCATCGTCTGCGACGACACCGTGGCCTTCATCCCCATCCGGGACGACCGTCAGGTCGCCCTGGAACTCCGTCACCCCGGCCTGGTCGGCTACCTGATCAAGGTGTTCGAGTTCATGTGGAACCGCGCGGTGCCGCTGAGCGCCGGCGCTCCCTACGAGACCGCCCCCGACGGCATCACCGACATCCAGCACTCCATCGCCAAACTCCTCGTCGAGGGCCATGTCGACGAGGCCATCGCCCGCCGCCTGGGCATGAACGTACGCACCTGCCGGGCCCACATAGCCAAGCTGGCCACCGCCCTGGGCAGCGGCAGCCGGGCCCAACTCGGCTACCTCATAGCCCAGTCCGGAATCCTGGACCGGGACCAGTGAGGTGACGGGCGACCGGAGGGACGGCGAGTGACCCCCGCACCGCACGCGCGGCACGGCGTGGAGGAGCTGTGCACGGAGGGCGCGCGACTGTACGAACGGGCCCTGCGCGACGGCCGTCTCACGGCCGCCGACGCCGAACCCGCCCCCTGCCTCCTCGACTTCGGCCTGCTGCACCCGGCCGTCGACGACCCGGGCCTGCTCGAGCCCGTCCCGCCGGTCCTCGCACTGCACCGGCTGCTGCGCACGACCGGAGACCGCATCGCCGCCGAACGGCGGCGCGAGGACAGGCTCCTCGGCGTCTTCGAACCGTTCCTGCGCCTGGACGAGAGCCGCGCCACGGCCTCGGACACCCCCGCCGTCACCCTTCTGAGTGGCATGCCCCTGATCAATGCGGCCATCACCCGGGCCATGGCCGACGCCCGCCGAGAACTGCT
The DNA here is from genome assembly GCF_044465285.1 of Streptomyces sp. NPDC049687. Taxonomy (NCBI): domain Bacteria; kingdom Bacillati; phylum Actinomycetota; class Actinomycetes; order Kitasatosporales; family Streptomycetaceae; genus Streptomyces; species Streptomyces sp. NPDC049687. The sequence goes on from NZ_JBITLN010000003.1 coordinate 334,420, forward strand.
CTGCGTCCAGCCCCGTACCAGCCACGTCGGCCCGCCGCCGAGCGTCCACCTCGAGGCCATCGCCCGTGACCAGGCCTTCCTCGACCGCGGTGGCCGGATCCGCACCCTCTACCAGCACACCCTGCGGCACGCCCCCACCGTCCTCGCCCGCTACGAGCGGCTTCGCGGCGACGTCCAGGCCCGCACCCTCGACGAGGTCACCGACCGGCTCATCCTCGTCGACCACGCGGTCGCCTTCCTCCCCGCCAACAAGGAGCGCACCCTCGCCCTCGAAGTGCGCCAACCCGCGCTCATCGAGTACTTCGCCACCACCTTCGACCACCTGTGGCGCCTGGCCGTCCCCATGCACCCCCAGGCCGTCCGGCAGCCCTCCCTGAACGGCGTCACCCCCCGCCAGCGGGCCATCGCCACCCTCCTCGTCGAGGGCCACACCGACGCCGTCATCGCCGCACGCCTCGGCATGAACATCCGCACCGCCCGCGTCCACATCGCCAAACTCGCCGCCACCCTCGGCAGCGACAGCCGCGCCCAACTCGGCTACCTCATCGCACGCTCAGGAATCCTCGAACAGGAAAGAGATCCGACGTGAACGCGCCGCCGCACCCGCACCACGGCGTGGCAGACCTCTGCTCCGAGGGTGTGCTGCTCTACGAGCGTGCCCTGCGCGAGGGCCGCCTCTCGGCCGCCGACGCCGCCCCCGCCCCCTGTCTGCTCGAACTGGGCCTCCTGCACCCGGCCGTCGACGACCTGGGCCACCTCGAACCGGTGGCCCCCGCGGTCGCCCTGCACCGCCAGCTGAACTCCACCGCGGCCCGCATCGCCGACGAACGGCGCCGCGAGGAACGGCTGACCACGCTCTTCGAGCCCCTCATGCGCCTCTCCGGCAGCCGCACCGCACCCATGGAGTCCGCCTCCCTGCGCGTCCTGTACGGCAACGAGCAGATCAACCAGGCCATCACCGAAGCCATGGACGAGACGCGCGAGGAACTCCTGTGCATCCAGCCCCGGGCCGGCCTCGACGGCGAACGGGGCGCCACGGCCACGGAGGTGGCCCTCCGGCGCGACCAGGCGGTACTCGACCGGGGCTGCCGGATCCGCACCCTCTACCAGCACACCACCCGGCACATCCAGAGCATCATCGGCCAGTACGAGCTGCTGAACGGCGACGCCGAGGCCCGCGGCCTCGACGAGGTCACCGACCGCCTCATCATCGTCGACCGCGCGGTCGCCTTCCTCCCCGCCAACGAGGAGGGCACCCTCGCCCTCGAGGTCCGCCACCCCGTCCTGGTCACCCATCTGGCCACGGCCTTCGACCGGTTCTGGCGCCTGGCCACCCCCATGTACCCGCAGGCCGTCCAGCGCCCCTCCCTGAACGGCGTCACCCCCCGCCAGCGGGCCATCGCCACCCTCCTCGTCGAGGGCCACACCGACGCCGTCATCGCCGCACGCCTCGGCATGAACATCCGCACCGCCCGCGTCCACATCGCCAAACTCGCCGCCACCCTCGGCAGTGAGAGCCGCGCCCAGCTCGGCTACCTCATCGGCCGGTCGGGGATCCTCGACCGGGAACCGGAGCAGGACCGGGCACCGCACCCGGCACCGGAACGCTGAAGCCGCTCGGGTCCACCGGCCCGTCCAGCCCCACCTGCGCGATCCGCACCCCCAGCTGGGTCCGGCTCGCCGCACCCAGGGTCTCCGACAGACGGGCGATGTGGGCGCGGCAGGTGCGGACGCTGATCCCCAGACGCTCGGCGATGACCGCGTCCTGGTGGCCCTCCGCCAGCAGCGCGGCGATGGACTGCTCGCGATGCGAGATGCCCTCGATCCGGGTGTCGGGCAGCGGCGCGGTGAGCGGGATCGCCAGCCGCCACAGCCGTTCGAAGACCGTCACCAGGTAGGCGATCAGCGCCGGGTGCCGCAGCTCCAGCGCCATCGTGCGGTCGGGGTTGGCCGGGATGAAGGCGACCTTGCGGTCGAACAGGATCAGCCGGTCGATGACCTCGTCCAGGGTGCGCGCCTCCACCGCGTCACCCATCAGCTCCAGGTAGTTCAGCAGGCCCTGGCCGTGCCGCGCCACATGGTTGTACAGGTCGCGCATCCGCACACCGCGCCCGCGCAGCTCCAGCGCCCGGTGCAGGCCCTCCGACAACTCGTGCTCGCGCCGGATGCCGCCCGGCTGCACCGTCAGCACCTCGGTCGTGCACGCCTCGGTCGCCTGGTCCAGGGCCGCCTGGATACGGGAGGAGCCGTCCAGGACCCGGATCGCCGCGCCCTCACCGGCCGGCCCGCCCGGCGCCGGCCCGCCCAGACCGGCGTACCACTCGAAGGCGGCGACGGCCGAACCCATCCGCCGCTCGCTCGCGCTGACCTCGTCGTGGAGGCCGCGCAGCAGCCGGGTCATGACCTCCTGCGGGGAGGTCGGCACCAGCCAGTCCATGTCGTCGGGGTCGGGGTGGAGCAGGGCCAGCTCCAGCAGGCACGGAACCGGCTCGGCGTCGCCGCGCGGTACCCGTCCCCGCCGTACGGCCCGGGAATACACGCGATCCCCGGTTTCGCACAGTCGGTCAGCACCGTGAGGATGCTCCTCCGTCCCGTGCCCGGCCATCGCCCATCCCACCCCCGCCTAACGCCCCGCTCACGCGTCTTCCGCGACGCAACTATGCGCGGACCGGACCGGGTCCGCAACACGGCTCCCCCGGCCACGGCAGCGGAAAACCACTCATATACATGGGTTTCTCCCGGCCTCCGCCCCTCGCACTGCAACAAGCTGATGGTGGTGGACCCTCCCGGAATGGGTGCATCGTTGATTCCGCTTCCCGCCGGGTGTTGCCCGCCCGGAGCGGTCCGGCCGGGCCACGGGGGAGTGCGGCCGGACCGGGGAGCATCTTCCGGACGCGTGTGCGCCGGCGGAAACCGCCGAGTGATCGCGGTGTTACGTCCCGCGCTTAACGTCTGGCCATGGCGGACATATTTGACGCATACGCGTTGGCCGACGCGTGGGACGAGATGTTCGAGCGGCCGGGTGAGGTCAGGACCGCCTATGAGCCGGTACTGGCTGCGCTCCAGCCGATCGAACCGGGTGAACTGCGGTTCCGGGCCGACCAGATGGCCCGCGCCTTCACCGACCGTGGCGTGACCTACGCCTTCGCGGGCGAGGAGCGGCCCTGGCCGCTGGACCTCGTGCCCAGGATCCTCGACGCCGTCGAGTGGGATTTCATACAACGGGGCGTCAGTCAGAGAGTCAGGGCCCTGGAGGCCTACCTCGCCGACGCCTACGGGCCCTGCCGCGCCTTCGAGGACGGGGTCGTCCCCTGGCGGCTGCTGCTGGGCTCCCCGCACTTCCACCGCGCGGCGCACGGGGTGGAGCCGCCGAACGGCATCCGCATCCACGTCGCCGGCATCGACCTCGTCCGGGACGAGGCCGGGGACTTCCGGGTTCTGGAGGACAACGTACGGGTGCCCAGCGGCGTCTCGTACGTCATCGAGAACCGGCGGGCCATGACCCGCGTCTTCCCCTCCCTCTTCGACGGACAGCACGTCGTCCCCGTCGACGGCTACCCGGCCCGCCTCCTGGCCTCGCTGCGGGCCGCCGCGCCCGAGCGGACCGCCGATCCGCGGGTCGTCGTCCTCACCCCGGGCCCGAGCAACGCCGCGTACTTCGAACACGCGCTGCTCGCGCGGCTGATGGGCGTGCAGCTGGTGGAGGGGCACGACCTCGTCTGCCGCAACAACCGGGTGTGGATGCGGACCACCCGGGGCGAGGTCCCCGTGCACGTCGTCTACCGGCGGCTCGACGACGACTTCCTCGACCCGCTCCATTTCCGCCCCGACTCGGTCATCGGCTGCCCGGGCATCATGAGCGCGGCCGTGGCCGGAAACGTCACCCTCGCCAACGCCGTCGGCAACGGCATCGCCGACGACAAACTGCTCTACACGTACGTCCCGGACCTGATCCGGTACTACCTCTCCGAGGAGCCGGTGCTCCCCAACGTCGAGTCGTACCGGCCCGACGAGCCCGGCCAGCTCGCGGCCGTCCTCGACCAGATCGACCAGCTGGTCATCAAGCCGGTGGACGGCGCGGGCGGACAGGGCATCGTCATCGGCCCGAAGGCCGACGCGAAGACCCTGGAGAAGACCCGCAAGGCCGTCGCCGCCGACCCGCGCGGCTTCATCGCCCAGCGGCCCGTCGCCCTGTCCACCTCCCCCACCCTCACGGGCGAACGCATGGCGCCCCGCCACATCGACCTGCGCCCGTTCGCCGTCAACGACGGCAACGGGGTCTGGGTCCTGCCCGGCGGCCTGACCCGCGTCGCCCTCCAGGAGGGCAACCTGATCGTCAACTCCAGCCAGGGCGGCGGCTCCAAGGACACCTGGGTGATCGCCGAGGGCCCCGTCGAGGGCCCCTCCCGTGTCTCCGACGACGGCACGCTCCCGCCCGTCGTCCCCCGCCAGCTCGGCCCCGACGGGACCCCCACCCTCGTACCGGAAGGGGCGCAGCAGCAGTGAACGACGTGATCCTCTCCCGCATCGCGGAGGCGCTGACCTGGACCGGCCGCTATGTCGAACGGGCCGACGCCACCGCGCGCATCCTCGACGCCTACCTGCACCGCATGCTGGAGGACCCCTGGCGCGACGAGGACGTGGCCTGCCGCTCGCTGTACGCGATCCTCGGAGTGGACGCCGGCGCCGGGCCCTGCGACATGCAGCAGGTCCTGGACCAGCTGGCCTTCGACGCCCGCTCGACGGGATCCATCGAGGGCGCCCTGGGCGCGGCCCGGCTGAACGCGCGGAGCGCGCGGGAGGCCGTCTCCTCGGCCATGTGGGAGTGCCTCAACGCCACCTGGCACGCCCTCGCCGACCAGCGCCGCGCCGCCCGCCGCACCGGCCCCTACGCCTACCTGGAGCTCGTCCGCAGCCGCGCCGCGCTCTTCTTCGGCCTCGCCGACTCCACCATGAGCCGGGACGACAGCTGGCGGTTCGTCGTCCTGGGCCGGAGCCTGGAGCGGGTGGACATGACCGTACGGCTGCTGTCGGTGCGCGTCCTGGACGCCGCCCACGCGCCGGACTGGCCGACCCTGCTGAGCGCGTCCGGCGCCGACGAGGCGTTCGCCCGGATCTACGGCGGCTTCGGGGACACGGCTCGGGTCGCCGAGTTCCTCCTCCTGGACCGGGACTTCCCGCGCTCGGCGCTGCACGCGCTGACGACGGCCGAGGAGTGTCTGTCCGCCCTCGGCCGGCCCCGCCAGGACCCGGCCCGCCGCCCCATCGGCCGGCTGCGCACCCGTCTGGAGTACCTCGACAGTCATGCCCTCGAGGAACAGCTTCCCCTGCTCCTGAGGGACTTGCAGACTGCCTGCATGGCCTCCGCGGAGGCGGTCGCCGAGCGGTTCTTCCCGTACCAGGGGCCCGTCGTGTGGGCCCAGGAAGGAGCGTGAGCGCGATGACGCGCCGACTGCGCATCCGTCACACGACCCGTGTCTCCTACGCCCAGGCCGCGGTCTCCTCGCACAACGAGGTGCGGATGACCCCCCTCACCCTGCCGGGCCAGACGACGCTGGACTCACGGGTGACCATCCGCCCGGCGGCCACGACCTGGTCCTACTGGGACTACTGGGGCACCCAGGTCACCGCCTTCGAACTGATGGACCCGCACGCCGACCTCACCATCACGGCCTCCAGCCTGGTCGAGACGGCCCCGCCGGACGACCTGCCACCGGCCCTCGCCTGGCCGGAGATCACCGACCGCACCGCCGCCTCCCGCCTCCTGGAGTTCGCCACCCCGACGGTCCGTACGACGGTCCCGCCGAAGCTGCTGAAGAGGGCGAGGAAGGCCGCGGCGGGCCTGGACCCGCACGAGACGGCGGTGGCCGTGTCCTCCCTGGTCGCCGACCGGGTGACCTACCTCCCCGGCGCCACCGGCGTGAACACCTCGGCCACCGAGGCCTGGGAGCAGGGCGCCGGCGTCTGCCAGGACATCGCGCACGTCACGATCGCGCTCCTGCGGGGCCTGGGCCTGCCCACCCGGTACGTCTCCGGCTACCTCCACCCCGAGCGGGACGCGGAGCTGCACCGCCCGGTGGCCGGGCAGAGCCACGCCTGGGTCGAGTACTGGGCGGGCGACTGGCACGGCTACGACCCCACCAACCGCACCCGCGCCGACGAGTCCCACGTCGTGGTCGGCCGCGGCCGCGACTACGACGACGTCACCCCGCACAAGGGCATCTACCGGGGCGTCGCCGGCGGGCCGCCGGAGGTGACGGTGGAGTTCACACGGGTGGCGTGAGGAAAGGGGGGCCCGTGCGCGGGCTCCCCTTCCTTTCGTGTACGCCGTCGGCCGGTGGGGCTACTTCAGGTTGATGGCGTTGCACGCCTGCTTGTAGGCGGCAGTGCAGATGTCGGAGACCTTGTAGATGCCGTCCGCGACGACGGTCTGCTTGATGTTGCTCTTGGTCAGCGCGACCACGGTCACCAGCTTGGCCGGGATGTCCTTGTTGGTGGGGCTGTCGACCTTGTCACGGGTGAGGGCCTCGAACTGCAGCTCACGGCCCTGGACCTTGGCGACGGCGGCCTCCGCGGCGGCCTCGGCCTCGCCGGGGTACGGCTTGTAGACGCTCATGTACTGCTCACCGCTGATGATCCGCTGCACGGCCTGCAGCTCGGCGTCCTGGCCGGTGATGGGCGGCAGGTCGCTGTCGCTGACGCCCGCGGCCTCGAAGGCCTTGATGATGCCGCCGGCCATCGCGTCGTTGGCGGAGTACACGGCGGAGATCTTGCTCGCGCCGAGCTTCTCGATCGCCTGGGTCATGTGTGCCTGGGCGATCTCCGGCTTCCAGCCGTCGGTGTCGTAGGTCGCCGCGATCGTCACCCGGCCGTTGAGCTCGTTGAGCGCGCCCTGCTTGAACTGCCCGGCGTTCGGGTCGGTGGGCGAGCCGTTGATCATGACGACCTGGTCGGAGGTGTCGGCCGAGCCGAGCGCCTCGGTGATGGAACGGCCCTGCACCTCGCCGACGAGCTCGTTGTCGAAGGAGACGTACGCGTCGATCGGGCCCTCGGCGAGACGGTCGTAGGCGATGACCGGGATGCCCGCCTCCTTGGCCTTCTTCACCATGGGCGCGATCTTGTGGGAGTCCACGGCGTCCAGCAGGATGCAGTCGACCTTCTCGTCGATCATCTTCTGCATCTGGGTGTTCTGCGTCGACACCTTCGAGCCGGCGTTGGCGTACTCGGTCCTGCCCTTGTTGCCCGTCAGGGCGGCGATCTTCGCCTTGATGATCGGGTAGTCGAACTCCGCGTACCGGGTGTTCGTCTTCTCCGGCATCAGCACACCGATGGTGATGTCGTCGGTCCGGGTCGGTGCCGCGTCGCTGCTGTCCCCCGAGGCCCCCAGCATCCCGCACCCGGCGAGCGAGAGGGACATCGTGGAGGCGACCACAGCTATGGCGATACGACGCATTCGGAGGCTCACTTCAGGTGCGTTTACGGACTTGGGTGCGACAAGTTGACCCAGGTGTCTGAAAAGACAACGCGGCTACGGCCGCCGGAGTCAAGCGGAACTACTTAACGAAGTAGCAACATCACCCTCCGCTTGGCACGTGAAGACGCATGGACACGAAGCGAAGGGGGTACGGAACTGCCTTTACGGTCTCTCCCCAAAGCGGGCGTCAGGAATCGGCAAAGAGCCGTACAACCAACATCAGTTCTCGCGAGTCGTGATCACGACAGGCTTTCTCCTCGCGCATGCCTGCCCTTCCCGACCAGAGGACCGAATGAAGCCAGCCAGACTCGCGACGGCCGTCGTGCTCGCCACGACCGGTGGTCTCCTCAGCACCGCCACCGCGACCCCCGCCTCGGCCGCGACCAGCTGCACCTCACCGGTGTACAAGCGTCAATTCTTCGCTAACACCACCTTTTCGGGTACGGCGAAGAAGACCGACTGCGACTCGACGATCAGCGAGAACTGGGGCACCAGGGCCCCCGCCTCCGGCCTGCCCACGAACAACTTCGGGGTCCGCTGGACGGTGACGAGGGACTTCGGCTCGGGCGGCCCCTTCACGTTCACGGCGGCCGCCCAGGACGGCGTCCGGGTCTACGTCGACAACGTCCGCAAGATCGACGTCTGGAGGAACGTCTCCTCGACGGTCACCAAGACCCTGAACCTGACGATCCCCAAGGGCAGGCACACGGTCCGCGTCGACTACGTGAACTGGACCGGCGGTGCCAACGTCAAGTTCACGTACGCGCCCCGCACCTCCGCGACGGTCGACAAGGTGAGGCCGCTGGCACCGACGGGTGCCGAGTGGGACTACTTCCCCGACGCGGAGAACCAGTGGGCCGCCTACCTCACCTGGGCGAAGAACAAGGAGATGGACCTCGCCGGCTACCGCGTCTACCGCCGGGTGGAGGGCACCGGCACCTGGACGAAGGTGGGCACGACCACCGGCCTCAGCTTCGGCGAGACCCCGCCGCCCACGGGCCAGTCGTACTACTACGAGATCCGCGCCTACGACAAGGCGGGCAACGAGTCGGCGGGCAGTGCCGACCAGGGGCCGCTGGAGAGCAACGACGCGACCGGTCCCGCCGCGCCGGTCCTGACCGCCCAGGCCGTGGAGGCCTCCAACAACCTCTCGTGGACGGCGTCGTCGGCGGACGCGGTCACGTACCGGGTCTTCCGCAAGGCGAGCAGCGCGACCTCGTACACGCAGCTCGCCGAGACGACCTCCACCTCCTACACGGACACCACGGCCGCGTACGGCAGCGCGTACGACTACAAGGTCAGCGCCCTGGACGCGGTGGGCAACGCCACCGCCTCGAACGTGGTGCGCAGCACGCGGACCATCACCCCGCCGCAGAACGTGACGGCCACCGTGCCCAGCTGGGGCGTGGTCTTCACGCTCACCGAGCCGGCCGACAACGACACGGCCGACTACCGCGTCTACCGCCGCCTCCCGGACGGCGGCAGCTGGACGCTCACCGACTGCCGCTCCCGCAGGACCGGCACCGACGAGAGCGGCAACACGGTCCGCTCCTGCACCGACTACGACGGCCGCCAGGGCGTCACCTACGTCTACGTGATGACCCGCAAGAACACCGCGGGCCGCTGGTCCACGGCCTCGGCGGAGATGACCGTCACCCGGCCCGGAGACGAGATCCCGCCCCCGCCGGTGACCGGCCTGACCGCCGAGCCACTGGAGTACGGCGTCAAGCTGGACTGGGACGACAGCACGGCGGCGGACGTGGAGAAGTACTGGATCTACGAGCAGTCCGCGTGGTGGAGGGATCCCGAGTACCTCGGCACCGTGTCGGCCGACACCTCGGAGTTCGTCGTGGGACCTGAGGCGGCGAACGGCGAGGCGAAGACATATGTCGTCGTGGCCGTCGACAAGTACGGCAACTCGCTCAGCTACCAGGACGAGAGCGGCATCGACGACTGGAGCGGCCCCTACTCCAAGGTCGACGTCACCGAACTGGACCTCAGGCCGACGACCGTCCCCGAGGACACCGCGCCCTGCCGCGTGCTCACCTACACGACCATCGGCGACGCCGGCGGCATGTACATCGAGTGCGCCGACTCGGTGGCCACGGAGGCCGCCGGCATCAACGTGTACCGCTGGGACCGCGCCACGAGCACCTACATCCGAGTGACGGACGTCCCGCTGGCGCCCACCGCCACGAACTACACCGACCACACCATGCCCGCCGGCACGACGCACTACTACCTGCTCGGGGTCGTCGCGGCCGACGGCACGGAGACGTTCAGCAACGTGGACTTCGCGGTGTCCCTGCCGAGCGAGTCCTGAGGACGGCGATGAACACGGCTCTCCGGGCAACCGCCGTGGTGCTGGCCACCACCGGCGGTCTCCTCACCGCGGTCACCGCCACCGCGGAAGCCGCGACGACCTGCGCCTCGCCGGTCTACAAGCGGCAGTTCTACGCGAACACCTCTTTTTCCGGCACACCAGGCAAGACGGACTGCGACAGCGCGGTCGACGAGAACTGGGGCACCAGGGCGCCCGCCTCCGGCCTGCCCACCAACAACTTCGGGGTCCGCTGGACGGTGACGCGGGACTTCGGCTCCGGTGGCCCCTTCGCCCTGTCGGTCGCGGCGCAGGACGGCATCCGGGTGTACGTCGACGGCGTCCGCAAGATCGACGTCTGGAGGAACGTCTCCTCGACGGTGGCCAAGACCGTCAACCTCACCGTCCCCAAGGGCAAGCACACCCTCCGCGTCGACTACGTCAACTGGACGGGCGCGGCGAACGTCAAGTTCACCTACACGCCCCGCACGTCGGCGGCCGTCGACAAGGTCAAGCCGCTGACCCCGCTGGACGCGCTGGTGTCGTACGACACGGCCACCAACCGGACCAAGCTGACCTGGACGAGGAACCGGGAGATGGACCTCGCCGGCTACCGCGTCTACCGGCGGCTGCGGGGCAGCACCAGCTGGACGAAGGTGGCGACGACCACGGCGGTCTCCCACACCGACACCCCGCCCGCGACCGGCGCCCTCTACTACTACGAGGTCCGCGCCTACGACAGGGCCGGCAACGAGTCGGCCGGCACCGCCGACGCACCGGTCACCAGCATCGAGCTGAAGCCACCCGCCGGCTACACCGCGGCTGCCACCGACACCGGCGCCGAACTGAGCTGGTGGCCGGTCGCCGGCGCGGTGAGGTACCGGGTGGAGCGCACCGACGGCTCCGGCGTCACCAAGGTCTGGGACGTCACGGACCTGGGCCACAGCGACAGCACGATCGGCCGTGCCACCGCCGTCACGTACCGAGTGGCGGCGGTGGACGGCTCCGGCCACGTCTCGCCGTACACGGAGAGCCGCACCGTGAGCCGCCCGCCGGCCACGCCCCGCGGGCTCACGGCGACCGGGGGCGTCGGCAGCGTGACCCTGCGGTGGACGATGAAGCCGGAGGACGCCCCGTACACCTCCTTCCGCGTCTACCGCTCCAAGACGCTGCCCGTGACCACGGCGACCGCCCAGTCGGTCCTGTGCACCACGGCCTTCACCCAGCTCGCCGACGGCAGCCGCCAGTACAGCTGCGGCGACTACTCGGTCGAGGAGGGCACGACCTACCACTACGCCGTGGCGGCCGTGGAGTTCCCCTACGTCTCCGCTCTCTCCGGCGCCGCCACCGTCACCACGCTCAGCTCGGACAAGGCGCCCGCCCCCGTGACGGGACTGACGGCCACGGCGACGGAGTACGGCATCGAGCTGGACTGGGCCGGCAACACCGAGGACGACCTGTACCGGTACGTGGTCTACCGGGGGCAACTGCTCGGTGAGGAGGGCGACGAACAGGTGTGTTCCGCCTCCGAATGGGCGTACCTGAACGTCGCCCAGACCGCCTACACCGACGTCACCCTCCCCGACGGCGACCGCCGCTGCTACTTCGTGGACGCCCGGGACCAGGCCGGCAACTCCAGCTTCAAGTCGACCGGCGACGCCCACGTGGTCGTCGTGGACGAGCTGGACCTGACCCCGTCCGTGGCGACCCCGGAGGGATCGCCGCTCACCGTGACGGCGACCGAGTGGGACGGCGCGGACGCCGCGTCCGTCCACCTCTCCTGGAACGAGATCGACTCCGCGACCGGCTACGACGTCCTGCGTTGGAACCCGGCAACCGAGGCGTACGAGAAGCTGGCGACCACCTCGGACCGCTGGTACTTCGACACGACCGCCGCGCGAGGCACCACGCACTACTACTGGGTGACCGCCCACTACGCCGACGGCACGGACTCCGCGCCCGGCGCCGACCACATCGTCCTCGAACCCGGAAGGGCAGCATGACCCCGCACTCCCGCACCACGGCCGCCGCGGTGGTGCTCGCCACCGCGGGCGGCCTCCTCACCGCGGTCGTCGCCCCCGCCTCGGCCGCGACGACCTGCACATCCCCGGTGTTCAAACGCCAGTTCTACGCGAACACCAGCTTCTCCGGTACGCCGAAGAAGACCGACTGCGACTCGACGGTCAACGAGAACTGGGGCGCCGGTGCCCCGGCCTCCGGCCTCCCGAGGAACAACTTCGGCGTCCGCTGGACGGTGACCAGGGACTTCGGCTCCGGCGGCCCCTTCGCTCTCTCGGTCACGGTCCAGGACTACGTACGCGTCTACGTCGACGGCGTCCGCAGGATCACCCTCTGGTCGGACACCGGCGCCACCGCCTCCAAGACCCTCAACCTCACGATCCCCAAGGGCAGACACACCCTCCGCGTCGACTACGTCAACTGGGAGAACGGCAACGCGAAGGTCAAGTTCGGCTACGCGCCGCGCACTTCGGCGTCCGTGGACAAGGTGAAGCCCCTCGCTCCCACGGGGCTCACGGCCACGTACACCCGGTCGACCGCCCGGGCCGGACTCACCTGGGCGAAGAACAAGGAGATGGACCTCTCGGGGTACCGGGTCTACCGCAAGGCGCAGGGTGCCGCGGCGTGGAAGCGGCTGGCCTCCACCACCGCCACCACCTACACCGACGCCACCCTGCCGGTGACCGGTGAGTCGTACGTGTACGAGGTGCGGGCGTACGACAAGGCGGGCAACGAGTCGGCGGGTTCGGTGGACAGGACCGTCGCCACCGTGGACAGGACGGCGCCGGCCCAGGTCAGCGGCCTGACGGCGACGGCCACGACGGCGGGCAACTCGCTCCTGTGGCAGGCCGGTTCGTCCACGGACGTGCACCACTACGAGGTGTGGGGCGCGCCGGAGGGCCGGCAGGACCAGGACGGACCGGAGACCGTGTTCGGGACGTCGTTCACGGACGCGCTGGCGGAGCCGGGGACGGCGTACCACTACACCGTGCAGGCCGTCGACGCCGTGGGCAACGTCGCTACGGCCTCCGCCCCGGTGACGGTCACCCGCCCCGTCCCCTCGACGGTCGTCGCCCCGACGAACGTCCGGGCGACGCCCTCCGACGCGTCGACGACCGTGTCGTGGGCCTCGGACACGGCGGACGCGACGGGCCTCCGCGTCTACCGGCGCACCTCGGCGACCGGCGCCTGGTCCCTGATCGCCGCCCCCGCGACGGACTCGTCCTCGTACGAGGACACGACCGCCCCCAAGGGCAGGGCGTACTACTACGTCACCGCGGTGGACGCCACGGGCGCGGACTCGGCGCCCTCCACGGAGACCGTCGTCGACCGCCTCTCCCCGGCCACGGCGACCGGCCCGGCCGCGCCGACGCTGACGCTGGTCTCGGCCGGCATTCCCGCACGTCAGGCCATCCAGGTCACGGCGGCTCCCGGCGCGGGCGACGAGGGACGCGGCCTGCGGGGCTACTCCTGGGAGATCGGCGGCGCCTGCGGCTCCAGCGGCACCCGGCTGTCCGCGACGGGTGCCATCAGCTGGACGCCGCCCTACAACGGCCCCTGCGTGATCACCGTGTACGCCGTGGACGCCTACGGACGTCAGGGCGGGCAGAGCTCGTCGCTGGAGTTCTTCGTCGGCCGCTGAGGTGCCGGTACCGTCCGGTCCGTCATGATCATCACGGGTGTCCGGACGGCTGAGGGCCCGGAGGTCGTCGTCTACCTCCGGGCCCTCACGCGTGTCGGTCCTCAGTCCGAAGTGCCCTGTCGCTTCGGACGCCACACCACCAACGCGCTGGTCTGCTGGACCTCCTGGTACGGGACCAGGTCCCGGCGGTAGGAGGCGTGGACCGCTGCCTCGCGCTGCTGCATCGCCGCCGCCGCGCCGTCCAGGGCGGACTGCAGTTCCGCGACCCGGGACTGCAGGGCGGCGACCTGGTTCTCCAGCTCGATGATCCGCTTGATGCCGGCCAGGTTGATGCCCTCGTCCTGCGACAACTGCTGGACGGTGCGCAGCAGTTCGATGTCGCGGGCCGAGTAGCGGCGGCCCCGGCCGGCCGTGCGGTCGGGGGAGACCAGGCCGAGGCGGTCGTACTGGCGCAGCGTCTGCGGGTGCAGGCCGGAGAGCTGGGCCGCCACCGAGATGACGTAGACCGGGGTCTCCTCGGTCAGTTCATACGGGTTACGTCGACGGCCGTCCATCACTGTCAAGCTCCCTTCGCGGCCTCGAACAGCTCCGCCCGCGGATCCTCGCCCGCGGTCGCCTCGCGATACGCCTCGAGCGCGTCACGAGCCTTCCCCGACAGGTCCTTCGGCACACTCACCTCGACGGTGACCAGCAGGTCGCCGCGGGTGCCGTCCTTGCGGACAGCGCCCTTGCCCCGCGCCCGCATGGTGCGGCCGTTGGGCGTGCCGGGCGGCAGCTTGAGGGTCAGGGACGGGCCTCCGAGGGTGGGGACCCTGATCTCGCCGCCGAGGGCGGCCTCGGTGAACGTCACGGGCACGGTGACCGTCAGGTTGTCGTCCTTACGGCCGAACACCGGGTGGGTGCCGACGTGGACGACGACGTAGAGGTCGCCCGACGGGCCGCCGCGTTCGCCCGGTGCGCCCTTGCCGCGCAGGCGGATGCGCTGGCCGTCCGTCACCCCGGCCGGGATGCGGACCTGCATCGTGCGGGAGGACTTCGCCCGGCCGCTGCCCTTGCACTCCAGGCAGGGGTGCTCGGCGATCAGGCCCCGGCCCTTGCAGTCGGGGCAGGGGTCGGTCAGGGAGAACCCTCCGCCCGAGCCCCGCGCCACCTGGCCCGTACCGACACAGGTCGGGCACACGCGCGGTGTGCCGTTCTTGTCGCCGGTGCCGGAGCACGCCTTGCACGGGGACTGCGAGGACATGCGCAGCGGGACCGTCGCGCCCTCGATCGCCTCCGTGAAGGTCAGGGTGACCTCGGTGTCGATGTCCTGGCCGCGCCGGGGCTGGGTACGGGTCGTACCGGTGCCGCCGCGGTTGAACAGGCCCCCGAAGACGTCACCGATGCCGCCGCCGAAGCCGCCGGAGCTCCCGCCCTGGGCGCCGCCTCCGAAGAGGTCGCCCAGGTCGAAGTTGAAGGAGCCGCCGGCGCCCGGCCCGGGACGGAAGCCACCGCTGCCGAACAGGGCGCGCGCCTCGTCGTACTCCTTGCGCTTCTTGGGGTCGCCGAGGACGTCGTTCGCCTCGGAGATCTCCTTGAAGCGCTCCTCCGCCTTCGCGTTGCCCTTGTTGGCGTCCGGGTGGAACTCGCGGGCGAGCTTCCGGTACGCCTTCTTGATCTCCGCCTCGGTGGCGTCCTTGGGGACGCCGAGGACCTTGTAGAAGTCCTTCTCGATGAAGTCCTTGGTGCTCATCCCCGACGCCCCTCCTTCCCTTCGGTGTCTACGTCAGCCCTCCTCAGGGCCGTTGTCCTTCTCGTCGCCGGTCTCGGCGGAAGCCTCCTCGGCCTTCACGGTCTGCGCCCCGGGCTGGGGTTCGGCCACCGCCACCCGCGCGGGGCGGATGGTGCGCTCGCCGATTCGATACCCGGGCTGCAGAATCGCCACGCACGTCGTCTCCGTGACGTCGGGCGCGTACGAATGCATCAGGGCCTCGTGGATCGTCGGGTCGAAGGGCTCGCCCTCCTTGCCGAACTGCTGCAGGCCCATCTTGGCGGCGACGGTCTCCAGCGACTCGGCGACGGACTTGAAACCGCCCACCAGTTCGCCGTGTTCCCGGGCGCGGCCGATGTCGTCGAGCACGGGCAGGAGCTCGGTCAGGAGGTTCGCGATGGCGATCTCCTTGACCGCGATCCGGTCGCGCTCGACCCGGCGGCGGTAGTTCTGGTACTCGGCCTGGAGGCGCTGGAGGTCCGCGGTGCGCTCGCCGAGCGCGGTGCGCACCTGGTCCAGCTGGGCCACCAGACCCGCTGTCTGGTTCGCGTCCCCGGCCGGGGCCGCCCCCTCCCCGGAAGAGGAGGCGGCGGCCTTCGACTCGGCGTCTTCAGGGGTGGCGCCGGAGGGGACGTCGGGCTTCTCCTCGAAGCCCGGGGTCTCCTCCGTCACGCGGCACCGTCCTTGCGCTCGTCGTCCACGATCTCGGCGTCCACGACGTCGTCCTCGGCCTTCGGGGCGTCGTCGGCGCCGCCGGCGGTGGCCTGCCCGGCCTGGGCGTCGGCGTAGAGGGCCTGGCCGAGCTTCTGCGAGACGGCCGCGACCTTCTCGGTGGCGGTGCGGATCTCGGCGGTGTCCTCGCCCTTGAGCTTCTCCTTCAGCTCGGCGACGGCACCCTCGACCTCGGTCTTGATGTCGCCCGGGACCTTGTCGTCGTTGTCCTTGAGGAACTTCTCCGTCTGGTAGACGAGCTGCTCGCCCTGGTTGCGGGCCTCGGCGGCCTCGCGGCGACGGTGGTCCTCGTCCGCGTACTGCTCGGCCTCCTGGCGCATGCGGTCGACCTCGTCCTTCGGCAGCGAGGAGCCGCCGGTGACGGTCATCTTCTGCTCCTTGCCCGTGCCCAGGTCCTTCGCGGTCACGTGCATGATGCCGTTGGCGTCGATGTCGAAGGAGACCTCGATCTGCGGGACACCACGCGGCGCCGGCGGCAGACCGGTCAGCTCGAACATGCCGAGCTTCTTGTTGTACGCCGCGATCTCGCGCTCGCCCTGGTAGACCTGGATCTGCACGGACGGCTGGTTGTCCTCGGCCGTCGTGAAGATCTCGGAGCGCTTGGTCGGGATCGTGGTGTTGCGCTCGATCAGCTTGGTCATGATGCCGCCCTTGGTCTCGATACCGAGGGACAGCGGGGTCACGTCGAGGAGCAGGACGTCCTTGACCTCACCCTTGAGGACACCGGCCTGGAGCGAGGCGCCGATGGCGACGACCTCGTCCGGGTTCACACCCTTGTTGGCGTCCTTGCCGCCGGTCAGCTCCTTGACGAGCTCGGCGACGGCGGGCATACGGGTCGAACCGCCGACGAGAACGACGTGGTCGATCTCGGAGAGGTTGATGCCGGCGTCCTTGATGACGTTGTGGAACGGCGTCTTGCAGCGCTCCAGCAGGTCCGCGGTCAGCTGCTGGAACTGGGCGCGGGTGAGCTTCTCGTCCAGGTGCAGCGGGCCCTCGGCGGACGCCGTGATGTACGGCAGGTTGATCGAGGTCTCGGTGGACGAGGACAGCTCGATCTTCGCCTTCTCGGCGGCCTCGCGCAGACGCTGCAGCGCCATCTTGTCCTTGGCGAGGTCGACGCCGTGGCCGGCCTTGAACTGCTGCACCAGGTAGTCGACGACGCGCTGGTCCCAGTCGTCACCACCGAGGTGGTTGTCGCCGTTGGTGGCCTTCACCTCGACGACGCCGTCACCGATCTCCAGGAGGGACACGTCGAAGGTGCCGCCACCGAGGTCGAAGACGAGGATCGTCTGGTCGTCCTTGTCGAGGCCGTAGGCGAGCGCGGCCGCGGTGGGCTCGTTGACGATACGAAGGACGTTCAGACCGGCGATCTCGCCGGCCTCCTTCGTCGCCTGACGCTCGGAGTCGTTGAAGTACGCCGGGACGGTGATGACCGCGTCGGTCACCTTCTCGCCCAGGTAGGCCTCGGCGTCCCGCTTCAGCTTCTGCAGGATGAACGCGGAGATCTGCTGCGGGTTGAAGGGCTTCCCGTCGAGCTCGATCTTCCAGTCCGTGCCCATGTGGCGCTTGACGGAGCGGATGGTCCGGTCCACGTTCGTGACCGCCTGGCGCTTGGCGACCTCGCCGACCAGCACCTCGCCGTTCTTGGCGAAGGCGACGACGGACGGCGTGGTCCGGGCACCCTCGGCGTTGGTGATGACGGTGGGCTCGCCGCCCTCCAGAACGCTGACGACGGAGTTAGTCGTGCCCAGGTCGATGCCGACCGCACGTGCCATGGTGATCTTCCTCCAGCTGACTTGAGTGGAACGGACTCAAGTGTGCACGAGGCTCCCCGCTGGGTCAACAGACCTGAGTCATGGAGGCTCAACTCTTATCCGTTCCTTACACGCAAGAAGTCGCTGACCTGGGAAGACTCCCCGCCACCCGCCCGACGATCACCCGAATCGGGGGCCCTCACATCGGACTCGGATTGACGCCGAGGGCCGTACACCGGCGCCGGGCGGGCGCCGGGGCGGGGGCCGGAGCGAGGGTCACGGCGACCGGCACGCGCGCCCGGGGCGCCGTACCGGGAATCGGCACGCGCACCCCCACGCGCGCGCGGAGGGCCGTAACCACCGCCACGCGCGCGTGGAGGGCCGTACACCGAGACCCGCAGCAGGGCGAGTACGACGGCCAGGACCCCGCCCGCCACCCACCACACCGCCTGCGCCCCCATCCACCCGGTGTGCGCGAGCGTCCCCACGAGTACCCCGCAGAAGGCCGCCACACCGATCGCCACCGTCGCTCCCTGAGGGGTGAGCCCGAGCCGCCGCAGCCGGTGCGCGAGATGGTCGGGGCCGCCGCGCGGCAGGGGCCGTCCGGCCAGCCGTCGCGCCACGGCGACGAGCACGGCGTCGGCGACCGCGACGGCCGTCAGGGCGAACAGCACGCCCACCCCCTCCGCCGCGTCCTGCCCCGCGCGGACGGTGACGGCCGCGGCGGCGAGCAGGAAGCCGGCGAACAGTGAGCCGCAGGCGCCGAGCGCCACGCGCGCGGGAGGCCAGTTGTGCATGAGGAAACCGGTCAGCGCGGCGGCGAGGACGCTCAGCAGCACCGCGAACCCGTCCATCACCTCCACCGCGGCACACGCGGCCGCCCCGAACGCGGTGACGACCCCGACCGTGCCGGCCACCCCGTCCGCGTGGTCGAGGGACCGGAAGGCGAGCGCCACGCAGGTGATCCAGCCGACGGCGACCGTTCCCGCGACCGCGCCGGTGTCGCCGTACGGCACGACGAAGGCCGCCGCCACCGCCGTACCGAGGACGAGGAACCGCGCCCTGAGCCGCCACACGTCCGCGACGAGGCCCAGCCCGGCGACGGCGCCCCCGGCGACCAGCAGCACGCCGATGTCGCCCCCGAGGGGGGCGATGCCCCAACGGTCCCCGGCGACGGCGACGAGGCAGGTGGTGACGACCACGGCGAGGCCCCCGGACAGCGGCACCCGCCGCTGGCGCTGCCGCCGCTCGACCAGCCCGAGACGCAGGGCGGGCACACGCAGCAGCGCGGCGAGGAGGGCGGCGAGGAGAAGGGCGGTGGTGGCGGCGGCGATCCCGTAGAGCACGGATATAAATTAGTCAGAAATGTACCAATTTGGTACGAATAACACGGTCAGACTCTGAGGCGACCCTGAGCGACTCAGATCACCACGCCGCCAGCTACAGTGCGGCGCAAGATGGGGGTAGTCTCAGACGACCTCATAAGTTACCGCTTAGTAATTTCGGGAAGTCGTTTCCCGAAGTGTTTCCCGAAGACCCCTCGCAGGCCCGAGGAGCCCCCTCATGCAACTCGCCGCGATCATCGTGTCGCTGGTCCTGACCGTGGTCGGCGTCGCGCTGCTCGCACGCGCCATCGGTCAGTTCGTCCGGTACTTCAAACTGGGCCAGCCGGTTCCGGCCGGCACCCGGACCGACAACCCGTACGCGCGCAGCGTGACCCTGGTCCGGGAGTTCCTCGGCCATACGCGGATGAACCGCTGGGGCATCGTGGGCTTCGCCCACTGGTTCGTGGCGATCGGCTTCCTGACACTGCCGCCGACCATCATCACGGCGTACGGCCAGCTCTTCCAGGCCGACTGGACGCTGCCGCTCATCGGCGGCTTCCTCCCCTACGAGCTGTACATCGAGTTCATCGCCGCGATGACCACCCTCGGCATCCTCACGCTGATGGCCATCCGCCTGCTGAACCTGCCCTCGCGCCCCGGCCGCAAGTCGCGCTTCGCCGGCTCCAAGATGGGTCAGGCGTACTTCGTCGAGTACGTCATCCTCACCATCGGCCTCGCCATCTACGTCCTGCGCGGTCTCGAGGGCGCGCTGCACCACGTGGACCACTTCGAGGCGGCCTACTTCGCCTCGTACCCGCTGATCCTCGCCTTCAAGGGCCTGAGCCTCGGCACGCTGCAGAACCTGGTCTACCTGACCGCCATGATCAAGCTCGGCACGACGATGATCTGGATGATCACGGTCAGCCTGAACACCAACATGGGCGTGGCCTGGCACCGCTTCCTGGCCTTCCCGAACATCTGGTTCAAGCGCAGCGCCACCGGTGAGACCGCCCTCGGCGGGCTGCAGCCCATGACCTCCGGCGGCAAGCCGATCGACTTCACCGACCCCGGTGACGACGACGTCTTCGGCGTCTCCCAGGTCGAGCAGTTCTCCTGGAAGGGCCTGCTGGACTTCTCCACCTGCACCGAGTGCGGCCGCTGCCAGTCGCAGTGCCCCGCCTGGAACACGGGCAAGCCCCTCTCCCCCAAGCTGCTCATCATGTCCCTCCGGGACCACGCCCACGCCAAGGCGCCCTACCTGCTCGCGGGCGGCGGCAAGACCATGGAGGGCGAGGAGAAGGCGTCCGAGGAGCAGCTCAAGGACGTTCCGGCGGCGGCGCTGGCCGAGGCCGGGCGCCCGCTCATCGGCACCGCCGAGGAGAACGGCGTCATCGACCCGGACGTCCTGTGGTCCTGCACCACCTGCGGCGCCTGTGTCGAGCAGTGCCCGGTCGACATCGAGCACGTCGACCACATCGTCGACATGCGCCGCTACCAGGTGATGATCGAGTCGTCGTTCCCGTCCGAGGCGGGCACGATGCTCAAGAACCTGGAGAAGAAGGGCAACCCCTGGGGCCTGGCCAAGAAGCAGCGCCTGGAGTGGACGAAGGAAGTCGACTTCGAGATCCCGGTCGTCGGCCGGGACATCGAGGACCTCTCCGAGGTCGAGTACCTGTACTGGGTCGGCTGCGCCGGCGCCCTGGAGGACCGCGCGAAGAAGACCACCAAGGCCTTCGCGGAGCTGCTGCACATCGCGGGCGTCAAGTTCGCGATCATGGGCGGCGACGAGAAGTGCACCGGTGACTCCGCCCGCCGCCTCGGCAACGAGCCCCTGTTCCAGGAGCTCGGCATGGAGAACGTGGCCGCGCTGAACATGGCCTTCGGCGAGTCCCTCAACGAGGAGGGAGGGGTGGACGAGTCGACCAGGAAGCCGAAGTCGGCGAAGAAGATCGTCGCCACCTGCCCGCACTGCCTCAACACGATCGGCAACGAGTACCCGCAGCTCGGCGGCGACTACGAGGTCATCCACCACACCCAGCTGCTCCAGCACCTGGTGGACGAGGGCAAGCTGATCCCGGTCACCCCGGTCGAGGGCATCATCACCTACCACGACCCCTGCTACCTGGGCCGCCACAACAAGATCTACACGCCGCCGCGCGAGATCATGACCGCCGTCCCGGGCCTGCGCCAGCAGGAGATGCACCGCCACAAGGAGCGCGGCTTCTGCTGTGGCGCCGGTGGCGCGCGGATGTGGATGGAGGAGCGGATCGGCAAGCGCATCAACAACGAGCGCGTCGACGAGGCCCTGTCCCTGAACCCCGACATCGTCTCGACGGCCTGCCCCTTCTGCCTGGTGATGCTCACGGACTCCGTGAACGGCAAGAAGAACGACGGCAAGGCGAAGGAGTCCATCCAGGTCGTGGACGTCGCCCAGCTGCTCCTCGAGTCGGTCAAGACCCCGGTCTCCGACGACGAGCCCCCGGCGGGCTCGACGGACTCCGAGAGCGAGCCGGAGCCGGCACCGGTGAAGTAGCCCGCACCGCTGAAGCAGACCGCACCACGAACGCCCCCGAGCCCTTCTCCGGCACGGGGGCGTTCGCCGTCCCCACCGCCCGCAGTCACCCCAGAAGTCCCCCAACTCCCTTACAACCTTTGCCGGTTGCCACAGGTCTCCTGATCGCCGAACCATTCATCGACCGGCTGCCGCCGCACTCAGGAGAACCCGTTGCGCACGCCCAAGCTCGTCGCCCTCACCGCCACCGTGCTGGCCGCCGGCCTGACCCCCCTGGCCCTGCCGAACCCCGCCGCCGCGGCGCCCGCCAGGTACGCGGACGACTTCAACGGCGACGGCTACCGCGACCTCGTCACCGCCGCCCCCGGCGCCACGGTCGGCGGCAAGGCCCGCGCCGGTGCCGTGGTGGTCACCTACGGCTCCAGGTCCGGGATCAAGGCCTCCCGTCGCACCGTCATCACCCAGAACTCCCCCGCCGTCCCCGGTACGGCCGAGAAGGACGACTCGTTCGGCTCGGCGCTCGCCTTCGGTGATCTCGACAACGACGGGTACGCCGATCTGGTCGTCGGCGCCGAGAAGGAGGACGCCGAGGCCGGCGCCGTCGTGATCGTCTGGGGCGGCAGGAACGGCCTCTCCGGCGGCCGTGCCGTCCCCGACCCCGCACCCTCCGCCCACCAGCGCTACGGCATGTCCCTGGCCGTCGGCGACTTCACCGGGGACCACAAGGCCGACCTGGCCGTCGGCAGCACCGGCAAGGACGTGTGGATCTTCAAGGGCGGCTTCACCAGGGCCGCGGGCGCCGCGTCGCGCTCCGTCCTGAACGCCGACCTGTACCCCGGCAACGTCTACGGCGCCCAGTCCCTGGCCTCGGGCGACGTCGACGGCGACGGCACCGACGACCTGGTCGTCAGCGGGACCTACCACCCGGACGACTCGACGTTCGTGGACGGCAACCTGGTGTACCGGGGCTCCCGCTCCGGTTTCACCCTCCAGCGGGTGCTGAACAGCGGCGGCTGGCGCACGGCCGTCGTCGGCGACCTCAACCGCGACGGCTACGACGACGTCGTCACCTCCGCGGCCCCCGGCACCGTCTCCGCGAACGACGGCGGCTCGGTCCGCGCCTACCTGGGCGGCGCGAGCGGCGTACGCGCCACGCCCCAGGCGACGATCAACCAGAACAGCCCCGGCGTCCCCGACACCGCCGAGTCGAGCGACTGGTTCGGCGACTCCCTCTCCGTCGGCGACGTCAACGGCGACGGCTACGCGGACGTCGCCGTCGGCGCGCCGTTCGAGGCTCTGGGCAGCGCGGGGCAGACCGGTGCCGTCACCCTGCTGCGCGGCTCCGCCGCCGGTCTGACGGGCACGGGCGCGAAGACGTACTCCCAGAACACACCCGGCGTGCCCGGCGGCAACGAGGCCAACGACTTCTTCGGCAACGCCGTCCACCTGGCCGACCTCAACGGCGACCGCAAGGCCGACCTGACCGTCGGCGTCCGCAACGAGAACAACGGGGACGGGGCAGTGACGAGCCTGCGCGGCTCCGCCTCCGGCCTCACCACGACCGGCGCGGTGAGCTTCGGTCCGGCGGCGGCAGGGGTGTCGGCGTCGGGGTATCCGCAGCTGGGGTTCGCGTTCGGGCAGTGACGGGGCCGACCACCGACCTGGCCGGATCACCGGGCGGCTGAAGGGCCGTTGGGGGGCGTCGGCGGGACGCCAACCCCCTAAGGACGTTCCCCCTAAGGGATGTCACAGGTCGGCAGCAAAGGTGGTGCGGAGCCGTACGGCCGTCACACCGCTTCCCGGGACCAGGTACGTTCGAGAACGTGGCTGGATTCAGGATCGGACGTGGCGGCCGTGATGGCCGCGCCCCCCAAGCGCGACCGCAACACCCTCCGTACGGGCGGCAGGCGCCCCAGGGCCAACCCTCGGGGCCGTCGTACGGCTACCCGCAGCCGGCGGGGCAGCCGTACCCGCCGCAGTACCGGGGCGGCCAGCAGCCGCCGTACGGCGGTGGGAGCGGTGGCGGTCAGTGGCCGTCGCAGGGGAACGGCGGCGGCAGCGACGAGCCGGAGTACTTCGGCGGCGGCGCGCCGCACGACCCGTACGCGGCGAACAACCCCGGACACACCCAGGCGTTCTCGGTCGGCGACCACCAGCAGTACAACCAGGGTGACACCTATCACGCCGGTTCCGCGGTCCCCTCGGGTCCGATCGGGCCGCGGCTGCACTGGAAGCAGTTGCTGCGCGGCATCGTGGTCTCGCCCAGCCAGACGTTCCTCCAGATGCGGGACTACACCATGTGGGGCCCCGCCCTCGTCGTGACCTTCCTCTACGGCCTGCTCGCGGTCTTCGGCTTCGACGACACCCGTACGGACGCGATAAACGCCACGCTCTCCAACGCGATCCCGATCGTTCTGACGACGGCCGTCGCGATGGTGCTGAGCTCCTTCATCCTCGGCGTGGTCACCCACACCCTGGCCCGCCAGCTCGGCGGCGACGGCGCGTGGCAGCCCACGGTCGGCCTCTCCATGCTGATCATGTCCCTGACGGATGCACCACGCCTGGTCGTGGCGATGTTCTTCGGCGGCGACGCGTCGTTCGTGCAGCTGCTGGGCTGGGCGACCTGGGTGGCGGCCGGCGCCCTGCTGACGCTGATGGTCAGCCGCTCCCACGACCTGCCCTGGCCGAAGGCGCTGGGCGCGTCGGCGATCCAGCTGATCGCACTGCTGTCGATCGTGAAACTCGGCACGTTCTGACGCGACAGAAACCCATGAGAGGCCCTCGGCGTGCAGCCGAGGGCCTCTCGTCCGTCCGCGGGGTGTTCACGGACTTCTGGAGGCCCTCTGCCGGAACCACTCGACGACGGAGCCGACCTCCTGGCGCCGGTGCGGCGGGACCAGCGCCTTCGGCCAGTTGAACCAGGCGATCGTGGCGTGGACGGCCAGCAGGAGGAACGACCCCAGCATGACGATCGCGCCCGTCAGCACGACCGGCTCCACGCCGCTGAGGAAGAGCAGAACGCCCGCGCTGAAGACCGTCAGCCAGCCCGCGAGCGCCACGATGCCGCGCTCGTGCCCTCGGATCACCGACGGGTTCGTCGAATACCAGGTGGCGGGCAGGGCGGGAGCCCGCTCCGAGCCGGTCCAGTGCAGCCAGGCCGCGCGCACCATCCCCGCGGAGCAGCCGAGCATGAACACGATCACGAAGATCCCGAAGCCCATGCCGGGCCCCCTCCCGTCGGCGGATCGAGCGGTGGCGCGTCAGCGCCTCAGAGCGCTTCCCCGGACGGAGTGACGGCCTCCCCCGCCCTGCGCACCACGGGCAGGACACTCCACGGGAAGTTGATCCAGTCGTCGGTCCGCTTCCAGACGTACTCGCACTTCACCAGGGACTGCGACTTCTCGTAGATGACGGCGGAACGCACCTCGGCGACATGCTCCAGGCAGAAGTCGTGGACGAGTTTCAGCGTCTTGCCGGTGTCGGCGACGTCGTCCGCGATCAGCACCTTCTTGTCGGTGAAATCCACCACATTGGGAACAGGAGCCAGCATCACCGGCATTTCCAGCGTCTGCCCCACACCGGTATAGAACTCGACGTTCACAAGATGAATGTTCTTGCAGTCGAGGGCATAGGCCAGACCACCGGCGACGAAGACGCCCCCGCGGGCGATGCTGAGGACGACATCCGGTTCGTACCCGTCGTCGGCCACGGCCTGGGCGAGCTCACGGACGGCGACGCCGAACTGCTCGTAGCTGAGGTTCTCGCGCGCCCCTGCGTCGCTCATGCCGCCGCCCTCACACCTGGGTCCGATGGAAGTTGAGGAAGGACCGGGAGGCCGTGGGCCCGCGCTGCCCCTGGTACCGGGATCCGTACCGCTCGCTGCCATAGGGGTGCTCGGCCGGCGAGCTGAGCCGGAACATACACAGCTGTCCGATCTTCATACCGGGCCAGAGCTTAATGGGGAGCGTGGCGAGGTTGGACAGTTCGAGGGTGACGTGTCCGGAGAATCCGGGGTCGATGAAGCCGGCCGTGGAGTGCGTGACGAGCCCGAGCCGCCCGAGCGAGCTCTTCCCCTCCAGCCGGGAGGCAAGATCGTCGGGGAGCGTGATGACCTCGTACGTCGACGCGAGCACGAACTCCCCGGGGTGCAGGATGAACGGTTCGTCCCCCTCCGGCTCCACCAGCCGGGTCAGATCCGCCTGCTCGATGGACGGATCGATATGGGGGTACCGGTGGTTCTCGAACACCCGGAAGAAACGGTCGAGACGCACGTCGACACTCGACGGCTGCACCATGGATTCGTCGTAGGGATCGATCCGTACCCGCCCGGCGTCGATCTCGGCCCGGATGTCCTTGTCTGAGAGAAGCACGCCCCGAGGATACGCAAGACGCGCGGAGCCCCCGCAATCAGGACGACTCCGCGCGTCAGTACTGCGTGCTGCCGCTACCGCTTCTCGAGCATCACCGGTACGGCACTGCGGAGCCGGGCACACCGGGGACACCGGACGAGCCGCCCGGGGCCGAGCCGCTCGGCCTGCTGCATCGGGAACGAAGCGGTACTGAACACGTGCCCATCGGCACAACGGACGACGGTGCGCTCCATCAAGTCCTAGAGTCCCTTCCCCAAGAGCCGCGTCCGGCTGCTGCTCGCCGGACAACGAAAGCCACATTACGGGACGAACGGGAAGACCCTCCAGGCGGCACTCCGCCCCCGCCGGACACCCCCACCGTACGCCCCAACTCCCGCCCTCCGCAGCCCGATCCCACCCCCCGAAACACACACGGACCCCTCGGCTTCAGCGCCGGGGGCCCGGGATGTTGTACAGTGACGAGGCAATCGGACACCGGCCGCGACCGGCGTCTTACGCGGGTGTAGTTTAATGGTAGAACATCAGCTTCCCAAGCTGAGAGCGCGAGTTCGATTCTCGTCACCCGCTCCATGATTAAGGCCCAGGTCATCGACCCGGGCCTTTGTGCTGTGCGTTGTGATCAGTCCTCGCGTGCCAGATTCGTGCCAGAACGGTGATCGTCGGGGGCGGGTGTCGATTGTTCTGGCACGGCCGCAGCTTCCTGACGTGCCTTGCGGACGCGCAGCGAGCGGCGAGGCGACGGTGTGCTTCCTGCCAGACGCGGTAGTACGTCGATGAGCCGACCACTCCCCCACGCTCGTTGGTGAACAGCCGCCCGTCCTCGGCGGTGCCGAAGGTGTCGAGGTGTTGTCGCAGGATGGCGACGAGCTGAGGTGGGATCGGCACAGGCCGGACTTCTTCGGCGGGCCGGTTCTTCAAACCGCGGTCGTCGTGTGTCTCACCGGAGTCCGTCCACTGCTTGCCGGCACTGGGGCGCGTCCGATGGAGGAGCGCCGCGCCCCAGCCCTCCCCAACCGCGACTACTACCTGAAGAAGCGAGGCGAAGGCTGCAAACACGTCCAAGCGGTCATCGCCCTCGTCCGCCGACGCGTCAACGTCTTCTGGGCACTGCTACGGGACAACCGCCCATTCACCACGACCCGACCGGTAACCGATCGCAGCGGCTCGAACCGGTCATCCCGACCCGCGCGGCTTTCACGCCTCACGAACCACAGACCACCAGACCACAAGCCGGTCCGCCATCTGATCAACTCCCAGAACCCGGGGATGGAGTCCGAAGTGGTCTTCCACCACCGACCGCAGAAACGCGCTGATCTCCGCACGCCCAGCACCGCCGTTCAGTCGGCTGAGCAGGGGGCCTATGAGGCAGTCGTACTCATCCTGCACGACATCGGAGACACCGATCGGATCCCACTCGTTGAGCAGATGACGGAGGTTGCCTTGCGCATCCACTCGCTGCATGCCGACATCGTGGCACCCGGCCCCACCGGCTGCGCTGTCTTCGGGGTTGACCTGAGCCATTGAGACTCCGCCGACCTCAAACCGTCGAGTTCACCGCGATGTCATGCAGGTCAAACCAGCGCCGCCTAGTTGCCGTCGCCGTACGACGTCGCCATCAGCGCGAGCACGGCCACGAGGAGCACCGTTGACAGGAAACCGGCGACCCAGGCCATCGTGAGCCGGTCAAGCTTGATCTTGATGTCGGGGTTCTGCTGCTGGGCGATGTAGTCCTTGAGCATCCGAGCCCGAACCGGGAATAGGGCAATCGGAATGGAGGCGAACGCGACGCTATACAGGAACAGGATCGCTGGTGCCGGTTCAGGCCGGAGGAGGTTCGTCGCCAGGACAGCGGTGGCGGCCACGGGAGTCAAGAGGTAGAACGCCCACCTCCCCGTCCTGTTCCGCTCCAACGTGCTTCGCATCTCGTCCGGGAGCTTCATCCCCTTGGCCAGCGCTGGCATGGAAATCATGAAGAACACCGTCGCCGCGACCGCGATCAGCCACCAACCGGACTCCGGAATCGAAAACAGCATCTCCCTCGTCTCCCCCTCCGCCTACAGCGGCCGGCAGTGTATCCAAGGCGGCCGCGAGTCATGGCGAGTGAGCTGCGTGCATAACTGCGTGACAACGCCGACGTACAGCAGCGAACAAGCGCACACACCTGCGGGCCATCACAGCAACGTCAGCCGCTGGCTCGTTGGTTGCTTCTGGCGAAGTCCGTTCTTGTTCGGGCTTCGCCATTGCCCGTGGCCGCTTACTGTGAAGCAGGGGCATATGCCCGGCTATCGACTGCGTGGAAGGGCGACGGCAACAGGTGGAACACGAGGGGGAAGCCGGCGCGGCACGAGACGGCGGGGGCGTCGTCTCGTGGGCCGGGAGCATGAATGGGGCAAGGTGAACCGCCTCGTGGAGCGTGCCCGGGGCGGTGGAGTCACTGGTCGTACGAGCTCGGCCGCCCATGCCCGTGCCGCGTTTTGGCAGAATGCTGGCGTGTCCCTTGACGCCATCAACGCCGTGAACTGGTCGGCGATACCCAACCCGACACGGGATCAGTGGGACGACCCGGAGGGCGTCGCTCACGCGCTCCGGCTGCTGACGGTGTCCACCACTGCCAACGAGACGGGTGACGCGGCAGCTCACCTCGCCGGACGCGGCTTCGTCTGTGGCCACGCTGCCATGGTGTTCCCGGCGGCCTACGCAGCAACCCCCATCCTGTTGGGTCTCGTCGAGCACGGCCGGCGACCGCGGATCAGAGACGCAGCACTCGGGCTGCTGTCTGACGCACTGGGCTACTTCCCGGCTGCCGACCACAACCGGGTGGACACTCCCTATGGCACCGACGTCCCGCTCTGCTGCGCCATCGCACGGCACATCCGCAGGCGTCGCGGTGTCCTTCTCGCCCACGGTCGCAGCGGCAAGCGACTCCTGACAGAAGCAGAGGAGCACTGGCGACTGACCATTGAGGAGACCGAGCTCCAGCCCGACGGCAGCCTGACCGCCATCGCCTTCCTCGAAGGCACCCCCTTCCATGCACCGGCTGAAGCTGAAGTGCACTCCGTGCCATTCGTTCGTCCTGCTCCGACAGCACGCGTCAACGCCCTGACGGCTGACGAGTCGGGCGCCGCATGGATCCAACTCGGGCAACCACCGTCCGGGACCATCCCGGGCTGCACTCTCTACCCGGCTGAGTGCGGCCTCCGCGAGCACTGAATGCCGCGCCACGTACCTCTCTGGACGACCGCACCAGGAACCGGCTCATGGACAGCATGGATGTAGTCGCTGGCTTGGACAGCAGGCCCGTGCTGGTGAAGCTGACGCCCACCGAGTTCGATCACCTGATTCGCCAACTGTTCGAGGCGATCGGCATGGAGGCCTGGAACACCCAGGCCCCCAAAGACGAGGGCGTTGACGCGGTGGCTGTCAGCAAGGATCCCGTCTTCAACGGTGAGTGCGTCATTCAGGCGAAGCGCTAAGCAAGCTCGTGGGTGTTGAGTCCGTTCAGGCGCTCGCCGGAGTGGTCGAGCACAAGCGTGCTGCCAAGGGGGTCCGGATCACCACATCGTGGTTCGGCAGGGCCAGCCACGACTTTGCCCGCCACCATGGCCGGCTCCAGCTCATCGAAGGGCCGGAACTCAAGTACCTGATCAAGGAACACCTTGGCAAGGATGTGATCCCGGGCCCGGTCCCCCCGAAGAGACGCCCCTCGCGCTGAGGCCGGCGGGGCCGCCCGCTCAGGCAGTGGAGCTGGGCCAGTCCCTGGGCTGTCCGAAGCTGCTCGACAGTGGCCAAGGACGACCAACAACGGCCACTAGGGGCCCGAGCTCACCGCCCCTGACCAGCGAATACCCAGCTCACCAAGATCCCCGGCAAGACCCAGGGCAAGAAGACTCCTCAGATTGCGTCCCTTGGCAGGGCCGACAGGTTGTGCCACGCGTGACTACATCCGCCGGCGCAGTGCAGCATCCGTCTGCGGGTGTCGGCGATGCTGAAGAGGGCTACTAGCAGGCGGAAGGACTTGGTGAGTTCATAGACCGGAAGTGCTTCCATTCCGAAGCGCCACCTCGCGAGCATCACCGCCGGCGTGTGAGTGGGGCGGATGCCCGAACGCGCGATGCTCTCCATCGCGTCCTCCTCACAGGCGCGGGCCTGCCCGCAGAACAGCACCAGTGCGTGCAAGACCTTGCGTTGGTCATCCTCTGAGAGCCCCTCGAACCACTCGACGCCCTCGGCCACCGGTCTGAGCCCCTGTGCCAGTTCGTTCAGGATCACCTCGTGTGCGTACAACACAGACTTCCACCCCCATGGTTGAGATCGACGGTACGCGCACTACCACCCAGGAGCAGCACGGCCTCTCGTGCCCTGAGGCCGCAATTGCCTGACCCCAAGCAGCGGGCTCCCTGTTGAACTGTGCAGCGCCGTCCAGGAGGTCCCCGGCCCGACTGAGTGTCTAACTGCGTGACAACGCAGACGAACGGCGGCGGACGGGCGCGGACGCCTGCGGATCATTTCAGCAGGTGAGGGCCACACCAGACCAAGGCAGAGCCCCCACCCGAGTTGCTTCGGGACGTAAGGAGTTGCTCCGTTAGAGGGCGCCGCATGACCGACGCCCCGGCCTGTCCCGAGTGCAGCGAGCCCATGGAGTCCGGCAGCTTTGTCCTCTCTCAGCGGGAGGGCGACAGCGATGTGAAGACAGGTGCGGCCACCAGTAGGGCCCTCTCCCCTGCGGTGAAGAGCTCAGGCCGACGCAGCGGACGACATCAGCTCCTCCAGCTTGTTGAGACTCTGAGTCCAGCCTTCCTCGTGAAGAGCTTCGCGCCGCTCAGTGGCGAAGTCGCCCTGGCTGCAGTCCAACTCGGCCCACGTACCGCCGATATCGCGAAGCGACAGCGTCACCACCGTCTCCCGGTCCTCGGGATCGGGATCCTCCCACCGGAAGGTGTAGGACAGACGTGCCGGAGGATCGACCTCAACGAATTCGCCCACCAGGTAGAACAGATCGCCTTCCGGAGGCTGCATCGCGATCCGATAACCACCTCCTGGCCGAAGGTCGCTTTCCACACTTGGGATGACGAATCCATCGGGGCCCCACCACTTGGCCAGTTCCTGCGGTTCGGTCAAGGCTCGGAATACGACCGAGCGCGGTGCGCGGAGGACACGCTGCAGATGCAGCCTCACGCCGTCGTGCGCCATCACGAACCTCCTCCACCTGAAGGCCTCGAGAATGACCGCCGAACATATCCTAATTTATTCAGCCATAGGCTGCGATCTCGCTGGTCAGGTGCGATGTGAAGACGCGTATGCCCACCGGTGATCACCGCGTGCTGTGTGGACCGACGAAGATCAAGCCGAGGCCGGGGCGGCAACGGAGTCGGCAAGTCCAAGCGGCTTCCGCCCTGCCGTCGCAGTGTTCGGGTGCCTACGATCGCGCAGTGAGCTACGACATCTACTTCTTGAACCGACGCGACGGGCAGTCCTGGGATGAGGTCCTGGAGGCGATGGAGGACGCAGCCGAGGACAGCGAGCCGATCCCCACACACCTTCTTGAAGCCTGGGACCGAATAGTGCCGCAGGCTCGGACCCTGCTGGGCGAAGTGGAGATCACGGAGCACGAGCAGGAGTCGCGGGACCTGAGCCACTCGGACACCGGCATCGACCTGTCCGTCTTCGGTGACGAGGTGAGCATCACTGTGCCCTACTGGCACGCGGGAGACGACGCTGCAGCCGTGCTCGGCCAGGTCTCCGCCCTCGCGGCCATCGTCGAGAAGGAGACCGGGCTGACTGCCTACGATCCCCAGACAGAACGTCCGCTGATGGAGACACCACCGGAAGGCTCGATTGGGCTGATGTCGCGAATCACCGAGGATTTGCGCAGCCGCTACGGCGGTTGAGCCCCGGGCACCGGCGGAGCCGGTCAGGTTCCGAGCCCTCCTGCTCGCCGGGTGCCACAGGCATGCCGGATACAAGGGTCAGCCACGGTCAACGGGGGTGCCTCGCGGTCCAGTTCTCGGTGGCGCCGTTCGGGTGGATCCTCTACTGGGGAGCCGCCGGTATGGCCAGAGCGGACAGCGCCCTCGGTTGGGAGGGAACGGTTCTTTCTTGGTGGATCGTGAAAAGGAGCGGTTGATCCGAACTGCGGCCGGGGTCCCCGTGGCCCGTCAGATTGCCGAGCACGAACGGCGACTACGACGCGAAGCTCACGCCCGGAATGCGGCAGCGAAGCGATCTGTGTGAGGTACGCGCAGGGTGGCGGGCTGGCCGCTGAGCGCCGCGGGATTCCGCTCCGGAGCCGGATTGACCCTCGACCTTGTACAGGGCCCAGAGTGCCGGGTGTGGAGAACGACATGCGCAGCATTGGCGAGATGGCCCGCGACAGCGGCCTGGGCGTGAGTGCCCTGCGGTTCTACGACCGTGCCGGTGTGCTGGTCCCGGCCTGGGTGGATCCGGTGAGCGGATACCGCTGGTACGAACCCGAGCAGCTTGAAGAGGCCCGAGTGCTGGCTCGCTTGCGCCGGGCCGGGATGCCGCTGGCGGACATCCGGCTGGTGCTGGCCAGCTGGTCCGGCGCGGACACCGACTTGGTCCGGAAGCTGCTCAAGGCACACCTGCGCCGCCTCGAACAAGGGCTGTCCGGCGCCCGCAGCGAGTTCTCTGCGCTCCGAGCACTACTCGATCACAGGGAGAACATCATGACTTCGCTCCGCATCGCCAGCGTCCGGCTGTCCATCGCCGCCCCCGAGCTCGCAGCCGCGCTGGACACGGTCCGTTTCGCGGCGAGCACCGACCCGGAACTGCCCATGCTCGGCGGTGTCCTGTTCGACATCGAGGGGGAGCGCCTCCATGTCGTGGCCACCGACCGGTACCGGATGGCTGTCGCGCAGGCCGGTGTCGCCGGACATGACGGGAGCCGAGTGCAGGTCATCGTGCCCGCCCCGCTCGTCGACGCGATGCGGGCGCTGTCGGACGGCGAGGGACCCGTGCGGCTCTGCGTCGATGGTGGCCGCGTGACTCTGGAGGTCGGGGACAGGCAGGCGGCCGGTCAGTGCCTTGACCACGACTTCCCCGACTACCGTCGTCTCCTGCCAGCGGCCGGCGGACGCCGCGCCCTTGTCGAGGTGGCGGCCTTCCGGAAGGCTCTGGAGACCGGTCCTCTCCGTGCCGGCGAGGCGGGAGCGCCCGACCTCAGCGTGCTCAGGGTGGAGGATGGCGGCACGGTGACCCTCTGCACGGACAGCGACGACGACCCGAACCGCGTCGCGGTCAACCGTGAGTTCCTGCTGAACGCCCTGGCCGCCGGAGCCCGGGACCGACTGGTTCTGGAGCTCGGGGCCCCCGCAGCGCCGATCGCGATCCGCCGGCCCGACGACGAGGGCACCTTCTCGATCCTGATGCCGGTCCGCTTGGAGGACTGACTGTACGTTCACCCTGATCCGGCCCGCCCCGACCAATCGGACGCAGCCGGATCAGGGTGCTGGGGAACCCAGGGAATCTGTCACAGATGCTGGGCCTCGGCGTGTGACGCCACCAGCACGAGGGGTGAGGACATCGGCCAACGAGATGTCCATTACCGCAGGGGCGCCATCCGTCAGCCCGCCGCCCACCTGGCCGCCTACGCCGGCCTTGCCCCGACCACGAAGTCGTCCGGCACGTCGATCCACGGCGAACACGCGCCACGGGGTGGCAACCGGCAGCTCAAACGCGCGATGTTCCTGTCCGCGTTCGCCGCCCTGCACGATCCCGCCTCCCGCACCTACTACGACAAATGCCGGGCCCGCGGCAAGACCCACTCACAAGCCCTCCTCCGCCTGGCCCGACAACGGATCAACGTGCTGTTCGCGATGCTCCGTGACGGCACCTTCTACGAACCCAGAACCCCACGCCTCGCTTGACGAAAGACATAGAGGCACCCCCCAGTTCCGCAGCTTCCCAAGCTGAGAGCGCGAGTTCGGTTCTCGTCACCCGCTCCATGGAGAAGGCCCAGGTCCGAGGCCCGGGTCTTTTTGCTGTGCTCTGCGATCACTCGCCGCGTGCCAGATTCGTGCCAGAACGTTGATCGTCGGGGTCAGCCGTCTCCGGCTCCGGCACAGCCGCAGCTTCCTGCACTTCCTGGCGTGCCCTACGGACGGTCGCGTCGAGGCCGGCTGCAACTTCCTGCTGCCGGTCGTCGTCGGAGTGGTGACAGATCAGCGCCGCCTTCTCTGGGGACTGGCCGGCGCGGATCATCGTGTCCTTGAGGGTGGCCCCGGACTGGGTGGACAGGGTGTGTCCGGTGTGGCAAAGGTCGTAGAACCGGAAGCCCTCGGGCATGCCGACGATCCCACGCGCCTTGCGCCACTTCCGGCCGAAGGTGCTGCGTCGGAAGGGCGCCCCCTTCTCCCCCACGAAAAGTAGCCCGTCGGGTCCCGGCTCGGCGCACGACTCCGGATGCCAACGGAGCTCTCGCCGGAGGAACGCGGGAGGAGTCACCCCCGAACACCGAAAAGCGCGTCGGCCGCGCGACAACAGTTCCCCCTCGGCGACTCCTCATCGCCCCACCCAAGGCAGCGAGGTCAGATCGCTGATGAGACGTCTGGCCGACCGCGCCTACGGGTGCGTGTCCGTGATCGCGATGACCTCGTCGAGGTGGTCCAGGGTGGCCTGCAGGTCGTCGATCTTGGCCTGGATGCGCTCGCGCTCGGCTCGCAGCATGGCTCGTTGCCCGGCGTCGGTGTGCCCGGCCTCCCAACACGGCAGGAGTTCGGTGATCCTTCGGCTGGTGAGGCCGGCGGCGAACATCTCCTGGAAGAAGCGGACCCGGGAGATGGCGTCCTGCCGGTACAGGCGCTGGCCGGACGGGCTGCGCTCCGCGATGAGCAGCCCTTGCTGCTCGTAGTAGCGCACGGCGCGCACGGAGACGCCGGCACCTCGTGCCACCTCGCCGATGCGGATCAACCGCTCGCCTGCGGCCACTGTGACAGTCATGGTGACTCCCCTCACCCCTGGCCCTGACGATCAGCACTTGCCTCTGACGCCAGCGTCAGGTTTTAGCGTACCGGTCATGGATATCAACAACTCCGTCGCCCTTGTCACCGGAGCCAACCGTGGCCTGGGCCGCGCCTTCGCCCAGCGCCTGCTCGAACGGGACGCCCGCAAGGTCTACGCGACGGCCCGCCGACCGGAGACCGTGGACCTGCCCGGGGTCGAGGTGCTGCCCCTCGACATCGCCGATCCCGCATCCGTGAGGGCCGCCGCCGAGGCCGCCCAGGACGTCTCGCTACTCATCAACAACGCCGGAATCAATACAGGGACCGACCTGGTGACCGGTTCGCTGGACGCGGTCCGGCACGAGCTGGAGACCAACATGTTCGGCCACCTGGGAATGATCCGGGAGTTCGCGCCGGCGCTCGCCGGGAACGGCGGGGGCGCGATCGTCAACGTCCTCTCCGCCATGTCGTGGTTCGGGGGCAAGGGCGCCAATGCCTACCACCTGGGCAAGGCCGCCGCCTGGGCCATGACCAACGGCGTCCGTCTGGAGCTCGCCGAGCAGGGCACGCTCGTCACAGCGGTACACCTCGGCCTGGCCGACACCGACATGGCGGCGGGCTGGCCCGTGGACAAGATCGCTCCGTCGGACCTGGCCGACGCGGCGCTCGACGGTGTCGAGGCGGGCTCCGCCGAGGTCCTCGCCGACCAGTGGAGCCGGGACGTCAAGTCCCGTCTGCCGCTGACGCCGGAAGAGTTCAACGCCGCAATGGACCGCGCCCTGGCGGCGCTGATGGCGGCCTGAGGGCCCCTCGGGCCGCACGGACCTCGGTCGGCTGCTTCTCCATCGGCCTCTCGAACTCCTCTTGATCAGGCGGTTCCGATGGTCAGGCCGGTCTCGGCGAGGCAGCCGTCTATGAGGTGACTGCGGTACTGGATGAGGCGTAAGCCGCGTCGGATGCGCTGGTCGAGGTGTTCGGGGTACTGAAGGCGACGCTGGAAAGCCATCCGGGTCGCAGGAGAGACCAGACCGCCATGGCTCCCACTTCAGCAGCGAAGATGCCGGCGAGCCCGGCCCCCGCCATCCGTCTCGGATTCCGTCTCGGTTTCCGTCTCATTCAGCGCCGTTCACGGACGTTCAGACGGGACCGAAGGCGGTGGCCGATCCCCCGACCGGCCGCCCATGAAGGCAGGTGAACGGCCCCGTCCGAGACCCCCGGGACCACCAAGGGCAACCGCGCGGGTGTCGGTGACGGTGCAGGTGCCGCCCTCACTCGCGCACCGCCCGGCGGCCGGGCTTCACCCCAGTGCGGACTTCACCAAGGAGGCCGCGGCCCTCATGCCGGCCTCGTTCGGGTGGTAGGAGGTCCGTCCCGAGGCCGGCTTGTACTTCTCCACCCACGGGTCGGCCGCGCAGGCGTCGTGGCCGTGGCTGGCGGTGGCGAAGCGGACCAGGGTCGCACCGGTGTTGTTCGCCGCGGTGATGTACGCCTGCGACAGGCGCAGGGTGACGCCGCGCTCGAACGTCCGCTGGTCGGCGGTGAGCGGTACACCGGTGCAGCCACCGGTGTCGGGCAGGAGGGTGGAGTAACTCACCAGGAGGACCCGTGCGCGCGGGGCCCTGGCGTGGACGGCGTTCACTACGTTCTCGATCCGCCGGCCCACCTCGCCGAGGGCCGTGTTGATCGCGGCCCGGTCCACGCTGCCGCAGTTCGTGCCGCCGCTGTTCTGGCAGGAGTACGTGACCGCGCTGCCCAGGTAGTTGACGTCGTTGCCGCCGATGGTGACCGTGACCAGGTCGGTCCCGCTGTTCACCGCGTTGATCTGCGGCGGCTGCGCGCCCTGCTTGGTGGTGAGGATGTTCGCCGTCGTGGCGCCGCTGCAGGTCACGTCCGTCAGTTTCGCGCCGATGTCGCGGGCCACGATGCTCGCGTAGTTCTTGCCCGACCGGGAGCACGCCGCCGCCCCGCTGCTCGACTGCACCGGCGGGATGCTCGGGCCCGCGGCGAACGAACTGCCCATCGCGACGTAGTCGAGACCGGCCGCCGTGGTCGAGGCGCCCCCCGCCTTCGCGGTCTTCGTGGAGACCGAGTCGGCGGTCAGGTCCAGTTGTGCCTTCGACTGCCGGCTGGAGTCGTCCGCCGGGGCGCTGCCGCCACAGGCCGTGAGGGTGAGGGCACCGACGACCAGGGCCGCACAGGCCATCAGGGCGTTCCGTCGGGGTGCGTCCGTTGCCACAAGCTGCTCCCGTCTCCATGGTTCACGAGGTGTGATCCGCTCCGGTGCTGTCAGAGGAGAGCGCGCGGTGCCGCGTGTGGTTACGGGTGAGACGACGTGATGGCTGTTGCGTGACAGAACCAGGACATCCGAAGGGCCGTGGGTGCGCCGCTGTGACGCGTGGCGCAACTCACCGTCGGCGAGGAGGGGAGAGCTTGACGACCTCTCATGGGTGAGGTTCCTCCGGCCCCGGCACACGGGGCAGCCGGACGGTGAAGACCGCTCCGCTGCCGGGGGTGCTGTCGGCGGTGACGGTTCCGTCGTGTGCCACGACGAACTGGCGCACGATGGACAGGCCGAGACCGCTGCCCCCGGAGCGTCTGCTGCGGGACTTCTCGGCGCGCCAGAACCGTTCGAAGACATGGGGCAGGTCTTCGGGGGCGATACCGTCCCCGGTGTCGCGCACGGTCAGGACGGCCTCGTCCGCCGTCTGCCGGGCGCTGAGGGTGACCGTGCCCCGCGCGGGAGTGTGCCGCAGCGCGTTGGAGACGAGGTTGCCGAGGACCTGTCGCATGCGCACCGGGTCGGCGTCCATCCAGAGCCCGGGGTCGGCATCCGCCCGCAGGTGTACGTCCGCGGCTTCGGCGCGGCTGCGATGGGCGGCGGCGACCTGGCCGATCAACTCGTCCGCGGCCAGCGGTTCCCGGTGCAGCCTCAGGGTGCCGGCGTCGCCCGCGGCGAGGTCGCGCAGGTCGTCGATGATGTGCTGCAGTTGCAGCGCCTCGTCGTGCAGGGAGGCGATGAGGCCGGGGTCGGGGTCGAGCAGTCCGTCGCGGGTGACCTCGAGCCATCCTCGGATATTGGTCAGCGGGGTGCGCAGCTCATGGGCGATGTCGCTGACCATGGCCTTGCGCTGGGCCTCCATCCGTTCCCGGCGCGCGGTCAGGTCGTTGAAGGCGGCGGCCAGGAAGCCCGTCTCGTCCTTGGTGGTGACGGCGACCCGTGCGTGGTGCTCGGGCGGCCGGCGGGCGGCGGCGGTCAGGGCGCGCAGGGGGCGGACGAGACGGACGGCGACGAGGGCGGTCAGTGCGATCGTGACGGCCAGCACGAGACCGCTGACTCCGATGATCTTGCTCTGGTTGGCGGGTGAGAGGTCGAAGCCCGACCGCTGTTGGTCGCGGGCGCCGAGGTAGAGGGTCGCCGGTGGGGCGACGTAGGGGTCGAGCTGGGTGCGGCGCGCCGAGTCGACACAGTTCTGCACCTGCTGGTTGCCGATCAGCCTGTCGGATATGCCGGGAACGACGTCGTCGGCGAACAGTTCCCGCAGATACGGGTCTTGCGTGGCCAGCAGCTTCCAGTCGCCGGGGAGGCAGCCGGCCAGCAGCTTCGCGAGGGCTGCCAGCCCCTGGCGCTCGGTGTCCGTCGCCGCGTTGTCGGCCACGTCGGCGCACCGCGACAGCCCGGACTCCGAGCCGTCGTCGGCGATGACCACCGTACGGCCGCTGGGCATCTGTCTGGTGCGGCCGCCGTTGCCGTACTGGGTCAGGCACACCACACGCTGCTCCGCCACCTTGCGCACCTGCTCCACCTCGGCACGGGACAGCCGAAACGGCCCCACCGCCCGCGGGTCGATGCCGGCGAGCTGGGCGCCGGGCTCGGTGTAGGTGTCCGTACGCAGCGGGTCGACGGCGGCCGAGGCACGGTCGGGCAGCGCGGTGCCGGATGCGGCGGAGTCGGCGATGAGCCGTCCGCCCGCGGTGGTCAGGGCGATGCGCCGGTCCAGGGTGCGCGAGAGCGTGCGCACGGTGGAGGCGACGCCGTCCCACTCGGCGTGGGCCGCGGCATAGCCGCTGAGCCGGCGCAGGATGTCGGAGTCGTCGGAGAGCACCTGACCTCGTTCCTCCTGGATGGCCCGGGTGGTGAGCTGCACGGCGAGCCAGGCGGTGGCGCCCACGGACAGCACCGCGATCGCCACGGAGGTGAGCAGCAGCCGTACCAGCAGGCTCCTGTGCCAGGGGATGCGGGGAGCGGGCGTCCCGCCGTCCGGGCCGGTCACGAGGGACCCTCGCCGTCGACGAGTTTGTAGCCGACCCCGAACACCGTCAGCAGCCGTGCGGGGGCGCGCGGGTCGGCCTCGATCTTCTTGCGCAGGTTCATGATGTGCATGTCGATGGCGCGCTCGGTGGACGCCCGGTCGTGGCCGCGGGTGTGTTCCAGCAACTGACGGCGCGAGAAGACCCGTTCGGGCTCGGCGGCCATGGCGGTCAGGATGGCGAACTCACCCGGGGTGCAGCCGACCGCCGCGCCGTCACAGGTGACCTCGTGCCGTACCGGGTCGACGGTGACACCCCCGACCCGCAGCACGGGGGATTCCTCGACGGGACGCAGGGTGCGGCGCAGCACGATGCGGATGCGTGCCAGCAGCTCCCGCGGACTGTACGGCTTCGTCATGTAGTCGTCCGCGCCGAGGTCGAGGCCGAGCAGCAGGTCGTCCTCGGCGGAGCGGGCCGTGAGCATCAGCACCGGTATGTCCGCGTCCCGGCGCAGCACGCGGCAGACGCCGAAACCGTCGAGGCCCGGCAGCATCACATCGAGGATCACCAGGTCGGGCGGGTGGTTGCGGGCCTCGTCGAGTGCGGCCCGTCCGTCGGAGACGACGACGGCCCTGTGGCCTTCCTTGACGAGGAGCCGGCGGATGAGCTCGGCCTGCATGCCGTCGTCCTCCGCGATCAGAATATGTGCGCACACGCCGGTGACCTTATGTGTGCTGAGGCGGCGTCAGCGGGGTGAACGGCCCTCGTGCGGTTCTTCCCACACCCTGACAGCTTCCTGATGTCCGCGCTCCACGCTGACCCCATGCACGACGGAGAATCCACACATCGCACCGGCTCGGCCCGGTCCGCCCTGGCGTTGCTGTCCGCCTCGCTGTGCCTGCTGGCCGGCTGCGGCCCCGGGTCGTCGGACGCCGAGAACCCCGCCGGGGACCCCGCGAAGACACCGGTGCAGGCCGCCCGGGCGGCGAAGGGGCCCCGGCTGGAACTGCACGCCACCGACGGACAGGAACACGTCCCGGTCACCACCGGCGGCCGGGTCACGGTCGAAGAGGGCACGATCAGCGAGGTGTCCCTGTCCACCGCGGACGGCCGGGCGGTGCCGGGCGAACGGTCCCCGGACAGGAAGAGCTGGGCCCCCTCGGGCGACCTGAAGCACGGGACGGCCTACCGGCTGACCGCGGCGGCCACCGACGCCGACGGCCACCGGGTGAGCAGGACCGTGACGTTCACGACCCTTGCCGAGGGCGACCGGTTGACCGGCACGTACACCCCGGAGAACGGCTCCACGGTGGGCGTGGGCATGCCGGTTTCGTTCAGCTTCAACAGACTGATCACCGACAAGAAGGCCGTCGAGTCCGCCATCGAGGTGAGCGCCGACAGCGGACAGACCGTCGTGGGCCACTGGTTTGGCGGGCAGCGCCTCGACTTCCGTCCCCGGGAGTACTGGAAGCCCCACTCCACGGTCACCGTCAGGATCCGCCTCGCCGGAGTGAAGGGGGCCGCCGGCGCGTACGGCGAACAGGACCGGACTCTCCGGTTCGAGGTCGGGCGCAGTCAGGTGTCCACCGTGGACGCCGCCGCGCACACCATGAAGGTCGTCCGGGACGGCACCACCGTGCGGAACATACCGATCACCGCGGGCGCCGCCTCGTCGCCCACCTGGAACGGGCAGATGGTCATCAGCGAGAAGCTGATCTCGACGCGGATGAACGGCGCCACGGTCGGTTACGCCGGCCAGTACGACATCCCCGACGTCCCGCACGCCATGCGGCTGTCCACGTCGGGCACCTTCATCCACGGCAACTACTGGGGGGTCGACTCCGTCTTCGGCCGGTCCAATATCAGCCACGGCTGTGTGGGGCTCAACGACACCAAGGGCGGCGGCGACTCCGCGCAGGACGCCGCCTGGTTCTACGACAAATCCCTCATCGGCGACGTGGTCGTGGTGAAGAACTCCGACGACAAGGTGATCGCTCCCGACAACGGACTCAACGGCTGGAACATGCCGTGGAGCGAGTGGACGGCGGGGTCCGCGCGGTGAGGCTCCCGATGAAGCTCCTGGTGAAGCATCCGGTGAGGCATCTCTTCTCCTCCGTGGGCTCCCGTCTGCCGGTTCCCGCCGCGGTCCTGGCCGTGGCCCTCACCCTGGCCGGGTGCGGCGGCCCCGGCGCCGGGACGGCGGAGGACGCCCTCTCGGCCGCCTCCGGCAGACAGGACACCCGGCCGGTGACGTCCAGCACGGCTCGCTCCGAGCCGCGGCCGAACGCGGCCGGCGAAAGGAGCCCGGACGGCAAAGCCGCGGACCCGAGCCCTTCCGCACCGTCCGACCTGCCGGGCCTCGGCCCGAAGACTCTCGCCGGGATCCCCGCCAAGGCCGGGCAGGTCGTCGTCGTCACCGGGAAGGACAAGGACTCCCCGCAGTCGGAGGTGGTGGTGTACCGGCGCACCGGCGGCGGCTGGGCCGCCGGGCAGACCTGGGCCGCCCACAACGCGCTCCGGGGCTGGACCGACGACCATCACGCGGGTGACCTGCGCTCGCCCATCGGTGTGTTCACCCTCAGCGACGCGGGCGGACTGCTCTCCGACCCGGGCACGAAGCTGCCCTACGACCGGTCCGGTGGCTTCACCATCGGTGGCACCGGATTCGAGGGCGAGCCGCTCGCCGGCTCCTTCGACTACGTGGTCGCGATCGACTACAACCGCCGTCTGGGCACCCCCCCGCTCGACTGGACCCGTCCGCTCGGCGCGGGCCGCGGGGGCGGCATCTGGCTGCACGTCGATCACGGGGGACCCACTCACGGCTGCGTGAGCCTGACGCGGCAGCACATGAAGGAGCTGCTGCTCACGCTCGACCCGGCACTGCACCCGGTGATCGTGATGGGGGACGCCACGTCCCTCGCACGGTGACGGCCAACACCACGAACCACCAACACCACGAACGAGCACTCACGAACCGAAAGAGAAGGGACTCAACGGCCTGTGAAGAGGCATCAGTTGACGTTGGTCACGAGACGAAACAGCGCGATGGCCGCGGCGGCGGGGCTGGCCTCCACGGCCCTGCTGCTGGCCGCCCTCCCGGGCGGGGTCGCCCAGGCGGCCTCGGCCGGTACTCCGGCCGACGGGAGTTCCGGGGTGTCGGCCCGGGGCGCGAGCGGCACCGGCAGGCCCGGTCCACTGAAGACGGTGACGCTGGTCACCGGCGACCGGGTCATGACGGACGGCGCCGGAAAGGTCACCAGGGTGGTGCGGGCGAAGGGCCGGGAACGGATGCCGTTCTCCGTCCGGGAGGTCGACGGGCACACCCATGTGGTCCCCGGCGACGCGGAGTTGATGCTCGCGCAGGGCAAGCTGGACTCCCGGCTGTTCGACGTGACCCAGCTGGTGGCGGACGACTACGACGACGCGGGTCGCAGCGACATGCCGCTGATCGTCACCTTCAAGGGCAAGACGGCCCCCTCGATGAGCCCGTTCACCGGGGCCGGGGCGAAGATGGGCCGTACTCTGCCCGCCGTCAACGGCAAGGCGATACGTTCCGTCAAGAAGCGCGGCGCCGAGTTCTGGGACGCCGTCACCGACACCGTCGCCCAGGGCAACGCGCGGACAACCGCGGACTTCACCACCTCGACGGCGGTGGAGAAGGTGTGGCTGGACGGCAAGCGCCGGGCCAGCCTGGACAAGAGCGTCGCGCAGATCGGCGCGCCCACGGCCTGGGCCGCCGGCTACGACGGCACCGGCGTCAAGGTCGCCGTGCTCGACACCGGCATCGACACCACGCACCCCGACCTGGCGAACCAGGTGATCGCGGAGCAGGACTTCTCCGGCTCGTCCGGGCCCGGCGACAAGTTCGGCCACGGCACCCATGTGGCGTCCATCATGGCCGGGACGGGCGCCAAGTCCGGCGGCAAGTACAAGGGCGTCGCCCCAGGGGCCAAGCTCCTCAACGGCAAGGTCCTCGACGACCGCGGCTGGGGCCCGGACTCCGCCGTCATCGCGGGCATGGAGTGGGCGGTGGCCCAGGGGGCGGACGTCGTCAACCTCAGCCTCGGCTACACGGA
The DNA here is from genome assembly GCF_044465285.1 of Streptomyces sp. NPDC049687. Taxonomy (NCBI): domain Bacteria; kingdom Bacillati; phylum Actinomycetota; class Actinomycetes; order Kitasatosporales; family Streptomycetaceae; genus Streptomyces; species Streptomyces sp. NPDC049687. The sequence continues at coordinate 377,602 of NZ_JBITLN010000003.1, forward strand.
CACCCACGGTATCGACCCGTTGGAGGAGACGGTCAACCGGCTCTCCGCCGAGAGCGACACGCTCTTCGTCATCGCGGCCGGCAACGAGGGCGCGTCCGAAGGGACCGTCGGCTCGCCCGGCAGCGCCGAGGCCGCGCTCACCGTCGGCGCCGTCGACAAGTCCGACCAGCTCGGCGACTTCTCCAGCCGTGGCCCGCGCGTCGGTGACGGCGGCGTCAAGCCCGACCTGACCGCGCCCGGTGTCGACATCACGGCCGCCGCGGCCGCCGGCAGCGACCTGGAAAGCGCGAAACCCTCCCCGGCACCCGGTTACATCACGATCGGCGGCACCTCCATGGCGACCCCGCATGTGGCGGGCGCCGCGGCGATCCTCGCCCAGCAGCACCCCGACTGGACCGGCGAGCGCATCAAGTCCGTCCTCACCGCGTCCGCGAAGCCGGGCTCGTACAGCTCCTTCCAGCAGGGCACCGGCCGCACCGACCTGACCCGGGCGCTGGAGCAGAGCGTCGTCACCGAGCAGGGACCGATCAACTTCGGCGCGCAGCAGTGGCCGCACAACGACGACGAACCGGTGACCAAGCAGCTCACCTACAAGAATTTCGGTACGGAGCCGGTCACCCTGGACCTCTCCGTCGACGCCTTCTCGGTGGACGGCAAGCCGGCCGCCGAGGGCATGTTCTCCGTGTCGCCGCAGCGGCTCACCGTCCCGGCGGGCGGCGAGGCCATCGCCGACGTGACCGCGGACACCCGTTCCGGCAGCGCCGACGGCACGTTCGGCGGCTCGGTGTCCGCCGTCTCGGCCGATGACAAGGTCCAGGTGCGCACCGCGGTCGGGGTACAGCGCGAGGTCGAGTCTTTCGCCCTGACGCTGAAGCACATCGACGGGAACGGCAAGCCGACCAGCGACGCCGTCACCACCGTGGAGGGCCTCGACAGGGACTTCTACACCACCTACGCCGACGAGGAGGACGGCGAGCTCACGGTACGGCTGCCCAAGGGCGACTACGGCCTCACCGGTGTGATCGACCCCGACTCCTCGTCCTCCACCCAGTCCGTACTGATGCAGCCGAAGCTGCGGCTGGACCGGGACACCACCGTCACCGTCGACGCCCGGCAGGCACAGCCGCTGGACATCACCGTGCCCGACACCGCGGCCAGGAACACCGAGGCCACAGTCGCGATCCGCTACGAACGGGCCGCGGGGATGCCCAAGAACACGGGCGGGTACTGGCTCCCGACGTTCCAGGGCATGCGGTTCGGGCACCTCGGCCCCGAGGTGCCCGCCGACGCCGCGTTCGCCCAGTACTCCGGTGACTGGACGAGCCAGGACGACGAGGGCAGGCCGGTCACCTACCACCTTTCCTGGGACCGCCGCGGCGACCTGGGCGGCTTCGCCGCCGAGGTGGAGCAGGACCAGCTCGCCAAGGTCGACTTCCAGGCAGGCGCACCTGCCGCGGACAAGGACGTCCAGGTGGCTGTAACTCCCTACATGCCCGATGGGGACTCGTGGGGACGCTACGACCTGCTGACGGGGAACCTGCCGCTGCGCACGACCGACTACATCCTCGGCAACGGGGTCAAGTGGTCCTTCGCCATGCAGCAGTCCAGTGCCGAGGGCGCGTCCGAGTACATGCTCCAGGGGACGCCCAGGACCTGGCGGGCCGGCCACCGCTACACCGAGCGGTTCAACGTCGGCGTCTTCGGCCCGGCCCTGGGCGCACCCGCGGACTCGAGGGGCTCGGTGGCGATGGGGAATCCCGGTGTCGAGCGGTCCGGGAATGTCATCACGGCCTTTCTGCCGCTGTTCGGCGACGGCGCCGGGCACTACGACAGCGGCGGCGGATACACCTCGGCCGAGAGCTCGCTGCAGGTCGACGGCAAGGAGATCCCCCACAGCTCCTCGCCGGCCGGCAGCATCACCGAATTCACCGTTCCCGACCAGGCCGGCGCGTACAAGCTGACCCTGGACAACTCCCGTGATCCGGGCCTCTCGCCGGTCAGCACCCGCGTCAGGGCGGAGTGGACCTTCCGCTCCGCCAAGACCCCCGAGGACGAGCCGACCGCGCTGCCGCTGTCGGTGATCCGTTTCTCCCCCGAACTGACCCTGTCGAGCACGGCGAAGGCGGGGCAGCGGTTCGATGTGCCGTTCAGCGTCGAAGGCGCGTCCGCCGGCCGCCAGCCCGCGAAGCTCGCCTTCCAGGTCTCCTACGACGGAGGCGCCACCTGGCAGTCCGCCAAGGCCGTCGGCGGCACCCACCTGTCGCTGCGGCACCCGGCCGAGCCCGGCTCCGTCTCCCTGCGGGCCGAGCTGACCGACGACTCGGGCAACACCCTGGTCCAGACGATCGAGCGCGCCTACCTCACCACCCGGTGATCTGACGCGGGACCTCGCGACCGATCTCGCCCGGGGCGGTGTTCGACCACCGCTCCGGGCGAGTGCGTGTCACCGGCTTCCTGCGCCACGCAGGCCACCCCCTCCGCCACGGTCGCCGGCGCGTCGGAGCGGCCGAACCCGTCCCGCAGCCCGCCCTCGCGCCGACGGTGTCCGGGCTCCGAAGGCGCCCTCCTCGGCCGCCGCCCACAGGCGGGTGAGCGCCACAGCGCGCAGCTTTCCGGCGCCCTCCACGATCCCTTCGGCGATCTCGGCCGACCCGGGGGTGACGGGCCGGCCGAGACCGCTCGAGTATGCGTCATGGCCAGACGTGGGCCTGTGCCCGGAAGGTCTCGGGGTCGCTCTCCACAGGTAGGACGCACAGCAGATGACCGCCGGGCACTCGTAGCACGCAGCACTCATGCCACTGTGAAATCCGCTCGGCGCCCAGGGCGATCAGGCGCGCGGTTTCCGATTCGACGTCGTCGGTCTCGATGTCGAGGTGGATACGGGGTGCGTCGTCGACCGCCTGGACCGCGGTGATCAGGCCTGGCAGGGCCTGGTGGAGCGTGGTGAACTGCGGTGCCGGTGGAAACGGTTGGGCGGTCACACCGAGAGCCGCCGACCAGAAGTCCGCTGCCCGGGCGGCCTCGGCTTCGGGTGTGTCGATCAGTACGGCGTACACGCGGCTCCTGTGCGTCGCCGTCACCGGGTCGCCGGGGTCGTCGGATTGCCGTAGTAGGCGTCGGGGCCGTGTTTGCGGGTGTAGTGGCGCTCCAGGAGGTGACGGGGTGGCGGTGTCGTCGGTGAGAGGGACATGGTGTGGAGGGCGATGTCGGCGACCGCCTCGCAGATGATCGCGTGTTCCAGGGACTTGCGGGCGGTGGCGCCCCAGGTGAAGGGGCCGTGGCCCGCGACGAGGGCGGCGGGGACCTCGACGGCCCGCTGGTCGTCGCCGTCGAGGAGGTCCACGATGACGTGGCCGGTGTTGTACTCGTAGTCCTTCGCGCACTCCTCCTCGGTGAGGTCACGGGTGACGGCAACAGGGCCGTTGAAGGTGTCGGCGTGGGTGGTGCCGAGGACGGGGATGTCGCGGCGGGCCTGGGCGAAGGCGACGGCGTGGGTGGAGTGGGTGTGGGTCACGCCGCCGACGGACGGGAACGCCAGGTACAGGCAGCGGTGGGTCTCGGTGTCGGTGGAGGGGCGCAGCTCGCCCTCGACCACCGCGCCGTCGGACAGGCGGACCGTCACCAGGTCGTCGATGGTCAGGGCCTCGTAGGGGACCCCGGAGGGCTTGATGACGAACACGCCCGCCTCGCGGTCGACCCCGCTGACGTTTCCCCAGGTCAGGGTGGCCAGGCCGACCTGGGGGATGGCAAGGTTCGCCTCCAGTACCTCTCGGCGCAGGCCCTCCCGGGCAACTGTGGTCATCGTCGTCTCCTTCGTCACAGGGCCTGGGCGAGGCGGTGGTAGGCGGCGTTCCAGCGGATTTCCTTGCCGAACTGCTCGGTGGTGGTGTTCTCGTCGATCGTGAGCAGTTCGACGCCGGTCATGGCGGCGTAGTCGGTCAGGGTCTCGACGTCGACCGCCGAGCTGAGCACGGTGTGGTGCGGGGCGCCGGCGAGCAGCCAGCTCTCCGCCGATTCCGCCAGGGACGGACGTGGCTTCCATACGGCGCGGGCGACCGGCAGGCGGTGCAGGGGTTGGCTCGGGGCGACAACGTCGACGGCGTTGGCCGTGAGGCGGAAGCGGTCGCCGAGGTCGGAGAGGCCGACGACCACGGCGGGCCCCTCGGAGGCGTTGAAGACCAGGCGGACCGGGTCCTCGCGGCCGCCGATGGACAGGGGGTGGATCTCGCAGCGGGGGCGGTCGGCGGCCACGGAGGGGCAGACCTCCAGCATGTGGGCGCCCAGGACGCGCGGGGTGCCGGGGCCGAGGTGGTAGGTGTAGTCCTCCATGAAGGTGGTGCCGCCGGGGCATCCGGCGCCCATGACCTTCATCGTGCGCAGCAGCGCGGAGGTCTTCCAGTCGCCCTCCCCGCCGAAGCCGTAGCCGTCGGCCATCAGGCGCTGGACGGCGATGCCCGGCAGCTGGCGCAGTCCGCCGAGGTCCTCGAAGTTGGTGGTGAAGGCGGTGAAGCCGCCCTCCGTCAGGAAGGCGCGCAGGCCTAGTTCGAGGCGGGCCGCGTACAGCAGCGAGTCGTGGCGGATGCCGCCGCGGCGCAGGGCCGGGACGACCTCGTACGACTCCACGTACTCGTCGGCGAGTACCGCCGCCGCCTTGTCCTCGATGTCGTCGACCACGGCGACCAGGTCGTTGACGGCGTAGGTGTTGACGGAGAAGCCGAACCGCAGCTGGGCCTCCACCTTGTCGCCCTCGGTCACGGCGACGTCGCGCATGTTGTCGCCGAAGCGGGCCAGCCGCAGGGTCCGCGAGGCGTGGCGGCCGACGGCGGCGCGGGCCCAGGCGGCGACGCGCCGGATCACCCTCGGGTCGGTCGCGTGACCGGCGACGATCTTGCGGTCGACGCCGACGCGGGACTCGATGTGCCCGAACTCCCGGTCGCCGTGGGCGGCTTGGTTGAGGTTCATGAAGTCCATGTCGATGCTCGGCCAGGGCAGCGACAGGTTGTACTGGGTGTGCAGATGCAGCAACGGCCGGTCCAGCGCGCTCAGTCCGGCGATCCACATCTTCGCCGGGGAGAAGGTGTGCATCCACACGATCACGCCGACGCAGGCGTCGGAGGCGCTCGCCTCCTGGCACATCCGGCGGATCGACTCGGCGTCGGTGAGGACCGGCTTCCACACGATCCTGACCGGGACTTCCCCGGGGCGGCCGAGGGTCTCGGAAATGCTTCTGGACTGGTCGGCGACCTGGCGCAGCACGTCGTCGCCGTACAGGCCCTGGCTTCCGGTGAGGAACCAGATCTCCTGGCTGTCGTAGGGCCTTTCGGAAGTGGTCATGAGGGGGTTCCTTTCACAGTGGCTCAGGCGGAGGCTTCCGCGCGGATGCGGCGCAGGCGGTGCATGACGTCGTTGGTGCCGCGGCCGAAGTAGTCGTGCAGCACGCGGTACTCGGAGTAGAGGCGCTCGTAGGCCTCCGCGCGCTGCGGATCCGGCTGGTAGACCCGGCGGTGGACCTTGCCCATGGCGTGGGCCGCGGCACGGATGTCGGGGTACGCCCCGGCGGCGACTGCGGCGTGCATCGCGGCGCCGAGGGCCGGGCCCTGGGTCGAGCCGATGATGCTCAGCGGGCGGCGGGTGACATCGGCGTAGATCTGCATGAGGAGGGCGTTCTTCGTCAGGCCGCCCGCGATGATCAGTTCCGTCACCGGTACGGCGGCGGACTCGAAGGCGTCGATGATGGTGCGGGTGCCGAAGGCGGTGGACTCGAGCAGGGCGCGGTAGATGTCCTCGGGGCGGGTGGAGAGCGTCTGGCCGATGAGCAGGCCGCTGAGGTCGTGGTCGACCAGGACGGAGCGGTTGCCGCTGTGCCAGTCGAGGGCGAGGAGGCCGTGTTCGCCGACCTTCTGTCCGGCCGCGAGGGCGGTCAGGTACTCGTGCGGGGTCTGGCCGGCCGCGGCGGCACGCTCCGCGTACTCGGCGGGCAGGCCCGTGCGGACGAACCAGCCGAAGATGTCGCCGACACCGCTCTGCCCTGCCTCGTAGCCCCACAGCCCGGGGAGGATGCCGCCGTCCACGACCCCGCACATGCCGGGCACGGCGCCCTGCTGGTCGGAGCTCATCACATGGCAGGTGGAGGTGCCCATGATGGCGACCATCCGGCCGGGTTCGACCGCCGCGGCCGCCGGGGCCGTCACGTGGGCGTCGACGTTGCCGACACAGACCGTGATGCCCTCCGGCAGCCCGGTCCAGGCGGCCGCCTCGGCCGTCAACACCCCGGCGGGATCGCCGAGTTGCCCGATGGGATGGTCCAGCTTGTCGGTCACGAAGTCGGCGAAGTCCGTGTTCAGGGCGGCGAGATAGTCTCGAGAGGGGTAAGTGCCGTCCTGGTACTGGCCCTTGTAACCGGCTGTGCAGGCGTTGCGGACGTACGTGCCGCAGAGCCGCCACACGATCCAGTCGGCCGCCTCCAGCCACCGCTCGGTGCGCCGGTAGATCTCGGGGTCCTCCTCCAGGACCTGGAGCGCCTTGGCGAACTCCCACTCCGAGGAGATCTTTCCGCCGTACCGCTCGAGCCACGGCTCCTTCATCTCGGCGGCCAGCCTGTTGATCCGGTCGGCCTGGCCCTGGGCGGCATGGTGGCGCCACAGCTTGACGTAGGCGTGCGGGCGGTTCTCCAGGCCGGGGAGTTCGCACAGCGGTGTGCCGTCGGCGAGGACCGGCAGGACCGTGCAGGCGGTGAAGTCGGTGCCGATGCCGATGACCTGCTCCGGCCGCACTCCCGCCCGCGTCATCGCCTCGGGTACGGCGCCTCGCAGCACGTCGATGTAGTCCGAGGGCACCTGAAGGGCCCAGTCGGGGGGCAGCCGGGTGCCGTCGGGCAGGCTCCGGTCGAGGACGGCGTGGGCGTAGACGTGCTCCGCCGAGGCCAGTTCCGCGCCGTCGCTGACCCGTACCACCACGGCACGGCCGGACAGGGTTCCGAAGTCGACGCCCACGACACAGGGTTCTTCAGACACGGGCGACCTCACCTTCCTTGTTCGGTATGACAGCCATTGTTCGAAATACTGGACAGAAGTTCGGGGGCCCGGCCACGACCGGGCCCCCTGGCGGGTCAGTTGACCCGCACGACCTGCCACAGTTCGTCATCGGCGCCGTTGTCCGCCGACTGGACGATCAGCGCGCCGTTGGCGGTGGAGGCCGAGGCGACGTCCGCCACCAGGCCGCTGCCGGAGTTGACGAGCTTGTAGTAGCCGCCGCCCGCGTCCGTGAGCGTCCACTTCTGGGAGCTCGCGGTGGAGGAGGCGTTCTGGACGACGGCCGCGCCGGCCGAGGTCGAGCCGTTGTTGTCGAGGAACAGACCGCTGTTGACGTTCTTCACGGTCCAGGCCCCGCCGCTCTGGGACTGGAAGGTCCACAGCTGGCAGTTGTTGGCGGTGTTCACCCACTGGCCCGCCTGCTTGCCCGTGGCGGTGGAGGCGCCGGGGATCTCCAGGAACTTGCCGCTGTTCTTGTTGACCAGCCGGTACTGGCCGGTGGACAGAGTCGGCAGGGCGGTCTGGGTGAGGTTCCAGCGCTGGCAGGCGCAGCCGGTGTCGGACCACTGCCCGGCGGCGGTGCCGACCGTGGTGGAGGCGCTGGGGATCTCCAGGTACTTGCCGCTGATCCGGTTGGTGGCGGTGAAGCCGCCCGCCGGGTTCGGGGCGATCGCCCACTCGTGGTCGAGGGTGCCGTTGTCGTCCCACTGCAGGACCTTGGCACCGTTGGCGGTGGACTGGTTCTGCACGCCCAGCACCTTGCCGCTGGCCACGTTGAAGATCTTGAAGTAGCCGGAGGTCTGCTGGACGAACTTCCACTGCTGGTCGGTGGCGTTGTCGGCGTTCTGCTGGGTGGCGTTGACTCCGTTGGTGGTGGAGCCGCCCACGATGGTCAGCATCAGGTGGCTGTTGGCGTTGGACATGGTGTAGGTGGCGCCGTCGGAGATGCCGCCGCCCAGGTCGATCGTTCCGTAGGTGACCGGGTTCTCCACGGTGTTGCTGACCACGCCCGCGCTGAAGATTGCCAGGCTGTGGCCGTCGGCGAGGGGTACCATGCCGCGGCTGTAGCCGCGGGGGACGGTGGAGGCGATGCGCGTCCAGGCGCTCGACGCGCCGTTCTGCGTGTTCAGGAAGAGGTCGGTGGTGCTCTGGGCGCTGACCGCCAGGGTGCCGTTGGGACCGCCGGTGGGAAGCCAGGTGATGTACGGCGCGCTGGTGGGCACGTACCCGTCGGTGGACCTCAGGACGGTGCCGGTGACGGAGCCGAACGCCTCGGGGTCGGAGGAGATCTTGTAGTAGACCGCGAAGTCGGCTTCGGATGCGCCCCCGTACTCGTACGTCATCACGTAGTTGCCGTTGGGCAGTTGCGCGACGACCGGCATGCCGGGGCGGTTGGTGTAGGTCGGCATGGCCACGTCGTCCACGGTGGAGGACCAGGTGATGCCGTCGGTGGTGGTCTGGTGGACGATCTTCTGGGCGTGGTTGGGGTCACGCTGGTCGGAGTAGTACACGATCAGCTTGGAGCCGGACACCATCAGGAACGGCTCCCACACCGGGGTCTCGCCGTTGGTGACGTCGGCCCTGCCGCCCTGGGCGATGGAGCTGACGTACGACCAGCTGACGCCGTGGTCGGTGCTCGCGTACAGGTCCAGCTCGGTCGAGGACAGGTCGTTCGGGATGGAGTTGCCGGCGGCGAGGATCGTGCCGGCCGGGAAGTTGCCGATCTGCGTGGGCAGTTCGTACAGGAACGGCTGGTAGCGGTTGCCGAAGCCGTTGTGGGTGTCGCTGATGCTGGAGATCTGGCTCCAGCTGTTGCCGTTGTCCGTGCTGCGGTAGATCGGGAAGACGGGGGTGCCCGAGCTGTACTGCTCGAACGTGGCGAGCAGGGTGCCGTTGGACGATCCGCTGTTCTGCAGGCGGATGGCGCGCGGGTAGAGCGAGCCGGGCGACGGGGCGTTCGACGGCGGGGTGTACATCGTCTGCGAGGCGCGGGAGATCGCGTGCGCCTGGCCGGAAGTGGGGAGGACGAGGGCGACGGCGGCTGCGAGCAGGGCGAGAAGCAGGGTGATCGCCTGGGTGCGAGGTACGGCGCGGTTTCTGGCGCCTTCCCTGGTGGTGGACATGGGGCGGCTCCCAAGGGATGTCCGGGATGAGGGGGTGGTGCTGAGCCCGCCGCTCTCCGGGAGAACGGGGAAGGGCGGGTGTCCGAGGGGGTGGGTCAGCCGGCGCGGCGCAGCCGGACGACGTTCCAGGAGACGGGCGGCAGGCTCGCGGTGAGCCGTCCGTCGGTGACGGCACCGGTCTCGGCGGTGTGCGGGCGGACCCGGTCGGGGTCGTCCTGGGTGTTGGCGGCGCGGATGTCGGGATCGCTCAGCACCGAGTGCTCGACCGGCGTGTAGCCGGGGAACGCCCGCAGGTCGAGGGCCAGTTCGACGTTCTCGCTCTGGTGCCGGTTGACGGCGAAGACGGTGAGCTCGTCGGCGCCGTCCGCCTCCGCGAGGTGCGTGGCCACGGCGTCGACGACGGAGACCTCGCCGAAACGTTCCGTCTCATAGGTCGGCGCCAGCGGCTCCACCCGCAGGACGGTGCCGCGCGCATGGCGGGCCGCCTGGGCGAAGGGGTGGAAGGTGGTCTGCCGCCAGCTCGGGCCGCCCGCCTCGCTGCGGATCGGGGCGATCACGTTGACGAGCTGGGCGAGGCAGGCGGCGGTGACCCGGTCGCTGTGCCGCAGCAGGCTGATCAGCAACCCGCCGACGACCACGGCGTCGGCGACGTTGTACTCGTCCTCGATCACGCGTGGGGCGACGGCCCACTCGGTGGGCTTCTCCCGCGCCTCGAACCGGGTGTTGTACCAGACGTTCCACTCGTCGAAGGAGAGGTTGATCCGCTTCTTGCGGCGCAGCTTGGCCCGGATGTGGTCGGCGGTGGCCACCACCGAGTCGACGAAGTGGTCCATGTCGACGCCGGAGGCCAGGAAGCTGCCGAGGTCGCCGTCGAGCTCCTCGTAGTAGGCGTGGCAGGAGATGTAGTCGACCTGGTCGTACGCCTCCTCCAGGACGGTGGCCTCCCAGGCGCCGAAGGTCGGCATCGCGGAGCTGGAGCTGCCGCAGGCGACCAGTTCCAGCTTCGGGTCGACCATGCGCATCGCGCGGGCGGTCTCGGCGGCGATACGGCCGTACTCCTCGGCGGTCTTGTGGCCGGTCTGCCAGGGGCCGTCCATCTCGTTGCCCAGGCACCACATGCGGATGCCGAACGGGTCCGGGGCGCCGTTCTTGATCCGCAGGTCGGACCAGGTGGTGCCGCCAGGGTGGTTGCTGTACTCCAGCAGGTCCAGGGCCTCGGCGACGCCCCGCGTACCGAGGTTGAGGGCCATCATCGGCTCGACGCCGGCCTTCTGGGCCCAGCGGTGGAACTCGTGCAGGCCGAAGGCGTTGGTCTCGGTGCTGTGCCAGGCGAGGTCGAGGCGGGTGGGGCGTTCGGCGACCGGGCCGACACTGTCCTCCCAGCGGAAGCCGGAGACGAAGTTGCCGCCGGGATAGCGCACGGCGGTCACGCCCAGCTCACGCACCAGGTCCAGGACGTCACGGCGCAGGCCGTCCTCGTCGGCGAGCGGATGGCCGGGCTCGTAGATGCCGGTGTAGACACAGCGGCCCATGTGCTCGACGAAGGAACCGAAGGTACGGGGACTCACGTCGGCGACGCGGAAGGCGGGGTCGACGGTCAGGGAGGCATGCAGCATGAAGGTCGCTCCGGGAGGTGCGCAAGAAGAAGGGGAAGAACGGGCGGGTCCGTCAGGTCACTTGAGGCTTCCGACGGTCAACCCACCGCGCCAGTACCGCTGCAGGAGCAGGAAGGTGACGATCAGCGGCAGGATCGCCACCAGGGAGCCCGCGATGACCAGGGTGAACAGCGCGTTGGCGCCCGACTGGATCATCGCTCCCTCGTACCAGGACTGCAGGCCGACGGTGAGCGGGAACAGCCTGTCGTTGTTGAGCATGACCAGCGGCAGGAAGAAGTTGTTCCAGGTGCCGACCATGGAGAACAGCAGCACGGTGACGAGCGCCGGCTTCAGGGTCGGCAGCGCCACCGACCACAGCACGCGCAGCTCGCCGGCCCCGTCCATGCGGGCCGCTTCCAGCAGCTCGTCCGGCAGGGACTCCTGCACGTAGACCCGCACCAGGTAGACGCCGAAGGGGTTGAGCAGCTGGGGCAGGATGACCGCCCACATGGTGTTGGTCAGAGCCACCTTGCTCAGCAGCAGATAGGTGGGGATGGCCAGCGCGGTGGCGGGCACCATGATGGCGCCGAGGAGGCTGGAGAAGAGCAGGTTCCGGCCGGGGAAGCGGTACTTGGCGAAGGCGTAGCCCGCGAGAGTCGCCACGGCGGTGGCGCCCACCCCGCTGACACCGGCGTAGATCGCGGTGTTGCCCATCCAGCGCAGGTACTCGCCGTTGTTGTAGGTGAACAGCTGCTGGAGGTTGGTGAAGAAGGAGCCCGGCGAGTGGAACCAGAGGGCGGCGGTGGAGAACAGCGCGTCGTTGCCCTTGGTGGCGGCGACGACCAGCCACCAGAACGGCAGCAGGAAGTACAGGATCATCGCCACCATCACCACGTTGACGGTGACGCGTCCGCGCGCGGCGGACGGGCGACGGCCGGTGGCCGGGGCGGCGGTGACGGCGGTTGCGGCGACGGTGGTCACTTCAGTCCGCTCCTCTTGCGCGTGGCGAACAGGAAGATGTAGGAGCCGATGAAGACCACCGCTCCGAGGGAGAAGGAGATGGCGGCGGAGTAGTTGAACTCCGAGTACTGGAACGCCAGGTTGTAGGCGTACAGGTTCGGCGTGTAGTCCGGGGTGATCACCGAGGAGGCGGTCTTCTCCAGGACCCGAGGCTCGGTGAAGAACTGCAGGGTGCCGATGATCGTGAACATCAGGGTGAGCACCAGCGCCGAGGAGATCATCGGGACCTTGACGCGCAGGGCCGTCTGGAGCTGGCCGGCTCCGTCGAGCTTCGCCGCCTCGTAGACCTCGCGGGGCAGACCCTGGAGGGCGGCGTACAGGACGATCATGTTGTAGCCGGTCCACTGCCAGGTCACGATGTTGCCGAGCGAGGTCAGCATCAGAGCGTGCGACAGCAGGTCGACCTTGCCGAGGCCGAGCGAGTCGCTGATCGAGTTCACCGGGCCGAAGGTCGGGCTGTACAGGAATCCCCACATCAGCGCGCCGATGACCGCGGGCACGGCGTACGGCATGAACAGGGTCATCCGGAAGACCTTGGCGAGCCTGCTGGTCACCTCGTCGATGATCAGCGCCCCGAGCAGGGCGAAGCCGAGCATCACCGGGATCTGGACCACACCGAAGACGACGACTCTGCGCACGCCGGACAGGAACTGCGGGTCGGTGAAGGTCTGCCGGTAGTTGGCGAACCAGCTGAAGTGGTCACCGCCGACCAGGGTGGAGGTGCGCAGGCTCAGCCAGAAGGCGTAGCACAGCGGGGCCACCAGGAAGGCCAGGAAGAGCAGGAGGAACGGGCTGACCAGCAGCAGGCCCATGCCCTTGTGCCGGGTGCGGGCGGACAGCCCGCCGGGGCGCCGGCCCGTCACGGGAGTGCGAAGCCCCCTCGCGGGGACGGCACTTGGCGGTGCCGTCGCGGTGGATCCCTGCTGTCGGAGCAGGCTCATCACTTCTCCTTGCGCGTGGTGCGGGCCCCCGCCGGCGGCGGAGCTGTCGGGCGCGGGCGCGCCGGCGGAGGCGGTGGGGGGCCGGGGACCCGGGCCGGTTACTTGCTGACCTTGAATCCCTGCTTGGCCGCGTAGGAGGTCACCTGCTGCTGGACGTTGTCGTTGACGGACGACCAGGCGGCGTGGCCCTGCAGGGCCTTGCCCACCTCAGCGGTGTCGGTGTTGTAGGCGTAGTCCTGGAACGGGCTCCAGTCGAAGGAGCCGATGCCGTTCGCGGCGGGCACGAACACCGAGTTGATCTGCTGACCGCCGAAGAAGTCGTACTTCTTGGACTTGAAGTACGCCCCGTTGAGGATCGGGTTGGACAGCGGGAAGAGGTACGCCTGGTCGATGCCGATCTTCCAGGCCGCCTGGGAGGTGCCGAAGAGCTCCCGGGCGACCTCGGTGGCCTCCTTGGGGTGCTTGGTCTGCGAGGTCACCGAGAAGCTCGAACCGCCCCAGTCGCCCTGGGCGCTCGCGCCCGCGGTCCACTGCGGCAGCGGGGCCACGCGCCACTTGCCGGAGGTCTTCGCGGCGACGCTGGAGAGGTAGCCCGGGCCCCAGCCGGCCGCGATGTAGGTGGCGTACTTGCCGCTGCTGAGGCCGCCGTAGAAGTCCGTGGTGGCGTACGACTGGGTGTCGACCAGCTTGTTCTTGACCAGGTCGCCCCAGTACTCGTACACCTTCTTGGCGTTGTCGTCGTTCAGCTTCACGCCGATGTTCGGCAGCTTGCTCGCCGAGTACGTGTAGGGGCGGGAACCGGCCTGCCACATCAGGCCCTGGCGCCAGCCGGCGGCCGTCTCGTCGCTGCCGAAGTCGGTCATGTAGGCGCTGGGGTCGGCCTTGTGCAGCTTGGCCGCCTCCTCCTTGTACTCCGCCCAGGTGGTCGGCACCTTGAGGTTGTACTTCTTGAAGAGGTCGGCCCGGTACATCATCGCCATCGGGCCGCCGTCGACCGGGATGGCGTAGACGTGGTCGCCGTCGGAGGACTGGTTCCAGGCCCAGGACACGTACTTGTCCTTGTCCGCGGTCGCCCCGTACTTGCCCATGTCGAGCAGGCCCTTGGTGAGCTGGATGGTCGGCAGCTCCTGGAACTCCAGCATGACGACGTCGGGGGCGCCCTGGCCGGCCTTCAGCGCGGTCTTCAGCTTGGTGTACTCGTCCTGGCCCACACCGGCCTGCACCCAGTCGACCTGGACGTCCTTGTGGGTCTTGTTGAACTCGGCCACGACCTGCTTGAACTGCGGGTACCAGGCCCACACCTTGATGTGCACGGGGCCGCTCGGCGCGCCGCCGGAGGTGCCGCCCCCGCCGCCGCAGGCCGCGAGGAGCACGCCGGCGAGGGCGGCGGAGGCCGCCGCGACCGTGGTCCGGCGGACGGAACGGAGCTGGGGCTTTCTGCTGGACGACATGAGCGATCTCCTGGGTGTGGTGCCCGAGGGCAGGACGGAGTACGGGAGGTGAGGGGAGGTGCGCCGGGCACACGGAGGACCGGCGTGAAGGCGGTGAAGGGGGTGAGGGCATGCGGCATGCCGGCTCGGGGTGAGGGGCGGGCGCTTCGGACGCGAGGCGCTCGGGTGTGCTGCCCGCCTACGGATGCCGGCGGGCGGACGTCGGTCGACGCGGGAGGGTGGGCGTGCGTGACGTCGGAGAGGGGGGAGAGACGGCTCGGTGATCAGCGCGGCGGGCGCGCCGGGAAACGGCTCAGACCGCGGTGAGTAAAGAGTGATGCCCCATCGGGACGGGTGCTGTTCCCGGCCCGTGAGAAGTTGCTGGTCCCACTGCGGCTCCTACGGTTCATCCCCGTGATCGCTCTCGGGGATCCGGTCCGTGGCGCGGTGACGTCACGGGCCCTGGGAACTTGATCCGCCGGATCAAGCCCTTCTGCTACGCTCTGCAGCGCTGCAAAAGTGTTAACCGAGAAGTTGCCGCGCTGCAAGAGCACAGGCGCTCTCTTGGTGGAAACTTCAGCGCTGAAACCGACATACGGGATGAAGGTGGCATATGGCAAAGGGCGTCACACTCCGCGACGTCGCGGAGCTCGCCGGCGTCTCCAGCCGGACCGTGTCCAACGTGGTCAACGGCTACGCCCCCGTTGCCGAGGCCACCCGGGTCCGGGTTCAGCAGGCCGTGGACAAGCTCGGCTACCGGCCCAACGTGCTGGCCCGCAACCTCGCCGCCGGGCGCTCGGGCCAGATCGCGGTGGTGGTGCCCTACCTGGACACCCCCTACTTCGCCGAACTGCTGCAGGGCATCATCCGCGCGGCCCGCGTCCAGGGCTACAACGTGCTGATCGACCAGACCGACGGCGACGCCGAGCACGAGAAGCTGTTCCTCAGCCGCGGCTCCCAGCACCTGCTCTTCGACGGCGTCATCTTCAGCCCCCTCGGCCTCGCCCAGTCCGACCTGACCGAACGCGACCCGAGCCTGCCGCTCGTCGTGCTCGGCGAGCGGGTCAGCGACGGCGGCTTCGACCATGTCGGCATCGACGACGTCGCCGCCTCCCTGGAGGCCACCGAGCATCTGCTCGGCCTCGGCCGGCGCCGCGTCGCCGCGATCGGCGACCAGCCGTACCGCACCGGCGAGGCGGCCCAACTGCGCACCCGGGGCTACCGGTTGGCCCACGAGCGGGCCGGCCTGCCCGTCAGCGAGGAACTCGTCGTCTCCACCCCGCGCTTCAACCGCTCCGACGGCGCGACCGCGATGGCCCACCTGCTCGACGACCTGGAGGAACCGCCCGACGCGGTCTTCTGCTACAGCGACCTGGTGGCCCTGGGCGCCCTGCACACCCTGGCCACCCGCGGACTGCGCGTCCCCGAGGACATCGCCGTCGTCGGCTACGACGACATCGAGGACGGCCGCTACTCCAACCCACCCGTCACCACGGTCTCCCCGGACAAGAAGGTGATCGCGGAGACGGCGGTGGAACGGCTGCTGAAGCGGATCGGCAGCTCAACCCCCGTGCCCGGCAAGGAGATCCGGGCGCCGCACCGGCTGATTCCACGAGCCAGCACCATCGGGCGACAGGCGGCGGCAGCTGACCGATCGTGAGCATGCGGGCGGGTGTGGAGGCCGGTACCTACGTCGGGTGCTCGTTTCAGCCGGCGTCAGCCAGTCGGTGACGCAGTGGGGCTATGACTAAAGTCGTAGCCCCGCCCTCTGTCTCCGGTCGCAGTCGCGCGCCGGAGATCTGGCTCCGAGCCGATGTGGCGCGGTGCCCTGCGCTTCGAGAATCAACCCAGTTGATCGACGAACACCGTCGCGAGAATCACTCGGAGGGCATCATGACTGTTTCCGCACCCGGCCGGAAGAAGAAGGCCGTACTGTTCGGCGCCGTCGCGGCGGCCTTTCTCGCCGTCATGACGGCTGCCGGTGGACTCTGGTACGCGAACGAGAACAAGCAGGTCGACCAGGCGTCGAAGGCGGACTGCGTGCTGGCCCGGAGGATCCTCGACGGAACGCGGACGATCCCTCAGGGCAAGGCGGCTGTCGAGGAGTGGGAAAAGAACACGACCAAGCTGCACATGCAGATCAAGAACGATCTCCTCAGCGTGAACATGGCCGAGTACCAGTACTGGGCCTACAACAACGCGAAGGGCGAGGAGAAGCCCCCGGCGGAAGCGAAGCAGAAGGACCTGGCGGACACGGCCAACGGCCACTGCTCCGACGCGGCCGTGAAGCTCACGTTCCCCGTGATCGCCTCCTGACTCCCGGCGGAACTCGTCGGAGACCTCCACTGCGTCTACGGCGCCCCATGGGGAAGGCCCGGATCTCAGACCCGGGCCTTCCCCATGCGAGCGGGACGGAGTCGGTCGGTGAGGCGGGCGCCGGGCACCGGGCGCCGCGCGTGCCGCCACCGCGAACCGAACGGCCGTTCTCACTGGTCGACCACACCCGACCGCCAGGCCCACGCCGCGATCTCGACGCGGTTGCGGGCGGGGAGCTTGGTCTGCACATTGCCCAGATGGGTCTTCACCGTGCCCACGGAAATGGACAGTTCGGCGGCGATCTCCGCGTTGGTGAGCCCGGTGGCCAGAAGCCGTACGACGTCCATCTCGCGTGCGGACAGACCGGACGGCCGGGACTCCCGGGAGGCGGGCGCGGTCGGGCCCGGCAGGCCCCGCAGCAGGCGGAGCGTGATGGACGGGCTGACCAGGGCTTCCCCGGACGCCGCGGCCCGGATCGCCTCGATCAGCAGCATGGGTCCGGAGTCCTTGAGGAGGAAACCGCAGGCGCCCTGGTGCAACGCGCGACGGACGTACTCGTCGTCGTCGAAGGTGGTGGCCACGACCACCTTCGGGGGATCGACCAGGCCGGGACGGGTGAGCCGGCACAGTGCCTCCAGGCCGTCCAGCCGGGGCATCCGGATGTCCATCAACACCACGTCGGGCCGCAGCCGTTCGGCTAGCTCCACCGCTTGCAGGCCGTCCGCCGCCTGTCCGACGACCTCGATGTCGTCCTCGGCTGCCAGGATCATCTCGAATCCGGTACGGACCATGGCCTGGTCGTCGGCGATCAGCACACGGATCTTCGCCGGGCCCGTCATGCGACCCGTCCCACGGCGGTGTTGACGGGTTCCCCCACGGGCAGCGTCGCCTCCACGCGCCAGCCCCCGGCCGCCGCGGGGCCCGACTCGACCCTGCCGCCGACCATTCCCACCCGCTCGTCCAGCCCCTTCAGCCCGAAGCCGCCGCCCAGCGCCTGCAGGGCCTGATGACCGGCGCGCGGCCGTCCGTCGTCGCTGACCGTCACGGTGACCCGCGGCCCGGACCGGACGAGGCTCACCTCCACCTCGGTGAAGTCGCGAGCGTGCTTGCGTATGTTGGTCAGTGCCTCCATGACCACGCGGTGCACGGTGGTGACCACCTCCACCGGCAGGTCCTCGAATCCGCCCTCCGTCCGCAGCACGGCCCGGCCGCCGCCCACCGGTGCGAACTCCTCGACCAGGGACCGCACTTCGGCCATGCCGGTGAGCGGTGCGAGGGCCGCCTCCCGCGCCACACCCGCGTCCGTCGCCTCCGGAGCAGTGTCGCGCAGCATCCCCACCATGGCGCGCATCGACTTCAGTGCCTCGGCCCCCGCGTGCTCGATCCGTTCCAGCGCCGGCGGCACCAGGTCCGGTCGCCGTACGGCGATCGAGCGCGCGCCCTGCGCCTGGATGACGATGCCGGTCACATGGTGGGCGACGAAGTCGTGCAGGTCCCGGGCGAACTCCGCGCGCTGCTCCAGTCGTACGGTGCTCTCCCGGCGCCGCCGGTCCGCGACGACCAGGCGCACGGTCAGGCCGGTGCCCAGGGCCGCCGTCGTCGCCAGGGTGAAGAAGAACGTCACGATCATGCTGCCCTCGTCGATCCCGAGGGCCAGTGGACGCATCATGATCGCCGCGGCCGTCAGCGGCGCGGCCACCGCCGCCCAGGCCGGTCTCCCGCGCCATGCGGTCAGAGTCAACAACACGAGCAGCGCGGTGGGTTCGGCGAGGCTGTAGGCATTCTCCAAGGGAGTGTACGAGTCCATCTCCCGCTGCCGTACCGCGATCACCGGCAGTGCGGCCGTGACCGCCAGCGACACCGCCGCCACGACACCGGTCACCGCCGCCAGGCCCCCCGCGCCGAGCCGGCGCGCGAACAGGACGGCGACGCACGCCAGCAGGGCGGATCCGAGCCTGACCGGACCGGCCATGGTGAACGCGAACGAGCCGGCGAGGCGGTCGACCAGCGCGAACAGAAGCAGCACCGTGACCATCAGGAACCGCACCGTCACGCGCAGCCACGCCCACTGCCAGGGCGTTCGCCACGACTCCCGCCAGGACGACCGCCACAACCATCGCCAGGACTTCATGCCGGGAGCGTAGCCGGGGTGTCGGTCGAAAGTCGTGGCACTCCGTCGAAGATCTGTATGACCGACCGGCGAGCTCGGTCACCACCTGGTTCGTGGCGTGGGCGGCGTGGCCGATCCCAAGCGTCGATGCCCCGACAGTCAGGTGAACCTGGTGTCCACCAACCGGTGGACACCAAGTTCAACCGAGTACCTCTGTCTGGTAACTGCCCTGCTCAGCAAGGCTTTTGGGCATGGAATCATTCACTGTGCGTATGGCGCGCTGGAGCGCACGGCACCCCTGGCGGGCGATCGTCGGCTGGCTGGTGTTCGTGGCGTTGTGTCTGGGGGTCGGTAGTGCCGTCGGCACGAACAGCGCGAAGACGGCGGACTACCGGGTCGGTGAGGCCGGCCGCGCCGAGGCACTGGCCGCCGAGGGGCACCTGGAGCGCAGGGCCACCGAGCAGTTGCTGATCTCGGCCAGGTCGGGCGCTCTCGACCCGGACGCGGCACAAGCCGCCGCGAAGGATCTCACCGCCCGGATGAAGCGGCTGCCCGACGTCGCCGGCGTGACCGCGCCGCTGCTCTCCGACGACAGCACGATCCTCATGGTCGAGGTGGCGCTGAAGGGCGAGGAGCGGGACGCGAAGGACAAGGTCGACGCGATCGTGGAACAGACCGCGGCGGTGCAGAAGAACCATCCCGGCCTCCTCCTGCAGGAGACCGGCGGCCCCTCCATCAGCAAGGGAGTCGACCAGCAGCGCGGTGACGATCTGGCGCTCTCCGAAGCGATCAGCCTTCCGTTCACGCTGATCACCCTGTTGGTCGTGTTCGGGTCGGTCACCATGGCCGGGGTGCCGTTGCTCCTGGCGCTGTCGTCGATCGCGGGGGCGATCGGGCTCTCCATGGCCGCCTCGCACCTTTCCCCCGACGCCGGGGTCGGCACGAACGTCATCCTGATGATCGGCCTCGCGGTCGGCGTCGACTACACGCTGTTCTACCTCAAGCGTGAGCGGGAGGAACGGGCCCGCTCGGGCAGCCGGCTCGGCTCCGAGGCCCTGGTGGAACTGGCGGCCGCGACCTCGGGACGAGCGGTCGTGGTGTCCGGGCTCGCTGTCGTCGCCTCCACCGCGACGCTGTACCTGGCCTCCGACGTGATCTTCTCCTCGCTGGCGACCGGCACCATCGTGGTCGTCCTGGTCGCGGTGGCCAGTTCGCTCACGGCCCTGCCCGCGCTGCTCGTCAAGCTCGGACAGCGGGCGGAGCGCAGGGCGCTGCGGCGGGCCCGGCGCGGAAAGCCCGCCCGCCCGCCACGGGGCAGGCGAGGCGACGGCCGGCTGTGGGCCGCGCTGCTGCGGCCCGCCGCCCGGCATCCCCTGGCCACCCTGTGCGTCTCGGTCCTCGGCCTGCTCGCACTCGTCGCGCCGCTGGCCGGACTGAACATCACGGAGATGAGCCGCGACACCCACTCCCGCGACATTCCGGCCATGCGGGTGTACGACCGGCTCAACGAGGCTTTCCCGGAGCAGCGGGTGACCCATCAGGTCGTCGTACGCGCCGACGCCTCGCGCGCCGCGGAGGTCGACGCGGCTCTGCGCGAGGTGGCTCGGCGCGCCGACGCCGACCCGCTGTTCGTCGGCGCCTCGCGGATTCGGATGTCCGCCGATCACCGGACCGGCGTCCTGGAGTTGAGGGTGCCGTACCTCGGCAACTCCGACCAGGCGTACGACTCCCTCGACCGCCTGCGGGACGACTTCCTGCCCGCCACGGTGGGCCGGATCGACGGCGCCGAGTACGGAGTGAGCGGCGATGTCGCCCGCTACACCGACTATCCCGCCCATCAGAACAGCAAACTCCCGCTCGTTCTCGGGGCGTTGCTCCTGGTGACCTTCGCGATGACCGTGTACGCCTTCCGCTCGGTGGTGCTCGGCCTGATCGCTGTCGTGCTGAACCTGCTGTCCGCGGCAGCGGCACTGGGGCTGCTCGTCCTGGTCTTCCAGGGGACCTGGGCCGAGGGACTGCTGGACTTCCACTCCACGGGATCGATCGGATCGCGTGTCCCGCTCTTCCTCTTCGTGATCCTGTTCGGGCTCTCGATGGACTACCAGGTGTTCGTGGTGAGCCGGATCAGGGAGGCCGCCCTCGCGGGTGTCCCCACGCGACAGGCGGTGCTCGAGGGAATCCGCAGCTCGGCGAGCGTGGTGACCAGTGCCGCGGTCGTGATGACGACCGTCTTCGCCAGCTTCGTCTTCCTGCACATCATCGAGATGAAGCAGATCGGCTTCGTACTGGCGGCGGCCGTGCTGCTCGACGCCTTCGTGGTCCGGATCATGGTGCTGCCGTCGGCGATGCGGCTGCTGGGCGAGGCGAGTTGGTGGCCCTCGCGCATGCCGACGGTGGCGGAAGCGGCGGCGGAAAAAGTGGCTGCCCGGCCTTCGGCGGTCGACGTACGTTGATCAGTATGTCCTCTCTCGCCGGGCCCACCGCCGACGCCTTCTGGGCCACGTCGCTACGCCGTTGGAACGCGGTGTGCTGGGTGCTGTTCGCCGTGATGGCCGTCGGTCTCGCGGCGATCGACCGGCCCGGCGGGAGCAAGTACGCCGCTCTCGCGCTGCTGGGCAGCGTGGTGCTCTGTTACGCGGTCCTCGACCGCTTCCCGGACAACCCCGTCGTACGACCGCACGTCTACCTCTCCGTGCTGGCGGCAGCTCTGGGCGGGCTCGCGTATCTGCGCGGCAACTACGCGGCGCTGTTCATGGTGACGCTGCCGCACTACTGGATGTTCGGGCGGACGCCGAGGGCCTCGATGGGATTTCTGGGCCTCGCCACGGCCGGCACCCTTGTCGGCAGCGTCCTGCGGGTGGACGGCTGGTCGGTGGAGTTCTTCACCGAAACACTCGTGTCCACGCTGATCGTCGTCGCCGTGGGGGTGCTGATCGGGCTGTGGGCACACTCGGTGGTGGCGCAGAGCGCGGAACGGGCGCGGCTCATCGTCGAGTTGGAACGGACCCAGGTACAGCTGTCCGAGGCGCACCAGCGCCAGGGGGCGGCGGACGAACGGGAGCGGATGGCGCGGGACATCCACGACACGCTCGCGCAGGGCTTCGCCTCCATCATCGTGCTCGCGGAGGCGGCCCGTGCCGGGCTCGAGACCGAACCCGCGCGAAGTGCTCAGCAGCTGCGGTCGATCGAGTCCACGGCCCGGGAGAACCTGGCCGAGGCGAGGGAGCTGGTCGGCTCGGCGCACCGCCCGGGCCAGCTGGCGGCCGGTTCGGTGGCGCAGACGCTGCGCCGGACGCTGGACCGCTTCGCGGAGGACACCGGGCTCACCGTCGACGCGGACCTGGAGGACGTGGTCTGCGATCAGCAGACCCGGATCGCGCTGCTGCGCTGCACCCAGGAGTCGCTGGCCAACGTGCGAAAGCACGCGCGGGCGTCCACGGTCGGCGTGGTCCTGACCCGGCAGATGTACGGGACCGAACTGGAGATCACCGACGACGGGACCGGGTTCGTGGTGGAGGAGTCGGCGGGCTTCGGTCTGGACGGGATGCGCAAACGGCTGGCGGAGCTGGGCGGGAGGCTGACGGTGACGAGTTCGGTAGGTGACGGAACGCGCGTACTGGCGTTGCTTCCCATGGCTCCCCCGGCATCCGGAGAGAGCGAGGGGCAGGCGTGAGCGGCGGGCAGGGCACGGGAGGGACCGGCGGAGAGGTCCGCATCATCGTGGTGGACGACCACACGGTCATGCGTGCCGGAGTCGTGGCTCTCCTCGACTCGGCGACCAGCATCGAGATCGTCGGCGAGGCGGGCGACGGCCGTGCGGCCCTCGAACTCGTCGAGCGGTACGAACCCGATGTCGCACTGGTCGACCTGCGGATGCCGGTGCTCGACGGAGTGGCCACGACGACTGAGATCGTGGAGCGCTTTCCCCGTACCCGGGTGCTGATCCTGACGACGTACGACACCGACGCGGAGATCGAACGCGGAGTGGAGGCCGGGGCCATCGGCTACCTCCTCAAGGACACCACCCGCGAGCAGTTGGTCGACGCGATCCACGCGGCGGCCCGCGGTGAGACGGTGCTGGCACCCCGAGTGGCCGAGCGCCTCGTCGCCCGGATGCGCCAGCCCGCCCAGGCCCCGCTCACAGCCCGCGAGGCGGACGTTCTGAACGCGGTGGCGGACGGTCTGACCAACGCGGAGATCGGGCGGCGGCTCGTCATCGCCGAGGCCACGGTGAAGACCCACCTGCTCCGGCTGTTCGCCAAGCTCGACGTGAACGACCGGACGAGGGCGGTAGTGGTGGCGATGGAAAGAGGAGTGCTGCGGAGGTCTTCCGGTGGGGAGGGCCCCCGGTGACAGCCCCGTCGGCGCCCGCCGGCGAGGGCTCTCCGGCGGATTCCCGCCCCGCCAGGCCCACGAGGCGCGTCGAGGTCGCGAACAGGCATCTTCGGCGGGTGAAGAGCCCCTAGCCGTCGTAGGGGACCCAGGCACGCTCGCCTGCGTCGTTCGTGCCGTACCAGTAGTGGGGCATTCCCTTGATGCTGGTGGTGTGGAACGGGCGGCCGTGGTCGTCGATGCGGATCGTGCCGGTGCGGCCCTGGGAGGACCAGTCGAGTTCGAGGTACCAGCGGGCGTCGTAGGACTGTGTCGTCGCGTCGACCAGCAGCACCTCCGGGTCCTCGGCGGAGACGCGGTACGGGAAGTGCACGGCCGGGATGGTGTGTTCGCCGTCGGCGCCGTCCTTCGGGCTGGCGACGGGGCGGTCGGCATCGAGGTTCACGGTGAGGCGGCGGGGCGCCAGGTCGCCGCCGCAGCCCTGGTCCATGGCGTACGCGCTTCCGGCGGCCGGGGTGCCGCGGCTGACGACGCGGACGTGGAGCGCCTCCAGGACCACGGCCGTGGACGACCTCCCCTGCACCGTGATCCGCACCCTCGTCTTGCGCCCGTGCACCGCGCCCTGCGTCGCCGCCCACACCCCGGCGTCCTGCTCCACCGGCGGCGGAGGCACCTGTGCGGGCGGCTTGTCGATGACGTAGTCGTGGTCGCACCCCTTGTCCCAGACCAGGGAGTCGGTGCTCCAGGCGAGGGGCAGGCCGGTGGTCGGTTTCGCGGCCGAGGGGGGACCGCTGCCGGTGGCGGACGGGTCGGGGGTCTCCTGCCGGGGGCTGGACGACGCGGAGCTCCGGGTGGCCGGCGGTTTCGCCGAAGGGTGGGGTGCGCCGGAGGCGGTCGTCGGCAGGCCCGCGGGGCGGGAGGCGTCCGCCTCGGAGGAGCGGTCCGACAGGACGGAGACGCCGCCCAGAGTGACGAGCAGCGCGCAGGCGACGACGGTGGACGTCAGGCCCCGTCGGCGGCGGTACCAGGGGCGGGGAGCGGGGGCGGGCTCGTCCGGGTCCGGATCGTCCCCGGGCTGCTCCGCGGAGTTGCTCTCCTCGACGAGTGCCCCGTCCGTGTCGGGTGCCGGTGCCGGAACCGCCGCCCGGGCCGACCCGGCTGTACACACCCGCTGCCGAGCCGCCACTGCCGACAACCACAGCCGGTGCAGCTCGAGCCGCTCCGTCGGTGTCGCCTCGCAGAAGGCCGCGAGCCGCTCCACGGGCGCGAACTCCTGCGGCACCGCCTCGCCCGCGCAGTACCGGTGCAGCGTGGAGGTGTTCATGTTGAGGCGGCGGGCCAGGGAGCCGTAGCTCCGGTCCGTACGGTCCTTCAGCCGGCGCAGCAGCGCCGCGAACTCCTGGACGTCGTCCGACACCGTTCCTCCGTCGTCCGCCCGCGAACCCCTGTCCCAGGCACCCATATCCCTGCACGTCAGATGGGCTGGGATGGTTCCACCGTCGTCAAAGGGGCGGCAGCCGTTGCGCCGGACTCCGGTGTCCGCCGATGCTCTTGGTGTCGCACCGACCGGGGCCGGACCGACCACCCGGCATCGGCGGCGGCCGACACGCACGCAAGAACGGTTGCTTCCATGGCCACCGCGCTTGACGAGTCGTCACACACGCTCACGCCGGTTGCCGGACTCGTCGCGGCACCGGCCTCGCCCCTGCTGACGAACCGTATCCGCAACGGATCACCATCACAGCCGCCGTGTCGGACGATCCACTCACTTCTTGGAGGTCTGATGAAGTCCGTCATCCGAAAGGCGGCAGGTCTCGCGGGCACGGGGGTGGCTGTCGCAGCCATGTCCGTGACCGGCGCGTCGGCAGCCCAGGCGGAGTCCCCCACCCAGGGCTGCCCGTACCCCTATGTCTGCTTCTACGTGGACGAGCACGCCTGGGAAGCGGGTACGCCGATCACGAAGTACCGGGATGTCACCGGTTCCTACCAGACGGTCAGGCCCCGGCCGCACTACCGCGTCGTGAACACCCGTAACGACGACGTGGCGTATCTACGGCTCCAGGACGGGACCTCGATCTGTCTGGGGCCGAATTCCGGAACCGTGTTCGCGAACGCTTACAGCGTCACCGGAATAAAGATCTCCAGCAGTTCCACCTGCTGAATCCGCTCGAACCATGAGAAAAGGAAGACACACATGAACAGGAAGTCCCCCGCACACCGTCGTCAGGGCCGCCGCGCGGCCTTCGCTGCCGGCCTCGTCCTGGCTCTCGGACTCGGTGTGTCGACACAGGTGTCGGCACAAGCGGCCGTCCGTGCCCCCGCAAAGGCGCCCGCCGCCGCACCGCAGACGGTCAGCGGCACGTCGCGCCAAGTGGTGACCCGGGTCGCCGACTTCTACGGCGCGTACATCGACGCGAAGGGCGATTACACCGACCCGGACGCCACGCTGGCCACGGCGCTCCGCAAGCACTACCTGACGCCCGGCTTCGCCAAGCGGCTGGCGGCCTGGGAGAAGAAGAACGGGGCGGACGGCGTCCTGCGCGCCCAGAACGTCCCGGCGCGGTGGACGGTGACCGACCACGGCGCCGTGGGTCACAGCCATGAGGTCGTCGTCACCCTGACCTTCGGCAGCGGGGGGACGACGCAGAAGACCAAGCTCTTCGTGCTGGTGGAACGGTATGACCACATCATCGGCATCGACACCACGAGCGCCCGCTGACGGCGCAGCCCGCCCTTCCGCCGGTACGGCAGTGGTTGAGCGCCGTAGCCGCGTCGTGTCCCTCCTGTGCCTCCGGAGCCGTCGCGCTGCCGAGAAGCCGCAGTGCCGCCTCCGACGGCGAGCCGGGCGCGGCGGTGTAGGCAATCAGGCGTTGACCCGAGGTTCCGGGGATGACGAGGTTCTCGAAGCTGAGGTCCATCGCACCGACGAGCGGATGACGCAGGTGCTTCACTCCCGAAGTGCAGGTGCGCACCGGGTGCCGGGCCCAGCGGGAGGCGAACTCGTCGCAGTTCATGACGAGTTGGCCGACGAGTTCGGCGATGGCGCGGTCGTGGGGGTGGCGGCCGGCGACCTGGCGCAGGGAGGCCACGCCGAGTTGGGCCTCCTCGTTCCAGTTCCTGAACAGCTCCCGGTACTGCTCGTCCAGGAACAGCATCCGGGTCAGGTTGGGGCGGGTGGCCGGTGTCTCGGGGCTCTGGGGTGCCAGGTGTCCGGCGAGCAGGGCGTGGCCCATGCGGTTCCAGGCGAGGACGTCGTTGTGCCGGTCCAGGACCAGGGCCGGCACCTCGCTCATGGCCGCCAGCAACTGCCGGGCCGAGGCGCCGGCGTGGGCCACCCGGGGCGGAGTCGGCCGGGGCGAAGCGGCGGCGGGGCGGGCGAGGTCCTTCAGATGGGCCGTCTCGTCGTCGGAGAGGCGCAGCGTACGTGCTATCGCCTCCAGCATGCCGTCGGAGGCACTGAGGGCACGGCCCTGTTCGAGGCGGGTGTAGTGGGTGATGCTGACTCCCGCGAGCACCGCCAACTCCTCGCGGCGCAGGCCGTTGACGCGGCGGCGCGTCGGGTGCGGCGTGATGCCGACGTCCTCGGGGCGCAGCGCGGCGCGGCGCGACTTGAGGAAGCCTCCCAGCTCGGACGGGGCGTACATCCATGCCTCCGGGTCGGCGGTGTGTGGACGGGCCGTGGCCACTGTCCCCCATGATGCCCGCCCGTCCCGAAGGGCGGAGGCCGTAAGGGTGGTCATGTGATGACCACCCTCGCGGTGGCTGTGCGAGGGAGGGTTCTGGCTGGGATTCCGGGTGTCGACGAGCCTCTTCTTCCGTAACCGCGCGTGACGCGACCGAGCGCGCGCCGGGTGTCGGGAAGCGTGAGGAAAGGGACTCGACGTCATGTCTGTCACTGATTCGGAGGCGGCCGGTGCCGTCCCCGGCGCCGCCGGCACGGCCCAGGCCGTGCTCACCCCCCGGCTTCGGCTGGTGCTGGTGCTGTTGCTCACGGCCCAGTTCATGCTGGCCGTGGACTTCTCCATCCTGAACGTGGCGCTGCCGGTGATCGGTGAGGGCCTGGGTTTCTCGCTGTCGCATCTGCAGTGGATCGCCACATCGTTCGGGCTGTGCGCGGCGGGCTTCACCCTGCTGTTCGGCCGGGTCGCGGATCTGTTCGGCCGCCGCCGGCTGTTCCTCGGCGGCCTGGTCGTCCTGGGCGCGGCCTCACTCATGGGCGGTCTGGCGCAGAACCCCGAGGTACTGATCGCCGCCCGCGTCTTCCAGGGCCTGGCCACCGCCGCTGTCACCCCGGCCGCGCTGTCGCTGCTGACGACCTCGTTCCCGGAGGGGCCGCTGCGCGAGAAGGCGCTCGGCCTCAACGGGGCTCTGATGTCGGCCGGGTTCACCACCGGCGCCGTCCTCGGCGGCCTGCTGACCGACCTGCTGTCGTGGCGGTGGGCGTTCTTCATCAACGTGCCCGTCGCCCTCGCCGTGCTGTTCATCGCCCCGACGGTCATCAAGGAGTCCCGCCCCGACGAGCGCCCCGAGCTGGACCTGCCCGGCGCGATCAGCGTCACGCTCGGTCTGCTGGCCATCGTCTTCGGGCTCACCCAGGCGGGTGAGAAGGGGTGGGGCTCGGCCGAGGCCCTGTTGTCGCCGGCCGTGGGTGTGGCCCTGCTCCTGGTGTTCTACGCCGTCGAGCGCAAGGTGTCCGCGCCGCTCGTGCCGCTCGGTGTGCTCGGCAAGCGGTCGGTGGCCTGGGGCAACCTGGCCGGTCTGATCGCGTTCCTCACCGAGACCTCCCTGGTCTTCCTGCTGACCCTCTACCTCCAGGAAGTGCTCGGTTTCTCCCCGCTCGCCGCCGGCCTGTCCTTCGGCGTGCTCGGCATCGGAACTGTCGTGGGCGGCTCCACGGCCCCGAAGGTCATCGGGAGGATCGGCGGCAAGCAGACCCTGATCGTCGGCGGCATCCTGCAGGCCGTGTTCACCGCGGCCCTGCTCGGCCTCGGCGACGACCGCTCGTGGATGTGGCTGCTGCTGGTCGCCACCTTCGCCGGTGGGGTCGGCAACATGCTCGTCATCGTGGGCTTCATGGTCACCGCCACCTCGGGGCTCGCCGATCACGAACAGGGTCTGGCCACCGGCCTCGCCACCATGACCCAGCAGGTCGGCATCACCATGGGGACACCGATCATGAGCGCCGTCGCCACCGCCGCCATGACCGGCGCCGGAGCCTCGGCCATCCTCGGCGGTCTGAAGGTCGCGATCGCGGTGAACGCCGCCATGGTGCTCCTCGGCACCCTGACCAGTGCCCTGTTTCTGCGCCCCCGGTCGAGTGCGCGGTAACGGCGGGCGGCATGATCTGGCGGGCGCCGGTCTGCGGCCCGCCACCGCCGTGCGCTTCGACGACCGGCAGCGCGAGGAGGCCGGCTGGGTCTGACGCGGGCAGATGAGGTCGAACGCCGACTGCGCCGAGGAGCGCCCTTTCCCCGTCAGGTGATGCTTGACACCGGCCGGTCCGGGGACTGACGGCATGCCAGTTCGGCGCGGCACCCCACCGGGTCCCTTGTGCAGCAGTGTGCACCTTGTCACACATGGGAAAAACAACCCGAGTTGCCCACGTCACAGCGGAAATGTCCATTTGGCGTCCATGCTCGGACGGACCAGAAGCCCGAAGTGGAGCGCACGGGCATCGACTTGGATGCGCCGCGCCGACGTGACCCATGACACAGCGTTCGGGCCGTTCTGCCTCGTTCCCCGGAGAAAGGTGCCAACCATGGCCGCTTACCTGTGCCCGCCTGCCGTGATACACGGCGAGCACCCCGTGAAGACCAGCCAGATCGTGGCAGAAGTGCGCGGCCGGCACCCGCACGCGGCGTGGGCGCCGCGCATCGACACCATCGCGGCCAGTACAGGCATCGAAACCCGCGGGTGGATGCTGCCGCTGGAGACCGCCGTCGCGCCCGGCAGCGGGAGCGGCCTGCCGGCTGCCGGCATCGGGCCGACCCGGGAGGCGCTCGCCGACGACGGGTTCACCGAACAGGACGTTGATCGCGTGATCGCCGCCCTTGAGGCGATACCCGCGCCGCAGACCGTCCAGGAGCGCACCGCGCCGGCCTGGGCGGCCGTGCAGGCCGGCGGGGAGCGTGCGGCACGCGGGGCCCTGCAGATCGCCGGGCTGGACGCCACGGACGTCGACTGCCTGATCACCAGCCACTCCACCACCCCGGCGCTGCCGGGGCTGGACGTCGCCCTGGCCAACAAGCTCCCGCTGCGGGGCGACGTGATGCTGCTGCCGGCCACGCAGTGGGCCTGCATCGCCGGAACCCGCTCCCTGGCACTGGCGGCGGACCTCGTGGCCGCGGACCCCGACCGGGTGGTCCTGGTCGTGATCGCGGAGGCACTGAGCACGACCTACCAGCCCGCGGACGACACTCTGGAGTCCTTGATCGTCCGGTTGCTGTTCGCGGACACCGCGGTCGCCGCGGTGGTCACGGGCCGCCCGAGACCCGAGTCGGTGCTGCGGCTGGACGCCGCCTGGCACCACACTCTGCCCGGCACCCAGGACCTGCACCGCCTGGAGACACGGGAGGACGGCACCCACTTCGTCATGGACCGGCGCGGGCCGCGCGCCGTACAGGAGACGGTCACCGCGATGTGGGAGTGGCTGCGCGCCCGTTACCAGGACGACCCCGACTCCTGGCACCCCGACGTTCTGCTCGCGCACCCCGGCGGGACGCGAGTGCTGGAGTACATGGAGCAGACGATGCCCGACGGGTGGCCGTCGGGGCTGCTGGAGTACAGCCGGGACAGCTACACCAGCGGCAACCGCGGAGGCGCCGCCGTGTTCGACATCCTGCGGAGGGCCCACGACGCCGGGCAGGAACGGGGCAGCCGTGCCGTCCTGTACGCGGCGGCCCCGGGCCTCACGGCCACCGCCCTGGAAGGGGAGTGGGTGTAGTGCGAGCTCGCGCCACCGGTGCCGGCGGCCGCCGCCCGTAACGCCGGTGGCGCTGCCCGACGAGCGCACGCCGCCCGGCCCACCCGCAGCCGCGTCACCTCGCGACTGACGCCCAGACCACCTTGCCGGTGTCCGTCCACCGCACCCCCCACCGGGTGGTGAGTCCGTGCACGACGTGCAAGCCACGGCCACTGTCGTCGAGGAGCTCGCTGCGGCCCAGCCGCGGCCTGCCGTTGCCGGTGTCGCCCACCTCGCACAGCAGCCCGTGACCGGACCTGATCAGCCGTACCGTGATGGGTCCGTCGGCGAAGCGGACCGCGTTGGCGACCAGTTCGCTGACCACGAGCAGCACGCTGTCCCGGGTGTCGCCTCTGGTGTGCCATTGCCCCAGCCGCGCGGAGACCAGCAGGCGGGCCCGGGCGGCCGCGTCGCCGCGGGCGGGCAGACGCCAGGTCGCGGTGTCCCCCTTGCGGTAGCCGATCATCCGCGCGAGCAGCAGGGTCACGTCGTCACGCCGGCGCACGGGCGCCAGCGCGGAGACCACGTGCCGCGCGGCCTGCTGCAGGGCGTCCCAGGGGTGCACCGTGGCCACGGTGTCCGCCAGCCTGCCGATGCCCTCGTCGATCGACAGGGCGGGGTCCTCCACCAGGCCGTCGGTATACAGGGCGAGCAGCGAGCCCGGGGGTGCGGCGAACGCGTGCACGTCGAACGGCTCCCGCAGCGCGAACTCGGCGCCCAGCCCCGGGTGGGGACGTACCGCGACCGGGCCGGCGGGACCGTCCGGGGGCACCAGCACCGGGGGGAGGTGGCCGGCGCTGGACAGCTCCACGTGGTGGCTGACCGGGTCGTACACGGCGATGCAGCAGGTCGATCCGAGGGCGCTGTAACCGGCCGTCAGCCCGGACTCCGCGTCGTCCAGCAGCGTCACGGTCTCGTCCAGATGCTCCAGCACCTCGTCGGGCGCCAGCCCGGCGGACAGCAGCGCGCGGGCCTCCATGCTCAGCTGTCCCATGGTCGCCGCGGCTCCCAGTCCGTGCCCGACGACGTCACCGACCATCAGCGCGGTACGGCCGTCCGGCAGCGGAAAGCTGTTCACCCAGTCACCACCGACGCCCGCGCTGTCGGGGGTGGCGGGCTGGTAGACGCTGGCGGTCTCGATGGTGTCGCCGCCGGACCGTGGCAGCAGTCGGCGCTGCAGGGCCAGCACCTGTGTGTGCTCGCGCTGGTGCTGACGGGCCAGGTCGACGTGATGAGAGGTCCTGGCCACCAGCTCCTGCAGGTCGAACAGCTCGCTGTCCTCGAAGGGGCGGTCCGCCCGCCGCCAGACCTCCGCCACCCCCAGAACGACGGGCGGCGTGCCGTCCAGGACCAGCGGTATGCACGCCACAGCCGCCGCCCGGTCACCGGGCACCAGGGCACGTACCAGCCGCGGAGTGCCGAGTACCCGCTCGATCGCCTCCCGGTCGGGTATGACGATGGCCTGCGCGGCATCGTCACGCCGTATCGCCTGCGACAGCAGGCGACTCGCGTCACTGGGAAGATCGTCGCCCGGCGTCACGTAGCCGTCCGGCCACCCCCGGTCCGGCACCAGGGCCGCCCGTCGCAGCCGGATGCGCCCCGGCGGCTGTTCGGTGACCGCCTCGCCCGTCCACACGGCGAAGTCGAGGTCGATGGCGGCCACATCCCCCCAGGCCAGCAGAGACTGCGCCAGCGACTGCGCGGTCTCGCCGATGTCCAACGAGGTGCCGATCGCGGTCTCGGCGGCGTACAGGTGCAGCCTCCTGGCCATGGCGATCAGAGAGACGGTCAGGCCCTCCTGAGGCGCCGCGGCGGCCAGGATGCTCATCGAGACCACCAGCTCCGACCCGTCGCTGCGCCGAAGGCGCTGGACCCGGGCGACGTGCGGCTCACCGGTCTCGAGGACCTGCCGCAACCGCCGAGTGACCGTCGGTACGTCCCAGGGAGGCAGAAGACCGACGAAAGGACTCCCGATCACGGCCTCCACTCCCGCGAAGACGGGGGCGTCCAGATTGCCGCGGGTGATTCTCAGATCCCGGTCCAGGTTGACCGCGCCGAGGATCTGCTCCTGAGCGCCGGGGGCCGGATCGGCGTGTGCGCGCCGCCGGGCGGCGCTGTCGCCCCGCGGGTCGGCGGAACCGGCGGCCGCTGACGCTGCGCCGCGTGGGATGTACTGCCCCAAAGCGCTGCTGACCATGTCGAACGGCGACGCGGAAGAGGGGGAGGGGGTGGAGTCCATGCGGCTCTCTCAGCTCGCTCGCCAACCCCGGCACAGCGCCGGGGCCGTACCAGAACCCGGGCGACAGGGTCCCGGGATTCCTGACCGCACACCTCATTCAATAACACTCGGGGCCGCTTCGCCTACACCAGCCGATCGCACGTCGAGCACGGAGTGTGACGGAATATTGCATTCCGTCACGTTCACCGGACAGTGTTCCGGGCGCGAAGACCCGCGGAAGCCAGGATGATCGGACGTCGGGCGGCTCCGCCATGGCTGGGGGCACCACCGCCCGCGCCGTCACGGGTGGCGATGCGCCGGCCGACGTCGTACGACTCCACGCCCGCGGTCCTCGCCGACCAGGCGACCCGGCGCAGGGTCACCCTGCCACCGACGTCGGCTGCCGCCCGGCCGGTGACGGTGTCGCGCACGGTCAGCGTCCAGGTGTGTGCGCCCTCGCACCCGGCAGAGGATTTCGGTGCCGCGAGGTCAAGGTCCCTTGGTGGAGGTCGCACTGGCGTCGCGTGATGCCTGTCCGGGCACGATGGGCCGACCGGAACTCACGGGTACGTCCCCGGACCCTGCCGCTCGTCCGGGTGCCGGACGCCGCCCGTCCGTCCGCCGCACCGCGCGTCGCCGGAGGTGGGGCAGGAAAGTGTAGAAGCGGTCGGGAAGGAACACGGCGTCCGCGACGATCATCGCGCCGGAGAAGAGGGGCAGCCCCAGGAGCACCGCGATGCCGAGATGTATGCCCAGCAGCATGGTGAGAACGGGGTACTTGAGCCTGCCGAAGAGCACGAACGGGAAGGCCACCTGCAAGAGCACGGTCATGTAGCCGGCGATGGCGACCACGAGCGTGTGCTCGTCCAGGAAGTGGGAGAGCACGGGCCAGGGCTGGAAGAGTTCGAGGTTCAGGACGTAGTGGAGCGCGGTACCGCCGCCCCAGGAAGCTCCCTGGACCTTGTACAGGCCTGCGGACCCGTAGAGAAAACAGACCTGCGCCGCGATGACGAACATTCCGCAGTTGTGCACCACCGTGACCAAGGTGGTGCGGGCATCGCGGAGTTGGTGGGTGAAGAGGCTCGCCGTCCGCTCCGGCGCGTTGCCCGCACGAACCGTCTTCAGCCGGTCTCTGCGCGCGTCCAGGGACCAGCGCCGGCCGCAGGCAGTGAGGGCGAGGTAGATGGACATCAGCAGGATCAGGTTGTCGCCCCCGTCCGTCATGAAGATCGACCGGCCGTGGAACGAGGTCACCACGACGGCGAAGAGGACGGACAGGACGCGGGTCCGCCAGCCCAGCATGAACAGTGCGGAGATGACGAGGGCCAGCGTGTAGCAGAGCTCGAAGTAGGCGGGGCTGTCGGACAGGGCCAGGATGCTGAACCAGCCCGTCTGCTCGAAGAGCTGGTGTGCCAGGGCGGGCGTCCACGCAGAGCCGGGGCCCCAGATCTCGTCACGGTGCGGGAACTCGCGCAGCAGAAAGACCAGGTAGAGCAGTCCGTACCCGATGCGCAGCACCGACGCCGCGTACAGGGACACCGGGCGGCCGGTCAGGAGGTCCCACACGGCGGTGATCCGGTCGGCGAGCCACCGGCCGGCGTCGGCGGACGCGGTCCGCTGAGCCTCAGTTTCCATGGCGGGTCACCTTCCACCAGGGCAGGAGCCGGGTCTCGAGCGGCGTCGGCGGGCGATTGCCGACGGCGGGGCCGGGCGCGGCGATGGGCAGTGTGACGACGCGGAGCTGAATGAAGTCGAAGGTGCCGCCGGTGTGGGCGGCGGCGCGGTCCGCGGCGATGTTGATCAGGTACTTCTGCATCATCAGGGCGCGTTCCGTGCGCGCCTTGTCGTCTCCTCCGTGCGAGTCGACGTAGCCGGCCCAGGCACGGCGCAACATGTTCTGTGCCGTGTGGCTCGGGAACGGATGATGTTCGACGGCGGAACTGTCCACGGTGGTCAGGTCGAACCAGGGAGTCACCTGGACCGATCCGTCCGTGCCGGTGTGTGCGGTTCTCGCCAGAATCTGCCGGTTGACGGATTCGGGGTCGGGGGCGAAGAGCCGCCAATTCTGTTCGAAGAAGGGGTACACCCATGCGTTGACCAGCGGGCTGTATCGCTTGGAGACGGTGTTGGCCGGTGCCACGTGGAGGAACACCAGGATCACGTGGACGACACTCGCCGCCAGGCACAGGACCACGGCGGTGCTCAGCCCGGCTTTCAGTGCGCGGGCACTTCTCGGCAACCCGGGGGGCGCGGCCATGGCCTCAGGACATTCCTGCGTGGCCGGACCGGAGTAGGACTGCTGGATTTCCTCCACGTCCGCTGAGTCGATTCCGCTCGACACCGCCTACCTGTCTTTCTCTATCGGCTGCTCGTGCCCGGCTTTCCCGCTGACTTCCACCGACGGCGCGCGGCGGATTCGATGAGAATTCCGCCGCGCGCCGTCATCCGGTGTGCGGGCTGACCGCGGTGCGCTGCCTAGCCCTCGTAGCCCTTGGCGTGGTCGTCGCCCTCGTAGCCCTTGGGCGCCTCGTCGTAGCCGTAGTTCTCCTCGGGCTGCTTGGCGTGGTCGTACTTGCCGTGCTCGCGCTGCCCGTGGTCGTACTTGCCGTGCTCGCGCTGGCCGTGCTCGTACTTGCCGTGCTCGCGCTGGCCGTGCTCGTGCCGACCGGGGTGCATGTAGTGCTCGAGGTCCAGCTTGCCGCCGTGGTCGCGCTTTCCGGGCTTGACGCCGTGGTCCGCGTCACCCGGCGCGTGGTCGTGCCCGCCGGCGCCGTTCCCGGCGGTGTTGCCCACGGTGTTGCCGGTGTTCCCGGCGGTGTTGCCCGCGGTGTTGCCGGACGTGTTGCCGGCGACGTTGCCCTGGGTTCCGCCGGTCCCGACGAGGATTCCGCCCAGGAGTCCACCCGTGACGAGGCCGCCACTGGTGGTCGATCCGGTGGTTCCCGGGGCTCCCGTCGTGCCGGTGGTTCCGGTCGTGCCGGTGGTTCCCGTCGACGTTCCACCAGTGGTGGCGGTCCCGCAAACCGGCCGGGTGATCGTGTTGTTGATCATCGACACGATCCCGGACTCGTCCCGGGCACCGGCCAGCACCCGACCCTCGACCGTCGCCCTGTTCTCCATGGTGATCGAGGTGTTGGCCATGAAGGTGCCCACCGAGAAGGAGTCGCTGCCGAAACTGGCGGAACTTCCGATCTGCCAGAAGACATTGCATGCCGTGGCGCCGCCTGTGAATTGCATTCGGCTGCCGGATGCCAGCGTCAGTCCGGAGGGGACCTTGAACACCCAGACGGCGTCAGGGCCGCCGTTCAGCGTGAGAACACCCGAGTTCGTGACCACGCCAGGGACGAAGGTGTACAAGCCCGGACCGAGGCCCGTCGGGCCGCCTGCGCCGCTGAGCTCCGAGCCGAGGGTGGCGTCGACGGGGCCCCGGGCTTCGGCGACGGTGTACGCGTTCTGCAGTGCGGCATGGGCGGAGTTGGCCGGCCCGTCCGCCACGTGGACGGTCCCGTTGATCACGTTGGCACACGGCGGGGAGGCGGGGATCGCCGGTGGCGGTACTGGGGCACAAAATCCAGTGACCGAAGTCCCCGGTGACACCCCGACGTCTCCACTGATCAGGGAAGACCCGGTATTGGTGACCGCCCCGCCGCCCAGCACCGCGAAGCTGGTGGCAGCGCCAAGGGGAATGGGTGTCGTAATGGCATTTGCCTGTGCCGGCACCATTACCACTGCGGCAGCAGCGGTCAACACCGTGATGACCGCCGTGATCCAGGCGGGCATTGCGCGCCATTGATGCGCACCAGAGATGTTCTGTGTCATCGAGGGGCCTACTCCTCTAGGGAAGTGCGGTGAATGTTTATTCTGCCCTTGTCGAGTTGCGTGAGCCGTGGCCCTTTCCCACTGACATGCGCCACGGGCTTAAATGGCCTGCCCGACGATCCAGGGAAAGAGGTTTGATTCACATTAACTGGCGAGGAACCGCAGTGAACATAAATGCGCGATCCATATGGGTGACTTTCGACAGAAACAGTCAGGCCGGAATCGGAATATCACATAAAGCTACGGGTACGATGCGCCGGCCTCGTCGCGCAACGGCGCGGCGTACTCCAGCGCGCAGGCCACGTCGGGCAGCGCGGTGCCGGGGCTGCGGAGAAAAAAGCCTCTGCAGGCGTCGTGACGGAGGCAGCGGCTCGCTCGACGGACGTGATCAGCGTCGGATTCAGCCGGGCCGTTGGGTGCGGTTCTCGTGAGCGAGCCCGTCCCGGTGGGCGGCCGGACCCGGCCCGAGCCCGGGCGGAAGGACCAGGGCCCGTAGCACCACGGGGTCCGACGGCCGGAGAACCTGCTGGTCCGACGGCCGACGGACCAGACCGATGTCCTGCCAGCCCCACGACAGGAAGGCGTCGCAGACCGCCGGGTCTGCCTGATCCACCAACGTCGCCCCGAGTGAGGCGTGATGGTCGGCGAGCAGGCGTTGCTGGAGACGGCGGGCGATGCCCCGGTCGTCCGTGTGAGGGTGAACCAGGGTCTCGGTGATCGCGAAGACGTGACCGGACGCCGTGAGCTGTTCGACGCTCCGCGGAAGGGGCCCGTCGAACCCCCGCCACCACGTCCCCTCGCGCGGTACCGGGAATCCGTAGACGCACCCGGCGAAAGCGGTGCTCTCCGCGATCAGGAGGGCGAAGCCGGGGCGCCGGACGGCGCCGGTCAGCCGTCGCAGAAACGCCTCCCGGCCCCGGTACC
The DNA here is from genome assembly GCF_044465285.1 of Streptomyces sp. NPDC049687. Lineage (NCBI taxonomy): Bacteria > Bacillati > Actinomycetota > Actinomycetes > Kitasatosporales > Streptomycetaceae > Streptomyces > Streptomyces sp. NPDC049687. Next base: position 414,422 of record NZ_JBITLN010000003.1, read on the forward strand.
TCTCGCCGGGCTGCGCGCGGGAGGACTCCACGTAGAGATCGGCCAGGTCCTCCCTGAGGGTCTCGGCCTGCCAGCGGTTCAGTCGGCGCAGGCGTAACGCGTCCGAGGCGGACGGTGTGCTTCCGTCACCGTGCGGCGGCTGCTCCCCCTCGGGCGCGGCCGTCACGCCGCACCGCCCGCGGCAACGGGAATCCGACGCGAGCGCGCGCCGACGGGGAACGAGTGGAGCAGGAATCCGGAGCCGGTGATCTCGATGATGCGGGTCATGCTCCGCGACGGGTGGTGCAGTCTCAAGGTCCGGCCGGCATCCGTGGCGAACCGGGATGCCCTGAGGAAGGCGTTGAGTCCGCTGGCGTCGCAGAAGGTGACCGCCGTGAGGTCGACATCGACACGGCGGCTGCCGTCGCGCAGACACTCGGCCAGCGCTTCGCTCACCAGCGGTGCCGTGACCAGGTCGATCTCTCCCGCGAGGGTGATCAGAGCGCGGGTGCCGCGATCGTGGCGGTAGACATTCAGCTGTGGAAGGGTCATGGCTCCTCGGTTCGGACGCATCGGGGTGAAGGCGCGGGTGTGCGGGCGCGGTGACAGAGCGGGATGAACTTCCGTCCCTGCGAGCCGAGTTCCTGAACTCGGTTCCTGGACCCGGTTCCTGGACGGGGCCTCCGGCACCGGAGCGCTCGCTGTGCGACAAGCAGCCGACCTCGAGAGCCAGTTGTCCGGACTACCGCCGCGTTGACCGACTCACGCCACTTCGGCGGGTGCGGCGGCATCTCGGGCCTCATGTCCGCCTTCGGAGTCCCAGACCGCCTCCACGGCCCGGTCGGTCTCCGTCACCGTCCGCAGGCTCGCTGCCCGCTCCATCAACCGGCTCGCGGTCGACCTGCCCAGGGGGTCGCTCGCGGCGGCCATCAGCCAGGCGGCCGAGACGGGGTCCGTCGACGGCGGGATCACGAGGAGGTTCCAGCGGCCCATGTGGTACGAGAGCAGCAGCAGTTCGTGCGGGTCCTGCTCGGGCAGGAACCAGCCCACGTTGACCACGTGCCCGGCGACGGGCACCTTGCGCGGAACGACCGGCCAGTGGGTGGGATTGACCGTGACCCGGGTGATCCGGCCCCACAGCGGGTCCAATACGGCTGTCAGGGTGGGGAGTTCCGCCATCAGATCGCGCGAACGGGGCCACCAGGCGCCGTCCAGCAGAGCCGGCGTGACGCCGACGGGAGCCAGCGACAGGCGGAGTGAGGAAGAAGCGGAGGAGGACGACGACAGCCGGTCTTCGAGTGTCGGCGAGAAGGAAATGGTCGCAGTCATGACGCGAACCCTGCCCCGGGCCGACCAACTCGCCGGCCCGGCCTATTCGATCGCCGAAAACGACACGAGCGTGGAAGCCGGTGCGCGAAATATCCTCGGTGATTTCAGCGTACTCCGCGGACGAGCCGAACGGACCGTGGCGCCGGCGGAGATACCGCCCCGCGCTGCGGCTCCGAGCGGCGGATGCCCGGGGAAAACGCCTGGTCATGTGTCCCACCCCCAAGAACCCCTATCGGAGTAAAGTCGAAAATACCGGGAGTACTTCGCACACCAGATCAGACGCTGGTGCCGTTCTCGGCGAGCAACAGGACCGGAACCTCGAAGACGAGCCCGGGGACAGGTTCGCGTCAATGATCGCGACCAGCAGACATTCAGCCGTCACCCCACCCGGCCGGCCTCGTGCGCTCCGCCCGAGAGAGGTGAGGACGTGGAAACCTTCATCACTGCGGCGCTGATCATCGCCGTGATCGCCATGGGAATCGCCCTGATCCATCAGCTCAACGCGCAGCACGACGCACGGATCGCGGCCTACCGCTACAGCGATGCGCTGCCGGGAATCGGCCGCCTGCGGGCGAAGAACCGACGACCGGCAAGGCCTTCCCCAGCGCCCACTGTCGACGACCCCAGGGGAAACATCGGGCAGGCCGGGAGGGCGTCACGCCGTTGAGTCACCGGAACCGCCCTCTGCCAGGAACGTCGACGTGCGACTCGTCGCCTCGTCCCCCGAGGCCGCCCGCCAGGTCGCGGAGGTTCTCCGTCGCTGCTTCGCCTCGTCCGAGCAGCGCAGTTATCCCGTCGACACGGTGGCCGGGGCAGGCCGAGGCCATGGCCGGCGGCAACGGTGTCCCCCGGCGGGCACGTCGTCGTACTCCAACGACCCCGGCGTCTACACACCGGGGTCGCCCTTCCGGGCCGGTCGCACGTGAGAGTGTGCCGACCCACCTTCATGCTATGCCTGGTGCGCATTTCGGGCATCAGGGGTTTCGCGGTCCTCGCACGCGCAGGCCCCGGGTTGTTCAGCGGGCCGGGCGCCGGGGGGAGCGCCACATGGAGCGGGCCGCCAGGTAGAGCAGATCGGCGATGAGGAGCAGTACGCCGACGGACATCAGATAGAGCATGCCGTCGACGGCCGCGCCGATGGCGATCAGAGCGATTCCGGCGATGAGCAGGGTCAGGAAGAGGACCATGACAGGTGCCTCTCAGGCGGTGCGTTGGGCGCGGTGGCGGGCTTCCCGGAGGCGGACCTTCGAAGGGAGGCGGTCCAGGCCGGCCGAGTCTCGTGCGTGTGCGAGTGTTTCCCGGCTCAGTTGCCCCAGAGTCCGCGCCGGATCCGCGTGAGGCTCCAGCAACAGCCGCACCCGTGCGCTCGGAGCAGTACGTTTGCCCGTCAGCCGGACGTGAGCCCGCGAGACCCCGTCCAGGGCTTGTGCCTCTTCCTCGATGACGTCCTCCAGCGTGCGGCCGTCGAGTCGGACCGCCGCGCCGTCTTCGGTCTTGACGAGGACCCGGTCCAGGCGGTGTCTGCGTTGTGCGAGGAGCCACCACAGCAGCAGGGCCAGCAGCACGGCGAGCGCCGCGATGACGCTCGGCCACCACCAGCCCTCGTCCCGCCACCGGGTGCGCCCCTCGGCGCCCAGCACCACATCGTCCGGCCCCCGGAAGGGCCACCAGTCCGGCATGCCGAAATCCCAGCGGCGCTGCAGATCCAGCCCGCCCAGCAGCACGCCGCCACCCAGGGCGAACAGTCCAAGGCCGAGAAGCCCCAGCAGAACCCGGTTCACTGCCTTGAGCATCAGGATCACCTCAGCGCTTCTTCGGACGCCGGACGCGCACGGCCAACCTGGGTTGCCGGGCGAGACGCAAGGACGTCACGGTTTCCCCCAGCGTCGTGTCCAGGTCCGCCTGGACCTCCTCGAGATCGCGGAAATGTGCCCGTGCCCGGGCCTTGACCTTCCGGCGACCGACATCGACGCGTGCCGACTGGACACCGGGCACCTGCATCGCCCGGTCACGCAGAACCAGGGCTGCCGCGCGGCGGTCGAGCCCGGCGCGGACCTCCTCTGTCCGGGGGATACCGGTGGGCCGCCGCATGGGCAGCAGCCTGCGCAGTCCCGGCGTCACCGCCAGCAGGAAAAGCCACAGGCCGAGGGCCATCGCCAGTGCGGCCCCGACGATCATCCAGATGTCGTCCAGTGGTCGTGTGGCCAGTTCCTCGGCGAGCCGCCGCCGCCAGCGCATCGCAGGCCGGTCTGCCCGGACCGAGACCACGTCGTACAGGAGCAATCCGACGGCCGCGGCGGACAGCAGGGCAACCAAGGCCGCGGGAATCCGCCGCGCCGACCAGAAACGGCGCGCCGACCGGCCTGATTCATCGATCGCCGCCGTCGCACCCGCGCCCGCTTCCGGGGTGCCGTCGGCGGACGGAGCCGGCTGTCCGGAATCGGAGGGAGGTTGGCTGTCACCGGTCGTCTGCCGCCAGGTGTGCGCGCTCATCTCACCCTCTCCTGGTCCGTGTGCCGCGTATGCACCGAGTGCAGCCTCTCCACCGAGACCGCGAGGCCGGAGACCTCCATGCCGGCCCATGTCCTGAGCCGTTCGGTGACCTCCCGCCGCACCGCGGCGCACTGCGCCCCGATGTCGGACGGATAGCCGAGTTCGACGGTGATGCGCAGCCGGGCCTCGCCGAGCGCCGCCTGCCGTCCGGCGGCGGGCTCGCCGTCTCGTCCTGCCGCATTCCGCTCCGGTGCCCGCTGCACGGATGTGGTCACGTGCGGCGTCCGGCGGCGAGGCGGTACGTGGCCGGCCGACTCGGTGAACCGGCTCAGCGCCTCGCGCGCCACCTGGGAAGCGATCCTCGCGACGACCCGGTCGGCGACGGTGGTCGCGCCGCGCTCCCGGCGGGGGATGCCCGGACGCCGATCGGCTTCACCGGTCACCGCCACCAGTCTCCCCGGGCCCGTCGCCGGTCACCGCTCATCGGCCCCTCCCGGTCTCGGCGGCGGACGAAGTCGCCCGGTTCGAGATCACCTTCCGTCAACCGCCCGACCACGAGGCCGACGACGCCCAGGCCCAGTACCAGCAGGAAGGCCCAGAAGTCACCGAAATACGCGGCGAAACCCAGCGCCATTCCGGCCATCAAGCCCACCACGGCCCTGCTCATCACGCGCTCCTTCACTCAAGCGGGCTGCTCCGCCCCGGCTACTGGATCCGTTGCCGCTCTTCCCCTTCGTCCTCCTCCTCGGGCAGCTTCACGTCGCTGACCATGATGTTGACCTCCACCACGTCCCGACCCGCCATCCGCTCCACCGCGGAGATCACGCTCTCCCGCACCGCACCGGCCACGTCCGTGATCGAGGCGCCGTAGTCGACGACGATCTCCAGATCGATGGCCGCCTGCAGCTCTCCCACCTCGACACTGACCCCGCGTGTGACCGACTTGCCACTACCGGCACCAGGCATCCGCTCCCGCATGGAACCCATCGAGCGCGCGAATCCACTGCCCAGGGCATGGACGCCGAGCACGTCCCGTGCCGCCATTCCGGCGATCTTCTCCACCACCACATCGGCGATGGTCGTCCGGCCGCGGGAACCGGGCCCACCGCCGAGTTTTACCCCGGTGTTCTCAGTCATCAGGGCATTCCTCCCTCAAAGAGACCACCTTGCACCTTTTGATCAGATTATATTCGTTTTAGTGGTTTTGCCCGCAGAGGAGAGCGAGAGGCCAGTGACCGAGGCGTGGACGCAGGCAGTACGGCACCAGCTCGATCCGGGCCGGCTGCTCCCGCTCGGCGGACCCGAGGACGGGACATGGATCACCGAGCAAGCGGCCGTCGGGACCCTCGGGCGCGCGGCCGCCGAGATTCCCGGTGTCCTGCTGGAGTCTCTGCGCATCGGGCCGGCGCCGCTCGAACCCGTGTCCGAGCCGGTCGTCCGTCCGCCGGTCAGCGCCCTGCCGCCCGGCCCGCTCAGGATCGAAGCGGCCTTCACAGCACCCCTCGGGCAGCTGCTGCCGGAGACCGCCCAACAGTTGAGGAGCGCACTGCTCGACGCGGCCGCTGAACGGCTCGGACTGGCCGTCGTGACAGCTGACCTGCGCGTCACGGATCTCGATGAGGGCCCGGAGACAGGCGTGAGGCCCGTGCCGGAAACCGCTGCCGCGCGAAGCTCGCCCCCGGTGACCGGAACAGGATCCATGCGGGGGTCCGCCGGGGAGTTGGCGGTTGTCGCGACGGCTGTTCCGGGCGTCGCGCGTCTCACGGCCGTGCTGGGAAGCCGCCCGGTGAAGGTGGAGGACCATGACGATCCACCCGGCCGGCGCATCGAGGTCCACCTCGCGGTCGCGCCCGGACACCATCCAGTGGAAGTCGCCCGCGCCGTCCGGGACGCCGTGACCGCCGCAGCCACCACTGACACCACGGGCCCGGTCACCGCCGCTGTCCTCATCACCGAAACCGCGGCCTGATCAGCCGGGACGTCTTCACCGTCCGGGCCCGGTGCTGCCACGAAAGCGCGTGGACCGCTCCAGAAGCCCCGTCCCGTCAGGTGTGCGACGTCCTCGGCAGGGAACCCGCATACAGACAAAGGGCCTGCGCCGCCGCTGGAGACGAAGCAGACGTCGTCCTTGCTCCGCGGTCGCACGATGCGCATCCCGCACTGGTGGAAACGCATCCCCACCCACGGCCCGGTCTCAGCGACTCCCGAGGCGGCGCCGAGCCATCGGCCTCCTTCGGAGAGAGTCTCAACGTCATGACGAGTAACACCACGGTCCGCCCTCCGCCCTCGCAGACGCCCGGCAGTGACTTCGCCCGGTTGTCGAGAAAGATCGCTGATGCCGGCCTGCTGGAGCGCCGTCCCGGCTATTACGCACTGCGGATCACAGTGGTGGCCGGGCTCTACGCCGGCGGGTGGGCCGCACTCGCCCTGATCGGCGACAGCTGGTGGACCCTGGCGGTCGCCGCCTTCCTGGCCGTCGTCTTCGGCCAGGTCGCCCTGCTCGCCCATGACGCGGCCCACCGCCAGGTGTTCCGCCGGCGCCGGGCCAGCGAAACGTCCGGAAGGATCGCGGGTACCGGCATCGGCATGGGCTACGGGTGGTGGCAGGACAAGCACACCCGCCATCACGCCAACCCCAACCATGAGGAACTCGACCCCGACCTCGACCCCGATCTGCTGGTCTGGTCCCAGGACCAGGCCCGGGCCGCCAAAGGGCTCCCCCGCCTGATCGGCCGCTGGCAGGCGTTCCTGTTCTTCCCCCTCCTCACACTGGAGGGCTTCAACCTGCACGTGTCGAGCGTGAAGGCCCTGGCCAATCGCTCACTCAAGCACCGAACGCTCGACGGCACCCTGCTGTTCGCGCACTTCGTCGTCTACGTGACCGTCCTGCTCTGGCTGCTGCCCCCCGGCATGGCGATCGCCTTCCTCACCGTCCACCAGTGCCTGTTCGGCGTCTACCTCGGATCCCTCTTCGCGCCCAACCACAAGGGCATGCCCATCCTGAGGGGCGAGGACCGCCCGGACTTCCTCCGCCGCCAAGTGCTCACCTCACGCAACGTGCGCGGCGGCCGGTTCACCGACATCGCACTGGGCGGGCTGAACCATCAGATCGAGCATCACCTGTTCCCCAGCATGCCCAGCCCCAACCTGCGCAAGGCCCGGACCATCGTCCGGCGCCACTGCGAGGAACTGGGTCTGGAGTACGTGGAGACCGGGCTGATCACCTCCTACCGACAGGCCCTCACCAGCCTCCACCGGGCCGGAGCACCACTCAGGCACGCCCGCGTCCCCGCCTAGGACGGCGGACAACCGGTCCTTTCGATCACATCAGTCCCGTTTCGCGCCTCGGGAGGAGCGGGTACTCGGGGTCCGCACAGCACATCGGACAGGGGCCGAGGCGATCGCCATGACGGACAACACCACCAGCGTCGGCTCGGCGGGCCGACCCGATGCGGGCGTGAGCACACTGAAGGGCCGTACCGGGGCCGGGGCTCCGGCGGAGACCCGGGGGAAGACCTCCATCGCGGACGGTGTGGTCGCCAAGATCGCGGGCATGGCCGCCCGTGAGGTGCCGGGCATCCACAATCTCGGCGGGGGCATGGCCCGGGCCTTCGGCGCCATGCGGGAACGGGTCCCCGGCGGCGGAGGCGGCGGCGTGACACGCGGCGTGAAGGTCGAGGTCGGGGAGCGGCAGGCCGCCGTCGACCTGAACATCGTCGTCGAGTACGGCGTCTCCATCGTCGAGGTCAGCGGTGACGCCCGCGCCAACGTCATCGGCGCGGTGGAGCGCATGACGGGCCTGGAGGTCGTCGAGGTCAACATCGCCGTCGACGACGTCCACCTTCCCGACGAGGCAGAGGAGTCCGAAACGGGTGAGGGCCGCGTGAGGTGAACCGGGCATCAGGGCCCGGGGGCTCGTCGTTCGGGCAGGCGCACCCGCGCGCCGGGGGCGGAGTTCCCGGCGCGCGGGTGCAGGCCACCTGGATCCGGGCCCCGCTGCCGGTCAGCCCCGCACGAGGCCGAGCACCCGGTCGCGCAGGGCGTCGACGGCGCTCTGCGTGGGCGCCTCGACGTTCAGTCGCAGGAGCGGCTCGGTGTTGGACGGGCGCAGGTTGAACCAGCGGCCGTCGCCCAGGTCGACGGTCAGGCCGTCCAGCCGGTCGGTGGTGACCCCTTCCCCTTGGCAGGCGGCCTCGACCCGGCCGAGGGTGCCCGTCACGTCCTCCACGACGGAGTTGATCTCACCGGAGGCCGCATAGCGGGAGTAGCCGGCGGCGAGTTCGGACAGCGGGCGGTCCTGCTCGCCGAGGGCGGCCAGGACGTGGAGGGCGGTGAGCATCCCGGTGTCGGCACGCCAGAAGTCCCGGAAGTAGTAGTGGCCGGAGTGCTCGCCGCCGAACACCGCGTCGTGTTCGGCCATCGCGGCCTTCATGAACGAGTGGCCGACCCGGGAGCGGACCGGCGTACCGCCATGCTCTCGGACGATCTCGACGGCGGCCGCGGAGGTGATCACGTTGTGCACGACGGCCGACCCGGGGTGACGGGCCAGCTCGCGCGCGGCGACCAGGCCGACGACGGCCGAGGGGGAGACCGCCTCGCCGCGCTCGTCGACGAAGAAGCACCGGTCGGCGTCCCCGTCGAAGGCGAGGCCGATGTCGGCGCCGACGGCGCGGACCCGCGCCTGGAGGTCGACGAGGTTCTTCGGGTCCAGGGGATTGGCCTCGTGATGGGGGAAGCTGCCGTCGAGTTCGAAGTACAGGGGGTCGACGTCGACGGGCAGCCCGTCGAGGACGGCCGGGACGGTGTGGCCGGCCATGCCGTTGCCGGCGTCCACGACCGCGGTCAGGCGGCGGTTGCCCTTGAGGGGGACAAGGGCGTTCAGGTGAGCGGCGTAGTCGCCGAGCAGATTCATGGAGGTGGTGGTGCCGGGGCGGGCCGTCGGCAGCGGGATGTCGTCGGCCTCCAGCCAGGCCCGTATCCGCCCCAGCCCGGAGCTCTCGCCGATGGGCGCCGCTCCGGCGCGGCACAGCTTGACGCCGTTGTCCTTGGCCGGGTTGTGGCTGGCGGTGATCATCGCCCCCGGCAGGTCGAGGCTTCCGGAGGCGTAGTACAGGTAGTCGGTGGAGCCGAGCCCGGCGTCGACGACGTCCGACCCCGCCGCGTTCGCACCGGCGGCGAACGCCGCGGCCAGCTCCGGGCTGCTGTCGCGCATGTCGCGGGCGACGACGATCCGCGGCGCCCCGGTGAGCCGGACGAAGAGGGCGCCAACCTTGCGGGCGAGGTCGGCGTTCAGCTGTTCGGGAACCTCGCCACGGATGTCGTAGGCCTTGACGAGACGGGAGTAGTCGGGCACGGAAACCTCCTTCATCGTGGTCAGGCGGTGACTGACTGGACCCAGCCGAACGCCGTGATCTCCTTCGTCGCCGTCTTGAGGTCCTTGGCGTTGTCCACGCCGCGCCAGTACCCGTTGATCCGGTACGCCGACAGCCGGCCCTCCCGCGCCAGCTCGGGGAAGGTGGTGTCCTCGTGGTCGCCCAGGTCCGGCAGGAGCGCGGTGACCTCCGGTTCGAACAGGTACACCCCCGCGTTGATCCAGTGCGGCAGTACGGGAGCCTCCGTGAAGCTGGTCACCCGGTCGGAGTGGGTCATCTCCACGATCCCGTAGGGCGACTTCAACGGCGTCACCGCCAGCGTGGCGAGCGCGTCCCGCTCGACGTGTGCCCGCGCCAGGTCGCGCAGCGAGAAGCGGGTCAGGATGTCGCCGTTGAGACCCGCCCACCGCTCGGTGGGGAACGGGAGGTGGGCGGCGGCGAACTTCAGGCCGCCGCCGCGGCCGAGCGGCTCGTCCTCGACGACGACCCGTACGTGCAGCGGTAGCCGGTTCGCGGCCACGTACGCGCGCAGCACGTCGGCCTTGTAGCCGCAGGAGATGACCACCTCCTCGATGCCCTCGGCCGCCAGCCAGTGCGCCTGGTGCTCGAAGATGGGCCGTCCGGCCACCTCCACCAGGGCCTTGGGGACGTGGTCGGTGTGGGGGCGCAGCCTGCTGGCCTGCCCTCCGGCGAGGATGACGGCCTGCCGGACGTGGGAGCCGCCCCAGCCGGTGATGGCGAGAGCCGTGTCATGCGTGATGGTCATGGTGGGTCCCTCCCAGGACGAAGGTTCAGAACGAAGGTTCGGAACGAAGGTCAGAACGAAGGTTCAGGGCGAAGGGTCAGGACGAAGGGTCAGGACGAAGGGGCAGGGCGAAGGGTCAGAGGCCTCGAAGCGGGTCGATCGGACGGTCGGACACGGCGAATGCCGCGAAGTCGGCGTACTGCGCGCGCGGCGTGGCCCAACTCGGGTCGCTGCCGCCGAAGAAGGTCGAGAAGAGCACTCCGTCGATGCCGAGCCGGTCGGCGGTACGGAATTCCAGTCCGTCCCGGCTCATCACCTGTCGGCCGTCGACGTGGACGGTCACGTTTCCGTCGAAGCGGCCCGGCCGGTTGAGGCGTACGGCCTGTTCGACGCAAACCCAGCGGCCGAGCGGCCAGTTCCAGGAGCCACGGCCGAGCGAGGTGCCGTGGGCGACCGACGTCGGCAGATAGGCGTAGACCTCGGCGGCGCCGTGCGCCCGCCACATGTAGCGGGTGGACAGCCCGTCCTCGCCGTCGGGGATGTGACGGCCGCTCGTCACCGTCCCGCCGTACAGGCCGGGCAGTTTGCCGCCCTTGACGAAGTCGAAGTCGTCCGGGAACCGCACGTAGTACCGGAGGTGGAGGGAGTCGACGGAGCCGCCGCGCAGTTCGAGGTAGAGCTGCGCGCCGCCCTGGGGCCGGCCGTACTGTCGCGCCACGGTCGGGCTGGCGGAGTGTGCCGGGTAGCGCACCCGCAGCAGCGGGCCCAGCACGGGGTGGCCGCCCGGCAGCAGCTCGGCGCGGGAGAGGCCGAACGAGCCGCCCGACCGTGCCGTGAGAGGGGGGCCGAAGAACCGGGCCAGGGCTGCCGGGTCCGCGCTCAGCGGGGTGGCCGGGCCGGCGGAGTGGCTCGGGGCGCCGGAGGTGCCGCCCCCCGGGTCCGAGGAGCAGGCGGCGAGTCCCGTACCGATCATGGTGGCTCCCGATGCCGTGATGAAGTGCCGTCTGCGCACTGCCGCCGCTCCCGTCTCCCGGTGGGTCGAAGTGTCGATCTGGTGGCCGCTAACTCGCGCTGACGACCCGGTAGTCCACCTCCTGTGTCGTGCCCGGCACCGTGTGCAGGGTGAGGGTGCCGTCGGCGGAGGCGGTGCCGGTGGCGAGTGGGATGCCGCCCGCTGTCAGCGCGTATTTCGCGCCGGCTGTCAGCCCCGTGGCGGTGAAGGCGAGGTCGGTGCCGGCGGTGCCTGGCGCGACCAGGACCTCGTACGCTCCGGCGCCGGTGGGCACCCGGCCCGTGGCGGTGCCGCCGGCGGGGACCACCGCGACCGACTGCGGGGTGACGGTCACCGGCGAGGTGCCGACGGTCGCCGCGGTCAGCGTCGCCGTGCTGCCGGTCCCCGAGGAGCCGAGCGTGGTGGTGACGGCCGGGTAGCCGCTCGCCTTGTAGACGGTGCCGGCGGAGCCGGTGAACTTCGCCGAGCTGACCGAGTCCACCGCCGCCTTCGTGGACTGCTTGACGTCCTTGAAGACGATGCTGCCCGGTGTGGTCGAGTCGCCCTTCACCGAGTACGTCAGCGACGTGGGAACGGTGTTGCCGGAGAACAGGGTCCCCGTGCTCCACTGCGTGAGCACACCGGAGGCGAACGTGCCGCTGAAGGTGTTGCCGGTGAAGACCGTCCCGTCGCTCTGGTTCAGCTTCACCGCGTTGCTGGAGGTGGTGTCGAAGGTGTTGCCGGTGAAGAGGAGGCTGCTCGGCCTGCCGGTGCTGTTGGTGTAGGCCGGGATGTCCGAGCCCTGGTAGGTGAAGACCGCGTACTGACTGCTGTTCGTCACCGTGTTGCCGGTCGTGGTGATGTCCCTCGAGCCGACGCTGTAGCGCAGCCCGTACTCCGCGCCGGTGACGGTGTTGTTGCGGATGGTGTCGCCGCTGCTGTCGAAGACCGCGATGCCGGCGCCGTTGGGCTGGTCGTGGACGTAGTTGTTCTCGATGACGGTGTCGGTGACCCCGCGGTGGATCATGATGCCGTGGACCTGGTTGTCCGACGCGTCGTCGTCGCCGTCCGGGACGTACGGCGGGATGCCGTTGTGGTCGACCTCGTTGTACGCGATCTCCAGGTGGTCGCAGCGCTGCGAGCAGATGATCCCGTGGTCGCCGTTGTCGTGCGCGTGGTTGTGCGTGATCGTGAGGTAGTCGGAGTCGTCGTGCGGGTCGAGCCCGTACATGACGTTGTGGTCGTACTCGTTGCCGGTGAAGGTCATGGCGTACGCGTTGAACGTGTACGTGCCCATGAAGTTGTGGTGGAACCGGCTGTTGGTCTGCGAGCCGTAGACGTTCAGCGCCGCGCACACGTCGAGGTGGGCGGAGTCGCAGCCGCGGCCCTTGTAGGACACGCCGTAGCTCTCGGCGGCGTGGGAGCCGAGGTAGCCGAGGTCGCTGTCCTTGATGTCCATCCGCGACTCACGCGGCGTGCCGTCGGCGTCCAGGTAGGAGATCGCCCGGATGAAGGAGCGCGCCCGTGAACCGGACGCGGCGTTCGCGGGCAGGTACGGGTCGGTGTCCGGGGCGCCGGTGGCATCGTCCCACGAGGTGATGTGGACGGTGTCGATGTCGAGGTCGCCGTACTGCGCGGTGATGGCGCTGACATGGGTGGCGACGTTGTCGGACAGACTGCGCAGCCGCAGGGTGTCGACGTCGCCGCCGACCGATGTGCCGTGCAGTTCGAGGGTGGCGCCGTTCTGGACGACCAGGTCCGCGCTGAGTTCCCAGGTGTGGGAGCCGGGGTCCGTCTCCACCAGGGGCGCGGACGGGCAGAGGGCGTCGATGTCGGACAGGCTCGCGGTGCCCGAGGTCAGGTAGATGGTGTTGGTGCTGCCTGCGTAGCGGACCTGGCCGGAGCACGAGGCGGCCTGGGCCGGCTCTCCGAACAGCAGGACGGGGCTGGTCAGCAGTCCGAGAACGCTGAGGGAGACGGCAAGGCGTCGGGCGGAGCGACCCGCGCGGTGCCGGCCGGTCGGGGCGGTCGCGCCGGGTCTGAGTGGCTGGTCGTTCATGCGAGGCTCCTGACATGTCCCCCGCCGTTCGGCTCTGAGCTGCGGGGGTGCTGTTTGCGGTGAGGACGGGCGGGGCTCGTTCGGGAGAGTCCTCGGGCCGTCCGGTGGTGCGCGCCGTATCCGGCGGGGTGGTGCGGTGGTCCGCCGAGGGCGGGCCGCCGGCGTTCGGGGGTCCGTACGCCGACGGCCAGACCGGTTCCTCGGGCGGTGCGGAGCCGGACACGTCCCCCGGTAACCGGTGCCTCCCGGCTCCCGGGTGGGCCTGCTCGCGGGTCATGCGGTGTTCCGCACGTGGGCCGCCACCCGGGGCCGCGGTGTCCTGCGGTGGCGGACCTGGTGGATGGTCTGGAGCAGAACGGCGAGGGTGAGTGCGACCAGCGCCGCGAACCCGAGCCACGGGAACGGCGGCAGGGTCACCTCCGTGTCCCCGAGCCGTTTGATCGTGCCGTTCCCGGAGAGGGCGGTGGGGGCCCTCACCCGCGAGTCCGTGATGCTGATCCACGCGCCCGCGTCCGCCTGGATTCCCTTGCGCTCGGCGAGGATGTCCAGGTCCTGGCCGCGTGCGTGCACGTCGGCGGCCAGGTGCACACCCCGGCGGGAGTCACTGACGGTCAGCTTCTCGAGCCGGGCGGAGGCGCCGAGGTCGACGGCCGTGACGGTGCCGGAGACCGACCCGCCGGTGACGACCAGGCCCTCGGACGCGGAGGCCAGGCCCTTGCGGGAGGTGCCGCTGATCCGGACGTCGGAGAGGACGACGTCCCTGGTGGTGGCCGAGGCGGTGACTCCCGCCCGGCCGCCGCGGACCACCACGGAGTTCAACGCGACGTCGTGGGCGCGCCCGTAGACCTTGACGCCGGTGCCGGCGCCGGTGACGGCGGTCCCGTCCACCCGGACGTCGGGACCGGCGACCGCGATGCCCCGGTCGAAGCCGCTGATCGTGCCGCCGGTGACGGTGGCACCGGCGATGTCCGCGCCGAGCGCGACCCCGGCGCCGTCCCCGCCGCCGGTGAGCCGGGCATCGCGCACGGTCACCCGTGCGCCCGGGCCGGAGACGCTGATCGCCGAGGGCGCGCCGTCCACCACGGCTTTGTCGACGGTGCAGGAGACGCAGGAGATCAGCCGGACCCCGCCGCCGGCGTCATGGTGCGAGGCGGTTGCCGTGAGGGTCAGGCCGCGCTGGGCGGTGGCCTTGAGACCGGTGCCGTGGTTGTCGCCGGTGGTGACGCCGGACAGAGTGCGGCGGTCGGTGCCGCCGACGGTCACCCCGTTGCCGCCGCTGCCCTCGACGGTCAGCCCCTCTACGGTGGTGCCCCGGTCGCCCTTCAGTACGACGCCGTCCCGGACGGACTCCTTGACGGTGACCTTGTCGAGAGCCACTCCGGTCGATCCGGTCAGTCGCAGGCCGGTACGGCCGCCCTGGAACGTCGAGCCGGTGGCCGATCCGGTGGCGCCCTTGCCCCAGGTGACCCCGGACTCCCGGGCCGGGGCACCGGCCCCCCGGCCGAAGCCGATCACTTCGGTGCCGCTGATGGTCATGTGGCCCCCCGCGCCCATGGCGAGGTACGGGCGGCCGGCCATGTCCGCGGGGGCGGGGTCGGTCCCGTCCGCGGTCGCGGACGCCAGGGTGACGTCGTCGATGTCGAGGGTGGCCCGGCTGCCGCTGATCCAGGTGCCGGACGCGGCGGTCTTCCCGGCGGTCATCAGCACGGTGGGCGTGCGGCGGCCCATCTGCAGGGTGGTGCCGGGAGCGAGCAGCACGGCCGTGTCGATCCGCACGGTCTTGGCCGCACCCGCCTTCGCCGGCACGTAACGGACCCACTCACGGCCTGCGTTGGCGGCCAGCCAGCTGAGCGGGAGCGGTCCGTACGGCGGGTAAAGCCGTTTCACCACGGACCCGTGACTGACCAGGGTGACGGTGCCGGGCCTGACCACTGCCAGCCGGTCCGGGCGTCCGCTGCGCTGCCAGGCGGCGACGTCCGGGTCGCCCCCGCCGGCACCGGCGGCGTGGGCGGCGGGCGCGACGGCGGCCAGCAGGGCGGCCGCGGCGAGGGCGGCGCGTGCGACGCGGGAGAGATGCCTCATGCCGCGGCCTCCGCGGGCTGCGCGGTCCTGACGACGACGCCGTTCTCCACGGACACCTGCCTCGTCAGCCAGCGCTGCTTGCGGATGGTGGCCAGCGCGCAGAGCTTGACGACCGCCATCATGAACGAGATCAGGACGAAGCCGGGCACCAGGAAGAACGACGAGGGCTTGCGCACGAGGTGCGGAAGGATCTTCATCGACCGGCTCACCCACCACCACCCGGCCAGGCAGGCGACGAAGAACCAGTCCTGCCGGATGATCGCCCAGGTCATGAAGAACGGCGAGAACAGCAGGGTGAAGCTGCTGACCCCCTTGTCCATCATGGTGAAGGCGAGGAAGGGATGCCTCCAGACCCAGCGGTGCGACAGCGCCCGCAGGTCGGAGCGCCAGGTGTTGCGGGCCCAGCGCAGCCGCTGCTTGAGGAAGATCCGCAGTGTGCCGGGGAAGGTCGACCAGACACGGGCTGAGCGCTGCATGTAGGTGAGGTGGCCGCGCTCCAGGATCAGAGTGGTCAGCCGCTTGTCGTCGCCCGACATGCAGGGGACGCCCCAGAACGTCTCCGCCATGAAGTCGTCGGATATCTCCAGCAGCAGTGCGCGCCGGTAGACGGCGGTGCGCCCGGACAGGCATGAGACCGCGCGGCCCATGACGGTCTGCGCCGCGTTCTCGTCGAAGTACCGGTAGTCCAGGAACATGTCGTTGACCCGTTGCAGGAAGCCCTTGGGGTTGTAGACGTTCTGCCGGGTCCCGACCCCGCCGATCCTGGGGTCGGCGAAGGGCTTGCAGACCTCCCGGGCGACGTCGTCCGCCCAGATGGTGTCCGAGTCGACCAGCGCCACCAGGTCGGTGGAGCAGACCTCCCACCCCTTGCGCAGGGCGTCGCGCTTGCCCGGCACGTCGGTGATGACGACGGTCACCGGATAGCGCGCGGCGATCTCCTGACAGGCCTGGTCGGTGACGTCGATGACCAGGACGACCTCGTCCACCTCGTTCGCCAGCCACGACTCGATCGCGTGGGCGAAGATCTCCGGGTCTTCCTGGTACACCGGCACGACGATGCTCAGCGGAAGGGAGTGGTCGTTCGTCACGGACCGGTAGAGGGCCGCGGGCGCTCGCCGCACGAGCCAGCAGGCCCAGCGGACCAGCCCGAGAATGCCCAGCGGCAGGTAGACGAGGTAATACCGGAAGTCCAGCAAGGTGGTGTCGAATAGTCCGCTCATAGGCCTGTTCTCGTTGAATCCGCAGGTGTTCGACAGCCTCCGCCGCCGCGCCGGCCATGCGGCGCGGCGGCGGAGGAAAATGCCCGGCGGCCGGATATTCCGCCATCCGGAATGCCCGGCGGCCGGATATTCCGGCGGCCGAAATGCCCGGCCCGGGAAACCGCCCGGGCCCGGCCCGGACAGAACCGTTCCTGCCCGGTCGGCCGCCAGGCCTGGAAGGCTCAGGCGGTCAGGGCCTCCGCCTCCATCTCGGCCACCTCGGCGAGCTTGTCGTTCACGGCGACGACCGCCTCGAGCAGCGGCATGGCGACGCCGATCGACGCGGCGAGGCCGAGGAATCCCTGGGTGTCCTTCGGCAGGCAGACGCCCCCGTACGGAGCGCCGCCCCGGATGCCGTAGTACGGGTTGTAGGAGGCCTCCGCCGAGCGCGCCACGGTCTGCGCGATCGGGTCGAGGTCGAGACCGAGGTGCTGGCCCACCAGCCACATCTCGTTCCAGAAGCTGATCTTCGTGGCGTTGTAGATGTTGTGGGCGCACTTGACGAACTCCGCCTCGGCGGGGTTCGAGAAGACGCGTGTCTCACCGCCGAAGGGCGCCAGCAGCTCGGCCAGCCGCTCCCGGGTGCGTACGCTGCGCGAGGCGATGACGGTCATCCACGGGTGGCGGAAGTCCTCGACCGCGGTGGCCGCGCGGAGGAACTCCGGGTTGCTGGCGAGCGAGAAGCCCTCACCTACGGTTTTGCCGGAGTGCTTCTCCAGCAGCGGCTGCACGAGGCCCTCGGCCGTGCCCGGCGGGACCGTGGAGCGGACCACGACGATGTGCGTGCCGGTGGCGCCGGCCAGCGCCTTGCCCACGGAGGCGGTGCCCGCCTCGAACGCGGACAGGTCGTAGCGGTGGCCGACGTTGGGCGTGGGGAGCGTGAGGAAGATGAACGCGTCCGGCTCGCCGTCGAGGTCGAGGGCGGCACGCGCGTCCAGCCCCTGGGAGCGCAGGTACTGCAGGCGCTGCGGCGCCACGTCGATGAAGGTCACCTGGTGTCCGGCGTTGAGGAACCCCTTGCCAGTGGCTGTTCCGACGACACCGGAACCGACGATGAAGATTCTGGCCATTTGAATCAGTCTCCTGTTCGGATTCGGGTGCCTGAGGGCACACCGAACACGGAAGCGGAATACGCGAATCCGGCGACAGGGAAAGGCAGACACCAAACCGCGCGGAATACGATGGTCAGTACCGGTAGCTGCATGCGGGCGCAGCTCACCGTGAATTCACTGAAGTGCGTCCGGCACGGACACGCCTCCCCTGTGGCGTGCGGCCGACGACAACGCGACAGCGCGAGAAGACGCCGTCGGTGAAGCCCCCCAAACCCCCTGTCAGTGCTGCACCAAGCGACGACACCCCCCACTTGGCACCTGTCGCTATAAATTCGGACAGTACGAAGTTATACACGGGATCCACACATAGTGAGAGGAGCGGCTGTTAATTACTTATGTCGGAAGAGTAAACCCTCATGAGGATGCTTCCGGCATATGCCCGAGGGCGCGCGGCAGCGCGTCAGCCCGTCAGCGCGCAATTACAGGGCCTTTACGTGCCTACACACGAGGTTCACCCGGCGCTCGGCGGAGTCGGCCCGCCGCGGCGAGGATCACCGTCCGGCCACTCCGCCGCGGACGCGTCGCCGGTCTCCTGGGCGCCGCAGCGGCCGGCGCCGCTCCAACAAAAGCAATCAGCAAAGAGCTGTCGGCGCCTGACAGGGGCCGAGCCCCGCGTTGATCGTTCACCCGGCCAACGGGTCCGCGTCAAGCGTTCGCCTCACAGGGAGCCGCACAGGGGGAGGAAGCAGCCGAGATTGACGGACCGTCAGCCGCTCAGCTCCTCAACCTCCCCCAGCCGACCGGATCAGTCAAAAAGAAACAGAATCCAACGCCGATGTCTTGACAGAGCTTCTGGCGACAGTTGTCATTAACCCGCCAAACAGCCAGACATATCCGTCCTCCCCGTCACCCGGTCACGGACCCGCCGGCCCCGCCGTACCGGTCCCCCGTACCCGGCCCTCTCCCTCCCCGCACACGCTGCGGCACCGCCGTGCCCGCCGCCGAAACGGACGCGGGCGGCCGGGACCTCGAAGAAGAGGTGAAGAGACATGTCCGAAGGAACGTCTTCCGGCCGCCGCCGGGGACCATGGCGCACCGCCGCCGCCTCGTTCCTGACCCTGCTGGCGGGTGTCGCAGCGCTCCTGATACCCGTCCCGCCCGCCCAGGCCGCCACCACGGTGACCTTCACGACCGGTGCGGCGCGGACCGACACCGCCGGCAACACCCTGCAGCTCCACGGCCTGGGCATCATCAAGGTCGGTGACACCTGGTACGGCTTCGGCGAGAACAAGACCGGCGAGACCTCGTCCGACACGTCCTTCCAGGCCATCGCCTGCTACCGCTCGACCGACCTGGCGAACTGGACGTACCAGGGCGACGCCCTGTCCCTGCAGAGCAGCGGCGACCTCGGCCCGTCGCGGGTGGTCGAGCGGCCGAAGGTGATCTACAACGCCACCACGCAGAAGTACGTGATGTACGTGCACATCGACAGCCTCACCTACGCCGAGGCCAAGGTCGGTGTCGCGACCAGCAGCACGCCCTGCGGCCCCTACGACTACCGGGGCAGCTCCCGCCCGCTGGGCCAGCTGAGCCGTGACATCGGTTTGTTCCAGGACACCGACGGCACCGCCTACCTGATGTCCGAGGACCGCAACAACGGCCTGCGCATCGACCTGCTCTCCGGCGACTACCTCACCCCGGTGAGCACGGTCGCCATCCTGGGCAGCGACGGCGGCGCGAACAGTTTCGAGTCACCCGCGATGATCAAGGCCAACGGGATCTACTACCTGCTGGCCTCGCACCTGACCGGCTGGAGCCTGAACGACAACGTCTACTCCACCGCCACCTCCGTCAGCGGCACCTGGTCGGCGATGAGGAACTTCGCCGCCCCGGGAACCCACACCTACGGCAGCCAGACCGCCAACATCATCACGGTCGCGGGCACCTCCGGCACGACCTACGTCTACGCCGGCGACCGCTGGGACACCTCCGATCTCGGCGCGTCCAAGCTCATCTGGCTTCCGCTGAGCATCAGCGGTACGACGGTGAACCTCGGCCAGTACCCGACCTGGTCACTGGATGTCCAGGCGGGCACCTGGACGCCGAACAGCGGTGTGCCGAGCGCGGCAGCCCACACCCTGACGAATTCCAACAGCTCCCTGCTGCTCGATGTCACCGGCGCGTCCACCGCCACCAACGCCACCGTCATCCAGGCGACCGGCACGGGCGGGACGGACCAGCAGTGGACCGCCACCAGGGTCTCGGCCAACATCTACACGCTGAAGAACGTCAACAGCGGGCTGTGCCTGGACGTCCCCAGCAAGTCGACCGCCGAGAACCGCCAGCTCATCCAGTGGACCTGCAACGGCGGTACCAACCAGCAGTTCTTCTTCGACCTGGTCGGCAGTTACACCGGCAGCGTCTACATGCTGGTGGCCGTGCACAGCGGGCTGAACCTCGGTGTGCTGAACAGCGCGACGACGACCGGAGCGGCCGTCGTCCAGCTGACGGGCACGGGCGCGGCGAGCCAGAAGTGGACCGTCGGCTGAGCCGATCCCTCGCAGGGCGCCGGTCGTCACCCACCGGCCCGCGCCCGCACGACACTGCTCGTCCGGGCGGGTCGGGGCCCCGCGTCCGGCGGACGGATCCGCCGGACGCGGGGTCACTCGCCGACCGCTCCAGGGCACCCGGCAGCGGCGGAGGTGGGCGGCGGCGCCACGGTGGGCTTCACGGTGAGCCGATCACGTCTCCTGCCGGCCTCCCGCCCACGGACGAACGCCGCGGCCACGGACTGAACGCACCGCGTCAGCCACGGCACGGGGCCCGGCCCGGTGCCGGGCGGCAAGGGCCGGGTCCGGACGCGTCGGACCTGAGCGGGTGCCGACGTCAGCGCCGGGTGGGGTGCGCCGGGTGGTCGTCGCGGCCGACCGTCAGGGGTGCCGGGCGGTAGGGGACGTACGCCGCCCCGTCCAGACCGAGGGCGGTGGCCGACCGCTGGAGCGCGGCCGGGGTCGCGACGTCGTCCCAGTGGCCGGTGCTGACGCGGTGTTCGAGCGCGTGCAGGGCGGCCACGGTCTCGGCGGTGGTGAACGCGCAGTGTCCCTGCCGCTCGACGTACGCCTGCCGCAGCAGCGCACCGTCGCCGGAGGCGCGCACACGGGCGGCGAAGCGGCTTTCCTGCTCCACCGGAACCAGGTTGTCGGCGGTGGTGTGGATGTTGAGCAGGGGCACCTCGAGTCCCTGGCCGGCGGACGACGTCTGGCGCGCGGTGCGGACGGCGGCGGGATCGGCGGTGACCGCGGCACCCTCGGTCAGCACCCGCAGGTCGGCACGCAGGTCGAGTCCGGCCGCCTGGTAGAGGGCGTGGACCTGGGGCGCGTGTGCGGAACCGGCGAGCAGGCGGGCGTAGTCGACGCCCCGGTTCCAGGAGTTGTTGCCGCCGACGGACTGCTCGACGGCGTACCGGCCGCCCTCGACGAACGACAGGATGCCCTGCGCGAACCAGTCGTACTGCTGCTCCTCCTGGCCCGCCCAGTCGGTCGCGGCGGGCCGGTCCTTTCCGGGCGACCAGGCGGGGAGGTTGAGGAAGGCGGCGGCCAGCGCGATCCGGGCGCGGCCCTGCGGGGTGCTCTGGGCGGAGGTGACCGCCTTGGTGAGCAGGGCGGCGGTGGCGGAGGCGTCGGCGGAGCTGCCGAACCGCACAAGTCGTACGTCCTGCTCCGGCAGGAGCAGCCGGGCGATGGTGTACTCGGCGTCGAGCTGGTAGTTGTCCAGATCCGTGCCGCCCGCGACCAGGCCGCACTGGCCGAGCGCGCCGTCGATGCGCCCGCCGCCGTCCCGGGCGAGCTGCGCGTTGACGAGTCCGCCCATCGAATTGCCCATGGCCAGCGTGCGCCGCGGGGTGCCGATCTTCGCGGTGACGGCGTCGATCGTGGCGAACTGGTCGCGTTCGGCGCTGTTCAGAGCCCACATCGAGCCTTGGGGGTCGTAGGACGAACCGGCCAACGCATAGCCCTCGGCGAGCAGTTCGGTGCGTACGGCGTCGGTGGGGGCGTTCCTGGCGACGGTGGGGCCGAAGCCGTGGCTGAACAGCAGCAGGGTGCCGTTCCAGCGCTCGGGTACGTCCGCGACCCAGGTGGCGCCGTCGGAGAGGGTGCCGGTGAGATGGCCACTGACCTCCGCCGTGTCCGCCTCGGCGGCCGGTGCGGGAAGGGCGGTGAGGGCCGCGGACGCCAGCGTGGCCAGGGCGGCCAGGGCGATGCGCAGACGGGTGCGGGGGGCGCGGCTGCGGGTGCCGACAGGCATGGGGCGGCTCCTTGGGGGCGGCTGCGAGGTGGGGGCCGGAGCAGGTGTTCAGCGAACTGAACGAACGCGTCGAGGAATGTAGGGCCTTTTTCTTGCTGTCGTCAAGAGAGTGCCCAACTTCAGCCGGGCCGCTACGCCGCCGCCCCCTGGAGCGGTCGAACGAGAAGGCCCAGGTCATCGACCCGGGCCTGCTCGGGTCACCGGTCCAGGGCGTCGGCCATGGTCGACTGCCAGTACGAGACGCCGATCGAGTCGTCGACGTACACGCCCTTCGCGGGGAGTGCCGGTCGGGCGGCGCTCGCGCCCTCGTTGAAGAAGACCTCGAGGGACTTGGCCGTGTAGCCGTTGGAACCACTGCCGTCCGCGGCCGAGAGAAGGACGCTCGCATAGCCCGACTCACCGGGAGCCAGCGTGACCACCGCCTGCGGCTTGGAGTCCTCGAAGGCCGGCGGGACGGACTGGGCATCTCCGAATCGGACCGCCGGATAGCCGATGAGGTTGCAGCTCTTCGAGCCGGTGTTGGTGACGGTGAGGAGAAGGTGGTTCAGGGGCCGGGAGACCTCCGTGGCGGTCATCCGGGTGGAGGTGGTGGAGCAGGGGGTCCTGGTGGGCCCCGAGTCCTTGGAGCTCCGGGAACCCGAGGAGCCCTGGGAACCCGATGCACCCGACGCGCCCGTGGAACCCGACGAACCCGTGGTGCCGCTCGAACCGGCCGCGCCGCCCGTCGAGCCTTCGGAGGTCGAGCCCGCCGGGTCGGTCTGGCCCGCCCCGGTGGAGGTTCCCCCGCTCGCCTTGGACGAGGGCGTGGTGGACGCCGTGGACACGGATCCCACCGGCGCCCCCTCGTCGACGACACCCTCTCCGTTGTTGCATGCCGTCAACGTCAGTGCGGCGGCGGCGAGCGCGGCAGCGGCGAGGACGCGGGTGCGGTGGGTGCGTGTGGACATGTGATCCCCCTTGTGCGGTACGGCTGTTGGCATGGGCCGCTCGACCGGGTGCCGGGAGCGGCGTGCTTGGATGGCCCAAGCTTGTGCGGCGTTCCGTCCCGGCCGCCACAACCGCCGGGGCATCCGGAACGCTGGAACGCTCGCAAGGCTCTGACCTGGGGGAACGACCTTCCCCTGGAATGGGGCTCCGGGATGTGGGGAGAGGGAGGAACGGTGGCGGGGGACGAGTTCTCGGAGCTGCTGGGACGGCTGAAGGAGCGGTCCGGGCTCAGTTACGGGGTGCTCGGGAAGCGGCTGCACATGAGTGCGTCCACGCTTCACCGGTACGTCAACGGGGACGCCGTACCGACGGACTACGCGCCCGTGGAGCGGTTCGCACGGGTCTGCAAGGCGACGCCCGAGGAACTGGTGGAACTGCACCGGCGGTGGGTTCTCGCGGACGCCCTGCGGAGGCAGAAGCCGGGCAGGGCCCCCGCGGAGGAGGAACCGCCGGCGCGGACGGCGGCGGAGGCCGGGACCGGGGCGGCAGGGGCCGAAGCGGTGGGCGAGGCCGTTCCCGAGGCTGAGCGGCGGCCCCTGGCGGAGGCTCCCGAGCCGCGGCGGAGGCGTACCGTCGTCCTCGCCGGGGCCGCCGTGGCCGCCGCCCTCGTGTCGGCCGCGCTCGTGGTGGATCTCGTACCCGGCAAGGGCGATGACGACCGGAGCGGGACGCGGTCCGTGGGGGCCGCCTCCCCGTCCGTCGGTGAAAGCGGCGCCTCCGGGTCGGCCCCCCCGAAGGCCGGGTCGGCCTCGCCGTCCGCCACCCGCAGCGGCAGCCCCACGGCCGCCCCCTCCCGCTCCGCCGCCAGGAGCCGTGAGACCGGGGCGGCCCAGGGCGTCGGCTCCCAGGACGGGGCGACCGCGCCCGCCGTCACCGTCAATCCGTACAAGTGGGAAGACCGGTGTGGCCCGCACATCCTGATCGACCGGGAGCCCGAACAGGTGCCTCCGCCGCCGAACGAGCCGGACGCACGCGGGTGGGTCACCGCGCTCGGCGGGGTCACCGGCGGTCAGCAGATGCTCGCGCTGACCGTGCAGGGCACCGGGAAGGCCACCGTCGTCCTGGAGGACCTGAATGTGCGGGTGGTGGACAAGAGCGCGCCGCTCGCCTGGAACGACTACCAGATGCACGACGGGTGCGGCGGCGGCGTCGAGACGGTGGCCTTCGACGTGAACCTCGACGACAGGCAGCCCACGGTCTCCCCCGGGCCCGGTCAGCGCGACTTCCCGTACAAGGTGACCGAGTCCGATCCCGAGGTCTTCTACGTCTTCGCGGACGCGCGGGCGTACAACGTGAGCTGGTACCTGGAGCTGAACTGGTCCAGCGGCGACCGGCACGGAGTCCTGCGCGTCGACGACAACGGAAACCCCTTCCGCACGAGCGGCAACGCGGGCCGGCCCGCGTACCTCTATCCCAACGGCTCCTCGGAGTGGGGGCGGAACGAGACGGACCCCGACATTCCCGGCTGAGTGCCCGGCGGCGGATGATGGCCGGTATGCGCATCCGTATCGACGCCGTCGACCTGCCCGGCCGCAGCCGCCCGGCCCGCCCCGACGACAACGTCCCCGCGTACACCGACATCCATGTCGCGGTGCAACGCCGCGACCGTCCCGCCGAACTCCTCGACCCGCAGCCCGGCGACGCGGCCTCCGCGACGTGGACGCTGGAGTGCACCGCGACCGCCTCGCCGACCGGCATCGACGTCAAGGGCCCGTACGTGCAGGATCGTCTGGGCCGCCGGTTCATCTACCTGTCCTGGGGCACGGTCGACGACTCGGGCACCTTCGCCATGTTCCGCCGCGCCAAGCTCATGCTCGACGTCATCCCCGCCGACACACTCGCCGCCGCCGCCCGCAGCGGCCTGCTGGTCGGACGCCTCGGCCTGACCGACTCCGGCGGCAACCCCCTGTGCGCACGGGTCGAGCCCCCGCAGATCACCTGGACCGCCGAACCCGCCGGCCAGGACGGGCTGTCGGACCATGAGGACGCGATCCCTCCTCGGTGAGGGCCGACGTGGCGCCCGGCGGCTGGTCGGGCCGACATGCCGGCGACGCCGTTCACAGCGGTGGCGGCGGTGATCCGCGTGCTGCGCGGCGTCGCCGCTGACGTGGCGCGTCGCACGTCCTATCGGTGAGTGCCGGTGTGCCCGGCGCTCGGGGCGGGGTGTTCTCGCGCCGCCCCGGGCGCCGAAGCGGTCAGCGCCGGGTGTAGACGAGGCCGATCTTGTCGACCTCCTCGCCGGAGCGGCCGTGGAATCCCGCGATCTGCCAGCCGGAGGGGGCGGTGCGGGTCACGCAGTCGGAGGTCGTGGTGCCTCCGGCCAGGGTGCGACCCAGGTTGGTGGTGAACCTGGCGTAGAAGATGCGGGTGCGGCCGTCCTTCACGCCCCGGCAGAGCTGAGCGGCCGTCGCGTACTCCCCGCTCGCGAGGGTGAGGGAGGACGCGGTGCCGCCGGTGCCGCCGTGGGCGAGCGTGGTGCCGTCGGTCAGGGTGACGCTCATCCGGTCGACACGGGAGCCGGAGCGCAGGGCGAGGGTGGTGGCGCGGGCTGCGGCCGGCACGCTGCCGATGTCGTTGAAGTAGTCGCCGTGCGGCCCGCCGAACTGGTCGCTGAGCTGGAAGGCGGCGTCGCGCGACCAGGAGAAGCCGACCGTGATCGGGTCGTGGTCGGAGAGCATGAGCCCGCCGTCGGTGAGGAACTTGGCGTGCTCGTTGTTGTAGGACGTGGCGTTGAGGGAGACGAGCTTGCTGCCGCGGTAGAGGATCTTGTCGACGACCTCGCAGGTGTTGGGCACCGTGGCGCCCGACTGGTCGCAGACCAGCGCGTCGCTGCCCTTGGCGGGCGGGGTGCCGCCGCGGATGAGCTGGACCCAGGCGTCGGTGAGGCCGTTGGCGGCGGCGAACTCGGCGATGGTGTCGCCGCTGCGGGTGTAGCGGGTGTTGGTGTCGCCCATGACCACGACGGCGTTGCCGGCGGAGTGGGTCTTGATGAACGCGGTGAGCTGTTCGAGGTTGTCGGCGCGGGAGGCGAGGTCGCCGGCGTTGGTGCCGGCGTTGGTGTGGAGGTTGTAGAAGTCGACGTACACGCCCTCGGCGAGACGCTCGCGCATGAACGTGAAGCCCTTGGGGGTCAGACAGTCGCCCGAGTCGTACTGGCAGGAGTTCCAGCGTGCCCGCTCGAAGTCGTCCTCGTCGTAGGCGATCTTCGACAGGGTGTTGAGCCCGCTGCCGATGCCCGCTCCGCCGCTGGTGGGGGTGCGGTAGGCGTGGGCGGAGTCGGCGGCGTACAGGTAGGCGTGGTAGTTGAAGTCCTCCTGGACCTGGACGACGTCGTACGGCGCGATGCGCTCACCGATGGTCGTGGTGCTGGACTCGCGGGGCGTGGGCGCGCTGGAGATGGCCTCGGGCAGGCCCGCCACGTTGTAGCTGAGCACGCTGAAGCTGCCCGAGTCCGCGGCGGCCGCGGACGGCGCGGTCGCGGCGAGCCCGCCGAGGGCGGCGACGGCCGCCGCCAGGCAGGCGAGGAGTCTGCGCATGGGGGTGTGTCTCCTGGGGGGTGAAAGCGGTTGTGAGGGAAGCGCGACCGAAGTTACCGGCGGTTACGCCGCTTGTCGTGCCCTCGGGAGAACTTGGTGACGAGGAACGGAATACTGATGCCGCGGCGGCGAACACCGCGTGTACGGAAGCGAGTTCGCCCCCGTGACGAGCAACGCCCCCGCTCGGCGCGAAAGCCGCACCGACCGGGAGGCAGGTACTCACTCGACGTACTCGGGCTGCCACATCGTGTCCTGGATCTGCTGGATCACGTCGTCCGGGCGGGCCCGGGCCACGCCCTCCTCGGCGGCGCGGCGGGCGACGGCCGCGGCGACCACGGCGGACGAGGCGCGCAGGTTCTCGACCTCCGGCAGCAGGGCGGCGCCGGGCCGCGACAGGTCGGCGAGGCCGGCGACCGCTTCCGCCGCGGCCTGGAGCATCCCGTCGGTGATCCGCTCGGCGCGCGCGACGACGGCGCCCAGTCCCAGCCCGGGGTAGAGGAGGGCGTTGTTGGCCTGGCCGATGACGTACGTGGTGCCGTCCAGCTCGACCGGAGGCACCGGGATGCCGGTGGCGACCAGGGCCTTGCCTTCGGTCCACCGCAGCACGTCCGCCGGCATGGCCTCGATCTTCTCCGTGGGGTTGGACAGTGGCAGGACGACGGGCCGGTCCACGTGGCGGGCCATGGAACGCACCACGTCCCGGGTGAAGGCCCCGGGCTGGGTGGAGGTCCCCACCAGCACGGTCGGCCGGGCCCGGTCCACCACACCGGGCAGGTCGGCCGGCCTGTCGCCGGGCCACTCGTCGTCGGGCCGCGCGTACGGCCGCTGGTAGTCGCGGAGCCCCTCGGTGGACTGCCGCAGCAGGCCCTGCCGGTCCACGCACCAGATGCGGCGGGTGGCCTCCTCGCGGTCCAGCCCGTCGCGGACCATGGCGTCGCGCAGCTGGTCGGCGATGCCCACCCCCGCCGTCCCGGCGCCGAAGACCACGATCCGCTGGTCGCGCATGGGCGTGCCGGTGACGTGTGCCGCGTTCATGACGCAGGCCAGCGTGATCGCGCCGGTGCCCTGCATGTCGTCGTTGAACGTGCGGATCTTCTCGCCGTACCGCTGGAGGATACGGCGGCCGTTGCCGGGGCCGAAGTCCTCCCAGTGCAGCAGCGCGTGCGGGAACAGCTCGCCCACCGCCTCCACGAAGGCGGCGACGAACGAGTCGTACGCCTCACCGCGCACCCTGCTGTGCCGGTTGCCGACATACAGCGGGTCGTTGAGCAGCGCCTGGTTACCGGTGCCGACGTCGAGCATCACCGCGACGGCCCGCCCCGGGTGGATACCCGCGGCGGCGGTGTAGACCGCCAGTTTGCCGACGGAGATCTGCATACCGCCGACACCCCAGTCACCGATGCCGAGGAGCTGCTCCCCGTCGGTCGCCACCACCAGGTCGACGTCGTCGGGGCCCAGGCCGAGCGCCTGGAACGCGGGACGGACGTCCTGCGGCCGGTCGATGGACAGGTAGACACCGCGCGGCCGCCGGTATTCGTGGCTGTAGCGCTTGATCGCCTCGCCGACGGTCGGGTCGTAGACGATGGGCAGGAGCTCGGGGAGATGGTCGCGGAGCAGCCGGAAATAGAGGACCTCGTTACGGTCGTGGAGCTGCTCCAGGTACACGTTCTTCGCCACGTCGTCCGGCTGGGCCCGCAGTTGCTCCCAGGCCCGCCGCGCCTGGAGTTCCAGGGACAGCACCGCGGGCGGAAGCATCCCGACCAGGCCGTGCCGTTCGCGCTCCTCCTGGGTGAAGCCGACGCCCTTGTTCCTCAGCGGGTCCGCGAGCAGCGCGCGCCCGCCCGGTCCCGCCTCCCTCCCCACTCCCCCGTGGACCTCTTGTGCACGCTTCCGGGGCGAAACCATCGGCTCTCCTCACGTCGGGCCCCTGCCGGGGCCTTGCGGGACTTGTTCGTCTCCCCGCAGCCGGGTCCCCGCCCGACCGGGCGGGGGCACCCGCCCTCGCCCTTTTTTGCCGCTCCTTTGAGGTGACGCCGATGCGGGCTCTGTCGGCTATACGCATCGGACGGGTGACCCGCCCAGGCCTTGTGCGTACCGTCGCCCTCCCGCCACGCGGGTCGGAGGGGACGTGCGAACTTCGGTGCGGATACGGGCAGTCGCAGGCGTGAGCCCCGCCCTCTGGGCCCGGACCCCGTCGCTCCGAGGCGAACGCGTCGGCACGGAGGGGGAGCAGCCGGGCGAGCCGGAGGAGGGACCCTGCCCAGGAGCGGGCACCGCGTGCGGCGACCGGCCCGAACACGGGTGGACGCAGGGCGATCTGACTCCCTGGGTACCCGCCCCCCCATGGGCGACATCCTCGTGGGCACGTGTTCGTGGACCGACCCGATGCTGGTCCGCAGCGGCTGGTATCCGGTGGGGCGGCGGGACGCCGAGGGACGGTTACGGCACTACGCCGGGCGGTTCCCGGTCGTGGAGGTCGACGCCTCCTACTACGCCCTGCCGGGTGAGCGGAACAGCCGGCTGTGGGTGGAGCGGACACCGGACGGGTTCGTGTTCGACGTGAAGGCGTTCTCCCTGCTGACCGGGCACCCCACGCGGAGTTCGGTGATGCCGGACGGCTTACCGGCCGACACCCGTGATCCGGGTGTACTGAACGAGGTGTGGGCGCGCTTCGCCGCCGGGGTCGCGCCGTTGCGGCGGGCGGGGCGGCTGGGGAGTGTGCTGTTCCAGTTCCCGCCGTGGTTCCGGCCCGGGGCGCGGGCCGAGGCCTTTCTGGCGGAGACCGCCCGGCGGACCGAGGGGTGGCCCGTCGCCGTCGAGTTCCGGCATGCCCAATGGTGGCGGGAGGGTCGGCAGGAGGCCACCCGCGCGCTGCTCGCGCGGTACGGCATGGCCGCCGTCGCCGTCGACATGGCGCAGGCGCTCCCGGGCTCCGTCCCCCCGGTCACCCCCGTGACGTCTCCTCGGCTGTCCGTCGTCCGGTTCCACGGACGCAGCGCCGCCTGGCGGACCGGGAGCAAGGAGGAGCGGTACCGGTACGCGTACGGCGACGAGGAACTCGCCGAGTGGATCCCCCGGTTGCGTGCTCTCGCCGAGCGGGTCGAGCGGCTCCACGTCCTGTTCAACAACTGCTGCGGTGACGCCGCTGTGCGAGCGGCCGAGACCATGACACGGCTGCTCGGCCACCCCGTCGACGGGCGCCCCCTGCCGGTCTCGGCATCCACACCCGAGTAGGAACGCCTACGGGTGTCCGGCCGCGCCCGTCTCCACGGGCCGGGCGCCGGCCGGTGCCTTCGATGTGGATGCCCCGCGACGGACCCCCGGGTCGGCGACCCGGGGATGCGTCGTCCGCCGGGCCGGGGTCAGCCCCAGGCCTTGTTGAGCTGGTCGGAGTAGCCCGCCAGGTAGCCCGTCAGGTTGGGGTGGAAGACCGCGGTTCCGGCGGTCAGGTCGTTGATCCACGGGTCGGAGCCGCACGCCCCGTGGTTCTTGAACGCGTCGCGCATGTCGACGAAGGTGACCGACTGAGCGGCCGCCGCGGCCTTGGTGCCCTCGGCCAGCGCGTCGGCGAAACCGTTCATGTAGGTGCGCTTGGCGGCGCTGAGGTCGATCAGCGGGCAGGTCCCGGCCGAGGAGAGCGCCCGCGGGTAGCCGAGGACGATGATCTCGGCCTTCGGCGACCGGGCCTTGATGTCCTGGTACAGGCTGGTGAGTTCCGTCACCATCTGGTTCCTGGCGTAGGACGACATCCACTCGGTGGCCGTCTTGCAGTAGCTGTCGCTCTCGGAGAGGCAGTTCGTGACCACGGTGGTGAACTGGGCGTCGTTGCCGCCCACCGTGAGGGTGACGACGTCGGTGCCGCTGTTCAGGGCGGACAGCTGGTTGTTGCGCACGTCCGCGATGGTCGCGCCGCTGCAGGTGACGTCCTTCAGCGTGTACTCGGAGTGCGCGGCCTGCGACAGGACCGGGTAGTTGAGCTGGCTGCGCTTGCAGTCGCCGCTGGCGGTGTCGTAAGACCCCGCTCCGACCCCGGACGCGTACGAGTCTCCCAGGGCCACGTACTCCAATTCCCCCGCCGCCTGGGCGGGGGCGCTGGCCATCGCCGTCATTCCGGTGAATGCCATGACGGCGCTGACGACAACCGACTTGAATTTACGCATGAGTTCCTTCTGGAGCGCGGGGTTCTACTCACTGATCAAGGTCAGGGAGGAGGATCGTACAGCGGCCCGCCGATGGGGCAACTCGGGCTTGTTGTAGGGGAATTGTCGGACCGTTGCCCGCAATTGACTCCCTTTCGGGAAAGTGAGCGACGGGGTCTGCCCGCCCGGCCGTCCGCGCCCGGCCGAAGGGGCACACCCACGCGGCGGGGCGGCCGTACTCCTGGGCACGGCGGCGGTCTCCGGCGGCCCGAAGCCGGGCGGCGGCAGGCGCGAGTACGACCGCAGGCGTAGTCCCGTCCTCTAACTACGGTTGCAGACGGACGGCCCGGAGATCGGGTCAACAGCCGATGCGCCGTGGCCCCCGCGCTTCGAGAATTCACCTGTGAACACGGTGATTCTATTCCGCTTCATCGCCCTGCTGTTTGTCAGGGCGATCGCGGTCGGGGGCAGCCCCCGGTGGAGCGACGGCACGTCCGACGGGCGCTGTTCGGCGGCCGCGGACGCGGGTTGTGACGGCACCGAATGACACAGCCGAGCGCGGTACCGCCGCGAGCAACACATGGACAACATACAAACAACGAACCGTTGGTTGACTGCTTGACCGACCTCACATCAGTCCATCGCGTAACCTGCATGCCACTCAGCCGCGTTGCCACGTTCGGCGAGGCCCTTCGTACCCAGCGCCGCCCAGGAGGGGCCCACCGGTGAACTCAGATCATGGACACGGGATACGGTTCGGCGTCCTCGGCCCCGTCGAGGCGCTGAAGGGCGACGTCCGTCTCGACCTGGGGCCCCGGCAGCGCCGGCTGCTGCTCGTCCGCCTGCTCATCGAGGACGGCCGCCCCGTCTCGTCGGACACCCTCTGCCGCGACCTGTGGCCGACGGACCGGCCGACGGGTGCCGCCTCCTCCGTACGCGCCCACATCAGCCGCCTGCGCGCGGTCCTCGACCCCGTCCGGCAGGGCCGGTCCACCATGCTGGTCAGCGGCCCGGCCGGCTATGCGCTGAAGGTGCCCCGCGAAGCACGGGACACGACACTCTTCGAGGAGTCCGTGAGCAGGGCCCGCGAGGCCATGAGGGACCGACAGCTCGCCGTCGCCCGGCAGGAGATCGACGCGGCGCTCGCGCTGTGGCGCGGCGAGGCCCTGGCCGAGGCCACCGAGCACGCCTTCGCGATGCGCGAGCGCACCCGGCTCGACGGCGCGCTCCAGGACGCCAAGGAACTGCAGGCCGCGATCCTCGTCCAGCAGGGCGAGACGGAACCGGCGATCGGCGTCGCCGAGGGCCTGGTCCTCAAGGCCCCGCTCCGGGAGACCTCCTGGGCGCTGCTGATGCGCGCCCTGTACGCGGCCGGCCGGCCGGTCGAGGCGCTCCGGCAGTACGAGCGGTTCCGCGACATGCTGGCCACGGAACTCGGCCTGGACCCCAGCCCCCAGCTGAGGGACCTGCACACCGCGATCCTGCGGCACGACGTCGTCGTTCTCGGCACGCAGCCCACGGCTGGAACCGCCACGTCCCTCTCCCCGGGCCCGGGCTTCGCCCACACCTGTGTGCACCCGGACACCGGCTCCACCACCCCCACACCCTTCGTGGGCCGCGGCGAGGAGAGCCGACAACTTGCCACCCTGCTGGCGGCCGCGGCCGCGGGCCGCCCCCGGTGGGCCGTGGTCCACGGGGAGCAGGGGTCCGGCAAGACCCGGCTGCTGGAGGAGTTGTCCGCGCGGGCAGCGGCGGTCGGGTTCACCGTCGCCCGTACCCGGGCCGGTCAGGCACTCAGCGGAAACCGCGGGATCTCCCAGACCTGCCCCACCGTGCAGCTCCTGGACGCGCTGCGGCAGGACGGCTCCGACTCCGGTCAGGACGAGGTCGCCCAGAAGGACCCGCTCGGCACCGTCGTCCACGAGCTCACGCAGGCGCCCACCCTGTGTGTCGTCGACGACCTCGACCAGGCGCCGCAGGGCTTCCACCGCCTGCTGAGGCGGCTCGCCAAGGTGGTGCGGGAGGCCCCGGTCCTCTTCGTGTGCACCCTGCGCAGCGGCGACAACCCGGCGTCCAGCATGCTGCTCGCGGAGCTGGCCCTGCTCGGTGCGACCTGGCTGACCCTGGAGCCGCTGACCGCCGACGACGTGACCGAACTGCTCGCGGCGCGCGGCGAGGACGTCACGCCCGAGGAGGCGGCGGCACTGCACCGGCGTGCCGAGGGGCACCCGTTCGCGCTGGCCGAGCTGGTCGAACTGCCGCCCGGCCGGCGCACCGGCCCGGAGGCGCAGGTACCGGCGGCGGTCCGGGGCATCCTCCACGCGCGACTGGTCGAGCTGCCCGAGCCGGCCCGCACCATGCTCACCTACGCCGCGGCCGACGGCGAATGGCTGGACGTCGGTCTGCTCGCCGCCGTCCAGGGCCTGGCACCGGAGCAGTTGCTGCCGCTGATCGACGCCGCCGTGACCGCCCGGATCCTGGTCTGGGACGCGGACGCCGGCGCCGGGGACACCGTCGGCCGCTACCGGCTGCCCGAGCTGCCCCGCGACGTCGTACTGAGCGCCCAGACCCCCTCCTCCCGACAGCTTCGGCACGCCGCGCTCGCCCGCCAACTGGCGGGCCGTGACGACGCCGACCCGGAACGCCTGGCCCGGCATCTGCGGGCGGCGGGCCCCATGGCTCCGGCGGCGATTCCCGCCCGGGTCCGGGGCCGCCGTTCCGGCTGATTCCCCGGGCCGAGCGGTTCTCCCTCGATCCACCTCGCCGAACGGGCGAGGCCCCACTCACCTCAGGAGTCCGTGATGAGCACCAAGACGGGACCGCAGCGATACCCCGGCGCGAGCCGGGCGAACTGGTACCAGGACGACTTCGGCGGCGACGCGATGCAGGTCGACGTCGTCGTCCTGCACACCACCGAGGGCCCCACCCTGCCCGGGTACGACGGCGGCTCCACCGCGCCGAACCTGACGGCGGTCCCCGACCTCTCCGCCAAGAAGCTGAAGTGGTACCAGCACTTCGACATCGAGACCTCCTCGCGGGCGCTGGTCAACCTGCGGGGCGGTGTCGAGACGAACACCTTGAACGTGTGCCAGGTCGAGCTGGTCGGCACCTGTGACCCGAAGACCCACGCGAAGTGGAAGGCGGCGGGCACGGCCCACGTCTACTGGCCGGACGCCCCCGACTGGGCGCTGCACGGCGTCGCCCGCTTCCTGACGTGGATGCACGAGGAGCACGGCGTGCCGCTGTCCGGCCCGAAGTCGTGGCCCGCGTACCCGACGTCGTACGGCAGCGGCGGCCAGCGGATGACGGCCGCGAAGTGGACGGACTTCAAGGGTGTCTGCGGGCACATGCACGTGCCCGAGAACGTCCACGGCGACCCCGGCGCGATCGACTTCGCCAGGATCGTCAAGTACGCGAAGGCCGATCTGGACCTGGGCGACGACGACACCACCGAGACCACCACCCCCGCCAAGCCGAAGGTCCCCGCCTTCCCGGGACGCAAGTACTTCGTGGCCGGAGCCACCAACGCGTACGTCCTGCAGCTCGGCAAGCAGCTGGTGAAGCGGGGCTTCGGCGACCACTACAAGGTCGGCCCGAGCAAGACCTGGGGCGAGGCGGACCGGCTCAACGTGCGGGACTTCCAGAAGTCGCGGAAGGAACTGCGCGGCGACGCCGACGGCACCCCCGGTCCCCTGACCTGGCGCCTGCTGTTCTCGTGACCCCGCGGGCCTGATCCCACGGGCCGGACCCGCGAACCGCCGAGCCCTGTCGGACCCCCGCGCCCACCGCACGAAGCAGCTCGCATCGCACCACCGCCTGGATGTCCGCGGACGGCGTACCCGTCCGCGGACATCGGCGTGCCCGGCCCCTGCCGGAGTACCGGCCCCGGCCTGCGCAGCCGCGTCCACACGGTGTCGTACGCCCTCCGGGCCGCCCCGCCCGATCCGACGTCACGCCTTGGCGGCGTCGTACTCCTCGCGTGCCCTCTGGATCGCGGCCATCCGCTGCCCCGTCCACTGCGCGAGGGCCCGGACCTGTTCGGCGGCCTCGCGGCCGAGGTCCGTGAGGGAGTAGTCCACGCGGGGCGGGATCACCGGCTGGGCGTCACGATGGATCATCCCGTCGCGTTCCAGGGTCTGCAGGGTCTGGGTCAGCATCTTCTCGCTGACCCTGCCGATCTCCCGGCGCAGTTCCCCGAAGCGGTACGAACGGTCCAGCAGGGCGATCAGCACGAGGGTGCCCCACCGGCTGGTGACATGTTCCATGGCCGCCCGCTGCGGGCACATCCCGTCACCGTCGGCGTTCCTGACACGGTCCACCAGTGTGGCCTCACTTACTCCCATATCCGTACCTTACTTCTCCGAGGACACTTCCGATCGGTTAGTGCCTTTCCGCGGGGCGGCGGCAGACCGCAACCGGAGTAGCGTGGAACGAGGCACGGTGCCCTTCTCCGACGGCAGGGAGGGAGCATGATCCGCGCGGCCGACGTCCGGGAGTGGCGCAACCACGACGTGGTGGACCCGAAAGGGCGCAAGATCGGCATGCTCGAGGCGGTCTACGTGGACACGGCCACCGACGAACCGGCCATGGCCACGGTCCGCACGGGGCTGCCCACCCGTCAGCGTCTCGTCTTCGTCCCGCTCGACGAGGCGACCCTGGGTCCCGACTACGTCAAGGTCTCCCATCCCAGGGGCAAGGTACGCAAGGCTCCCTCGATGGGGACGGACGACGTGCTGCCCGCCGACCGGGAAGAGACGATCTTCGACTACTACGGCATGCCGTACCGCCAGGGCGAGGCGGGCGAACGTCAACTCGCCCGCCGCTGAGGAGGTGGCCCGGGGTGCTGGTGACCTTCCTGTCGATCCTTCTGGTGGCCGTCGCCCTGGGCATCATCGGCACCGCGGCCGAGAGCCTCGGCTATCTGCTGGCCATCGGCGTGGTGTTCTTCGTGGCCGATGTGGCCTTCGTCGCAGTCGTGGGACGCCGGCGCATGCATCGGCGCCCCGTCCGCTGACCACGCCTTTCGCCGTGACACTGCGGTCCGGGAAGCGAAATATCTACGGCCGCGAGAGGAGAAATTTCCGCGGCGCGCGGGAATATTCCCCGGTCAGCGGGCCGGACGCGCTTATTTTCCGCGCCCGGCGGATCGCGTCATGCTACTGTCGATACCAGTTGCAGTTGTGGTTCCCAGAAGATTTTTCCGACGGGTGATCATCACGGCGACCGGAGTCCGCACAGGGCGAGACTCCGAACACCGTTCCGAAGGAGAAATCAAATGACCACAGGCACCGTGAAGTGGTTCAACGCGGAAAAGGGCTTCGGCTTCATCGCGCAGGACGGCGGCGGCCCCGACGTGTTCGCCCACTACTCGAACATCGCCACCCAGGGCTTCCGTGAGCTGCAGGAGGGCCAGAAGGTGTCCTTCGACATCGCCCAGGGCCAGAAGGGCCCGACGGCGGAGAACATCGTCCCCGCCTGATCACGGCACTGACGCATATTTCGTAGCTGGGGCCCGCACCTTGGGGTGCGGGCCCCAGCTCGTGCATTTCAGGGCACCACAAGAAGCGATTCTCTGCGCCGTTCATTTTGCTGCGGGAATTCCTTTCCTTGTTACGTGTCCGTATCAAGGAAGGTTCCGCATGAACCAAGCGCAAAAAAACCGCACATCGTCCCGAACGTCCCGCGCACCGCGCGCATACGAACGTTTTGGCTCCGTACGCCGACAGGCCGCACCGCAGGGCGAGTTCGCGCTGCCGAAGACACTCACG
This sequence comes from Streptomyces sp. NPDC049687, assembly GCF_044465285.1. Taxonomy (NCBI): domain Bacteria; kingdom Bacillati; phylum Actinomycetota; class Actinomycetes; order Kitasatosporales; family Streptomycetaceae; genus Streptomyces; species Streptomyces sp. NPDC049687. Next base: position 450,518 of record NZ_JBITLN010000003.1, read on the forward strand.
CCCCCGTTGCCCGCCGTCGACGCGTTCGCCGAGCTGGACCTGCCGACGCCGATGCTGGCCGCACTCGGCCACGAGGGCGTGACCGTGCCGTTCCCCATCCAGGCGGCCACCCTGCCGAACTCGCTCGCCGGCCGTGACGTACTCGGCCGTGGCCGCACCGGGTCCGGCAAGACCCTCGCCTTCGGCCTCGCGCTCCTGGCCCGGACGGCCGGCCGGCGCGCCGAGCCGCGGCGTCCGCTGGCCCTCGTCCTCGTGCCGACCCGCGAACTGGCCCAGCAGGTCACCGACGCCCTCACCCCGTACGCCCGCGCGGTGCGGCTGCGGCTGACGGCCGTGGTCGGCGGGATGTCGATCGGCCGGCAGGCCAGTGCGCTGCGGGGCGGTGCCGAGGTCGTCATCGCGACGCCGGGGCGCCTGAAGGACCTCATCGACCGGGGCGACTGTCTGCTGGACGACGTGCGCATCACGGTCCTCGACGAGGCCGACCAGATGGCCGACATGGGCTTCATGCCGCAGGTCACCGCCCTGCTGGACCGGGTGCGGGCCGACGGACAGCGGATGCTCTTCTCGGCCACCCTGGACCGCAACGTCGACCTGTTGGTCCGCCGCTACCTGACCGACCCGGTGGTCCACTCCGTCGACCCGTCGGCGGCCGCGGTCACCACCATGGAGCACCACGTCCTCCACGTCCACGAGGCGGACAAACAGCGCACGACCACCGAGATCGCGGCGCGGGACGGCCGCGTGATCATGTTCCTGGACACCAAGCACGCGGTGGACCGGCTGACCAAACACCTGCTGAACAGCGGTGTCCGTGCCGCCGCCCTGCACGGCGGCAGGTCCCAGCCGCAGCGCACCCGCACCCTCGCCCAGTTCAAGAGCGGGCAGGTGACGGTGCTGGTGGCGACGAACGTCGCGGCGCGCGGGATCCACGTCGACAGCCTCGACCTGGTCGTCAACGTGGATCCGCCCGGCGATCCCAAGGACTATCTGCACCGTGGCGGCCGTACGGCCCGGGCCGGCGAGTCCGGCAGTGTCGTCACCCTGGTGACCCCCGACCAGCGTCGCGGCATGAGCCGGCTGATGGCCTCGGCCGGCATCACCCCGCAGGTCACACCCGTACGGTCGGGTGAGGCGGCGCTGAGCCGCATCACCGGCGCCCGGACCCCTTCCGGTGTCCCGGTCGTCATCACCGTACCGGCGGCCACGGAACCCTCCCGCCGCACCGCACGCCCGGCGTCCTCGCCGTCTTCCGCGTCCCCCTCCTCCCGGAGCCGTCGCGGCCGACCCGGCCGGCGCCGCGCCACCGGCGAGCCGGGGCGCTCAGGGGCGCGCCGGTCGTCCGCCGCCGGACCGGCGGCCTGACGCCGTGCCGGACACGTGCGGACCGCGCGTTCGGGACGACATGACCGTCGAGGTGGCCCTGTCCGTCATGGCCGGGGCCCAGGTCGAGTATCTGCTGCTGTGCGACGGGGACGACCAGACCACGGGCGCCGTCACCCGGCCCCAGCTCGCCGCCGTCCGCGACAGTCCCGCCTACACGGACCGGGTCCGTCTGCGGGACGTCGACCCGCTGCCCCTTCCCCTCACCGTCCCTCTCCCCCTGTGAGGCATCAGTGCGCGTTGTCATCGCCCGGTACCCCTTCGACCTGACGAAGGACGGGGTGCTCGACTCGATGAAGGGCGTCACGCCCGAACCCGTCACCGCCGAGTCCGTGACCATCGGCCGCCGCCGCTATCCCGTCAAGCAGGTGGGCGAGGTCATCACCCGGCAGGACCGCCGCGACTTCAGCAGCGGCGAGGTCGTCCGTGCCATGACCCGTCTCGGCTTCACCTGCCACCCCCACCCCGAGGCCGTGCCCGTGTTCACCCCCACTCCCCCGTGGACCGCGTCGGAACACCTGGGCGCCGTCGCCCACCCGGAGGGATAGGACGCCGTCGGTACAGCGAAGAGGGCCCCGCGGACATCTGTCGGCGGGGCCCTCAGCCGTGTCGTTCGTGCCCTGCGGCCGGCGCGGGACGCGAGGGCGGGGCGTTCGGCGGGCCGGCGGATGGTGTTGAATCGGTGTCCTGGGGTGCCGTACGGCCTACCGGGCCCCGCGACGCGCTGCACAACGAGGTGACATGACGGCTGAAAGTCCACTCGACGGTCGACTGGACGACGACGACTACCCCGCGTACACGATGGGCCGGGCCGCGGAGATGACAGGCACCACCCCCGGATTCCTCCGGGCCCTCGGGGACGCCCGTCTGATCACTCCGCTCCGCTCGGAGGGCGGACACCGCCGGTACTCGCGCTACCAGCTGCGGATCGCCGTCCGCGCCCGAGAGCTCGTCGACCAGGGCACCCCGATCGAGGCCGCCTGCCGCATCGTCATCCTCGAGGACCAGCTCGAGGACGCCCAGCGCATCAACGCCGAGTACCGCCGCGCCGCGAGGGAGGCGGGCGAGAGGTCCGGCCCCCACTCCGGCTGACGCCTCCTCGCTGACCGCGTCAAGCCATCCGGGCCGCCTTGACGAACGCGCTGATCAGGGCCGGATCCTTGACGCCCCGGCTGCTTTCCACACCGCTGGAGACGTCGACACCCCAGGGGTGGGTGGCGGCGACGGCGTCGCGCACGTTGTCCGGGGTCAGCCCGCCGGCAAGCAGCCACTTCTCCGCGGGGCCGGCCGGTGCCTTCCGGGACCAGTCCCAGGCGGTGCCGGAGCCCGGAACGGGGGCGTCGAGCAGCAGCATGTCCTCGCCCAGTTCCCCGCAGCGCGGCACGGTCTCGCCGAACGCCGCGGCACGGATCAGTGTCCATCCGCCCGCCGCGAGGTCGTCGTAGTAGCCGCGGTCCTCGGGGCCGTGCAACTGGACGGCCCGGATGCCGGCCTCGGTCGCCAGGGACCGTACGTCGTCCAGCGGTTCGGCGCGGAAGACGCCGACCGTCAGGACGTGCTCCGGCACCCGCCGGCACAGCCGCGCGGCCGTGGCGGCGTCGACACGGCGCGGGCTGGCCGAGAAGACGAACCCGATGGCGTCGGCACCGGCTTCGACGGCCGTGTCGATGTCCTGCTCGGTCTTCAGGCCGCAGATCTTGACGAAAAGGGAGTCGCTGGAGTTGCTCACGGCCCCAGCCTGCCGCACACCGTCACCGCCAACCGGGTGACGCAGCTCACATTCGCCCGCCGATGACTTCACCGCCACCCGCCGGTCAACACGAGCGACACCACCGACACCGACGGAGGGCCGCCGACATGACCGCCACCCCGAAGGGCCCCGCCTCCTACTTCCCCTCCATCGAGAAGAAGTACGGCCGGCCGATAGCGGAGTGGAAGGAGCTCATCCGCTCCTCGCCGCTGACCAGGCACATGGAGCTCGTGAACTGGCTGAAGTCCGAGCACGGACTGGGACACGGCCACGCCAACGCTCTCGTGGCCGACACCCTCGCGGAGCGCTAGGCTCCCCCAGAAGCGACTTTTGCCCTCTTTTACACACCTTTCACCCCCTCACGGAGGTATCGCATGTCCTCACGACTCAACCCCTACCTCGGCTTCGACGGTGACGCCCGGGCGGCCCTGGAGTTCTACAAGGAGGTCTTCGGCGGCACCCTGACGCTCAACTCCTACGGCGACTTCGGCCAGGCGGACACCCCGATGGCCGACCGGATCATGCACGGCATGCTGGAGACCCCGAGCGGCTTCACCCTGATGGGCGCCGACAACCCTCCGGGGAACGAGTACAACCCCGGCAGCAGCTTCTCCGTCAGCCTCAGCGGTGACGACGACGCCGAACTGCGCGGCTACTGGGAGAAGCTGTCCGCCGACGGCTCGGTGTCCGTCCCGCTCGACAAGCAGATGTGGGGCGACGTGTTCGGCATGTGCACGGACCGCTTCGGCGTCCCGTGGATGGTCAACATCGCCCAGCCCCGGGGCTGACCACCGCCAACCCCGGGCCCCAGGACCTGCCCCGGCCGTCCGCCTCGTACTAGGCGTCCACCTCGTACTGGCCGACCTCCAGGAAGTGGCGCAGCTCCTCCGGGGTGCCGTCGATCGCCGCCTCCGCCGCCGCGCGGAGGGCGGCGCTGATGTCCGTCCGGGCCAGGATCTTCGCGATGGCCACCCGGTCGTCCTCGGCCTGGGCGAGGCGGTAGCCGGTGGACAGGAAGGTCAACCGGTCCTCGATGGTGCCCTCGAGCGCCTTCACGGCCTCCCGGTAGACGGCCTTGCCGCTGTCGGGGTCGGCGAGGATCCGGGCGATCGCCACCTTGTTGTCCTCGTCCTGGGCGAGCACGATGCCCGTCTTCAGGAACGTGCGCATGTCCTCGACGGTCCCGTCGAGCGCCTTCTGCGCCTCCCTGCGCACGCCCTTCCCCGTGTTCTCGTCCGCGAGGATACGGAGGATCGCGATCCGCAGATCGTCCTCCGACATCGAGTCGTACGGCGACTCCGCGTCCGCCGCCGCGACCGCGGCCGGCACGGAGGCGGAGGCCGGGGCGGCGGCGAAGGACGGCGTGGCGAGCAGCAGGGCCGGGGCCAGGGCGCCCGCGGCCACGGCGAGTGCCGCGCGGGTGAGTCTCATGTCGTGTTCCCCCATGGTCGATCGATGACCGGCTCACTGCCGGCGCGAAGATCCTTTCAGGAACGGCACCACGGCGCACCGCCTTAATCGGGCAGCCTCGCTCACGGCTTTCCTGCCCGCGAGGTCCCTACGTGGGAAAAGATCCACCCGAGACTGACGGAAAATCGACTGTATGAGGATCTCGCAGCGCGCCCGGGCCATCGCCCCCTTCTACGCCATGGAGTTCAGCAAGGAGGCCGCCGCCCTGGAGGCGCAGGGCCACCACGTCGTCAAACTCAGCCTGGGGGAACCCGACTTCGGCGCGCCCCCGGCCGTCCTCGCGGCGATGCGCGAGGCCACGGACGGCAGGCCCCTGACGTACACGGCGGCGCTCGGCCTGCCCGCGCTGCGCCGGGCGATAGCGGGTTTCTACACCGACCGGCACGGCATCGAGGTCGATCCGGCCCGGGTGGCCGTGACCGCGGGCGCCTCCGCCGCGCTGGTGCTGGCCACCGCCGCGCTCGTGGACCCCGGTGACGAGGTGCTGATCGCGGACCCGTCGTACCCCTGCAACCGGCAGATCGTGGAGAGCTTCGGCGCCCGCGTCACCCTCGTCCCCACCACGCCCGCCTCCCGCTTCCAGCTGGACGCGGCGTCCGTACGGTCGTCCTGGACGGACCGCACCCGCGGGGTCATGGTCGCCACGCCGTCGAACCCGACGGGCACCTCGGTGCCGGCGGCCGAACTCGAGGCGATCTGCGACCTCGCCCGGGAGCGCGACGCGTGGCGCCTGGTCGACGAGATCTACCTCGACCTGAGCGACCACGGCCCGGAGGGCCGCCCGCCGCGCAGCGCCCTCTCCCACGACCCGGACGCGGTCGTCATCAACAGCTTCTCGAAGTACTTCGGCATGACCGGCTGGCGGCTCGGCTGGTGCGTGGTCCCCGAGGCCCTCGTACCGGCCCTGGAACGCCTGGCCCAGAACTACTTCCTCTGCGCCTCCGCCCCGGCCCAGCACGCCGCCCTGGCCTGCTTCACCCCCGAGTCCCTCGCCGTCTGCGAGGCCCGCCGGGTGGAGTTCGCCGAGCGGCGCGCGCTCGTCCTGGACGGTCTGGAGCGGATCGGCCTGCCCGTGCCCGTGCCGCCCGACGGCGCGTTCTACGTCTACTTCGACGTCAGCGGCACCGGACTGACCTCCTGGGAGTTCTGCGAACGGGCCCTGCGCGAGGCCCACGTGGCGCTCACTCCGGGCCGCGACTTCGGCGTGGGGTCGGCCGGGACCCACGTACGGCTGTCGTACGCGGCGTCGGCTGCGGAGCTGCGGGAGGGGATCGCCCGGCTCGGCAAGTTCCTCGGCACGCTTCAGTAGTCCGTCGGTACGGCCGCGTCGAGCAGGGGGCCGAGTTCTCGGACCACGGTCGTCAGCGGCCGTACGTCCCGCTCGGCGCGGGCCATCAGGATCGCCCCCTCCAACGCGCCGACCATCAGCGTGGCGAGCCCGTCGGCCCGCTCCCGCGGCACCCCCATGTCCGTCAGCGCCCGCGCCACCGGCCCGGTCCAGGTGGCGAACGCCTGCGCCGCCGCCTCCCGGGTGGACGCGGTGGACTCCGCGCAGTCCACCGTCGCGGCGGCCACGGGGCAGCCGCCAGCGAACCCCTCGGTCTCGTACTCGTCGGTCCACTGCCGCACCATCTCGGCGAACAGCCCGCCGGGCGTCGGTTCGGGCAGCGCGTCGAGGAAACGGGCGACCCGCTTGCCGGCGTACCGCCCGGCCCACCCCACGGCCTCGTTGACCAGTTGTTCCTTGCCGCCGGGGAAGTAGTGCTGGAGCGATCCTCGCGGCGCTCCCGCGTGTGCGGCGACCTCACGCATCCCGGTGCCGCCGACCCCCTCGCGCCGGATGAGCTGGGCCGCGCTGAAGACCATCCGCTCCCGCGGCCCTCGTTCGGACATCCCCGGTCTCCTCGTTCGTCCAGCTCTCCGGCATCCAGTCTATGACCGCCGTCATAGAGCTCGGCTACTATGACCGCTGTCATAGTCGATGGGGTGGTGGTGTGTCGTGTACGTCGGTTTCGTCGGCCTCGGTGTCATGGGCCGGCCCATGGCCCTCAACCTCGTCCGCGCCGGGACACCGCTCGTCGTGTGGAACCGCACCCCCGGCCGGTGCGACCCCCTGCGCGCCGCCGGCGCCGAGGTCGCGGCGAGTCCCGCCGAGGTCTTCGGCCGGGCGGGGACGGTGATCCTCATGCCGGCCGACGAGGCGGCGACGGACGCGGTCCTGGGACGCGGCACCCCGGACTTCACCGCGCGCGTCGCCGGACGCACCGTCGTCCACATGGGCACGATCGCGCCCGAGTACTCGGGCGGCCTGCAGGACGACGTCCGGGCGGCGGGCGGACGGTACGTCGAGGCCCCCGTCTCCGGCTCCCGGATCCCTGCGGAACAGGGGAGGCTGGTGTCCATGCTGGCGGGCGACGAGGACGCCGTGGCGGCCGTACGCCCTCTGCTCGCGCCGGTGTCCCACGAGACGTTCGACTGCGGCCCCGTCCCGGGCGCCCTGCTGATGAAGTTCGCGGTGAACCTGTTCCTGATCACGCTGGTCACCGGTCTCACCGAGGCGTTCCACTTCGCCGACCGGCTGGCACTCGACCGGGCCCTGCTGCGGGACGTCCTGGACGCGGGCCCGATGGCCAGCTCCGTCTCCCGGATGAAGGCGCCCAAGCTGCTCTCCCGTGACTTCGCCGTCCAGGCGGGCGCAGCCGACGTGTTGAAGAACAACCGGCTGATCAGCGAGGCCGCCCGCAAGGCGGGCGTGGCGTCCCCCCTCCTCGACGTCTGCCACGCCCTCTACGACGAGACGGTCGCCCAGGGACACGGCGGCGAGGACATGGTGGCCGTCCTGCGCGCGCTGGAGGCCCGGACCGCCGGCCGGGCCTCCGGGTAGGCGCGGGGGTCAGGACGGCCGTCGGCGCAGCAGCCGCGGTGCCGTACGGACCAGGGCGGCCGCCATCAGGCCGATCGCGCCGCCGGCCGCCACGTCGGCGGGGTAGTGGGCTCCGCCGTGCACGCGCTGCCCGGCAACCAGGGTCGCCGTCAGTCCGCAGGCGGCGCCGGGTGCCGGCCACACCGGGGCGACGGCTCCGGCGAACGCGAAGGCGGCGGCCGTATGCCCGGAGGGAAAGGAGGAACTGTCGGGGCGGTCCCGCAGGTCGTCCTCCGGCACCCACTCCGGCGGCGGGCGGCGCCGCCGGTACAGCTGCTTGGCGACCGCGTTGGACAGCACCTCGGCCGTCGTCATGGCCGCGATCCCGGCGACGGCGGCGGTACGTCCCCGCGACCTGTCCGCGGCGGCCATCAGCGCCGCCGCCGCCCACCACACCTTGGTGTGCTCGGCCGCCTCCTCCAGCGCGGGCGCGGCCCGCCGCAGCCACGCCGGGCCCCACGCGATCGACCGTCTGGCCAGCCGGCGGTCCCCCTCGCGCAGCGCCCCCGTCCACCGCATGTCCTCCACCACCTCAGGAGCTCAGGACCTCATGATCCGAGCCGACGGCGGTCCTCATCGTCCCACTTGCGGGTGTCGCGCGGCCGGACGTACGGCTCGTCCCCGGCCGGATGACCGCCGGCGACGGCACGCTGGCGGACCAGCTCCGCGTCGAACTCCAGGCCGAGCAGGATCGCCAGATTGGTGATCCACAGCCACACCAGGAAGATGACCACGCCGGCGAGAGCGCCGTAGGTCTTGTTGTACGAGCCGAAGTTCGCCACGTACAGGGCGAACCCGGCCGAGGCGATCATCCAGATCAGCAGCGCCAGGAAGCTGCCGGGCGTGATCCAGCGGAAGCCGCGGACCCTGGCGTTCGGGGTCGCCCAGTACAGCACCGCGATCATGACCGTGACCAGCACCACCAGCACCGGCCACTTCGCGATCGACCACGCCGTGAGGCCGGCGTCACCCACTCCGAGCGCGGTGCCCACCTCACGGGCGAGACCACCGGTGAACACCACGATGATCGCGCTGATCACGGCCATCACCATCAGCACCACGGTCACCCCGACCCGCACCGGCAGCACCTTCCAGACCGGACGGCCCTCGGGGATGTCGTAGACGGCGTTGGCGCTGCGGATGAACGCGGCGACGTAACCGGACGCCGACCACACCGCCAGCGCCAGACCCACGATCGCCATGATCGAGCCGAGTCCGGCGTTGCCCTGCATCTGCCGTACGGCGTTGCGCAGGATGTCCTGCGCGGCTCCGGGCGCGAGCTTCTGGATGTTGTCCAGGACCGCCTGCGTGGCCGACTGTCCGACGATGCCGAGCACCGACACGAGGGCCAGCAGCGCGGGGAACAGCGCGAGGATCCCGTAGTACGTCAGGGCGGCCGCCCGGTCGGTCAGCTCGTCCTTCTTGAACTCCTTCAGGGTGCCCTTCAGCACCGCCATCCAGGAGCGTTTGGGCAGGTCCGTCGGCTTGTCCGGAGCCCGCTCCTCCACCTGCTCATCCGGTCCGGCGTCGACCTCCGGGGCGGACTCGTCCTCCCGCCCGCTCCCGGCCTCCCGCCCGCTCTCGGTCTCCCTCGTCCTCTCGGCCCTCCACTCGGTCCCGGCCTCTCGCGTGGCCTCGTCCTCCCGGCCGGCCACGGTGTGGCCGCCGTGCCTTCCATTGCGCCGTTTCAATGTCCGCACCATGCCGACCGGGTATCCGGCGCGAGGTCGCCCATGCACACAGCTTTCACATATCCGACATTCAGCACATATCAGCCCGCCGCTCCGGTCCGCCGTGCGCCGCGTCCACCGGCTCGACTCCGGGGAGCCGCGCTGCCGGGCCGGCCGAAATCCGCCTGCGCCCGCGCCTGGGGCGATGAAGAATGCGCACCATGACACCCACGCACAACACCCCCGCGCTCACCCACATAGCCGCGCCGGAAGGCGTCGCCCCGGGAACCGGCTACACCCACGTCGTCATGGGAACCGGCCGGCTGATCGCGGTCTCCGGCCAGGTCGCCTTCGACGCCGACGGCAAGGTGGTCGGAGAGAACGACCCCGCCGCGCAGGCCCGCCAGGTCTTCGAGAACCTCCGCCGCTGTCTGACCGCCGCGGGCGCCGGCTTCGAGAACGTCGTCAAGCTCACCTTCTACGTCACCGACGTGGCCCACCTTCCGGCCATCCGCGAGGCCCGGGACCAGCACATCGACACCCACCACCCGCCCGCCAGCACCGCGGTCCAGGTGGCGGCCCTGTTCCGCCCCGAACTCCTCCTCGAGGTGGAGGCGTTGGCCCTGCTCCCCGTATGACCCGGCCGCGGGTCCTCGGGTGCGGTCAGGTGTAGTCGAGGGCGGGGTACCAGTCGGCGCGGCCGTGGGGGGTCAGGTCGAGGAGGTGCCAGACGGGGGTGAGGAGGTCGATGCCGCGTTCGCGCGGGGGCGTCTCCGGCGCGGCCCGGGCTCGGGCTCGGGTGCCTCCGACCCGGCCGCCGTCCCCCTGCTTCGCCGCCTCAGGCACCGGTCAGCCCCGGTACGTGCTCGGCCAGGTGCATGGCGTGCAGCCGCTCGAACTCGGCGTGGGTGCAGCGGCCGTAGGCCGGGTGGAGCGCGTGCGGGCCGGTGTGGGCGGAGAAGAGGGCCACGGCGTCCGCGAGCCGTGCCGCCCCCTCGGCGGCCGGGAGCTGCGGGTCGAGCGGCGGGGCGCCGTCGAGCTCGGCGTCCAGGGCGTGCTTCGTGGCACCCCGGCGCAGGAAGACGTGCTTGGCGGCGGTGCCGGCGGAGGCCCGGAAGAGGGCGGGCTTGAGACGGGGGTATCCGGTCACCGAGTAGCGGACCGTCTGGGCGCAGTGCTGCAGCGTCTGGGAGAGGTTCCAGGAGCTGCCCGGCGCCAGGAGGTCGCCTTCGGCACGGTCGAGGCGCTCCGTCAGTCGGGCGGTCAGTTCGGTGAGGGCGGCGGTGGGGGTGCGGGTCGCGGACATGACACGAGTATAGCCATACGAAACGAAATGCTTCCGTTTCGCATATATCCCGGCATTCGCCCTCGCCCGAGCGGGAAAGCGAGAGCGACGGGAAGGCCCGGGCCGCCCATCCGGGGCCCGGGCCTTCCCGCCGTCCGCTCGGCGCTACAGGGTGACCCGGCTGCCTCCCAGCGTCACCACGAGCTTTCCGTCCGAGGCGAAGGACCAGCCCAGCGCACCGCCGTACGAGGAGGCGCACCGGGAGCCGTTCGATCCCGTCCAGAACTGGTTCGTGCTGTCGGCGTCACCGACGGTCTTGTCGTTCGACCCGCTCACACCGAACCGGCACGAGGTGTTGTTCCGGAACACCGAGGTCCCCGCGTCCCAGGAGTAGTTGCGCTGGGCGTTGTCGATGCTCAGGTTGTTCGACACGGCCATGGAGCCCGGGTTGCTGTTGTACGTGAACCCGTGCTTGCCGTTGTGGTACGCGATGCTCCGCCGCACCACGTGGTTGACCGCGATGTCGTCGCCGCCCAGCTTGTAGCCGTTGCGGTCGCCGTTGGAGTTCACGGTCCCGTCGGACAGCGTGCCGTTGTTGTAGGACAGCGAGTCCTCGATGGTCACCGGGCCGATGGCACCGGTGTCCGGCTTGGTGTACAGGTCCCAGCCGTCGTCGATGTTGTTGTGGGAGACGGCGTACCGGAACACGTTCCCGATCCCGGTGGTGAGCTTCGCGGCGAACCCGTCGGCGTCCTCGCCGTCGGAGTCGGCGTTGTCGTGCGACTCGGCGCTCAGGACGAGGTTGTCGGACGGCCAGTCGGCGGCGGTGGTGCTGGAGGAGATCCGGCCGAGCTGGAGCCCCGTGTCGCGGTTGTAGCGGGTCACGGTGCGCTCGATGACGTTGTGGCTGCCGCCGACGTAAATGCCGTTGTCACCGGCGCGTTCGACGACGACGCCGTAGACACGCCAGTACGAGCCATAGAGCTGGAGCCCGCGGTTGGACGAACTCTCGGTCTGGGCCGAGAAGTTGAGCACCGGTGTCTCGCCCGGGTAGGCGGACAGGGTGGTCCGGGCGGCGGAGGTCCCGCTGTTGGTCTGCGGAATGGTGACCGTCGAGGAGTAGCTGTACGTCCCACCGCGCAGGTAGATCGTGCCGCCGGCGGTGACGCGGCTGATCGCCGAGGTGAGGGTGGTCGGGGCGGACTGGGTGCCGGCCGCGCCGTCGGTGCCGCTCGGCGAGACGTAGATCGCGCCGCTCGCCGGGGGCGTGGTGCTGTCGGTCGTCGTCGCCTCGACGTAGTCGACGTTGGGCAGCCCCTCCGAGGTGGTGGGGTTGAGCCGGATGGTGTTGCTGCCTGCGTTGAGCGACACGGTGAGCGTCTTGGTGGCCCAGGTCGACCAGGCGCCCGTGGCCTCGAAGGGCGGCGTCTGGACCGTCGTACCGTTGACGACGAGCGAGGCCGGGCGGGCGGCGGCGGCGCCGTTGGCGAAGCGGACGTTCAGGGTGGCCGTGCCGGCGGTGGCGGCGGTCACGGTGAACTGGGCGTACCCACCGGTCGAGTTGGTGCCGTTGCAGAATCCGCTGCCGGAGTAGCCGCTCCAGTCGGAGTCGATGGTGCCGGTGCACACCGCGGGAGAGGCCTCGGCCTCGTAGCGGGTGGTGGCGGCCTGCGCGGTGGTGCCGGACAGCGCGACGAGCGCGCCGGCCACCAGACTGACGCATGCCGTGACGGATCTCAGCTGCATGTTCATCTCCAGGAACGGATCGAGTGCGGGTCGGGCCGAACTGGAAAGCGCTTTCTCCCGGAAGGTAGGGGGCTGGCCTGAGCACGTCAATAGATATGCACAGACGCGTACTTGATTGCTATTCACATAGATGGACAAGGGTTGCGGTCGGAACGGCGCCCGGGACGCCCACCCCAGGACCCTCAAGGGATTCGCGCAGGAGCCTCACACTGACTGCACACAGTCCTCCGCACGAGTCGTTAGCGTTCCGGGCCATCGGATCCCCGCGTAGGAAGACCGCAGATGGACTACTGCTCCACGTGCCGCCGGCATCTCAACGGCGCCCTGGTGTGCCCTGGATGCGGCGCCTACGCCCCGGACATAGCTCCGATCACGTCCGGCGGTCGCACCGTCGCGGCCCCGGCCGCGCGTACGGCGTCGTACGGGGACACCGCCGCGCTCCGGGACACCGCGCCACCGCCCGGGCCGTCGCCCGCCCCCGAGAACGCGCGGCCCGTGGCGACCGTGCAGTCCGCGCCGCCGGGACGGGCCGCCCGGCGGCGGCAGCTGGCCCGCTGGAAGAAGAACCAGCGCCGGGCCGTCGTCGCCACGGCCGTCGCCCTCGTCGGCGGCGGGCTGACCGTCGCCGCGCTGGACCGGCAGACCGGCGAGAAGGCACAGGCGGCCACGGCGCCCGAGACCCCCACCACCTCGGGCGGCGAGGAACCGACTTCGGAATACACCCGCCCCACGGTGACCGGCTCCGACCCGCGCCGCTCCTCGTCCTCCCCCGGCGCCCCGTCACGGTCGACCGACCGCGCACCCGAGCGGTACGCGCCGGCGAACACCCGCCCGGACGCCGCGGCCGCCCCCAGGACCCGTACGACGGCACCGCCGACCACGGCCCGGCGGCAGACCACCACCTCGTCCGACGACGGCACGGTCACCGCCCCCGCCGGCACGACCGGCCAGCAGTCGTCGACGTCCACGACGACCGACGGCGCGGACACATCGGCATCGACATCGACATCCTCGTCGTCGACGTCTACGTCTTCGTCGACCTCGACCTCGACCTCGACCTCGTCCTCCCGGACGAGCTCCTCATCGGCGTCGACCTCGCCGTCGGAGGTCTGCCTGCTGGGCCTGGTCTGCCTCAGCTGACCTGCCCCATCGACGCGAGGGGCCCCGGCTGGTGAAGCCGGGGCCCGACGAGGTGGGAAAAGTCAGCGGACGTCCACGTAGTCGCCCGCGGAGGTGGCGGCCGAGGTGCTGGACGAGCCGGTGAAGACATAACGCCAGTAACCGTCCACCGAGGCCTTCACGGTGGTCTTCAGGGTGCCGTAGCTGTCGGCGGTGACCGTCTTCACGAGGGTGTACGCGGTCGCCGTCTTCTTGCGGAACTGCAGCTGCACCTTCATGCCGGAGTAGCCGTGGTAGCCGCCGAGGGTCTCCCAGTCCGCCCGGGCGAGCTTGCCGGTGACGGTGAGGGTCTTGCCCTTGGTCACCGGCTCGGGCGTGGCGTTGGCCGTGAGGGTCGCGTCACGCACGACGGACACCGACTTGGCGGCGTGCAGGTCGGCCGCCCCCGTACCGTCGGCGGACTCGGCCAGCACGCCCGCCCTCCAGGTGCCGGCGAGGATGTTGCGGCCCAGGGTCCAGCGCGGGTGGATGTACGCGAACTGCGCCTCGCAGGTGGACGTCGTCGCGGTGACCTTGGTGCAGGCCGGCTGCCACGTGGTGTAGAGAACGGCGTCGGGGGTGTCGTACGAACCCCGGTAGAGGAAGATGTCGGCGCTCGCCACGCCGGACCGGTCGGTCACCGTGAACTTCGCCTTGAACTCCTGCATCGGATCGGTGGTCAGCCGCACCGGCTTGCCGCCGTTCACCACGACGCCCGAGACCCGGGTCGCGCCCGCCGTCTCGTCGCCCTGAGGGGCCGGCCCGGCGAACGCCCGCCGGATGGTGCGGGTGAGGCCGCCGCCCAGGTCGTCGGCGGCGGTGACGCGCAGCGAGACGTAGGTGGCCGTGGCGGGTACGTCGAGGTTCGCCGAGCCGTCGTCCGCGAGGGTCAGGTCCGTCCAGGTCGCGCCGTCGTCGGTGGAGTAGGCGAGGCCGGTGACCTTGGTGTTCGCCTCGGCGGCGGTCGCGTTGCGGGTGGTGGCGGTCGCGTCGACCCGGACCGTCCCGGCGGCCGCGCGGCCGTAGCCGTCCAGGCCGCCGACCTTCAGCCGGGCATCGATCAGCCGGAGTTCTCTGCCCTCCTCGTAGTCCGAGCGGAACGTCCACAGGTTGTGGACATCCGTGGACAGTCGCGCGTACGGCACCCTGCGGTGGACGGTCTGGTCGAGGGTGTACGTCCGCTCCAGTGACGGCAGGCTCGACGACGTCAGCGTGTGGTACCCGGCGAGGCCGGACGCCTGGGCGTAGGTCACGCCGTCGGAGCCGGTCAGCTTGTACGCGTACGTGGCACGGCCGTCGACGCCCCTGTGGCCGTCGGTGTCGCCGAAGGCGCTCGCCTCGTCCAGCACGATCTTGCCGTAGTTCCGCTGCGAGCCGCCCGCCCCCGCGCGCACCGGCTGCGGCGGGTTCGCGCCGAGCACCTCGCCCTCGGTGGTGCCGGCGGCCAGGGTCCGGTCGGGCGGGTCCAGGGTCAGTTCGCCGGTGCCGTACTGCAGCAGTCGGCTGTAGGTGACGCCCGGGGTGACGTACTCGGTGAGGGTCCCGGCGACCGGCACCGGGGTACCGAGGAACACGCCGGTCCACTCGCCGAAGCCGGGGACGCTCAGCAGGTTCGCCGTGGTGCGGGTGCCGGGGGCGCCGATCCGCGTGACGGTCTTCGCCAGGGCGGACCTGGCGACCGTGGTGACCGGCGAGGACGGCACGGTCGTCGTGTACGTACGGGTGAGGTCGTACCGGGTCGGGCTCGGGACGGCCGCCGAGGATCCCTTCCTGCCGAGGACGTCGTGCAGGCGCAGCGAGACGCCCGCGACCGAGAACGGCGTGACGTAGACCTTGTCGGCGCCACCGCCCGCGAAGCCCGCCAGGTCACCGCCCGGCACGCTGAGCCAGGCGGCGGCGGACATCCGGGTGGCGGTGGTGTCGTCGGTGCGGATCGCGGTCTCCTTGGCCAGCCGCTGGTCGAAGGAGACCGTGGTGGCGGCCGAACCGACCGTGAAGGTACGGGTGAGCAGATAGCTCGGCTGCTCCCAGTCGTTGTGCAGCGCGACCGAGAAGTAGTCGCCCGGCGGCAGCTTCACCGTCGCCGAGGCGCCGATGGCGTCGCTGTTGACCGCGTACGACGTCCAGGTCCTGCGGTTCCAGACGTTGAACAGTTTCGACTGGACGTCGGCGTGGGTGATGGTCAGCTTCACCGGGTACGTCGACGACGACGTGTACGTGCTGCGCTCGGCGGTGGTGTCGGCACCATTCGCCGCCAGCGGCAGCCTGGCGGCCGCGGACTCCCCGGCCGGACGGACGGACACCGTGCCGTCGAGCGCGGCGACCGTGTAGCGGGCCGGCCGGCCGGTGGCGCCCGCGGGGGCTCCCGTGATCCGTACGTCCCGCCCGTCGACCAGCTCCACGCGGCCACCGTCCGCCAGCTCCGCGCCGACCGCGCCCCCGTGCGCCGACGCCTCCGAGACCGTCCCCACCGTGGTGGGGCCCGGGCCCTCCGAGGCCCTCGCCGTCACCGTCGCCACGGGCGCGAGCAGCGCCGAGGCGGTCACCACCGCCGCCGCGCATCTTCGTACCCGACCGCTCCGGGATATGGACATCGCCTGGCCCCCTTTGATTGTTTCCCCTCAACTGCGGTCACTTTAAGGGGGGATGCCGACATTCACTGAAGCGTGGGTTCGGCGGACCGCTTCCGGCCCTCGGGCGCGCGGTAGCCGGGAACGGACGGCCAGCGGACGGTCAGCAGGACGGAGTCCTCCTCCGCGTACCAGGAGTGGTCCACGCCCCGGCCCCAGACGACGTAGTCGCCCTGTTGGGAGAGGACGACGTCACGGCCGGGGAGTTCGACCCGGAAGCGGCCGCTGATGAGGACCAGCAGGGCCGTACGCTCCTCGCCGGTCACCCACTGGGTCCGCTCGTCGCCCTTCGGATGGACGCCCCACTTGATCTCGACGGCCTCGCTGTGGCGCGGATCGGAGGCGTCCTTGAAGTGGCCGAGCAGCCAGCCCCGGTCGAGTGCCGCGTCCTTGCCCGCGTTGCCGACGTACACGGTGTCGTTCATGGGGCGGGAAGGTAGCAGGGGACCGGGGCGGCCGGCCGAGGAGGTCGGACCTCGGACGGCCCTTCCTACCAACCCATGCGAGGTTCCCCGAAGCGCAGTCCCGTGCCGTGCAGCCACTCCCGGGCGGCGTCGTCCGAGTTCCGCGTGCCGATGGACAGGTACACGGTGTGCCTGCCTGGATCAGGTTCACTGCACTGCTGGGTCCAGGTGCTGTTGAGGCAAAGTTGGACGCCACAGAGGTTGTTGCTCGGCAGGCCGCGCAGTGCCGAGATCCAGGAGATGTCGACCGACAGCGGGCCGCAGGCCGCGACGGCGCCGTCGATCTCCGTCTCGGTGCACTCGTCGCAGTCGCGCAGGGGAAAGGTGGACGGCGTCTTCCCGTTCATCAGCTGGAACTGCACACCCCGCGGCAAGGGCCAGAGGGACGCCAGTTCGGGTTGCAGCTCCGTCTCCACCCAGCCGGGGAAGAGGGTGTCCCGGAAGCCCAGACGGTACAGCGTCTGCCAGAATTCCTGGACACGCGGGTCCCGGAGGTCTCGCTCTGAGCACAGGAACGTTCCGCAGGTGAAGTACTGCCGGGCGTACTGGAACTGTTCCCGTGTGGCGATGTCGTTGAAGCTCAGGGATGGCATGTCCGGCGTCCCGGCACCGAAGCGGCCAAGCAGTCGACGTGCCAACAGCAGCCCACTCGACGCATCCGGCAGTGGTTCCAGTACCTCATAGAGCCACGACGCACCCATCGGCCCACCTCCCTCACCCGCACCATAGTCAGGCGGACCCATCAGGCCGTCGTCCCGAGTGGGCCGCACTCGTCTCATGTGCACGCGGCGGTGTGCCGACGGCGTACGACCGCGTCCTCGCCACCCGCACCCGCGGGTGAAGGGCCGGCCGAGTGCGGTGGGCGCAGTCCGGGCCGCGGCTGTCGTGTCGACGCGGCTGCCGTAGCACCCGCCCCGACGCACCGACTCCCGTCGACCGCCCATGATCCGCCCCAGCGGCCCGAGTTCCGGGGCGACCACCCCTCGTCACGTTGTCAATGGATTCCCCCGGCGGCCTCCCCGATGGAGTGACCTTCGCCGTTGACGGTCAACGTACGCTCCCGAAGCGTCGTTGATCAGACCCGTCACCGCCCCTCCCCACCTCCAGCACCGGATACAGGACAGGAAATACGCAACGTGACTGGCACGACACCCGCTCACATCGCCGTCGTCAACCTGCCGATGCACGGGCACGTCAACCCGACCCTCGGGGTGGTCGGGGAACTCGTTCGCCGGGGCCACCGTGTCACGTACGCCATCACCGAGGACTTCGCGCACCAGGTGAAGGCGGTCGGCGCCGAACCGGTGCTCTACCCTGTCGAGCCGGGCGACGGCCCGGAACCCCCCGAGCGTCTCTCGGAGGGCTTCGCCCTGGCCGTCCACGCCTCGCTCGGCTCGCTCCCGGCCCTGACCCGCGCCTACACCGCCGACCGCCCGGACCTGATCCTCTACGACGTCTACGGCTTCGCGGGCCTGATCCTCGCCGAGCAGTGGCGGATCCCGACGGTCCTCTTCTCCCCCACCCATCTGGTCTACGACGGCCTGTTCCCCGAGTTGTTCGACGGAGCCCCCCGCTTCTCCGCCCTCCCCGGCTACGACGACCTCGCGGGGGCCTTCACCGAACGCGGCCTGGACAGCTCCCGCATCCACGAGATCGAGCACCCCGACCACGCGGTCGCCGCCCTCCCCCGTATCTTCCAGCGCAGGCCGGACACCGTCGCCGCCCGCCGCGCCGCCTACGTCGGACCCGCCCTCGACGACCGCTCGTACCAGGGTGCGTGGCACCCCCCGCACCCGGACACCCCGGTCCTGCTGGTCTCTCTGGGCTCCCAGTTCACGAAACGCCCGGACTTCTACCGCGCCTGCGTGGAGGCGTTCGCCGGCCTGGAGTCCTGGCATGTGGTGATGTCCGTGGGCCCGAACGTCTCCGCGGCCGACCTGGGCCCTCTCCCCGCCCACGTCGAGACGCACGCCCACGTCCCCCAACTCTGCGTCCTCTCCCACGCGGACGCGTTCATCACCCACGCGGGCATGGGCGGAACCATGGAGGCCGTCCACCACGGCGTCCCCATGGTCGCCGTCCCGCAGATGGCCGAACAGCGCGTGAACGCGGGTCAGATCGAGGCCCTGCGCCTGGGCGTCCACCTCCCCCGCGAACAGGCCACACCGGAGGCTCTGCGGGAAGCGGTCCTGCGGGTGACGTCCGACCCGGAGATCCACTCGGGCATCCAGTCCCTGCGCACGGAACTCGAAGCGGCTGGAGGCGCGAGGGCGGCGGCCGACCTCATCGAGGAAGCCCTGGCGGCGCCGACGGTGGACGAACCGGCGGTACCAAGGTGGGGTTGTCCGTGAGCTTGGAGTCGCGGATGGATGGTGGTGCGGGTGGTTCGGCTCAGAGGCCAGACGGCCGTTGAACGCACCATCGGAGCGCCCCACCGCAGTGCCCTCCGCGAACTTCGGCACCTCGATCCTGCCATCACGTCCGGAACGGCGGCGCTCAGCAGTCGAACACCGACCAGCAGATGTCGTTCCGCAATCGCTGGTCGTCGAGTACGAGTTCGCGAATCGCCTCCGGGAGCCGGTCGCGCTGCCACTGGCACTCGAGTCGCCCTGCGGCCTCACTCTCCCCTTTTGGCGCGGCAGCGCGTGCGGCCTTGATCGCATAGGCAGCGGCACCGAGCTCGTGCGCGGCGACGTGCGCGACCACTGCGGCCTGGCCGGCTGCGTAGGCGGCATGCCGTGCTGCGCCACGCAGATCTCGAGCCGCGCCCATGGCATGGCCGCCCGCCGCGCGGGCCTGCATCATCTTGACCTCGCCGCGGACCCAGGCGCGGGCGTGCTCGATCGCCTGGCGCGGCCGTGAATCCTCGGGCCGAGCCGACTCGAAGAGAGCAAGGACGTGCTCCGCGCAGTCCGCCGCCCAGAGGGCGAGGAGATGGTGATCCGCATCAGTGAGGGTCCCACCGCGGCGGATCGTCACGAAGCGAGGGTCCCTGACCTTCGGGAGGATCATGGTTGGTTTTTTCCTTCCTGCCGGTGTGAGCGAAGCCTGCGAACCCGGCGGTCGGTCCGCAAGCGCGGGCTGGTTGATAAAACGGGACGGCGTTCCGTATATTAAACGGGACGCCGTTCCGCTTTGGTGTGGCGTCACTTGAAGGGATAAGCCATCCATGAGTGCAACCACTTACCGCTCGCCCGTCCCCGTCCTTTCGATCAGTCCCGTGGTGCTGCCGGCCCCCGACCGGGCCGTGGATCTGCAGGTGCGGGTCTCCGCGCCCGTGACCGGGAGCGATCTGCCGGTCGTCCTCCTCTCGCACGGCCAGGGCTACTCGAACCACCTCTCCTCCCTGAACGGCTACGCCCCCCTCGCCCACTTCTGGGCGGCGCACGGATTCGTCGTGATCCAGCCCACCCATCTGAGCTCCAGGACGCTGAACCTGCCCCCCGACACCCCCGGGGCGCCCCTGTACTGGCGATCGCGGGCCGAGGACATGACACGCATCCTCGACCGGCTCGACGAGATCGAGGCCGCCGTGCCGCAGCTCCGGGGGCGCCTGGACCCGGACCGGGTCGCCGTGGCCGGGCACTCCATGGGCGGGCACACCGCGAGCCTGCTGCTCGGCGCCCGGCTCACCGATCCCGACGACGGGACGGTGGTGGACCTGGCCGACCCCCGGATCAAGGCGGGCGTCCTGCTGGCCGCGCCCGGCCGGGGCGGCGACGCCCTCACCGAGTTCACGGCCGAGACCTGGCCCTTCTTCCTGACCACGGACTTCTCCCTTATGACCACACCCACCCTCGTGGTCGCCGGTGACAAGGACGACTCCGCCCATCTGACGGTCAGCGGCCCCCACTGGCACGCCGATCCGTACGTCCTCGCCCCCGGCCCCAAGTCCCTGCTCACCCTGTTCGACGCGGAACACGGGCTCGGCGGCGTCTCCGGATACGACGTCGCCGAGACCACCGACGAGAACCCCGAGCGCGTGGCCGCCGTCCAGCGGCTCACCTGGGCCTACCTCCGCAGCGAGCTCCACCCCGGCGATCCCGCCTGGCAGTCGGCGCAGGAGGAACTTACGGCCGGCCCCACCCCGCTCGGGCGGGTCGAGTCCAAGTAGGGCGGGCAGGCCGGGGCCGACCGGGTCAGTTCTCCAGCGCGCCCCGCAGCTCCCCCCGCCTGCGGATGCCGAGTTTTCGGTAGGCGCTGGTCAGGTGGGTCTCCACGGTGCGGCGGGCCACGTGCAGGAGTTCCGCTATCTCCGTGTTCGTACGGCCCTCCACCGCCAGTTCCGCGATCCGGCGCTCGCTGCCGGTGAGGGCGCCGGAGCCGGTGCGGGCCGGGGTGGTGCGGCGCGCGCCGGCGTCCCGCAGGGCCTGGTCGGCGTAGGCCAGCAGCCTGGCGCTGCCCAGGCGTTCGGCGCGTTCGGCGCCCTCCCGGAGGTGGTCGCGGCCCCGGCCGCGTTCGCCGGCGGCGGTCAGCTGGAAGCCCTGGGCCAGGAGGGAGGCGACCAGTTCCGCTTCGGCGGGGGAGTCCCGCAGGACCGCCACCGCCTCCTCACCCAGCTCCAGGCCGCGTCGGCCACGCGTCGCCCGGCCCAGGACACGCAGCGCCCGGCCCACCGTGCGCGGGGTGTTCCAGACGCGGGCCAACCGCAGCTCCTCCTCCGCCAGCGCCAGCGCCTCCCGGGGATTGCCCAGCGCGAGCCGGCACTCCGCGGCCGCCGTACGCCACGGGGTGACGACCGGGCTGAGGACGGCCCGGGCCGACTGGCGGCGGCCGCACTCCAGGAAGTCGTGGAGGGCGCCCGCGACATCCCCCTCGGTGAAGCGGAGCAGGCCCCGCGCGTACAGGAAGCGGTTCAGTTCCCAGGAGTCGGGGACGGCACGGAGGTCGAAGCTGTCCGCCAGCCGGCGGGCCTCCTCCATGCGGCCCGTCTCCACCAGGGCTGTCAGGGCGTGGGCGTCGGCGTTCCCTGGGGCGCCGGTGCGGCGGACGCGGGTCTCGGGGTGGGCGGCGAGGATCGTGGCGTACGCCCCGCGCGCCGCCGCTATGTCCCACCTGGTGTCGAGCAACGCCTGCTCCATGGGGTGGAGGAGCGACGGGTGCTGGCCGGCCAGACCCCGCTCCACCAGGCTTTCCGCCTCGTCCAGTTCGTCGGCCCACTGGGCCACCGCCGCCGCCGCACCCAGGAGGAACGGTTCCGCCAGCGGGTCGGCGGGCTCCTCCAGAAGGGTGCGCAGGCGGCGCATCGCCTCCCGGGCCTCGATGTCCCCGGCCGTCGCCGCGTACCGCACCAGCAGGGCCCGGCCCGAGGCGCCGACCGGTTCCGGCGAGCGTTCGGCGGTCTCCGTCAGCCAGCGGTAGGCCTCCTGGCGGGCCGTCTGGTCCTGGTCGGACAGGAGTGCCGACGCCGTCTGCAGGGTGCGGGCCAGTTCGGGGTGATCGGGAAGCCCGGACGCCAGTCGGCGCAGCACCTCCACCGCCGTACGGACCTCCCCGCGGCCCGCCAGCGCGGTGCCCAGCGCGATCGCCGTACGGACCCGGTCACGGGGTTCCGCGGGCAGGTCGAGCGCCTCGGTGAGCCGCGGTATGCCGCCGGGGGTGTCGGCGCTGTGGTACTCCAGCGAGCCCAGTTCGGTCAGCAGCCGCTGGCGGTGGTCGTCGGGGAGGGGTTCCTCCAGGGCGCGGCGCAGATAGAGGACGGCGTCGCTGTGACGGGCCGCGCACACGGCGACGGTGACCGCGTCGCGCAGCACGCGCAGCGCCCACGGCACCCCCACCGGCGTACTGCGCAGCAGCTGCCGGGCCACGGCCTCCGCCGTGTCGCCCCGGCGCAGCATCGCCTCGGCGACCGCCCGGTGCGCGTCCTGCCGGCGGCCGGCGGGCCAGTCGGCGAGTACGGCGTCCCGCAGCAGGGGGTGGGCATAGCGCGGGGTGCCCGAGGCGTCGGTGCGCAGCATGCCCAGCCGGGTCATCGCGGTGATCCAGCCGGAGACGCGGGCGGGGTCGGCGCCGCAGGCCTCGGCGAGGAGCACGGCGAGGCGGTAGGGCGTGTCGTGCGTTTCCGCTCCGTCCGCCCGCTCCAGCGCCGCCAGGGTCCGCGCCACCTCGGCCGTGGCCTCCCCCGCGCTGTCCAGCCACCAGGTCACGGCGGCCGGGTAGGAGCCCGGGTACAGCGCGGCGCACGTCTCCGGGACGGCCGGCGAGGGCGGGGCGCCCGCGAGGTCGTCGAGGAGGGCGTGCAGCAGGAGAGGGTTGCCCGCGGCGGCGCGCACGCAGTCCGCCGTCCACCGCGGCCGGGCCGTGGGGAAGGCGGCACGGACCAGCTCGGCCGACGCGTCGTCGGTCAGCGGGGCGAGGGTGTGGGTGCGGATGAGCGAGGGGGTGAGGGTGTGGGTGAGTCCTGCGGGCTGGGGGTCGATGTCGTACTGGCTGCGCTCGGTGGCCACGAGCAGCAGCGGTAATCGGTCGGCGTGCCGCGCCGCCTCCGTCAGCCAGCGGCGCGAGGCCTCGTCGGCCAGCTCGACGTCGTCCACCGCCAGGAGCACCGGGCCCTCGGCGGCGTACGACCGCAGCAGCCGCCACAGCCGCGCCGCGCTCCCCCGGTCGTCGAGCCCGGGCTCCACATCGCCGGAGAACTCCGGTACGGGGTCCAGCAGATGGAGGATCGAGGAGAAGGGGACGGAGGTGTCCTCCGGCGAGCAGCGCGCCCGCAGGACGCGCAGGCCGCGGCAGGCCGCGTGCGTGACGGCGGCCTCCAGCAGCGCGGAGCGGCCCGTGCCGGTGGCCCCGCGCAGCAGGACCAGCCGGCCGGCGCCGGCGCGTGCGCGCTCGACCTCCGCCGCGAGCAGTGCGTGCGCGTCGTCGCGTTCCCGCAACGGTCCGGTCATCCCTGCCTCCTGCCAACCCGTGCGTCTGTGAGACGCGGTTCGATACGACGTCGTGCCGCCGGTGTGGCGAGGCTCACGACTGCCTCCCGTACGGCTACCGAACCCCCGTTGACCTGCAGTGATATTCGCACCCCGTGGTTGTCTGGGCGTTGCTCTCGTGGTCCGCCTCGTGGTGCTCCACGATTGTCCCCGTCACAAAGGGCACACAAGTCTGGAGCAGACCCACCCGTCGCCGATCCCCTCGGGCCGACGGGACCGTGAACATGGGGGATACGGTTGCTCAGCTCACCCCGGACAGCAGACGCCCGGACATCCGACGCCCGGACGCCGGACACCGGCGCGCCGAACCCCAGGCGCCGCATACCCGTCGCCGTTCTCGCCCCCGACCCGATCTCCCGCGAGGGGGCCGCCGGCCAGCTGCGGGGGCGCCCCGAGATCGAGGTCCGCGAGGAGCCCTCGCCCGCCCCGGGCACGGTCGCGCTGCTCGTCGAGGACACCCTCGACGAGACGGCGCTGGCCCGGCTGCGCAGGATCGTGCGCACCGAGGGCACCCGCGCGGTGCTCGTGGTGGGTGCGATCCGCGAGACCGAGCTGCTCGACGTCATCGAGTGCGGGGTCGGCGCGATCGTCTGGCGCCGCGAGGCCACCGCGCACCGGCTGGTGCAGGCGGTCCTGGCGGCCGCGCGCGGCGACGGCGACCTGCCCTCCGATCTGCTCGGCCGGCTGATCAGCCAGGTCGGCACACTGCACCGGGGCGCGGCAGGGCGCCCGGGCGCGCCCTCGTTGGGGCTCGCGCCACGGGAGGTGGACGTCCTGCGGCTGGTCGCCGAGGGCCTCGACACCGGAGAGATCGCCAGCAAGCTGTCCTACTCCGAACGAACCGTCAAGAACGTGATGCACGGACTCACGACGCGCCTGCATCTGCGGAACCGGGCACACGCGGTGGCATATGCCCTCCGGGAAGGCTACATCTGACCGAACGTGCACTCGAAGGAGGACACGCGGGCAGCGTGCCGTGCCCGGCCACCGACCCTCCGGCGCCTGCGGAACCCGCACCGCCGGAGGCACCATCGGTGAAAGGGGTTCGGCGGTAGGGCGATTGAGGAGCGCGACGGTGATCCACGAGGTCGACGAGGTCCTCAAAGGCCTGCTCGGCGGGGGCGCGCTGACCGGCTCCGGCATCGACGTCTCCTTCGAGGCACCGACCCGCGACTGGGCGGCCCGGCGCAACTCACCCGTCGTCAACGCCTACTTGTACGACATCAGGGAGGACGTGGCCCGCCGCCAGCGCGGCCAGGTCCCGGTGCGCGACGAGCGGGACGTCGTGGTGAAGCGGCGGCAGCCGCCGCGCTGGTTCCGGCTGTCGTACCTCGTCACCGCCTGGACGAAGACCCCGCAGGACGAGCACCGGCTGCTGTCGGCGGTGCTGGCGAACCTGATCCCGCGCGAGATGCTCGCCGCCGAGGAACTCCCCGGCGCGCTGGGCGCATTGGGGCTGGCCGTGCCGGTGAGCGTGGCCGGTGTGCAGACCGAGTCCCGCTCCCTCGCCGAGATCTGGTCCGCCCTGGGAGGCGAACTCAAGCCCTCCCTGGACCTGGTGGTGACGGCGCCCTTCCCGGCCTACCCCGAGTACGACGCCGGACCGCCGGTCACCGAGGGCGCGGTCGTCCGCGTCGCCGGGATCGACGGCGACCCGCCGCAGGACGGCGAACGCGCCCACCGCTCCCACCAGGTGGCGGCGGCGCGAGCGGCCCGCGAGGCCACCCCGTGACC
The DNA here is from genome assembly GCF_044465285.1 of Streptomyces sp. NPDC049687. Taxonomy (NCBI): domain Bacteria; kingdom Bacillati; phylum Actinomycetota; class Actinomycetes; order Kitasatosporales; family Streptomycetaceae; genus Streptomyces; species Streptomyces sp. NPDC049687. The sequence goes on from NZ_JBITLN010000003.1 coordinate 475,657, forward strand.
GCCGTGACGGCGGAAGAGGGTCACACCGCGGAGGCCGGCGCCGACGATCCGGCCCCCGTCGGCGGAACGAGCGCGCTGCTCGCCCGCCTCGCCGTCCTCCGCGAACGGATCACCGCCCTCGTCGAGGACCGTGCCGCCGGCGACCCCACGGCCGCCGACCCGTTGCGCGGGCTGTACCTCTCCGAGGAGGCGGTACGGCACCTGCTGTCCCGGGAGCCGCTCCGCCCGGTCGGCGTCCCCGCGGACGGCCTCACGCAAGCACCCGCCGACCGCCTCACCGCGCTCGCCGTCCGTCTCTCCCTCACCGACCTCGACGTCGCCGTCCTCCTCATCGCTCTCGCCCCCGATCTGGACCGCGCCTTCGAGCCGCTCTACGGCTACCTCAACGACGACGTCAGCAGGCGCCGGGCGACGGTCGGTCTCACCCTGGACCTGTGCGGGGCGTCCGCGCACCTCGCGCCGGCCCGCGCCCGCTTCCACGCGTCGGCCCCGCTGTGCGCGCTCGGCCTGCTGGAGGTCGAGGAACCCGAACGCCCCTTCCTGTCACGGACGTTGCGCGTCCCCGACCGGCTGCTCGCCCACCTCCTGGGCGACGACACCCCGGACGCGGCCCTGCACGGCCACCTGCACCCGCTGCCGCCCCCGCTGCCCGCCGACGACTTCGCCCACCGGCTGGCCGAGCGGGTCGCGCACGGCCCCCTCGCCGTGTACCTGCGCGAGCACCGTGAGGGCGACGGGCTCGCCGCCGTGGCCGCCGCGCTGCACACGGCCGGTGTCGAAGCGCTCCGCTTCACCGGCCCCGCCGACCACCTCCCCGGTCTCCTGCGCGAGGCCCGGCTGACCGGCCGGGCGGTCGTCGTGTCCGGGCTTCCCGAGCAACCGGCCGCGCTCGTCGCCGCGTTGACCGCCGTGCCGGACGTGACCGTCCTCCTCGCCGACCCCCGCCCCTACGATCCCCACTGGTCCCCGCACGACCCCCTGGTCCTGGACGCCCCCCGCCGCCGGGCGGGCGGAACCGGTGTCTGGGCGACCGCCCTCGGCGCCGAGACCGGCTTCGACCTCGCCGCCACCGTCGCCCCCTACCGCCTCGGCGGCGACCGGGTCGCCCGGGCCGCGCACGCCGCCCGCGCCCTCGCCGCCTTCGAGGGCGGCCCGCTCACCGCCGACCACGTCCGCCTCGCCGCCCGCCAGCAGTCCGCCTCCGGCCTGGAGCGGCACGCCCGCCGGATCCGCCCCGACGTCGGCTGGGAGGACCTCGTCCTGCCGGAGCGGCCCCTCACCCAGCTCCACGAACTCGCCCTGCGCGCCCGCCACCGCGACCGCGTCCTCGGCGACTGGCGGCTCAGCGCGGGCGGCGGAAGGGGGAGAGGGGTGCTCGGGCTGTTCGCGGGGGAGTCGGGCACCGGCAAGACCCTGTCCGCCGAGGTCGTCGCCGCGGAACTCGGCCTCGACCTGTACGTCGTCCAGCTCTCCTCCATCGTCGACAAGTACGTCGGCGAGACCGAGAAGAACCTCGAACGCATCTTCACCGAGGCCGACCGCACCGACGCCGTCCTCCTCTTCGACGAGGCCGACGCGGTCTTCGGCAGGCGCTCGGAGGTGAAGGACTCGCACGACCGGTACGCCAACATGGAGAGCGCCTACCTGCTGCAGCGCCTGGAGTCCTTCGACGGCATCGCGCTGCTCACCACCAACCTGCGCGCCAACATCGACGAGGCGTTCACCCGCCGGCTCGACCTGGTGATCGACTTCCCGTTCCCGGACCAGGAGCAGCGCCTCGCCCTGTGGCGGCACGGGCTGTCGCACGTGCCCTGTGCCGAGGGCGTCGACCCAGGCCCCCTGGCCCGGGAGTTCGAGCTGGCGGGCGGCTCGATCCGCAGCGCGGTGGTCACCGCCGCCTACCTGGCCGCCGGACGGGGCGAGCCGGTGGGCGACGGCGACCTGCTGGAGGGGGCCCGCCGCGAGTACCGCAAGGCGGGCCGCCTGGTGCCCGGCGAGGCCAACTGGTAGCCGGGCCGACGGGCCCTACTCCACCCGCCACTTCTGGTTGGGCGTCCCCGAGCACGTCCACAGCTGGAGCTTCGCGCCGTTGCCGGTGCCGTTGTCCTTGACGTCGACGCACTTGTCGGCCTGTGGGTTGACCAGGTCGCCGTACTGGCTCAGCACGAACTGCTGGGCCGGGTTGCCGCTGCACCGCGCCAGCTGGATGACCGCGCCGTCGTCGCGGGAGCCCCAGGCCACGTCCATGCACATGCCGACGGACCGTACGGTGCCGTCGCCGCGGAAGTCCCACTTCTGGTTGGCGGAACCGGCGCAGTCCCAGATCTGCAGCGGGGTGCCGTCCTTGCCCTTGCCGTTCTGGGCGTCGGGGACGTCGATGCACCGGTTGGAGGCCTGGCCGATGATCAACTGCCCGACGACCTTGGTCGTGGTGTCCTGATCGCCGGAACTGCCGCTGCCGCTCGACCCCTTGGAGCCGCCCGAGCCCGACCCGGACCCGGACCCCGAGCCCGAGCCCGATCCCGAGCCGCTGGTGTCGTCCTTCGGCGCCGGGGCGGAGGAGACCGGCCGGTCGGGCAGCGCCTCGGCGGAGGAGTCGGTCTTCGGCGCGGACGGCGCCGGCGCGGAGGGACTGGGCAGCGCGGTGCTGCCGGCCTCCACGAGTCTCTCCTTGGCCGCGCTGGTCACCGTCGGCTTGTAGGACAGCCAGATCATCACGAACGCGATCGCTAGGGCCACCGTGATGCTCAGCGCGGTCGCCAGCCACCTCGGCAGGAACCCGCGCTGCACGAACGTGCCGTCCACCGACAACGGCACCGTCCCCGACCGCTGCACGGTCAACGCGTACGGCCGCTGCTCCTTCGACCCGAACCAGATGATCTGGCGGGGCCGCAGCGTGGTGTCCACGAACGCCGCCCGGCCCGGCTCGATCTGCACATTGCCCGGCCGGAACTCGTACGACAGGTTGTCACCGACGTCCGCCCCCGCGACGGACGCGGTGACCCTGCTGTTGCCGAGGTTGTCGATCGCGAGCCGGGGACGCCCCCGGAAGCGGCCCTTCACGGTCGGCGGCACCAGTTCGGCGCGCACCTCCGTGAACGGGGTGATCGTCAGGTTCCCCTCCGGCACGGTCACCGCGTCGGGGTGCTCGGTCGGCGTGATCCGCACCGCGTACGGGTTCGGACCGGCCGTCGCGTCCGGGGTGCGGGGCGGGGCGAAGGTCAGCTCCACCGTGCCCGTCGTGCCCGGGTAGAGCCGCAGCGTCTGCGGCTCCACCGTCGTCCAGGGCGCGACGGATCCGACGGGCTCGAAACGGTACTCGTCGACGACGTCACCGGTGTTGCGCACCCGCAGCCGGACCGTGGTGGTGCCGCCGGGGTCGACGGTCGCGGCCGCCGGTTCCAAGGAAGTCCAGAGAGTCACCTCACGGGCCCTTTCAACGGTGGGTAGGGAAGTGGCTGCCTCACAGGGTGAAGCGCACCGCCTCCAGTCGGAGCTTCAACTCCATGGGGCTGCCGCCGTAGACCCACTTGTCCTTCGCCTTGGGGTCAGAGCAGCCCACACCGAGCCAGCCCTTGTCCTTGATGTGCGCGTTCTGGCACACGGAAGTACCGTCCCCCAACCCGATGGTGAAGCCCTGAAGCGGCGAGACCGCCTCCTTGAGGCTGCCGAGGTACATGTCGACGCCGTCGGCCGCCTTCGACCACTTGCTCCCGGTGAGCCAGCCCTCGTTCACGTGGGCGCCGTTGCCGATGACGCCCTTGGTCCCCACCGTGGCGATGTTCAGCTCCTTGATGGGCAGCGCCTTGCCGGTCGTGCCCGCGATCGCGCCGTCGCACACCGGGTCCTGCCAGCCGCGGTCGGCGACATAGGCGCGGTAGCAGATGTGCCGGCCGTCGCTGCGCGCGGCCAGCGCCTGCACCGCGTCGGCGGCGGTCTGCTTCTTCGGCTTCGTGGCCTTGTCCGAGGAACTCCCGCCGCTCCCGCTGCCACTGCCGCTGCCGCCACTGTCGCTGCCGGCCGTGGCCCCGCCGGTGGTCTCGGAGACGTCCGGGGCGGCGGGCGCACTGGTCTCGGGCGCGGCCGGCGCGCTCTCGATGGGCGTCGAGGGGCTGGGCAGCGCGGTGGCGCCGGCCTCCGCGAGCTTCTCCGTCGCGAGCGAACGCACCTGCGGCTTGTAGGAGAGCCAGATCATCACGAACGCGATCGCGAGGGCCACCGTGATGCTCAGCGCGGTCGCCAGCCACCTCGGCAGGAACCCGCGCTGCACGAACGTGCCGTCCACCTCGAGCGGTTGCGCCCCCGACCGGCGCAAGGCCAGGCTGTACGGCTGCTCCTCCTTCGACCCGAACCAGATGATGTTGCGCGGCCGCAGTGTGGTGTCCACGAACACCGCCCGACCGGGCTCGATCTGCACGTTGGCCGGCTGGAGTTCGTACGACAGCCGGTCGCCGTTGTCGCTGCCGCTGAGCGAGGCGGTGACCTTGCTGTTGCCGAGGTTGTCGATCGCGAGCCGGGGACGCCCCCGGAAGCGGCCCTTCACGGTCGGCGGCACCAGCTCGGCGCGCACCTCCGTGAACGGGGTGATCGTCAGGTTCCCCTCCGGCACGGTCACCGCGTCGGGGTGCTCGGTCGGCGTGATCCGCACCGCGTACGCGTTCGGACCGGCCGTCGCGTCCGGGGTGCGGGGCGGGGCGAAGGTCAGCTCCACCGTGCCCGTCGTGCCCGGGTAGAGCCGCAGCGTCTGCGGCTCCACCGTCGTCCAGGGCGCGACGGATCCGACGGGCTCGAAACGGTACTCGTCGACGACGTCACCGGTGTTGCGCACCCGCAGCCGGACGGTCGCCCGGCTGCCGGGGTCGACGGTGACGGAGGCAGGTTCGAGGGAGGTCCACAGGCTCACGCACCGACGTTACGGTGGCGGCGGCGGTCGAGGTCAGAGGCCACGGGGCAGAGCGGGTGCCCGCCGGGACCGCACCGGCTGCCCTCCCGGCCGGAAGTGCGCCCGGCCGTGTCCGCGGGGGCCCGCCGGGCACCCCGTCCGCACGGCGTGGACGAGGGGCCCACCGGCCCCCGAGTGCCCTCGCGGGCAACGATCGTGCCCCGGGACATGCACGGAAGGCCGTTTCGGGCGACGCGCTTCGCGCGTGACGGTGAGAACGTCCTGACGCGTACCCCGAGGAGAGCACAGCATGCCGTCCTACCTGTCGCCCGGCGTATACGTCGAGGAGGTGGCCAGCGGCTCACGCCCGATCGAGGGGGTGGGCACCTCGGTGGCGGCCTTCGTCGGGCTCGCCCCGACCGGCCCGCTCAACGAGCCGACCCTGGTGACCAACTGGACCCAGTACGTGGCGGCGTTCGGTGACTTCACCGACGGGTACTACCTCGCCCACTCCGTCTACGGCTTCTTCAACAACGGCGGTTCGGCGGCGTACGTCGTCCGCGTCGGCGGTTCCCCGGCGGGCGCCTCCGCGGACACCAAGTCGCCGTCGGCGGTGACAGGTTCGGGGTCGGCCCCCGCCGCGCTGACCGCCGGTGAGCCCAAGCAGCTCGGCACGTTCACCGTGACGGCCGTGGCGCCGGGCAACCTGAGCGTGGAGGTCGCGGACGCGGAGGGCGAGGGCCCCGCCGAGCGGTTCAAGCTGATCGTCAAGGACGGCGACCAGCCGGTCGAGACGTTCGACGTGTCGGCGAAGAAGGGCAACCGCTCCTACGTCGTCACCCAGGTGAAGGAGCGCTCCAAGCTCATCACCGTCGCCGAGGCCGCCCCGGCCGCACAGCTGGCCCGCCCCGAGAACCAGACGGTCGCGCTGCCCTCGGCCTCGTCCGCCGCCCCCGCCGTGCCGTCGTCGGACGAGGCGGGCTCGGTCGGCCCGGCCCAGTACCTGGGCGACAGCGCCGACCGCACCGGCTTCGGTGGCCTGGAGGCCGTCGACGAGGTGTCCATGGTCGCGGTCCCCGACCTGATGGCCGCCTACCAGCGTGGCGCGATCGACCTGGAGCAGGTCAAGGCCGTCCAGCTCGGCCTGATCGCGCACTGCGAGCTGATGGGCGACCGGGTGGCGATCATCGACCCGCCGCCCGGCCTGAACGCCCGCCAGATCCGCGTCTGGCGGCAGGAGACGGCCGGCTACGACTCCAAGTACGCCGCCCTGTACTACCCCTGGATCAAGTCCTTCGACCCGGCCACCGGCCAGGCCCGTCTGGTCCCGCCGAGCGGCCACGTGGCCGGCGTCTGGGCCCGCAACGACTCCGAGCGCGGCGTCCACAAGGCCCCGGCGAACGAGGTCGTACGCGGTGCGGTGGACCTGGAGATCCAGATCACCCGGGGCGAGCAGGACCTTCTGAACCCGATCGGCGTGAACTGCATCCGCGCGTTCCCCGGCCGGGGGATTCGCGTGTGGGGCGCGCGGACGCTGGCGTCGGACCCGGCGTGGCGCTACCTCAACGTCCGCCGGTACTTCAACTACCTGGAGGAGTCGATCCTGATCGGCACCCAGTGGGTGGTCTTCGAGCCGAACGACCACGCCCTGTGGGCCCGCATCCGGCGCAACGTCTCCGCGTTCCTCGTCAACGAGTGGCGCGCGGGCGCGCTCTTCGGCGCCCGGCCCGAGGAGGCGTTCTACGTCAAGTGTGACGAGGAGACCAACCCGCAGGAGTCGGTCGACGTCGGCCGCGTGGTGTGCGAGATCGGCATCGCGCCGGTCAAGCCGGCCGAGTTCGTGATCTTCCGGCTGGCCCAGTTCTCGAGCGGGAGCGGGGAGCTGGAGGAGTAGGCGGCACCTCCCCTTCCGTAGACCCCAGTCAACTCCCCTAGAAGGAAACGAAGATGAGTCTCCAGCCGGGTGACGCCCTTACTTCGCACAATTTCGGCCTGCAGATCGACGGCGTGATGGTCGAATACCTCGCCGAGGTCAGCGGCCTCAGCCTCGAACAGGACGTCATCGAGTACCAGCAGGTCTCCGCGCAGGGCAAGCCGGTCACCAAGAAGCTGCCGGGCGTGAAGAAGGCGGGCACCTGCACGGTCGTGCGCGGTATGACCCAGTCCGCCGCGTTCAACCAGTGGATCAGCGAGTCGATCAACGGCGTCATGGGCACCGCCCGCAAGAACGCCACGATCATGGTGATGGACTACCAGAACAATCCGGTCAAGCGGTACAACATGCGCAACGCCTGGTGCAGCAAGATCGACACCAGCACGGTGAAGGCGGGCGAGGCGTCGGCGCTGACCGAGACCGTGACGATCACGTTCGAAGAACTGGTCATCGAGTAATGCGGCGTACGGCTGTGCGGGGGCCGGTGGCGGACGCGGAGCAGCCTCAGGAGGCCGCTCCGCTCCCGTCGGCGGCGCCCGCGCCCGCGCCGGCGCCTGTGCAGCAGCGCCTGCAGACGGAGTTCCCCTTCGAGCTGCCGCGCGGCTATGTCGACGAGGCGGGCACGGTCCACCGCGACGGCGTGATGCGCCTGTCGACGGCGCGGGACGAACTGGTCCCGCTCCGGGACATCCGCGTCCAGGAGAACCCGGCGTACCTGTCGGTGGTCCTCCTGGGCCGGGTCATCACCCGCCTCGGCACCCTCCCCCTCGTCCACGACGGGGTGGTGGAGAACATGTTCGCCTCCGACCTGGCGTTCCTGCAGGACTTCTACCGCCAGATCAACGCCGAGGGACACACCCGCGCCTCGGTGGAGTGCCCGCACTGCGCGGAGCCCTTCGAGGTGGAACTGGGCGGGAGCCGCCTGGGGGAATCGTGACGTACGCGACCGACCGACTGCACGAGGAGATCGCGTACGTCGCCTACCACTTCCACTGGTCCCTGGACGACATCCTGGACCTCGAACACCACGACCGCCGCCGCTGGACCGACCACATCGGCTCGCTGGTGACCCGGGGCGGGACGGAAGGCTGAGGCGTGGGATTTCTGGATCGATTCCGGACCGGCGCACGACGGGGGACGACTCCTTCGGAGGGCCGGGCGTCGGGGGCCTCCGGGGCGGAGGCGTCGAGCGGCGCGAGTGCGGGTGCGTCGGTCGCCGGTACGTCGGCTGCCGGTACGCCGGGTGACGGGGCGTCGGCCGGCGTCGGCGGGGTGAGTGCGGGTGGCCGGGTGGCGGCCGCGTGGACCGGGCTGCCGCCCCTCCAGCGGGCGGTGGCGGCCGGGGCGCCGGCGGCGGGTGTCGCCGACTCCGGCTTCGGCGGCCGGCTGGCCACCTGGCAGAACCCCACCTTCACCAGCACACGCTCACCCATGGTCCTGGACGGAACCGCGGGCGGCCTGCTGGGCAACCTGTCGGCGGACCCCGCGCAGACCTCGCCCTCCGCCGCCTCCCCGCCGCCGGCACCGGCGGGCCCGGTCCCGGCGGCGCCTCCCGTGATCCCGCTGCGGACCGCACCGCTCCGAGCGGTGCAGTCATCGAGCTTGCCGGGGGCTACGCCGACCCGAACGGGCGTCGCGCCGGGCCAGCCGGGGGCGGCACCTGGGCTGCCGGGGGGTGCGCCGGCTCTTCGGGGAACCGCGCCCTCCCGGTTTGGCACCGTTCCGGCCCGACCGGGGACCGCGCCGACCCCCGCGGGAGCACCACCGACCCTGCAACGAGCCACGTCCGCACTGCCGGGCCTCCCGTCCGCCCTGCCAGGCCTCGCAACCGGCGTGCCCGGCGCCGCATCCGCCCGGCCGGGAGCCGCACCTTCTCTGCCGGGCCTCGCAACCGGCGTGCCCGGCGCCATGCCTTCCCTGCCGAGCG
>NZ_JBITLN010000003.1:484496-906652 GCF_044465285.1 Streptomyces sp. NPDC049687
CGCCACTCCGACCCGACCGGGAACCGCGCCGACCCGGCCCGGGACCACGTCGACTCCTGCGGGAGCCACACCAACCCTGCAACGAGCCACCTCCGCCCTGCCCGGCCTGACGACCAGCCCGCCCGGCGCCGCGCCTTCCCTGCCGAGCGCCACTCCGACCCGACCGGGAACCGCGCCGACCCGGCCCGGGACCACGTCGACTCCTGCGGGAGCCACACCAACCCTGCAACGAGCCACCTCCGCGCTGCCCGGCCTCGCAACCGGCGGACAGGGCGCCACATCCGCCGTACCGGGTGCCCCAGCGTCCCTGCCCGGCGCCACACCCTCCCTGCCGGGCCTGCCAACCAGCCCGCAGGCCGCCGCACCCGCCGTGCCGGGCGCCGCGCCTTCCCTGCCGAGCGCCACTCCGACCCGACCGGGAACCGCGCCGCCCCGGCCGGGGACCGCGCCGAGTCCTGCGGGGGCCACACCAACCCTGCAACGAGCCACCTCCGCGCTGCCGGGCCTGGCGACCAGCCCGCCCGGCGCCGCACCCGCCGTACCGGGCGCGGGACCGTCCCTGCCGGGAGCCACACCCTCCCTGCCTGGAGCCACACCCGCCCCGCCGGGAGCCACACCCTCCTCGCCCGGCGCCGCGCCTTCCCTTCCGGGTGCTGCCCCGACGCTCCCAGGCGCCGCGCCGACCCTGCAACGAGCCGTATCGGCCCTGCCGGGATCCACTCCGACCCCGCCGGTGTCCACTCCGGCCCGGCCCGGGGCCGTGTCCCCACGTCCGGGCATGTCGCCGTCGTCGCCGGTGTCCACGCCGTCGCACCCGAGCCGGCCACCGGCGTCACCGTCGGCCTCGCTCCCGACCGCGCCGGGAGCCGTGCCGTCGGTCTCAGCCGCACATCCGTCCCGGCCGGGAGCCGCACCGTCGCGCCCGGCCGGGTCACCCACCCCGCTCGCGGTCGCGCAACGGCGCCCGGCGGACCCCGTGTCCCGGCCGTCGGCCACCCCGGCGCGGGGCATCCGCGTGTCCCCTGCGGCGCCGCGTCCGATGTCGCCCGCCATTCCCCTGACCAGATCGGCCCCGGCCCCTGTGCAGCGGCGTACGCTGCCCGCCCGTCTCCCGTCCGCCCCGGCTCCGGCCGCGCCCCGGGGCACGGACACCGACGGCGACCGGCCGGCGTCCGGCAAGGAACCCGCGCCGGGTCCAGGCCCGGTGGCGGTGGCCGCCCCGGTTCCCCCGCCGGGAGCGGCCGGCGGGGTGCCCGCCCCTTCCGGCGGGCACCCCGTCCAACGGTCGGTGTCCGACCCCGCCGCGCCCCCGCCGTCTGCCCCGCCCTCCCCCGAACTCCCGGTCCAGCGGACGGTTTCGCGTACGCCGGGTCACGCATCCGCGCCCACGGCCGCGACGCCCGAGGCCCAACACCCGGGCCGGGACACCCGCACGTCCACGGCCACGTCGCGGGCGGCCGCCCCCACGCACCCGGTCCAGCGAGCCCTGCCCTCGCACCAGGGCAGGCCCGACACCACGTCCACAGCAGTCGGTCCCGCACACCCCGCCCAGCGAGCCGTCCCACCGCAGCGGAACACCCCCGCGCCCACGCCTCCCGTGCAGCGGGCCACCGCACGCCGGCAGAACGCCTCCGCCCAGGCCGACGCCACCCCTGAGCCCACACCCCCGGCACCCGCCGCGCCCCGGCACCAGGACGCCCGTACACAGGACGCGACCACAGCCGCTTCCCCGACCCCGGTGCAGCGCGCCACGGCACCCTCCACCCCCGCCAGGACCGCCACGGCGAACACCACCGGCACACCCGGCGGCACGCCCGCGCCCACGAGCGCGGCGTCCACCGGCCACACCGTCCAGCGAGCCGTACGCGGACCCCAGCAGGACACCATGCCGAGCGGCCCCGCCTCCGCGCCCACACGCCCGGCCGGGCAGGCACCCCCGCAACGGCAGACCCCCACCACACCGGCCCCGTCCGCGCCCGCGCCCGTGATCCAGCGAGCCGTCCCCGACGCCACCGTGCCCGTCCCCCCGGCAGCCGACACCTCCACCGCGCCGGCGGTGCCCGGCGTCCGGCGCGCACCCGCAGCGAGTACGGCCCCCTCAACCACTCCCGCCCCGGTCCCGCCGTCCTCACCTCGGCGCACCGACGCCCCCGCGGACACCCCGGCATCCCCCCGGCGTCGTACAGGCCTGGGCGCCCCCCTCAAGCCGACGACCACCACCCCGCACGCCCCCCTCGTCCAGCGCGCGCCGCAACCCGCCACGCCCGCCGCCCGCCCCCTCCTGGGCGCCCCTCTCCCCGCCCTTCCCACAGAAGCGCCCCTGCTCAACGTCGCCCGAAGCACCGCCCCCGCCGACCCCGCCCCCGCACCGCCGTCCACGCCAACCGCCCCCGCTCCGGCGGTCGTTCAGCGAGCCGTCCCGCTCCCCGTGCCACCGCTGCCGACCCCACGGCCGGCCACCCCCGCCACCCCCGTCCAGCGCCGCGCGGTCACCACCCCGGTACCCCTGCGCCGCACCGCGCCCGGCACGGACCCCGTCCCCGTGGTCAAGCCCCGCCCCACCACCCTCAGCACCCCGCCCCTCGCCACGCCCCAACCCCCCACCGCACCATCACCCTTGCCACACCCGGCACCACCCCCCACGCCGCCGGCACCCGCAGCGACCCCCGTCGTCCAACGACGCCAGGCCCCGCCACTCCCGGCCGCGTCCCGGACCCCACCCAAGCCGCCCCCCACCGCCCACGCCCGCCCCACCTCCACCCCCGACACCTCCGACACCCCGGAGACCCCACCGCCCCCCGGCTTCGACCCCCGCGCCCTCACCGACTTCCAACTGGACGAACTGACCCACCGCCTGACCGGCCGCATCACCCGCCTCCTGCGCACCGAACTCCGCCTGGACCGCGAACGGATCGGCAGACTCCGCGACCCCCGTCACTGACGCCCCGAACAGGCGCCCCCAGAAAGGCCAGACCCCTCGATGTCCCGCGATCTCGACCCGGGCTCCACCATCTTCTTCACCCTGACCATCGACGGCGAGAGCCTCGGTTACTTCAACGGGTGCGAGGGACTGTCCTCCCAGGTGGAGATCGAGCACCGCCAGGAGGGCGGCAACAACGGCTTCGTCTGGGCGCTCCCCTCCCGCGTCACGTTCTCCAACATCAGGCTGACCCGCCCGCTCACCCCGGACACCGCCAAGGTCGCCAAGTGGATCTCCTCGATCACGACCGGCGTGACCCGCCCCACCGCGCAGATCGCGGCGCTGCGGGCCGACGGCTCGGAGGTCGCCCGCTGGGGCCTGATCGACGTCCTGCCGGTCAGCTGGCAGGGCCCCTCCCTCGACCCCGCGAACCCGGGCGTCGCCACGGAGGTCCTGGAGATCACCCACCACGGATTCACCGACTAGGCCGGGGAGAGGACACAACGTCATGGCCAAGGGCAGCAGGAGCGGCGCCGGCAAGAGCCTGGTCCGCGCGACGCTCTCGATCCACGAACCGCCGGTCGGCACCAGCACCACACCGGGCGGGCTGCGGAAATCCTTCGCGTTCGAGTTCAACCCGGCGCAGCTTCAGGTCGCCCGCCGGGCCCTGTGGAAGGTGACCCCCACCGCCGCCGTCCGCGACGGATCCAAGCCGGAGTTCATGGGTCCGGAGCCCCGCGAGATGAGCGTGGAGATCTTCCTGGACTCCTCCGACGAGCCGGACAGCAACACCGTCATGCAGAAGGTGGAGTCGCTCTTCGACTGCTGCGAGGTCACCACCGGCAGCATCGCGGCGAACCAGCCCTCGCCCCCCTGGGTGGTCTTCCAGTGGGGCTCCTTCTCCACCGTGCACTTCACCGCCTACGTCAGCAGTGTCGACGTGACGTACTCGCTGTTCGGCACGACCGGTGTGCCCATCCGCGCCACCTGTCAGGTCCGGCTGCACGAGATCCCCAGCAAGACCAAGGGCCAGAACCCCACCTCCGGCGCCCTCACCGCCCAGCGTGTGCACCGGGTCGTGGCGGGCGACTCGCTGCAGTCCCTCGCCTGGCGCGAGTACGGCGACTCGACCGCCTGGCGGGCCATCGCCGAGGCCAACGGCATCGACGACCCCACCCGGCTGCCCACCGGGATCGAACTCATCCTCCCGGCCGCCGGGGAGGTGCGCTACTGATGGTGGCGACCGCCTTCTCCAGCATCATCAAGGTCACCCTCGGCGGCAGGCCCCTGCCCCCCGACTTCGCCCCCATGCTCGTGGAGGGCTGGGTGGATCAAGGGCTCGGTGTGCCGGCCTCCTTCCGGCTGACCTTCCGCGACCCCTACCACCTCGTCCTCGGCAAGCTGGGCGTCAAGTTCGGCACTCCTGTCGTCCTCACGCCCATCGCCGACGGCCAGGGCGCCGGCGACCCCCTCCTCACCGGCGAGGTCTGCGGCCTGGAGGCCGACTACGACGGCACCGGCTCCTTCACCGTGATCCGGGGCTACGACGCGGGGCACCGCCTGATGCGCCAGCGCCGTATCGCCGCGTACCGCAACCAGAGCGCCTCGGACATCGCCCGCAAACTGGCCGCGGGGGCGGGCGTGCCCGTCGGGAAGATCCAGTCCACCAAGACCGTCTACGAGTTCATCAGCCAGGCCAACGTCACCGACTGGGACTTCCTCGCCCGTCTCGCCGACGAGAACGAGATGGTCATGTCCGTCGACGCGAAGGGGAAGTTCCAGTTCGTCAAGCCGGACCCCGCCTCCGGGGCGCCGCCCACCTCCACCCCCGGTGAGAAGAGCCCGTACGTCCTCGAGGCCGGCACCGACATCCTCCGGCTGCGCGCCGCCGTCACCTCCGCCGAGCAGGTCGCCCGTGTCGAGGCGCGCGGCTGGGACGTCACCACCAAGAAGACGCTGACCGCGACCGCGCCCGCCACCACCAACCCCGGCATCAAGATCGGTACCACCCCCGGCGAGGCCTCCGCCAAGTTCAAGCCCACCACACTGGTCGACGCGCAGACGCCGTACGACCGTCAGTCGGAGGTGAGGTTCGCCGCCGAGGCCCTCGCCGACGACGTCACCGGCTCCTTCGCCGAGCTGGAGGTCATCGCGCGCGGCACGCCGAAGCTCCGCCCGGGCCTGCCCGTCACCCTCGCCGATGTCGGCGCGCCCTTCGAGGGCAAGTACACCGCCACCTCCGTACGCCACGTCTTCGGCGACGGAAAGCACTACGAGGCCTGGGTGACCGTCAGCGGCAGGCAGTGGCGGTCCCTCTACGGGCTCGCGTCGGGGGGCGGCAGCGCGCAGAACGGCCTCAGCCTGCCCGGCACCACCAACGCCCTCGTCACCGACATCCAGGACCCGCTCAGGCAGGGGCGGGTGAAGCTCCAGTTCCCCTGGCTCGACGACGTCTACGTCAGCGACTGGACCCGGGTCATGCAGTGGGGCGGCAAGGACGGCGGGTCCATCTTCCCGCTCGACGTGGGCGACGAGGTGCTGGTCGCCTTCGACCGGGGCGCCCTGGACCACCCGTACGTCATCGGCGGCCTCTACAACGGCAGGGACAAACCGACCCCGGTGAAGGACGTGCCGCTGCACGACGGCGCCCGCCGCCGCGCGGCCCGGCACACCCTCTCCGACCGCGACGGCAACCGCGTCGACCTGCTCAGCCAGAAGACCGGCGGCCGCAAGCAGGGCGTCCGCGTCACCTCCGGCGACGACAGGCTCGTCATCAACCTGGACCGTACGAAGACGGAGATCACCGTCGACAGCAAGGGCACCGTCAAGATCACGGGCAGCCGTTCGGTGTCCGTCGAGGCCGGCACCGAACTCACGCTCAGCGCGGGCCGCAAGCTCACCATCAAGAGCGGCGGCATGCTCGACATCCGTGGCACTGGCCCGGTCAACGTCAAGTCGCTGTCGAGCGTGGTGAACGTGGACGCCCTCGGAGCGCTCAGCCTCAAGGCGGGCGGCGCCGCGACCGTCAACGCGGGCGGCACCATCCAGGTCAACGCCACCGCCAATGTCGGCATCCGGGCCGCCACCCTCCTGCTGCAGGGCGTGGTGATGGTCAACAACAAGCCGTACCCGATCCCGTGATGGCCGGGCATTTCCTCAGGAGGGTGGCCGTCTGATGGCCGAACAGTTCGTCGGGTCCGGCTGGGCGTTTCCCCTGCGCATCGGGCCCACCGGAGGCATCGCCCTGGTCAGCGGCGAGCGCGAGATCGAGGAGGCCATCCGGCTGATCCTCGCCACCGCGCCGGGCGAGCGTCCCATGCGCCCGGAGTACGGCTGCGCCATCCACGACCTGGTCTTCGCCCCGGTCAACGAGGCGACGGCCGGCCGTATCCAGCACGAGGTGTACACCAGCCTGGACCGCTGGGAGCCACGCATCGAGGTCAACGACGTCGAGGTCACGGCCGGCGCCGAGCAGGGCGTGCTCTGGATCGACGTCCGCTACTCGATCCGCGGGACCAACAATCCGCGCAGTCTCGTCTTCCCCTTCTACGTCATCCCGTCCCACGACGAGCCGGACTCCTCCGGTCCGGCCTCCGGCCCGGTCTCCGGTCCGGCTCCTGAAAGCGACCGCTGATGGCCCTGCCCTCCCCCAACCTGGACGACCGCCGCTTCCAGCAGTTCGTCGACGACGCCAAGCGCTACATCCAGCAGCGCGCTCCGGAGTGGACCGACCACAACGTCTCCGACCCGGGTGTCACGCTCGTCGAGACGGTCGCCCACATGGCCGACCAGATCGTCTACCGCCTCAACCGCGTCCCGGACAAGAACCACCTGGCCTTCCTGGACCTGGTCGGCATCCGTCTCTTCCCGCCGTCGGCGGCCCGCACGGACGTGACCTTCTGGCTGTCCGCGCCCCAGGAGGAGACGATCCTGCTGCCGACCGGCACCGAGGTGGCGACGGTCCGCACGGAGAGCGAGGAGGCGGTCGTCTTCGCGACGGAACGCGAACTCGCCGTGGTCCCCTCCTCGTTGGGACATCTGGTCGTCCAGCACCAGGGCGAGCCGGTCACCGACGTCACCACCGATCTCGCCGAGGGCAAGGACGTGCTCTGCTTCGCCGAGGCCCCGCGCCCGGGCGACTGCATGCTCCTCGGCCTGAGCGCCGCCGTCCCGCACTGCGCGGTCGCCCTCGAACTCGACAGCCGCGTCGACGGCGTCGGCGTCGACCCCCGCCAGCCCCCGCTCGTCTGGGAGGCGTGGACGGAGGACGGCTGGCAGCCCTGCGAGGTCGACCGCGACGGCACCGGCGGCCTCAACCGCCCCGGCGAGGTCGTCCTGCACGTCCCCGGCGGGCACGTGCTGTCCCGCTCCGGCGGCCAGGAGGCCGGCTGGCTGCGCTGCCGCGTCACCGAACCCCTCCCCGGCCAGCCGTTCTACACCCTCTCCCCCACCCTCCGCTCGGCCGAGGCCTTCACGGTCGGCGGCACCGCCCCCGCCGTCCACGCCGAGACGATCTACGACGAGGCCCTCGGCGAGTCGACGGGCCTGCCCGGCCAGCGCCTCCACCTCGCCCACGCGCCGGTCGTGGGAGACGACCCGCCGTTGCTGCTGCAGACCGCCGAGCACGAGGGCTGGCTCGACTGGCAGGTGGTCCCCCACTTCGCCGCGTCCGGCCCGCGCGACCGCCATGTCACCCTCGACGCGGCCACCGGTGAGATCGCCTTCGGCCCGTCCGTCCGCGAACCCGACGGCCGTCTGCGCCAGTACGGCGCCGTGGCCCCCAAGGGCGCGGTCATCCGCGCCCGCCGCTACCGCACCGGCGGCGGCAGGGCGGGCAATGTGGCCAGGGGCGCGGTGCAGGTGCTCCGCACCTCGGTGCCGTACGTCTCGGAGGTCGTCAACCGGGAGGCCGCGCGCGGCGGCGTCGACGGCGAGACGGTGGAGGAGGCGAAACTCCGGGCGCCGATCACCCTGCGCGCCCAGGAGAGGGCGGTGACCCTGCGCGACTACGAGGAGCTGGCCCGCCGCGCGGCTCCGGAGACGGCCCGTATCACGTGCCTGGAGGGCGAGCCCGACGAGCACGGTTCGTACGCCGTACGGGTCCTGGTGGTCCCCCAGGCCGTCCCCGATCCCGGCGGCCGCCTCCGCTTCGAGCAACTCGTCCCCGGCGACTCCCTGTTGGACCGCATCATGCGCCACCTGGACGAACGCCGCCTGATCGGCACGAGGCTGGCGGTGGGCCCCCCGTACTACCAGGGCGTGACGGTCGTGGCGACGGTGCACGCCTTCCGGGGCGTCGACACGGACCGCGTCCGCCGCCAGGCCCACGACGCCCTCTACCGCCACCTCGACCCGCTGACCGGCGGCGCGGACGGCAAGGGCTGGCCGTTCGGCCGCCCGGTGCAGTCCGGCGAGGTCTTCGCCGTACTGCAACGCGTCCCCGGGGTCGAGCTCGTCGACCAGGTCATCCTGCACCCCGCGGACCCCCTGACGGGCAAGCGCGGCGAGGCGACCGACCGCATCGACCTGTCCGCGCCGGCCCTGGTGTTCTCCTACGACCACCGGGTGCGCGTGATCGGAGACGGCGCGTGAACGTCCGTATGAAGGAGGGTGTCCGATGAGGGGCTCGGTCGACGGGCTCGGCTCCTCCTCCCCGATCGGCGCGATGCTGCCGGCCGTCTTCGCCGACGACGACCTGGCGCAGCGCTTCGTCGCCGGCCTGGACGAGGTCATCGCGCCCATCCTCAACGTCCTGGACTGTCTGCCCGCCTACTTCGACCCGGCCCTCGCCCCGGTCGACTTCACCCGCTGGCTGTCGGGCTGGGTCGGCGCGGAGACCGACGGCACGGAACCGGAGCCGAGGCTGCGGGCCGCGGTCGCGGCGGCCGCGTACCTGCACCGGGTGCGCGGGACCCGCCGAGGCCTGTCCGAGGCGATCCGACTCGCCTTCGGTGTGGAGCCGGAGATCGAGGAGAGCGGCGGCTCGGCCTGGAGCGCCCGCCCCCTCGGCCCGTTCCCCGGCGACGCCCGCCCCCACCTGCACGTCACGCTCCGCCTGCCCGACCCCGGTCCGGCGGACCAGCACCGCCTGGACGCCCTCGTGGCCGCCGCCCGCCCCGCCCACATGCCGTACACGGTCAAGGTGACCGTCGCCGAAAGGATCCCGGAGAGATGACCACCCAGAACTGCGCCGAGTGCGGCACCCGGGCGGAACCCGGCCAGTCCTTCTGCGACGGGTGCGGAGCCGTACTGAGCTGGACGGACCGGGCCCCGGCGAGGGCCGCGACGGCAGCGGCTCCGGTGTCCTCCGGTGCCGGTGCCGGCTCTTCCGCGCCCGCGTCCGGCGGTTCGGGACCGGAACCGGGTGGCGCGTCCCGTGCCTCCTCCGGCTCGTCTTCCGGCACGCCGGTGGTGACGGCGGCGCCGGACATCTCGACGCGCGCCCGGGACGACGACGAGGACCCGGCCCCCGCGCCCACCGCCGACGACGACACCGACACCGACACCGACACTTCGGACGACGACGAGGACACCACGGAAACCCCGCTCCCCGCACTTCCCCCGGACACGACGCCCACCCCGGAACCGGCCGCCGCCGCCGCGGACGACGGAACGGCCCCCACCACCCCCACCCCCGCCCTCGGCGACACGATGGCCGCCCGGGCCCGTTCCCTCCTCGTCCCCGTCACCGAACCGGAGGCGCCCGCGCCCGCCGCACCCCCCTCCGTGGCCCCGGTGCTGCCGGGCGTCCCGGTGGCGGACCGCCCGCAGGTACGCGCGCCGGGCCCGGTCCAGGGCGAGGAGCACGGCGTCGCCTGCCCCTGGTGCGCCACCCCGAACCGCCCGGACCGGCACTACTGCGCGCGCTGTGCGATGCCGATGACCCTGGAGGACCGCTCCTCGGTCCGTCTGCCGTGGTGGCGGCGCCTGTTCGGCCGGGGCGGCGAGACCCCGTGGGCCGGGGACCGCCCCCGGCTCCGCCGCACCTTCGACCGCATCCTGACCTGGGTGGTGGCGGCGGCCGTCCTCACCGGACTGATCATCGTCGGGATGAAGACCCCGGCCGCCATCCAGGCCACGAAGGATCACTTCGCCAAGCGGGCGGCGGTCTCCCCGGACACCTTCGCGGCGTCCCGCTCCTACCCCGGCCACAAGCCGGACCTGACCTTCGACAAGATCAACAACACCTGGTGGGGTCCGGGGGTCTCGCAGGGCGGCGAGGGCCAGTGGATCGAGGCCCGCTTCAACGAGCCGACCCGCCTGCTCGACCTGATCATCACCTCGGGCACCTCTACCCGCGCCGACCAGCTCACCGAGTCGGCCCTGCCGCACCGCGTCAAGGCGACGATCACCTTGAAGGACGGCACGACCACGACCCGCGACCTCGTCCTCGACCAGCAGGCGGGCGGCCAGCGTCGCAAGTTCCGGGTGGGCGAGGTCACCAAGGTCCGCTTCACGATCGAGTCGGCGTACGGGGCCTCCGCCAGCAAGCAGGTGGCGATCGCCGAGATCGAGTTCTTCGGCCCGTCGAGCGCCAACGCGTCCTGACGACGGAGGGGCAGCCGGCCGCGAGGGGGTGACGCGGCCGGCTTCTTCATGCCCCGGCTCCTTCCGACCTCGGGGAACTTGCTTGCGTAACTCAAGCAATAGATTTATAGTTGCCTGAGTTAAGCAATGGAAGTGCCGGAAAGCCCCACCCGCTGCGGAAGGACCCCCCGTGTTCGCCTCCTTCATCCGCTTCGTCGTCTTCGGCGGCGGCACCGGAGTCCTGTGCGGCCTCGCGGTCCCCGGACTCGCCACCCTGATGCCCTGGACCCTGGCGAACGCCGTCATCACCATCGCCTCGACGCTCCTGTGCACCGAACTCCACGCCCGCTTCACCTTCCGCACCGGCGGCCGAGCGGGCTGGCGCCGCCACTGGCAGTCGGCGGGCTCCGCGGCGGTCGCCTACGCGGCGACCAGCGTGGCCGTCCTCACCCTCCACGCCCTCCAGCCGACCCCCACCCTGCTGACAGAACAACTCGTCTACCTGACCGCCTCGGCCCTGGCCGGAACCGGCCGCTTCCTGCTCCTGCGCCTGGTGGTCTTCACGACGGCCGCCGACAAGACCGCCCCGGCCCGGGTGGCCCTGCCGCACCCCGCCCTGGCGACGGCGTGACACCACGTCCCCGAGTGCCACTCGGCGCGGGCCCACGTCCGGTGTACCGGCGTGGGCCCGCGGGGTTCAGGGGTGGGGTGCTACCTGGCGCCCCGGTCCTGGGTGAGGCGCTGCTTCAGCTTCTCCACCTTCTGTACGTACTGCGGTCCGACCCCACGGCCCCGCAGGGTCTGGGTGAGCCTGTCCAGCAGGTTGGTGGCGGGGTCGTGCCGGTCCTGTTCGGCGAGGGCGCCGGCGGTGGCCTCGATCCTTCGCGTCAGGCGGATGTGGCCGAACGTGTCGGCCGCCGCGTCGAGGTCGCCGTAGGCCCGCTGTGCCATTTCGAGGCCGCCGTCGACGTCGGTGCTCCTGGGTTCGATGCGCGCGCCGCCCTCCGCTGTGCGGGTGAGGACCTTGCCGGGGATGGCCGTGGCCGTGGCCAGACAGGCGGCCGCGTGCTTGGCCACCGGCTCCTCGGGAACGCGCTCGATCGTCTGGCGCAGGACGTCGTTGGCGTAGTCGAGCACCCGGCTGCCGCCCAGCGCCAGGACGCGTCCGACGGTGTCGGTGTACACGTCGTCCGCCAGGCGTTCGTGCTCGCGGCTCACCGGGCGCAGCACCCGCACGGGCAGCGGATCGGCGAGGATCTGTCCGGTCCCGCCGGCGGTGGCGGAGTGCGCGGTCCCCTCGGACGGGGTCCGCAGCGCCGCGTACACCCGGTACTCGCCGGGCTCGTCGATCTGCCAGCCGCCGAGGCCGGAGGAGAGGACGACGGGTGCGTACAGCGACTCACCCGGCTGGAGCAGCACCGGGACGGGCCGCCTGCAGTAGCTGAGATACGGCCGGACGACGCGGGCCTCGCTCGAACCCTGGCGCTGGACGAGGATGCTGACCTCGTCCCCCTCCAGCGTGTCGCGGTCCACCATCATGGGGGTGGTCGAGACATTGGTCAGCTTGAGTTCGGCGAACACCGGTTCCAGCATGCCGAAGCGGTACACACCCTGCGCGTCGGCCTGCCGGCTGACGCGCAGCGCGAGCTGGAGCGGTCCCCCGGCGGCGGCGCTCCGCGCCCGCTGGAAGCCGTGGTGGTCGAACCAGGGGATGTTGCCCTGTTCCACGAAGCGTTCGGGGGCGTGCCGCAGGAAGCGCAGTTCCTCCTCCGAGAAGAAGTACCGGAAGTCGCGGAAGAAGCCCTGTGTGCCGCCGTTGGGGAAGATGAACGGGTAGTTCATGTAGCTGAGCGCGTCGGGCTCGTCCGCCAGGGGGACCCACGATGCGCCGGGGACGAGCGCCTTCTCCCAGGAGTGCGCGAGGTTGAAGGTGTGACCGATCTCGTGCACGGCCGTCCAGAAGCGCATCCGGCGCACGAACGCCTCCGGCGCCGGGTCGCCGTTCTGCGGCGGATCCGAGATGAAGGAGTCGGTGAAGATCGCGCAGCCCTGGCGCTGAGCCGAGCCGATGTCGTCGAACATGATGCCGCCGAGGTCGTGGCCGATGTCGTGCTGCCCTGCGAACAGGGTCCACACCTGCCACTGCGCGACGCCCTCGCCGCCGGGACCGGGCTTCCACTCGGACCAGTGCCGCTGCATCGCGTCGTGCATCTCGATGTCGGACCAGATGCCGTTGACGGCCTCCGAGAGCGGGATCTCGTCGCCGCCCCCGGTGCGCCTGACGTCGATCCCCTGGCGGGTGAAGGCGTCCTCGATGCTCAGGGTGACGTCCGGCAGGTCGGGCGGCCGTACGGGATGGTCGTGCAGTCGGTAGGTGTCGGTCTGCACCGCGCCGGCGACACGGTCGAACTCGATCCCCACCTTGCGGAAGTGCGGGGTGAAATGGGTGTAGCGCACGACCTCGTCGGGGGCGTCGGGCCGTACGAAGGTCACCTGGGCGCCCATCTGCTGCAGCGGCGGTGTGCCGGTCAGCCGCAGTCTGATCGCGGTGCCGGGGCGCAGGACCGGGTTGCCGTCGCGATACCCGATCGGTCCGGTGTACGAGCCGTTCGGCTGCTTGGTGACCTTCGCGATCCAGGTGAGCCTGCCGCCGAGGAGCCGGAAGACGGTTCCGGACACCGTCATGGTGGGCGCGGGGCCGTCCACGTCGACGCGCAGTTCCTCGAAGTCGCCCGATGCGGCGGCGGCCGGTACGGTCTCGGGCTGGCGGGTGGTCTCGCCGGCTGTCAGCTGCTGGGCGGTGGGCTCTCCGTTGCCCAGAGGCGCGAGGCCCGGCATCACCGCCGGGCCGCCCCGGGCGGTCCCGACCGCTCCGGTCTCGCCGACCGCGGCCAGCTCCTCGGCTCCCTGCCCGCCGCCCGGGCCGGGGAGGGGGCGGTTGTCGCGGACGTAGACCCCGCTGCGTCGGCTCGGTGGCGTCAGCTCGGCCTCCCTGGCCGGCTGCTGCGCGTACCCGGCCTGTTCCTCGTGGGACAGTCGGCGGGACAGCTGGTCCGCGACGGCGGTGACGAGTTGGTCGAAGTCACCGGAACGGCTGGATTCCTGGGTGGTCATGCTTCCTCCTGGTCGGGGTTCACCGGGGATGCACGGGCAGGCTCGATGGAGCGGAAAACCTGGACCGTTGAACGGTTGAAGACGTCACGGACGCATCCGGACGTGGTGAAACCCCGTGCGGCTGACGGTCGATGGCGGCTTCGCCGGGATTCCGGCGGTGCTGTGGCCGCGGACAACAGGCGGGGGAGCCCGTCCGACGCGGCCACCCCCTCAGTCAAAACCGGGCGGGTACCGGCTGCAACCCGAGGTCAGAGGTAGCGGGGACGGTCGGCACCTGCTACGGCGTTCAGACTCCCGTCGGCGGCGACGCTGACACGTACCGCCCGGGTGACGGCCGTGTCGATCGTGATGTCGAGGCGGTGGGATCCGTCCATCTCGACGCCGATGGCGTGCTCGCCCTCCGGCAGGGCGACATCGACGGACGTGGCCAGTCCGATCTGGGTCCGGGTCCGGACATCGGGCTCGTCGAGGACGACACCGCCGTCGACGGAGACGACGACGTGCCGGTGCCGAAAGCCCCCCTCCAACGCGATGGTCAGACCGGGTTCACTCATGGCACCGCCGCCTGGTGATCGTCCGTCAGGAACGGGGCGGGGTCGTTCTGCGGCGCGGTTTCCGTCACGGGGTTCACGTCCACGTCGAGCGTCACGGCGAGGATCCCGGGACGGGTGTCGTAGCCGCCCGTACGGCGGCCGCCGCCAGGGCCTTGGCAACTCGTCGGCTCATGATGGCCGCCTCTCGAACCGGGCGTTCCCGTGTTCCCGTTGCCCTTCGAGCGTACTGCCGCCCGTTATGGGCCTCGACCCGAGCGCCGCCTCAGACGGTCGGCGAGCCGTCGACCGGGGCCTCCGCATGCGTCACGAAGTCGTCCACCAGTCGCTCGAAGAGCGCCGCCAGCCGGTGCAGATCGTCGGGGGCCCAGTCCAGCAGGGCCGCCTGGATGCCGCGCAGGCCCGCGTCCCGGATGCGGTCCACGGCGGTCCGGCCCGCCTCGGTGAGTCGGATCAGCTGGGCCCGTCGGTCCTCCGGGTCGGGGACGCGGCTGACATAGCCGGACTTCTCCAACTGCCTGAGCTGACGGGTGACATGGGAGGCCTCCACGGAGAGGCGGATGGCCAGCACGCCGGGGCGCAGGAGTTCGTCCGCGGCGAGGTGGCGCAGGATCGCCACGGCGGCCCGGTCCAGGGGGAGGCCGGCGACGGTCATCAGCCGGTCGTGCTGGCGCGCGCGTCCGGCCAGGTACGTGATGCGGGTGAGGGCCCGTTCGATCGCGATCACGTCGGTCGGGACCGCTGCGGTGGAGGGCGAGGGTGTCATTACCCCACAGTACAGATACTTGCCTAACTCAAGCAAGATCCAGGGCCAGTAGTTGCTTGACTTAAGTAACTCCCATATGGTTGCCTAACTCAAGCAATGACACGCAGAGATCGTCGCCGCCCGCAGGAGCGTCCACCATGTCGCACGCCACCATCGCCCCCGCCCGGAGGGCCCGCAGCCGCCGGCCCGCGCACCAGCACCGCCCGGCCCCTGTACGGCCGTCCCTCGCCGCACCGCCCAGGTGGACCGTCATGCCGCTGTGGCAGGCCCTCGCCACGGACGTGGCCCACCCGTGACGACCCCGCTGCCGGCCTGAGCGACAGGACCCCCACTCCATGAGCTCCCAGCCCCCCGGGCTCCCCCGCCCCGCCGATGCCGTGCTCGGCGCCGTACTCTTCGCCTGTTCTTTTCCCGGCAGTGTGGTCACCTTCCCCGGCCAGGAGCTGGGCGTCCCGTGGTGGCCCGGTGTCGTCCTCGGCGGGATCGCCTGCGCCGCGCTGATCCCGCGCCGTACGCACCCTCGCCGTGCGGTCCTCGCCACCCTCGTCTGCGCGGTCGCCGCCTCCGCGCTCGGGTATCTGCTCACCGTGCTGCTGCTGGCGCCCCTGATGCTCGCCCTGTACTCCCTCGCCGCCACCACCGACCGCCGGACCGCCAACACCTACGCCTTCACCGGGATCGCGCTGCTGGTCGGTACCGGGCTGATCGCCGGGCCGCCCGGCGAACCCCTGGTCCTCAAGCTGCTCGGACCCGCCGCCTGGCTGCTGCTGCCGACCTCCCTGGGCACGGTGAACCGGCTGCGCGCCGCCTACCTGGACGCCGTGCAGGCGCGGGCCGAGCACGCCGAGCGCACCCGGGAGGAGGAGGCGCGGCGCCGGGTCACCGAGGAGCGGATGCGCATCGCCCGTGACCTGCACGACGTCGTCGCCCACCACCTCGTGCTGGCGCATCTCCAAGCGGGCGCGGTGGCCCGGCAGTTGCCCGCGCGTCCTGACGAGGCCGCCCGGCTCACCGCCGACCTGGCCTCCACCACGGCCTCGGCCCTGCGCGAGCTCAGGGCGACGGTCGGGCTGTTGCGGCAGGCCGACGACGACACCGCCGGGAAGCCGAGGGAACCCAGGCCCGGTCTCGCCCAGCTCCCCGAACTCGCCGCGTCCTTCCGGGGCGCCGGGCTCGAGGTCACCGTCAGCACCGAGGGCGAGCCCCGCCCGCTGACCGCCGGCGCGGACCTCACGGCGTACCGGATCGTGCAGGAGGCCCTCACCAACGTCACCAAGCACGCGGCCGCGGGCACCGCGCGGGTGCGGCTCGTCTACGCCGACGACCGGCTCGCGCTCGCGATCACCGACGACGGCGGGGTGCCGCCCCGGCGCCCGCGGTCCGCCGGCAGTGGTGGCTACGGCCTCATCGGGATGCGTGAGCGGGCCCGTTCGGCGGGTGGCCGGGTGTGGACCGGCCACCGCCCGCACGGCGGCTTCGAGGTCGTCACCGAACTGCCCCTGCCGCCACGGGAAGAGCACCGAAACGACGAGCCCCACCCCGTCTGAGACGGGGTGGGGCTCGTCGGACTGGAGCGCCGGGCAGGCCTTGCACCTGCATCTCCCCGCAGGAAGCGGGGCGTCTTTCCTTGGACCACCAACGCAGAGGTCGTTCACCGTCTTTGTTTCCCGGTGACCGGCTCAAGATCAACCTTACCCCATTTCCGGGGCCATCGCGACCACTGATGATCGACTGATGGAGCAGACGGTCGATCAGGCGACGTCCTCGACCTTCAGATCCGGTCCTACGACGACGGTGACCACGCCCGCCGCCGCCGAAGCGTCCTGCACCGCGCGGGCGTTGGGCAGCCGCGAGGCGAGGACGGCGGCCTGGCGCTCCAGTCCCGCCGGGTAGGTGACGGTCGTCTTCGTCACCGACGAGGGCGCGTTGCCCGTGCCGGCGAGGCGGTAGCCGGCCTCGGTGAGCCGCTCGGCGACGGCCGCCGCGCGGCCGCCGACACCGGTGCCGTTGAGGACCTGGACGCGCACCGAGGACGCGTACACCACGTCCTTCTTCGCGGCGTCCAACTGCGCCTTGGTGACCTCCTTGTCCTTGGCCAGGGAGGTGAACAGGTCCGCGGCCTGCGGGTACTGCCAGACGACGTTGGCCTTGTCGGTGGGATAGTCCGCCTCGCGGCCGTAGTTGGGCACGGTGAGGAAGCTCAGGTGATCGCTCGGGATCCCCTTCAGCTCGTCGGCGAGCCCGTACAACGGCTGGATGCCCGCCAGGTCGGGGCTCGCCGTGAGGGACTTGGTGACCGACTTCAGGAAGCCGTACATCGCGTCGGCGTCCGTGAGCTTGGCCCGGGCCTTCTTCACCAGGGCGTCCATGAACTCCTGCTGACGGCCGATCCGTCCGATGTCGGAACCGTCGCCGACGCCGTAGCGGACGCGGACGTAGGCGAGGGCCGTCTCGCCCTTCACCGTCTGGCATCCGGCGTCGATGTCCAGCTTGGAGTTCTTCTCGTGGATGGCCTGCTCGGGGCAGACCTCGATGCCCTCCAGCGCGTCGACCATGCCCTTGAAGCCGGAGAAGTCGATCGACATGAAGTTGTCGATGCGCAGGCCGGTGTTGGCCTCGATGGTCTTGATGCTGCACGCGGCGGCCTCGGCGACCTTGCCGCTGCTGCCGCCGATCGCGAACGCCTTGTTGATCTTGAAACGCTGCGGGGAGGACGAACCGCCGTCGCCCGTCTCGCACGAGGGTATCTCCACCCACGAGTCACGCGGGAAGGAGACCACGGAGGCCCACTCGCGGTTCGCCGGGATGTGCAGCACCATCAGCGTGTCCGACTGCATGGTGGTCAGGTCCTTGCCGTACTTGGCGTTGGCGCCGTCACGGCTGTCGGACCCGACGAGCAGGATGTTCTTCGAGCCGGGGGAGATGTTCTGCGGCCGGTCCGCGCCCAGCTTGTCGTCGACGTCGGCCTTCTGGATGTTGCCGTTGAGGTCCTGGTAGATCCAGGCGCCGACCCCGCCGACACCGAGGACGACCAGCGAGGTCACCCCGGCACCCCAGACGAGGATCCGCCCCCGCCGGGTGAGCCTGGTGCGGCCCGTGCCCCTGCCCTTGGCCCGGTTCCCCCGGCCGGCCGCCTCCACCGGAGGACGCCCACGCCTTCTCGTTCCGCTCACCGGCGCTCGCCCCTCCGCATCGGTCGTTTCACCCCGTACACCGTGCTCGGGTCGTCGGCGTGGTCACCGCCGAACGCCGGAACCCTACACGCAAGTAGGAATACGTCCGGCGAGCACAGACGACTCAGGAGACTCACGGAGCCACAGAAGGGTTGCCCCGGAGAAGAAGCCCGTCCGACGAGTCCCAGCCCGCCTGTCACACTTCCGCGGGCTGTTCCGTCAGAGAGGTGTAACCCACCGACAACAGCAACGGGAGCTCACGATGGAAGCTCGTCTGAACCTCTTCGGCAACCCGGTCGCCGGCAAGTTCCTGCGGTACATCAACTCGGCGGGGAAGGCGGTCTCGGACTCGGCACTGCCGGCCGCGACGCAGGAACTGGTGAAGATCCGGGCCAGTCAGATCAACGGCTGCGGGTTCTGCACCGACATGCACACCAAGGACGCCGCCGCCGCGGGGGAGACCGCTCAGCGGCTGCACCTGGTCGCGGCCTGGAGGGAGGCCAAGGTCTTCACCGACGCCGAGCGGGCCGCCCTGGAGCTGACGGAACAGGGCACCCGGATCGCCGACGCGGCCGGTGGTGTGACGGACGAGGCCTGGGAGGCCGCCGCCAAGCACTACGACGAGGACCAGCTCGCGGCCCTGGTCTCCCTCATCGCCCTCATCAACGCCTACAACCGGCTCAACGTCGTCGTCCAGCAGCCGGCCGGCGACTACCAGCCCGGCATGTTCGGCTGACGGCGCACACCCGCCCGGACCGCCGTCCCTCCCCGCCCCGCGCCGGCTCGGCCCGGGACGGAGGCGGGGCGGAGGCAGGGCGGATCGGCGGCCTCTTCGACGAGGGGGCCGCCACCGGCCGGTCCGGGCACGCCCCGCCCGCTCCCGTCGGCCGCGCTGAAGGGTGGTCCACGCCCGCGGGCACGCCCATGACCTCCGCGACGCTCCGGGGGACTCCTTCACACCGATGGCCCAGGCAGCGGGCCGGGAACATGCGAGCGGGCAAGGGGTGTGCAAGCGTCGTGATCACCGATCTCTTTTCCCCGCTGCTCACGAGGGGCCAACGGTGGTTGTCGCGGTTGCCGAGACTGGAGCTCGATTCGCACTGCCCTGGGGGGAGTTCAGCCTCGGGCAGTACCTGGGGCTGCTGCTGATCGCGGCCGGGACACTGCTCGGCGCCTGGTTGGGGCGCCGGTGGTCGCATCGCTCGACCATGCTGCTAGGGGCCGCGTCGGGGGTGCTGCTGGCGGTGGCCGGGGCCGACATCGTGCCGCACGCCCTGCACGAGGCGGAGGAGCTTGGCCTTGCCGGCTGGGTCGTACCGGTCGTCGCCGTCACGGCTTTCGTCCTCGCCTCGGCGGGGCACTCGCTGCGCGGGCGGCGCGAGCCGGGGCAGCTGCTCGGTGCCGGAACGGCGGTCGCCCTCGTGCTGCACCGGTTGGTCGAGGGCATGACGGTGGCCCTGCTCGCCTCGGTTCCCGTGGTGGCGGCGCTGGCCGTGCACTCCGTCAGTGAGGGACTCGCCCTGACGGCGGTCCTCGACGCGCGGGGCCGGCGGCCCCTGACCCCGTGGCTCGTCGCCGTCTGCGTGAGCCCGCTCGTGGGCGGCTTGATCACCCTGGTGGCGCCCGTGCCGGAGTGGACGCACGTGCTGCTGCTCTCCATGGTCGCGGGTGTGCTGCTGCGGAGCGCGAGCACGGCCCTGACACTGGCCCGGCGCCGGCACCTGACCGGGGAACTCGCACGGACGCCCATGCTGCTGGCGCTCGGCTCCGCGGCCGTCGTCACCACGGCCGCCGTGCTGGTACTGCGCTGAGCCTCGCCCGTTGAGTTGCGGGACCGTGACCCGATGCGATGCTGGAGATGGTTACCCCAATCGGGGTACGCGCGGCATGTCCCTCAGTTCGCTGCCGCGCCTTCCCGCCGCGCAGTGGTCATTCCGAGTGGCGCGCGGCAGCCTCACCTCACCGGAAGGGCAGAACCATGGCCCAAGCGGCTCGAGTGCGTCGAGACACGACGAAGATGACGGACACCTGGGACAGCCAGCTCCTCTGGTACGCCCGGGCAGTACGGAAGATGCAGGAAAGGCCGGAATCGGATCCGACCAGCTGGCTCTGGCAGGCCAACATCCACGGCGAGAAAAGCGAAACCCCCGGCCCCAACCCGGAGTGGAACAACTGCCCGCACGGTGGCTGGTTCTTCCTGCCCTGGCACCGCGCCTACCTCCTCTGCTTCGAGGAGATCGTGCGCGACGTCATCCAGAACGAGCTGCGCGGCCCCGACGACTGGGCACTGCCGTACTGGAACTACACCCGGGTGACGAACGGCGACCCGGACAGCCCGGAATCCCTGGAATGCCGTCGCCTGCCGGGCGCGTTCCGCAGCCCGGACTGGCCCGACGGCGAGGGCGACAACCCGCTGTACCTGGCGGAGCCCGACCGCAGCCCGGGTGCCGCCCTGGGAGCTCCCGTCGCGTGGACCGAGGTCAACCCGCACAGGGCCATGCAGGCGGAGCAGTTCACCGGCGTGAGGCAGTTCGGCAGCGAGTACACCGACGGCCATCTGGTCCACAGCAACGGGCAGTCCGGGCTGCTGGAAATGCAGCCGCACAACCTCCTCCACGGTTACGTCGGTGGAGTGATGCTGCAGTTCTTCTCTCCCCGGGACCCCATCTTCTGGCTCCACCACTGCCAGATCGACCGTCTCTGGGCCGCCTGGATCGCGAGCAACTCCGGGCACAAGAACCCGACGGCCGCGGACTGGCTCGGATACACCCACACCTTCCGCGACGCGCAGGGCAACAAGGTGGGCTTCACCTCCAAGGATCTGCAGTCCGAGGAGGCGCTCGGATACGTCTACGAGTCGCTCGCGGACGGGGTGGGGCTGAAGCCCCCCGAGCGGCTGGTCGCCATGGTGGCAGCCGGCGGCGATCCCCCGGCGGAGCAGGTGGCGTCCACCACGGGTCCGACCGACCTGGGCCCGGACACCCTCACCGTCCCCCTGACCCCCGAGCCCAGCGCCCGCGCCGGGGCGCTGCCGGAGGCCGCTTCACCGGACACCGAGGCCCGCGCCATCCTCACCATGGACGACGTACGCGCCGACGCGCCGCCCCAGACGAACTACCGGGTCTTCGTCGGCGCCCGCCCGGACCACGAGGAGGACCTCGACCCGGAAGGCCCGTACTTCATCGGCCACCTGCACTTCTTCGGCGCGGTCGGCGAAAACACCCACCATCACGGTGGTTCGGGGCTGTCCTTCAAGTTCGACATCACCGAGCACCTGACCGAGCTGCGCCAGCTGGGCATGTGGGACGGCGAGGGAATCCCGCCGGTCGTCGTGACGCCGGCCACGCTCGGCCCGCCGCCGCCCGGCGCCGAGGCCGAGGCAGCCGCCCTCGCGGCCACCCCGACCCCACCGCCCGAGTCGCGTCCCCGCATCGGCAGCGTCTCCCTGACCACCACCTGACCGAGGCACGGAGGCCGCAATGGACACAGCAGACCTGGCCGGAACCTACACCTACCGGAGCTTTTTCGAGGTGCCCGAGCCGGTTGACGACTTCAACCTGCTCCGGTTCGCCCAACTGGAGCTGAGGCTGTCGGTCGAGCCGGGCGGGGCGATCAGCGGAATACTGGTCTTCTCCGAAGACGGCGACGGGCTTCTCGGGATGGACATCACCGGGAAGGCGACGAGCGGGTCCGGCGTGCATTTCACGCTGACCGGCAGAGGACAGCCGCACACGCCCATCTCGGACTTCCACTACGAGTACGAGGGGATCGTCCTCCCGCACTGGGCCGAGGGGAGGAACCAGCGGCAGACCCTGGCCGGGACCGTGCTGCGCGCCGAGGATCACGGCAGCGGTGACGACCTGGCCCCGGCCGGCCAGACGGCCGGCTTCCTCGCGGTCAAGCGGGACGCCTGAGCCTGTCACGGGCGCCGGCGGCGGACGCGGTGGGTCCGCCGCCGGCGCTTTTGCCTCAGCCGGTCAGGGCGCGTTGATCAGGTCGTACGGCGGGACCTTCACCGTGCGGGCGCCCGGGGTGCCGCCGAGGACCACCTTGCGGTACGAGATGTTGTTCTTGGTGCTCATCTCCTTCAGCCGGTTGGCCGGGTTGGCGATGACCTGGATGTAGTAGGTGCCGTTCGGCAGGTCGGTGATGTCGAAGGACTGGCCGGGACGGTACTGGGTGTACGTGTCGCCGGAGCCGACGTCGAGGACCTCGCGCACCGAGATGGAGTTCTGCGCACCGCAGGCGGTCGACAGATCGGTGTTGTACGGGTGCCAGTTGGCGTTCTTCACCGTGTAGTCGATCGCGTCCGTGTTGGCGAGGCAGAACGCCTCCTTGCCGCTCTTGACGATCTCGTGCTTGTCGGCGGCGAGCAGCCGGTAGCTGGCGAAGTCCGTGAAGTGCCAGTGCTCGTGACCGACGCGCGGGTCCCACTCCATGGTGCCGGCGGGGGTGTAGCCGATCTGCTTGCCCTTGGCGTCGTAGAAGTACTGGTACGAGTCCATCAGGTCGGCGCCCGGCTTGCGGAAGCCGTCCACGACGAGCGGGGCGGGGCCCGCGTTCCAGACGTTGGCGCTGAAGGCGAGGTAGTCCTTGCCGGCGACGTCGCCGTCCTCACCGTCGGTGACGGCGATGTCCCAGGCGGGCAGCGAACGCAGGTCCGGCTTGGGCGCGTTGGCCGGGACGGCCGCCCGGCCGGTGGGCCGCTTGGTGTTGGCCTTCAGCGCGGGCGCGATGCGCGAGCCGTCGGTGTGGCCGGTGCCGTCGCCGAGGTGGCCGGCGAGACCGCGGTCCTCGAGGGCGTGGGAGAGGGCGGAGGGGACGGGGGCGTCCGCCCCGCGGGGACCGTAGTGGTGTCCG
The DNA here is from genome assembly GCF_044465285.1 of Streptomyces sp. NPDC049687. Lineage (NCBI taxonomy): Bacteria > Bacillati > Actinomycetota > Actinomycetes > Kitasatosporales > Streptomycetaceae > Streptomyces > Streptomyces sp. NPDC049687. Next base: position 507,408 of record NZ_JBITLN010000003.1, read on the forward strand.
GCACCCCCCTTGTCCATGCCGCTCATGTCCATGCCGCTGTGGTCCATGCCGGCCATGCCGTGCGACATGGCGGAGCCGCCGCGGGTGAGCCCGGCCCCGCCCTCCCCGCCGCCGCCGCTGTACTGCCGGACGGTCACCTTGACGGTCGGCTGGTCGTTGGCGATGCCGAACAGGTCCCGGTACTTCTTCGCGATCGACACCTTGGCCGTGTACTCACCGGCCGGCAGGTCCACCGGGTTGTCGTAGTCCTGGGTGGTGGTGTTGGCCGCCCAGCCCTTCTCCACGCCCCACACCGAGCCGAGCGTGAACGGGTTGGTGGAGCAGCCCTCCGGATAGTGCGAGGTGGCCGGGGCGTTGGGGCGCAGCCGTCCGGCGGCGTTGTTGGGGCAGAAGTTGCTCTTGATCTTCTTCACCTCCACCCCTGCGCTGTTCTTCACCGAGATCTCCAGGAAGCCCGGCAGCCCCCTGAAGTCCTTGACGAGCCCGGCGGGCAGCTTCTTCGTCGTCACCTTCGACCCGTTGCGCAGGATCTGCTGGACGACGATCGGGTCCTTGTACGACTTACGCGTCGTCTTGAACTCCAGAGGCGCGTTGTCGACCGTCAGATACGTGCCGAGGTCGAAGTCGAGCTGGAACCCCCCGTCCCACTCGTACCGGTCGATGGTCACGGCCTTCGACGCGGCGATCAGCTTGAGCTTCGGCGTCCCGGCCGGGCTCGCCGGCGCGGCGCCGGCGCCGGGAGCGGACCCGGCGACGGCGGCCACGACGGTGAACGCGGCCCCCGCCGCGAACGCGCCGCGCTTGAGGCCCTTGCGGTGTTGCAGTCTGGTCATCGGTTCCTCATCTGCGAGTGCCATGGTCAGTGGCTGTGAGCAGCTGTGAGCACCCTGTGAGAGGTGTAAAAGGCGTTCCAGGGTTGCCTGTTGGGAAGAACCGAGTGAGAAACGCCGGTCTCCTACAGCCCGTATCGCCCCTTCAGATGCCGCCAGAAGTCGCGCAGCATCCACTTGTCGAAGTCGGTGATCTGCGTGGCGCTGCCGGCGTTCATGAGGAAGCAGCACTGGCCGGTGGGGGTCCAGTCGTAGAAGTCGTCGAGGCCGAAGGTGTGGCCGACCTCGTGGAGATAGATGTGGATGTTCTCCTGGTCGAGGGCGGCGGTGAAGTACTCCTGGCCGACCCGCTGGCCCCAGTCGCCTCCCGCGCCGCCCTGGAAGCCCTTGGTGAGCCAGAGGGACTGGTCGTAGTGGCGGGCGGTGCCGCCGGGGCACTTGGAGTAGTTGCCGTCCTGGTGGAAGAAGCGGCCGCAGTCGGGGGCGCACTGCGGAGCTCCGCCGCCGTCCAGGACGTTGGTGTAGATGTCCACCGAGTTGTCGGTCCACTGGAGGGTGGAGCGGTCCTTGACCGCCCAGCCGACGATGTTGACCGGGACGGTCGTGTACGGCCAGTTGTCGTATCCCCGGCCGTTCTCCACCTGGGCCGCCATCCACTTGCCGAACTGCTTCTTCAGGGCCGCGTGGATCCGGTCGCGCAGGGCGGCGCTGACGGGTGCGTCGGACTCCCAGCGGACGCAGTAGTTGACACTGCCCTTGTTGGCCATGACCTGGTCCCAGCCGTAGTTGCGGAAGCCGTACAGGTCGGGGTAGGTGGACGAGACGTGGTTCCAGACCTCGCCGAGGGGCTGGACGAGGTTCGTGGGCGGGTTCCACTCGTCGGCGGCCTCGGCGCGGGGGGCCGCGACGCCGGTCGCGTGGATCAGGAGGGCGGCGAGCGCCGCGAGGACGGTGAGCAGTCGTGCGAGGTTTCTGCGCATGGTGAACTCCTCGTGTGGGGACGGGATTCACGTACGTCTCTCCGTCGCCGCCGGACCGGTCCCCGGTTGCCGCCCCGCGGCCCGTAGCATCGCCGCCGTGACGGACTGGGAGACACGGGCGGCCACGGCGGGGGACATCGAGGCGCTGATGGAGGTGCGGGCGGCGGCGATGCGGGCCGATCTGGAGCGGCTCGGCCGTTACGACGAGCACCGGGTACGGCAGCGGCTGCGCGACCAGTTCGAGCCCGCCCACACGCTGGTCGTCGAGGCCGACGGCGCCTTGGCCGGGTGCGTGGCGCTGCGTCCGGCGGAGGACGGCCACTGGCTGGAGCACTTCTATCTCGCCCCGCACGCCCAGGGCCGCGGCATCGGTACGGCCGTGCTCACCGCCCTTCTGGACACCGCCGACCGCGACGGCCGACGGGTCCGCCTCAACGTGCTCCGGGGCAGCCCGGCCCGACGGCTGTACGAGCGGCACGGGTTCGTGCTGGAGCGGGAGGACGCGGTGGATGTCTTCCTGGTGCGGGAGCCGCGTCCCCGGTACGGGTGGTTCGGTGGCGAGTCCGGGGCGCGGAAGGGGCGCGGGGCTGCATCATGAACCGGTGTTTCAGCCGGTTTTCCGCCCCGCTCGCGCCGTTCGCGACTTTCACCCCCTTCGCGCCCGCCGCTCCGTCCGTGCGCTCATGAGGTTCCTCCTCGCCGCCGTCGTCCTCCTCGCCGGGCCCGCGTGCGCCCCCGGGGACGAGTGGGCGGTGGGGGTGCCCGACGGGAAGGCGGCCAGTGGGCCGCCCGGGCCCTTCGGGGCCTACGTCGGGTACGGCTCGGAGGGGGTGCGGCGGATCTCGGAGCTCGACGGATGGCTGGGGCCCGCCACGCCCCGGGTCGGGCACGCCTACCAGCCGGGCGACACCTGGAGCCGCATCGCGGGGCCCGGGGACCTCGCACACTGGGCGCAGTGGCGCAGGGCCCGCTCCGACCGGCTGTTCGTGCTGAACGTGCCGATGCTGGAGCGCACGGAGGCGCACCTGCCCGACGGAGAGGTGCGGGAGCAGTTGCACAGGGGTGCGGACGGCGCGTACGACGGGCACTTCCGGAGGCTGGCCCGGCGGCTCGTGTCGCTGGGGCTGCGGGACACGGTCCTCGTCGTCGGGTGGGAGATGAACGGGATCACCTACACCCACCGGTGCGGGCCGGACCCCACCGCCTGGAAGGCGTACTGGGTGCGGATCGTGCGGGCCATGCGGTCCGTGGACGGGCAGCGGTTCCGGTTCGAGTTCACGCCGAACCGGGGGCGGGACGCGGTGCCGTGGACCGCCTGCTACCCGGGCGACCGGTACGTGGACGTGCTCGGGATGGACGCCTACGACCAGCCGCACGGCATGTCCTTCAAGGAACAGGTCCGTGAGCCGTACGGCCTCCAGGCGCACGTACGGTTCGCGCGGGCGCACCGCAAGCCGTTCGCGTACCCCGAGTGGGGGCTGTACCGCAACGGCGACAACCCCGCGTACGTACGCGGCATGCTCGGCTGGTTCGCGCGGCAGCGGCCGCTGTACCAGACGATCAGCGACTACTGCCCGCACGGTGTGTGGCGGTGTTCCGAGAACCCGAAGTCGTCGGGTGTGTACCGGAGGCTGATGGCGCGGCCGTTCGGCTGAAACCCCGGTGCGTGTCGGGCGGCGTGCCGCGCCCCCTCACCGCCGCCGGTCCGATGATCCCAAGATGCGACGAGAACGTTTCCTGGCCGGGGCGACCGCCGGCCTGTCCTTGCTTCTGGTCCTGCTCGCCGCCGTGCCCTCCGGCGCCCGAAGCGACGCCGGCGGCGGATCGAGCGGCAGGACCACCGGCGTCGGCGGCGCGGTGCGTGCCCATGAGCAGGCCCGCGCACTCGTCGACCGGCTCCGGGAGTCCGGCGCCCGCCCCGACCAGGTCGAGGCCGCCGAGCGCCGCCGCCAGAACATCCGCGCCGGTCTGTGGGACCTGCTGCGGGCGACGGGGCGGGGCCTCGGCGACCCGGTCGCCGTCGACCCGTCCGGGCGCGACCGCCACTGCCCCGTGGCCCGGCGGGGCCGCGACCCGCACCACCGCACCGGCGGCCCCTGGACCGCGCCGACCCGCGACTACTGGCTGTCCGCCGGGTACGCCGCCCGGGGCACCCGCTGGGCCCACCGCCACACCGGCCAGGACTTCGCCGTGCCCACCGGCACCCCCGTGTACGCCGTCGGCCCCGGCACCGTCAGCGCCGTCACCTGCGGCGACGGCTTCGGCAACCAGGTGGTGATCCGCCACCCCGACGGCTACTTCACCCAGTACGCCCACCTCTCCCGCATCGACGTCCGCCGGGGCGACCGTGTCTTCCCGGGCACCCGCGTCGGCCTCTCCGGCCGCACCGGCAACGTCACCGGTCCGCACCTGCACTTCGAGGTCCGCGTCACGCCGTATCTCGGGTCGGCGGTACCGCCGTTGCCATGGCTGCGCAGGAAGGACGTGCACCTCGCCCACTGACGAAGGCGCGGCCCGAACGTATTCGCGTGGACACGGTCCGCCCCCGTGACCGATGCTCCCCACCATGATCCGATCCGCCACCGTCCATGACGTCCCCGAGATCCGAGCCATGATCGGCGAACTCGCCGCCTACCACCGGGAGCCCGGTCAGGCCCGCGCCACCGAGGAGCAACTGCGCGAGGCGCTGTTCGGCGAACTCCCGGCCGCGTACGCCCTGATCGCCCAGGACGACGAGACGGCCGCGACCGTCGGCTTCGCCCTGTGGTTCCCGAGCTTCTCCACCTGGACCGGTGTGCGCGGCATGCACCTGGAGGACCTGTTCGTCCGCCCGGGGGCCCGTGGCGCGGGGCACGGAAAGGCCCTGCTCGCCGCCCTCGCCGCGCTCTGCACGAGCAAGGGGTACGAACGTTTCGAGTGGTGCGTGCTGGCCTGGAACGATCCGACGATCGCCTTCTACAAGTCGATCGGGGTCCAGATCATCGACGACTGGCGGGTCTGTCACCTCACCGGCGAGCCCCTCGCCGCCCTGGCCGCGCAGGCGCCGCCGGTCGGCCGAGGTCCCGCAGGCCGGCCGGTTTCTCCGGGCTGACCGGGAGGCGGACGTCCCACATCCGGCCGTCCACCAGGTCGTCGTGGACGCCCATGGGACAGCCGACGGGGGTGGGACGCGACAGGGCAAGAATGTGATGTGGGTCACACTGCAGGGTCGACACTCCGTCCACGGGAGGTCGGGGGCCTCGCCGGCCATCCGTACGGGTGACCCGGCATGCGCGGGCATCCGCCCACCCCTTGACAGGGAGGGGCACCGCGGACACCACCAGGAGGCGATATGCCGCGCACCAAGGGCGTGCTGCTGACGGCGGCGGTGTGCTGCGCCGCCGTCCTGACCGGCTGCTCGGACGACGACACCCCTTCGTCCGTGTCGTCCGCGGCCAGCAGGGCCGCCTCGGCGGCGGAGTCGCTGGGCAGCCGGGCCTCCGCGGCCGTGTCCTCCCTCGACTCGGCGGCCTCCTCGGCCCTCGCCTCGGCCACGGCGAAGGCGGGCCGCGAACTCGACGAGATCCGAAACGGCGTCGACGTGACGTCCGACATCGACCTCGGCACCCCGGGCACGGACAAGGACGGCCGCGCCACCGTCGACGTCACCGCCTCCAACACCGCCGACGCGACCAAGTCCTTCGCCGTCCAGGTCGACTTCACCGATCCCGGCGGCAACCGCCTCGACACGGTCGTCGTCACCGTCTCCGACGTGCCCGCCGGCGGGAACGGCACGGCGACGGCCCGCAGCAACCGCGACCTGTCCGGCGAGGTGAAGGCGGAGGTGGCGAGGGCGCTGCGGTACTGAGCCCCTGTCACCTCCACGGTCTCGGCGTGCGCGACACCACCTGACGGCGCAGAATGGAGGCATGGGACTCGTCAGGCTCGCGTGAGAACGCGGCCCCCGCCGCGAGTTCCCGCCGCAGGGGACTCGTCGGTCACCTCATCGCACAGCCCTCCGAAGGAGGGATTCCCCATGCGCTGCGCCTGCGGCATCCTCCCGCCGTTCATCCTCGAGAAACTCACCGAGGCCGACAACCCGCACATCCGCGAGGCAGCCCGGAACACCCTGGCCGTGGACGCCGATTTCCGGGAGAACCGGATCGACTCGCCCAGCCTGGTCTCGCCGGCCGCGCCCACGGAGTTCGTGCTCGAGCGGACGATCTACGACACGCACCACACGGCGGCCCTGCCCGGCGACCTGGTGAGACCGGAAGACGGCGACCCGTCCCTCGACGGAGTCGTCAACCGCGCGTTCGAGAACCTCGGTCTGACCTTCCGGCTCTTCCAGGACGTCTACGCCAGGCACTCGATCGACGACGCCAATCTGCCGCTGGACGCGACGGTCCACTATCGTCGCCGGTTCAACAACGCCTTCTGGGACGGCGAGCGGATGGTCTTCGGCGACGGTGACGCTCGCGTGTTCAACGATTTCACCATCGCGCCCGACATCATCGGTCACGAACTGACCCACGGCGTCACCCAGTACACCGCCGGCCTCGTCTACCAGGACCAGTCCGGCGCGCTGAACGAGTCGATCTCGGATGTCTTCGGCGCGCTGGTCAAGCAGTACGACCGCCATCAGACCGCCGACCAGGCCGACTGGCTGATCGGCGCGGGCCTGCTCACCCCCCAGGTGCGCGGACAGGCGCTGCGCTCGATGAAGGCCCCGGGTACGGCGTTCGACGACCCGCTGCTGGGCGGCAAGGACCCCCAGCCCAGCCACATGACCCACTACGTCCGGGGCAGCTTCGACCGCGGCGGCGTCCACATCAACTCCGGCATCCCCAACCACGCCTTCTACCTGACCGCGATCGCCATCGGCGGCTTCGCCTGGGAGCGGGCGGGACGGATCTGGTACGAGACGATCACCTCCGGTCAGCTCTCCGAGACCTGCGACTTCCAGGAGTTCGCGCAGGCGACGACGGACGCGGCGGAACGCCTCTTCGGTACCCGGCACGAGCTGGAGTCGGTGGCCAAGGCGTGGTCCGACGTGGGGCTCAGCGTCCACTGAGCGCCGACCGCCATGCGCATCCGGCTGATCAGGAGCGGTGGGCTGCTCGGCATGCCCCGCCGGGCCGAGGCGGACACCTCCGACCGGTCCGACGGGGCGGAGCTGGAGCGGCTCGCGCACGAGGTCCTCGCGGAGACCGAGGCCCGGCCGTCCTCCGCTCCCGGCGTTCCCGACGGCTACCAGTACACCCTGACCGTGGACGACGGGCCCCCGGCCGAGTTCACCGACCCCGGACTGACGGACGCCCAGCTCTCGCTGGTGGAACGGGTACTCGGGGAGGGCTTCTGAGCCGAGACCACACCCTGGACGAGAACGGGAAGATCGTGCCGACACCCGGTGGTCAGTGAACAGGCGATCTCTTGACCGGGATTGACGAACCGTTGACCAGTTCCGACCGGAGTCCGGGGGAAAACGCGGGCGAGTCCTGACGAACCCCGGGCCTAGATTCGCTGCATGTCCATGCCACAGCCACGGCCCGCCGCGACCCTCCCCGTCCTGCCCTACCGCAAGCCCACCAAGGGCCGCGACTACTGGGTGCTGGACGACGTCTTCCCCGAGGCCGACATCATGGCGATCCGCGAGCGCTGCCTGGCCAAGGACGACTGGGTCGAGGGATACCCGTACACCTCGGAGAGCTGGCCGGGACTGCGCGCCATGCCCGGCCTCGAACCGGATGAACTGGCCCGCGTGGAGCGGCTGGTGCGCAAGGCGACCGGAGCGCGGCAGCTGTGGGTGCAGCAGGCGCCCGGCGGCGGCACCCTCAACCACAACTGCGTCCAGGTCGTGGGCGAGGGGGAGAGCGCCCCGCGTCCGCACTCCGACTCGCGCGCCCTGTGCCGGTACGCGGCCGTGCTGTATCTCAACCCGGACCAGCCCAAGGACTGCGGCACGAGCTTCTACCGCCAGTCCCTCCCCGGCCGCCGGCTCGGCGGCAATGTCGTCCAGGCCCCGCACAACAACCTCGTCGAGGCCCTCGGCACCCGGTTCGTCAGGCCCGACGCCTTCGAGGAGGACGTACGGGTACCGCACAAGTACAACCGGCTGCTGCTCTACAACGCCAACCTCGTGCACAGCGCGACCGGCTACTCCGGTACGACGCTGGAGTCGAAGCGGATGACGGCGGTCTTCTTCTGGATGGCCTGAGTCAGTCCACGACCACCAGGTCACGACCGCGGACGGCGCCGCCGAGCCACCTGGCCCCGTCCGCCGTGCACGTCACGGCCTCTTGGACGCGCATCCCGAAGCGCCCCGGCAGCAGGATCCCCGCCCCGACCGTGACGCACATGCCCGGCGCGAGGAGCTGGGTGCGGCCCGCCACGAGGTACGGCGGCTCGTACGGCGTGATGCCGATGCCGTGGCCGGTGACGGGCACGGCGTGCTCGCCGTGACCGGCGTCCGTGACGACCGCCCGGGCCGCCCGGTCGACCTCCGCGCACGGCACCCCGGGGCGCACCGCCTCGAAGGCCGCCCGCTGCGCCGTACGGACGATCTCGTGCACCCCGCGTTCCTCTTCCGTCGGCGGGCCCACGTGGACCGTGCGGGTGACGGCGGAGGCGTAGCCGTCCCTGCGGCCGCCGAGGTCCAGGACGACCGTGTCGCCGGGCTCGATCACGCGCTCCCCGGACCGGTGCCCGGGGTGGGCGCTGTGGGGTCCGGAGGCGACCCGTGCCACGTCGACCCGGTCGTGGCCGTGTACGCGCAGCAGGCGGGCGAGGTCGGCGGCGAGCTCGGACTCGCGGCGGCCGGTGAAACGGACGGCCAGGACGTCGTCGTGGGCCGCGTGCGCGGCGGCGGCCGCGGCGGCGAGGCGGGCCGTCTCGTCGTCGTCCTTGACCGCGCGGAGGAGGGGGAGGGCGGTGGACAGGGGGCGGTAGGTGCTGAGCGGGAGTGCCTCCTCGAGGCCGAGCAGGTGCAGGGACCAGGTGGTGTCGGAGATGCCGTAGTGGCCGTGCGGGAGGAGCAGGCCGGCCGCTGCCGCGTACGGGTCCTGGCCGTCCTCCCACGTGGTGATGCGTACGGCGGCCGAGGCGGGGGCGGCCGAGGCCTGGGCGCGGTCCCGGGCGGGGACCAGGAGGCGGGGTTCGGATTCGGGGGTGAGGACGAGGAGGGTGAGCCGCTCCCCGGACGTCCCGGGCCGGTGGCCGCACAGCCAGGTCAGCTCGGGGCCGGGGGTGAGGAGAAGACCGGTGAGCCGCGCGGCCGCCGCCTCGTCGGCGGCCCGACGCATCCGGGTGGCGTAGGCCCGCGGGCCGAAGGGGGTGGGGACGGCACTCTCCACGTCATCGGGGGGCGGGACGACGCTCTCCGCCTGGTCGGGGGTCATGTCTCCATTCGACCTCGCCGGAGCCCATGCCTCCATTCGGCCCCGGCAGGGGGCGTCACTCGCCGGTGGACACCTCGTCGCCCACCGCGATCCTCCCCGGACGCAGCACCGCGAAGTACGCGCCGAAGACGACCCCGCCGCCGCCCTCCGGTGTCCTGCGGTAGCCGGCGAGGGTGCGCAGCGGTTCCGGGCCCGCTCGGCGGCCCGTCTCCTGGTCGACCATGGTGATGGCGCAGCGGACCGTGCGCTCGGTGAAGGCGAGTGCGGTGCCGGCGATGGTGAGGCGGGAGGTGTCGTCCTCGGTGTGGGGGGCGGTCCAGCCGTCGATCACGAGGTTGGGGCGGAACCGGTTCATGGGCAGGGTGCGGGCGCCGCGCTCGGCGATGCGCCGGTTCAGGGCGTCGAGGCTGGCGCGGGAGACGACGTGCAGCCGGGCGTGGTTCCCGGCGGGCGGGCGGACCAGCCGGCTCGGCCTGCCCAGCACCTCCGTCAGCCAGGCGTCGGCCCCGGGGCAGGCCCCGTCTCCCCCCACTTTCAGGGGCTCGCTCCCCGGCGCCCTCAACGTCAGTTCGCCGTCCCGCAGTTCGGGGGCGATCAGGGCGAGCCGGGGGTCCGCCCCCTGCCAGCGGAAGTCGCCCTTCTCGTCGGTGACCGCGAAGGCGCGGTCGTGCAGCAGCCCGGCCGGTGTGACCGTCGCCTCCGTGAGCGTGACCCCCGCGCATCCCTTCACCGGGTAGTACGTGATCCCGACGACGTTCGCTCCCATCGACTCCCCCTCACGAGTGCCCAGTTCAGGAATGAGTCTCTTATGGGAACTCACATGTCCGCAAAGATTTTACGAACTTCATAGAGTCGTGGCGGCCCGTCCTCCGTACTCCTCTGCGTCCGACCCGCCGGGGAACCACCACCGGCGGATCCCCGACCGGGCAGGAGGAACGGTGCAACTCTCGCGGAACGCGATGGGAACTCTCTTCGTGGGCGGTGCCCTGACCTTGACTCTCGGCGCCCTGGCCTACCCCTCGATGCTGGGGTTGGACACGGTGTCGACGTCCACCGACAGAGTCATCGCCAACACCCAGTGGGGTCCGCTGACGGAGGGCGACCGCGACTTCGTGGTGAAGGTGCGGGCCGCCGGTCTGTGGGAGTACCCGCTCGGCCAGATCGGCCTGCAGAAGGGGACGAGCAAGGCGGTCCTCACCGCGAGCGAGCACCTCGTCGACGGGCACGCCGCCCTCGACACCACCTGCCGCAAGATCGCACCGATGCTGAACATCGCCATTCCCAACGTGGCCAGCCCGCAGCAGGAGGGCTTCGTCACGCAGCTGAAGGGCGAGACCGGCAAGCAGTTCGACACCGACTTCGCCAACATCCTGCGCATGACGCACGGTTCCATCTTCAACACGGTGGCGAAGATCCGGTCGACGACGAAGAACTCGCTGGTCCGCGCCCTGGCCGACCAGGCGAACGACACCGTCCTCGACCACATCACCGTGATGGAGAAGACCGGTCTGGTCGACTTCGACTCGACGATCTTCCAGCAGACCACCGCGCCGAAGCTGCCCAAGTCGGACCTGACCCCGCCGGCCCCGCCCGCCGGTCAGCCGCAGGTCGTCCTGACCCCGCCGCCGAACGCCACGTCCACCCCGGTGGACATCGACGGCATCTCGGGCCAGGCCGCCGGAAACGGCAACGTGACCGCCGGCACCGGGGGTTAGCGGGTGTGCCCGGGGCCAGCGGCCCCGGGCTAGGCCAGCCAGACCGTCGTGTCCGGGGCCAGCGGCCCCGGGCCGTCGTCGCCTGAGGGCGCGCTGCTCAGCAGCACCTCCCCCGGCGGCAGCGGCACCGGCGCGTCCGACAGGTTGGTGACGCACCGCCAGCCGTCCGAGCGGGCGAAGGCCAGCACGCCGGGCGGGGTGTCCGGCAGCCAGGTCAGCTCCTCGCCCTCGAGCAGCTTGCGGCGCAGCCGCAGGGCCGTGCGGTACAGCTCCAGGGTGGACCCCTCCACACCGTCCTGTGCCTGGACCGCGTACCGCGCGAAGGACGGCGGCTGCGGCAGCCAGGCGCCGGCCGCGCCGAAGCCGTACGACGGTCCCGTGGTCGTCCACGGCAGCGGCACCCGGCATCCGTCACGGCCCTTGCGGACCCGGCCGGTCTGCTCCCAGAGGGGGTCCTGGAGGACCTCAACGGGCAGGTCGGCGACCTCGGGCAGCCCGAGTTCCTCGCCCTGGTAGACGTACGACGATCCCGGCAGCGCCAGCATCAGGAGCGTGGCCGCCCGGGCCCGGCGCAGGCCCCGCTCCTCGTCCACGGCGGGCGCGTGGCCGCCGGACATCAGCCAGGTGTTCTCGTCCGTCCCGGGCGGGAGCATGAGACGTGAGGGATGGCGTACGACGTCGTGGTTGGACAGCACCCAGGTCGCGGAGGCGCCGACGGCGCGGGCCGTGGCGAGGGAGTCGGTGATGACCTGGCGCAGGGCTTCCGCCTCCCAGGGTGTCTGGAGGTACTCGAAGTTGAAGGCCTGGTTCAGTTCGTCGGGCCGGGCGTACAGGGCGCGACGGGCGCCGATGACCCAGGCCTCGGCGACGGCGGTGCGGGGCGGGGTGTAGGTGTCGAGGACGCGGCGCCAGTCGCGGTAGATCTCGTGGACCTCGTCGCGGTCGTAGAAGGGGTGGGTGCCCGGGGGCAGGGAGGCGAGGGCACTCTCGCCGTCGAGCCCGTGGGCCCCTAGGTCGCGCAAGGGCTCGGTGAGGTCCTTGGCGAGGGCGTGGGCCACGTCGACACGGAAGCCGTCGACGCCCCGGTCGGACCAGAAGCGCAGGGTGGTGCGGAAGTCGGCGCGGACCTCGTCGTGGTCCCAGTTGAGGTCGGGCTGTTCACGGGCGAAGAGGTGGAGGTACCACTGGCCGTCGGGGACGCGTTCCCATGCGCTGCCGCCGAAGACGGACTGCCAGTCGGTGGGCGGGAGTTCGCCGCTCGGGCCGCGCCCGTCGCGGAAGACGTACCGGTCGCGGGCCGGGGAGCCGGGGCCGGCGGCCAGCGCCTCCTGGAACCAGACGTGCCGGTGGGAGGTGTGGTTGGGCACCAGGTCCACGATCACCTTCAGGCCGAGGCGGTGGGCCTCCGCGGCCAGCGCGTCGAAGTCGGCGAGGGTGCCCAGGCGGGGATCGACGTCCCGGTGGTCGGCGACGTCGTAGCCGCCGTCGGCGAGCTCGGAGGGGTAGAAGGGGCTGAGCCAGAGCGCGTCCACGCCGAGCGAGGCGAGATGGGGCAGCCGGTCGGTGACGCCCCGGAGGTCGCCGAGGCCGTCTCCGTCGGCGTCGGCGAAGCTGCGCGGATACACCTGGTAGACGACGGCCTGGCGCCACCAGTCGGGGTCATGGGACGAGAAGTCGGTCATCTGGGTCACGTGGGGGAGTCTGTCCACATTGCCGGGAAAGCGAACGTCCGCACCGTGCGGAGGGGATCGTTCCGCACGTGCGGAAAACGTAACGGAATTTTGAACTGCCCAGGGTTTGACGCAGGTTGACAGCGATCTGGCGTCCACACGACGATGGAAGGACACTGTGCCGCCTGTGACCCGGGGGCCCGGTGTTCTCTGAGCATTGTTTCTCTGATCTGACCAATCAGCCCTGGCTCTGCCCTGGCATTCGCCAAGAATTGGATACGCATGTCCATAGCGAGACGTGTCACCACGCGCCGCCTGCTGGGGACGGGCGCCGCTTCGCTCGCCCTGTGCACCGCCTCCGTCGCCGCCGCGACCGGAGCCTTCGCCCAGACCGGCACCCCCGGCGGCGACGGCTGGAAGTCCGGCGGCCACTACCAGCCCGGCACGGGCGCGGGCACCGAGACCGGCACCGACCGCTGCCAGTTCTCCCTCGACGGCAAGAACTTCTTCGACTCCGTGCGGGTCGACGACCAGAACCTCAAGCCGACCCAGGACGGCAAGGTGCACATCACCGTCCGCGCGGCCGGCGACGCGAGCACCTGCACCGCCTCCCTGGCCTCCTACCTCGCCCACGGCGCCACCTTCGGCACCTCCGGTGAGCAGGTCTTCGTCGACTTCGACTCGGTGACCGTCAAGCCGGGCCAGACCGACGTGCTCGACATCGCCGTCCCCGACGCGGGCTGCTACGCGCAGATCGACCTCTACCGGGGCGCGGTGAAGTTCGACGGCAAGCTCGACGCCAAGGACGGCTACCAGCACGGCGACCTGCCCAAGGGCCCGGACCGCCCCGTCATCAAGGACAAGCTGATCGCGGCCTGGAACGGCGGCACGAAGGACTGCACGGCCACCGAGCAGCCGCCGTCGTCCCCGCCGTCGTCCCCGCCGGCGGGCGGTGGCGGTGAGTCGCCGTCGGCCCCCGTCTCCTCCGCCCCGCCGTCGGACTCGTCCTCCGAGAGCACCGCCCCGTCCCCGTCCGCGTCGGAGTCGGAGTCGGAGTCGAGCACCCCGAGCGCCTCCGCGTCGACCACCGCTCCGGCGGCCACGCCGAACGGCGGCAGCGGCGACCTCGCCGAGACCGGCGCGAGCGGCAACACGCCCCTGATCGCGGGCGGCGCGGCCGCCCTCCTCCTCGGCGGCGGGGCCATCGTCCTCGCCACCCGCCGCCGCAAGTCGGCAACCCGCGCGTAGCCCTTTCGCTTCTCCGGTACGTCCGCCCCGGCACCCGCACGGTGCCGGGGCGGACGTGCGTTACCGTTGGCGGGCCGTGGTGTTCGGGAATCCGGTGAGATACCGGAGCGGCCCTCGCCACTGAGATCGGGGAGTTCCCGTTCCGCGTCCCGCCGGGGACAGCCACTGGGCGTCGCGAGACGGCCGGGAAGGCAGGAACGAAGGACGCACGACCCGTAAGCCAGGAGACCGGCCACGGCATCTCACGAGAAGATCCACGAGGTGCTGGAGCGTGACTGGTATGACCGAGCCCGTTTCCTTTCGGTGGCGGCGGGAGGACACCGTCAAGACGGTGGGCCTGATGGCCGCCATAGCCGCCCTGCATGTGCTCGCCTTCGGGATCCTCTTCCTGCTCGTGGTGCCCGGGCACTACGAGGTGGGCGACAAGGCCTTCGGTATCAGGCTCGGGGTCACCGCCTACACCCTCGGCATGCGGCACGCCTTCGACGCCGATCACATCGCCGCGATCGACAACACCACCCGGAAGCTGATGGCGGACGGGAGACGGCCGGTGTCGGTGGGGTTCTGGTTCGCGCTGGGCCACTCCAGCGTGGTGGTGCTGCTCGCGGCGCTCATCGCCGGGGGCACCCGGCTCGCCGGCAAGGTGATGGACGAGGACTCGCGCACCCACCAGGTGCTCGGCTTTCTCGGTACGACCATCTCCGGCACGTTCCTCTACCTCATCGCCGCCCTCAACCTCGTCGCCCTGATGGGGATCCTGCGCGTCTTCCGCGCGATGCGGGCGGGCACGTACGACGAGCGGGAGCTGGAACAGCACCTGGACTCCCGGGGGTTCATGAACCGCGTCCTGGGCCGCCTCACCAAGTCCATCAGCCGCCCCGGCCAGATGTACCCGCTGGGCTTCCTCTTCGGCCTCGGCTTCGACACCGCGACCGAGGTGACCCTGATGGTGATGGCGGGCTCCGGGGCGGCGGCCGGGCTGCCCTGGTACGCGATCCTCTGCCTGCCCCTTCTCTTCGCCGCCGGCATGAGCCTCTTCGACACCCTCGACGGCACGTTCATGAACTTCGCCTACCAGTGGGCGTTCTCCAACCCTGTCCGCAAGGTCTTCTACAACCTCACCATCACCGGACTCTCCATCGCCGTCGCCTTCTTCATCGGCACGATCGAACTCGTCGGCGTGCTGCACGAGAAGTTCGGCCTGACGGACGGCGTGACCGGCTGGATCGCCGAGCTGAACCTGGACAGCGTCGGCTACGTCATCGTCGGACTCTTCGTGGCGGTCTGGGCGGCGGCCGTCGCCTACTGGCGGATCGCGAAGGTGGAGGAGCGGTGGGCCGTCCCGGCCGCCGAGGGGTGACCGGCCGCGGCCCCCACCGCCGGGCGGAATCTCCGTTGCCGAGGAGCCGCGCCGCCCGCGATCCCTCCGGCCGTCCTGGGAGGACGGCACGCTCGGACGGCCGCCTCCCGCCCTACTCCACCGTCCCCAGGTACAGCTTCACGTACCGCTCCACGTCCACGTCCAGCGCCACGTCCACCAGCGCCTGTTCGCGGACGGGTCCACCGTGGAGTTCCGACTCGCCCGGGCGCGGGCGGCGGTCGACGATCGTCTGGCCGCGAGTGGGACCGGGGGTCAGGGAGACCTCCACGGGGAGGAGTCGCGTGGTGATGCCGGCCGGGTCGGCGACCGCGCAGACCGCGCCCGCGTCACCCAGACCGCCCGCGGAATCGTCGGCGTCGGGCGCGGAGGGGCGGTGGGCGAGGAGTTCACCGGCGAGGCGGGCGCCCGGTTCCTCGCTCGCGCGCAGGCGTCGTACGTCCGTCCCCGGGACCACCACCCGCTGGAACACGTCGAGCCCGTACATGGTGATGGGCACCCCGGCGGTCAGCAGGATCGCGGCGGCCTCCGGGTCGTGCCACACGTTGAACTCCGCGACCGGGGTGGCGTTCCCGGTGGCCACCGCGCCGCCCATGAACACGATCCGCTCGATGTTGCCGGTCACCTCCGGATGCGTCCGCAGGAGCAGTGCGATGTTCGTCAGCGGCGCGGTCGGGACGAGCGTGACCGGACGCGGGGAGGCGAGGATCTCGCGGCGCAGGAGCGTCACCGCGTCCACGTCGACGGGGGCGCGGGTCGGGGCGGGCAGGCCGGCGATGTCGCCCATGCCGTCCAGGCCGTGGACGGGCGCGCGGCGGGCGGACTCGATCAGCGGCCGTTCGGCGCCGCGCGCGACCGGGATGTCCCGGGCACCCGCGATCTCCAGCACGGTCAGCGTGTTGCGGACCACCCCGTCGACGTCCGTGTTCCCCGCGACACAGGTCACCGCCCGCAGGTCCAGTCCCGGATGCCGTACGGCTAGCAGCAGGGCGAGGGCGTCGTCGACGCCCGTGTCGCAGTCGATGATCACGGGTATGGGCTGCTCGGTCACCTGGGACTCCTCACGCACCGCCGTCGCTCCGGACACCCCCGACCCTATGCGGGCCGCTCACTCCCACAGTCGGGTTCCCCGTGCCGCTGCCCGCTCCCCGATCCGGCGGAGCAGTTCGTCGGCCGGCAGCGGCCCCGGCCGGTGGCCGTCCCGCAGACGTACGGCGGCCAGCCCGTCCCGTTCCTCCCGCTCGCCGATCACCGCCTGGTACGGCACCAGCCGCGCCCCCCGGATCCGCGCCCCGAGGCTGCCCTCACCGCTCGACTCCGCCCGCAGCCCGGCCGCCGATGCCCTGCGCACGAGGTCCGCCGCGGCCCCCTGCTGCGCCTGCGACACCGGCAGCACCACCAGCTGGACGGGTGCCAGCCACACCGGGAACGCCCCGCCGTGCTCCTCGACGAGATGGGCCACCGCCCGTTCCACACTGCCGATGACACTGCGGTGCACCATCACCGGGCGGTGTTTCGCCCCGTCGGCGCCGATGTAGTGCAGATCGAAACGTTCGGGCTGGTGGAAGTCGATCTGCACGGTGGACAGGGTCGCCTCGCGGCCGGCGCGGTCCGCGATCTGTACGTCGATCTTCGGGCCGTAGAAGGCGGCCTCGCCCTCGGCCTCCTCGTACGCGACGCCCGAGCCGTCCAGCACCTCCCGCAGCAGGGCGGTGGCGCGGCTCCACAGCCCCGCGTCGGCGACGTACTTGCCACCCTCGCCGGGCAGCGAGAGGCGGTACCGGGAGGCGCGGATGCCGAGGTCGGCATAGGCGCGGGCGATCAGTTCCAGGGCGGACCCGGCCTCGTCCACCGCCTGCTCCAGGGTGCAGAAGATATGCGCGTCGTTGAGCTGGATGGCCCGGACCCGGGTGAGACCGCCGAGCACACCTGACAGCTCGGAGCGGTACATGCCGCCCAACTCCGCGATCCGGAGGGGAAGTTCGCGGTAGCTGTGGGAGCGGGAGCGGTAGATCAGGGCGTGATGGGGGCAGAGGCTGGGGCGCAGGACGACCTGTTCCGCGCCGAGTTCCATGGGCGGGAACATGTCCTCGCTGTAGTGGGACCAGTGGCCGGAGATCTCGTACAGCTCGCGTTTGCCGAGGACCGGCGAGTACACGTGCCGGTAGCCGGCGGCCCGCTCGGCCTCACGGACGTACTCCTCGAGGGTGTGGCGCACGATCGCGCCGTCGGGCAGCCAGTAGGGCAGTCCCGCGCCCATCAGGGGGTCGGTGTCGAACAGGTCGAGTGCGCGGCCGAGGCTGCGGTGGTCGTACATGGTCGGTCTCCTCGCTGTGACGGGCGAGCGGCCGACGGCGAAGCCCCGGGGCACTCGCCCCGGGGCTTCGGACATCCAGTCGTGGATCAGCGCGCCGGGACACTCTCCGGCGTCGTCGTCAGGGACGGCTGGGCGCGCTTCACACGGGGACCGTAGCAGCGGACGCAGGCCGGGAACGACCCGTTTTTCCACCGCACGCAGCAACGCCCATCACCCGTACGGCCCGCAGCGCTGGTCCCGGCGCAGCCGTGGTGCTGCCGTGAGAGGAGGACCGTATCCCCCGTTCAGGAGGCACCTTCCGATGACCCGCCGCGCCCTCCTCGCCGCCTCCGCACTGCTCATGACGGCCACCGGGTGCGCCGCCCTCGGTCTGGAGCATCCGCCGACCGCCGCCCCCGCCGACCCGACCGTCCAGGCGTCCACGTCCAAGCCGGCCACGCCGACCGCCCCGTCCGGCCTCACCGACACCCAGGCGCAGGCGGCGCTGATCACCGACACCGACCTCGGCGCGCCCTGGACCCCGACCCAGGGGGCGGCGACCTGGCGGGACGAGCTGCTGAAGGCGACCACGTCCGTCGCCGAATGCCAGAAGCTGCTCGACGCCCTCTACACCGAGGAGCTGTACGGCGCCCCGGCCCGCGCGGTCGTCGGGCTCGACGATCCCGACGCCGCGGCCCAGCTGCGCTACCAGCTCACCGGCCGGCGTCCGGCCGACGTGGACCGGACGCTGGCCTGGCTCAGGTCGCTGCCGCAGAAGTGCGGCCAGTTCACTGCCACGGCGGGGAAGGACCTGGTCGAGGACGTGCGGGTGACCGACCTGCCGCTGCCGGAGGTGGGGGACGCCCGGCAGGGGCTGCGGGTGACGGTGACGCTCTGGGGGACCGCCGAGGACGACGCCGACGGGGATCCGACCGTCCTCGCGCTGGACGTGGCCGCCGTCCGGGCGGGCGAGGACGCGTTCGCCCTGACCAACGGCGGCCTGGGCGACGTACCGAACGAGGCGACGCAGGCGGCCGTGCAGCTGGGGGTGCGGCGACTGGCGGACATCCGGCAGCCCGGAGGGACGCGGGTCTGAGCCCCGTCCTGGAACAAGTCCACAAACGCGTGGGGGCGCGGCCACGACCTGACCGCCGAACGACGAGCCACGCCAACACCGGGCACGCCCGCCGATGGACGCGGAGTCACCTCGCCGCCGTTCAGTCCGGTTCGTCGAGGCGGGTGCGGCGGCCGACCACGTCCCGGCCCTCGTCGAGCACCGTGTTGCCGTGCGCGAAGGCATGGGCGCGCAGCCGGGCGAGCGCCTCGTCCGCGCTGACGCCGAGCTGCGCCATGACCATCCCGACGGCCTGGTAGACGACGTCGTGGTCGGTGGCGAGGCTGCTCAGCCAGGGCTCCTCGCCGGGCGGGCGCAGACCCTCCTCCTCCACGAGCGGCAGGGTCATGAGGGCCGCCATCAGGACGTCCGCGACGAACCGTGCCGTGCGTATCTCGTCCTCGGCCAGTTCCCCGGGGACGTCGCGGTACAGGTCGAGGGTGCCCACGCAGACCGAGCGGTCGCCGAGCGGCAGCGCGTACACCGCGCACACCCCCGCGGCGGCCGCCTGCTGGGCGAAGACCGGCCAGCGGGAGACGTCCCGGCCGGACGTCAGATCGGAGGCGAACACGGGCATGCCGGTCTCCGCGGCCCGCAGACAGGGCCCGTCGCCCAGGGTGGCCTGCACCTCCATCAGGTGCGCGGCCTGTTCACCGCTCGCGCTCAGCGGTACGGGCATCCCCTCGCCGGACAGCGACACGCCGGCCCCGCTCACCGGCAGCAGCCGCACCGCGGCGGCGCACAGCCGCTCCGGCACCTCACCGGGTTCGGCACCGCGCACCGCGTCGGCGATCACCTCCGCGATCCGCTCCCGCTCCCCGTAGCGCACGGCGACCACCTCCGCGAAACGGGCTGGATCCGACCTGCCTGCGAACGCCGGGTACCCTCCGGCCCCCGGGGGAACCAGCGCGTGGCCCACGGCTTCTCCACAGGTGCCGTCGTCACCCGTTTCCGGCCATGCTCGTACTGGTGTGCGAGTACCACCGGTCGGCGCGCACCGTACGGCGAAGGAGCGGCCGAAGGGTGCCCGCCCGCGGGCGGGGAGCTTCAGGTCCGCCATGGGGCCGGCCCCAGGTCCCGGCTCAGGACCTGCCCCGGCGGGCGACCGTCTTCTGCCACAGGGCCGTCGCCTCCTGGGCGACACCTGGTGCGGTGAGCAGCAGCGGGGTGTCGTACGGAGGGAGTTCGGGGAGCGCCACCGCTCCGGCCTCCGTGGCGATCAGCAGCGGCGGCAGGCCGTCCACCGGGTGGAACTCGCCGATCGCCGCGGCCGTCGCGCGGCCGGCCGCGACCTGGGCCAGGGACAGGGCGGTCGAGCCCATGACCCGTACCGTGCAGTGGCGGGCGGCGAGTTCGCGGAGCAGGTCGTCCATGCCTGGCCAGTGGGCGTGTGCGGCCCATTCCGTCAGGAACACATGGCCGGTCAGGGAGTCGTGGGCGGCCGCGCGGATCGGGCGGCCGTTCAGACGGGCACCGCCGCCCCGGGTCGCCGTGAAGATCTCGTGGCGCCAGGGGTCGGCCACCACACCCAGCAGGGGAGCGCCCTGCGGGGTCGCCAGCCCCAGGGAGAACGAGCACCAGCCGATACCGTGCGCGTAGTTCGTCGTACCGTCCACCGGGTCGATCAGCCAGTGCGGGGCGCCCGGTGTGCCCTCGTGGACGCCGTACTCCTCGCCCTCGATGCCGTACTCGGGGAACTCGCGGCGCAGGACGGCGCGGACGTGGGTCTCCACCGCCTCGTCCGTGTCGGTCACGATGTCGGCGGGGGTGGCCTTCTCGCGTACGTCGTGCACGTCGTCCGTGGCGCGCGGCCGGCGGATCCGTTCCGAGGCCCACTCGGCGAGTTCCGTCGCGATCGCCAGTTCCCGGTCCATCCGTCGACCACCACCGCTCGTCGTGTGCCGTCCGTGCCGGGGTGATCGTAGTGCGTCCGGGGCGCTACAGCGGGGGCTGGGCGGGGGCCGGGCCGAGGGTGGTGGTGCCCGGGGCCGTACGGTGACCGAGGCCCGTCCGGTAGGCGTCCAGCGCGGCCTCCACCCTCCCGGTACGCCGCAGCAGATCCCCCAGCAGCCGGCACAGGTCGGCCAGGTCACCCGCCGCACCCGCCCGCTCCAGCAGGCTCAGCGCCCGTACGTAGTGCTCCTCGGCCGTCTCCGTGTCCCGCGCGTCCTCGGCGATGATGCCGAGCAGCCGGTGGGCGGCGGCGGAGTGGACGGCGCCGCGCTCGGAGGAGAGGTTCCCGAGGACGCCGTGCAGGAGTGCGGCGGCCTCCTCCGACTTGCCCCTGCGGTGCAGTACGTCGGCCAGCTCGACGGCGGCCTGACTGCTGTACAGGGCGGCCCGCTGGGCGGAGAGCATCTCCGTGGCGAGCTTCAATTCCTCTTCCGCCCGCTCCAGTTGGCCGTTCTGGGCATAGACGTACCCGCGCATCCAGTGGCAGTTGGCGAGTTCGGTGCGCAGCTGGAGGTGGCGGTAGAGCTCGGCGGCCTTGGCGAGGGAGGTGTCGGCCTCGGCGAGGCGGCCCTCGGCGAGGAGGGTGCGGGCGACGGACCGGTGCATCCGGGCCACCAGCGCGGGGTCGGCGACCTGGGGCGCGAGGGCGAGGGCGAATTCGGCGGCCTGGGCGGCGCGGGCCTGGGCGCCCATGTCCATGTACGGGCCGATGACCGAGGCGTAGAGGAGCAGGAGCGCGTCGGGGTCGTGCAGTCCGCCCCGGTTGAGCTCGTCGAGGGTGGACTCCAACAGGTAGACGGCGTATCGAAGTTCACCGGCCAGGTAGTGGGCGACGGCGCGCCCGCGCAGCGCGGGGACCCGGACCGGGAGCGGCGCGTCGGCCAGGCGGCCCTCCGCCCGTTCGAAGTACAGCCGGGCCTTCTCCAGGTCTCCGGTGGAGATCTCGCACTCCCCGAGCCCGAGCAGCGCCGTGGCCTGCTCCTCGACGAGCCCGTGCTCCTCGGCCTCGGTGAGCAGTACGGCGTACAGGGCGGCCGCCTCGTGCGCCTCGCCGGTGGCGAGGGCCCGCTGGGCCTCGGTCAGCCGGAGCCGCAGGCCGGTCACCAGGCGTGCCGAACGCCCGGTCGCGAGCTCCTGGAAGTCCACGCCGAGCCGTTCGGCGATGTGCCGGAGTGCCTCGTCGGAGGGCCGCACCCGGCCGGCCTCCAGCGTGGACACATAGGCGGGTGTGTACACGGGCTCCGCCAACTGCCGCTGCGTCAGCCCCTTCTCGACCCGCAATCGCTGCACCCGCCGCCCTATGACCTCGGGCTCGTCCCTTTCTCCCACGCCTTGCTCCCCCCAACTTCCCCTGTGCCCCTTGCCGTTGGACTATCGCAGGCCCTAGGTTAAACGGCGAATTAAACCTGCTTAATACATGAGTGTCGTGAGCCGTAGTTCGCCGATGTTGTGAGGTTGCCGTGCCCGGACCCACATCCGCCCATCACGGACGCCGTTACGCCCGCGCCCTCGCCGCCGCCGTCCTGGCGGCCGCGACCCTGATCACCGCGGCGAACGCGATCCCGGCCAGAGCGACGTCCACCACCCCGCCCACACCGGCGACCCAGCAGCGGGCGGAGGAGCGTTAGGCCTGCGGAAGGCCCCGCCCCCGTCGGCGGCCACTTCACACCGTGAGCCGTTCGTCAGTGCGATGACCTACGGCGTTCACCGGAACAGGGCCGGTCCGGCGGCTCAGGCCTGAAGCTGCAACTGCCGCAGCTGCCGCTGCACATGGTCCAGCGCACCCTGCCGTCGCCCCGGCACCCGGCTTCGCAACTCCGCGAGCGCGGGCCCCAGTTCACGGGCCCGCACCACGTCGGCTATCCGCCCCCACTGGTGGTGGGCCCGGTCCACGGCCGCTTCCACCGCGGGTGCGTCGACCGCCTGCCCGGCGGCCAGCCGCGCCGCGGCCACCGCCATCCAGGTACGGCAACTCCGCTCGGCGTCCCCCGCGAACATCGCCAGATCGGCCCGCACCTCGGCCCAGTGCAGAGCCTCCTCCGACCCGCCCCCGTGCGAGGCGGCGGCGGCCTGCTCCAGCCGCGCGGCAAGAGCGTCGGCGTCGGCGTGCCGCCCGGCTTGGACGGCGGTGGAGATGGCGGTGTGGGGGTCGGTCACCCCGGTGGCCGGGGTGGTCTTTCCCACGCCCTGTCCGGCACGTCCCAGTCCGTCCGGCGTTTGAGGACGAGGCCCGTTCAGGGCGGAAAGCGGGGGCCTCGGGGCGGCAGCCCCCGGCGGGGTCGAAGCGGCCGAGCCCCTGGGGACGGGAAGGGCGGGGGCGGCGGGGGCGAAACCCACTGCGGCGACCCCGCCCAGCACCAGATCCCCCACTTCCCCCTCCCCCGCGATCCGCCCCAACGCCATCTGATGCAACTGCTCGATCTCCGGCCGGCCCCCACTCCGCAAAACGGTGGCCACGGCCTTCATATACGTGGGCGCGGCCACCGTCCGCCGCCCGGGAGGCGGCGCCACCCGCCCGTACACACCCACCGTCGGCCCGCACTCCAGCGCATGCCCCCGCAACCACCCCCACGCCTCCGCGTCGGCGTGCAGATCGACGACCACCGTCGTCGTCCCGGCCGCCCGCAACCGCAGCTCCTCCCGGAACCAGTGCCAGGGAAACCCGGTGTACCGCACGGTCGACGGCGTGGTCCGCGCGAGCGCGAGATGCGGCAGGTGCTGGCGCCGGTCCAGCTGCAGCTGCCCGGTGACGAACACGGTCAGCGGCCCGCCCGCCGCCGCGGCGGCCCGCAGCCGGGTCAGCACGGCCTGCGGCTCCAGCGGATCCGCCAACTCCACGACGTTCGCGGTGTCGGTTCCGGCCAGTACGGCGGGCGGCACGGCCGCGAGCACGGGGAGGACGGACGCCGCGTCCACCAGACACCCCTTGCCCACGGGCGAGGCCGCGAGCAGCAGCACGGTTCCGGGCATGGTCCCTCCCCCTGTCGATCAGTACCTCAGCACGGTAACCGCTGCTGCTGCGAAGGTCTGCCTCAGACCTGCAAACGTCCCCGTACGAGGCCTTCGTCGCCCCCGGCGCCCTCAGTACGCGACGGACATCCGGCTGCGCGGATGGGCGTCCTGCTCCAGTTCGTCGACGAACGCGACGGCGAAGTCCTCGGCGCTGATCCGGCTGTGCCCCTCGGCGTCGGTGAGCAGCTCGTCCCCGCCGAGCCGGAAGCGGCCGGTGCGCTCGCCGGGGGCGATCTCGGAGGCCGGGGAGACGACCGTCCAGTCCAGGTCGTCCACGGTGCGGTAGAAGGCGAGGGCGGCGCGGTGGGCGTCGGCCTCCGGCAGGTAGGCCTCCGGGAAACCGGGCTGGTCGGCGATGGCCTGCCCGGGCGCGACCTCCAGGCCGCCCGCCCCGCCGACGATCACGAGCCGCCCGACGCCCGCCTCCCGGGCACCGTCCACGAGCCCCTTGTTCAGGGTGAGGAACGGCTCGCGCGGGTCCGTGCCGTCCCTCGGCGGCACGCACGCGGAGGCGATCGCGTCGGCGCCCCTCGCCAGGCCCGCCACCTTGGCCGCGTCGGCCGCGTCGGCGGCGGTGGCCGCCACCCCGGGGAGCGGCGACTGACCCGACCGGCTGACCGCCAGCAGCAGATGGCCGCGCTCCGAGGCCTCCGTGGCGATACGGGTGCCGACCATGCCGGTGGCGCCGAAGAGGACGAGCTTCATACGACCGCGTTGACCGTGCTGACCCTGCTCCATGAGGTCAGCGAAACACGGGGCGGGACCGGCCGCATCCGGGCCCGACCGCCGGGTACTCGGCGCATACGACTTGCCACCGCCCGGGCCGAGGTGTGCTCCGGAAGGCGGGGCGAGGAGAGAGAGGAGCACTCTCATGGCTCACGCGGCACCCGTACCCGCACGGCGGACCCGGACCCGACCGGCCAGGACGCCCGATGTCTTCAGCGAACGGACCCACCGGATCGCGCGGATCGCGGTCCCCGTCACCCTCGGACTCGTCTACGGCTACTGGGTCGCGGCCAACAGCCGCGCCGGGGGCCCCATCACCGGCTGGAACGTCCTGCTCGGTTTCGCGAGCGCCCTCGTGTTCGCCGCCCTGTGGATGGGCGTGGCCGCGCTGGCCCCGCGGATGCCCCGCGAAGTGCACGCCCTGCTGTGGACGGCGTTCGCGGGCTGCGCGTTCGGCTTCGCGTACAGCCAGACCGACAAGACCGTCCTGCGTTCGACGGCCATGGCCCTGGTGATCGCGGCGACCGTCTTCGTCACGCTGTTCTACCGCTACTACACGCACGAGGACGCGCAGGGCCACCGCATCCGCTAGGGCGTGTGGTGAAAGTAGCGTCGTCCGCCCGGAGGGCGGGCCCGGCGGTGCCTGGTGCGTGCGATCGCAAGGCGGAGGGTCGCCCCGACAACGCAGCGAGCGTGCGTGCCAGGCACCGCCGGGCAGGCGGGACTTTCACAACACGCCCTAGGTACCCGGTACGCACATGGGCCCCGGCGTTGTGCGCCGGGGCCCATGCGTTCCCTCATCCCTCCACTCACCGGCCGGCCGGGATCCACTCCCAGCCACCCGACGAGGTTTCTGACGTTCCGGTGGCGCTGAAGCTCCAGGAGCCCGAGAAGCTGAACGAGCCGGAGCCCGAGACGCTGAAGGAACTGCTGGTGAAGGGGTCGTTCCAGTTGGCCCAGTCCCCGTTCTTCCACTGCGGGCACGGGTCGGCGCAGGCCGGGACCCGGGCGCCCCGGGTGTCCACGAAGGCCGCGCTCGCCCAGCCCTGGGCGCCGAGGAGCCAGTACCAGTCCGGGTTGCCGTTGACGCTCTGTCCCCTGACCCTGCACTGCACCTGGTCGTGACTGCCGGGCGCGAGCGAGGCGACGACGGCGGAGTGGGTGGTGGGCTGCTGTCGCACCTGCAGGTCGGTGCGCGAGACGACGGTGCCCCGGATCGGACTGTCGCCACCGGCGGCCTGCGGGGCCGCCGCCGCCGGGGTGCCGGTCGTCGCCACGGCGAGGGTGCCACCGGTGAGCAGGGCCGCGGCCAGAGTCCGCTGGGTCAAGGTGGTGCGCATGATCGGCCTCCTTCTCCCCAGAACCAGGAAACACCCGTTCGGTTGATCCCTCCACTGGAGCAACACCGGACCCAGTAATCCCAGGGGCACCCGTCCGGGCGTAGTCCGCTCGCGCTCGCCGCACCCGTCCCGTTGCCTGGAGGCGTGTCCCGAAGCCTGCGGACCGCCCTCTCGGCCGTCCTGATCGCCCTGTCCTGCCTCCTCGTGCCGTTCGGCACGCTCGCGGCCTGGGCGGCGTACGGCCTCACCGACACCCGCAGCTACGTCACCACGATGGCGCCGCTCGCCTCCGATCCCGCCGTACGGGACGCCGTGGCGGACACCGTGGGTGACGGTGTGGCCCGCGAGGCCGGGATGAGCCCGCTGTTCATGCGGGACGCGGTCCGCTCGTTCACCTCGACCCGCGCCTACCGCACCGCGTGGGACGCGGGCAACGAGGCCGCCCACACGGCGGTGATGCGAGCGCTGAACGACGAGCGCGCCGACCGTGACAACGGCCCCGTGACAGTGGACCTGGCAACGGTCACCACCCCCCTCAAACACCAAATGGCCCTCGACCACGTCCCGTTCGCCGAACGCATCCCGATCGAACACACCCGGGTCGCCCTGCTCCCGCCCGACGACCTGGCCACCCTCCGGAAGGGCTACCACGTGCTCGACGTAGCCGGTTTCTGGCTGCCGCTGGCAGCCGTGTTCTTCGCGGCCGGCGGCATCGCCGTCGCGGCCTGCCGCCGCCGCGCCATCACGGCGACCGCCCTCGGCACCGCCCTCGGCGGCGCCTTCCTCGGCCTCGCCGTCGCCATCGGCCGCCACCTCACCCTCACCGACCTCCCCGACCCGACCCACCGCCCGGCCGCCGCCGCGGTCTACGACGCCCTCACCACCACCCTGCGCACCGCGGCCTGGCTCCTCCTCGGCGCCGGCCTGACGGTGGCGGCGGTGACCTGGCTCACCGGGTACGTCAGGACGACCCGCCCGCAGCGACACCGGCAAGGGTCCGCGGCGCCCGCGCCCATTCCCCCGCCGGAGCCGACCCGAGCCCAAGTCTGACCGCGTCCGGTGGCCACCGGACGTGGCCGACCGGAGCGGGATCAGCCGCCCCGAAGCCCGAAACTCCGTGGCCGGCAAGCCGCGTTCACCCCTACGTTCGCTCCATGACCAGGAAGACGACCACCCTGTGGCGCCCCACCGGACCCGAGGAGCTGGCGCTCGTGGAGGCCTCCGGATGGGTGGCGTGGCCGCCTCGGTTGCCCGAGCAGCCGATCTTCTATCCGGTGCTGAACGAGGACTACGCCGTGCGGATCGCGCGGGACTGGAACGTGCCCGCCTCCGGGGTCGGGTACGTGACGCGGTTCGAGGTGGAGACGGAGTTCCTCGAGCGGTATCCGGTGCGCCGGGCCGGGGGAGAGACCATCCTGGAGCTGTGGGTACCGGCGGAGGAGCTCGATGAGTTCAACGCGCACATCGTCGGGCGTATCGAGGTCGTCCGGGAGTTCCGCTGACTCCTCGCGCCTGAGGCGGTGGGCGCGGCCGGCCGCTGTCCGGGCGGCGGGGGTGCTGCTGGCCGGCGTGAGCGTGGTCGTCGGGTGCCGGGCGGCGGACGTCGACGCGGTCACCCCCGTGCCGCAGGTGCTGGCGTTCCTGCCGTGGCTGCTGGTGCCCGCAGGGGGTGCGGTGGTGCTCGCGATCCTGGCCCGGTGGTGGCCGGGGGTGCTCTGGGGGGTGGTGGCCGGCGGGCTGCTCGCCTGGTTCCTCCAGCCGTACGGGGAGGGGGAGGAACCCGAAGGGGCCGCCGTCGCGAAGGTGCGGGTGCTGACGTCCAATGTCGAGTTCGGGTGGGCGACCGCCGCGCTGATCGAGGTCGTGCGGCGGGAGAGGCCGGACCTCGTGTTCGTGGAGGAGTGCGAGTACGCCTGTCAGTCGACGACGCGGCGGGAGCTGGCCGAGGAGTATCCGTATCGGCAGGCCGTGGCAGGGGACACCTCCGTCGGGTCCGTCATCCTGAGCAGGTTCCCGCTCACGGCCGCCGAGGGCGTTCCCGGCGAGATGGGGATGCCGGGAGCCGTCGCCGACGTGGACGGGCATGCCGTACGGGTCCAGCTGGCGCATCCCAAGCCACCGTTGCCGGGCCAGGTGAACCTGTGGAAGCGGGAGTCGGGGCGGCTGCGGGACTTCGCCGACCGGTACCGCGACAACGGTCCTGTCGTCCTCGCGGGGGACTTCAACGCCTCCCAGGACCACGCCGTCTTCCGCCGCGTCCTCGACACCGGGCTGCGCGACGCGGCGCGTCTCGCCGGCGAGAGCCGGGAGCCGAGCTGGCCGAGCCGGACCACCCCCGTCTTCGGCGCGCAGATCGACCATGTGCTCGTGTCGAAGGAGTTCTCGGCGAGCCGCGCCCGCTTCCTCCACCTCGACGGCACCGACCACCGGGCCCTGGTCGTGGATCTCACGCTCCACCGGGAGCAGGAGCCACGGCGCTCATAATGAGCGCATGTCCCGCGAGTTCCCCGTCGGCCTCACGCCTCCCGACTGGCTGGTGCGGAACCTTCAGCCCCAGCAGGCCCCCGCCAACCGGCCCGCCATGGCCCGCGCCGCCGTCGCGATGACCCTCCCGCTGCTGATCGGCCTGGCGGCGGGGCAGCCGACGTACGGGGCGCTCGCGTCGATGGGCGCGCTGTCCGGGGTCATCGGCGACACCGCCGACGCGTACCGCATGCGGATCCTCAACATCGCGATCCCTCAGCTGTTCGGGGCCGTCGGGATCACCCTCGGCAGCGCCGTGTACGGGCAGGGGTGGCAGGCGGTCGCCGCCGTCACCGGCGTGGCGCTGGTCTCCGGGATGATCTC
This sequence comes from Streptomyces sp. NPDC049687, assembly GCF_044465285.1. NCBI lineage: Bacteria > Bacillati > Actinomycetota > Actinomycetes > Kitasatosporales > Streptomycetaceae > Streptomyces > Streptomyces sp. NPDC049687. The sequence goes on from NZ_JBITLN010000003.1 coordinate 535,893, forward strand.
GACGATCGGGGCGGTGGCCTCGGTGTCGGGGCTGCTGCTCCTGCTCAACTCGGTCGTGGGCGCGGGGCTGCCCATGCCGGGCCCCTGGTGGCTGGCGCCCGTGCTGATGTCCGGCGGCGGACTGCTCGTGCTCCTGCTCGCCCTGCTGGCCTGGCCGCTGCGCTCCGGGGTGCCGGAACGCACGGCGGTCGCGGCCACCTACCGTACGGTCGCCGACCTGCTGGCGGCCTGCGGGAGTGAGGTGCCCGGCGCGTACGAGGACGCCCGCCACACCGTCACCCAGTCCCTGAACCAGTCCTACGACCTCGTCCTCGCCCGCCGCGCCCGCCACCACGGCCGCAGCCCCGAGCTGACCCGGCTGCTCGCCCAGCTGAACGCCATCACGCCGGTGGTGGAGTCGGCCCCCGCGGCCCATCTGTACGGCAAGCCGCTGCCGACGGAGATCCCCGCTGCCGCACGTCATCTGGCGCGCGCGGTGGACACCGGCTTCACCGGGCCGATCGACCTGCGGCTGCCCACCCCCGGCTCGGAGACCGGCCGGGCCGTCGACCACGCCCTGCGGCACGCCGCCGAGGTCGTGAGCGCACCCGACATCGACCCGCGCGGCACGGACGACGACCGCCTCGGCCGCCCGGCCCACCTCGGCGTCCGCGCCGCCCGGGCCGCCCGCAACGTCGCCCTGTCCGCCGCCTCCTGGCGCTACGGCCTGCGCCTCGCCCTGTGCATCGGCCTCGCGCAGGTCCTCGTGTCGACCGTCCCGGTGCCGCGCTCGTACTGGGTGGCGCTGACCATCACCTTCGTCCTGAAGCCCGACTTCGGCTCGGTGTTCTCCCGGGCACTGATGCGGGCGCTCGGCACGGTCGCCGGCCTGGTGGTGGCGGCCGCGGTCCTCTCCCAGGTCCCGCGCGGCTGGTGGGACGTACCGGTGATGCTCGTCCTCGCCCCGCTGATCCCGGCCCTCACCCCGCGCGGCTACGGCTACCAGACGGCGGCGATCACCCCGGTGATCCTGCTCCTGTCGGACATCCTCAACCACCAGGGCACCGGGCTGCTGCTGCCCCGTCTGGTGGACTCGCTGATCGGCTGCGGCATCGCGCTGGTCGCGGGCTATCTGCTCTGGCCGGAGAGCTGGCACACCAGGGTCGGCGACAAGCTGGCCGACGCGGTCGCCGACACGGCCCGGTACGTGGACGCGGCCTTCGGCCCGGACGTCGACCCCGCCGCCCGCGCCCGGATGCGCCGCCGCCTCTACCGCGATCTCTCCGTCGTCCGTACGGAGTTCCAGCGCGCGCTGACCGAGCCGCCGCCCACCGGACGCCGGGCCGCGGCCTGGTGGCCGCTCGTCGTGGCCGTGGAACGGATCGTGGACGCGACGACGGCGGCCCGGGTCCGCGTCAAGCACGGAGCCGAACCGCCGTCGCAGCCGGAGGTCGCCCGTGTCACGCTGCAGCTCCGGGAGTTGGCCGAGGGTCTGCGGGACACGGAGGTCCTCTATCCGGTCCGTACGGACCTCACCGGCCCCTCGGGCAGCGTCCTGGAGCCGTTGCGCCAGGAGGTGGCCGCGGCCAGGGCGATCACCTCGCCGCAGCCGGCCTGATCAGGCGCCGATGTCGCGGCCGTCCGCGCGCCACACGGCCACGACCGCCGGGCGGACGATCTTCCCCGGCCCGTCGGGCCAGGTGCTGGCCGGCTTCTCCACGGACGCCCCGTCGATCTCCCCCGGATGCTGTACGGCGACCAGCACCCGCCGGTCCTGGACGACGGGCCCGCAGGTCTCGGCGCCGGTCGGCACGGTCAGGAACTGCTTCAGCTCACCGCGCCGCGGGCCACGGGTGGCCACCCCGAAGAGGCCGTCGTGGGAGCCGAGCTGGTTGCCGTCGGTGGAGATCCACAGGTTGCCGTACGGGTCGAAGGCCACGTTGTCCGGGCAGGAGATGGGGCTGACCTCGTCCTTGGGGAACCCGGCGAAGTACGTGGCGGGGTCCTCCGGGTCACCGGCGACGAGGAACAGCGACCAGGCGAAGGAGGTGCTCTCCGGCCGGTCGCGGCGCTCGGTCAGCTCCAGGATGTGCCCGTGCTTGTTGGCGTTGCGCGGATTGGCCTCGTCGGCCTTGGCGTTCGTACCTACGCCGCGGTTGGAGTTGTTGGTGAGGGCGACGTACACCTTGCCGGTGACGGGCGACGGCTGGATGTCCTCGGGCCGGTCCATCTTGGTGGCGCCGACCTTGTCGCCCGCGAGCCGGGTGAAGACGAAGACCTCCTCCGCGCTCATCCCCTCGACGTGCGAGACGGCGCCCCTTGCGGTGGCCGTGGCCAGCGGGATCCACTCCCCGCTCCCGTCGAACTCGCCGTCGGCGGGCAGCTTGCCGGTGCCGTCGATCTCGATGGCGGGGGAGTCGCCGGTGAGGCGGGCGACATACAGGGTGCCCTCGTCGAGCAGCGACAGGTTGTGCTCGCGGACGGCCCTGCCCGACCCCTTCTTCATGCGCTTGCTGCCGACGAACTTGTAGAAGTAGTCGAAGCGCTCGTCGTCACCGGAGTAGACGACGGGACGGCCGTCCTCGGTCAGCCGGACCGTCGCGGCCTCGTGCTTGAAGCGGCCGAGGGCGGTGTGCTTGCGGGGCGTGGAGGTCGGGTCGTACGGGTCGAACTCGACGACGTACCCGAACCGGTGCACCTCGTTGGGCTCCTGTGCGACGTCGAAGCGCTTGTCGAACCGCTCCCACTTGCGCTCCGTGGCGCCTGTCCCGATGCCGTACCGCTTGTCCGTCGCCCGGCTGCTGTTGGCGAAGTACTGGTTGAAGTTCTCTTCACCGTGGAGGGTCGTGCCCCAGGGGGTCGTGCCGCCCGAGCAGTTGTTGAGGGTGCCGAGGACCTTGCGGCCGGTCGGGTCGACGGAGGTCTTCAGCAGGTCCGACCCGGCGGCGGGCCCGGTGAGCCGGAACTCGGTGGTGGCGGTGACACGCCGGTTGAGGGGGTGCCGGGGCACGGCGGTGAGCGCCCCGGTCCGACGGTCCTCCTCGACGACCACGGCGGCGAGCCCATGAGCCGCCCAGGCGACCTCCACCTGCTGCCGGGTCGGGTTGGCGGGGTCGTACCCCCGGAACATGAGGATTTCGTCGGTGTACTCGTGGTTGGCGACGAGGATCTGGCGGCGGTGCTCGCCCGGGAGGGGGAGGAGGGCTAGGAAGTCGTTGTTGTAACCGAACTGCCCGGCCTGTGCCGCCGCCGTCTGGTTCTCCGGGTCGAAGGCGGGGGCGCCGCGCAGGATGGGCTCGCCCCAGCGGACGACGACGTTCTGCCGGTAGCCGTCGGGGACGGTGACGGCGTCGGCGGTGTTCGGCGGGACGGGGGTGAAACGGAGGCCGCGGGCGCCGGCGGAGCATTTCTCCTTCCGCGCCGTCCCCTGGGTCGCGGCGGCCGGCAGCGCGGCGGTGGCCCCCGCCGCGCCCGCCACGGTCACGACGGCGGCTGCCCGCATCATGCTCCGCCGGCTCAGGGCGCCGGCGATGACGTCACCGACGTACTCGTTGTCGCTGGTGTTGGGCACCTCGTGGAAGCAGGCGTCACCGCACCGGAAACGACAGGTCATGGCGGAACGTCCGCCCGGGTGGGACTGGGACGGCGTTCCGATCAGCGGCAGCAGCTTGCGCACCTTTACACTCCCCTTGCGTTCCCTTGGTGTGAACGTGACGGTAGGGGTACGTATGTGCGCGGGCGCGGCGGCGGAGTGAACGGCGAGTGAATCCCCGGCAGCCACAAGGCTCTTGAGGCGGCCGGCGGAAAGTCGCCACGTCGGCCGGGAGGCGGTGTTGACACGCCTCTGGTCCCCTTACTCACCCCTGCCCAAGATCGCCACTTCGGGCCGCTAACCTTACGTGTCCGTCCTGGCCAGGGATTGACGGGCTCGAACTCACGCGAAGGGTTGCGCGCATGGGCATTCTCACTCGCCTTCGGAACGCATTCGGCCGCTCACGCAAGGAGCGCACCGCCGAGGCAGAGGGTGCGGAACAGGTTCCTTCGCAGGAACCGGCTCCTTCGCAGGAGGAGCGGCGGGATCACGAACGTCCCGCCGAGCCCGCCCCGGAGCCGACGCCGCCCTCCCCCACGGCCCAGATCCCCGAGCCCCGCCCGGCGCCCCCCGGGGACAACGAACACGAACTCGTCTCGGCCGCCTTCGACAACGTGACGGTCCCCAGGCCGACCCGGTCGGAGGAGACGGGGGCGACCGCGGACGCGGACTCGGACTCGGTTACCGATTCGGGTGCGGACACGGACGCCGACTCGGTCACGGATTCGGGTGTGGACGCCGACTCGGTCACGGATTCGGGTGCGGACGCCGATTCGGGGCCGGTGGCGGAGGGCGAGGCCCGGGCCGAGGTGGCTGAGCCGACTGCGGTGGAGGAAGCCGCGCCGGAGGCGGAGCCGGCTGTCGCGGAAGAGGCGGCGGCTGAGAACGAGCCCGAGGTGGAGCCGGTGGCTGAGAACGAGCCCGAGGCTGCGGTGGAGCCGGCGGCCGAGGCGGAGCCCGAGGCCGAGGCTGCGGACCAGGAGCCGGTGACCGAGGCGGCGGCGGAAGCGGAGTCGGCCGACCCCGAGCCCGCTCCGGAGGCCGAACCCCTGGCGGAGGAGGCCAAGCCGGAAACGGCGGCCGAGACCGTGACAGAGCCGGAGGCCGAGGCTGAGGCCGAGGCTGAGCCCGCTGCCGCCGAGGTGGCCGCGGACGAGCCGGAGGCGCCCGCGGAGACCCCCGCGGAGCCGGAGGAGACCCCCGCGGAAGCGACCACCGAGGCTGAGCCCGCTGCCGCCGAGGTGGCCGCGGACGAGCCGGAGGCGGACGCCGAGGCCGGCACTCCGGCCGAGCCGGAGCCCGAGCCCGAGGCCGTCACGGCCACCGAGGCCCCGGCCGACGAGCCGGAGACCGCTCCGGAGGCCGAGCCCGTCGCAGTCGCCGAAGCCCCCGAGGAGGAGCCGCAGGCCGAGGCCGAGCCGGCCGCGGAAGCCCCCGCGACGGAGGAGGCCGAGGCCGAGGCCGCGGTGCCCGTGGCCGCCGCGGACGCCGACGGCGAGGCCGAGGAGCGCGTCCAGGCCGACGCCCCCCACCTGGTCACCGCCTACCGCACCGCCGGCGTCGCCCTGGAGAAGGCGGGCCTGACCGGTACGAAGGCGTCCGTGTACCTGGTACTCGACCGCTCCGCGTCCATGCGGCCGTACTACAAGGACGGTTCCGCCCAGGCCCTCGCCGACCAGACCCTCGCCCTCGCGGCCCACCTGGACCCCGAGGCCAAGGTCCACGTCGTCTTCTTCTCGACGGAACTGGACGGCACCGCCGACCTGACCCTCACCGACCCCGAGGACAGGATCGACGAGCTGCACGCCGGCCTCGGCCGCATGGGCCGTACCAGCTACCACGCCGCGGTCGAAGCCGTCGTGAACCACCACGGCACGTCCACGTCGCCCGCCCTCGTCGTCTTCCAGACCGACGGCGCCCCCGACGCCAAGACCCCCGCCACCCAGTCCCTCACCGAGGCCGGGAAGAACCACCCCTCCGTGTTCTTCTCCTTCGTCGCCTTCGGTGAGCACGACAACAAGGCCTTCGACTACCTCCGCAAGCTGAAGACCGCCAACACGGCCTTCTTCCACGCGGGCCCCACCCCCCGCGAGCTCACGGACCAGGAGCTCTACGAGGGCGTCCTGGCCGACTGGCGGCCGTAACCCAAGGTAATCGAACCGGCACAGGGCCGCCCGCTTCCCACCCCGAAAAACGGGAGGCGGGCGGCCCACCCATCTCGGCTACGATTTTCAGGACCCCAAGACTCGCAAAACCGACCGACCTGGGAGCAGCCCCCGATGGCTCGACACCTCATCACCAGCGCCCTTCCGTACATCAACGGAATCAAGCACCTGGGCAACATGGTGGGGTCCATGCTCCCGGCGGACGTGTACTCCCGCTACCTCCGGCAGCGCGGCCACGACGTCCTCTACATCTGCGCGACGGACGAGCACGGCACCCCCGCCGAGCTGGCCGCGAAGGAGCAGGGCATCCCCGTCGCGGACTTCTGCGCGCAGGCGCACGACGCGCAGAAGGCGGTCTACGACGGCTTCGCACTCGCCTTCGACTACTTCGGCCGGAGCTCCAGCCCCCAGAACGTCGAGATCACCCAGCACTTCGCCCGCCGCCTCAACGAGAACGGCTTCATCGAGGAGCGGGCGATCCGCCAGGTGTACTCCCCCGCCGACGGCCGTTTCCTCCCGGACCGCTATGTCGAGGGCACCTGCCCCCACTGCGGCTACGACAAGGCCCGCGGCGACCAGTGCGAGAACTGCACCCGCGTCCTCGATCCGACGGACCTCATCAACCCCCGCTCGGCGATCTCCGGCTCCACGGACCTCGAGGTCCGTGAGACCAAGCACCTCTTCCTCCTCCAGTCCAAGCTGCAGCACGAGGTCGAGGAGTGGGTCTCCCGCCACGAGGACGACTGGCCGCAGCTGGCCTCCTCCATCGCCCGCAAGTGGCTGAACGAGGGCCTGCACGACCGCGCCATCACCCGCGACCTGGACTGGGGCGTCCCCGTCCCGTCCGACACCTGGCCGGAGCTTGCCGCCGAGGGCAAGGTCTTCTACGTCTGGTTCGACGCGCCGATCGAGTACATCGGCGCGACGAAGGAGTGGTCGGACCTCGCCCCGGAGAACCGGGACTGGAAGTCCTGGTGGTACGAGGCCGACGACACCGTCCGCTACACCGAGTTCATGGCCAAGGACAACGTGCCCTTCCACACGGTGATGTTCCCGGCCACCGAGCTCGGCGTGCGCGAGCCGTGGAAGAAGGTCGACTACGTCAAGGCCTTCAACTGGCTGACGTACTACGGCGGGAAGTTCTCGACCTCGCAGAAGCGGGGCGTCTTCACCGACCAGGCCCTCGACATCCTCCCGGCCGACTACTGGCGTTACTTCCTCATCGCCAACGCGCCCGAGTCCGACGACTCCTCCTTCACCTGGGAGCACTTCACGGCCACGGTGAACAAGGACCTCGCCGACACCCTCGGCAACTTCGTCAACCGTGTCCTGTCCTTCTCCAAGAAGCGCTTCGGCGAGGAGGTCCCGGGGGGCAGCGAGCCCGGGGAGGCTGAGGCCAGGCTCGGCGAGCAGATCGCGGAACTGCTGGCCGAGTACGAGGCGCAGATGGAGTCGCTCCAGTTCCGCAAGGCGGCCGCCGCCCTGCGCGCCCTGTGGTCCGCGGGCAACTCCTACCTGGAGGAGAAGGCCCCCTGGCTGGAGATCAAGACGGACAAGGACGGCGCGGCCCTCACCCTGCGTACGGCGATGAACCTGATCCACCTGTACGCGGTGGTGTCGGAGCCCTTCATCCCGACGACGGCGAAGACCATGCGCGAGGCCTTCGCCCTGACCACCGACACGGCGACCTGGATCACGGCGGACGAGGCGAAGGCCCTCGCCTCCGTCCCCGCGGGCACCCCCTTCACCGTTCCGCCGGTCCTCTTCGCCAAGCTGACGGACGACGACCTGGCCGCATACAAGGAGCGCTTCGGCGGCGAGCCGGCCGCGTAAGGGACGTACGCACGAAGTGGGGCCCGGGATTCCGTATCCCGGGCCCCACCCGTTTCTCGCCAAGCCTTATGGTTTCCGCCATGGCAGTCCCCGACGTCATTCCGATCGGCTACGCACCGAGGCACCGCACGGAGTCCATCGGCCGGTACGCGCACGGTCAGTTCCTCGCGTCGGTCACGTACGCCTTCCCCGAGGGCTTCCGGCTCGACGAGGGCTGGGAGGAGCACAAACGCCTCTACACGGTGCTGCACACCTTCGACGCCGACGGCCACTACCGCGATTCGGACATCTGGTGCGCCGGCACCTGGGCCCAGCAGACGCGCAACCCGCACGGCGAGGACTCGATCCTCACCCAGGCCCGCATCCGCCTGGCCCACCTGCTGCGCAGCCTCCCGGGCCGCTCCTACACGGACATCGCCATCCGCCCCTTCCGGGTCACCTTCGAAGGTGTCCTGTTCGGCCTGGTGCTCCGGGAGGACGAGGACGGCCCCTGGGCCGAGCTCTACCCGGACCGCCTCGGCTTCGCCGAACCCTGGGACGGCACGTACGACACCTGACCCGGCCGCGGCAGCCCGCCCGGCAGCCAGGCACCCGCCGAGGTGGGACGCGAGGGCCGGGGGCTCGTGGTCTCCCGGCCCTCGCGTGTCTTGTGTGCTACTTGAGCAGGCACGCGCCCGTCGTCGTGGCCAGCGAGGCCGGCAGGTTCTTCGCCGAGGACTCCAGGCCCGCCGTCAGGGTCGGGGTCCAGTTGACCGTGGTCTTCAGGTCCTTGGAGGAGGCGGCGTTGTAGGCGGCGACGAGGTCGGTCGCCGTGCCGTTGACGAGGTTGCCGGAGCCCTTGACCGCGCCGGTGCCGTCGCCGCTGAGGAGCTTGGCGACCTTCACGCTCGACGGGACCTTCCAGTAGTTGTTCTCGGCGACGACCTGGGCCTTGGCGCGGGAGTTGATGCTGTACTGCACCGCGTAGCCGTTGAGGGCCGTGACGTCGTAGTAGTTGTTGTAGATGTGCACCTGGCCGACCCGGGTGAGCGGGGCGCGCTGGACGATGCCCTTCCAGATGTTGTGGTGGATCGAGACGCGCAGCTTGCCGGAGGGCTCGCTGTCGCTGCTGCCGATCAGCATGGTCTTGTCGTGGTTGGTGAACTGGTTGCGGGAGACGGTCACCAGGTCGGAGCTCTTGGTGATGTCGAGTTCGCCGTCGTGGATCTGGTACTCACGGCCGAAGTACTTGGGGTTGGCGCTGTCGAAGTGCGCCGCGTCGGTGAACGTGTTGTGGTCGGCCCACACATGGGTGGCGCCGCGCAGGGTGACCGAGTCGTAGTTGGAGTTCCAGTTGCCGTCGTCGCCGTCGGTCGGGTCCCACTGCGGGAAGCAGTCCTCGGTGGCGGCGAAGGTCAGGTTGCGGACGATGACGTTGTCCACGTTCTGGATCTGGAGCATGCCGCCGGAGATGCCGGCGTTGCTGCCCGGCACGCCCACGAGGGTGGTGTTGGCGGGCACCTTGAAGACGATGTTCTTCGCCTGCTTGGTCTGGGCGGCGGCGCGGGCCTTCTCCTGGGTGCCGGAGGGCAGCTTGGAGGTGCCGTAGGTGGCGGGGTCGTACGCCTTCAGGTACGCCGACAGGCTGTACCCCGTGCCCGACGAGTAGTCGGCGCAGGTCAGCTTCTTGCCCGAGTCGTCGGTGTTGGCGTCGATGGTGCCCTTGACCTTGATGATCCGGGGGGTGGTGTCGGTGGCCGAGCCCAGCGCCTTCACGAGCTGGGCGCGGGTGGAGACGGTGAAGGTGTGGGCGGCGTCGGCCTTGGTGCCACCGGTCGTACCCGTGCCGGAGGAGGCCCAGCCGTCCTTCGCGGCGAGCGTCTGGTGGTACAGGTCCACGGCCCCGGCGTTCGCGTTCATCACGACGACACCGGCGCCGACGCCGGCCGCGACCACGGCGGCGGAGACGACGAGGGTGCGGCGGGTGCGGAGGGACCGGCGGTGGGAGGGAGCTGCCACGGGGGATCCTTACGGGGAGGAACGGGCTTACGACCTGTCAGTGGGCGCCGGACTGTGAAGAGTTGCCGCGTCCCGAGAATTTTTTTCGCCACCGTCTCCGTCCCACGATCAAACGCCTTCACGATTTCCTCACCAGCCGCTTAGGGTGCCCGTCGGGGGGCGCACGCCCCTACGGGGAGGGGAATCCATTCATATGGGCAGATCTGCCATGTCGCCGCGCCGTCGTGCCGCGGCCACCGCACTCGTCACCGTCTCGCTCGTCCTGGCGGGCACCGCGCTCCCGGCCGCTCCGGCCGCCGCGGCGACCGTACTGCCGCCGTGGACGAGCCCGGTGACGCTCCACACCTACAAGTCCGAGCTCCAGGACGTCGTCGTCACCAAGGACGGCACCACCGTGGCCGTCTGGACCCAGAACAACACCGGCTACCTCTACTCGGCCACGCGTCCCGCGAACAGCAACACCTGGAGCAAGCAGGTCGCGGTCGCGGACGTCGTCGGCGAGGCGCGTCTCGCGGCACGCCCGGACGGATCGGTCGCGGCGCTGTGGACCACCACCTCGCACGTCGCCTCCGCCACCCTGGGCGCCGACCGGTCCGCCTGGTCGCAGCCCGCGGTGATCTCCACGAACGAGAGCACGGCGTTCGAGTACCCCGACCTCGCCGTGGGGCCCGGCGGAACGCTCGCCGCCGTGTGGACCCAGCGCGTGTGGAGGTCCGGCAGGAGCGAGGCGTACGCCGCCACCCTCGTCGGGGAGGGCAGCTGGTCCACACCGGCGCAGGTCAGCAACGCGGCCACCTACGCGGGTGTCGGCTACGGGACCGTCGGGAAGCCGCAGATCGCCTACGACGGGCAGGGCGGACTCGTCGTCTCGTACTGGATGAATGTGAACACCCTGTCCTACCGGGTGATGACGAACGCCAAGCCGGCCGACGCCACCGCCTGGCCGACCCCGCAGGAGATCACCGCTTCCAGGGAGCTGCCCACCCTGGCCTCCGCCCCGGACGGCTCGGTCCGTCTGGTGTACCAGGACATGAACGGCACCTTCCAGACCATGCGGCGCCCCGACGCGGCCACCGCGTGGAGCGAGCCGCAGACCGCCGCCACCGCCGTCGGCGATCCCGGCGACGTTCCGGAGCCGCTGGTCGGCCCCGACGGCGACATCACCCTCGTCTGGTTCGACCGGGCCACGGGCGCCGAGAACGTGAAGACCACCACGTACGACAGCTCCACCGGCGCGTGGTCGGCGCCGAAGATCCTGTCCCACGGGGTCGTGCAGCCCTCCTCCGACGCCTCCGTCGCCCCGGACGGCTCGGTCCATGTGCTGTGGCCGGAGCTCGACGCCGACCAGCAGACCACCTCCCTCTGGGAGGCCACCCTGGCCGACGGCGAGTGGACGTCCGCCCGCCGGGTGGGCGGGGGCAAGTCGGTGCGCGGCGAGATCGTGGCGGACGCCGCCGGCAGCGCCACCGCGGTGTGGGGGCCGGCGTCCGGCGTCTCGGCCGACACGGAGGTGTTCGCCTCCCGCACCGCCTGGCCCGCCCTCACGGTGACGGACAGGACGGTCCCGGCCGTCGTGCCGCTCAAGGGCACCACCTCCTCCAGCGCCGCCTGGAAGCCGGCCTGGACGACGAACTCCGCCGTCGCCTCCTGGACGCTCACCCTCACGGACACCGCGGGCAGGACCGTGCGCACCCTGAGCGGCGCCGCCCCCGCGACCGGCTCCACGACCCTCGCCCCGGTCTGGAACGGCCGCACCACCACCGGCGCGATCGCCGTCAACGGCCGGCTCACCTGGACGCTGAAGGCCGTCCAGTGGGGATCCGGCACCTCGTCGACGCTCGGGACCGGCACCGTGACGGTGACCGGCGGCAGCCCGGCCTTCCGTGACTTCGGCGGCCACGAGGTCACCCCGGACGGCCTCGGCGACCTGCTTCACCTGGACTCCACGGGCCGGATCGAGTGGGCCCTCGGCGACGGCACCGGCCAGCTCGAGACGGGTGCGGCGGCCACGGGCTGGCCGACGAGCATCAAGGCGGTGCCCTTCGGCGACCTGAACGGCGACCGCTGCAACGACGTCCTCGTCCGCGTCGGCGACGCCCTGCGCGCGTACCGGCCGGCCTGCGGGACCGCGCCGAAGCCGTCGACGACGTACAAGACGATCTCCACGACGGGCTGGAAGCAGTACGACGTCCTCACCTACCCCGGTGACGTCACCAAGGACGGCCGCCCCGACCTGATCGCCCGCAACGCCTCGACCGGAGCGGTGTACCTCTACAAGGGCACGAGCACCGCCGGCCTGTCGGCGCGCGTGAAGCTGTACGACAACTGGAAGACGTACAAGCAGGTCGTGGGCGCCGGGGACCTCAACGGCGACGGCATCGGCGACCTGGTCGCCCAGGACAAGGCGAACAACCTGTACCGGTACTACGGCAAGGGCGACGGCACCTTCTCCGCACGGGCCAAGATCTTCGCCGTCTGGGGCTCCTCGTACAACGCGGTCGTCGGCGTCGGCGACATCAACCGCGACGGCAAGGCCGACCTGCTGGCGCGCGACACCGCGGGCAACCTCTACCGCCAGCTGGGCAACGGCAAGGGGTCCTACGGCAGCCGCGTCAAGATCGGCGGTGGCTACAGCCGCTACAAGGCGCTCTTCTGACGGTCACCGGTCAGGCCCGGACGGGGCGGGGCCGTGGGTCAGCCACGGTCCCCGCCCGGTCCGCCGCCGAACCCGCCGCCCTCCGGCGCCTCCCCGGCCGTGACCGTCGCGATCTTCTCCGCCGAGCCGAGCGTGCCGGCCTTCGCGGCGAGGCCGCCCGTGCCGTCGGCGGCCGGCGCCGTGCCGCCGGAGTAGATCCGGTACTCCTCGCCGGACTCGATCGCGGAGGAGGAGTAGACGACGCTCTGGATCTGCTTGGCCGTGACATAGGTGGCGACGACCTCGCCGTCGGCGTCGACCACGTGCAGGGTCGTGCCGGCGGGGACGGAGGAGTCGAGGGTCGCCGACAGCCAGCCCTGCCCGGACTCCTCGTCGGGTGCGACGGCCATGCCCGCGCTGCCCGCCGCGAGCAGCGTGCCGCCGCCGACGGTGAAACCTCCGTTGACGTCGAGAGCGCCGTTGCCGCCCTGCTGAGGGCCGTTGACGACGATCGTGCCGCCGGTGATCTCGGCGGTGCCGTTGGAGTCCAGACCGTCGCCCTCGGCGTCGACGAGCAGGGTGCCGCCGGTGACGGTCAGCTTGTAGTCGCCGACGCTCTCTCCACCGCCACCGCCCCTGCCCTGCTGCGAGCTCCCGGTGCCGCCGGAGGCGTTGACGCCGTCGTCGCTGGAGACGATCGACACCGAGCCGCCGCCGACGACGATGTCGAAGCCCTCCAGGCCCTCCTGCGCCTTCGTGACCTTCACCGTGCCCTTGTCGACGACGAGGTCCCCTTCCGCGTGCACCCCGTCGCCCCCGCTCGCGGCGGTCACCGTGGCCCCGGCGAAGTGGACGGCGCCGTCGCTGTGCACGGCGTCGTCGGAGGCGTCGACCGCGACCGTGCCGCCCTCCAGCACACCGATGACCCCGGCCTTCAGTCCCTTCGCGGACACCTCGTCGGAAGGCTGGGTGCCGCTCCCGCCCCCGCTGCCGACGGTCAGCCGCCCGCCCGTGACGACGAGGTCGGTCGCCGCGTCGACACCGTCGCCCTCGGCGGTGACGTCGACCGCACCGCCCGCGAGGGACACGTACCCGGAGTCCGCGTCCTCCTCGTTGTCGGCCTTGAGTCCGTCGCCACCGGCCGTGACGGTGACCTCGCCGTCCTGGACGACCAGATAGTCCTTGCCCCGGATGCCGTCGTCGGCGGCGGTGACGTTCACCGTCCCGGAGGCGATGACCAGCCCGTCCTTGCTCGCGATCCCGTCGTTGCCGTTCCCCTTCACGGTGAGCGAGCCGGCGCCCCCGACGGTCAGGTCACCGGCGCTGAAGAGCGCCGCGTTCACGTCCCCCGCGTCGGCGGAGGAGTCGGTGTACGAGTCCGCGTCGGAGAGGGTGTTCGTACTGCCGTCGGCGAGGACGACGACGAGCTCGTCCACGGCGGTGGCCGCGACGGCCGCACCCGAGGAGCTGGAGATCCGCGCCCCGTCGAGGACGAGCTTCACGTCCGTGTCGGGCGCGTCGACGACGACCTGTCCGTCGGTGAGCGTGCCGCCGATCCGGTAGGTGCCGCCGGAGGTGATGGTCACGGTCGCCCCGTCGGCCTCGGCCCCCTTCCCGTCCACGGACGCCGAGTCGCCGTCCAGCTCGATGGTCACGGCGTCGGAGGTGTCCTCATCCGTGTCGGCGTCATGGGCCTTCTTGTCGGCGGCGAGGACGGTGGCGGCGCTCTGGGCGCCCTCCACGGCGGAACCGGAACCGGCCGACTCCGAGCCGCCGGCCGTCTCCTCCGAGCTGTCCGAGGAGCATCCGGCCAGCGCCGCCGAGGCCAGGGCGATGGAGGTGAGGGCGGCGGCCAGCTTCCGCCGTACCGTTCTTCCGATGCTCATGCGGGGCTCCCGTCGAGTGCGGTGGGGACGTGGCGGCGCAGGACCGGCAGCCAGCGGTGGGCGGGGAGTTCGGGGCGCAGGGCGGCGAGGCCGGTGCCGTACTTGGAGACCGTGCAGGGCCGGTGGCCCAGCGACCACAGCAGCCGGTCGGCCCCGGACCCGGCCCGTCCGGCCTTCGTCTCGACGACGGCCCGATCGGGGACGCCCAGCGCCCGGGAGCCGTCGGGCAGGGCCCAGACCAGACCGGTGTCGACGGTCAGCCGGCTGCCGTCGGCGGGCAGGAGCAGGGTCGTACGGCGGTACGTCGTCGTCAGCGCCGGCCCGAAGCGGAAGCCGCGGGAGTCGATGCGGGCGGAGGCGAGGACGCCGTCGACGAAGGCGCGGGCGCCGGTGCCGAGAAGGCGGCCGTCACCGTCGTACGGGATCCGCCGCTTGACCGTGGTCCCGCGCGGCCCTCGCGTCTTGACCTCCAGGAAGTCGAGCCCCGAGTCGAGATAGCTGCGCACCCGCACCTTGAAGCGTCGCCGACGGCCGCGGGCGGCACCCAGGTAGGCGTCGAGCCGCGGGGTGTCGTAGTAGAGGGACCGGTAGCCGAAGGCCCGTTCCCCGTCGATCTCCAGGACGCGTACGTCCGTGTCGAGGCCGCCGAGCAGGAAGGGCAGGTCGGCGAGCGGCAGGACGTACTTGCGGTCCAGGCGGGTCAACAGCTCGGCACGGGCGACGAGTTCGTCGAGGCCGACGGGACGCAGGGCGCCGACGGCCGTGCCGAGGGAGTCGAGCGCGGTCACGCCGGGACCCCGCTCCGCGGCGCCGGCACCTCGGTGCCGACCACGTACCGGACCTCGACCTGGGTGGTGTCGTTGACGAGGTCGACGCCCTTGACCGACAGGTTCACCACCCGCCCGCCGAGCAGCACTTCGAGGTGGGCGCGCAGGGCGGCCTCGTCGGTGTGCGCCGTGTCCAGGCGGAGGCTGCGGGTGCGGTGCCGGGCGTAGAGGCGGGGGTGGTCGGCGACGTAGAGCGTGCCGACGAGCAGGGCCGTCAGGGCGACGGGCAGGACGGACGTCTCCTCGGGGATGCCGTTGAGCAGGCCGATCGCGAGGGCCGCGAAGTAGTAGGCGATCTCGTGCTGCGCGATCTCGTACGACCGCAGCCGGATGATCGACAACACCCCGAACAGGCCCATCCCGAGCCCGATTCCCACGGCCGCCTGACTCAGCGTCATCGCCACGGCGAGCACCCCGACGTTGATCCCGAGGAACGCGGTGACCAGGTCCCTGCGGTGGTGGCGGGGGAAGTAGACGGCGAAGGCCAGGACGGAGATGGCGGCCAGGTCCGTGACGGCGAGGAGCGGTTGGGTGCCCATGGCACGACGATCGGGGCACCGTCTGTGAACCGCCTTTGGTCTCCCTTAAGCGACGTTGAGAAGTACGGGGAAAGAACGGGGATCCCCCCGGCAAAGGGACGGAAAAGCCCTGCTAAAGTCCGTTCACTTGGGCGGGGGCAGGGGGCCCTCGTGGGGAGGGACCAGTACGTGGGCAGACACGCCCGGAGGACGGCAGGCGTGAGCGCCGCCGTCTCCGCACTCGCGGTCGCCGTCGCGACCGCCGTCACCGCCGTCGGCGGGGGCACCGCCGGTGCTACCGGCACCACCACCGGCACCGCCGAGATCACACTCACCGACCCGGCCTCCACCGAGCCGCGCACCGAACGCCCGCTCGTCGCCGGGGAGAGCGGTTATCTGCACCGGCAGAGCGGGGTCGCCGGGCTGCTGTGGACGGACTACACCACCGGCGCCACCGTCACCGTGTCGACCGCGGACGGCGTCTACACCCCGACCTCGCCCTGCGCCGCCGTGACCAACGCGTGCCGCACGGCCTGGTACGGCTCCGACGGCGATCTCGTCGCCCTGCCGACGGCGCTGTCGAGCAAGTCCGTCACCCTGTGGGACCCGGCGACGCGGACGACCTCCACGGTCACCTCGGCCTACTACTACCGTGCGCTCGCCGGCGAGACGGTCGTCACCGGCCGCACCCTCATCGACTTCCCGGGCGGGGAGCGCCGCGAGCGGACGGTCACCGGTGACGCGTTCACCATCCAGGACAACACGGTGGCCGCCGCCGACGCGCACGGCGTGCTGGTCAAGGACGGCACCGCGATCTCCTACGTCGACGTCGACACCGCCGTCGAGACCGGGGCCTTCGGGGAAGTCGCCTACGGCGGGTACGCCGTGATGAGCGACGACCGGATCGGCTGGTACGACGCCGACAACGGCGACCTGCACCTCAAGTCACGGACGGACCCGGCCGCCGAGGAGCAGACCTACGACCTGCCATACCTCGGCGAGCCGGACGGCGCCCCCGTCCTCACCGGGGACCGCCTGCTGCTGCCTCTGGACGCCGGCTCCGTCTCCGGGACCAAACTGGCGGCGGTGTCGCTCACCGACGGCTCCTCCGAGGTCCTGCTGGCGGCCTCCGGCGCCTACGCGCTGCCCGCCCCCGGCGACAACGCGCTGGTCAGCGGCGGCACGGGCGCCGACGACTGGTGGCTGCAGCGCGTCGGCCCGGACGCCGAGGACGGTACGCCCACCCTCACCCAGGTGGCCCGGACTCCGGCCGTGGAAAACGCCAAGACGGGGCTCGCCCTCAGCAGGGGCGCCCTGCGCGTGGTGGAGAGCGGCGGCGCCAGTTCCGTCCGCGTCCTCACCACCGACGGCGGTAGCGCCCTGCAGTCCTCGGCCGGCACCGACAGCGCCAAGATCAGCGCCGCCTGCCCGTACACCGGCGTGACCTGCGTCCCCCTCTGGGGCAACACGGGCTTCGAACCGAACGACGTGTACCTCACCACGTACACCAGCGGGACCGACCAGAAGCTCGACAGGATCAGGGCCACCGGCTCCTCCAACCCGGTCGAGTTCGGCACCTCCGGCGGCAAGATCGTCGACGTCTCGGACGACTACGTGGTTTACCAGTCCGGCGGCACCTCGCCCGCTCAGTACGTCTGGGAGCTGGACCAGGGCCAGCAGTTGAAGCGGAGCGTCCGCGCCGCCGCCCTGAACGGCTCCACCCTCTGGAGCGCCACCTCCGCCACCGGCCAGGTCACCTCCTACAGCCTCACCGCGGCGAAGACCCTCGCCACGGTCCCCCTCCCCGGCGCCGGCTGTGTCCCGACCGAGCTGCAGGCGGCGGGCCGCTGGCTGTACTGGGCGTGCGGCACGGCCTCGGCGGGCGTCTACGACACCAAGGCGGGGACATCGGTCGCGGTCACCCCGGGCGATGTCCTGCTGGGGGACGGCTTCACCGTCCGCCACGACCACACCACCGACGAACTGGTTCTCACCGAGGCGGCCACCGGGACCACCCGCACCCTTGCCTCCGGCATCCCGGACACCGGCCAGGACACCGACCGCCGCTACCGCTGGACGGTGGACGAGTACACGGGCCTGGTCGCCTGGTTCGACTCGTACGAGCGCACGCACGTCGCCACGACCGGCGTGCCCCCTTCGGCGCCGACCGCGTTCAGGACGGAGATCAACGAATACCTGGCCCCCTTGGGCGCCGCGAACTTCTGGAGCGCCACCTGGCTGCTGTCCCGCCCAGCCACCGCCTGGTCCCTGACCTTCACCTCGGTGCAGAGCGGCCCGACCGGCAGGGCCACCCGCACGATCACCGGCGGCGCCGCCACTGCGCACGTGGACGCCCAGTGGAACGGCCTGACCCCGGCCGGCGTCCGCTTCCCCAACGGGGCCTACACGTGGACCCTGAGGGCGACCGGCCTGGGCACCACCACGGCCGCCACGGTGGCCGGCGGCACCGGCTTCATCCACAAGGGCTCCCCGGTCCGCCACGACTACGGCAGCATCGACGGCCCCGACGGCATCGGCGACCTGCTCACCCTCACCACCTCGGGCAGCCTGACCGTCCACCGGGGCACGGGCAGCGGCAAGTTCTCGGAAAAGATCACCGGCACCGGCTGGCCCAGAACCATCACGGCCGTCCCCTTCGGCGACCTCAGCGGCGACCGCTGCAACGACGTCCTGGTCCGGTTGAGCAGCGGCGCCCTGCGCCTGTACAAGCCGGGCTGCAACTCGGCGGTCAAGCCGTCGACGGCGTACACCACCCTCGCCACCGGCGGCTGGAACCAGTACGACGTCCTCACCTCGCCCGGTGACGTCACCGGTGACGGCCGCCCCGACCTGATCACCCGCGCTTCCTCCACCGGCACGGTGTACCTCCACAAGGGCACGAGCACCGGCAAGCTGTCCTCCCGCGTGAAGCTGTACGACAACCTGAAGACGTACAGGAGGATCGTGGGCGCCGGGGACCTCAACGGGGACGGCATCGGTGACCTGCTGGCACAGGACAAGGCGAACACCCTCTACCGGTACCTCGGCACCGGCAAGGGCACCTTCTCCGCGCGCGTGAAGCTGTTCGCCGCCTGGGGCGCCTCCTACAACGCCGTCGTCGGCGTCGGTGACATCAACCGCGACGGCCGGGCCGACCTCGTCTCCCGGGACACCGGCGGCAGGCTGTACCGGCAGTACGGCGACGGCAAGGGCTCGTTCGGGTCGCGGACGCTGCTCGGGTCGGGCTGGGGCGGGTACACCTCCCTCTCCTGATTCCCCCTCAGGTGCGTCACCCGGCCGGGGTGTCCGCGCAGGACAACCCGGCCGGGGCATGATCCGCTGGTGGTGTGCAGCTGCTGCCCGAGCCCGTCCGCCGGTTCGCCGCCTGGTGTGCGGTGATCCTGCTCGGCGCGGGGGTGGCGTACGTCGGGATCCGGCTCTGCGCCACCTTTCGCGCGGCGGTGACGCCGGTGCTGCTCGCGCTGCTCGGGACCGCGCTGCTGCGGCCGCTGTACGGGCGGTTGGTGAAGGCGCGGGTGCCGCGGTCGACGGCGGCGGCGGTGACCTGCGTCGCCGTCGTCGCGGTGGTCGGCGGGGCGGTGTACATCGTCGTCGCCGCGCTGATCGACACCGGGGACCAGATCGTCGCCGCGCTGAAGGACGCGGCGCAGAGCGTCGCCGACCACTTCGGGGCGGCCGGGACCTCGCTGGACGACCTGGCCTCCCACGCCAGGGAGCTGCTGACGAAGTTCGGCGGGACGGCGGCCTCCAATGTGATCAGCGGGGTCAGTGTCGTCGGGGAGACCATCGCCATGGCCGTCCTCGCCCTGCTGCTCGTCTTCTTCTTCCTGCGGGACTCCCACCGGGCGGCCGAAACCCTGCGCTCCGTCGCCCCGCACGGCACCGCGGACACGCTGGAGGCGATGGGGCGGCGGGCCTTCGCGGCGGTGGAGGGCTTCATGCGGGGGACCACCCTCATCGCCTTCATCGACGCCGTGTGCATCACCGTGGGACTGCTCGTCCTCGACGTGCCGGGGGCTGTGGGGCTCGGCGCGCTCGTCTTCGTCGGCGCCTACATCCCCTACCTCGGCGCCTTCATCTCCGGGGCGGTCGCCGTGCTCGTCGCGCTCGCCGACCGGGGGGTCGTCGTCGCGCTGTGGGCGCTGGGGGTCGTACTCGCCGTGCAGGTGCTGGAGGGGCATGTGCTCCAGCCGGCGATCCAGAGCCGGACCGTGCAGATGCACCCGGCGGCCGTGATGCTCGCCATCACCGCGGGGGCGTCCGTGGCCGGCGTCCTCGGCATGCTGCTCGCCGTACCGTTGACGGCGGCGGGCTTCGGGGTCCTGCACGAGCTGCGGACGCGCTACGGCACCCCCGGGCCGTCTCCCGACGGCCCCGACGGCCCGGATTCGTAGAGCTCGAACCAGATGCTCTTGCCCTCGCCCCGCGGCGCCACCCCCCAGCTGTCCGCGAGCAGTTCGATGAGGACCAGGCCGCGCCCGGAGGAGGCCAGCTCGCCGGGGCGGCGTTTGTGGGGCAGGTCGTCGCCGCTGTCGGTGACCTCGACGCGCATACGCCGTTCGCCGGGCGTCCCGGTGACCTCGGCGACCAGCAGCGCGTCGGCGTCCGTGTGGACGAGGACGTTCGTGAGCGTCTCGGAGACGAGCAGCACCGCCGAGTCGACCTGGTCCTCGCTCGGCCAGTCGTGCAGCAGCTCGCGCAGCTGCTGGCGGCCCACGGCGATCCGCTCGGGCTCGGCCTGCGCGACCGTCAGCATCGTGCGCCGGACGGGCGTCCGTACCGGTGCGGCGGCGACCGGGCCGCCGCTCTCACCGCCATGGCGGCACAGCAGCAGGAGCGCGATGTCGTCCCCTCGGCGGTCGGCGAGCGGGCCGCGGGTGTGGTGGGAGGGCGGGCCGTGCACGGCCTGGACGAGCGCGTCGGCCAGTTCCTCCAGGTCTCCCTCCTGACCTTCCAGAATCCCGCGGAGCCGCCGCCACCCCGTGTCGAGGTCGTGGCCGCCGGTCTCCAGCAGGCCGTCGGTGCACAGCATCAGCGTCTCGCCGGGTTCCAGGGCGAGCCGGGTGATGGGGTAGTCGGCGTCCGGGTCGATGCCCAGCGGCAGCCCGCCGGCGGTCGCGCGGACCATGACCGTGCCGTCGGCCATGCGCACCGCCGGGTCGAGGTGCCCGGCCCGCGCCGTCTCCAGAACGCCGGTCACCGGGTCGAGCTCCGCATACAGGCAGGTCGCGAAGCGCGGGTCCGTGCCGTCCCCGTCCTGGTTGACGCCGTGGAGGAAGACGGAGGCACGGGAGAGCACGGCGTCGGGGCGGTGGCCCTCGGCGGCGTACGCGCGCAGCGCTATCCGCAGCTGGCCCATCAGCCCCGCCGCCCGCACGTCGTGCCCCTGGACGTCCCCCATGACCAGCGCGAACCTGCCCGTGGGCAGCGGGATCATGTCGTACCAGTCGCCGCCGACCTGGAGCCCGCCGCCGGTCGGTATGTAGCGGGCGGCCAGGGTCATGCCCGGTATCTCGGGGCCGAGCGTGGGCAGCATGGAGCGCTGCAGGCCGTCGGTCAGCTCGCGCTGGGTCTCCGCGGCGCCCGCGCGGGTGAGTGCCTGGGCCAGCATGCGGGCGACCGTGGTGAGCACGGACCGCTCGTCCGGGGTGAACGCCACCGGGTGGGTGAAGGCGGCCATCCAGGCGCCCATCGTCCGCCCGGCCACCGTCAGCGGCAGGAACGCCCACGACTCCCGGCCGAAGTGCGCGGCCAGCGGCCAGGTGAGCGGGTAGCGCTCCTTGTACCGCTGGGGCGAGGAGAGATAGACGGCCCGGCCGGTGCGCACGACCTCCGCGGCCGGGTAGTCCGTCTCCACCGGCATATGGGTGAAGGGGCCTTCGTCACCGGACTGCTGCCCATGGTGGCCGATGATCGTCAGCCGGTCGCCGTCGACGCCGAAGACGGCGAGCCCGTCCGGTGAGAACCCCGGCATCGCCAGGCCCGCCGCGACCCGCAGCACCTCCTCCGTGGACCGCGCCTCGGCCAGCGCCCGGCCCGCGTCCAGCAGGAACGCCTCCCGTGAGCGCCGCCAGTCACCGGTGACCGTGGTGCGCCCGGCGGGGGTGCCCGGCCGGGGCTCGGTGACCTCCTGGAGGGTGCCGATCAGCTCGTACGCCCGCTTCACCTGGTCGAACGACGGCTTGGAGCGGCTGCGGGCCACCCGGACCACCCGCCCCTGGTCGTCCATGATCCGGACCCGCACCTCGGCGAGGGTGCCCTCGGCGACGGCGAGCTGCACCACTCCGGTGATCTCGTTCCAGTCGACGGGGTGCAGCCGGGCCCGGGTCTGGGCCTCGGTGAGGACCGTCTCCTCGGGGGGCAGCCCGAGCAGCCGGGCGGCCTCGGCGTCGACCGTGACCAGCCCGGTGGCTGTGCTCCAGTGCCACAGGCCGGTCGCGAGGGAGGCGAGGACCTCCCCCACGGCGGGCAAAGACTCGCCAGCGCGCATTGCCCCACTTTAAGAAGACTGGAACGAGAAGTGCCACTGATCACCGGACCGGTATTGAGGGGAGGTGATCAGTGACTGCCCGGTACCCTGGGGGTTGTTTCACGTGAAACACGCCCCCGATCCGCGAAGACTGGATGAACGACGATGCATCGGTACAGGTCCCACACCTGCGGCGAGCTCCGCTCCTCTGACGTCGGCACCGACGTCCGGCTGAGTGGCTGGCTGCACAATCGGCGCGACCTGGGCGGCATCCTCTTCATCGATCTGCGCGATCACTACGGCATCACGCAGCTCGTCGCCCGCCCCGGCACGCCGGCGTACGAGGCGCTGGACAAGCTGACCAAGGAGTCGACGGTCCGTGTCGACGGCAAGGTCGTCTCGCGCGGCACGGAGAACGTCAACGCGGAGCTGCCGACCGGTGAGGTCGAGGTCGAGGTCGGCGAGGTCGAGCTGCTCGGCGCCGCCCAGCCGCTGCCCTTCACGATCAACACCGAGGACGGGGTCAACGAGGAGCGGCGCCTGGAGTACCGCTTCCTGGACCTGCGCCGCGAGCGCATGCACCGCAACATCATGCTGCGCACGGCGGTCATCTCGGCGATCCGGCACAAGATGACGGCGCTGGGCTTCAACGAGATGGCGACGCCGATCCTGTCGGCCACCTCTCCCGAGGGCGCCCGCGACTTCGTCGTCCCGTCGCGCCTGAACCCGGGCAAGTTCTACGCCCTGCCCCAGGCCCCTCAGCAGTTCAAGCAGCTGCTGATGATCTCGGGCTTCGACCGGTACTTCCAGATCGCGCCCTGCTTCCGGGACGAGGACGCGCGCGCGGACCGTTCGCCGGGCGAGTTCTACCAGCTCGACATCGAGATGTCGTTCGTCGAGCAGGAGGACGTCTTCCAGCCGGTCGAGAAGCTGATGACCGAGCTCTTCGAGGAGTTCGGCGGCGGCCGTCATGTGACGTCCCCCTTCCCCCGCATCCCCTTCCGCGAGGCGATGCTGAAGTACGGCTCCGACAAGCCGGACCTGCGGGCCCAGCTGGAGCTCGTCGACATCACCGACGTCTTCGAGGGCTCCGAGTTCAAGGCCTTCGCCGGCAAGCACGTGCGGGCGCTCCCCGTCCCGGCCGTCCAGGACCAGCCCCGCAAGTTCTTCGACCAGCTCGGTGAGTACGCGATCTCGCTGGGCGCCAAGGGCCTGGCCTGGGTGCGCGTGGCCGAGGACGGCTCGCTGACCGGCCCGATCGCGAAGTTCCTCACCGAGGAGAACGTCGCCGAGCTGACCAAGCGCCTGTCGCTGTCGGCCGGCCACGCGGTGTTCTTCGGCGCGGGCGAGTTCGACGAGGTCTCGAAGATCATGGGCGCGGTGCGGGTCGAGGCCGCCAAGCGGGCCGGTCACTTCGAGGAGGGCGTCTTCCGGTTCTGCTGGATCGTCGACTTCCCGATGTACGAGAAGGACGAGGACACGGGCGCCATCGACTTCTCGCACAACCCGTTCTCCATGCCCCAGGGCGGCCTCGAGGCCCTGGAGACCCAGGACCCGCTGGACATCCTGGGCTGGCAGTACGACATCGTCTGCAACGGCGTCGAGCTGTCCTCCGGCGCGATCCGGAACCACGAGCCGGAGATCATGCTCAAGGCGTTCGAGATCGCGGGCTACGACCGGGAGACCGTCGAGGACAAGTTCGCCGGCATGCTGCGCGCCTTCCGCTTCGGCGCCCCGCCGCACGGTGGCATCGCGCCCGGCGTCGACCGCATCGTCATGCTCCTCGCGGACGAGCCGAACATCCGCGAGACGATCGCGTTCCCGCTCAACGGCAACGCCCAGGACCTGATGATGGGCGCGCCGACGGAGCTGGAGGAGGCCCGGCTGAGGGAGCTGCACCTCACGGTGCGCAAGCCGCAGCCCAAGTAAGGCTCCGCCGACAGCGGGTCCCTGTGGTGAAGGGGCCGGAAACCACCGCGGTTTTCCGGCCCCTTCACTGCTGACCCGGCCCGTACGTCGTTTTCCGGCCCCTTTCGCGGGGAGTGCGAAAGGAACCCGGTGGCCGAGCGGATCTCCATGGCCGCGCTCAGGTAGCGCGCGGTCCTCACCGCAGCGGCTCCTCCGACGGCACGTTCCCGCCGCCCCGCCGCGGCCGAGCGCATCTCCGACCACCTCGGCGAGCTGACCCTCAGAGTCCCCCTCCCTGCCCCGCTTGACCGGTTCACCCCTCTCGTCCACCCCCTTGGAAACCTCACCGGCACCACACAGGAATCCCGATGGGTGATCACAGCGCCCTGCCGTCTCATGGAGGAGGAAGCCGACGAGGTTCGGCGGGGCAAGGGAGGAAAAGGGGCCATGACATTCGCCATCACACTCTCGGTGCTGCTGATCGTCGGCTCGGTGGCCGGGATCACGGCCCGGCGGGCCCGGCGGGGCCGTCCCCCGTCCGGCCTGGACGCGGAAGCGGAGGCCAACCACGCCCTCGTCCGCCTGACGGGCGGCCTGGTCCCGCCGGACGCGCGGACCTGGTCGAGCGCGGGGGAGGAAACTGCCCGCGCGCTGACGAGGGCGGCGGAATGCCACCGCGAGGCCCGGACCCGCCTGGCAACGGCCCGTACGGCGGCGGAGTACGCGGAGGTGACCCGGTTGGCGAGGGAGGGCCTGGACCACCTGCGAACGGCCCGAGCGGGCCTGGGCCTGGACCCGGCCCTCGCGACTACGTCCCGTTAGGCCGGAACAGGTCTTGGACGCTGTCGCACAGAATCGCGGTCTTCAGCCAGTGGACCTGCATATCGGGGTCGCTGCACTGCGCGATGCGCAGACAGTCGCTGTCGGTCACGTGAATCTGCCGTTTCTCCAGCACCCGGAACACGCCTTCGCTACGTCACCTGGCGATGCATCGGTGCAGGAGAGGATGCGCTCACGGACGTCCTCGGAGATCGCGAGGCCTCGTACCTCCAGGCTGATCTCCAGGAACTGACAGATTGCGTTCACGCCGCGGCGCTGATCAGGTCGCACCAGATGTATTTGCCGCCTCCGACGATGTTCTTGTGGTCCGGCTGCTGAACCCAGCCCCACCGCTCGGCCCAGTCCCGTACAAGAGCGAGGCCCCGACCCGTCTCCGTCTCCCACGGGGTGTCGCGGGACGGGCGGGGCGGCGTGGGGTCGTTGTCCCAGACGCCGATACGGAGGGTGCGGTGTTCCGCGCGGAGCTTTATGGCGGCGGGGCCCTTCGTGTGCCGCACGGCGTTCGTGACCAACTCGGTCGCCAGGAGTTCAGCGTCCTCGGTGAGGTCGGGGAAGCCGTGGGCGGCGAGGACGGCACGAAGGGTCTGCCGGCAGATGCGGACGGCTCGTGGATCGTTGGGGATGTAGAGGATGTACTCCCAGACGGCGGGGCTTACTTCGGAATCGGGCATGGCTGACTCCTGGTCGATGGGGGAGGCGGGTCCAGTGGCTCCGTCGCCGCCGTCATGGCATGACGGGGCGGTGCGCTTCCGGTTCCGGTTTCGCAGGGTGCGCGGCGCGTCACTGACGGTAGAGACTAAGGTTAGTGTCCTGCAACCCTTTGTCGTAGTCTGGTCACCCAATGTGGTGATGGCGGAGGTGCAGGTGCCAAGGAAGCAACCCACGGCCAGGCAGCAACGGTTGGGGCGCGAGTTGCGGCGACTGCGGGAAGCGTCTGGCATGACGGCACGTCAAGCGGCCGATGCTCTGGGCACGGTCGCGGTGACGATGAGCCAGATCGAGTCGGGCGTCACCGGGGTGAGCGAGGCGCGTCTGCGGAGGATGGCGACTCAATATGCCTGTACTGACACCGCGTTGATCGACGCCCTCGTGGAGATCGCGACCGACCGAACACGGGGGTGGTGGGAGGAATACCGGGAAGCACTCGGCCCCACCTTCCTGGACCTGGCGGAACTGGAGCACCACGCCCGGTGCCTTCAAGTGATCGCGACCGCCCACGTACCGGGCCTCCTCCAGACGGAGGACTACGCGCGTGCGGTGTTCGGCTACTGGGTGCCAGAACTCCCCGCCAGCGAGCAGAAGTTGAGGGTCACGTACCGCATGCGCCGCCAGCAGGTCCTTTCCCGTGCCGTGCCGTACGAAGCGATCCTGCACGAACCTGTGCTGCGCACCCGCGTGGCCGACCGACGCGTCGCCCGCGCCCAACTCGAACACCTGCTGCGGGAGTCGGAGCGACCGAACGTCGCGCTGCGGGTCATTCCGTTCGACGTCGACGGATTCGGTGGAGCGAGCTCATCGTTGGTATACGCCGGTGGTCGCGTACCCGCACTGGACACTGTCCAGCGGGACACCCCGTACGGCTCGGCCTTCCTCGATGCTGCCGCTCAACTCCACTCCATGCGAACACTCTTCCGTAAGGTGGAGTCGGCATCCCTCGACATCCCTCAGTCGCGGGACTTCATCCACCGCATGATGAAGGAGTTGTAGGACATGACCCAGTGGCAGAAGTCCACGTACTCCGGCGGCGCCGAGGGCAATGAGTGCGTCGAACTGGCCCGCGCCGACAACGAGCTGCTCCTCCGCGAAAGCGACGACCCCACCCGGATGATCCGCCTTCCGCCCGTAGCCCTCACCGCCCTCCTGCAACGCCTGCGCGCCCCCCGGCCATGAAGGCGGAGACACAGAAGGGCCCCTCCGTGAGGAGGGGCCCTTGCGTGTGACCGTTACGCCTCTTCCGGCCCGGCCTCCGTCATTCCGTGCACCGCCGGGATCGTCCCCAGCCGGCCCTTCTGGAAGTCCTCGAAGGCCTGCATCAGCTCGTCCTTGGTGTTCATGACGAACGGGCCGTAGTGGACCATGGGTTCGCGGATCGGCTGTCCGCCGAGGAGGACGACCTCCATGTCCGGGGTGTGGGAGTCCTGCTTCTCGTCCGCGCGGACGGTCAGCGAGGAGCCCGCGCCGAAGACCGCCGTCTGGCCCAGGTGGATCGGGCGGCGTTCCGCGCCGACCGAACCGCGGCCCGCCAGGACGTACGCCAGGCCGTTGAAGTCCTCCCGCCAGGGCAGGGTGAGCTCCGCGCCGGGGGCGAGCGTCGCGTGGATCATCGTGATGGGGGTGTGGGTGATGCCGGGGCCCGCGTGACCGTCCAGTTCGCCCGCGATGACCCGCAGGAGCGCGCCGCCGTCCGGGGTCGACAGGAGCTGGACGCTGCCGCCGCGGATGTCCTGGTAGCGCGGCGCCATCATCTTGTCCTTGGCCGGGAGGTTCACCCACAGCTGCAGGCCGTGGAAGAGACCGCCGGACATGACCAGGTGCTCCGGCGGCGCCTCGATGTGGAGGAGGCCCGAGCCGGCCGTCATCCACTGGGTGTCGCCGTTGGTGATGGTGCCGCCGCCGCCCTGGCTGTCCTGGTGGTCGAAGATGCCGTCGATGATGTAGGTGACGGTCTCGAAGCCGCGGTGGGGGTGCCAGGGGGTTCCCTTGGGCTCTCCCGGCGCGTACTCCACCTCGCCCATCTGGTCCATCATGATGAACGGGTCGAGGTGGCGGTAGTGGATCCCCGCGAACGCCCGGCGCACCGGGAAGCCCTCGCCCTCGAAACCGCTCGGCGCGGTGGTGACGCCGAGCACGGGCCGGGACAGGGCCTCGGCAGGCGTGGCGACGCGCGGCAGCGTCAGCGGGTTCTCGACGGTCACTGCAGGCATGGTCCCTACCTCCTTGGGCGACGTGCGTCCCAGTTTAGTTGAGCATTGAACTTTCTGCCACCCATAACGACGAAGGCCCGGAGGACATTCCCTCCGGGCCATGCCGTCCTCCGAACGGAGGATCAGTTGCTGAAGTACAGGTACTTCCACGCGCCGTACGTCGTCGAGTTCACGTTGTCACCGGACGTGCCGTTGACGTACACCGAGCGAACGCGCACCTTCCAGCCGGCCTCGCCCGCGGCCTCCAGCGACACCGCCGACTTCCCGTTCGAACCGACCGGGAAGTAGTACGGGTCGGACGGGTACCACGAACCCTGGTAGTAGACCTGCAGGTCGAAGCGCTGCTGGCGCCCCGGGTAGTAGGTCATGGTCGTGGTGATCAGCGGGTCGGTGTTCTTGTGGAACCAGTAGTACGAGGTCGAGCCGATCTTGCCCGTCTTGTAGTGCTTGGAGACGGCGGTGGAGATCTTGACCCGGGCGTAGGCCGTGACCTTCACGGTCCTCGGCTTGTAGCGGGCGTCGCCCGCGAAGACCGCGGTGACGGTGGTGTCACGGGTCATGTCGACCCACGCGGCGATGTTCCCGCTGGAGTTGACCGTGCCCTTCTTGATCAGCTTCTTCGGCTTGTCACCGCCGTACGGGTCCGCCCAGATCTCGACCGTGCGGTTCTTGTAGGTCGTCCCGAGGTGTGCCGTGAACTTCACGTCGGCGCCGTAGTTGTACAGCTTGCCGTTGTTGTTCAGGCTCAGGCTGGTCGCGGCGCGGGAGACCGCGACCTTGTCGGAGGCGGAGACGGCGGTGTGCTCGGCGTCGCCCGCGTAGGTGACCTTGTAGGTGACCGTGCCGCCGGCCGGCGGGGTGTCCGTGAAGGAGTACGTGCCGTCCGCCTTGACCGTGACGGCCGCGAGCGCCTTGCCGCTCGGGCTGTCCAGGTCGGTGCGGGTGACCGCGAGCTTGGCGCCGGTGGGCAGCGGGACCGTGGCCGAGAGTTTGCCGGTGACGGTGAGCTTCTTGGCGCGGGTGGCGGAGGTCGGGGCGTTGACGGTGAGGGTCGGCACGTTGAGCGCCGGGCCGGTGAACGCCTTGAGGGTGTACGTGCCGTCCGTGCCGGTCAGGGCGAACAGCCGCGAGGAGTCCGGCGACCAGGTCACCTCGCCCATGCCGGAGTTGCCGGCGTCGAAGCGGCGCACCGGCTGGGTGGTGCCCGGCTTGTAGACGGAGACGTGCTGGTCCCAGACCTGGGCGATCAGACCGCTCGGCGAGACGTCGGCCGTCCAGCCGACGTCCGCGAGCTGCCCGGCGGCGGTGAAGCCGCCGTTCGCGTACGACAGCTTCCGGTCGCCGCCGACGAGCACCTCGGAGGCGCCGGGCACGAGGTCGACATCGCTGTAGTAGGAGCCTCCGTCGCCCTTGGCGACCACCTGCACGGTGGCGCCGGAGACGTCGAGCACGTTCGTCGCGCCCGGGCTGTCGCCGCTGTCGGTGAAGGAGAGCAGACCCGGCACGGCCGGGTCCGCGTCGAGGACGGCCGCGTTGTAGTAGGGGGCGACGGCCTCCGGGAGCTGTCCGAGGGTCACGGCGGCGGCCGCGTCGGTGGCGGCGGGGTCGATGACGCCCAGATTGCCGTGGAAGCCGCTCGCGTCCGACGTCCGGTACGAGAACCACAGGCGCCCGCCCGAGAAGGCGGCCTCGCGCGGGTCGACGCCGGTGCCGAGGTCGTAGCGGGTCTTGACCTCCAGGGTGGCCGCGTCGACGGCCACGATCTCGTGGGTCGTCGGCAGGACCGCGTACAGGGTGAGACCGTCGCCCGAGAGCGCGAGGTCGCTGGGGCGGCCGAAGCCGACGTTCACGTCGACCAGGGTGCCGCTGTAGTCGGTGGCCAGGATCCGTCCGTTGGCCTGGTCCGCGACGAAGACGCGCTGAAGGGCGCCGTCCGCGACGAGACCGACAGGCTGGGTGAGCGTCGCCGGCTGGGCCGCGGCGGTCCCCGCCGCCGCGACGCTCAGCGCGACCGAGCTGAACAGGACCGCGAGCGCCGTCGCGGCCGAAGTGCTGCGCGTACGCACAGTGATGAACCCCCACAGGAAAACCCGGGGTTGCCGGGTGATGAGAGCGCCGCGCGGCGCCCGGACGCGACCACTGGAAGCGGTTGCGTGCGGGGCGCGGCTGCCTGGGGCAACCCTATGGCATGCCTGTGACAACCGGGGAGCGGGTTTTCGGGCGGCCCGGCCTGCTCAGCCGTACATCCTGCGCATCGCGAACTCGACCATCTGCTCGACCGCCTTGGCGTCGAAGACCATCCGGTGCTCGCCCTCCATGTCGAGGACGAAGCCGTAGCCGGTGGGCAGCAGGTCGATCACCTCGGCGCCGGTGATGACGAAGTACTTGGACTCCTTGCCGGCGTACCGGCGCAGCTCCTTGAGCGAGGAGAACATCGGGATCACCGGCTGCTGGGTGTTGTGCAGCGCGAGGAAGCCGGGGTTGTCGCCGCGCGGACAGTAGACCTTGGAGGTCGCGAAGACCTGCTGGAAGTCCTCGGCGGCCATCTGCCCGGTGGTGAAGGCACGGACCGCGTCCGCGAGGGAGGGCGGGGACGGCTCGGGGTACAGGGGCGCCTGCTGACCGTACCCGCCGGCCATCGGCTGCTGCGGCGGGGCGTACTGCTGCTGAGCAGCTCCGCCATCCATGTGCTGGCCGTATCCGTACATGGGCGCAAGCGTACCGAGGGCGCCCGGTCCGTGGGGCGGGACGGGGGCCGGTGTGACCTGTCACAGATTACCGGTTCGGGGTTGCGACTTATTACCGACGGGTAGCATCATCGAGAGCTACTAGTTGGTAAGTGAACTGGCGCGAGGATCCAAGTGCCTCGCCGATCTCTCTACGGAGCCGTCGCCATGGGGCACTACAAGTCGAATCTCCGCGACATCGAGTTCAACCTCTTCGAAGTACTGGGACGCGACAAGCTGTACGGCACCGGCCCGTTCGAGGAGATGGACACCGATACCGCGAAGAGCATCCTCGAGGAGCTGACCCGGCTCGCGGAGAACGAGCTGGCGGAGTCCTTCGCCGACGCCGACCGCAACCCCCCGGTCTTCGACCCCGCCACCAACACGGCACCGGTCCCCGCGTCCTTCAAGAAGAGCTACAAGGCCTTCATGGAGTCGGAGTACTGGCGTCTCGGCCTGCCCGAGGCGATCGGCGGCACCACCGCCCCGCCCTCTCTGATCTGGTCGTACGCGGAGCTGATCCTCGGCTCGAACCCGGCCGTGTGGATGTACTCCTCCGGCCCGGCGTTCGCCGGGATCCTCTACGACGAGGGCAACGACGTACAGAAGAAGATCGCGCAGATCGCCGTGGAGCGGACCTGGGGCTCCACCATGGTCCTCACCGAGCCGGACGCCGGCTCGGACGTCGGCGCCGGCCGCACCAAGGCGGTCCGGCAGGAGGACGGCTCCTGGCACATCGAGGGCGTCAAGCGCTTCATCACGTCCGGTGAGCACGACATGGAGGAGAACATCCTCCACTACGTCCTCGCGCGGCCGGAGGGCGCCGGTCCCGGCACCAAGGGCCTGTCCCTCTTCCTCGTCCCGAAGTACCTCTTCGACTTCGAGACCGGCGAGCTGGGCGAGCGCAACGGCGTCTACGCCACGAACGTCGAGCACAAGATGGGCCTCAAGGCCTCCAACACGTGCGAGATGACCTTCGGCGACCAGCACCCCGCCAAGGGCTGGCTGATCGGCGACAAGCACGACGGCATCCGCCAGATGTTCCGGATCATCGAGTTCGCGCGGATGATGGTCGGCACGAAGGCGATCTCCACGCTGTCGACGGGCTACCTCAACGCGCTGGAGTACGCCAAGGAGCGCGTCCAGGGCCCCGACCTGGCCAACTTCATGGACAAGACCGCGCCCAAGGTCACCATCACCCACCACCCCGACGTGCGCCGCTCGCTGATCACGCAGAAGGCGTACGCGGAGGGCATGCGCGCCCTCGTCCTCTACACGGCCTCGATCCAGGACGCGATCGCCGTGAAGGAGGCCACCGGCGAGGACGCCAAGGCCGAGCACGCGCTGAACGACCTGCTTCTGCCGATCGTCAAGGGCTACGGCTCGGAGAAGGGCTACGAGCAGCTCGCCCAGTCGCTGCAGACCTTCGGCGGCTCCGGCTTCCTGCAGGAGTACCCGATCGAGCAGTACATCCGCGACGCCAAGATCGACACCCTGTACGAGGGCACCACCGCCATCCAGGGCCAGGACTTCTTCTTCCGGAAGATCGTCCGCAACCAGGGCGCGGCGCTGAACTCCCTCGCCGAGGACATCAAGAAGTTCCTGGCGCTCGGGACGGGCGGCGAGGAGCTGGCGGGCGCCCGCGAGCACCTCGCCAAGGCCGCCGTCGAGCTGGAGGCCATCGTCGGCCTGATGCTGACCGACCTCGCCGCCACCGAGCAGGACGTCAAGAACATCTACAAGGTGGGCCTGAACACCACCCGCCTGCTGCTCGCCTCCGGTGACGTGATCGTCGGATACCTGCTGCTCAAGGGCGCCGCGATCGCCGCCGAGAAGCTGGAGACGGCATCCGCCAAGGACAAGGCCTTCTACACCGGCAAGATCGCGGCGGCGAAGTTCTTCGCGGCCAACGTCCTGCCCGGCGTCACCCTGGCCCGCAAGATCGCCGAGGGCGTGGAGCTCGACCTGATGGAACTGGACGAGGCCGCGTTCTGACCCGTCCCGCGACGGTGACTGGCCCGGCTCCCGGCGCGGCATGCTAGAAATGCGGCCCGGCCCCCCACCGGCCCCTCCACACCGTCCTCACGAGGGCCCGTTCCCGCGACCGGGAGCGGGCCTTCGTACGTCGTTAAGGTGAACCCCATGAGCGCACCCGCCCGCTTCGACCGCGGCCACACCGACGACCTCATGTCCTTCCTCACGGTGAGCCCGTCGCCGTACCACGCCGTGGCCAACGCCGCCGAGCGGCTGGAGAAGGCCGGCTTCCGGCAGGTCGCCGAGACGGACGCCTGGGACGGGACGAGCGGCGGCAAGTACGTGCTGCGCGGGGGCGCGATCGTGGCCTGGTACGTCCCCGAGGGCGCCGCGCCGCACACCCCCTTCCGGATCGTCGGCGCGCACACCGACTCGCCTAACCTGCGCGTCAAGCCGCTGCCCGACACCGGCGCCCAGGGCTGGCGCCAGGTCGCCGTGGAGATCTACGGCGGACCGCTGCTGAACTCCTGGCTCGACCGCGACCTGGGCCTCGCGGGCCGGCTGACCCTGCGGGACGGCTCCACGCGCCTGGTCGACGTCGGCCGCCCGCTCCTGCGCGTCCCCCAGCTCGCCATCCACCTCGACCGCGCGGTCAACAGCGACGGCCTCAAGCTCGACAAGCAGCGGCATCTGCAGCCCGTGTGGGGCCTCGGCAGCGACGTGCGCGACGGCGACCTGATCGCCTTCCTGGAGGAGGAGTCGGGGATCCCGGCGGGCGAGGTCACCGGCTGGGACCTGATGACGCACTCCGTGGAGCCGCCCGCCTACCTCGGCCGCGACCAGGAGCTGGTGGCCGGTCCGCGCATGGACAACCTGCTGTCCGTGCACGCCGGTACGGCGGCGCTGGTGGCGGTGGCGACCGGGGGCGCGGGGCTGCCGTACATCCCGGTGCTCGCCGCCTTCGACCACGAGGAGAACGGCTCCCAGTCCGACACCGGCGCCGACGGGCCGCTGCTGGGCAGTGTGCTGGAGCGTTCGGTGTTCGCGCGCGGTGGATCGTACGAGGACCGGGCGCGGGCCTTCGCGGGCACGGTGTGTCTGTCCTCCGACACGGGCCACGCCGTCCACCCCAACTACGCGGAGCGGCACGACCCGACGCACCACCCGCGTGTCAACGGCGGCCCGATCCTCAAGGTCAACGTCAACAACCGCTACGCCACGGACGGTACGGGCCGCGCGGTGTTCGCCGCCGCCTGCGAGAAGGCGAACGTCCCCTTCCAGTCCTTCGTCTCCAACAACTCCATGCCGTGCGGCACGACCATCGGCCCCATCACCGCGGCCCGGCACGGCATCCGCACCGTCGACATCGGTGTGGCGATCCTGTCGATGCACAGCGCGCGGGAGTTGTGCGGCGACGCCGACCCGTATCTGCTGGCGAACGCGCTGGTGGCGTTTCTGGAGGGATAGGGCCTGTCCGGGGGACGCGCCGAAGGCGCATGGGAGTTGACACTCCGGGTACCCGGTTTCCGTCGTGACCGGAACCACCGGTCACCGGACAGGGAGGCGACACTCATGGGCCTCGGCGGGTGCATCATCCTCATCGCCGTGGGAGCCATCCTCACGTTCGCGACCGACTGGGACATGCAGGGCGTCAACCTCGACCTGGTCGGAGTCATCCTGATGATCGTCGGCCTGATCGGCGTGACGACGTTCAGCAGCATCGCCCGGCGTCGGCGCGTGGTCGTGCCACCGCCCACCACGACGGTGGTCGAGAACGACCGGCACCGTCACGGGGACGGCTACAGCGACGGGTACGGCGTCTGACGCCACGTACGGCGGAGCTGACGGGCCGACAGATGGGGACATCTTGAGCATTCCGTAATACGGGGTGCCTTGTGGGCTTGTGCGAATATCATGAACACTCGGGGCTTGAGGCCCGGGGGGTGGAGACGCCGGGCCGGTACCACCAGCACCCGGGGGGCTCACCGTGCTCGACCTCGCGGTACCCCATGCCCCCCGGCCGCACCGCGCCCGTCGGCACGCCGCCCGCCGGGCCCACGCGGCCCCCGAGAAACCCGCTGTCCGCCCGCGCCTCGCCGTCCTCATCCCCGCCCACAACGAGGCGGACCGCGTCGGCGCCGCCATCGACGGCCTGCGCGACCAGACCCGGCGTCCGGACCTCGTCGTCGTGGTCTGCGACAACTGCACCGACGACACCGCCGAGGTCGCCGCCGCCCACGGCGCCCAGGTCTTCCACACACAGGGCAACACGCACAAGAAGGCCGGCGCCCTCAACCAGGCCATCGCCTGGATGATCCCCCACCTCGACGACCGCGACCTGCTCCTCGTCCAGGACGCCGACACCGTCCTGGACCCCTGGTTCGCCGAGACCGCCCTCGCCACCTTCAACCGCAGGGTCGGCGCCGTCGGCGGCGTCTTCTACGGCGAGGAGGGCGGCGGTCTCCTCGGTCTGCTCCAGCGCATGGAGTTCCACCGCTACGCCTGGGAACTGGAGCGCACCGGCGGCAAGGCCCAGGTCCTCACCGGCACCGGCACCATGTTCCGCGCCCGCGTCCTGCGCGAGGTGCGCGCCGCCCGCCGCGCCGGTGTCATCGGCGGCGGCACCGGGTACTACAGCCTCGCCTCCCTCACCGAGGACGACGAGATGACCAAGGCGGTCAAGACCCTCGGCTACCGGGCCATGTCCCCGGCCGGCTGCGCGGTCACCACCGAGATCATGCCCACCCTGGGCAAGCTGTGGCACCAGCGGCTGCGCTGGCAGCGCGGCGCCCTGGAGAACCTGCGCGACTACGGCTGGACCCGGGTCACCGCCCGCTACTTCGTCCAGCAGTTCCTGATGGGCTTCGGCGCGCTGTCCTTCCTGGTCTACCTCACCTACATGGTCACGTACACCACGCTGTACGGCTGGCCCGGCTTCTCGCCGTTCTGGACGGCGATCGGCCTGCTCTTCGTGGTCGAGAAGACCGTCTCCGTACGCCGCGCGGGCCCTAGGGCCGTACTGGTCGCGGCGCTGATGGTCCCGGAGATGCTCTACGACCTCTTCCAGCACGCCGTCTACTTCACCTCGCTGTGGGGGCTGTTGCGCCGCAGCGAGGAGAAGTGGGTGGCCACCTAGGCCCCTTGCCCCGGGCCCATCCC
This sequence comes from Streptomyces sp. NPDC049687, assembly GCF_044465285.1. Lineage (NCBI taxonomy): Bacteria > Bacillati > Actinomycetota > Actinomycetes > Kitasatosporales > Streptomycetaceae > Streptomyces > Streptomyces sp. NPDC049687. Next base: position 571,347 of record NZ_JBITLN010000003.1, read on the forward strand.
GAACCGCCCCCCACCAGCACCCCCTCTAGGAGAAGCACGATGTACGGACGAGTCATAGGCGCCGGCACCACGGGCGCCGGAGGCGCCACGCTGGCCGCCACCGGCCTGTGGATGAACAGCATGGCGCTGATGGTCACCGCCACCACCCTGGTGGCCGCGGGCGTGGCCCTGTTCAAGCTGGCCCCGCGCCCGCGCCGCCGCTGACCGCCGGACCTACTCGGGATCCATCCCGGCAAGGACCAACGGCAGCCGGTCCGCCCCGCCCCTGGTGAGGCGGACCGGGACGCCCCAGTCCTGCCGGTGGACGTGGCAGGCCGGGTATGCGTTCGCCGGATCGTCGTCGCAGCTCGCCGCCGTCGCGGAGACGTGCAGGACGCCTTCCGTGACCGACGGGTTCAGCTCCAGCTCGCGAGTGAGGTCGCTGTCCGCGCCCTCCCCCTTCAGCAGCAGCTCGGGCGGGGTGGCGGAGACGAGCAGCCGACTGGCCGGACCGTACCGCGTGTCGAGCTTCTGCCCGGCCGGTGGCTGGAAGACGACGTCCAACCGGACCGCCCCCGGGGCGACCTCCGTCGCCGCCCGCCGGGTGCGATGCGCGACGGCCTGGACCCGCACCGCCTCCTCCGGCAGCCGCAGCCGGGTCAGCCGGTGCCCGGCCGACTCCACCACCACGATGTCGTCGCCGACGAGGACGGCGTCGCTGGGCTCCCTCAGGTCGGTGGCGAGGGTGGTGACCTCGCCGGTCGCGGGGTCGTAGCGGCGCAGGGCGTGGTTGTAGGTGTCGCTGACGGCGACCGAGCCGTCGGGCAGGACGGTGACGCCCAGCGGGTGCTGGAGAAGGGCCTGCCCGGCGGCCCCGTCACGGTGCCCGAAGTCGAACAGCCCGCTGCCCACGGCCGTGCGGACGACCCCCTCCCGGTCCACCCACCGCAACGCGGACGTCTCGGAGTCGGCGAGCCACAGCCGGTCGGGAGTCGCGGCCAGCCCCGACGGCTGCGCGAACCACGCCTCGGCGACCGGTCCGTCGACGAGCCCTTCGTTGGTGGTTCCGGCGGCGACGGCGACCGTCCCCTCGGCCGGATCGTAGGCCCACAGCTGGTGGACGCCGGCCATGGCGATCCAGATCCTGCCGCCGAACAACGCCACGTCCCAGGGGGACGAGAGGTTGATCTCCCCTCCCGGGCCGGACGTGGGGTCCCCCTGCATCCACTGCTTCCCGGTCCCCGCGAGGGTCGTCACATCGCCCGAGGCGAGGTCGAGTCGCCGCAGGGCGTGATTGACGGTGTCCGCGACGACCACGGCCGACTCGTCGAGCAGCGCGAGCCCCTGAGGCTCGTTGAAGGCCGCCGTCCCGGCCCCGCCGTCGGCGAAGCCGCGCAGACCGGACCCGATCCGCCGGACGACACTCTCCCCGTCGGCGGCGAGCTCCACCAGCTGATGCCGGGTGGTGTCGCTGACGAGGAAGGTCCCGCCTGGCAGGACCACGGCCTTCCCGGGGAAGCGCAGGGCGGTCGGCTCCGGCTCCGGTGCCACGTACGGCCCGTCGCCGCGCCGCAGCGTCCCCTTCGCCCCGTGTTCGGCCTCCAGCTCCGCCACCAGCCGCTCGATGGCGTGCACATGCCCCTCACCGGAGTGCTGTGCGACGACGTACCCCTCGGGGTCGATGACGACCAGTGTCGGCCAGGCACGCACGGCGTACTGCTTCCAGGTCCCGAGCTCGGGGTCGTCGAGCACGGGATGCTCCACCCCGTACCGCTCCACCGCGTCGACGACAGCCCGATGCTCGGCCTCGTGCACGAACTTCGGCGAGTGCACCCCGATGACGACGACCGTGTCCCGGTGCTTCTCCTCCAGCTCGCGCAGTTCGTCGAGAACATGCAGACAGTTGATGCAGCAGAAGGTCCAGAAATCCAGCACGACAATACGCCCCCGCAGGTCAGCGAGGGTGTACCGCCGCCCGCCCGTGTTCACCCAGCCACCCTTGCCGATCAGCTCGGGGGCACGGACACGGACACGGCGGGGGGTGGGAGCGCTCATGGGCTCCAGGGTGCCATCGTCACCTGGATCGCTGACGCCTCGCATCGCGTGGAGCCGTGCCCGCGTCCGGTGCGGATGCTTGCGCGTCCTCGATCAGGAAGGCCTCGTCCTCCCCGAAGTCCGGGGCCTGGAAGGGGTTCGTCGTCGGGGGCGGCGATGCTGCGGTCGCGGAGCGCGGCGCCCCTTGCGGAGCGGAGAACAGCGAGGTCAGTTCGATGAGAGGTCTCCCATTCGGTACAGGGCCGTCCAGGCACCTGGCGTGCCGTGGCCGGGCACAGCGGTCCTACAGCTTGCTCATCTTGGCGTACGGACTCAGGATCCGCTCTTGGGTGGAACCGAAGTCCACAAGAGCCGCGATCCCCTCCTCGATGCCGATCACTCGGCCGAGGCCGTGCATGTCGTGGGTGACCTGGTCTCCCACGGCGAATTGTTTGAGGGGCGGCGGGATCGGGGCCTTGAAAGGGCTCGTGGGCAGATGACGCTTGGGTGCAGCTGATTTTGTCATTGCTCGCCAGTATGCGCCTGCGGGCTTCCGTTCGCGACGGCCGTCCACCTCCGTTGTTCGGCGATGCGCGCGGACCGGCCCCCGCCCGTCGGCGTCACGAAGGCGTTTGGGGGCGACGGTGACGTGGTGGCGTCCGGACACGTGAGCCGTTCCACAGTTCACACATAGCGCACAATCGGGTCATCCGTCTCGTCATGGTTTCCCGCCCCCTCGGGAAGGATCTCCTCGGCCGGGGAAGCGGTACCGGTATGAGATTCCTCGTACGCGACCGGCTCCTGGCCCTCGGTGACGACTACTGGATCGAGGACGACCGCGGCAACAAGGTGTACCTCGTCGACGGCAAGGCGATCCGGCTGCGGGACACCTTCGAGCTGAAGGACACGCAGGGGCGGGTCCTGATCGACATCCACCAGAGGATGTTCGCCCTGCGCGACACGATGGTGATCGAACGGGACGGCGAGCCGCTGGCCACCGTCCGGCGCAAGCGGCTGTCGCTGCTGCGCAACCACTACCGGGTGTCCCTGGCGGACGGCAGCACGGAGCTGGACGTCAGCGGGAAGATCCTCGACCGGGAGTTCGCGGTCGAGTACGACGGTGAACTGCTCGCCGTCGTCTCCCGGCGTTGGCTTCACGTGCGGGAGACGTACGGCGTCGACGTCGTACGGGAGGACGCGGACCCGGCGCTGCTGATCGCGGTGGCGGTGTGCGTGATCCACCTGGCGGACAAGGAGCGGAACGATCGCGACGACTAGGGCGTGTTTCGAAAGTAGCGTCGTCCGCCCGGAGGGCGGGGCCCGCGGCGTCTGGTGCGGTGCATCGCAAGGCGGAGGGTCGTCCGCGTACCGGGCGTACGCGGGCGATCCCGACAACGGGGCGAGGCGCCGTGCCAGGCGTCGCGGGCCAGACGGGACTTTCGAAACACGCCCTAGGACGACTGGGACGTCGGGGCGGAACGGGTCGTCCGGGAGGCCTCGCGGTCGTGGTGGTCGTGGTGGTGATGGTGGTGGCGAGAGCCGCCGTTGTCGTCCGAGTCCGTGCAGCCGCCCGCCGGAGGTGCCTCCTCGTCGACGGGGTCGGATGCCGGGGGAGCAGGAGTCTCCGGTTCCTGGGTCCCGTGGCCCGGCGACCGCGGATCCTGGTCCGAACCGCCGGGCTCGGCGGGGGCGACGGGGGGCGGAGGGGCGTCTCCCGGATCGGGTTCGGCCGGGGGAGGCGTGGTGTCGTCGGCCGGCGGCTTCTGCCGCGGCGACGGGTCGGCGGCCGGCTCCTCGGCGGATTCGTCGGTCGATGTGCCGGCCGGGGTGTCGGCCGTGTCCCCACCGGACGTTTCGGATCGGCCGCCGTCGGGTGTCTCCTGCGCGGACGCTCCCCGCGTGACCGGTACCACGTCCGCCGCCCCCGGACGCCGTACGACCGGAGCCGCCACGGCCGGATCGCGCGCCTCCCTGTCCCGCGTCACCGGCTCCCGCCCCACCGGGACGTCCGCCACCGGCGCCTCGGCCACCACCGGCCCCTTGCTCGGCGCGGCCGACGTGCCGGGCCCGGCGTCCACCGAGCCGAGGGCTATGCACACGGCGACGACACCCGCCACGGCGACCCCCGCCGCGCCGGAGATCGCGACCGAGGTCTTCGAGGCCCCGGGCACGGCATGCCGCACCCCGTGCAGCACCGCGCCCCCGGGTCCGCCCGCCGCGGCCGCCACGCCCGTGGAGCCCGCCGACCCGGCGAGCAACGGCACCAGGAAACGACCCGCTCCCCCCAGCGCGAACACCAGCAGGGCCGGGCCGACGAGCGCGGGCAGCCGGTTGTTGGCGCTCATCAGGGCGGCGAGCCGTGCGCGGCAGTCGTCGCAGGTGTCGACATGGCCGAGCAGCCGCTCGGACTGGCGTGCCGTGGCCGCGCCGCGCACATAAGCGGGCATGCGGGCGCAATACACCTGGCAGGCGGGGTCGTCCGGGACGCCGGTCTGGGTGCTGAGGTAGGCCTGCCGCATGCCCTCACGGGCGCGGTGCAGCAGTACGGCCGTCGCGCCCTGCTTGGTGCCGAGCTGCGGCCCGATCGACGCCAGCGGCTGGCCCTCCGCCTCGGCGAGCCACAGCGCCTTCACCCATCGCTCGGGCAACTGGCTCAGCACCCGCATCAGCAGGTCGACGGAGGACACCTGGTCGGCCGGGTCGTCCCGGTGCGCGTCGGTCCCCGCGGGCACCTCGTCGGTCTGCGGATCCCGGGGCGTCTCACGGGGGGCGCTCCCCGCGGCGATCGCGAGATGCCGCACCGTCGTCCTGAGGTACGCGGGCACGTTGTCGATCTCGTGCCCCGCCGACAGCCTGCGCCAGACCCGGAAGTGCGCCTCGGCGACGAGGTCCTCGGCGGTCCAGGCGTTCCTGGTGAGCGAACGCGCGTACGCGACGAGACGGGGCTGCTGCTCCTCGTAGATCCGGGCGTAAGCAGCGGTGGAACCTTCGGTCATGACAGCAACGCTCCAGTTGCCCGCGAAGGGGGGAGATGGGTTTGTCAGCCTAGATGACAAAACTTTCAACTACAGTTGCGACCCTCGCGCAACGTGAGACAGGTCACATCAAGTGCCGTCCCGTCTCGCGTAATCCGGACCCCCTCCACACGGTCGAGAGGCACGTCAAGCACACCGAACTCCGGAGACCGACCGTGTACATCACCGTGGAACAGCCCACAGGGGCCCGCCTGATCACTCGCGCCCAGGAGATCGCGGTCCCCGTCACCCTGCGCTACACGTCCGACGACCCGCTCGCCGTCCATTTCGTGTTCCCGGCCTGCGTCACGCTCGACGGCGAACGGGCCACCTGGGTCTTCGCCCGCACCCTGCTGGCGGAGGGGCTGGTCGCCCCGTCCGGGATGGGCAGCGTGCACATCTGGCCGTGCGGCCCGTCCGACACGATCGTGGAACTCCACGCGCCGCAGGGAGTGACCATGCTGCGGTTCGGCTCGGCCACGCTCCACCGCTTCCTGCTGCGGTCGTACACCGTGATCGAGGCGGGCGAGGAACTGCGGGGTCGCGTCCTGGACAGGGACGTGGCGGCGCTCCTCGACGGCGTGTGACCGGCAGACCTGGTGCTGCGGAGGCGGAAGAAGGGCAGGTCAGCGCCGAGGAGTCGTCAGCCCGAGCACCCGGTCCTTCAGAGCCGGGAACTGCTCTCGGGTCGTGGCGACCTTCGCCGGGTCGAAGTCGACGGTGAGGACCTGCTCGCCGGGGCCGGCCTCGGCGAGGACCTCGCCCCACGGATCCACCACGATCGAGTGACCCGCCTGCGGAACCCCGGCGTGCGTCCCGGCCGTTCCGCACGCGAGCACGAACGCCTGGTTCTCGACCGCCCGCGCCTGGGCCAGCAGCGTCCAGTGCGCCCTGCGGCGCTCCGGCCAGCCCGCGGGGACGACGAGGGTCTCGGCGCCGGCGTCGACGAGCCCGCGGAACAGTTCGGGGAAACGGAGGTCGTAGCAGGTGGCCAGGCCGAGGGTCGTCCCGGGGAGACGGACCGTCACGAGGTCGCGGCCCGCGCCCATCAGCACGGCCTCGCCCTTGTCGAAGCCGAAGCGGTGGATCTTGCGGTAGGCGGCGGCCGGCTCACCGGAGGGGGAGAAGACGAGAGAGGTGTTGTAGAGAGGGCCGTCAGGGTCACGCTCCGGGATCGAGCCCGCGTGCAGCCACACGCCCGCGTCGCTCGCGGCCTTGGACATCGCCTCGTAGGTCGGGCCCTCCAGCGGCTCGGCCTCGCTGCCGAACTCCTCGTAGGCGAACGCCCCGGTCGTCCACAGCTCCGGCAGCACCACGAGATCCGCGGCACCGGCCTGCTCCCGCACCAGCGAGGCGACCCGCCCCCGCCGCGATTCGACCGATTCACCCTCTTCTACGGCGATCTGGATCAGAGAGGCGCGCACACTACCACCGTCCTGGCATTCGAGTCGTCGACACGGGCCTACGATCGTCACACGAAAGCACTGCCGGGGTGCCTCGCAGCAGCGTAACTTAGCGTTTCACGACATCCGCCGACAGCCGCCGACCGTCACCGCCTCCCGCTGGCAACGCCGCCACCCGCCGCCACCACCGCCCGTGTACCGACCGCCGAGGGGTCCCGTTCCGTGAGTCTGCATCCCACCCTCCAGCCCTACGCCGACGCCTGGACCCACTCCATCGAAGCGATATCCGAGCTGGTGCAGCCGCTTGTGGAGGGCGAGTGGAACTGGCGGACCCCGTGCCCCGGCTGGTCGGTCCGCGATGTGGTCTCCCACGTCATCGGCCTCGACAGTGAGATGTACGGCGATCCGCGCCCGATCCACTCACTCCCGCGCGATCTCTTCCACGTCACCACCGACCTCCAGCGGTACATGGAGATGCAGGTCGACGTCCGCCGCCACCACACCGCGCCGGAGATGACGTCCGAGCTGGAGCTGATGATCATCCGCCGCAACCGTCAGCTGCGCAACGAGTCGCGCCAGCCCCAGACGACCGTGCGCGGGCCCCTCGGCACGGAGCTCACGCTGGAGGAGTCCATGCGCAACCACGCGTTCAACGTGTGGGTGCACGAACAGGACCTGCGCGCCGCACTCGGCCGGCCGGGGAACCTCGACTCCCCCGGCGCGCACATCGCCCGGGACGTCCTCCTCGCCGAGCTGCCGTCGGTCGTCGCCGAACGCGCCGACGCCCCGCGCAGCTCCGCGGTCGTCATCGATGTGAACGGCCCGATCGAGTTCCTGCGCACCATCCGCGTCGACATCCAGGGCCGCGGCACCCTGGAGACGGTCCCCGCGCTCGGCCCCGCCGCCTCCTTCTCCCTCGACTGGGAGACGTACGTCCGGCTGGCCTGCGGCCGGGTCACCCCGGAGGCGGTCGCCGACCGGGTGAAGGCGGAGGGGGAGCCCGCGCTGACCGCGGCCATCCTGCGCAACTTCGCGGTCACCAAGTAGTCCGCGAGCGGGTGCGACGGAACGGGCCCGCCGTGGGGATCACGACGGGCCCGTTCGAAGGTGGCGTGCGCAGGTCAGCTGATCTTCGCGTAGCCGTAGGTGATGAGCTTCTTCACGTCCGCCGTGCGGCTCGCCGCGTCGGGGGCCGTGAGGACGGTACCCATCACCGACTCCCCGTTGAGGGTGGCGGCGAAGATGAGGCAGTACTTGGCCTCCGTACCGGAACCCGTCTTCACACCCAGCGTGCCGTTCCAGCCGAGCAGCGTGTTGGTGTTGGTCCAGGCACCCATGGTGCGGGTGGAACCGGTCTTGGTGATCGTCTTCGCCGTGTACGACTTCGTCTTCACGACCGCCTTGAACGTGGAGTTCTTCATCGCGCTGCGGGCGAGCAGCGTCAGGTCGCGCGGCGTCGAGGCGTTGGCGCCCTTGCTGATGCCGTCGAACGAGTCGAACTTCGTGTTCGTCATGCCCAGGCTCTTCGCCATGGTGTTCATCTTGGCGATGAAGTTCTTCGTGCGGGCCGCGACGGTCGTGCCGGAGCCGAACTTGTCGGCGAGGGCCATCGCCGCGTCGCAGCCGGACTGCAGCATCATCCCGTAGAGGAGCTGACGAACGGTGACCTTGTCACCCACGATCAGACGGGCGGACGAAGCGCCGTTCGCCACGATGTAGTCGCTGTACGCCTTCTTGATCGTGACCTTGGCGTCCAGGTTCAGATTTGCCTGCGAGAGCACGACCTTCGCGGTCATGGCCTTCGTGGTGGAGGCGGTGAGCCTCTTGATGTCGGCGGACTTGCTGTAGAGCGTCTTACCCGTCGTGCTGTTCATCAGGTAAGCGCCCTTGGCCGTGATGGTGGGCGTGGTGACAGCCTGAGCGGGAGCCGCGGTGAGGACTCCTCCGGCGAGCACTGCACTGGCCGTGAAGACCACGGCGGCGGCTCTGCGAACTCGGATGCCCTTGGTGGCGGTTATCAACTGAAATACCCCGATTAAGTCGAATGCCCCTGAGTGCGGCCGAGTTGCATGGGGAAAGTTGGTGGGGCCGCACGTGTGTGACACGTAAGTAGCACAGAAGGTTGTGCGCTTGCTGGGACGACATTCTGACGACCCGTGGTTCCCTTCCGAATGCTGGACATCCGTGCGATGCGTACGTGTTGTATCTATCCTGTGGTCATGTCGTCCACCTCGACCCCGACCGCTCCCGCCCCCAACCCCGCCTCCCTCAAGCAGCCGCCCGCCGCCGACCGCGTCTACGCCCACGTCAAGCAGGGCGTCCTGGACCGCCGTTACGAGGGCGGCACCCTCCTCACCGAGGGCGAGCTGGCCGAGGCGGTCGGCGTCTCCCGTACTCCCGTACGCGAGGCGCTCCTCCGTCTGGAGGTGGAGGGCCTGATCAAGCTCTACCCGAAGAAGGGCGCGCTGGTCCTGCCGGTCTCCGCGCAGGAGATCGCGGACGTGGTGGAAACCCGGCTGCTGGTCGAGGAGCACGCGGCGCGCAAGGCCGTCCCCGCGCCGGCCGGTCTGATCGAGCGCCTGGAGGAACTGCTCGCGCGGCAGAAGGAGCAGGCGGCGGCGGGCGACCTGGCGGCGGCGGCCGTGACGGACCGCTGCTTCCACGCGGAGATCGTCCGCAGCGGAGGCAACGAGATCCTCTCCCGGCTCTACGACCAACTCCGCGACCGCCAGCTGCGCATGGGCGTCGCCGTACTGCACTCCCACCCCGACCGCGTCGCGAAGACGCTCACCGAGCACGAGGAGATCCTGGAGGCGCTGCGCGCGGGTGACGCCGAGGCGGCCGTGGGAATCGTCCACCGGCACGTCGGCTGGTTCTCGCATCTGGCGCGGGGTGAGGTCCGATGAGCCGCACCCGTCCCGGTACGAAGTCCACCCTTCCGGGTGACCCGCCCGGCGGGCGCCGTGCGGCAGCTGTCTGGGGGATCGGCGTCTCCGTCTACTTCGTCGCCGTCATCTTCCGTACGTCGCTGGGGGTCGCCGGCCTCGACGCGGCCGACCGCTTCCACGTGAACGCCTCGGCCCTGTCGACCTTCTCGATCCTGCAGCTCCTGGTCTACGCGGGCATGCAGATTCCGGTCGGCCTGCTGGTGGACCGCCTCGGCACCAAGCGGATGCTGACGATCGGCGTCGTCCTCTTCACCACCGGCCAGCTCGGTTTCGCCTTCTCCCCGTCGTACGGCATGGCCCTCGCCTCCCGGGCACTGCTCGGCTGCGGGGACGCGATGACGTTCATCAGCGTGCTGCGCCTCGGCACCCGCTGGTTCCCGGCGCGCCGGGGCCCCATGGTGGCCCAGCTGGCCGGCCTGGCGGGGATGGCGGGCAACCTGGTCTCCACCCTCCTGCTGGCCCGGCTGCTGCACGGGATCGGCTGGACGGCGGCCTTCGCGGGCAGCGCGGGGGCGGGGGTCGTGGTGCTGGTCCTCCTCGTCCTCTTCCTGAAGGACCACCCCGAGGGCCATGAGCCGGCGCCCTTCCCGCACCGGGGCGCCGCGTACGTCCGCCGCCAGATCGCCGCGTCCTGGCGGGAGCCGGGGACGAAGCTGGGTCTGTGGGTGCACTTCACCACCCAGTTCCCGGCGATGGTGTTCCTGCTCCTGTGGGGCCTGCCGTTCCTCGTGGAGGCCCAGGGCCTGTCCCGGGCGGCGGCGGGCGAACTGCTGACCCTGGTGGTCCTGTCCAACATGGTCGTGGGCCTGGTCTACGGCCAGATCGTCGCCCGGCACCACGGGGCGCGGCTCCCGCTGGCGCTGGGCACGGTGGGCGCGACGGCGTTCATGTGGGCGGCGACCCTGGCGTACCCCGCCGACCACGCACCGATGTGGCTCCTCGTCGTCCTCTGCACGGTCCTGGGCGCCTGTGGCCCCGCCTCCATGCTCGGCTTCGACTTCGCCCGCCCCGCGAACCCGCCCGAGCGCCAGGGCACGGCCTCCGGCATCACCAACATGGGCGGCTTCGTGGCGTCCATGACGACCCTGTTCGCGGTCGGCGTGCTGCTGGACGCGACCGGCGGCGACTACACGATCGCCTTCTCGGCGGTGTTCGTCCTCCAGGCGCTCGGCGTCAGCCAGATCCTGCGCCTGCGCACGCGGGCGGCCCGACGGGAGCGGGAGCGGCTGGTGGCCAGCCGGGTGGAGACGGTGCACGTACCGGCGTAGGCAGCCGGGGTAAGAGCTCCGAACAGCAGTGGAGTCCGATCAGCTCGCGGGCCGGGCTCCACCGTTGTTCGGAGCTCTAAATCCGGTTGTCCGCCCGCCTGTCCGGCAACTACCGTCTGGCGCCATCGACGTGTGGCTCAGGAGTCGGAGCGCCGGGCTGCAAACCCGGAGGGCGCGGGGGCGGAACCCGCCACGTCGGCTCATCGGCGTGTAGCTCAACAGTGAGAGCACCGGGCTCGGGACCCGGAGGGAGCGGGGGCGGCACCCGCCACGTCGGCTTATGAACGACGACGCTGACCAGCAGCACCTCGCACAGGCCGACCCGGGCTACGCGTCCGGCCAACTGGCCAAGGCGCTCAGGACCGCGCTCACCCACCACGACCCCGACACCCGCCACCGGGCCGGGGAGCGGGGCCGCTCCTGGCGGGCCGTCCTGGCCGGCATGGCGGAGGGCCTGTTGACGATCGGCTCCCGCACACCCGTCTCGGGACTTCCGGCCTGGGTGACACCCGAGGTCCTGCGGGGCGGCTTCGCCACCGGGGAGCCCAGCGCCGGGGGTCCCCTGACGGAGTACGAGGCGGAGGCGGCGCGCCTCGCCGGGGTGCCGCCGGAGCGGCGGGCGCTGTTCGCGTACTGGCTGTCGGAGGACGGGCTCGGCCGGCTCCACGGTCTTCTGGACAGCGGACGCTACGAGGTGACCGTGCCCGAGGAGGCCGCCCTGCTCACCGTGGCCTGGCTGGTCCGGGCCGGTGAGACCGACGCGGCACTCGAACTCGTGGCGGAACTGGCCCCCTTCGCCGGGCGGCTGCGGTTCACCCCTCGGCCGGCCGGCCACCCCGCGCCCGACGCGGCGTCGGTGCACCGGGTGACCGTCGGCGAGGCCGGCGACACCCTGCTGCGGCGCCGGCCCAGCAGGGCCGTGGAGACGCAGCGGGAGGCGCTGGCCGTGTGGCAGCCCTTCGGCGACGAACTCCTCACGCACTGGCTGGAGACGGCCGACGACGAGGGAACCGTCCGGGTCCCGGCGCGCGCCACGCACGCCGGCTGGTACGTGCGGGGCGCGGCGCTGCTGAGCCGTTACCGCGAGCTCGCGCGCCGGCACACGTACTGCACCAAGCACCTCGACCCCAAGCAGAACCTGGCGATCCTGCGAGGTGCGCTGGAGGAGACGGTGGCCGGACGGGGACCGGACGCGCGCCGGCTCGGGCTGCTGCGGCATGCCGTCACCTCGATGGTGCGGCGGCGCGGACTGCCCGGTTCCGCACGGCACACGGCTCTGCGCCGGGAGCAGGCAGGGCAGGCGGCCCTGCCCTCGCACCACGCGCTGGCCCAGCTGGTGCTGGGACGGCTGGCGGTGCTGGAGCAGGAGACGGGCGTGGCCGAGGTCGAGCCGCTGCTCGTCCCGGTGACCGAGGGCGAGGCCCGGGAGACCGGGCTGCCCGTGGGCGCGGTGGTCCCGGCCGCCGTCCGCAGGCCTGTCGAGGCCGCGCTGAGCGCTCCGCTGCCCACGCTGGTGGAGCGCGGTGTGGTGCCCTCGGCGGAGGTACTGGCCGAGCTCGTCCCGCAGCTGGTCGCCGCCACCACCGCCCAGGCCTACCCGGACCGCGCCCTGCGCACCCTCGCGGCCGCGAACCACCGCGCGTTCGCGGGCCGCCGTTCGCTGCTGCTGCTCAACCTCCAGTCGCAGGTGCGGATGGAGGAGCTGCCGTGGGTACGGGCCGTGGCCGGACAGCGTGCCGAGGGCGGGGCGGGCGAGGTGTCGGCCGTAGCGCTGCGGCAGCTGGGCGAGCTCGCCGTGCAGGCGTTCCCCGCCACGATCCTGCCGAACCCGCTGGTCCGCGAACTGTCCGTGCTCGCCCGCCAGGCCGACCTCGGAGCGCCCTTCGTGGAGGAGCTCGCCGCCGACATCTTCATGGGCACGTTCAGCCCGAAGTTCCTCACCGCGGCACGGATCGCGGCGGACCTGCTCGGTGGTGGCTCGCTCTACGAGCGCTACTACGCCGTCGACTACCGGGCCGTGCGGAACATGGCGATCGAGGAGTCGGCGGCGCAGGCGCTTCGGCAGCGGACCTCACCGGGGTTCGCGAAGCTGTGCGTGGCGCGGGCCGGGGCCGGTTCGCGGAAGCGGTCCTCCTGGTCGGTGGCCGGGAACGGCAAGGTGATCGAACAGGCGCAGATCCTCACCACGCACAACCTGGCCACCCTGGTCCACCGCGTGGGTATCGCCCCGGCCGCGGGATGGGAGGATCTGGCCCGCCGCTGCTTCGTCGTCGTGTGCCGGCTGACCGGCCGCGTCCACGGCGATCCGCGGCCGCTGAGCACGATCAAGGACGTGGCCTACGCCTGGCGGCAGATGGTGTTCCACCTGTCCCTGTGTGCCGAGCGGGAACAGGCCCGGACTCTCACCTGGCTGTCCGAGGAGGCGTCCCGCCACCCGGCCCATGTCGCCGCGCGCCTCGCCCCCGCGCTGACCGGCCTGCGGCAGGTCGCCGAGGGCGGCCGGGCCGACGACGGCACCGGCCGCCTGCTGCTCGGCTGGAGCACCGACGGCCACTGGCTACGGCACGAGCCGCGGCGGAGCTGACCGCGCCCGGAGCCGCGCGCCCACTCCGGGCGCTCGGCTCCCGACGGCTGACGGCCGGCGTCTGCTCACGCCCAGGTGATCAGCCGCTTCGGCTGTTCGAGGATCGCCGCCACGTCCGCCAGCACCTTCGAGCCCAGCTCCCCGTCCACCAGACGGTGGTCGAAGGAGAGTGCCAGGGTCGTCACCTGGCGGGGCTTCACCTTGCCCTTGTGGACCCATGGCTGGAGCCGGATCGCGCCGACCGCGAGGATCGCGGACTCGCCGGGGTTCAGGATGGGGGTGCCGGTGTCCACGCCGAAGACACCGACGTTGGTGATCGTCACCGTGCCGCCCTGCATGGCGGCCGGGGACGTCCTGCCCTCACGTGCCGTGGAGATCAGCTCGCCGAGTGACTCGGCCAGCTGCGGCAGCGTCTTCGCGTGCGCGTCCTTGATGTTCGGGACCAGGAGACCGCGGGGGGTAGCCGCCGCGATGCCCAGGTTGACGTAGTGCTTGACCACGATCTCCTGTGCGGCCTCGTCCCAGGAGGCGTTGATCTCCGGGTTCCGCCTGATCGCGACCAGCAGGGCCTTGGCGATCAGCAGCAGCGGGCCGACCCGCAGGCCCTGCATGTCCTTGTCCTGCTTCAGCTCATCGACGAGCTTCAGCGTGCGGGTGACATCCACTGTCACGAACTCGGTGACATGCGGCGCCGTGAACGCCGAGCCGACCATCGCCGCCGCCGTCGCCTTGCGGACACCCTTGACCGGGATACGGGTCTCGCGTGCCGTGTCGTACGACGGGACCGGCGCCGGCGCGGGGGTCGTGACCTGGACCGGGGCCTGCGTCACCGGCTCGGGCGCGGGGGCCTCGGTCGGGGCCGCCGCCGCGTGGACGTCCTCCCGCGTGATGATGCCGTCCGGGCCGGTCGGGACGACCGTGGCGAGGTCGACGCCCAGGTCCTTGGCCAGCTTGCGCACCGGCGGCTTCGCCAGCGGGCGCTCCTTGACGGCCGGGGCGCTGCCGTGGCCGTTCAGCTCCGTCTGGACGGCTGCCGCCGCGGGCTCCTGGACGGGGATCACGGGCCCCTTGCGGGGACGGCGCTTAGTGGAGGAGGCGGCCACGCCGTAGCCGACGAGCACCGGCTGACGGCCGGAACCCTCCGGCTTCTTCTCGGGGGCCCCGGTGGCCGCCGCGGCCGGGGCCGGGGTGGCCGCCGCGGGAGCCGGTGACTCGGCCGGGGCCGCGCCGCCCGTCACGTCCACCGCGATGATCGGCGTGCCCACGTCCACCGTGGTGCCCTCGGGGAAGTGGAGGTCGCGGACCACACCGTCGTAGGGGATGGGGAGTTCCACGGCGGCCTTGGCCGTCTCGACCTCGCACACCACCTGGCCGTCGGTGACCGTGTCGCCGGGCTGGACGTACCACTTGAGGATCTCGGCCTCGGTGAGGCCCTCGCCCACGTCCGGCATCTTGAACTCGCGTACGGACGCTTCCGTCATCGTCGTCACGACCCTCTCCTCAGTACGCCAGGGCACGGTCGACGGCGTCGAGCACCCGGTCCAGACCCGGCAGGTACTCCTCCTCCAGGCGCGCCGGCGGGTAGGGGGCGTGGTAGCCGCCGACCCGGAGCACCGGGGCCTCCAGATGGTAGAAGCAGCGCTCGGTGATCCGGGCGGCGATCTCCGCGCCGGAGCCGAAGAACACCGGGGCCTCGTGGACGACGACCAGGCGGCGGGTCTTCTCGACCGACGTCTGGATGGAGTCGAAGTCCAGCGGGGAGACCGAGCGCAGGTCCAGGACCTCAAGGTTCCTGCCCTCCTCGGCGGCCGCGGCGGCGACCTCCAGGCAGAGCTTCACCATCGGTCCGTAGGCGGCGAGGGTCAGGTCGGTGCCCTCGCGGACCACCTGGGCCCTGTGCAGCGGGCCGGGGATGGCCTCGGTGTTGACCTCACCCTTGTCCCAGTAGCGGCGCTTCGGCTCGAAGAAGATCACCGGGTCGTCGCTCTGGATGGCCTGCTGCATCATCCAGTACGCGTCCGACGCGTTGGAGGGGGTGACGATCTTGAGGCCCGAGACGTGTGCGAAGAGGGCTTCCGGGGACTCCGAGTGGTGCTCGACCGCGCCGATGCCACCGCCGTACGGGATGCGGACGACGACCGGCATCTTGACCTTGCCCAGGGAGCGGGCGTGCATCTTCGCGAGCTGGGTGACGATCTGGTCGTAGGCCGGGAAGACGAAACCGTCGAACTGGATCTCCACCACGGGGCGGTAACCGCGCAGGGCCAGGCCGATCGCCGTGCCGACGATGCCCGACTCGGCCAGCGGGGTGTCGATGACGCGGCTCTCGCCGAAGTCCTTCTGCAGGCCGTCCGTCACCCGGAACACGCCGCCGAGCTTGCCGACGTCCTCGCCCATGATGACGACCTTGGGGTCCGCCTCCAGGGCTCGGCGCAGCGACTCGTTGATCGCCTTGGCCAGGGCCATGGTCCTCACAGTGGTGTCGGCCATCTCACTTACCCCCGTCTTCGTCCGCGAACGACGCCTGGTAGGCGGCGAACTGGGCACGCTCCTCGTCGACGAGCGCGTGCCCGTCCGCGTACACGTTCTCGAAGATGGCGAAGTGGTCCGGGTCCGGCATGGCACGGACCGCTTCGCGCACTCGCCTGCCCAACGCCTCGCTCTCGGTCTCGAGTTCCGCGAAGAATCCCTCGTCCGTGTGGTTTGAGGTCTCCAGGTGGCGGCGGAGGCGCAGGATCGGGTCCTTCGCCTCCCAGGCCTCGCGCTCCTCGTCGGCCCGGTACTTCGTCGGGTCGTCGGAGGTGGTGTGGGC
The DNA here is from genome assembly GCF_044465285.1 of Streptomyces sp. NPDC049687. NCBI lineage: Bacteria > Bacillati > Actinomycetota > Actinomycetes > Kitasatosporales > Streptomycetaceae > Streptomyces > Streptomyces sp. NPDC049687. The sequence continues at coordinate 587,389 of NZ_JBITLN010000003.1, forward strand.
GCCCATCCGGTAGGTGTACGCCTCGACGAGGGTGGGGCCCTCGCCGTTGCGGGCCCGCTCCAGGGCCCAGCGGGTGACCGCGAGGCAGGCCAGCACGTCGTTGCCGTCGACGCGGACGCCCGGGAAGCCGAAGCCCTGCGCGCGCTGGTAGAGCGGCACACGGGTCTGCTTCTCGGTCGGCTCGGAGATCGCCCACTGGTTGTTCTGGCAGAAGAACACCACCGGCGCGTTGTAGACGGCGGAGAAGGTGAACGACTCGGCCACGTCGCCCTGGCTGCTCGCGCCGTCGCCGAAGTAGGCGATCACCGCGGAGTCGGCGCCGTCCTTGGCGATGCCCATCGCGTACCCGGTCGCGTGCAGCGTCTGGGAGCCGATGACGATCGTGTAGAGGTGGAAGTTGTTGCCGTTGGGGTCCCAGCCGCCGTTGTTCACCCCGCGGAACATGCCGAGCAGGTTGGTCGGGTCGACCCCGCGGCACCAGGCGACGCCGTGCTCGCGGTAGGTCGGGAAGACGTAGTCGTCGTCGCGCAGCGCCCGGCCGGAGCCGATCTGGGCGGCCTCCTGCCCGAGCAGCGACGCCCACAGGCCCAGCTCGCCCTGGCGCTGCAGGGAGGTGGCCTCGGCGTCGAAGCGGCGGGTGAGCACCATGTCGCGGTACAGGCCGCGGAGCTCTTCGGGGGTGACGTCGGCGACGTACTTGTCGTACGCCGCGTTCTCCGCGTTCTTGACGCGCTCGCCCTCGGGCGTCAGCAGTTGTACGAGCTGCGGCTCGGTGCCTGGCGCGTTCCTTGCGGTCGTGCGCTTGCCGGCCGTGCTCTTGGTTCCGGCGCTGCGTCGCGGTTTGCGCGCGGCAGTGCTCTCCACGGTCACGTGTGCTCCTCCGTCGGTCCGGCTACCCGGGTTCGCCGGGTGCCAGTGCGGCTCACCCGCGCCCCCGCGGACGCACAGGGTGGGTGCGGCCGTGTCGGGCACAGGCGTGACAGGTGCCCCGGCGAGCGCCCTGCAACAGGCACGTTACCCAGTGCTCCACATTTCTGTGAAACCCCTCCTGACCTGCGTTTTTGCTTGGATTTCCAAGTAAATCGCGAAATCGGGAACTCTTCCTGGTCACAGCCTTGCAGGCGGCCGGAACAACGGCACGTTATCTCGGTGACCCAGGTCACGGGAAGAGCCCACGGATGGCGTAGGGCGACCGGGATGGCGGAGTCGGATTCCAGCCATGCCGCTCGCGCCTGTGCACCGCCCCGCCGACCCCGACGAACTCGCCCGGCCACGCCACCTGGAACGGCGCGTCCTGCTGGAGCGGCGTGCAGGCCCGCGCGGAGGAGCCGTACGCGCCACCGCGATCTTCTTCTTGCGCCCCGAGGCGGATCTAGGCGGATCGAGGCGGATCACGACGCGGACCGAGGCGCGGACCGAGGTGGGTGGACGGTGACCGACGGAAGCGTCGGTCAGCCGCCGAGGCCCGCGCCGAGGCTGGTGCTGCCCTGGTTCGTGCCGCTGGTGGTCCCCTCGGTCTCGCCGTTCCCGCCGTCCGCCGTCCCCGGGTCGCCCGTGTTCGTCTCCCCGCCCGTCGGCTCGTTCGAGGTCTGCGGGTCCGTCTCCTCGTTCGAGGGCTCGCTGGTGGCCGTCTCGGAAGGCGTGTACGACGGGCTGCTGTACGAGGGGGAGGACGGCTGCGAGTAGCCCGAGCCGGAGCCCGAACCGGTGCTGTCGTCCGAGGTGTCGTCCGAGGACTCCTCGGACGCCTCGTCGGTCGGCGACTCGCTGGAGTCTTCCTTGGTCGCGGACTGCGAGGCGCTCGGCGACTTGGTGGTGTCGGCGTCGCCGCTGCCCGTGCCCTTGTTGTTCAGCGCGAGCGCGACACCGGCGGCGATCGCGATCACCGCGAGGACGGCCAGGATCCACAGTTTGCCGCGGCCGCTGCCCTTGTTGCCGTGCCCCTCGAAGCCGCCGTCGTCGCTGTTGCCGTAGCCCGTGGGCAGGATCGGCTGGGGGATCTGCGAGGTGCTGGAGCCGTCGTGCTGGGGCATCACCGCGGTGCCCGCGTAGGGGCTCGCGGCCGTGCCCCGGCCGTCGGGCAGGGCGACCGGGCCGGTGTTCCAGGTGCCGGTGTGGCCGCCCTGGTCGTACAGCATCTGCAGCGCGTACTGGACGAGTCCGCGCATCTCCTCGGCCGTCTGGAACCGGTCGTCGGGTTCCTTGGCGAGGGAGCGCATGACGAGACCGTCGAGTTCCGGCGGGCACTCGCCGCCCGAGGTCTGCGACGGCGGCACCGGAATGTCCTGAACGTGCTGGTAGACCACCGACAGCGGCGTCTCGCCGGTGAACGGGGGCCGCAGCGCGAGCAGTTCGTAGAGGAGGCAGCCCGTCGCGTACAGGTCGGAGCGGTGGTCGACCGCCTTGCCGAGCGCCTGCTCCGGGGAGAGGTACTGCGGGGTGCCCATGACCATGCCGGTCTGCGTCATCGTCGTGGACGCGCCGTGCAGGGCGCGCGCGATGCCGAAGTCCATCACCTTGACCGCGCCGTTGTGCGTGATGATCACGTTCGCCGGCTTGATGTCGCGGTGCACGATGCCGTGCTGGTGCGAGTAGGCGAGCGCCTCCAGCACACCGGAGGTGATGATCAGGGCCTGCTCGGGGCCCGGCGCCTCGGCGTTGAGGAGCAGGTCGCGAATCGTGCGCCCCTCGACGATCTCCATCACGATGTACGGCACGCTCTGGCCGCCCACGAAGTCCTCGCCGGAGTCGTACACGGCGACGATCGCGTGGTGGTTGAGGCCGGCCACCGACTGGGCCTCGCGCGTGAAGCGGGCCTTGGACACCGGGTCCTCGGCGAGGTCGGCGCGCAGCAACTTGACCGCGACGGTGCGTCCGAGGCGCACGTCCTCGGCCGCGAACACCTCGGCCATACCGCCCCGGCCGAGTCTCCGGGTCAACCGGTACCTGCCGTCGCCGACCAGCCCGCCGTTGCCCCAGTTCTCCGGCGCGTCTGACATACCGCCGCCAGTCGCCTCGGGGTCGGACGGGCCCTGAGCGCGCTGCTGTGCCATCAGTCCTCGCCGTCGTTTCTGCCCGCGGTGCGCGCGGTGTTGTTACGGTCTCCGTCGGCCACGCTACAGCCTCCGCGCAAGCCTCCGGTCCTGGATGAGCCCCTGCCGAGCTCCGCCGCCGGTCCGAGACGGACCGGTCATCAAACCTGTCGTGCCTACCGCCGTGCAAATTCCGTGTACCGGCCGTACAGCACCTGTAACGCTTGCGCGACGCTTCTTTCTCGTAGGGTCACGGAACGGGCACCGAGCTTGACGTGTCAGTGCCCTGCGGCAGACTTGGCCGGGAATAGCACTTTCGATCAAGGGCAGTCAACGGCGGCGAAGACGGCCGGCGACGGACAACGGCGCCTGAGGGCCAACGGGGGACGCGGAACATGAGCCAGGACGGCGCACAGGGCGGGCACGCGGCGCGGGCCATCGCCGGCGGCCGCTATCAGCTGCGCGACTTGCTCGGCCAGGGCGGCATGGCCTCGGTGCACCTCGCGTACGACTCCGTGCTGGACCGCCAGGTGGCGATCAAGACGCTCCACACCGAACTGGGCCGCGAGCAGGCCTTCCGCGAGCGCTTCCGCCGCGAGGCCCAGGCAGTGGCCAAGCTCACGCACACCAACATCGTCTCGGTCTTCGACACCGGCGAGGACGAGGTGGGCGGCCTGACGACGCCGTACATCGTCATGGAGTACGTCGAGGGCCGCCCGCTCGGCTCGGTGCTCGACGAGGACGTACGCCGACAGGGCGCGATGCCCGCCGACAAGGCACTGAAGATCACCGCGGACGTGCTGGCCGCACTGGAGATCAGTCACGAGATGGGACTGGTCCACCGCGACATCAAGCCCGGCAACGTGATGATGACCAAGCGCGGGGTCGTCAAGGTGATGGACTTCGGCATCGCGCGGGCGATGCAGTCCGGTGTGACGTCGATGACACAGACCGGCATGGTCGTCGGCACCCCGCAGTACCTCTCGCCCGAGCAGGCCCTCGGCCGTGGCGTGGACGCCCGCTCCGACCTGTACTCGGTCGGCATCATGTTGTTCCAACTGGTCACCGGGCGGTTGCCGTTCGACGCGGACTCGCCGCTGGCGATCGCGTACGCGCATGTGCAGGAGGAGCCGGTGGCGCCCTCCTCGATCAACCGGTCGCTGCCGCCCGCCGTGGACGCGCTCGTCGCCCGCGCGCTGAAGAAGAACCCGAACGAGCGCTTCCCGACCGCTGTCGCCATGCGCGACGAGTGCCTGCGCGTCGCCGCCTCCTTCCAGCCGGCCCCGCCGAGCATCGTCCCGGGCACCCCCACGCAGAGCGGCGCGGGCGTCGGCTCCGCCGTGTTCCCGCCGGTCGGGCAGCACACCCCCCAGCCGCCGGTGGGCAACGTCCAGACGCCGTACCAGCCGGCCCCGGGCCCGAACCCCTACGGCGCCCCCACCCCCGCCCAGTCGTACGGCTACCCGCAGCAGGGCGGCTACCAGACGCCCGCCCCGGCCTACGGCCACCAGCAGGGGCCGCCCACGCCGCCGGCGTACAACCTCTCCCCGCGGCCCTCCACCCCGGCGCCCTCGGGCGGCGGGAGCAAGGGCAACAAGCCGGTGGTCATCGGTTCGGCCCTGGTCGCGGTGGTGGCGGTGGGCGCGCTCCTGACGAGCCTCGCGCTCGACGAGGGCAGTGACAACGGCGGCAGCGGCGGCTCCAGCGCCTCCCCGACGGCCACGAGATCAGTGGGCTATCGCGGTCCGGACACGTCCAAGACGATCGAGTCGACCGAGTGCTCGGAGCCGGACGAGTCGTACAACGACCCGGACAAGGTCCGGGTGCCCGACTTCAAGTTCAAGTACATCGAGTCGGTCAAGTCCTGCTTCCAGGCCGCGGGCTGGAAGATGAAGATCAAGTACGTGGACGAGAACACCTACGGCGACGGCGCGGTCATGGACCAGTTCCCGTCCGCCGGGACGGACGTCGACCCGAAGGACATGCCGGAGATCGAGCTGAGCGTGTCGACGGGCAACCCGGCCTCCTGAGAACGGCACACGGAACGCCCTGGGAACGGCCCCCAGAAAGAAGGGCCCGGCTTCTCGGCCGGGCCCTTGGTCGTCTACGGCTCTGACAGTGCGCTTGCTTACCGGCAGGGGCGCTGTACCTACAGGTACGGCCCGCCCGAACGGCCGCCCGCGCGCGGCTCGTCGGCGCCTTCGACACTCATACCCGGCGGCAGCGCGCGGCGCATCTGCTCCAACTGCGCGCGGGCGGCCATCTGCTGGGCGAACAGGGTGGTCTGGATGCCGTGGAAGAGGCCCTCCAGCCAGCCGACCAACTGTGCCTGCGCGATGCGCAGTTCCGCGTCGCTCGGGGTGGAGTCCTCGTTGAACGGCAGGGAGAGCCGCTCGAGTTCCTCCACGAGCTCCGGCGCCAGGCCGTCCTCCAGCTCCTTCACCGAGCTGGCGTGGATCTCCTTGAGCCGGGCCCGGCTCGCCTCGTCCAGGGGAGCCGCGCGCACCTCCTCCAGCAGCTGTTTGATCATGCTGCCGATGCGCATGACCTTCGCCGGCTGCTCGACCTGCTCCGTCACCGGGATCTCGCGGGAGTCATCGTCGGCGCCGAGTGCCATGCCGTCCTGGCCCACGACCAGGATCTTCTGGGCGTTCTCCGACGATCTTTCGTTCCTCGGCATCTCCATGCCGCCATTCTCTCGCACCGGTCCACTTCATCACCGTGGTGCCCCCCTCGGAGGGTGATCCACCGTTTCCGCCGGGCCCGGGCGCGCCGAGACGGCCGACACCCGTTCGGAACAGCCCGGAATGCGGCGTGATCTCCGGAATGCGAGGCTTATGGCCTCATTCCTAGCCATTCCTTGGCATTCCTTGGCCACTGACACCGGGAGGGGGTCACGGGCGTGACTCCATGGCGGCGGGGGTTGTGCGCGGTGGGGGTGGGAGCGGTCCTCGTGCTGCCCGCAGGCGGGTACGCGTACGGGACCGCGTCGACGTACGGCGTCGTCTCGGCGTCGGCCACCCCGGCCCCCTCCTCCCCCGAACCCGACCGGGCCGGGAGCCGGGCCGGTGAGGGGCGGGCACGTCCCGGACGGGCGGACGAGGACGAGGCGGAGGACGAAGTGGAGGACGAGGTGGAGGACGAGGACGCGGGCCAGGAGGAGGGCGCGGACGAGGACGGGACCGTGGACAGCCCGGACGAGTCCGACGCCTCTGCCGAACCCGAACCCGACGCCGACGCCGACGCCGTGACGGAGTCGCCGGGGGACGGCGCCGTCGCGCCGGTGGGCTCCGAGGCGCCGCAGGACGGCGTGGGCCGGGCCGCCGCACAGGGGGAGCGGGCCGAGGAGCCCGTGCTGCGGATCCTCCCGCTGGGCAGCGGGCTGGTCCTCATCGGACTCGGCCTGGCCCTCGGTCTCGCCGCCCTGCGACTGCGCCGCTCCTGAGCGCCCCGCACGGCTCTCTACGGCGTGACCAGCAGCACCTTGCCGACATGGCCGCTGTCCTCGACGACCCGGTGAGCGGCGGCCGCGTCGCTCATCGGGACCTCGCGGTCGACGACGGGCCGGACATGACCGTCCGCGATCAGCGGCCAGACGTGTTCGCGTACGGCCGCCACGATGGCCGCCTTCTCCCCCAGCGGACGGGCGCGCAGCGAGGTCGCGCTGATGGCGGCGCGCTTGCCGAGCAGCACGCCGATGTTCAGCTCGCCCTTGATTCCGCCCTGCATGCCGATGATCGCGAGCCGTCCGTTGACCGCGAGGCTCCGGATGTTGCGGTCCAGGTACTTGGCGCCCATGTTGTCGAGGATGACGTCCGCGCCGGCGCCGCCGGTGGCCTCCTTCAGCTCGGCGACGAAGTCCTGCTCCCGGTAGTTGATCAGAATGTCCGCGCCCAGCTCGGCGCAGTGGTCCAGCTTCTCCTTGGTGCCCGCGGTGACCGCGACCCTCGCGCCGACGGACTTGGCGAGCTGGATCGCCATGGTGCCGATGCCGCTGGAGCCGCCGTGCACGAGCAGCGTCTCACCGGGGCGCAGATGGGCGATCATGAAGACGTTCGACCAGACCGTGCAGGTCACCTCGGGGAGCGCGGCGGCCCGCGTCAGGTCGATGCCCTCGGGCGCGGGCAGCAGCTGGCCGGCCGGGACGGCGACCTGCTCGGCGTAACCGCCGCCCGCGAGCAGCGCGCACACCTCGTCGCCGACGGCCCAGCCGGAGACGCCGGGACCGAGCGCGGCGATCCGCCCGGAGCACTCCAGGCCGGGATAGGGGGAGGCGCCGGGCGGCGGCTCGTAGAAGCCCTGCCGTTGCAGGAGGTCGGCGCGGTTGACGGCGCTGGCCGCCACCTCGACCAGGACCTCGCCCTCGCCGGGTACGGGATCGGGGACCTCGTCCCACACCAGCGCCTCAGGACCACCAGGTTCGGGAATCGTGATCGCATGCATGAGGGCGACGCTACCGCTCGGCGTTCCCGTCCGTGCGGGGTGCGGGAGGCAGCGGCGGGACGGCGGCCCCGCTTGCTGCCCGCGTCGTGCCGGACTCGTCCACGCGCACGATCGTGATCAGGCGGTCCGTCGGCTCCAGTACGCCGATGGCGGGGTCGTCGTAAGGGAGGACCCGGTGTCCGCGGACGACGCTGACCACCAGGTCGGCCGTCTCGCGCGGGCCGCGGCCCACCTCCGCCTTGGTGACGGTCCGCTCGGCCAGGTCCAGGCCGCTGCCCTGCTGTATGAGGTCCTCCATGACCAGGCCCGCCCAGGGGCTGAGCACGGACAGTCCCAGCAGCCGGCCGGCCGCTCCGGCGCTGGTGATGACCTCGTCGGCGCCGGACTGCTTGAGCAGCGGCGCGTTCTCCTCCTCGCGCACCGCGGCCACGATCTTCGCGCCGGGGTTGAGCTGGCGGGCCGTCAGCGCCACGAGGACGGCCGTGTCGTCGCGCTGGGTGGCGATGATGATCCGCCCCGCCCGCTGCACCTCGGCCCGCCGCAGCACGTCACTGCGGGTGGCGTCCCCGACCACGCCCTCGTAGCCCTCGGCCGTGGCCGCGTCGATCACCTTCGCGCTGGGGTCGATCACCACGACCTGGTCCTTGCGCAGCCCCGACGTGCAGACGGTCCGGATCGCGGACCGCCCCTTCGTACCGAAGCCGACGACGACGATGTGGTCGCGCAAGAGGACCTCCGGGGCAGGAACAGACGGGGGGTCTTGGAACGTGTTGCTCCATGACGGGCACGGACCCGCCGGGAACCATGGTGCCCATCGATCGGATCACGGCCACAGGGGGCGCGCGATGAAGGACCAGGAACGACAGTCCACCGGCCCGGTGAGGCTCTCCCTCTTCAGGTCCCTCTGGTACCGCTCGCGTACGGAGGCCAGGGACGACGCCGAGGCGGGGCGCTCCATCACGATGCCGGTGAGCGTCGGCGCGCCGCCGCTGCAGCAGGTGCTGCGCCGCCTGGCCCTCGGCCTGCTGGTGCTGGCCCTGACCACGCTGATCGTCTACGCCGACCACGACGGCTACCACGACAACTCCGACGGCTCGGTCGACTTCCTCGACGCCGCCTACTACGCCACCGTCACGCTTTCCACCACCGGTTACGGCGACATCACTCCCGTCAGCGACACCGCCCGGCTGGTCAACATCCTCGTCATCACCCCGCTGCGCGTGCTGTTCCTGATCATCCTGGTCGGCACGACCCTGGAGGTGCTCACCGAGCGCACCCGCCAGCAGGTCCGCATCCACCGTTGGCGCATGCGGACGCGGGGTCACGTCGTGATCGTCGGATACGGCACGAAGGGCCGGCACGCGGTGGAGACGCTCGTCGGGCAGGGCATCACCAAGGACCGGATCGTGGTCGTGGACGCCCAGCACAAGGCGGCCGGCATGGCCGGCGACGACGGGCTGGTGGCGGTGACCGGCGACGCCACCAGCAGCGAGGTGCTGCGGCGGGCCGAGGTCCAGCACGCCTCCCGGGTGATCGTCGCTCCCCAGCGGGACGACACGGCCGCCCTGGTCACCCTGACGGCCCGCCAGCTGAACCGGCGCGCCACGATCGCCGTCGCCGCCCGGGAGGACGAGAACGTGCCGCTGCTCCGGCAGTCCGGTGCGGACACCGTGGTCACCAGCTCCTCCTCGGCCGGCCGGCTGCTCGGCGTCTCCATGGTCAGCCCGACCGTGGCCAGGACCCTGGAGGACCTGATGACCCTCGGCAGCGGCCTGGACCTCGTCGAACGTCCCGTCACCGAGAAGGAGGCGGGACAGTCGCCACGCAGTTCCGCTGACCTGGTCGTGGCGGTCGTCCGGGGCGGGGAACTGCTCGACTACGCCGACCCCCGGCTCACCCGTCTCCAGGAGGGGGACCACGTGATCACGGTCCGTCGCGCGACGGCCCCGGCGCCCGATCAGACGTGACGACGTTTCACGTGAAACGGGCGGCCGCCTCCCGCGCGGCGGCGGCCGGCTGTTTCACGTGAAACAGGTGTCGACCCCGGCCGTCGCCCACGGCAGGTCGAGGACTTCCGCCTCCTGATCCGCCCGGGCACCGCCCGGGGGTACGACGGCGAGGGCGTCAGCCGCCGCGACGCCCCGCAGCATGGCCGGACCGTTGTAGTGCAGCGGCGTGGCATGGTCGCCCCGCAGCACCACGGGGACCAGCCGGGTGTCGTACGGGTGCCCGTGCGCCCCTTCCTTCAGGGGCAGCGCATACGGCTCCGGGGCCGGGCGGGCGGCCAGAGTGCGCAGCAGGGGCTCGGCGAGCGTGAGGAGGCCGGAGACGGCCGCCAGGGGGTTGCCGGGCAGGCCGACGAGGTGCTGGTCGTCCCTGGTGCGGGCCAGCAGCATGGGGTGGCCGGGGCGCACCTGGACGCCGTCGACGAGGAGTTCGGCGCCGATGCGGCGCAGCACGGGGTGGACGTGGTCGACGGGGCCGGCGGCGGTGCCCCCGGTGGTGACGATCAGATCGGCGGCCGACGTCGTGATGGCCCGGTGGAGGGCCTCCGCGTCGTCGCCGAGCCGGCGTACGGCCGTGACCTCGGCGCCCAGGGCGCGCAGCCACGGCGGCAGCATCGGGCCGAGCGCGTCCCGGATGAGACCGTCGTGCGGGCGGCCCTCGGTGAGCAGTTCATCGCCCAGGACGAACACCTCGGCCCGGGGGCGCGGTACGGCGGCGAGCGTGTCGTACCCGGCGGCCGCGGCGAGACCGAGCACCGCCGGGGTCACCACCGCGCCGGCGGGCAGCAACTGATCGCCGCGACGGCACTCCTGGCCACGGGGGCGGATGTCCTGGCCGTGGCTCATCTCGCGGGTGGGGTGCAGCCGGCCCTGGGCGTCGGTGCGGCCGTGCTCGCTGCGCAGTACCGCGGTGGTGTCCGGGGGGATACGGGCGCCGGTGGCGATGCGGGCGGCCTCGCCGTCGGTGAGGGGCGCGGGCGCGGCGCTCCCGGCCAGCACGCCCTCGTCCCGGACGTGCCAGGGGCCGGGGCCCGCGACCGCCCAGCCGTCCATGGCGGAGGTGTCGAAGGAGGGCAGGTCGGTGAGGGCGCTCAGAGGAGCGGCGAGGACGAGACCGAGGGCGTCGTCGAGAGGCACGGAGACATGGGCGCGGCGGGCGGCGTGCGGCCGGGCGGCGCGGGCGGCGATCGCGCGGGCCTGGGGCCAGGGGGTGGCCCGGTGGCCGTGACGGCCCTCGGGGGCGCGCGGGCCGTGAGCGGGGCGGTTGCCGTGGTCCTCGGGCTGCGCGGCCCCCGGCCCGGTCCCGGGCGTGGGGGCGCCGGCCGGGCGGGCGGGGCCCTTGCTGTCGTTCACGAGGGCGAGCACCTCCTCGACGTCGAGTTCCTCGGCCTCGAGATCCGCGTCCCGGCTCTCCCGGGTGCCGCGGGGGGTCATCCGGCGTCCGGTCCGGTGTCGCCGGGCTCGGTGGCGGCAGCCTGGTCGGCTCCGTCCTGTTCCGCCTCCCGCGCCCAGCGCAGCGCGAGGGCGGCGGCCTTGCGGGCGGCCTCGGCGACGGCTTCCGGGCCTCCCTCGGCCTGTGCGGCCGCGTAGCCGACCAGGAAGGTGGTCAGTGGGGCGGCGGGGCGGGCCACCCCGTGGGCGGCGTCCCGGGCGAGGTCGAGGAGGACGCCGGTGTCGACCTCGAGGTCGATGCCCAGCTCGTCCTTGACTGCGGAAATCCATTCATCCAACACGTGGTAATGCTCCCTGATACGTGCCCTTGCGGTGGCGATGTCGTCCCAGGTGTCGCAGTCGAAGGACGCGACCGGGTCGGGGACGCGGGTGAGGTCGAGTCCGGCGGTCAGCCGGCGCAGGGGCAGCCCCGTGAGGCCGCCGTGGGTCGTGGTGAGCAGCGCCAGTTCACGGCGCAGGGCGGCCGTGCGGTACGCGGCGACGAGCGGCTGGTCTCGGCCGTCGGCGTCGGTGAGCAGCGCGCCTTCGGCGGCCCCGTCGACGCGCAGGGCGTCCAGCAGCCGCCGTACGGTGCCGGCCGAGAGGAAGGGCAGGTCGGCGGAGAGGACGAGGACGTCGTCGGCCGTGGTCCGGCGCAGTCCGGCGTCGAGCGCGGCGACGGGACCCGCGCCCGGCGGGTCCTCGCGCGCCCAGCGCACGGGGCGTGCGGTGGGCCGGGGATCGGCGACGACGACGGTGGTGTGTGCCTCGGCGCAGGCGGCGAGGACCCGGTCGAGCAGCGCCCGTCCGCCGACCCGGACGCCGGGCTTGTCGGCGCCGCCGAGGCGCCGGGCGCCGCCGCCGGCGAGCACGACGGCGTCGTACTCGACGGGCGGCTCGTTCCGGGTCATCCCCTGAGTATGCGGGCCGTCCACGGCACAGCAAATGCGGGAGCGCCCGCCGTCACAGCGTGCGCAGCAGCACCGCCGGCTGTTCCACGCAGTCGGCGACGTGGCGGAGGAAGCCTCCGGCGGTGCCGCCGTCGCACACCCGGTGGTCGAAGGTGAGCGAGAGCTGGACGACCTGGCGGACCGCCAGCTCACCCCCGTACACCCAGGGCTTCGGGACGATCCGGCCGACGCCGAGCATGGCCGCCTCGGGGTGGTTGATGATCGGCGTGGAGCCGTCGACGCCGAAGACTCCGTAGTTGTTCAGCGTGAAGGTGCCGCCGGTCAGCTCGCCGGGGGTGAGGCGCCCGGCCCGGGCCGCCTCGGTGAGCCGGGCGAATTCCGCGGTGAGCCCCTCGGCGTCCCGGGCGTGCGCGTCACGGACCACGGGCACGACGAGCCCCCGCTCGGTCTGTGCGGCGAAGCCCAGGTGCACCCGGTCCAGCCGGACGACCTCCCTCGCCTCCACGTCGACGGTGGAGTTGAGCTCCGGGAACCGGGCCAGGGCGGCGGTGCAGATACGGGCCAGGAGGGCGAGGAGGGAGATTTTCGGCCCGCCGGTGGCGTTCATGGCGGTGCGGGCGCGCATCAGTTCGGTCGCGTCGGCGTCCACCCAGCAGGTCGCGTCGGGGATCTCCCGGCGGCTGCGCGACAGCTTGTCGGCGACGGCGCCCCGGACGCCCTTGAGGGGGATGCGGTGGCCGCCGGTGAGGGCGGGGGCGGCTGCGGCCGGGGTGGGGGGTGCGGGCTCGGGGGCGGCCGTCGTGCGCAGCGCCTGCTCCACGTCCGACCGCAGGATCAGTCCGTCGGGTCCGGAGCCCGTGAGCTCCCGCAGGTCCAGCCCGTTCTCCCGGGCGAGTCGGCGCACCAGCGGGGAGATCACCGGCACGGGACCCTCGGCCGGCCCGCGGTCCCCGGCCGGGCGGTCGGGCGACGGCAGAAGACCACTCGGCCCGCCCGCCACCCCTGCTCCGACAGGAGCGGCCGGAGCCGCGGGCGGCGCGGGAGCAGCCGGCGCCGGGCCGGCCGGCCGTACCCGCCTGCGTCGCGCGGGTGCCTCCGACGTGCCGTATCCGACCAGGACGTTGCCCGACCCCCGGGCCTCACCACCGGAGGCGGGCGCGCCGACGGCGACCGTGATCAGCGGGGCGCCGACGGGCAGTTCGGTGCCCTCCTCGCCGAACCGGGCGGTGACCACACCGCCGTAGGGGCAGGGCACCTCGACCATCGCCTTGGCCGTCTCAACCTCGACGACCGGCTGGTCGACGGCGACCACGTCGCCGACCTGGACCAGCCAGCGCACGATCTCCGCCTCGGTGAGCCCCTCGCCGAGGTCGGGCAGCTTGAACTCCAGCACCTGTGCCATCAGTTCTCGGCCTCCCACTGCAGGCGCGCCACGGCGTCCAGGATGCGGTCGACGCCGGGCAGGTGGTGGCGCTCCAGCATCGGCGGCGGGTAGGGGATGTCGAAGCCGGCGACCCTCAGCACCGGTGCCTCCAGGTGGTGGAAACAGCGCTCCGTGACCCGGGCCGCGATCTCCCCGCCCGGGCCGCCGAAGGAACCCGACTCGTGGACGACGACCGCGCGCCCGGTACGTCGTACGGAGGCGGCGACCGTCTCGTCGTCGAAGGGCACCAGGGAGCGCAGGTCGACGACCTCGAGGTCCCAGCCCTCGGCGCGGGCGGCCTCGGCGGCTTCGAGGCAGACGGGCACCGAGGGGCCGTAGGTGATGAGGGTGGCGCTGCGGCCGGGGCGGCGCACGACCGCTCGGCCGATCGGTTCCACGTCCGTCGGGTGCTCCGGGTTCCAGGAGTCCTTGGACCAGTACAGGCGTTTGGGTTCGAGGAACACCACCGGGTCGTCCGAGGCGATGGCGGCGCGCAGCAGGCCGTACGCGTCGGCGACGGTCGCGGGCGTGACGACATGGAGCCCCGGAGTCGCCGTGTAGTAGGCCTCGGAGGAGTCGCTGTGGTGCTCGACGCCGCCGATGCCGCCGCCGTAGGGGACGCGGACGGTGATCGGCAGGGGCATACGGCCGCGGGTGCGGTTGCGCATCCGGGCGACATGGCTGATGAGCTGTTCGAACGCCGGGTAGGCGAACGCGTCGAACTGCATCTCGACGACCGGGCGCAGGCCGTACATGGCCATCCCGACGGCGGTGCCGAGGATGCCCGCCTCGGCGAGCGGGGTGTCGGTGCAGCGGTCCTCGCCGAACTCCTCGGCGAGTCCGTCGGTGACGCGGAAGACACCGCCCAGCGTGCCCACGTCCTCGCCCAGGACGTGCACGGACGGGTCGGCGGTCATCGCGTCGCGGAGCGCGCGGGTGAGCGCCTGGGCCATGGTGGCGGGCTTGAGGGCGACGGTCGTCATGTCAGTGCGCGCCTTCCCGCTCCGCGTCGAGCTCGGCCCGCAGGAGTGCCCGCTGCTCGCGCAGCTGGGGGGTGTCCTCGGCGTACACGTCGGCGAACAGGTCCATGGGGTCGAGGACCGGGTCCTGGTTCATGCGGGCGCGCAGGTCGGCGGCCATCGCCTCGGCGGTGTCCCGCGCGGCCTGCCTGCCGTTCTCGTCGAGCAGCCCGCGCGCGGTGAGCTCGCGTTCCAGCAGCAGGATCGGGTCGTGCTCGCGCCATGTCTCGACCTCGGCGTCACCGCGGTAGCGGGTGGCGTCGTCGGCGTTGGTGTGCGCCTCGACGCGGTACGTCACGGCCTCGACCAGGGTCGGCCCGCCGCCCTCGCGCGCGCGGCGTACGGCGTCGGTGAGGACCTCGTGCACGGCGGCGGCGTCGTTGCCGTCGACCAGGCGGCCCGGCATGCCGTATCCGACGGCCTTGTGGGCCAGGGAGGGGGCGGCGGTCTGCTTGGCGAGCGGCACGGAGATCGCGAAGCCGTTGTTCTGGACCAGGAAGACCACCGGGGCCTGCCAGACGGCGGCGAAGTTCAGCGCCTCGTGGAAATCGCCCTCGCTGGTGCCGCCGTCGCCGACCATCGCGAGCGCGACCACGTCGTCGCCCTTGAGGCGGGCGGCGTGCGCGAGGCCCACGGCGTGCGGGAGCTGGGTGGCGAGCGGGGTGCACAGCGGGGCCACTCGGTGCTCGTACGGGTCGTAGCCGGTGTGCCAGTCGCCGCGCAGCAGGGTCAGGGCCTCCACGGGGTCCACGCCGCGGGCGACGACCGCGAGGGTGTCGCGGTAGCTGGGGAAGAGCCAGTCGCGGTCCTGAAGGGCCAGCGCGGCGGCGACCTCGCAGGCCTCCTGGCCGGTGCTGGAGGGATAGACGGCGAGCCGCCCCTGCTTGGTCAGGGCGGTGGCCTGGGTGTTGTACCGGCGGCCGTGCACCAGCTGGGTGTACAGCCGCCGCAGCAGCTCCGGGTCGGCCTGCGCGGCGTTCTCGGTGCCGAGAACGCGGTACGGCTCCGCGTCGGGCAGCAGCGGCGCGGGGTCGGTGCGGGGCTGCCAGGCGGGCGGCGGGGTGGGCCGGTAGGCTCCCCGCTGCTCCATGACCGTCATGACGGCACCTCCTCGTGGGAGCGGCTCGGAAGGCGCGTCGGCTGTGACCCGCCTCACCTACCGATTGTTCGGTCGCCGGCACATTTTGGCTACAGCCCCCCTCAGGCTGTGGACAAACGGTTCTCCACAGCCTGAGATGGACGCAGTGCGTCCATGGCGGAGAGGCGGGGGCACGTGGCACCTGAACAAATGGCCGAGGGCCCGGAAGGCACTGCCGCGCCGCCGTTGCCCGAACGGCCCGAGAGCGGTGCCGCGCTGCCGCCGCCGCGCCCGCTCGACGCGATCGACCGGGACATCCTGCAGATGCTCCAGGCGGACGGGCGCGCGTCGATACGGTCGGTCGCCGAGCGGGTGCACGTCTCGCGCGCCAACGCCTACGCGCGGATCAACCGGCTCGTCGAGGACGGCGTGATCCGCGGCTTCGGCGCCCGGGT
This sequence comes from Streptomyces sp. NPDC049687, assembly GCF_044465285.1. Lineage (NCBI taxonomy): Bacteria > Bacillati > Actinomycetota > Actinomycetes > Kitasatosporales > Streptomycetaceae > Streptomyces > Streptomyces sp. NPDC049687. The sequence continues at coordinate 603,187 of NZ_JBITLN010000003.1, forward strand.
GAACCATGAGCGGGCGGGACAGGGGACGAGTGCGTACATCACGCTGAAAATCGTGCAGAACTCCTGGCGCACGGTGCGCGAGCAGCTCAGACAGCTGCCGGGTGCCTCTCACATCGCCCTCGTCGGGGGCGATTTCGACGTCCTGCTCCTGGTGCACACGCCCGACAACCGGGCGCTGCGCGAGGTGGTGCTGACCCGGCTCCAGGCCATCCCCGAGGTGCTCAGCACCCGCACGCTGCTGGTGTTCGAGGAGGAGGATCTGGAGCCGCAGGGCTGAGGTCAGCTCTCGTAGCGCAGCCCTGTGAACACCAGCCGCACCACCGCTTCGGACACTTCCCGTTCGCCCATCCCGCGGCCGTCCGGCCGGTACCACTCGACGATCGAGTTGATCATCCCGAAGACCAGTCGGGTCGCGAGGCGCACCTCGACGTCGCAGCGCACGCTGCCGTCGGCGGCCGCCGCCTTGAGCAGGGCGGCGACCCGGTGGTCGAACTCGCGGCGCCGTTCCAGGGCCCATCGCTCGGTCTCGGTGTTGCCGCGCACGCGCAGCAACAGCGTCACGTAGGGCAGCTCGGTGATGAGCACCTCGACCATGCGCCGCAGGACGTACTCCAGACGTTCGGCGGCGACTCCCTCGCGCGCCCGCTCCTCCTCGAGGATCCCGAACAGGCCGTCCAGGGCGCGGCTGACGGCCCGGCGCAGCAGTTCCTCCTTGCCGGTGACGTGGTGGTAGATCGACGACTTGGAGATGCCGGCCGCCCGGGAGAGGTGCTCCATGGAGGTGCCGTCGTAGCCGCGCTCGATGAAGACCTGGACGGCGACGGAGAGCAGGGTCTCCGGGGTGTACGTGTCGCGCTTGGCGGTGGTCACGAGGCGCCCTCCCGCTTCTCGGTGGCGAAGGAGTGCCGGTAGAGCGCGAGGGACGGCGCGTAGCGGCCGGAGGGGTCGCGGTCGTGCAGGTCGTCCAGGAGGGAGAACGCCCACATGCGGCCCAGGCGGCGGCTCCACTCGAAGGGGCCGAGGGGATAGTTCACGCCGAGGCGCATCGCGGTGTCGATGTCCTCCTCGGTGGCGACGCCCTTGGCGACGGCGTCGTGCGCGAGGTCGACGATCCGGGCGACGGTGCGGGCGACGATCATGCCGGGGACGTCGCCGATGACGCTGACGTCCTTGCCGAGCGCCTGGAACAGGCCGATCGCCTCGGACAGGGTCTGCGAGGAGGTGTCCTGGGAGGCGGACAGGGCGACGCGGGTGGCCTTGCGGTAGTCGACGGCGAGGTCGAAGTAGACGACGTCACGGAACTCGACGGAGGTCTGGCCGTCGGCGAGGGCGAGCTGGCCGCCGCCGGGCAGCACCAGCCGGGTGCCGTGGTCCTCCTCGTCCTCGCGGACCTGGATGCCCGCCTCGCGGATCAGTGCCAGCACCTCGGACGCGGGGCCCAGGTCGCCCTCGGCGACGACGTAGGCGGGCGCCTGATGCTTCTCGGCGGTGTGCGGCTCGGCGCGCTCCCCCTCGTCCCGGTAGTCGTACCAGCCCTGACCGGTCTTGCGGCCCAGACGGCCGGACTCGACCAGGCGGCGCTGGGCGAGCGAGGGCGTGAAGCGCACGTCCTGGAAGAAGGACTGCCACACGGAGTGCGTCACCGACTCGTTGACGTCCTGTCCGATCAGGTCGGTCAGCTCGAACGCGCCCATCCGGAAGCCTCCGGACTCGCGCAGGACGGCGTCGATGGTGGCCGGGTCGGCGCCCTGCGCCTCGTAGACGGCGAACGCCTCGGCGTAGAAGGGCCGCGCGATGCGGTTGACGATGAACCCGGGGGTGTCGGCGCAGGCGACCGGCGTCTTGCCCCAGGAGCGTGCGGTCTCGTACGCGCGCGTGGCCGACGTGACGTCGGTGGCGTAGCCGGAGACCACCTCGACCAGCGGCAGCAGCGGCGCGGGGTTGAAGAAGTGCAGTCCCACGAAACGGCCCGGGTTGCGCAGGGCGCCGCCGATGGCCGTCACCGACAGGGACGAGGTGTTGGTGGCGAGCAGACAGTCCTCGCCGACCACGTCCTCCAGTTGGCGCAAGAGCTCCTGTTTGACGTCCAGCTGCTCCAGGACGGCCTCCACGACCAGTGCGCAGTCCGCGAGGTCGGCGAGGCTCTCGGCGGCCGCCAGACGGGCGCGCGCGATGTCCCGGTCGGAGGCGGCGAGACGGTTCTTGTCCACGAGCCGGTCGAGCCGGGCGCCGATCGCGGCGGCCGCTTCCCGGGCCCGGCCGGGGACGGCGTCGTACAGGCGTACGGGGTGGCCCGCGACCAGCGCGACCTGGGCGATGCCCTGGCCCATGGTGCCGGTGCCGACGACGGCCACGGGGCTGCTGAGGTCGAGTGCTGTCATGTGCGCGATCCTCCCGCACGGGGTTTTCCACAGATGCGGCAGGCCCCCTTGTCCCGACCGATCGTTCGGTTACTCTAGCTCTGACTGGCTGTTCCCGCCCAGGTTTTTCCGTCACGTCATGAGCTCGACGGAGAGTTCTCAAGACGAGGAGTTGGTCTCGCATGGCCGCCGCCGAACTGACCGCCGCCGATCTGCTCGCCCAGCACCGGCCGACCCTCGATCAGGCGCTGGAAGCGATCCGCACCCGCGCGTACTGGTCCCCGCACCCGGAGCACCCCAAGGCCTACGGGGAGAACGGCAGCCTGGACGCGGCGGCCGGCAAGGCCGCCTTCGACGCCGTCCTGAACACCCGCCTCGACCTCGGCCAGCCCGGTACGGACGACTGGGTGGGCGGCGAGGTGTCCCCCTACGGCATCGAGCTCGGCGTGACGTACCCGCACGCGGACACGGACGTGCTGCTGCCCGCCATGCGGGCCGGACAGCGCTCCTGGCGGGACGCGGGCGCGGAGGTCCGAGCGGTGGTCTGTGTGGAGATCCTCAAGCGGATCGGCGACCGGACGCACGAGTTCGCGCACGCGGTCATGCACACCTCCGGCCAGGCATTCATGATGGCGTTCCAGGCGGGCGGCCCGCACGCCCAGGACCGCGGCCTGGAGGCGGTGGCGTACGCGTACGCGGAGCAGGTCCGCACGCCTGGCACGGCGGGGTGGGCCAAGCCGCAGGGCAAGCGCGACCCGCTCAGGATGACCAAGACCTTCACGCCGGTCCCGCGCGGCACCGCCCTGCTGATCGGCTGCAACACCTTCCCGACGTGGAACGGCTACCCGGGCCTGTTCGCGTCCCTGGCCACCGGCAACGCGGTCCTGGTCAAGCCCCACCCCCGCGCGGTGCTGCCGCTCGCCCTGACCGTCCAGGTCGCCCGCGAGGTGCTCGCCGCCGCCGGCTTCGACCCGAACCTCGTCGCGCTGGCCGCCGAGCGGCCGGGCGAGGGCATCGCCAAGACCCTCGCGACCCACCCCGACATCAAGATCATCGACTACACGGGCTCGACGTCCTTCGGCGACTGGCTGGAGGCCAACGCCCGCCAGGCGCAGGTCTACACCGAGAAGGCCGGCGTCAACACCGTGCTCGTGGAGTCGACCGCGAACTACAAGGGCATGCTCGCCAACCTGGCGTTCTCCCTGTCCCTCTACAGCGGCCAGATGTGCACCACCCCGCAGAACCTGCTGATCCCCCGTGACGGCATCCGCACCGACGAGGGGCCGAGGACCTACGACGAGGTGGTCGCCGACCTCGCCCGCGCCGTCGACGGCCTGCTCGGCGACGACGCCCGCGCCAACGCCCTGCTGGGCGCCATCGTCAACCCGGACGTCAAGGCCCGCCTGGAGGCCGCCGCCGGCCTCGGCGAGGTCGCCCTCGCCTCCCGCGAGGTGACCAACCCGGAGTTCCCGGGCGCGGTCGTGCGCACCCCCGTGATCGTGAAGCTGGACGGTGCCAAGCCGGACGACGAGGCCGCCTACATGAGCGAGTGCTTCGGCCCGGTCTCCTTCGCCGTCGCCGTCGACTCCGCCGCCGACGCCCTGGCTCTGCTGCGGCGCACGGTGCGCGAGAAGGGGGCGATGACGGTCGGCGCGTACACGACGGACGCCGAGGTCGAGCGCGAGGTGGAGGAGGTCTGCCTGGAGGAGGCCGCCCAGCTGTCCCTCAACCTCACCGGCGGGGTGTACGTCAACCAGACGGCCGCCTTCTCCGACTTCCACGGCTCCGGTGGCAACCCGGCGGCGAACGCCGCGCTGTGCGACGGGGCGTTCGTCGCGAACCGGTTCCGGGTGGTGGAGGTGCGGCGGGACGCATAGCCCCAAGGGGGTGTTCCGTCCGAGACACCCCTGTTCGGAGCCCTTAGCCGGACAGGCCCCCGGTCGCGCTCCAGTGGTACAGCGTCATCGCCACACTCGTCGCGAGGTTGTAGCTGGAGACCTGGGGGCGCATCGGCAGGGACAGCAGGTGGTCGGCACGCGCGCGCAGGTCGGCGGAGAGGCCGCTGCGTTCCGAGCCGAAGGCAAGGAGGGCGTCGTCCGGGAGCTTGACGCCCCGCAGGTCGTCGCCCTCCGGGTCCAGGGCGAACACCGGCCCGCCGGGCAGGTCCGCCACGGTCAGCCGCTCCACGGCGGTCGCGAAGTGCAGGCCCGCCCCGCCGCGCACCACGGTCGGATGCCAGGGGTCGAGCGTGCCGGTGGTGACCACCCCGGTCGCCCCGAAGCCGGCGGCCAGCCGGATCACCGCCCCCGCGTTGCCCAGGTTGCGCGGGTTGTCGAGGACCACGACGGGCGCGGTGCGGGGCGTGTGCGCCAGCTTCGCCAGCTGGGCCTCGCGGGAGGGCCGTACGGCGAGGGCGGCCAGGGCCGTGGGATGCGGACGCGGCACGAGCGAGGCGTACGTCGTCTCCGGGACCTCCGCCAGCAGGGCGTCCAGCGTCCCGCGTACGTCGGGGGCGAGCTCGTCGGCGAGGGCGAGCGCCGCCTCCCGGTCGGCGGTGACCGCGACCGGCACCTCGGCCCCGAAGCGCACGGCGTGCTTGAGGGCGTGGAAGCCGTCGAGCAGGACGTGGGAGTCGGCCAGGCGGTGCCAGGCGCTCACGGGGTCGGTCATGACGGGGAGCCTACGTGGCGTGGTTCGGGGTTCTCCGGTGCCCGCTGCTCCGGCACCGGCCCACCGCCGTCGCGCGAGAACAGCAGCACGCGCGCGCGTGCCGCCCAGCCGCCCAGCCGGCGCAGGAACGAGGCCGGCAGGAAGACCGCGTCCGTCGCGATCATCGCCAGCGAGAAGAACGGCAGTCCGAGCAGCACGGCGATCACCGCGTGCTCGGTCATCATCGCCACCAGCAGCACGTTCTTCACCCGCCGGTTGAACAGCGTGAACGGGAAGGCGACCTGCACGATGACGGTCCCGTACGTCACCAGCATCACCATCGTGCCGCTGGCGGAGAGCAGGTCGCCGAGCGCCGGCCAGGGGGAGAAGTAGTCCAGCTGCAGCGGGTAGTACACGGCGGTGCCGTCCTGCCAGCGCGAGCCCTGGATCTTGTACCAGCCGGCCGTCGCGTAGATCAGACAGGCCTCGGCCATGATCACGAGCAGGGCGCCGTTGTGCAGGATGTTGGCGATCACGTCGAGCAGGATCCGGGGCTCCGCGGACCGCGCACGGCGGCCCACGACCCACCACAGCGCCTGTGCGGCCCACACCGCCCACAGGAGCGCCGGGATCAGCCAGCCGCTGTGGAAGCGGCCGGCCACCGTCACGGTGGTCAGCACGAACCCGGAGACCAGCCACAGGGCGGGACCGACCCGGTCGCCGGTCCACTCCCCGCGCGCGTGTGCCTCCTGCGCGCGGCGGGCCCGGCGGGCGTCCACCGACCACACCTGACCGCAGCGCGTGAACACCAGGTAGATCGACATCAGGTGCAGGACGTTGTCGCCGCCGTCCCCCATGAAGACACTGCGGTTCTGCAGCGAGAGCACGCCGACCATGAACAGCACCGACATGGTGCGCGTGCGCCAGCCCACCAGCAGCAGGAGGCTCGCGAGCACGGCGAGCGCGTACACGACCTCGAACCAGACCCGCCCGTCCGACCACATCAGGGCCGTGAACGCGTCGTTGCTGCCGATCAGCTGCCGGGCCAGGATCCAGCCCCAGGGACTGTCGGGGCCGTAGAGCTCATCGCGGTGGGGCAGCTCGCGCAGCAGGAACAGCAGCCAGGTCGCGCTGAAGCCGATACGGACCACGGCGCTCTGGTACGGGCCGTGCGCCGACTCGGTGGCCCGCGCGATGGCGGCGGACACCGACAGCGTGAAGCGGTTCACCGCATGCCTCCCTCGGCCTCGGCGTCCGGCACGGACCACCAGGGCAGCACCCGGTACACCGGCGTCGACGACACCTTCTCGCTGCTCCACTTCGGCGGGGTCACATTGGTGGTGCTGGAGCGGACCTGGACCCGTTCGAGAAGGCCGTCGGCGCCGGCCGCGCCGCCGCGTGCCAGCCGCAGCTCCACGATCCGGCGCAGATAGGTCTCGGAGAGGGCGCCGCGCAGTCCGACCGGGCGGTTGTCGGTGCCGTGCGAGGCGGTGAAGAAGTCCCAGGCGCGGCGCAGCTCGTTCTGCTCGGTGTGGCTGGGCAGCAGGTTGTGGTCGATGTCCCGGCCGTCCTGCGCGGACAGGTCGTACCAGCCGGTGGTGCGCGTGTCGCCGTCGGGGGTGCGGATCTGGGCGCGGACCTGGATGGCGATGTTCTGCTGCAGCGGGTTCGGCGCGAACAGCTTCCAGTTCTGCTCGAACTCCGGGTAGACCCAGTCGTCGACCGCCTGACCGTGCGCCTTGGTGACCGTGTTCGACGGCGCGACGTGCAGGAACACCATCCCCAGGTGCACACAGACGGCGACCGCCACGACGGCGAGCGCGAGGGCGGCGCCTATTTGGTAGCGCGGGGAGAGGGCGGCCACTCCGGTGCGGGGCTCGGGGAGTTCGGGAGGAGGGGCAGCGGTCGTGAGCGGAGTCTCAGCCTCCGCCTGCTCTGGCGTCCTCGGCCCCCGCCGGGCGTCAGACCCTCCGTCGTACGCGTCCATTCCGCCCCGTTCCCCGATTCCGGTCGACTTCCCGTTGCCGCTGCGTCGCGCACTCGCGAACGGTACTCAGCCCCACCCGTGCGGCGCAGCCCCTCCCCGCCCGGAGGTTATCCACAGCGGTTGACACCTTACGACGGCCGTCCCACCATGGAATCGCACGGACCGAACGATCGGTCGGGAGCAACAGGAAGCGATCAAGGGGGACCGCATGGCGACAGCAGCCGCGCAGCAGCCGGCCCGCACCCAGCCGCACGCCGAAGGAAGCGCCCCGGGCGGCGACGAGGCGTACCAGCGCGTGTTCGACGCCGCCGTGGCCGCGGACGAGCGCATCGAGCCCCGCGACTGGATGCCCGACGCCTACCGCGCGACGCTGGTGCGGCAGATCGCCCAGCACGCCCACTCCGAGATCATCGGCATGCAGCCGGAGGCCAACTGGATCACGCGCGCGCCCTCGCTGCGCCGCAAGGCCATCCTGATGGCCAAGGTCCAGGACGAGGCCGGCCACGGGCTCTACCTGTACAGCGCTGCCGAAACCCTCGGCGTCGGCCGCGACGAACTGCTGGACAAGCTGCACACCGGCCGCCAGAAATACTCCTCGATCTTCAACTACCCGACCCTGACCTGGGCGGACGTCGGTGCGATCGGCTGGCTCGTGGACGGCGCCGCGATCACCAACCAGGTCCCCCTGTGCCGCTGCTCCTACGGGCCGTACGCACGCGCGATGGTCCGCATCTGCAAGGAGGAGTCCTTCCACCAGCGCCAGGGATACGAGCTGCTGCTGGCCCTCAGCAAGGGCACGCCCGAGCAGCACGCGATGGCCCAGGACGCGGTGGACCGCTGGTGGTGGCCGTCGCTGATGATGTTCGGCCCGCCCGACGACGAGTCGGCGCACTCGGCGCAGTCGACGGCCTGGAAGATCAAGCGCCACTCCAACGACGAGCTGCGCCAGCGCTTCGTCGACATCTGCGTCCCCCAGGCGGAGTCCCTCGGCCTCACGCTTCCCGACCCGGACCTGCGGTGGAACGAGGAGCGGGGGCACCACGACTTCGGCCCGATCGACTGGACGGAGTTCCAAGAGGTCCTCAAGGGCAACGGGCCCTGCAACGAACAGCGCATGTCCCAGCGCAGGCGGGCCCACGACGAGGGCGCCTGGGTGCGGGAGGCGGCCGCGGCCCACGCGGCGAAGCACACCGGCGAGAAGGGCGTGGCACAGGCATGACGAACACCGACTGGCCGCTGTGGGAGGTCTTCGTGCGCTCCCGGCGCGGCCTCTCCCACACCCACGCCGGCAGCCTGCACGCGCCGGACGCGGAGTTGGCCCTGCGCAACGCCCGCGACCTGTACACCCGGCGCGGCGAAGGCGTCAGCATCTGGGTGGTGCCGTCCTCGGCGGTCACGGCCTCCTCGCCGGACGAGAAGGACCCGTTCTTCGATCCGTCCGCCGACAAGCCCTACCGGCACCCGACGTTCTACGAGATCCCGGAAGGGGTGAAGCACCTGTGACGACGACAGTCTCCACGACGGCCGCGCTCGCCCTCGGCGACGACGCCCTGGTGCTCTCCCACCGCCTCGGTGAGTGGATGGGCCACGCGCCCGTGCTGGAGGAGGAGGTCGCCCTCGCCAACATCGCGCTGGACCTTTTGGGCCAGGCACGCGTCCTGTTGTCGATGGCCGGCGACGAGGACGAGCTGGCCTATCTCCGCGAGGAACGCGCCTTCCGCAACCTCCAGTTGGTCGAGCAGCCCAACGGCGACTTCGCCCACACCATCGCCCGCCAGCTGTACTTCTCGACCTACCAGCACCTGCTGTACGCCGAACTGGCCGCGGGCGACGGCCCGTTCGCCGGCCTCGCCGCGAAGGCCGTCAAGGAGGTCGCCTACCACCGCGACCACGCCGAGCAGTGGACCCTGCGCCTCGGCGACGGCACGGAGGCGAGCCAGGAGCGGATGCGCCGCGCGTGCGCGGCCCTGTGGCGGTTCACCGGGGAGATGTTCCACCCCGTGGACGGGCTGGACGTCGACCTGGCCGGGATCGGGACGACCTGGCTGGAGTCGGTCGGGGACGTGCTGAGCCGGGCCGGCCTGACGCTCCCCGAAGGCCCGCGGTCCGGGGCCTGGTCGGCCGGCGCCGGCCGCCAGGGCGTGCACACCGAGTCGTTCGGGCCGATGCTCGCCGAGATGCAGCATCTGCACCGCAGCCACCCGGGGGCGTCATGGTGACGGCCACCGCGCTGGAGGCGGAGCTCCTCGGGATCGCCGGTGCGGTCCCCGACCCCGAACTGCCGGTGCTCACCCTCCAGGAGCTGGGCGTCCTGCGCGCGGTGCGCCTGCGCGACGCGGACACGGTCGAGGTCGAGCTGACCCCGACGTACACCGGCTGCCCGGCCGTCGAGGCGATGTCCCTGGACATCGAGCGGGCCCTGCGCGCGCACGGCATGCGGGAGGTCACGGTCCGCACCGTGCTCAAGCCGGCCTGGTCGACCGACGACATCACCGCCGAAGGGCGCCGCAAACTCCGGGAGTTCGGCATAGCGCCGCCGCGTCCGGTGCGCGACCCGGGACCCGTGGCGCTGCGGCTCGGCCCGACCCGCACCCTCCAGGCTTCGGACCCCGCCGACCCGGTGCGCTGTCCGCACTGCGGCTCCGCCGACACCGAGTTGCTCAGCCGGTTCTCCTCCACCGCCTGCAAGGCACTGCGCCGCTGCCTGGCCTGCCGTGAACCCTTCGACCACTTCAAGGAGTTGTGATGGCCCGCTTCCACCCGCTCCCGGTGGCCGCGGTGGACCGGCTCACCGACGACTCCGTCGCCCTCACGTTCACCGTTCCCGAGGGACTGCGGGAGGAGTACCGGCACGCGCCCGGCCAGCACCTCGCCCTGCGGCGCGTGGCCGACGGCACCGAGATCCGGCGGACCTACTCGATCTGCTCGCCCGCGCCCGACCCCGCCGGCGAGGGGCCGCGCACGCTGCGGGTGGGCGTGCGGCTGGTGGAGGGCGGGGCCTTCTCGACCTATGCGCTGAAGGAGATCGACATCGGTGACGAGCTGGAGGTGATGACACCCGCCGGCCGCTTCACACTCGACCCCGCGCCCGGTCTGTACGCGGCGATCGTCGGCGGCAGCGGCATCACACCGGTGCTGTCGATCGTCTCCACCCTGCTGGCGCGCGAGCCCGGCGCCCGGTTCTGCCTGATACGCGGCGACCGTACGGCCGCGTCGACGATGTTCCTGGAGGAGGTCGCCGACCTCAAGGACCGGTATCCCGAGCGGCTGCAACTGGTCACCGTGCTCTCACGGGAGGAACAGCAGGCGGGACTGCCGTCCGGGCGGCTGGACCGGGAGCGGCTGACCGGGCTGCTGCCGGCGCTGCTGCCGGTGGCCGAGGTGGCGGGATGGTTCCTGTGCGGGCCGTTCGGGCTGGTGCAGGGCGCGGAGCGGGCACTGCGGGGACTGGGGGTCGCCCGCTCCCGGATCCACGAGGAGATCTTCCACGTGGACAGCGCGGCGCACCCGACCCCCGCGGCGGCTCCCGCCCACAGCACGGTGACCGCCCGCCTCGACGGCCGGGGCGGCAGCTGGCCGGTGCGGGACGGGGAGTCCGTCCTGGACACGGTGTTGCGCAACCGGCCCGACGCGCCCTACGCCTGCAAGGGCGGGGTGTGCGGGACCTGCCGGGCCTTCCTGGTCTCCGGCGAGGTGCGCATGGACCGCAACTTCGCGCTGGAGCCGGAGGAGACGGAGGCCGGATACGTCCTGGCGTGCCAGTCGCATCCGCTGACGGAGGCGGTGGAGGTGGACTTCGACCGGTGAGACGTCCCGGCTTCGAGCGGTTCCCTTCTTCTAGAACCTGTTCTATCTTGACGACCCGTCAGATCAGCTGACCCGTCGGGAGGACAGGCCGTGGACTTCACCTTCACCGAGGAGCAGCAGGCGGCGGCCGAGGCGGCACGGGGGGTGTTCGCCGGGGTCGCGCCCGACGGCGTCCCGAGTCCCGCGCTGACCAGGGGCCGCCCCGTCGCCGACGACCTCGACCGGGCCCTGTGGGCCAGGCTCGCCGCGGCGGACCTGCTGAGCCTGCTCCTCGACGAGGAGTCCGGCGGGGCCGGCCTGGACGCCGTCGCGCTGTGCCTGGTGCTGCGGGAGGCGGGGAAGGTGCTGGCACGGGTACCGCTGCTGGAGAGCAGCGCCGCCGCCGCGGCCGTCCAGGCCTACGGCGGGCCGGAGGCGAGGTCCGCGCTGCTCGCGCCGGCCGGGCGGGGCGAGCTCGTGCTGACCGTCGCCGCGAGCGGCCGCACCGGCCATGACGCGGCCGAACTCGCGGTGACCGCCCGGCAGGACGGCGACGCGTGGGTGGTGGACGGGGCGCAGACGGCAGTGCCCTGGGCGTACGAGGCGGACTTCGTCGTCGTACCGGCGCGTACCGGGGACGACCGGAGCGTCCTCGTGCTGGTCGCGCGCGGGCAGGAAGGGGCCGTACTCGCCGAGCAGGTCTCCACCACCGGCGAGCGGCTCGGCGAACTGCGACTGGAGTCGGCCCGGATCCCCTCCGCGTACGTCATCACCGCCGACGGCGCCTGGGAGTGGCTGCGGGCGCTGCTGGCCACCGGGACATGTGCGCTGGCGCTCGGTCTGGGCGACCGTGTCCTGGGGATGACCAGCGACTACGCGAGCAAACGAGAGCAGTTCGGGCATCCGATCGCCAGCTTCCAGGCCGTCGCCGTACAGGCCGCCGATCGCTACATCGACCTGCGTGCGATGGAGGTCACGCTGTGGCAGGCGGCGTGGCGGATCGCCTCCGGGGCATCGGGGGCGCTCCCCGCCTCCGGCGATGTCGCCGTGGCCAAGATCTGGGCCTCGGAGGGCGTACGGCGGATCGTGCAGACCGCACAGCATCTGCACGGAGGCTTCGGCGCCGACGTCGACTACCCGCTGCACCGGTACCACGCCTGGGCCAAGCACCTGGAGCTGTCGCTCGGGCCGGCGGCGGCGCACGAGGAGGCCCTGGGCGACCTGCTGGCCGCCCATCCCCTCGGGGTCTGAGCCGCCTACACGACGGAACCGGGCTGCCCGTCGTCCTTCACGACGGGACGGCCCGCGGCCTCCCACTGCTGCATACCGCCGTCGACGTTCGCGGCGTCGATGCCCTGCTGGACGAGGTACATGGTCACCTGGGCCGAACGGCCGCCGGAGCGGCAGATCACATGGACCCGTCCGTCCTGCGGGGCCGCCTCGGTCAGCTCGCCGTAGCGGGCGACGAACTCGCTCATGGGAATGTGCAGGGCCGCCGCGGCATGCCCCGCCCGCCACTCCTCGTCCTCCCGGACGTCCACCAGGAAGTCGCCGTCCTTGAGGTCGCCGACCCCGACCGTGGGCACACTGGATCCGAACATCATGCCCCCGACGCTACCCGACCAGCTGGGCCAGCTCCGCTTCCTTCCGGGCGACATCGGCCAGCAGCTGCTCGGCGATCTCGTCCAGGAGGCGGTCGGGGTCGTCCGGGGCCATCCGGAGCATGGAGCCGATGGCGCTCTCCTCCAGGTTCCGCGCGACGAGCGCGAGCAGTTCCTTGCGCTCGGCCAGCCACTCCAGGCGGGCGTAGAGCTCCTCGCTGGGCGTCGGGCGCCGCTCGGCGGGCGCCGGGCCGGCCGCCCACTCCTCGGCCAGCTCCCTGAGCAGGACCTCGTCGCCGCGGGCGTAGGCGGCGTTGACACGGGTGATGAACTCCTCGCGCCGCGCCCGCTCGCCGTCCTCCTGCGCCAGGTCGGGGTGGGCCTTGCGGGCCAGCTCGCGGTAGAGCTTGCGGGCCTCCTCACTGGGCCGTACCCGCTCCGGGGGCCGCACCGACTGGTCCGTGAGCATCGCCACGGCTTCCGGGAAGAGCCCCTCCGCGTTCATCCAGCCGTGGAACAGTTCCTCGACCCCCGGCATCGGCAGCACCCGGGCCCGCGCCTCCTGGGCCTTCTGCAGGTCCTCGGGATCGCCGGTGCGGGCGGCCCTTGCCTCGGCTATCTGCGCGTCCAGCTCGTCGAGCCGGGCGTACATCGGACCGAGTTTCTGGTGGTGGAGCCGCGAGAAGTTCTCGACCTCGACGCGGAAGGTCTCCACCGCGATCTCGAACTCGATCAACGCCTGCTCAGCGGCCCGCACGGCCTGTTCCAGCCGCTCTTCGGGCCGCGACTGCTCAGTTTCGGGGGTCGTCACCCGACCAGCCTAGGCCACGTCCAGGCCACGACCCCTGAGCCGACACCCCTCTCACACGCCCGTCTCCGCCGCGATCCGCCCCGCCCGTACCGCCGTCACCAGGGCCGTGTGGTCCGCCTCCGTGCGGTCGGCGTAGGTGACGGCGAAGGTGGCGATCGCCTCGTCGAGTTCCTCGTTCTTGCCGCAGTAGCCGGCGATCAGGCGCGGGTCGGCGCTGTGGGAGTGGGCGCGGGCCAGGAGGGCGCCGGTCATACGGCCGTAGTCGTCGATCTGGTCGGCGGCGAGCGCGGCCGGGTCGACACTGCCCTTGCGGTTGCGGAACTGCCGTACCTGGAAGGGGCGGCCCTCGACCGTCGTCCAGCCCAGCAGGATGTCACTGACGACCTGCATCCGCTTCTGTCCCAGCACCACCCGGCGGCCCTCGTGGTCGACGGACGGCGTCTCGAAGCCGGCCGTCAGCAGGTGCGGCACCAGGGCTGAGGCCCGGGCCTCCTTGACCTGGAGGATCAGCGGTTCGCCCCGGTGGTCGAGGAGCAGGACGACGTACGAGCGGGTGCCCACACTGCCCGTGCCGACGACCCGGAAGGCGACGTCGTGCACCGCGTGCCGGGCCAGCAGGGGGAGCCGGTCCTCGGAGAGGGTGGCCAGGTAGGACTCCAGGGACAGGGTCACGGCCGCGGCCTCCGCGTCGGTGACCCGGCGCAGCACCGGCGGGGCGTCGATGAAGCGGCGCCCGCCGTCCTCGGTGGGCACGGTCGACTTCGCCGCGAATCGTCCGCTGGTGTTGGCCCGCGCCTTCTCCGAGACCCGCTCCAGCGTGCCCACCAGATCATGGGCGTCGGTGTGGGAGACGAGCTCCTCGTCGGCGATCGCGTTCCACGCGTCCAGCACCGGGATCTTGGCCAGCAGACGCATGGTGCGCCGGTAGGCGCCCGCCGCGTCGTGGGCCGCCTTGCGGCAGGTGTCCTCGTCCGCGCCGGCCTCCCGGCCCGCGAGCACCAGCGAGGCGGCGAGCCGCTTGAGGTCCCACTCCCAGGGGCCGTCGACCGTCTCGTCGAAGTCGTTCAGGTCGATGACCAGACCGCCGCGGGCGTCGCCGTACAGACCGAAGTTCGCCGCATGGGCGTCACCGCAGATCTGGGCGCGGATGCGGGTCATGGCGGTACGCGCGAGATCATGGGCCATGAGGCCCGCCGAGCCGCGCAGGAACGCGAACGGGGTGGCCGCCATCCGGCCGACCCGTATCGGCGTCAGTTCCGGGATACGGCCCTGGTTCGACTCCTCGACCGCCGTCACCGCGTCCGGGCGGGAGGTGTCCGGATCGAACCCCGCGTGCGCCGCCCTCGGCACCCGGTCGCGCAGCGCCCTGCCCCGCTCCTTCGGCGCGACCGATTCCCCTCCCGTGCCGGCCCACTCGGCGAATCCCCGCACCCCAGGCAGCCTGCGCGCCCCGCCCGGCACTGCCCCAGCCTCGGCCTCGGTCACGACGACCGCCTCCCCCGCACATACACCCGCGCCGATCAATTCCAGCCGACCGTACAGCCCGACGGCCTCACCGCGTCAGCCCCTGTGGACAACTCGGAGCCTGTGGACAATTCCCCGGGAACCCCACCGGCTCGGCGCCGCCGCGCACGTTTCACGTGAAACCGTGGAACCAGCCCTCCCAGGCTCCTGGTCGATGCACGGAACCCAGACCTGAGACGTTCCTCACACACGGTGAGCATCTCGTAGGTGATCGTGAGCGCCCGCCACCCGTCCCTGGACACGCGAAAGCCCCCCAGGTCCGAGACCTGGGGGGCTTCCAGCTGGTGCGCGAGGGGGGAGTTGAACCCCCACGCCCTTGCGGGCACTGGAACCTGAATCCAGCGCGTCTGCCTATTCCGCCACCCGCGCATTGGGTGTGTCCTCGGGCTTGTGGGCCTTGGGCCCGGCGCCTTCCGACACGCAGAACATTAGCACGCTGGGCAGGGTGCGTTCACATCCCTTATCCGGGGCAGAGGTCACGGGAGAGGGCGTGGGCAACCTCTTACGTCTCGGCGGTGACTAGTTCACGTATCAACCTCGTACCTAAGGCGGCCGTCTCCCCCGGAGCCGGGCCAGGTCCACAGTCGGGTGCGGGACACTGGTCGTCGGCCGCCTCTACGATCCTGGGCAGCGAACAGGTACGGAATCAGGTACGGACGAGGCGTCGACACCGCGTCGACGGGGCCGACAGGGGGAACCAGCCGATTCACCGGCGCGTGGATACGATCAGTAAGCAGTACCAGGTGAGCAGCGCAAGCAGCAGGACACGGGACGAAGGTCACGACGGAGGAGGTGCCCCATGGGAGTCCTGAAGAAGTTCGAGCAGCGTCTCGAGGGTCTGGTCAACGGCACCTTCGCCAAGGTCTTCAAGTCCGAGGTCCAGCCCGTGGAGATCGCCGGAGCGCTCCAGCGCGAGTGCGACAACAACGCGACGATCTGGAACCGCGACCGGACCGTCGTACCCAATGACTTCATCGTGGAGCTGAGCACCCCGGACTACGAGCGTCTCAGCCCCTACTCGGGCCAGCTCGGCGACGAGCTCGCCGGCATGGTGCGCGACTACGCCAAGCAGCAGCGCTACACGTTCATGGGGCCGATCAAGGTCAACCTGGAGAAGGCGGAAGACCTCGACACCGGCCTGTACCGGGTGCGCAGCCGTACGCTCGCCTCCTCCAGCAGCCAGCAGGCCCCCGCGCCCGCGGGCGGCGGCGGCCAGCGTCCCGGCGGCTACGGCTACCCGCCCGCCGGCGTCTCCGCGCCCCCCATGCCCGCCGCGCCGCCGCCCGGCGCAGGCGGCCGCCCAGGGGGCTACGGCTACCCGCCCGCGGCAGGCGCCCAGCGCCCCGCCGCGGCGGGCGGCGGCCTCGCGGGGGCTCCGGCGCCCGGGTCGCGCACCCGCCACTGGATCGAGATCAACGGCGCCCGCCACCAGATCTCCCGCAACACCCTCGTGCTGGGCCGCTCCACCGAGGCCGATGTACGGATCGACGACCCCGGCGTCTCCCGCCGGCACTGCGAGATCCGGACCGGTTCGCCCTCGACGATCCAGGATCTCGGCTCCACCAACGGCATCGTGGTGGACGGGCAGCACACCACCCGCGCTACGCTCCGCGACGGCTCGCGGATCGTCGTGGGCAGTACCACCGTTATCTATAGGCAAGCCGAAGGGTGAAGCGGGGGCAATGTCAGAGCTGACCCTCACGGTCATGCGGCTGGGTTTCCTGGCCGTACTGTGGCTGTTCGTGATCGTGGCCGTGCAGGTCATCCGCAGCGACCTGTTCGGAACGCGCGTCACTCAGCGCGGCGCCCGCCGGGAAGCCGGACGACCGCAGCAGGCGCAGCGCCAGCAGGCGCCCCCGCAGCAGCGCCAGCAGCCCGCCGCGTCCGGCGGCCGCCGGGGCCGTAACGCCCCGACCAAGCTCGTCGTGTCCGAGGGCACCCTCACCGGCACGACCGTCGCGCTGCAGGGCCAGACCATCACCCTGGGCCGCGCGCACGACAGCACGATCGTGCTGGACGACGACTACGCCTCCAGCCGCCATGCCAGGATCTACCCGGACCGCGACGGCCAGTGGATCGTCGAGGACCTGGGCTCCACCAACGGCACGTACCTCGACCGAACGCGGCTGACGACCCCGACACCGATCCCGCTGGGCGCGCCGATCCGCATCGGCAAGACCGTCATCGAGCTGCGGAAGTAGTGCTACATCATGACTGAGTGCGAGCGGAGCGAGCACGCCACGGCGGCCGGCACCCTGGCCCCCGGCGCGCTCCCGACCGGAGGGTGGGCAGTGTGGCTCGACACGACCGGCTGTACCCGGGGCCGACGGGCGAGGTGCGCATGAGTCTGTCACTGCGTTTCGCCGCCGGATCGCACAAGGGCATGATCCGGGAGGGCAACGAGGACTCCGGGTACGCCGGTCCCCGCCTGCTCGCCATCGCCGACGGCATGGGCGGCGCCGCCGCCGGTGAGGTCGCCTCCTCCGAGGCCATCTCCACCATCGTCGCCCTCGACGACGACGTCCCCGGCTCCGACGTGCTCACCTCGCTCGGCACCGCCGTCCAGCGCGCCAACGACCAGCTGCGTTCCCTGGTCGAGGAGGACCCCCAGCTCGAGGGCATGGGGACCACCCTGACCGCCCTGCTGTGGACGGGCCAGCGCCTCGGTCTGGTGCACGTCGGCGACTCGCGCGCCTACCTGCTCCGGGACGGCGTACTGACCCAGATCACGCAGGACCACACCTGGGTGCAGCGCCTGGTCGACGAGGGCCGCATCACCGAGGAAGAGGCCACCACCCACCCCCAGCGCTCCCTGCTGATGCGGGCCCTGGGCAGCGGCGAGCATGTCGAGCCCGACCTGTCGATCCGCGAGGTCCGGGCCGGCGACCGCTACCTGATCTGCTCCGACGGCCTCTCCGGCGTGGTCTCCCACCAGACCCTCGAGGACACCCTCGCCAGCTACCAGGGCCCGCAGGAGACCGTGCAGGAGCTCATCCAGCTCGCGCTGCGCGGCGGCGGCCCGGACAACATCACCGTGATCGTCGCCGACGTCCTCGACCTGGACACCGGCGACACCCTCGCCGGACAGCTCTCCGACACCCCGGTCGTGGTCGGCGCCGTCGCCGAGAACCAGCACCAGCTGCACGACAACGGCATCATGCAAACCCCGGCCGGCCGTGCCTCCAGCCTCGGCCGCCGGCGCCATGCCAACGGCGGGGGCGAGTTCGGCCCGCCCGGCTCCGGCGACGTGACCGGTTTCATCCCCACGGGCGGCTTCGCCGACTACACCGACGAGGACTTCGTCAAGCCGCGCAAGGGCCGCAGGTGGCTGAAGAGATCCTTCTACACCGCCCTCACCCTCGCGCTCATCGGCGGCGGCCTCTACGGCGGCTGGCGCTGGACGCAGACGCAGTACTACGTCGGCACCAACGGCGAGCACCTCGCGCTGTACCGGGGCATCAGCCAGGACCTGGCCTGGGTCTCGCTCTCGAAGGTGGAGAAGGACCACCCCGAGATCGAACTCAAGTACCTCCCGCAGTACCAGCAGAAGCAGGTTCAGGCCACCATCCCCGAGGACAGCCTGAGCAGCGCCCAGAAGAAGATCGACGAGCTGTCCGTGCAGGCGTCCGCGTGCAAGAAGCAGGCGCAGTCCGACGCCCCCAAGACCACGGCCAGTTCCAAGACCGGCTCCGGCCAGGCCGCCGGCGCCACGGGAACCACTCCCGTGTCCCTCACGTCCAAGGCATCACCGAGCCCGACCCCGAACCCGAGCCAGTCCTCGGGTGCGTCGTCCCCGTCCCCGTCCGCGACCGCCAGCCCCAGCCCCGGCCCCACTCTCTCGGAGGAAGAGCAGAAGGTCGTCTCGCGGTGCGGTGAGCAGTAGGCAAGCCGTGAGAGGCCCTGTCACGCCATGAGCAGCACTACCAATTCGCCGACACATCACACGTCCACGATCGGCTCGATCGGCACACCGAGCAGACGCAACACCGAGCTCGCGCTCCTGGTGTTCGCCGTCGTCATCCCGGTCTTCGCCTACGCCAACGTGGGCCTGGCGATCAACGACCAGGTGCCGGCCGGCCTGCTGAGCTACGGGCTGGGCCTCGGCCTGCTGGCCGGGGTCGCCCATCTCGTCGTACGCAAGTTCGCCCCGTACGCCGACCCGCTGCTGCTGCCGTTGGCCACGCTGCTCAACGGACTCGGGCTGGTCGCCATCTGGCGGCTGGACCAGTCGAAGTACCTGCAGCAGGCCGAGCAGGCCGGCACCGCCGCGCCCCGCCAGCTGCTGTACACGGCGATGGGCATCGCCCTCTTCATCGTGGTGCTGATCTTCCTCAAGGACCACCGCGTCCTGCAGCGCTACACCTACATCTCCATGGTCGGCGCGATCTTCCTGCTGCTGCTCCCGCTCGTCCCCGGCCTCGGCCAGAACATCTACGGCGCGAAGATCTGGATCTCGGTCGCCGGCTTCTCCATCCAGCCCGGCGAGTTCGCCAAGATCGTGCTGGCGATCTTCTTCGCCGGCTATCTGATGGTGAAGCGCGACGCGCTCGCCCTGGCCAGCCGCCGCGTCCTCGGCCTGTACCTGCCGCGCGGCCGCGACCTCGGCCCGATCATCGTCGTCTGGATCATCTCGATCCTGATCCTGGTCTTCGAGACGGACCTCGGCACCTCGCTGCTGTTCTTCGGAATGTTCGTCATCATGCTGTACGTCGCCACCGAGCGGACCAGCTGGATCGTCTTCGGTCTGCTGATGTCCGCCGTCGGCGCGGTCGGCGTGGCCCAGTTCGAGAGCCACGTCCAACAGCGTGTCCAGGCCTGGCTCGACCCGATGGGCGAGTACAAGCTCTCCCAGCAGGGCGTCATCGGCCACTCCGAGCAGGCCATGCAGGCCCTGTGGGCGTTCGGCTCCGGCGGCACCCTGGGCACCGGCTGGGGCCAGGGCCACTCCGAGCTGATCAAGTTCGCCGCCAACTCCGACTTCATCCTCGCCACCTTCGGCGAGGAGCTGGGCCTGGCCGGCATCATGGCGCTGCTGCTGCTGTACGGCCTGATCGTCGAGCGCGGTGTGCGCACCGCCCTCGCCGCCCGCGACCCCTTCGGCAAACTGCTCGCCATCGGCCTATCCGGTGCCTTCGCGCTCCAGGTCTTCGTCGTGGCCGGCGGTGTGATGGGCCTCATCCCGCTCACCGGTATGACGATGCCGTTCCTCGCGTACGGCGGTTCCTCGGTCATCGCCAACTGGGCGCTGATCGGCATCCTGATCAGAATCAGCGACACCGCGCGCCGCCCGGCGCCCGCACCCGCCAGCAACCCCGACGCCGAGATGACCCAGGTGGTCCGCCCGTCATGAACAAGCCCCTGCGCCGGATCGCGATCTTCTGCGGCCTTCTGGTTCTCACGCTGCTGCTGCGCGACAACTACCTGCAGTACGTCAAGGCGGACAGCCTCGCCAGCGACACCAAGAACCGCCGCGTCAACATCACGCGCTACTCCACCCCGCGCGGAGACATCATCGTCGACGGCAAGGCCATCACCGGCTCGGTGGAGACCAGCGGCGACTACAAGTACAAGCGCACCTGGACCAACGGCGCCATGTGGGCGCCCGTCACCGGCTTCTCCTCGCAGGCCTTCGGCGCCAACCAGCTGGAGAAGCTCGAGGACGGCATCCTCAGCGGCAACGACGACCGGCTCTTCTTCCGCAACACCCTGGACATGATCACGGGCAAGGAGAAGGAGGGCGGCAGCGTCGTCACCACCCTCAACGCCGCCGCGCAGAAGGCCGCGTACGAGGGCCTCGGCAGCAAGAAGGGCGCGGTCGCCGCGATCGAGCCGTCCACCGGCAAGATCCTGGCCCTGGTCTCCACGCCGTCGTACGACCCCTCGAAGTTCGCCGGGTCCTCCGACAAGGACCAGGAGGCGTGGAGCGCGGTCCAGAAGAAGAACAACCCCGACGACCCGATGCTCAACCGCGCGCTGCGCGAGACCTACCCGCCGGGCTCCACGTTCAAGGTGGTCACGGCCGCGGCGGCGCTGGAGAACGGCGAGGTCTCCGGGATCGACGACAAGACCAAGACCCCGGACCCGTACCAACTGCCGCAGTCCAGCAGCAAGCTGACCAACGAGCACGGCGGCTGTGAGAACGCCTCCCTGCGGTACGCGCTCATGGTGTCCTGCAACACCGTCTTCGCGAAGATGGCCGACAACGTCGGCAACGAGAAGATGATCGAGCAGGCGGAGAAGTTCGGCTACAACGAGACCGAGCTGGACACCCCGGTGCGGGCCGCCGAGTCGGTCTACCCCAAGGACAACCCGCCGCAGAACGCCCAGGACGGCATCGGCCAGGCCTCCAACCGCGCCACCCCGCTCCAGATGGCCATGGTCGCCTCGGCGGTCGCCAACGACGGCAAGCTGATGAGGCCATACATGGTCGACGAGCTCAAGGCCCCGAACCTGGACACCCTGGAGACGACCGAGCCGCAGGAGCTGTCGCAGGCGGTCTCCGCGGAGACCGCGCAGAAGCTCCAGGACATGATGGAGACGGTCGTCAACGACCCGCAGGGCACCGGTGGCAAGGCCAAGATCTCCGGCGTCACCGTCGGCGGCAAGACCGGTACCGCCCAGCACGGCCTCAACAACAGCGAGAAGCCGTACGCCTGGTTCATCTCGTACGCGAAGCTGTCCGACGGCAGCGCGCCGGTGGCTGTCGCGGTCGTCGTCGAGGACGGCGCGGCCAACCGCGAGGACATCACCGGTGGTGGTCTCGCCGGTCCGATCGCAAGGGACGTGATGAAGGCAGTCATCGACAGCAAGAAGTGACCCCCATCACGTCGCCTACACATCGGTGCACGTTGCGATACCGGTCCTGCATCGGGTGACGGGCTTGGCCAGGTCACACAGCGCCGTCCGGGTACGGTATGCCCGGACGGCAGCCTCCGACCGCACACGTGTGCCGGTCGGGACCGACGGAGAGGGCTGGTAGGTAGCTATGGAAGAGCCGCGTCGCCTCGGCGGCCGGTACGAGCTGGGCCATGTGCTCGGTCGTGGTGGCATGGCGGAGGTCTACCTCGCGCATGACACCCGCCTCGGCCGCACCGTGGCGGTGAAGACGCTGCGCGCGGACCTCGCGCGCGACCCTTCCTTCCAGGCCCGGTTCCGCCGGGAGGCCCAGTCGGCCGCCTCGCTCAACCACCCCGCGATCGTCGCGGTCTACGACACGGGCGAGGACTACATCGACGGGGTCTCGATCCCGTACATCGTGATGGAGTACGTGGACGGCTCCACGCTCCGTGAGCTGCTGCACAGCGGCCGCAAACTCCTGCCCGAGCGGGCGATGGAAATGACCATCGGCATCCTCCAGGGCCTGGAGTACGCGCACAGAAGCGGCATCGTGCACCGCGACATCAAGCCGGCGAACGTCATGCTGACGCGCAACGGCCAGGTCAAGGTGATGGACTTCGGTATCGCCCGTGCGATGGGCGACTCCGGTATGACGATGACCCAGACGGCAGCGGTCATCGGCACCGCCCAGTACCTCTCCCCGGAGCAGGCGAAGGGCGAGCAGGTGGACGCGCGGTCCGACCTGTACTCCACCGGCTGTCTGCTCTACGAGCTGCTGACGGTCCGCCCGCCGTTCGTGGGGGACTCCCCGGTGGCGGTGGCCTACCAGCACGTCCGCGAGGAGCCGCAGGCCCCGAGCATCTTCGACCCCGAGATCACGCCGGAGATGGACGCGATCGTCCTGAAGGCACTGGTCAAGGACCCGAACTACCGCTACCAGTCCGCGGACGAGATGCGCGCCGACATCGAGGCCTGCCTCGACGGCCAGCCGGTCGCGGCCACCGCGGCGATGGGCTCGGTCGGATACGGCTACGGCGACGACCAGGCGACCACGGCCCTGCGCTCCGCGGACGCCGGCGCCACGTCGATGCTGCCGCCCATGAACCCGGACGACGGCGGCTACGGCTACGGCGGCTACGACGACCGTCCCGACCGGCGCCGCCAGAAGAAGTCGAACACCTCGACGATCCTGCTGGTGGTGGCGGCGGTCCTGGTGCTGGTGGGCGCGATCCTGATCGGGAAGTACGTGTTCAGCGGTGACGGTGTGAGCAACGAGAACGTGCCCGTGCCCAGCCTGGTCGGCCAGACCGAAGCGGACGCGAAACAGCAGCTGACCAACGTCGACCTCAAGGTCGGGACGGTCACGCAGGAGGCCTGCGAAGCCCAGCCCAAGGGCAAGATCTGCAAGACGGATCCGGTGGCCAGGACTCAGGTCAAGAAGAACACCGCGATCAACCTCGTCGTGTCGACGGGCGCGCCGAAGGTGGCCGTGCCGAGTGTGCTCGGCAAGACCCTCGACGAGGCCCAGCAGATCCTCGAGGACGACAAGTACGGCTTCACGGTGAAGACCAAGGAGGAGGTCTCCAACGAGGAGGCCGGCACGGTCCTCGACCAGGACCCGAAGCTCGGCGAGGAGGTGGAGAAGGGCACCGAGATCACCCTCACCATCGCCAAGGCCGAGGCGAAGTCGACCGTCCCCGACGTCTCCGGCCAGACCTGTGACGGCGCCAAGGCCCAGATGCAGCAGAACAACCTGACCGGCAACTGCGTCGAGGTCGACACCCAGGACCAGAACCAGGTCGGCAAGGTCATCTCGACGAGCCCGTCCATCGGCTCCCAGGTCGACAAGGGCTCCACGATCACCATCCAGGTCGGCAAGAGCAGCCAGACCCAGGTGCCGTCCAACCTTCAGGGCATGACGGTGAGGGACGCCAAGAAGGCGCTGCAGGACGCGGGCCTGACGGTGGGCAACATCTCCGGTTCCTCGGACGACGACGCCCAGGTCATCGCTTCGGACCCGAGCCCCGGCAGCACGGTGAACAGGGGCACCACGGTCAACCTGATCGCCTTCAAGAGCGGCAACGACAACGGCGGCAACAACGGCGGGACCTTCGGACAGACCGGCGGCTAGCCGCCGGCCCCGCAGGGTCGACGATCAGGGCCCGGTACTCGGACGAGTACCGGGCCCTGATCGCGTTCGCGGTCGTGTCAGTCGCGCAGTTCCTTCGGCGGCGTCCGGTCCGCGTCCACCTTCACCACCCGCTCCAGCTCGCCCCAGACCACGTACCGGTAGCGCGAGGTGTACACCGGCGTGCAGGTGGTGAGCGTGATGTAGTGGCCGGCCTTCTTCTTGCCGGACTCCTTGGGGACCGCGGCCAGGACCTCGACGTTGTACTTCGAGGTCTCGGGAAGGATGGCGTAGACCTTGTAGACGTACCAGTCGTCCCGCGTCTCGAAGACGATCGGGTCGCCCTTCTTCAGCTTGTCGATGTTGTGGAACTTCGCGCCGTGGCCGTCCCGGTGCGCGGCCAGGGTGAAGTTGCCGGTCTTGCCGCTGGTGGGGAGCGTGGCCTTGGCGGGGTCGGTGTAGTAACCGGCCACGCCCTCGTTGAGGATCTTCGTCGAGGTGCCCTTCTCGACCAGGACCTCGCCGTTCCTCATGGCCGGCACGTGCAGGAAGCCGATGCCCTCCTTGGTGTCGAGGGCGCCGGGCCCGGTGTCCCCCTGGGACCAGTTGTCGCGCACCTTGTCGGCCTGCCGGTCGGCGTGCCGGTCGGCGATGACGTTGGTCCACCACAGGGAGTAGACGACGAACAGGCCGAGCACCAGCCCGGCCGTGATGAGAAGTTCACCGAAGACACTGACCGCGAAGGCGATCTTCCCGCCTCCGCGGCGCGGCGCCCGCGAAGGCGCGTTCGTGTCCTGTGCGTGCTCGGTGTCGTCGGTGGTCGCTGCCACGTGCATCTGCCCCTACTCGAAGCCCTCTACGCCCTCTGCACAGGCCCAGGGCTCTTACTGGACGAGCGCGTCCGGCTTGCCCTTGCTGCGCGGCCGTTCCTCGACCATCTTGCCCCAGACGATCAGCCGGTACTTGCTGGTGAACTCAGGCGTGCAGGTGGTGAGGGTGATGTACCGGCCGGGTCCGGTGAACCCGGACTGCGGCGGCACGGCGTCGAGGACGCTGACGTTGCTCGGCGAGGTGACCGGCAGCGAGGACGTCATCTTGTAGACGAAGTACTCGTCCTGCGTCTCCACGACGATGTCGTCGCCCTTCTGGAGCTTGTTGATGTACCGGAACGGTTCTCCGTGCGTGTTGCGGTGCCCCGCGAGCCCGAAGTTGCCGGTCTTGTCCTCGGGCATGGCAGTCTTCAGCGTGCCCTCGCCGTAGTGCCCGACCATGCCCTTGTCGAGCACCTTCTTGTTGCTGACGCCCTCGGCTATCGGGACCACGACGTCCAGCCTGGGGATGTGCAGGATCGCGAAGCCCTGCCCGGGGGAGAAGGTGCCCGGGTTGCGCTTGCCGTTCGCCCAGTCGTCCTGAAGGCTGTGCGCCTCCTTGCTGGCCTGCGCGTGTGCCCGCACGTTCGTCCACCACAGCTGGTAGCTGACGAACAGCAGCATCAGCACGCCCGTGGTGATGAAGACCTCGCCGACCGCCCGGCTGGCGACCACGGCCGCGCTCGGCTTGCGCGCCTTCGCCTGCCGACGGGCCTCCACCCGCGACAGCGGCCGCTCGTCCTGCGAGGCCGCGGGGGAGGACGGGCCGGAGGCGTCGGAGGACGCCGCGACCGCGCCGCCGTGGCGCCCATGACGGCCCTTGGCGGCCTTTCTGCGGGCCGCTCGGCCACCCGAAGTGGTTCGGGTGCCGGGAGAGGCTGCCGTGGCGTCAGAGGCGGACAGGAGCTCGCTGTCGAACGTGGCCGGCGGCGGTTCCGGTATCCGCAGCGCCACCGTCTCCTCGTCGACGGGCGGCAGGTACCGCTCCCCGCCATGCCGCTCGTCGCCGTATGCGTCACCGCCGAAGGACTCGTACGGCGCGGTGCCGTACGAGTCCTCACGCTCGGGGCGCAGCGCGGTCACGCCGTGGCCCTGCCCACCACCGGGGCGAGCCCCGCCGACCTCGCCACCGCGCCCTGGTCGCCGCACTCCACCAGCCAGTTGGCCAGCATCCGGTGGCCGTGCTCGGTCAGCACCGACTCCGGGTGGAACTGCACGCCCTCGACCGGCAGGTCGCGGTGGCGCAGGCCCATGATGATCCCGTCGTGGGTGCGGGCCGTGACCTCCAGCTCGGCCGGGACGGTGGCCGGCTCGGCGGCCAGGGAGTGGTACCGGGTCGCCGTGAAGGGGGTCGGCAGGCCGGCGAAGACTCCCTTGCCCTCGTGTGCCACCGGCGAGGTCTTTCCGTGCAGGAGTTCGGGCGCGCGGTTCACGACACCGCCGTACGCCACCTGCATCGACTGCATGCCCAGGCAGACACCGAAGACGGGGACGCCGGTGGCCGCGCAGTGGCGGACCATCTCGACGCAGACGCCGGCCTCCTCGGGCGTGCCGGGGCCCGGCGACAGCAGGACGCCGTCGAAGCCGTCCTGGGCGTGGGCGGCGGAGACCTCGTCGTTGCGCAGGACCTCGCACTCGGCGCCCAGTTGGTACAGGTACTGGACCAGGTTGAAGACGAAGCTGTCGTAGTTGTCCACGACGAGAATGCGCGCGCTCACTGGTTGTCCACCGTCACATCGTTGAAGGGAAGCAGCGGTTCGGCCCACGGGAAGACGTACTGGAAGAGCGCGTACACCACGGCCACGACCAGCATGATCGAGATCAGCGCCTTCACCCACGCGTTTCCCGGCAGATGCCGCCAGATCCAGCCGTACATGCCGTCCCTTCCGTCGCACCACGGCACCAGACTCACGCCGTACGCCACCAGACTAACGGCGCAGGGCCTTCGGTTCGCCTGCCTCCACAGGCTGTGTGGAGTCCAGGTGCGCCCAGACGATCAGCCGGTGACTGTGCCCCCATTCCGGATCGCACGTGGTCAGCGTCAGATACCGGCCCGGACGCGTATACCCCGACTTACGTGGCACAGCGTCGATCACCTCGACGTCCGAGGGAACGGTTTTGTAGGGCCCTTTGTCGATCCGATACGTGAACCAGGTGGTCCCGTCCGTCAGCACCACCGCGTCCCCCCGCCTGAGCTCGGGAAAGTCCTTGAAAGGGTCGCCGTACGTCCGCCGATGACCCGCGACGGAGAAGTTCCCGGTCTGCCCGAGCCGGGCCGTCCCGGCGTAGTGCCCGAGCCCCTTCTTCAGGGTGCCGGTGGCCGTTCCTTCGAGGACCGGCTTGTTCCACGTGAAACCAAGGCGCGGGATGTACATCACCGCGAAGGGCTTTCCGCTGCTGTACGGCTTCGGCGACGGGGGCGTACTCGCCGACGGGGTCTGCTGCCGGGACCACTGGTCGCGCAGGTCGTCGATCTGGTCGCCCATGGCCCGGTCGGCCCGGACGCCGGTCCAGAACAGGACGTAGGCGACGAAGAGCACGATGATGGCTCCGACGGTGATGCACAGCTCGCTGAACGTCCTGACGATCACCCTGACCGACACCGGCGCCCCCCGGCAGCTACTCCACAGGCTTCGCGTAGTGCAGATCCACTGTGCCCGAGTAGCCCGGCAGAGTCACCGTCCCGTCCTCGGTGACTTTCCAGCCGAGGCCGTAGACGTTCACGTAGACCATGTAGTTCTGGATCGCCGGCGAGTCCGCGAGCGCCTTCTGGAGCTTCTCCGGGTCCCCGACCGCCTGGATCTTGTACGGCGGTGAGTAGACGCGGCCCTGGAGGATCAGGGTGTTGCCGACGCAGCGCACGGCGCTGGTGGAGATCAGCCGCTGGTCCATGACCTTGATGCCCTCGGCGCCGCCCTTCCACAGGGCGTTCACCACGGCCTGGAGGTCCTGCTGGTGGATGACGAGGTAGTCGGGCTGCGGGGCGGGGTAGCCGGGGAGCTTGGCCGTGGCGTTCGGCGGAGCGTCGTTGAGGGTGACGGTGACGGCCTTGCCCTTGAGCTTCTGGGTGCCCGCGTTCTTCTCCAGGCCGGCGAGCTTCTCGTCGTCCGCGCTCGAGCTGCCGTCGTCGGCCTCGGCGAGCGCCTCCACGTCGGCGCGCAGACTCGCGTTGGACTCGTCGAGCTCGCCGTTCTTGCGGCTGTGCTCCTGGATGAGGTCGGAGAGCTTCAGCAGGGAGGCGTCGGTGCGGATGTTGGTGCCCTTGGCCGTGTTGAAGCTGGTGATGAAGAGGAGTCCGGCGAGGGCGAAGACACCCGCGGTGAGTGCGCGCACGGGACGCCAGCGGGGACGGAAACGGGGCGTTGTACCCGTCCCGGGGGAGTCGGCAGAATTGCTCAACGTACCCTTATCTCCTTCGGCGCCGTAGAAGCACTACGCTAACGGACGCCCGGGGGAGTCCCTCAGTCCCCTAGTACGTATCCCCCGAGCCCGACCCAGTACCTGCGCGGCCACGCAGCGCATCGACAGGAGAGACCCTCGTGCCGAAGTCACGTATCCGCAAGAAGGCCGACTACACGCCGCCGCCGGCGAAGCAGGCGACCGCGATCAAGCTGACCAACCGTGCCTGGGTCGCGCCCGTGATGCTGGCCATGTTCCTGATCGGGCTGGCCTGGATCGTCGTCTTCTACGTGACCGACGGTTCGCTGCCCATCGACAAGCTGGACAACTGGAACATCGTCGTCGGCTTCGGGTTCATCGCGGCCGGGTTCGGCGTCTCCACGCAGTGGAAGTAGCGGCTCTCCCCAGGGCTGTTCGCTGAGTTATCCACAGGCCCGAGGTCACTTTCCACAGAGTGGGGAAAAGAAACGACGATCTGTGGATAACTCGCTGGAGGTTGACACCGGTATGACGTAACTACCGGCAGTCACCACCCTTCGAAAACTCGTTTGCCCCCTGTCTGACCTGCACAAACGCAGGCCCAGCACAGGGGGCTTCGATGTCCCCGCACGTTGTGCACAAGATTCGCCACCCACTGTGGACAACAGCGCGCTCAGGTGAGCTGGGCGGTCCTCAGGAGGGTCAACACGACCACGGCCACCAGCACCAGCGCACAGGTCCCGTACTGGACCAGGGCGCGGTGTCCGCGGGGGGCGTGGACCATGCCGTATCCGAGGATCACACCCGCCACCAGGCCGCCGATGTGGGCCTCCCAGGCGATGCCGCTCCACCCGAAGGTGAAGATCAGGTTGATCACCAGCAGGACGATGATCGGCCGCATGTCGTAGCGCATCCGGCGCATCAGGACGGCGGTGGCGCCGAAGAGGCCGAAGATGGCGCCGGAGGCGCCGAGGGACGGCTGGTTCGGTTCGGCGAGGAGGTAGGTCAGCGCGCTGCCCGCCAGACCGGAGACGAAGTAGAGCGCCAGATAGCGGGCGCGGCCGAGGGCCTGTTCGAGGGGGCCGCCGAGCCACCAGAGGCTGAGCATGTTGAAGAGGATGTGGATATAGCTGCCGTGCAGGAACATCGGGGTCAGCAGCCGGTACCACTGGCCCTCAGCGATGCCCTGCACATCCCAGAAGCCGGGGACGCGCGCCCGGCCGAGCAGCTCGAATCTGTCCGTGAAGCTGTCGCCGACGGAGAGCTGGACCAGGAAGGCGGCGAGGCACAGGCCGATCAGGATCTTGGTGACCAGGCGGGGATCGTCCGCGACCGAGCCACCGGCGAGGGTGCGCGGCCGGGACGCCGCCGGGGGATGTCCGGTGCCGGAACCCTCGCGCACGCAGGTGGGGCACTGGAAGCCGACGGAGGCGCTGACCATGCACTCGGGGCAGATGGGCCGCTCGCAGCGGGTGCAGCGGATGCCGGTCTCCCGGCCGGGGTGCCGGTAGCAGGAGGGCAGGCCGCTGTGGGTGTCGTCCGGCCGGCTGCCTGGCGCCTGGTCCATGGGCTCCCCTAGGTCGTCGTCATGCGGCACTCCGCCCTGCTCATACTTACGGACGAGGGGGGCAAATGGTTCCTGCCGCGTCACCAACCTGTCCGGTCAGCACAACGCACTCGGCGGCCGGCCACCGATCAGCCCTGTGAACAACGCTGCGGGTCAATACACCTAGCTAGCGCCTTTCCACCAGGACCGACTCGATGACGATGTCGGTGACGGGGCGGTTGGTGCGCGCGTTGGTCTCGGTGGCCGCGATGTCATCCACGACCTTCTGGCTCGCCTTGTCGACGACCTCGCCGAAAATGGTGTGCTTGCGGTTCAGCCAGGCCGTCGGGGAGACGGTGATGAAGAACTGGGAGCCGTTGGTGCCCGGGCCGGCGTTGGCCATGGCCAGCAGGTACGGACGGTCGAAGCGCAGCTCCGGGTGGAACTCGTCGGGGAACTGGTAGCCGGGATCCCCGGTGCCGTTGCCCAGCGGGTCACCGCCCTGGATCATGAAGCCGCTCATCACCCGGTGGAAGACCGTGCCGTCGTAGAGGGGCGTCGTGGACCGCTCGCCGGTGGCGGGGTGCACCCACTCGCGCGTGCCGGTGGCGAGATCGACGAAGTTGTCGACCGTCTTGGGGGCGAAGTCCCGGAAGAGCCGGATCTCGATGTCGCCCCTGGTCGTCCTCAGGGTGGCGTAGAGCTGCTCGGCCACGATCTGCCTTCCGTTGTGCTCGTGTGATGCCCCGATCCTCGCACGGACGGGAGCGGGCGGCGCCGATCCGTGGCATTGTCGACGACGAGGTCCTGTTGCCCGTATTCATCCCCTATTGCACGAGCCCGGCACCCGTATGCACGCCCGCACATGCCGCAACGGCCGCCGGGAGGCATGATCCGGAAAAGGGTGGACAGTCGAATTACCGTACGCCACCGAGGAGGAGGAACCCGTGACCCGCATCGACAGCGTGCGCGCCGCGACCGGCTCGGCGAAGGACAGCGTGCTGCACGCCGCGGAAGTGGTGGCGCCCTACGCCGACACGGCCAAGGAGAGGGCCGCGCAATATGCCCAAGAGGCCCGTGTACGCCTAGCGCCCAAGGTGTCGCTGGCCGCCGACCAGGCCCGAGCCCAGTACGGCGCCCATGTGGCGCCCCGGCTGGAACAGGCCCGGACACATGTGCCGCCGAAGGTCGACCTGGCCGCGCACGAGGCGGCCGCCCGGGCCCGCCTGGCCGCACGCCAGGCCGCGGAGTACTCACGGCAGGCCGCCGAGTTCTCCCGGCCGAGGATCGACCAGGCGATGGCGGTGGCCGGGCCGGTGAAGGACGAGGCCGCCGCCCGTGGCGCCGCCGCGCTGGCCGCCCTGCGCGGCCAGGTGACACCCAAGGAGATCCAGAAACTCGCGCGCAAGCACCGGCGGCGGGAGCGTGCCGGGAGGCTCGGCAGGGCCCTCGCCGTGCTCGGCGTGGTCGCCGGCGGCGCCTTCGCGGCCTGGAAGTGGTGGGACAAGCAGGCCAACCCCGACTGGCTGGTCGAACCGCCGGCGGCCACCGAGGTACCCGCGAGCGGTCTGACCTCGGTGGACGGCAGCGGTGACACCTCCGTCCTGGACCCCGAGGTGCAGGCGAAGCAGGCCGCGGACGAGGCGTCGAAGCGCGACGACGACCACGGCTGACCGACCCACCGCCCACATCGCGCACCTGGGCGGGAGACGTCCACGTCTCCCGCCCCTTCGCCGTGCGCGCCTGCGGACGCCCGGCACGCTGAGGCCTCCCGTCCCCTGCCGGCGGCTGGAGGAGAGCGAATCCCCGGACCCGCTCCTGGCCCGCTCCTGGCCCACTCCTGGCTGACGGCCCAGCAGACCCCGGGGACAGCAGCGACGGTTCGCCCGCGCCCGCGTGCCGGCCGCCCAGAGATCATTTTCCCGGGCGGGCAGACGGGCAACCCCAACACCCGCACGGCGGCCGCGGTCCTGGCCCTACCGGGACAACTCGTCCGGCAATTGGGGCAGATGATCGTGACGGGCACCCATGACCCGGCGGCCGGCCGCGTACGCGGACCACGTGGTCTTCCGCGCGGACGGCCGTGTCGTCGACGAGTTCCGCCAACCGCCCACCGGCCAGGTCCCGGACCGCACGAGGCGGTTCGGGGGCCCCGTCGGCAGCCGGCCCCACCGACCGCCGACCAGGCCGGCCCGCCGACCGCACCGACCACGCCGACCGATCCGGTCGGCCCGACCCCCGGACGAGACCGGGAGGGGACGAGTCCCGACAAGTTCTCGGACCGCACGGACCGCCCCGGCCAGTGATCCCCCGGCTGGTCGGGCTTCGGCATGCTCGCGGGGACGGCGGTCCTGTGCGGGCTCTGTGCGGCGGTCCGGGCTCCGGTGTCCTCCTGGGCACCGATATGGGCCCGGCCGGTCGGCCGCTGCTGCCCGTCAGCTCGCCGAAAAAGCCCCCCTGTCCCGTGTTTCCACAGGTCAGAGGGGCTTTCCGGATGTGGAGCCTAGGGGAGTCGAACCCCTGACATCTGCCATGCAAAGACAGCGCTCTACCAACTGAGCTAAGGCCCCGGAAGGGACGTCCGGCCGGGAACTCGTACCGACGGGCGTCGCAGACCAGAGTACCGGGTCACCGGGGGTATCTCGCAAAAAGATTGGGGGTCCCCGTCCATGACCACTCTCCGTAAGATGCTCGACGTGGTTCGCTACAGCGAACCGTGGATGTTTTGGGGAAGCGATGGGGAGACGCAATGGACGCCGCACAGCAGGAAGCGACCGCGAGAGCGCGGGAACTTCAGCGGAACTGGTACGGGGAGCCACTGGGGGCGCTCTTCCGTAAGCTCATCGACGATCTTGGCCTCAACCAGGCTCGTCTCGCGGGGGTACTGGGACTGTCCGCACCGATGCTGTCCCAGCTGATGAGCGGTCAGCGGGCGAAGATCGGCAACCCGGCCGTGGTGCAGCGGGTACAGCTGCTCCAGGAGTTGGCGGGACAGGTCGCGGACGGCAGCGTCAGCGCCGCCGAGGCGACCGAGCGGATGGACGAGATCAAGCAGTCGCAAGGGGGCTCCGTGCTCAGCAACACCACCGCCACGACGAGCAGTTCGGGAGCGCCCACGGTCAAGCGGGTGGTCCGCGAGATCCAGTCGCTGCTGCGCTCGGTGGCCGCCGCCGGCGACATCATCGATGCCGCCGACACCCTCGCCCCGAGCCACCCGGAACTGGCAGAGTTCCTCCGGGTGTACGGCGCCGGCCGTACCTCGGACGCCGTCACGCACTACCAGTCCCACCAGAACTGAGCCCTCGGTCCGGACACCGAAGGGGGTTCGGCGCCGGACGGACGGCCTGAACGGCGGGACGGACAGCAGGACAGGCGGTAGGACACACCGCGCATACGGGGGCACGGGGGACATACACGCGGGCACGGGGGCTCACCCGGGGGAGTCGGGGGACTTTCCCAGGGGAACCGGGGGACACGGGGGTCGTATCGCTCGTCGCGGGGGGTAGCGAGGGGTAGGAGGGACACCTGAGGGGGAGGAGCAACGCACTGCCATGGGTGAGGTCTTCGCCGGACGGTACGAACTGGCCGACCCGATCGGGCGCGGAGGCGTCGGCGCCGTCTGGCGCGCCTGGGACCACCGCCGCCGCCGTTACGTGGCCGCCAAGGTGCTCCAGCAGAGCGACGCCCACTCCCTGCTGCGGTTCGTCCGCGAGCAGGCGCTGCGCATCGATCACCCGCATGTGCTCGCACCCGCCAGCTGGGCAGCCGACGACGACAAGGTCCTGTTCACCATGGATCTGGTGGCCGGCGGTTCACTCGTCCACCTAGTCGGTGACTACGGCCCAGTGCCGCCCGCGTTCGTCTGCACCCTGCTCGACCAACTCCTGTCCGGGCTCGCGGCGGTGCACGGGGACGGCGTCGTGCACCGGGACATCAAGCCCGCGAACGTGCTCCTGGAAGCCACCGGAACCGCCCGCCCCCGCCTTCGCCTGTCCGACTTCGGCATCGCGATGCGGCTGGGCGAGCCGCGCCTGACCGAGACCAACCTCGTGGTGGGGACGCCCGGTTACCTGGCCCCCGAGCAGATGATGGGCGCCGAACCCGACTTCCCCGCCGACCTGTTCGCCGTCGGCCTGGTCGCGCTGTACCTCCTCGAAGGCGCCAAACCGAACGCCAAGGCGCTCGTCCAGTACTTCGCCGAGCACGGAACTCCCCGCGCTCCCAAGGGCGTTCCCGAGCCGCTCTGGCAGGTCGTGGCCACCCTGCTGCAGCCCGACCCGCAGGCCCGGTTCCGTACGGCGACGGGGGCGCGCAAGGCGCTGGCGGAAGCCGCCGAACTCCTCCCCGCGCCCGGCCCGGACGACGAGCTGATCGAGATCTTCGACCAACTCGGCCCCCTTCCCAAGGGCTTCGGCCCCGAGGGCCCCGTCAAACCACCCCGCCCGAGCACCCTTCCCGGACATGGCCGGCCGGGCACACCTCATGGTTCCGACGGCCCCGGTACGAGACCCGCGCCCGTCCCCCCGGGCACAACTCCCGGCTCCGGCCACCCGGTTACGCCACCCACCCCCGCCCCTGCGGGTACGGCCCCTCCGAGCCCTGCTCCCCACCCGGCTCACCCCGTCACCGGCACCCCACCCGCCCCGCCGCGCTTGCCTCCCCCGACGGCCCACCCCGGCTCGGCCGGCCCGGGCCGCCCGCCCGCCCAGCCGGACACACCGCCCACCGCGGCCCGGCCCAGCCGGAAGTCCCTGCCCGCCCGGCCGAACACACCCCCCGCCCCGGCCCCTCCGGGCACGGATTCCCCGCCCGGACAGCCCGGCGCGGCCCCGGATCAGGCCCGCCCGGCCACGGGCTCCCTGCCCGGCCGCCCGGGCGGCACTCCCCACCCGGCCCCTCCGGCCACGTCCCCGCCTTCCGCCAGGCCCGGCACCGGCTCCTTCCCGTCGGCCGCCGACGCCGGGGGTTTCCCGGGCGCGCACCCCGCCGTACCGCAGACCGCCCGCCATCACGGGCCGTACTCCGTACCGAGCGACTCCCACTCCTTGCCGCATCCCCCCACGCCGACCCCGACGCCGACCCCCTCGATGTCGGACACCGGCAGCTTCCACCTGCCACCCCCGCTGCCGACGGTCACCGCCACACCCACACCCACGCCGGCGCCGTACTTCCCGCTCCCCTCCCGCCACCAGCACCGCGACGATCCCTCCACCGCCTCCTACACCGCCCAGGGCCCGGCGGCGCCGGCCCCGCACCGGCGCGGCCACCGTGCCCTGCGCAAGGGTCGGCCGGGGCCGCCCGTGAAGGTCACGGTGCCCCTGCTGCTGCTCGCGCTGGCCTGTTACGCCGTGGGGTTCTGGGCGTTGGCGCGGATCTGAGCGGAGGCCCTGCGGCGGGCGGCGAGGGTCCAGGTGCCGAGGAACAGGAGCAGCGCGCTGCCGGTGCCGATGCCGGCCACCGCGACCGCCCTCATCACGGGATCGTCCCCGGTCGCCGTCGATCCCCCGGCCCCGGCGCCCTGCGCGTCGGCGCCGAAGATCCCGCTCGGCACCGGCCGCCCCGCGTACCCGGGCCCGGACTGCGCGGTTCCGCCGAGCCGGACGCGCAGGGTCACCTCGTAGGGGCCGTCGCCGAACTGGTCGGCCAGCTGGGCGGCGAGGTGGACGACGAGGTAGTAGGAGCCGGCGAAGCGCAGGCTGTTCACCGGATCGGCGGGGGCGTACCGGTTGGCGTACCGGACGGGCGGGACGGGATCCAGGGAGGCCGTTTTCTGGCTGCCGCCGTAGCCGATGCCCCGGGCCTCGACCTTGGCGCGCACCGGGTTGTAGAGGGTCAGCTCCAGCGCGTCGACCACGTACGCCGTCGCGGAGTCCTTGCCCGCCCCACCACTGGCCACCCCGGCCTCGGCGTACACCTGCTGCCCCCAGTCGACGGGCACCTTGTAGAAGACGGTCTCGCCGGGGACCATCTGGTCGCGCCAGACGCCCTGGTCGACGGCGGTCGCGGCGGTGAAGCCCGTGCCGCCGGGGCGCGGGACCGGCTCCCCGGCGGGTGGCGCGGGGGTCGCGGAGTCCCATGTCCCGGGCCCGCTCGTGGCGCCGCCCGTCATGAGCGGCGGCTCGGAGACGGGCGCCAGCTCCAGTTCCCAGGGGTCGTCACTCGTGTCGGTGCCCGTGTCCGTCCGCTCGACGACCACGTAGTAGGTGCCGGCCTTCTGGCACAGCCCCATTCCCTGCCGGATCTCCCGCGCGGCCCAGGCGGTCACCGGCTGCGGGCTCCTGGCGGCGCCGATCGTCGCGGAGTCGTAGGAGGAGCAGTTTCCGCCGTCGGCGTCCTGCAGGGAGACGCTGACGCCGTCGCCGACGGCGGGCGTGGTGCCGGGGCGGGGGACCGCGGTGACGGCGACGTACGTGGTCGACCTGGCGTCGAGTGCGAGGCGGTAGTAGGCCTTCTCGCCGCCCGGCAGGGTGCTCTTGTACGTCGCTCCGGGCTCCAGGAGTACGGCCCCGGAGGTACCCGTCGCCGCGGAGGCGTCGCGGACGTCGTCGGCGAAGGCGTACGACGGGACGTCCGGCGCGGCGACGGCGCCGGACGCCGGCAGCGTCCCCCACAGAAGTGCGCCCATCACCAGGGCGCGCAGCCCAGCCGCCGCCCGCCCCGATCGCCCCGCCCGCCGGGCCATCAGAATCCGCCCCCTCGCCTTGGTCCGAACGGGGCCCATCCTGCCCCGCGGCCCGGTCCTGCACCCCCGCAATCCGTACGAGCGTCCGAAACGCCCGCCTCTATACGCGAACCGGCACCCGCGCAACCGGAGAAACCCGGGGCCCCAACACAAAACCCCGACCGCTGCGGCGGCCGGGGTCTGAACCGATCTCAGTCTCTGGTGTCGGTACTCACGAACCCGTGGGCACGGAGTCAGTCGCCTCCGTCCACAGATCCTGCTCGGCGCGATCCGCCTGGATCTGGCGGTACACGAGGAGCCCGCCGATGGCGGCCAGTGCGACCAGGAGAAGCTTCTTCACCGCGCGACCTCGTCTTTCGTTGACGTAGGGGACCTCTGGCGCCCGACTATACACACCGACCGATATCGATCGGTGACCTGCGTCGGCATCCCAACTCCCGTCTTCGGCGGCCCAGTAACCCGTCGTCGCCCGTACACCCGTCCGGGTGGTGTTCATCGGAACATCGCCACGCCGCGTGCGTCGGTCCCCCACTTCGCGACCCCCGTACACATCATGAGGAAAGTCCGCAAATCGCCCAACCTGAAAGTGAGGGGATTTGTCCGAGAACCGGGTCAAGAAGCTGTGGACCGCCCTCGTCACCGCCTTCCTCGCGCTGTGCACCGCGCTCGGCTTCGTCGCCTCGACCGCGACGACCGCCACGGCGCAGGCCGGACCGACGCAGACCGGGCCGACGCACACCGGAAGCGAGGCCTCCGGAAGCGAGCGCCCCGCCGCCACCACCGGCATCCCACCGACCACGACCCGGCCATCGGCCTCCCCGTGGGACTGGTTCCACGCGCGGTCCCTGCCCCCCACGATGAAACAGCGGATCCGGGCCGAGGCCCACGGCAAGTCCCCCAGCTGCCGCCACCGTCCCCTCAGCGAAGCGGAAGCGGAAGCGGCCGAGCACTCCACCCTCCCCTGTGACCTCGCGGAACCGGCCGAACCCTCCATCCCGCTGCAGCGCTGAGACCCGGACGGACCATCCCACCCCGCAGCACACGACGTAACGGCGACTTGCGCACAGCCCGCACGATGCAGGCCCGGCGACTCCTCGGAGCGACCGGGCCTTCGCCGCGCGCGCCCGCCACCGCACGGTGCGAGCACCCGCCGGCGCATAACCTGAGGCGGTGCCCCAGGACTGCGATCGGACCCCCGTCGTCCGCGACAACGGACGGCACCAGTGGGAGAAGGACCGGGCCCGTGCGCCCGGGGCGGTGCGTGCCATGAGCGGAGCGACCGAGCACGACACCGGTCTGCACCCCGCCGACCTGGTCTTTCACGCGGAGTACCGCGAGCTTGCCGCGCCCTGTCCGCTGGCGGAGGCCTTCGGTGTCCCGGCCGGCACCGTGCTCCTGGAGCGCCGCTACCGGACCCGGTACGGCGCCGAGAACGCGCCCTTCTCGCTCGTCGTCTCCTATCTCGTCCGCGAGATGATCGCCGCCAACCCCGAGCTGCTGGACGAGACGAACGAGCCGTGGCCCGGCGGAACCCAGAGCCAGCTGCACACCGTCGGCATCGAGCTGGACCGCGTGGAGGAACGCCTCACCGCCCGCACACCCACCCCAGCCGAGGCCCGGGACCTGGCCCTTGCGTCCGGCGCGCCGGTGATCCTGCTGCGCAAGACGTCGTACGACATCAATGACCGCGTGGTGAACATCGCCGACGTGACGCTGCCCGCCGACCGTACGGAACTGCTGTTCACCACCCGCCTGGAAAGGTGGTGAGTCGGAAAGGTGGTGAACGCCGCAGTGAACCGGCGCATCCTCGTCGTCACCGCTGTGCACGCCCCCTCGGCCCGGTATCTGCCGGAGGCCTGGAGCTCCTTACGCGCACAGGAGCTGCCCGAGGGGTGGGAGTGGCACTGGGTGATCCAGGAGGACGGCACCACGGACGCCGTCGTCCCCCACGTCCCCGACGACGCCCGGGTCACCTTCCGCCAGGGACGCCCCGGCGGGCCGGGAGTCGCCCGGACCATCGCGCTGGCGCACTCCGGGGGCGCGTACGTGAAGGTCCTGGACGCCGACGACCGGCTCACGCCCGGCGCCCTCGCCCGTGACCTGGCCGCCCTCGAGGACGAGCCCGGTCTCGGCTGGGCGACCTCCCGGGTCCTGGACCTGCTCCCCGACGGCTCCACCGTCGGCTTCCCGGGCGATCCCGAGGGCGGGCCGATCGAGCGGGGAGCCGTGCTCGACCACTGGGCGGCCAACGGCTACCTCGCCCAGATCCACCCGGCGTCCCTGTTCGTCCGCCGGGAGCTGCTGACGGCCCTCGGCGGCTGGATGGCGCTGCCCGCGTCCGAGGACACCGGTCTGCTGCTCGCGCTGAACGCGGTGAGCCGCGGCTGGTTCACCCCGGAGGTGGGCCTGCTGTACCGCAAGTGGCAGGGGCAGGCCACGGGCCAGGCCTCGCACGTCGACCCCGCCGAGCGGGAGGCGCGGATGGCGGTCGTGGAGGCCAGGGCGCGGTCTCTGGCCTCCTTCCGCTGGAACTACCCGGCCGCGGGCTGACCCGCGGCTACGGCCATCCAGTGGGCGACCCTGCGCAGGGTCGTCTCGTCCGCCCGGTCCACGAGGGCCTGTACGGCCGTCACGTCGTCCGGTGTGAGGTCGTAGAGGCCGGCCTTGCTCAGGCCCGCCATGAGGACCTGGTGCCGGCGATCCTCCATGCGTTCGGCGAGTTTCGTCGGCCCGGCGGGACGGGCGGGGGCCGGGGTGGGCTCCGGGGTGTCGGGCACGGGAGCGGGGGAGGAGTCGTAGCGGTGCCACTCCCCGTCCTTCGGGCCCCACAGGGCAACCGTCGCCTCCTCGCCCCGCGCCCGTTTGACCTGCGTCATCTCGCCCATCGCGTACAGCACGGGGCCGCGGTCGGGCGATTCGGCGGCGATCCGCCAGGACGCCGAGAGGGGGTCGTAGAACATCGCGACCCAGCGGGGAGCCCCCGGCGGCTGCGGGCTCTGGGGACGGGTCTGTCGGGTCTCCATGGCGCTCACCTTCCCTTCCGTGGCCACACGGCAGGGCGACCATAGCTGACGGACCGTCAGCTAACCAGAGCGCGAGGCACTCCTGTACCGGCGCGATCGCCGCCCCCGCCCGGCCCTCCGCCTTGTCCGCCTGCTCCTTCAGCCCCCGCGGAAGGCCGCCGAGGGCCACGGCATGAGCGATGAACCGGAAGTTCAAGGGCCCACGACATCAGCGATGGGACCGGAAGTTCATCCGGGCGGAGGATCCCGCCCCATGTCCTTGATCCGCTCGTGGCCGGCGGCTCGACGACGTGGTCGTCCGCGCGGCATGCGCACGGGGGGCTCGAGTCTCAGCCAAAGATGATCGGGAAGTGGCCCCGAAAGTGGATCAGAGCGTGAGGGCCGCCGGCCCGGGGTAGCTCAACCCGGTTCGGGAGCCGAGGAGCGGAAAGTGACCGGTGCGCACTGCACACACCATCGCGCACGCCACACCGTTCGGCACCGGTCCCTCCCCTCGTGCGGACCGCTGCCGAACGGTGCGGGTGACGTCGGGCCACGCCCTGGGATCCTGCCAGTTGCGGCTCGCCGCGAGGAGGGGCCCGACATCCGGTCTACGGCGTTACCGCAGGTCAGCCATATAGAGTGAGTTTTCCGGTCCGGATTCACGGTGTGGGGGAAGTAAGGGGTGGAGACCTTGAGTTTCGACTCAGGGGCACGCACAGCCTTCGCGGAACGCCTCGCGCTGCTGTACAAGGAGGCCGGCAACCCGCCGCTCAAGCGCGTCTCCGAGGCGGTCGTCCGACTGCAGCGGGTCGACGAGCGGGGGCGTCCGGTCCGGGTGTCCGCCCAGCGGATCAGCGACTGGCGCCGGGCCAGGAACGTGCCCGCCCAGTTCGCCGCCCTCGCCGCCGTCCTGCACGTCCTGATACCCGACGCCCGGCGTGCCAGGCCCGCCCCGGTCTCCCCCGGCCTCTACGACATGACCCAGTGGCAGCGCCTCTGGGAGCGCGCCCTGGCCGACCCGGTCGCGGCCGGGGAGGCCGCCGCGCCCGCCGAGGAGACCGAGAAGGACCAGTCCCCGGCAGAGGCCGCCGCCGTCCCCGGGAGCGTGTGCCCCTACCGGGGCCTGGCCTCCTACCGTCAGCAGGACGCCCGCTGGTTCTTCGGCCGGGAGCGCAGCACCGACGCCCTGGTCGCCCAGTTGCGCGCGGCCCGGCGCACGGGCGGCCCGGTGATGCTGGTGGGCGCCTCGGGCGCGGGCAAGTCCTCCCTGCTGAGCGCCGGCCTGGTGCCCGCGCTGCGCGCGGGCGCGCTCGGTGACGAGGACGACCCACCACGGGACGTGCTCCATCTGGTGCCGGGCGCCGATCCGCTCGGTGAGCTGGCCGACCGGATTCCCGAGCTCGCACCCCTCACGAAGAGAACCTCCGACCACCCCGGCCCGGGGTCGCCCGAGTTCACTCACGCCGTGCGGGAGGCCGTCAGCGCCTGGGCACGCCGTGAGACGCCCGGACCCGCGCAGGCCGTCGTCATCGTGGACCAGTTCGAGGAGACCTTCACCCTCTGCGCCGACGAGGCCGGCCGCCGCGCCTTCGTGCAGCTGCTGCACGCCGCCGCCACCCCCGGCGGCCCGGGGGAGCGGGCCCCCGTGCTCGTCGTCCTCGGTGTCCGCGCCGACTTCTACGAGCAGTGCCTCGCCCACCCCGAACTGGCCGACGCCCTCCAGCACCGGCACATGGTCCTCGGCCCGCTGACCACGGCGGAGCTGCGCGAGGCGGTCACCGGTCCCGCCAAGGCCGTCGGTCTGGAACTCGAGCCCGGTCTCGCGGAGCTGATCGTGCGGGAGGTCAGCGCCGACGGCCCGCGCGGCGCCCACGACGCCGGCGTCCTGCCGCTGCTCTCCCACGCCCTGCTCGCCACCTGGCAGCGCCGCAAGGCCGGCCGGCTGACCCTGGCCGGCTACCGCGCGGCCGGCGGCATCCAGGGCGCCGTGGCCGCGACCGCCGAGCGCGCCTGGTCCGGCCTCGACCCGGCCGCGCGCACGGCCGCCCGTCTGCTGCTGCTGAGGCTGGTCCGGCTCGGCGAGGACACCCAGGCCACCCGCAGACGGGGCAACCGCCGTCAGCTCGCGGATGAGTCGACGGACCCCGGCGCGACCGAGGACTCCCTGGAGGCGCTGGTGCGCGCCCGGCTGGTGACGCTGGACGCGGAGTCCGTGGAGATCACCCACGAGGCGCTGCTGACCGCGT
Organism: Streptomyces sp. NPDC049687; assembly: GCF_044465285.1. Taxonomy (NCBI): domain Bacteria; kingdom Bacillati; phylum Actinomycetota; class Actinomycetes; order Kitasatosporales; family Streptomycetaceae; genus Streptomyces; species Streptomyces sp. NPDC049687. The sequence continues at coordinate 644,596 of NZ_JBITLN010000003.1, forward strand.
GGCCGCGGCTGCGCGAGTGGATCGACGAGGACCGCAGCGACCATCTGCTGCGCCAGCGCCTGGAGGAGGACGGCCGGGCCTGGGAGGGCTCCCACCGCGACTCCTCGCTCCTCTACCGGGGCTCCCGCCTCGAACAGGCCCACACCTGGGCCAAGTCCGCCGGCGACACCTTCCTCACTCGCAGCGCGGTGGACTTCCTGGCCGCCTCGGTCCGGCTGCGCCGGCGCACCGTCCTGATCAGCCGGGCGGCGGTGTCGGCGCTGGTCGTGCTGGCGATAGTGGCGGTCGGCGCGGCGGTGGTCGCGTGGCAGCAGCGCAACGACGCCGTGTTCGAACAAGTGGTCGCCGAGGCCGACCGGGTGCAGTACGCCGACCCCTCGCTGTCCGCCCAGCTCGACCTGGTCGCCCACCGGCTGCGCCCCGGTGACGAGGGGGCGCGCAACCGGCTGATCTCGATCGTCAACGCCCCGCTGGCCACCCCGCTCCTCGGACACACCGGCGCCGTCTATCTCACCTCGTTCAGCCCGGACGGCAAGACCCTGGCCACCGCCAGCTACGACCGCACGATCCGCCTGTGGAACGTGGCGGACCGCTCGCACCCCGAGCCGCTGGGCAAGCCCCTCACCGGTCACACCAGCTGGGTGAGCACGGCCGTCTTCAGCCCGGACGGAACGGTGCTGGCGAGCGCGGGCGACGACGGCACGGTCCGCCTGTGGGACGTCCGGAACCCGGCCGCCCCCCGCGCGCTCGCCGATCCCCTGAAGGCCCGCGGCGGCGGAACGGTCTACCTGGCCGCCTTCAGCCCGGACGGCAGGACCCTGGCCACCGCCAACGAGGACGGCAAGGTCCGCCTGTGGAACGTGGCGCGTCCCAGTGCCCCCGGGGCCCTGGCCACCCTCACCGGACACAGCGCCGCCGTACGGTCCGTGGCCTTCAGCCCCGACGGCAGGACGCTGGCCTCCGGCGGCGACGACAACACGGTCCGCCTCTGGAACACGGCCGACCCGCGGCATCCGGTCCGGGTCGGCGCCCCGCTCACGGGCCACGACGGCACCGTCCACTCCCTCGCCTTCAGCCCCGACGGCAGGACGCTGGCCTCCGGCAGCGCGGACGACACCGTACGTCTGTGGAACGTGACCGACCCCGGGCACGCGGCCGCCCTCGGCGCCCCGCTCACCGGCCACACCGGCCCGGTCTGGTCGGTGTCGTTCAACGCCGACGGCTCGATGCTCGCCGCCGCCAGCGCCGACAGCACGGCGATCCTGTGGAACGTCAGCGACCCGGCGTACCCGTCACAGGTCGGCGAGCCCCTCGCGGGCAGCAGCGGCGAGATGTACGCGCTGGGCTTCAGCCCCGACGGCACCACCCTCGCCACCGGCAGCGGCGACAACAAGGTCCGCCTGTGGTCGGTCCCCACCTCGGACATGATCGGCCGCACCGGGGCGTTCCGCCCGGACGGCCGGCTGCTCGCCACGGCCGCCCGCGACGGCCGGGTCCGCCTGTGGAACGTCCAGACCCCCGACCGGCCCGAACCGCTGGGCGAACCGTTCATGGCCGCTGACGGCGGCTACCGTTCCCTGGTCTTCTCCCCCGACGGCCGCACCCTCGCGGTACTGACCGGCAACCGGGCGGTCCACCTGTGGAACGTCACCGACCCGTCCCGTCCGGTCTCCCACGGCCCGCCGATCACCCTGCGCACCCGCTTCACCGGCCCCGACGCGCTCGCCTACAGCCCGGACGGACGCATCCTGGCGACCGGCTACAACGACCGCACCATCCAGCTGTGGAACGTGGGCGACCCCTCCCGCGTCACCCCGTACGGCACCCCCCTCACGGGCCACAAGGGCTATGTCAACTCCCTCGTCTTCAGCCCCGGCGGCAAGACGCTGGCGTCCGGCAGCGCCGACGGCACCATCCGCCTGTGGAACGTGACCGACCCGAGCCGTACGACCCGCCTGGGCAGTCCCCTCAAGGGCCACCTGGGGCCGGTCAACGCACTCGCCTACAGCCCCGACGGCAAGACGCTGGCGTCGGGCAGCGACGACGACACGGTCCGCCTCTGGGACATCACCGACCCCGCCGGGGCCACCCCCCTCGGCTCCCCCCTCACCGGTCACACCGAGGCGGTGGTCTCCCTGACGTTCAACGAGGACGGCAGGACACTGGCCTCCGGCGGCAACGACAACACGGTCCGCCTGTGGAACGTCGGCGTCCCCTCCGACGCCTCCCCCATCGGCCAGTCGATGAGCCCCAACGCCAAGACCGGCAATTTCCTCTCCTTCAGCCCCCACACCCGCATGCTGGGCGTCTCCAGCGGCGCCGACACCGTCCGCCTGTGGAACCTCGACGTCGACCAGGCGATCACCCACATCTGCTCCACCACCCAGAACGTCCTCACCCCGCAGAAGTGGAACGAGTACCTCCCCCGCCTCTCGTACGATCCTCCGTGCACCACCTAGTCTCGGAGTGATCCCGATCACAACTCCCTACTCCGCCCGACCAGTCGCCCCCCACTGATCAATCACCCTTGTTAGCCTTGGCCCAAGCCCGGTCGCTGGTGCATCCCCCGTCGCCAGCGACCGGGCCTTTTCCTGCCCGGGCCGCCTTCTCAGCTGGCTTCCTGGCGCTGCCTGAACTCGTGGACGCTGGCCGTGAGGGTGCCGTCCTGCTGCTCGTAGTGGGACAGGGCGAGGCCGAGGCCGAAGAAAGTGGGAGCCCATTCACCCACGAACAGTCCCCACCGGTCGGCGCGGTCGAGCCCGGTGCCGGGTTCGACTTTGAGGCTCGTCATCCACGCGGCGACGGTGAGGCCGATCGAGGTGAAGGCGGCGATGTAGGCGTGCTCGCTGCGGACGCCCATCTCGTGCATCTTCTTGATGATCATGGGGTTCTCCCGTTCGTGAGGCGCTGCCTATAGCTGGGAGTGCCCCATCCCAGAAAGAACACCCCATTTCACCCAAAATGCCTCATTTTATTAACTTGTCCATTCAACAGGGTGTGGGGTGCACGCGGAAACGTGGTACTCGCGTACTCACGTACGGGAGCCGCTCCCGCCGAGCCCCACGCGCGCCACAGGAACGACAGCATGCAGACCTTCCTGCCCTATCCCGACTTCAGGGCCTCCGCGCAGGCCCTGGACCCTCGCCGACTCGGCAAACAGCGGGTCGAGGCCCTGCAGGTCCTTCGCGGACTCATCGTCCCGGGGTACGGATGGCGCCGTCATCCGGCGGTACGCATGTGGGCCGGCTACGAGGAAGCGCTGGTCCGCTACGGCCTGGAGATCTGCACGGTGTGGCGTGAGCTGGGCCACCGGGACACCTGCGCGGCCACCCTCGTCGCCGATCTGCGAGCCTTCCGCCCCGGCGCCCCGGTCCGCGACCAGGCGTCCCTGGCGAACGCCGACGACCTGCCGCCCTGGCTCGGCGACGCCCCCTTCCACCGCAGCCACCGATCGGCCCTCCTCCGCAAGGACCCGGCCACCTACACCCCGCTCTTCCCCGACGTACCGGACGACCTGCCCTACATCTGGCCGACCTCGGACCGCACACGTGCCAAAAGACCCCCGGACCGATGGTCCGGGGGTCTTCTCGCTGGTGGGGCTAACAGGATTTGAACCTGTGGCCTCATCCTTATCAGGTCGGTCATGGGGTGTCGGCGACGTTGGTCAACCGGCCGTGCCCCTCGGCTGATCGGTCGCGGAGGTTCGGCGCTGACCGCCGCTGTCCGGGGCTGTTGGTGTCAGCTATTGGTGTCAGTCGCCACGAGCAGACTTGACAGATCTACTTTCTTGAAGCCACCGGTTGCCCACCTGATCAATCGGTCGATGGCGCGCCCCGGCACCCGGCGGGTGTGCCTCACCCTCAGGCGGCGTCGTGAGCTAACGGCGCTTCGGCCCACCGCCGAAACGGCCCTTGTAGATGCCCACGGGCTGGCGCGTGCGACGGGTATTCGCGAGGGTCGTCCGTTCCCGGGCTGCCGCCACGGTGGACCGGGCTTCTCCCGTAGAGCCCATGCCAGCTGTATGAACGGGCGGACTGACAGCTACCTGCTGTAGTAGCGCTGTCGCCCCGTGTGCGACGGCGCTCATCTGGCGCCCTTCGCGCCATCCCACGAACACCCCGACGCCAAGCAGGAGAGTTCCCGCTCCAGCGAATATGACGATCAGCGTAAGCGACATGATCTACCCACCTGCAGCTAGCCAGACTGAATAAGTACCACAAGAAACGACAGCAACGAATAGCCCAATGGTTATGCCCACGTAAGTGGCGGACGGGGTTTGATCACCAAGAGCGCTCAGCCGTTCACTGAAACCGATGCATGGAATTCCCAGCACCAATACCGCGCCCAACGTGATCGCGCGAGCATGAGGGCGACGATGAACCTCGCTTGTCAGAAGATCTACGCCTCCACCGATCATGATCACGATCCCGGCCAATAGGAACTCTACTCCTCCAAAGATACGGGACGCCGTCTTGTCGCCGTCGCCGGTGATCAGCGACCAACAGACAACAATCAGTGACAGTACGGTGACCCCCAAGGACCACACGATTACACGGGTCCAAGGTTGCCGTTGGTCCCGACCCCCATAGGTCACTGAAGCCATAGTGCTCACCTGCGAACAGTGATTCCGACTATCCCGTCACGTCGACAGTACGAGTGAAACGCTCAGCTCGCACCTTGAGTATCCGTGGCCAATTCAACTGTGTTGCCGCGCAGTTACCCGCGCAGGGCGTCGGTGAGTCGATGGAATCTCAGGGGCCAGTCAGCCGTATTCGATCTTGAAAACCGTCGCGGCAGCGATCGTCGTTGGGTTGGCGTCGAAGGCGCCGGACGGCCTGGGGAACGATCACTCGGCGGGTTCGTACGGCGCTTCCGGGTTATCCGGTCCTGTCCAGAGAGCCAGAGTCCGAATCGGGGCATCGTGCTGGGCGCCCGGGCCCCACCCACCCACCACCTGCACCCCGCGAATCGGCTTCATCGGCCCCTGCTCCGATCTTGACTGGAGCGCAACGTACAAAGGGTCGGGCATCACCGGTCGCTTCAAGGTCAACCACAGCGGAAAGTTCTGCATGGCTTGCTCGTCCGAACTCGCATGCAAGGAGACCTTCAGCTGCGCTGTGCCTTGCCCAGGTGCGGGCGCAACCACGTCCAGCTCCGGTCCGGTTTGACGCGGCGGCCCTCCCAGCAGGGGCAGGCCGTGGAGGTCGAAACAGTTGATGCTGGCGATGTGCCCGCCTGCTGCATCGTTCAGCTTGGGACCGTAGACCGGCGGAGTTCGATTCGTCTTTCCCTTGCCGTAGTACACGTGGCATTGGCCGGAGTAGTGCAAAGAGAGCTTGGCTTCACCCGGATCGACTTCGCACTGATACTGCTGTGTCACGGTGGTGGAAGCGTTCGGCGGAGCATCGAATATGACTGCTCTGGCCTTCCAGCCCTCTTCAAAGTACGGCCGGATGTAGAGACTTGGGTCGCCCTCCGACCAGGAGATGTGCGCCACGAGTGCGAAGTCGCCGTTGTATGGCGAGACGATTCGGATGCTGTTCACGGGCTTCTCGTGACGAGTCTGGGTCATCTTCCACCACCTGGTTGGGGAGGGCGAACAGGCCAGTAGGTGCTACGCGCTGGCCCAGTTCACCTGGTTTTCGCAGCCGGTCTTCGCCGAGGTGTGACTACGAGGTCGGCGGAGCGACTTTGGCCGGGAGCTGCTTTGGCGCGAGTGATCATGGCCCCGTAAGCTTCCGGCGCGTCGGGCAGTCTGTGGACCTGCCCGGTAAAGCACGACGTTGGGGCCATGATCTTAGAGGCTCGCGCCAAAGTGGCTGGCTAAAGTCGTGGAGCCGACCGCCCCAGCCACAACGTGTTCTGACCTCACGCTCTTGTGTGCCTGCTTCTTGGGCGGGCGGGGGTCGTCGGCCGTGCCGAGCGGGGCGGAGACATGAGCGCGGGCGCGGACGGCGGCCCCCGCCCGCCCGGAGGAGCGAAGCGACGACGGGTGCTTGAACCAGTAGAGAAAGTTGTAACGCAGTCGGGTGTCTGAGGCCTTATCCGGTCCCGGCAAATGTTTGACAGCCGCTCAGGTTATGAGGGTTTGAAGGCGTAGGCACACAGGGGGAGTTCTGCGCTCTGGCGGTAGGCGAGCGGCAGGAAGAGCACTGGTCGGACCGTCCAGGTGATGCGCGTGCTGACGTGTGCGATGGACACGGTCCAGGGTTCACGGCGGAGGAGTGCTCGACGGGTGTCGATACGGTGGTCGTAGAGCCGTTCCCATGCTTCCGCGCTGGCCGCTGCATCGAGTGCCGGCGAAATGGTGCGGAGGATCGTCGCCACCCAGTTGTTCGCCTCCACAGCGGAGTACGCGTCGTAGGACCCAAAGAGCGCCGGTGCTTGTCGCCCATCCAGGTTCTGTGTCCAGCACTCGCACCAGAAACCGGGGCCGGTCGTCGTCCTCAGCACAGGTGCCCTCCTCGTCGTACGTTCGTGAAGAGCTCCGCGGTGACCGTGTGGCCGGCCTCGCTGTCTTGGACGACGACCCGGTGAGCGATCGAGCTGACCATGCCGAGTCCGCGGCCGCCCTCTGCGTCGTGGTCCTGGTGCTCGATCTTCGGGGCCGTGCCCGTGCCTCCGTCGTCCGTCACCGATACCGCGACCACCTGGGCAGATACCGCGAGGGCCAGGTGAAAGCTGCCCTGGTCCCGGCCGCTGGCCGTGTGGAGGATCGCGTTCGCGCTCAGCTCGCTCACGATCAGCTCGGCGTCTTCGGCGAAAGGGGAGCCGCGCAGGATGTCACGGGTCCAGCGGCGGGCCCGGCTGACCTCTTCCGGGAAACCTGGGCAAGACAGTCCCCAGACTCGCGCTGTACTCGTATACTCGTGCATACAAGTTCCTTCATGCTGGTAGGCCGCCATGTGCAGCGGGTTCGGGCTAGACGAGTTTCACGCCGTCGTGGGCGCGGATGGCCGGCGGGGACGCCGCGTCCAAAGCGTCGGTGACGCGGATCGCGTACGCCTCGTCGGCGAGTTCGGAGACTTCTTCACGGGTCACCCAGCGCAGTGCGCGGGTCTCGTCGCCGGTCGTGAGCGTGCCGTCGGCCGCCTCGCAGCGGAAGACCAGCGAGACGATCAGGCCCGTCATGTTCTTGTAGACGCCGGTGAGGGTCGCGGGAAGGGCGATTTTGACGCCGGTCTCTTCGAGGACCTCGCGCTGGAGGGCTTCGGGGATGGTCTCCTCGCGTTCGAGGACACCGCCCGGAGGCTCCCACTTGCCGTTGTCCCGGCGCTGGATCAGGAGGGCCCGGCCCTGGTCGTCGACGACGACCCCGGCCACGCTCACGGAGTGCGGGCGTTCTGTGCTCACGTTCCTCGGCCCTCTCGGATGGCTAGGCTCTCCACCGTAGCAACAACACTCGCCAGCTCGTCTAGATATCTAAAGGAGTACACGTGAGCCCTTCTCTTCCTTCGGGCCTCCTCGGTGATCTCGACCCCACGAGCGATCGTGCGGTCTTCCGGCAGATCGCCGACCAACTGCGCGAAGCCATCGACCGTGGACGGTTCCGGGAGGGCGAAAAGCTGCCTTCAGAGGCTGAGCTGGTGGACCACTACGGGGTATCCCGGATGACCGTCCGCAACTCCTTCTCCGTCCTCCAGGGCGAGGGCCTGGTGCACGCCGAGCACGGCAAGGGCGTCTTCGTCCGACCACGCCCGCCCGTGCGGCGCCTCGCGTCCGACCGGTTCGCCCGACGGCACCGTGAACAGGGGAAGTCCGCGTTCATCGTGGAGGCGGACGCGGCTGGCAGTCACCCACAGGTCGACAGTCTTGAGGTGAAGGAAGAAAAGGCCAGTCAGGACGTCTCCACCCGGCTCGGGTCCGTGCGGCGGGTCCTCGCCCGGCGGCGCCGGTACCTCCTCGACGGGCGGCCGGTCGAGTTCGCGACCTCCTACCTGCCGCTCGACATCGCACGCGGAACGCAGATCGCCGAACCCAACCCCGGCCCCGGCGGCATCTACGCCCGTCTCGAAGAGCTGGGCCACCGCCTCGACCGCTTCGAAGAGGAGATTCGCGCCCGGATGCCCTCGCCCGCCGAGGTCAAGACGCTCCACCTGGCGGCCGGCGTGCCCGTCATTCACCTGATCCGGACCGCCTTCGACACGGAGGGGCGGCCTGTGGAGGTCTGCGACACGGTCATGGCGGCGGATGCGTACGTGCTGTCGTACCAGCTCCCGGCCACGTGAGTGGGTGAGGGGTGGTGGGGCCCGGGGGACGCTTCTCCGAACTCGTACACCCCAACAGGCATACTCGTATAGACGAGTGGGCAAGTTGTGTGGCAAGGTAATCGTCGTGAGCCCGAGAGATCGGGCTCTCAGATCGCATCTTGTATAGACGAGTAGATGGGAACGCAGCCTTGCGTAGCATCCGTGTTGAGACCTCCGCCGCGACGATCCTGCTGACGGAGGCCCCCGAGCCGAAGGTCCGCGACCGGCAGACCGGCGAGATCGCCAAGGACGCCGTGAGCGGTGAGGCGCTGATGACTATCGGCGTCGTCTACATCGAGGACGGGGAGTCATCGCTGATCAAGGTCACCGTCCCTGAGGGCGGTGTCTCCGAGGGGCTGAACCTCGGTGCTCCGGTCTCGCTGCCGGGCCTCGTCGCCCGGCCGTGGGAGTCCGTTTTCAACGGGCAGCAGCGTCACGGCATCGCCTTCCGCGCCGCTGCCGTCACCCCGGCCGCCTTCCCGGCCGCCATGGGGGCCACGGCCTGATGACCGACCTGACGACGCTCCTGGAGGTGGGTGGTCCCCTCGCCGCGCTCGGCGGTGGGGCCGCCTACACCCGGGCCAACCACCCGGCCCTGTACTGGTCGGCGGTCGGCGGTCCGATATCCACCGTCCGGCTGCTCAGCTCGTACGCCTCGGTCATGGAAGCCTGCGGCCTGACCGTGGCCCCGTCTCGACTGCGCGTCCTCGCGGTCAAGGCCACCACCCGACGCGAGGTACGACCCGTACCGCCCCGGCGGGGCATCATCCGGCCCACCTCAACCGGGCTGCGGCTGCGGCTCCGCCTCGCTCCGGGACAGGAACCCGCCGACTTCGCCGCATCGGCCGAACGGCTGCGGCACGCCTGGGGCGTCCACGCCGTCTACGTCACCACCGTCAAACCTGGTGTCGTCGAACTGCGGCTCGTCGGCTTCGACGTCCTGCGCAAGGTGCGGATGCCTCGCAAGACCGATGCCGGGCTCCTCAAGGTGCCGGTCGCGCTGCGGGAGGACGCCATGCCCTTCGTACGCGACTATCGGGCCGTGCCTCACCAACTCACCCTCGGCGCGACGCTGTCGGGGAAGTCCATGTACCTGCGGCATCTCGTTTCCGGGCTCGCCCGTCAGAACGTCGCCCTGGTCGGCTTCGACTGCAAGCGCGGTGTCGAGCTGACCCCGTTCGCCCCGCGCCTGTCCGCCCTCGCCACGGAGCCGGATGAAGTCGCGGAGCTGCTGCCGGTGCTGGTCAAAGAGATGGAGGACCGATACGACCTGATCAAAGCCCGGCAGGGCATCGCCCCCAGCACCCCGGACGAGGAGATCACCTCGGACATCTGGGGCCTGCCCGAGAGCGAGCGGCCCGTGCCCGTCGTCCTGTTCGTGGACGAGGTGGCCGAACTCTTCCTCGTGGCAACGAAGAAGGACGAGGAACGGCGCGACGAGATGGTCACTCAGCTCATCCGCCTCGCTCAGCTCGGTCGCGCGGCCGGCATCTACCTCGAAGTCTGCGGGCAGCGCTTCGGCGCCGAACTCGGCAAGGGCGCCACCATGCTCCGGGCCCAGCTCACCGGCCGCGTCTGCCACCGCGTCAACGACGAAGCCTCCGCCAAGATGGCCTTGGGCGACATCGCCCCGGAAGCGGTCTTGGCCGCCTGCGCCATCGCCCCTGAGCTGCCCGGCCTCGCGGTCGCAGGGGACACCTCCGGCGGCTGGTCCCGCATCCGCACCCCGTACCTTTCCCTCGGCGACGCCGCCGACATCTGCCAGGAGACGGCCCACCTGGTGCCCGACCTGTCCGCGCTGAAGCCCTTCCGGCCCGCCATACCCGTACGGACCGTTGAGGCCCCCGTTCCGGCCGTCCAGCCGCGCCCCTTGACCGACTGACACCCCTGCCCTCCCCGGTCGGCGTGACCACCTCGCGCCACGTCCCTACCCCTCCCATGCCACCAACCGGAAGGAGCCGCCATCATGCGCGCCCAACTGGCCCGCCTCGACGCGGTGCTCGTACAGGCGCTCATCGCCGCCGCGCTGTCCTTCGCCCACATCCACGACATCGCAATGGCCGCCGGACAAGACGGCTGGAAAGCCTGGGCCTACCCCGTCTCGGTTGACCTGCTGCTCGTCGCCGCCTGGCGTCGACTGCGCTCCGGCACAGGAAAGACGGCGGCCTGGTGCTGGTTCGTCATCGCCATCACCGCCTCCCTCGGCGCGAACGTCGCCACCGCCGGCCTCCTCGACCTCGCCGACGTACCGGCCTGGCTCCGCATCCTCGTCGCAGGCTGGCCCGCCGTCGCCTTCCTCGGCGGCACCCTCCTCGCCCACTCGACACCCCAGACGGCCCCGGCCGCCGAAGTCATCGAGGACCAGGTGGACGACCCCGAACCCACACCTGAGCCGCCCGCCCCTGACCTGCCCGCCATTGAGGCACCCCAGGAGCCCCCGCCCGTCCCGGTCCCGGCCGCCCTCATCGACCACGCCCGCAAGGTCGCCACCGAGCACCGCACCCGCACCGGTTCCCCGATCGACACCCCGACCCTCCGGGCCCGCCTCGGCGTCCCGGCACCCATGGCAGAAGCAATCGCCGCCCACCTCTGAAAGGAAGCCCGATGCCCGCGAACCGCCGCTTCCGCAACGTCACCCGCATCGGCCCCGTCCAGGTCGGCACCGCCTACGACCACCGCGGCCGCGAGAAGCACACCGCCGCCTGCACCGCCCCGCGCTGCAACTTCTCCGCCGACTACGACAGCCGCGCCGCCGCCGAACTGGCCGCCCGCACCCACCGCTGCCCCGTCCGCTGAAAGGACCCTGCACCCCGTGACCCTCAACCTCCCCCTCGTCGTCGTCCTCGGCTTCTTCGCCTGGGCGGCCGTCAAGTACCTCGGCGTCCGTACCTGGATCGTCGTGCTCATCGCCCTCTTCGGCTTCTGGCTCTCGCACACCTTCCTCGCCCCCGTCATCGAGTCCGGCATGCGGTCCGGCGTGACCGTCATAAACGGCCAACACATCTAGACGAGTAGACAGGAGATCGCAGCCGTGTTCTTGCCCAAGTACCCGGACAACCCCACCCCGCAGCCCACCCACACCCACGCGCCCACCGACCCGGCCCCAGCTCGGCGTCCCGCGCTCCCGTCGGTCTCCATCGATCAGAAGACCGTCGCGGCCGTCCTCGTCGGCGGAGTCGTCCTGACCGCGCTCCTGGCTGCCGTCGCCGTCACGGCCATCTCCGTGGCCGTCGCCGCCGTGGTCCTGCGCTCCCTGCTCCGCGACCACCACCGTCGCTGACCAGCGGTCCGGCCTCCGGGGCGGCATGACACGCCCAAGCATCCACCGCCCCGGCGGCCGCCCCTCCCGACCAGTGCCCGTCAGAAGGAGATCGCCATCTTCGCCTGCCCCACCCCGCCCCCACTGCCCGAACTCAGCAAGCTCGCCTCAGACGGCTCACTGCCCGGTATCCTCCGGCAGCTCTCCGGGCTGGGCGGCTGCACCCACCCGATCCGCCTGGACGGCCACCGCACCGAGTACGACGTCGACACCGCCACCGGTGAGATCGGCCGTATCCTCCAGCACCTCGACTCGACCACCCTCCCGGCCGGCCAACTCCTCGTCCGCTGCAACAACCGCCGCACCACCCGCTGCCCGGCCTGCTCCGAGATCTACCGCCGAGACACCTTCCAACTGATCACCGCTGGCCTGCGGGGCGGCAAGGGCACCCCCGAACACGTCGCCACCCACCCCCGCGTCTTCGCCACCTTCACCGCCCCCAGCTTCGGCCCCGTCCACAACCGCCCGTCCACCGGCCGCCCCTGCCGCTGCGGCACCCACCACGCCCAGGAGGACGAGACACTCGGCACCCCGCTCAACCCGGACACCTACGACTACGCGGCGGCCGTCCTCTGGAACGCTCACGCTGGCCTCCTCTGGCGGCGCTTCTCCATCCACCTTCGTCGGGAGGTCGCCAAGCGCGCGGGCCTCCCACAACGGCGTCTCCGCGACCACGCCCGCGTGTCCTCTCGCCAAGGTCGCCGAGTACCAGAAGCGTGGAGCCGTCCATTTTCACGCCGTGATCCGCCTCGACGGCCCCGGCGGCGGAGACACTCCGCCCCCGGCCTGGGCCACCGCCGAGCTGCTCACCGACGCAATCACCGCCGCCGCATCCAAGGTCCGGGTCGACGGCCCGACCCTCGATGGCCGCACCCACACCTTCACCTTTGGCCGCGAACTCGACGTCCGCACGATCCGCTCCGCCGACTTCAACGACGGCCAGGAGCTGACCGAGCGCGCCGTAGCGGCGTACATCGCCAAGTACGCCACCAAGGGCGCAGAGACGGCCACGGGAGCTCTCGACCGCCCCCTGAAGTTCGCCGCCGAACTCGCCCAGCTCGACATCAGCGACCACGCCCGCCGCCTCATCCGAACCGCCTGGACCCTCGGCGCCCGCAAGGAACTGGAACACCTCCGTCTGCGGGCCTGGGCTCACATGCTCGGCTTCCGCGGCCACTTCTCCACCAAATCCCGCCGCTACTCCACCACCCTAGGCGCCCTCCGCGACGCCCGCGCCGAATGGCAGCGCGCCCAGACAGGAGCAGCCACCACGCCCGAAACGACGTACGTCCTCGCCCACTGGGCCTTCGCCGGCACCGGCCTCTCCGACGCCGAAGCCTGGCTCTCCGCCAGCCTCCACGGCGACGCGCAGCCGACGACCGCGCAACCCACCATCTCCCCCACGGAAGGAGCCGCAGCTTGACCACCGCCGCCCCTGAACTGCTCACCGTTCCGGAGGTCATGACCCGGCTCAAGGTCGGCCGCACCAAGGTCTACGACCTCATCCGCACCCGGCGCCTGGTCTCCATCAAGGTCGACGGATGCCGCCGTATCCCGGACGACGCCGTACGCGACTTCGTCCGCCACCAGATGGGAGAGGCCGCCTGATGGCCAAGAGGCGTCCCAACGGCGGGGGAACCATCACCAAGCGCAAGGACGGCCGCTACATGGGCCGCGCGTACGTCACCGACACCGACGGCAACCGCGTCCGCAAGACCGTCTACGGCTCCACCTGGGATGACGCGAACGAGAAGCTCGGCAAGCTCCAGGACCAGGAGCGCAACGGCATCCCGGTGCCCTCGCGCAGCTGGACGCTCGGCGAGTGGCTGCCGTACTGGCTGGAGCACATCGTCAAGCCGGAACGGGAGCACAACACGTACGCCAAGTACGAGTCCAAGGTCCGGCTCTACCTGCTGCCCCACCTCGGCAAGAAGCCGCTCACCAAGCTGACGCCCGCACAGCTCCGCGCTCTCATGGCCACGCTGAGGCGGGAGGAGGTAGGCGCGGCCACCCGGTTCGAGGTGCTGCGCGTCCTCCGTAACGCCCTCAACCGGGCCATGCGCGAAGAGCTGCTCACGCGCAACGTGGCGCTCCTGGTCGACATGCCCAAGGTCGCCAAGGACAAGGGCACGGCGTGGAGCGCACGGGAAGCGATCACGTTCCTCCGCTCGACCCGGGCGCACCGCCTCTACGCGGCCTGCGTCCTGGTGCTCGTCCTCGGCCTGCGCCGTAGTGAGGTCCTCGGCCTGCGCTGGCAGGACATCGACTTCGAAAACGGCCGGTTCACCCCGGTCAAGCAGGTACAGCGGGAGAAGGGCGTGGGCCTGGTCCTCAAAGACCTCAAGACCGAATCCTCACAGGCCGTGCTCCCCCTCCCCGAGTTCTGCGCCCGCGCCCTGGAGGAGCGCCGGGAGCTCCAGGAACTAGAAAGGAAGATCGCCGGTGACCACTGGCACCAGCCCGAAGACCACGACCTGATCTTCTCCTCAGAGCACGGCGGCATGATCGACCCCACCGGCTTCTCCCGGACCTTCGATCGCCTCGTCAAGCGCGCCGGCGTCCGCCGGATCACCGTCCGGCTCGCCCGGCACACCTGCGGCACCCTGCTCGCCTTCCTGAAGGTGCATCCCAAGGTCGCTCAGGCGATCCTCCGCCACAGCCAGATCAGCATGACCATGGACGTGTACACGCACGTCGTGGGGGACAGTGAGCGGGAAGCCGTGACGATGCTCGCAGAGCTGCTCGAAGACCCGTTGATCGGCTGACCGCAGCCGTCCGCCCCCGTTGGTGTCAACCCTGGGTGTCAAAAGACCCCCGGACCGATGGTCCGGGGGTCTTTTCGCTGGTGGGGCTAACAGGATTTGAACCTGTGGCCTCATCCTTATCAGGGATGCGCTCTAACCAACTGAGCTATAGCCCCGCCGCGCTCTGCGGTGTGTGTCCCGCGCGCTGACTCCTGAAGATTAGCGCACGACCGGGGCAGTCCCAAAATCGATAGTCGGTGCAGCTCACTCGTCCTCGGCGAGCGTGAGCTCGACGCCGCCGACGAAGCCCGCGGAGAGGTTGTAGATGAACGCGCCGAGCGTCGCGAGGGCCGTCGCGAGGACCACGTCGATGACCGCGATGATCGACGTGAACATCAGGACGTGGGGGAGGGAGAGGAAGGACTGCAGGTCGAAGCCGTTCGACTCGTTGGAGCCGGTCGCTTCGGAGATGGTGCCGCCCACCGTCGAGAAGACGCCCATCGCGTCCATGACCATCCACAGGACCGCCGCCGCGACGATCGTGCAGATGCCCAGGGCGATCGACAGCAGGAAGCTGACCTTCATCACCGACCAGGGGTCCGCCTTCGCCACCCGCAGCCGCGCCTTGCGCACCCGCGGCACGGTCCGCACGCCGGCACCGGTGCGAGGACGCCGTACGGCAGCGGTGGAGGTGGCGGCCGCCGCTGGCTGTGACGGGTAGGCCTGCGGCGGGTGGTACGGCCCGGCGGGCTGCTGCGGCTGCCGTTCGCCGGGCAGCGGTGAGGCAGGCTGCTGGGCCTGCTGACCGCCTCGGGTGTCCGTCACGGTTCCCCCCTGGGATCCCTTGGATCCTTGCGTTTCGGGCGAGGAGGAGTCGGCCGCCGACGGCTTGATCGCCTTCAGCTGGGTCGTGTGGGTGTCCGCCACCGGCCCTTCCGCGCCCCGCGCGCCGGTCGTGCGCGCGTCCCCCTCCGGCGCGGCGGAGCCACGGCCGCCGCCGTTCTTGTCCGTGCCGGCAGACGTACCGGCGCCCGTGGCTCCGCTCACGATGACTCACTCCTCGTGCCTACTCGGCCGAGGGCGCCTCACCCTCGTCCGTGCCGATGGTCGCGGCGCCTTCGACGGTCTCGTCCACGGCGTCCCCGCCGTCGACCTCTTCCGCCTCGCGCCCCGCCTCGGCGTTACGTGCGATACCCACGACGGCATCGCGCTTGCCCAGGTTGATCAGTTGGACGCCCATGGTGTCACGGCCCGTCTCCCTGATCTCGTTGACTCGCGTACGAATCACACCGCCCGACAGCGTGATGGCGAGGATCTCGTCGGTCTCCTCGACCACCAGCGCGCCGACGAGCGAACCGCGGTCCTCCACGATCTTGGCGGCCTTGATACCGAGGCCTCCGCGACCCTGGACGCGGTACTCGTCGACAGCGGTCCGCTTCGCGTACCCGCCGTCTGTGGCAGTGAACACGAACGTACCCGTTCGAACAACATTCATCGAGAGGAGCTGGTCTCCCTCGCGGAAGCTCATGCCCTTGACACCCGAGGTGGCACGGCCCATGGGCCGAAGGGTTTCGTCCGTGGCCGTGAAACGGATCGACTGCGCCTTCTTGCTGATCAGCAGCAGATCGTCGTCGGCCGAGACGAGTTCGGCACCGATCAGTTCGTCGTCTGAACCGTCCTCCGTCTCACGGAGGTTGATGGCGATCACACCGCCGGAGCGGGGCGAATCGTAATCCTTCAGCGGCGTCTTCTTCACCAAGCCGCCCTTCGTGGCGAGCACCAGGTACGGCGCCGCCTCGTAGTCGCGGATGGCGAGGATCTCGGCGATCGCCTCGTCCGGCTGGAAGGCGAGCAGGTTCGCGACGTGCTGGCCGCGCGCGTCCCGGCCGGCGTCCGGAAGCTCGTAGGCCTTCGCCCGGTACACCCGGCCCTTGTTGGTGAAGAACAGCAGCCAGTGGTGCGTGGTGGAGACGAAGAAGTGGTCGACGATGTCGTCTTCCTTCAGCTTCGCGCCGCGTACGCCCTTGCCGCCGCGCTTCTGGGCGCGGTAGTCGTCCGCCTTGGTGCGCTTGACGTAGCCGCCGCGCGTGACGGTGACGACGATGTCCTCCTCGGCGATCAGGTCCTCGATGGACATGTCGCCGTCGTAGGGCACCAGCATCGTCTTGCGGTCGTCGCCGTACTTCTCGACGATCGCGGCGAGTTCCGCGCTGACGATGCCGCGCTGGCGGACCGGCGAGGCCAGGATCTCGTTGTACTCGTTGATCTTCGCCTGGAGCTCGTCGTGCTCCTGGACGATCTTCCGGCGCTCCAGGGCGGCGAGCCGGCGCAGCTGCATCTCGAGGATCGCGTTGGCCTGGATCTCGTCGATCTCCAGCAGCTCCATCAGGCCCGTGCGCGCGATGTCGACGGTGTCGCTGCGCCGGATCAGCGCGATGACCTCGTCGATGGCGTCCAGGGCCTTCAGCAGGCCGCGCAGGATGTGCGCCCGCTCCTCGGCCTTGCGCAGCCGGAAGCGCGTACGGCGGACGATGACCTCGATCTGGTGCGTCACCCAGTGGCGGATGAACGCGTCCAGCGAGAGGGTGCGCGGGACGCCGTCGACCAGCGCCAGCAT
Organism: Streptomyces sp. NPDC049687; assembly: GCF_044465285.1. Taxonomy (NCBI): domain Bacteria; kingdom Bacillati; phylum Actinomycetota; class Actinomycetes; order Kitasatosporales; family Streptomycetaceae; genus Streptomyces; species Streptomyces sp. NPDC049687. The sequence continues at coordinate 661,525 of NZ_JBITLN010000003.1, forward strand.
GTTGGCGCCGAAGTTCGTCTGCAGGTCCGTGTGCTTGTAGAGGTTGTTCAGGACGACCTTGGCGACCGCGTCCCTCTTCAGCACGATGACGAGACGCTGCCCCGTACGGGAGCTGGTCTCGTCGCGGACGTCCGCGATGCCGCCGATCTTGCCGTCCTTCACCAGGTCGGCGATCTTCTGCGCGAGGTTGTCGGGGTTCACCTGGTACGGCAGCTCCGTCACCACCAGGCACTGGCGGTTCTGGATCTCCTCGACCTCGACGACCGCACGCATGGTGATCGAGCCGCGGCCCGTGCGGTACGCCTCCTCGATGCCCTTGCGGCCCACGACGAGCGCGCCGGTCGGGAAGTCGGGGCCCTTGATGCGCTCGATGAGGGCGTCCAGGAGCTCCTCGTGCGAGGCCTCCGGGTTCTCCAGGTACCACTGGGCGCCGGCCGCGACCTCGCGCAGGTTGTGCGACGGGATGTTGGTCGCCATGCCGACGGCGATACCGGCCGAGCCGTTGATCAGCAGGTTCGGGAAGCGCGCGGGCAGGACGGTCGGCTCCTGGGAGCGGCCGTCGTAGTTGTCCGTGAAGTCGACGGTCTCCTCGTCGATGTCACGCACCATCTCCATCGACAGCGGCGCCATCTTGCACTCGGTGTACCGCATGGCCGCCGCCGGGTCGTTGCCCGGGGAGCCGAAGTTGCCGTTGGAGTCGACGAGCGGCATGCGCATCGACCAGGGCTGCGCGAGGCGGACCAGCGCGTCGTAGATGGAACTGTCGCCGTGCGGGTGGTAGTTGCCCATGACGTCGCCGACGACGCGGGCGCACTTGTAGAAGCCGCGCTCGGGGCGGTAGCCGCCGTCGTACATCGCGTACAGCACCCGGCGGTGGACGGGCTTGAGGCCGTCCCGGACGTCCGGCAGCGCACGCGAGACGATGACGGACATCGCGTAGTCGAGGTACGAGCGCTGCATCTCCGTCTCGAGCCCGACGGGCTCGATGCGCATGGCGATGTCGCCGCCCTCTTGAGGGGTGACGGGAGTGTTCTCGTCGGTCATTGCTGGTGAGGATCCTTTCCGGTGCGGTCAGCTGAGACCGACTCAGATGTCGAGGAAGCGGACGTCCTTGGCGTTGCGCTGGATGAAGGCGCGGCGCGCCTCGACGTCCTCGCCCATGAGGACCGAGAACAGGTCGTCGGCCTGGGCGGCGTCGTCGAGGGTGACCTGGCCGAGGACGCGGTGCTCCTGGTCCATCGTGGTGACGCGCAGTTCCTCGGCGTTCATCTCGCCGAGACCCTTGAAGCGCTGGATCGAGTCCTCGCGCACCCGCTTGCCGCGCTGACGGCCCATCTCGATCAGCGCGTCGCGCTCGCGGTCGGAGTACGCGTACTCGATGTCGTCCCGGCCCCACTTGATCTTGTAGAGCGGGGGGCGGGAGAGGTACACGTGCCCGGCCTCGACCAGCGGCCGCATGAAGCGGAACAGGAAGGTCAGCAACAGGGTGCTGATGTGCTGGCCGTCGACGTCGGCGTCCGCCATCAGGATGATCTTGTGATAGCGGAGCTTCTCGATGTCGAAGTCCTCGTGCACACCGGTGCCGAAGGCCGAGATCAGCGCCTGGATCTCCTGGTTCTGCAGGATCTTGTCGATCCGTGCCTTCTCCACGTTGAGGATCTTGCCGCGGATCGGGAGGATCGCCTGGTACTGCGGGTTGCGGCCGGACTTGGCCGAGCCGCCGGCGGAGTCACCCTCGACGATGAAGATCTCGCACTTGGTGGGGTCGTTCGACTGGCAGTCGGAGAGCTTGCCCGGCAGGGACGCCGACTCCAGCAGGCCCTTACGGCGTGTCAGATCCCGGGCCTTGCGGGCCGCCACGCGCGCGGTGGCCGCCTGGATGCCCTTGCGGACGATGTCGGCCGCCTCGACCGGGTTGCGGTCCAGCCAGTCCTGGAGGTGCTCGTAGACCGCCTTCTGGACGAAGGTCTTCGCCTCCGTGTTGCCCAGCTTGGTCTTGGTCTGGCCCTCGAACTGGGGCTCGCTCAGCTTGACCGAGATGATGGCGGTCAGACCCTCGCGGATGTCGTCACCCGTGAGGTTGTCGTCCTTCTCGCGCAGCAGCTTCTTGTCGCGCGCGTACTTGTTGACCAGGTTGGTCAGCGCCGCGCGGAAGCCCTCCTCGTGCGTACCGCCCTCGTGCGTGTGGATGATGTTGGCGAAGGAGTACACGCCCTCGCTGTAACCGCTGTTCCACTGCATCGCGACTTCGAGGGAGAGGCTGCGCTCCTTGTCCTCGGCCTCGAGGTCGATCACCGTCGGGTGCACCACGTCGCCCTTGCGGGAGTTGAGGTACTTCACGAAGTCGACGATGCCGCCCTCGTAGTGGTACGTGACGGTCTTGACCTCGTCCTTGACGTCGGCGCCCGCCTCGTCCGCCCCGGTCGTGGCCTTCGCCGACTCGCGCTCGTCGGTGAGTTTGATCGTCAAACCCTTGTTGAGGAACGCCATCTCCTGGAAGCGCCGCGACAGCGTCTCGAAGGAGTACTCCGTGGTCTCGAAGATGTCGCCGTCGGCCCAGAAGGTGACCGAGGTACCGGTCTCCTCGATGGCCTCGTGCTTGGCGAGCGGCGCCGTGGGGACGCCCATCTTGTAGTCCTGCGTCCAGCGGTGACCGTCGGTCCGCACCTCGACGGCGACCTTGGACGACAGGGCGTTCACGACGGACACACCCACGCCGTGCAGACCGCCGGAGACCGCGTAGCCGCCGCCGCCGAACTTGCCGCCCGCGTGCAGCACGGTCAGCACGACCTCGACGGCCGGCTTGCCCTCGGACGGGACGATGCCGACCGGGATGCCACGGCCGTTGTCGACGACACGGACGCCGCCGTCGGCCAGGATCGTCACGTCGATCGTGTCCGCGTGGCCGGCCAGCGCCTCGTCGACCGAGTTGTCGACGACCTCGTAGACGAGGTGGTGCAGACCACGCTCGCCTGTGGAGCCGATGTACATACCGGGGCGCTTGCGGACCGCGTCCAGGCCCTCGAGGACGGTGATGGCGCTGGCGTCGTACGAGGCGGTGACCTCGCCGTTCGAGGTGTTGGCCCCGCCGTTCGCGCCGGCGTCGGTGGACGGGATGTTCTCGTTGGGGTTGCCGGAATCGGCCACGAAGCGCCCTTTCTGGCACAGCACGAGCCAGGCTCCTGGGGGTCCCCCTCCGGGGGAGGGTGCCGGAGCGGCTGCGGCATGTTGCGTTGGTAAGCCTTGATCAGCGTTGCTCAGCTTTTCCCGGGCGGTCCCCACGTTTGGGGCGGGATTGGCTTCCAGTCTACCGGTAGCACTGACACTGATGGGGGTTTGCCGGTACCTGAGTCCGGATGTGCCGCCCTCAACCGGTCTCCGACGGGTCCCGATATACGGAAGGGGGCTCCAAGAGGCTCACGGAGGCACTCAGCGCTTCCGGGTGTCAACCCTTGGCTACCGGGGAGTCAGGTCGGAATTCGCAACCGTGTGCGGGCCGTTCGTGGCCGGTGAGGAGGCTCTGGACGGGAGCCGCCCGGGGCGTGCGGAGATCGCCCGGAGAGCCTCCGAGGGCCGCCCGCGGGCAGAGGAGACGACGGCCGCTGCGGCATGGGGAGACAGCCCCGACCGTCGTACGTGACGCAGATCACCCGTAGGTGTCGCCGGGTCCCTGGCTCCCGGGGGCCCTCAACGGGCCGTACCGTCGGGGCGGCCCCCCGGGACCCTGCACCTTGATCAACTTCACCCGGCCGTGCCCGAGGTCCTCGTTGAGCCGCGCCACCAGGGTCGGCGCGAGCAGCCGCAGGTTCGTCGCCCAGGCCGTGGAGTCGCAGCGCACCACCAGTACCCGCTCGTCCTCGTCGTAGCGCTCCGGTACACAGTGCTTGGCCACGTCCGCACCGACGATTTCCGGCCAGCGGCCCATCACCCCGCCCACCGCGGCCGGCGCCTCCCAGCCGCGCTCGGTGAGCAGCCGGTTGATCGCCGCGCCCAGCGCCATCGGGTCGCGACCGTCCGCCCGCGCGCCGGAGCGCAGACCGCCACCACGCCGCGCCTGCCTCTTCTGCTGGGCCGCGTCCCCACGTGCGCGTGCCTGCTCACGCGCCGCGCGCAGCGCCACACGCGCGAGGTCGACGCCGGACGGCTCGGGCACCTTCTTCGGCTCCTGCTCGCTCATGCGCGTACCACCGTCCCGTCCGACACGGCGTACCGCGCGCCGCTGAGCACATCCGGTACGTCGTCGTCGACCGCTGCCGTCACCAGCACCTGCTCCCCGGGCGCGACCAGCTCGGCCAGCCGCTCCCGCCGGCGGGCGTCCAGCTCGGCGAAGACGTCGTCGAGGACCAGCACGGGCTCATTGCCCTCGGCCCGCAGCAGGTCGTAGGAGGCCAGCCGCAGCGCCAGCGCGTACGACCAGGACTCGCCGTGGGAGGCGTACCCCTTGGCGGGCAGCTGGCCGAGTTTGAGCAGCACATCGTCCCGGTGAGGGCCCACGAGCGTGACGCCCCGCTCGACCTCCTGCTTACGGGCGTCCGCGAGAGCGGCCATCAGCTGCACGTACAGATCCTCGCGCGTGTGGGCCTCGCCGGGCGCGGACGGCTTGTATTCCAGCGCGACCGGTCCGCCGCCCGGCGCCAGCTGCTCGTACGCCTTGTCGGCGAGCGGCTGGATCGCGGCGACCAGATCGAGCCGCTGCGCGAGAAGTTCGGCGCCCGCGCGCGCGAGGTGCTGGTCCCATACGTCGAGCGTGGACAGGTCAGCCCCCCTCCGCCCGCCGTGCCGACGCGCGAGCGCGGCCGACTTCAACAGGGTGTTGCGCTGCTTGAGCACCCGCTCGTAGTCGGACCGCACCCCCGCCATCCGCGGGGAGCGCGCGGTGATCAGCTCGTCCAGGAACCGCCGCCGCTCCCCGGGGTCGCCCTTGACGAGCGTGAGGTCCTCGGGGGCGAACAGCACGGTCCGTACGATGCCCAGCACGTCCCGGGGTCTGACCTGGGAGGAACGGTTGATACGGGCGCGGTTGGCCTTGCCGGGGTTCAGCTCCAGCTCGACCAGCTGCTGCCGCTCGCCCTGCCGGACCTGCGCCCTGATGATCGCGCGGTCGGCGCCCATGCGGACCAGGGGTGCGTCGGAGGCGACCCGGTGGCTGCCGAGGGTGGCGAGATAGCCGACGGCTTCGACGAGGTTCGTCTTGCCCTGCCCGTTGGGGCCGACGAAGGCGGTGACGCCCGGGTCGAGCGGGACCTCGACCCGTGCGTACGAGCGGAAGTCGGCCAGCGACAGATGCGTGACGTGCATGGTCGTTCGCCGACCTCCCCCAGCGTTCAGTAGGTGACTGGTTACTTCTTCTCGACCGCGTGGCCGCCGAACTGGTTGCGCAGCGCCGCGATCATCTTCATCTGCGGCGAGTCCTCCTGGCGGGAGGCGAACCGCGCGAACAGCGAGGCCGTGATCGCGGGCAGCGGCACGGCGTTGTCGATGGCGGCCTCCACGGTCCAGCGGCCCTCGCCGGAGTCCTGTGCGTAACCCTTCAGCTTGTCGAGGTGCTCGTCCTCGTCGAGGGCGTTGACCGCCAGGTCGAGCAGCCAGGACCGGATGACGGTGCCCTCCTGCCAGGAGCGGAAGACCTCACGCACGTCCGTCACGGAGTCGACCTTCTCCAGGAGCTCCCAGCCCTCGGCGTAGGCCTGCATCATGGCGTACTCGATGCCGTTGTGGACCATCTTGGCGAAGTGGCCGGCGCCGACCTTGCCGGCGTGCACCGAGCCGAAGTCGCCCTCGGGCTTGAGCGCGTCGAAGACCGGCTGCACCTTGGCGACGTTCTCCGCGTCGCCGCCGTACATCAGCGCATAGCCGTTCTCCAGGCCCCAGACGCCGCCGGAGACCCCGCAGTCGACGAAGCCGATGCCCTTGGCGGCCAGCTCCTCCGCGTGCTTCTCGTCGTCCGTCCAGCGGGAGTTGCCGCCGTCCACGACTACGTCGCCCGGCTCCAGCAGCTCGGCCAGCTCGTCGATCGTCGACTGGGTGGGGGCACCGGCCGGGACCATCACCCAGACCACGCGGGGGCCCGCGAGCTTGCCCACAAGTTCTTCGAGGCTGTGGACATCCGCGAGATCCGGGTTGCGGTCGTATCCGACGACGGTGTGGCCCGCGCGGCGGATCCGCTCGCGCATGTTGCCGCCCATCTTGCCGAGGCCGACGAGACCGAGCTCCATCAGTTGTTCCTTAGGTCGCTGTGTGGCGTGTGGGGCACCTTCGTACCCATGTCCGAGCCTAAACCCGGACCCTCACGCACACCTGTGGGCATACGCGCTCAGACGTAGCGCCCATCCGCGCGTCCACCTGCGGTTTCACCCACAGGCCGGGAGCCGTTCCTCCACGGCCTGTGGACAACTTCAGGCAGCTCGGCCGCTCAGCCGCTCAGCCGCACCGGCATGATCAGGTACTTGTAGGCCTCGTCCGCCTCGGCGTCCACAGCCGGCTTGCCGCTGAGCAGCGCGGGCTTCGTGGACGTCGTGAAGGACAGCTGGGCGACCGGGGAGTCGATGGCGCTCAGACCGTCCAGCAGGAAGGTCGGGTTGAAGGCGATCGAGATGTCGTCGCCCTCCAGCTGTGCGTCGACCCTTTCCACAGCCTGTGCGTCGTCGCTGGAGCCGGCCTCCAGGATGAGCACGCCCTGCTCGAAGCTGAGCCGCACCGGGGTGTTGCGCTCGGCGACCAGGGCCACACGCTTGACGGCCTCCACGAAGGGGGCGGTCTCGATCACGGCGACGGAGTTGAACTCGGTCGGGAAGAGCGTGCGGTACTTCGGCAGGTCGCCTTCGAGGAGGCGGGTGGTCGTACGGCGCCCGGCACCCTCGAAACCGATCAGGCCCTCGCCCCCGCCGGAGCCGGACAGCGCCAGGATGACGCTGTCGCCGCTGGTGAGCGCCTTGGCCGTGTCCAGGAGCGTCTTGGCGGGCACCAGGGCGACCGCGGAGGCGTCCGGGTTCTCCGGCTTCCACAGGAACTCGCGGACCGCGAAGCGGTAGCGGTCGGTGGAGGCCAGCGTGACCGTGTCGCCCTCGATCTCGATGCGCACACCGGTGAGGACGGGCAGCGTGTCGTCACGGCCCGCCGCGATCGCGACCTGGGCGGCGGCGGAGGCGAAGACTTCGCCGGGGACCGTGCCCGTCGCGTTCGGCATCTGGGGCAGGGACGGGTACTCCTCCACAGGCAGTGTGTGGAGGGTGAACCGGGAGGAGCCGCAGACCACGGTCGCCCGTACACCGTCTGTGGAAATCTCCACCGGGCGGTTGGGGAGGGCGCGGCAGATGTCGGCCAGCAGGCGGCCGGAGACGAGGACCGTGCCCTCCTCCTCGACCTCGGCCTCCACGGACACGCGCGCGGAGACCTCGTAGTCGAAGCTGGAGAGGCTGAGGGCGCCGTCCTCGGCCTTCAGCAGCAGGCCGGCGAGGACAGGCGCCGGCGGACGGGCCGGGAGGCTGCGTGCCGCCCAGGCCACTGCCTCCGCGAGTACGTCGCGTTCCACCCGGATCTTCACTCTTGCCGCCTCCTGCTGTTGCCGGCGCTTCTCGGCCTGCCTGGCTTCGTCGTCTGGTCTCGGTGTGATCGCTCCCTGGGGAGGGAAGGACCACCGGGGACCAGTCTGACGCACCGCACTGACAGTAGGTGCCTCTCGGGGTCAAGTCGTGACGAGGGGCAGTCGGGCGCCGAAGAGCGAGTTGTGCACAGGACCCCCTTCGAAACGGATTTCTCGCTCTCTCTAGTTGTCAGTAGTAGTAGGGCCTGTGGATACCGTGGATAACCTCGTCTTCCCAGGTCAGAGGCGAGATTTTATCCACCGGCCCTGTGGGTGGAGGCGGTGGACAACCGGGGTCTTCTGTGGAGAACAGAAAGTTCTGCACACTCCGTGCACAGGGAGGGCCGAGTTCTCCCCAGCTTCGTCCCCAGCTTTGCCGACCTTTCCCACAGGCCGACTCGGCAGCTTCGTGTGACGCCTTTCACTCGACCCGGTGAGAACGCGCGTCGCGTTGCCGAACAGTGGACAGAGATGTGGAGAAGCGGCCGATCGCTGGGGACAACCGGCGATGTCCTGTGGGTAGCCGGTGGACAACTTCGTGCACAGCCTGTGGATCATTTCTCTGTCCACAGCCTGTGGAGATCCTTCGTCCACGAATCCACAACCTGTTGACCTGGTCCGATCGTCCTTCAACAGGCCCACCTGTGGATACAGTCTGGACAACTTCCCGGTCCCCAGGGTGTGGACGGCAAAAAGTCATCGAATCTGTGGAGAGCGGCCGTAACCCGGCGCCTATTCGAACAGCGGATGACGGGGAGCCCCTCGGCGGCTGCGGCTGCCCCTCCTCCGGTGCGCCTGCGCCACACGCAAAGGGCGCCCCGGGAACTGTTCCCGGGGCGCCCTCGGCGCGCTCGTACGGCTGTCAGCCGGCCTTGATGCGGTTGGTCAGCTCCGTCACCTGGTTGTAGATGGAGCGGCGCTCGGCCATGAGGTTGCGGATCTTGCGGTCCGCGTGCATGACCGTCGTGTGGTCGCGGCCGCCGAACAGCGCGCCGATCTTCGGCAGGGAGAGGTCCGTCAGCTCGCGGCAGAGGTACATCGCGATCTGGCGGGCCGTCACCAGCGCGCGCCCCCGTGAGGTGCCGCACAGGTCCTCGACGGTGAGACCGAAGTAGTCGGCGGTCGCGCTCATGATGGCCGTCGAGGTGATCTCGGGCGCCGAGTCCTCACCGCCGGGGATGAGGTCCTTCAGGACGATCTCCGTCAGACCGAGGTCCACGGGCTGCCGGTTGAGCGACGCGAACGCCGTCACCCGGATCAGCGCGCCCTCCAGCTCACGGATGTTGCGCGAGATCCGGGAGGCGATGAACTCCAGCACCTCCGGCGGGGCGTTGAGCTGTTCCTGCACCGCCTTCTTGCGCAGGATCGCGATCCGCGTCTCCAGTTCCGGCGGCTGGACGTCGGTGATCAGACCCCACTCGAAACGGTTCCGCAGCCGGTCCTCCAGCGTCACCAGCTGCTTGGGCGGCCGGTCGGAGGACAGCACGATCTGCTTGTTGGCGTTGTGGAGCGTGTTGAAGGTGTGGAAGAACTCCTCCTGGGTCGACTCCTTGTCCGCCAGGAACTGGATGTCGTCGACGAGCAGGATGTCCATCTCGCGGTACCGCTTGCGGAAGCTGTCGCCCTTGCCGTCACGGATGGAGTTGATGAACTCGTTGGTGAACTCCTCCGAACTGACGTACCGCACACGCGTGCCGGGGTAGAGGCTCCGCGCGTAGTGTCCGATCGCGTGCAGCAGGTGGGTCTTGCCGAGCCCCGACTCGCCGTAGATGAAGAGCGGGTTGTAGGCCTTCGCGGGCGCCTCGGCCACGGCGACCGCGGCCGCGTGCGCGAAGCGGTTGGAGGCGCCGATGACGAACGTGTCGAAGAGGTACTTCGGGTTCAGCCGCGCGGTCGGCTCACCGGGCCCGCCCGGCGACGGCGACGGCCCGGCCGGTGACCCGGGCCCACCGGGGCGCTGTGGCGGACCGGAACCGGCCGGCGGCTCGGGCAGCTCGCGCCGGCCCGCCTCACGCTGGTCGTAGTCGGGCCGCTTCTGCTCGTACGGCGAGGAGTCGTACGACGGCCGCTCCATCGGCTGCGGCCGGTAGTCCTGTGCCGGCCGGCCGTAGGAGTCCTGGTCGTAGGAGTCCTGGGACGGAGAGGCGTACGGGTCCTTGGCGGGAGGGCCGTAGGAGTCCTGCGACGGAGAGGCGTACGGGTCGCGCTCGGGGAAGCCGAGCCGCTGCTGCTGCCAGCTGTACTCGTCCTGCTGCGGCCGCGGCCAGGCGCCGGGCTCGGGCCGCTGGTACTCCGACGGGTACGCGGGCCGCGCGATCGGCAGCTGCTCCCCGCGGGGGTTCTCGCCGGAGGGTCCCGGGGGCTGTTCGGCGCGGTGCCGGCCGTAGCCCTCGTAGGTGTTGTCGTACGTGATGTCGTAGCGGCCCTTGGGCTCCTCGTACGGCCCGTCGTACTGGCCGGACGGCAGTTCGGGCTCCTCGTAGCGCGGCTGCTGCTGGGCGGGGCGGGCCGACGGGGCCGGGGGCTCGCCGACGGAGTCGTCGACGGTGATCGCGATGCGGATCGGACGGCCGCACTCGCGGCTCAGGGTCTCGCTGACGATCGGGGCGAGCCGGCCTTCCAGTACGCCCTTCGCGAATTCGTTCGGCACGGCGAGCAGGGCGGTGTCGGCGACCAGCGCGAGCGGCTGACAGCGCCGGATCCAGCGCTCGTCCTTCGCTTCGACCCCTTGGGTACGACCTTCCCCGAGGAGATGCTCCAGTACTCGTGGCCACACTGCGGCAAGATCGGCAGGTACATCAGCCACAGGGCACGCTCTCTCGTGGGTCCCACGAACGTGTGGTTGCGGGACGGGTCGGGATTCGGCTCGGGGGGAGCCAACAACAGGGGACAAAGGAACGAATCGGAGTCCAGTCACGGTAGTCAGGGCGGCGGGTGCGGTTCAAGTTGTTGTCCCCAGGCTGTGGATAGTGTCTCCCGGTGACCCCTGGTTTGACCGGATGGCGCAGCCGCGCGTACCGTAACCAGGTCGAGTTGTCGATGGCTGCTGCCGCCTGCCTCCGATGGGCACAGATCGCGTCAGGTGATCGGGAAGCGGTGCACTCGGGCGTAACGAGAGCTACTCGTGGGCGCACGGTGACAGCCAGGACGGCACCCGCCACACCGATTTGATTTCTGGAGCCCCCGAGTGAGCAAGCGCACCTTCCAGCCGAACAACCGTCGTCGCGCCAAGACCCACGGCTTCCGGCTGCGTATGCGCACCCGTGCCGGCCGCGCGATTCTCGCGTCCCGCCGCAGCAAGGGTCGCGCCCGTCTGTCCGCCTGATCCCGGTCAGGTCATGCCGTCGTGCTGCCCACCGAGAACCGGCTGAGGCGGCGCGAGGACTTCGCGACCGCGGTACGACGAGGGCGCCGGGCCGGACGCCCGACGCTCGTCGTCCACCTTCGAAGCGGTGCCACGGACCCGCACGCGCCTGGGGAGAGCGCTCCCCCGACGCGTGCGGGTTTCGTCGTGAGCAAAGCCGTGGGCGGCGCGGTCGTACGCAACCAGGTGAAGCGCAGACTTCGTCACCTGATGCGCGATCGAGTCGTCCTGTTGCCCCCCGGTAGCCTGGTAGTCGTACGGGCGCTGCCCGGCGCGGGCGACGCCGACCACGCACAGCTGGCCCAAGACCTTGATGCCGCCCTTCAACGGTTGGTGGGAGGGGGCGCGCGATGAAGTACCCGCTGCTGGCCCTGATCAAGCTGTACCAGTGGACGATCAGTCCGCTGCTCGGGCCGGTGTGCAAGTACTACCCGTCGTGTTCCCACTACGGCTACACGGCCATCGACCGGCACGGCGCGATCAAGGGAACGGCACTCACCGCCTGGCGCATCCTGCGGTGCAACCCGTGGTCGCTGGGCGGTGTGGACCATGTCCCGCCGCGGAAACGCCCGCGGTGGCACGAAATGCTGCGCGACGCCTGGCGTGCACGCAGGGGCGGGACCTCCGCCGCCTCAACGGCCGGCGAGGAGAATTCTTCTTCGAGCCCGGCCGCAGAGACCTCGTCCCATGCCCAAGGAGCATGATTAGTGGACACGATTGCCAGCCTCTTCAGCTTCATCACGACACCCGTTTCCTGGGTCATCGTCCAGTTCCACACGGTGTACGGCAAGATCTTCGGCCCTGACACCGGGTGGGCCTGGGGCCTGTCGATCGTGTCCCTGGTGATTCTGATCCGCATCTGCCTGATCCCGCTCTTCGTGAAGCAGATCAAGGCCACGCGGGCCATGCAGACGCTGCAGCCCGAGATGAAGAAGATCCAGGAGCGCTACAAGAACGACAAGCAGCGCCAGTCCGAAGAGATGATGAAGCTGTACAAGGAGACGGGCACCAACCCGCTCTCCTCGTGCCTTCCCATCCTGGCGCAGTCCCCGTTCTTCTTCGCCCTCTACCACGTGCTCGACGGCATCGCGTCGGGCGACAAGATCGGCGTCATCAACGACCAGCTGCTCGAGAGCGCGCGGAACGCGCACATCTTCGGCGCTCCGCTGGCCGCCAAGTTCACCAACAGCGCCGCGGAGGTGCAGGCCCTCGGCGCCTCGCTCACCGATGTCCGCGTTGTCACCGCCGTCATGATCGTCCTGATGTCGGCCTCGCAGTTCTTCACCCAGCGCCAGCTGATGACGAAGAACGTCGACACGTCGGTGAAGACCCCGTTCATGCAGCAGCAGAAGATGCTGATGTACGTCTTCCCCGTGATGTTCGCCGTCTTCGGCATCAACTTCCCCGTCGGTGTCCTCGTCTACTGGCTGACCACCAACGTGTGGACCATGGGCCAGCAGATGTACGTCATCCACAACAACCCGACCCCGGGTTCCAAGGCCCAGGCCGCGTACCTGGAGCGCCTCCACAAGCACGTCACGCACCACGGCAAGACCCGCCGCCGCAGCGAGAAGACCATCATCAAGGCGATCGTCGCCAAGGGCCGCGACCGCAACGAGGCCGAGCGCAAGTTCATCAACGGTCTGACCAAGGCGGGCCTCGCGGCCCAGGCGGACGGCAGCGTGGTGAAGAGCGACGCCCAGACCGTCGTGGAGACCGAGGACGGTACGACCACGACCTCGGCCGCCGCCAAGCGGCAGCAGCCCAAGCGGCAGACGAAGTCGAAGCGCCAGTCCGGCGGCCCCAAGGCGGCAGGCGAGACCATCTCGCTGAGCAAGTCCGACGAGCCCGAGGACGCCAAGCCCTCCGGCGCCGCCCAGCCGGCCGCTCCCAAGGCCGGCTCCACTGGCCGCAGCAAGGCGCAGTCCGGGCAGCGCAAGGGTGGCCCGCAGCGCCCCAAGTCCCCCTCCAAGAAGTAAGAAGGAGCCCATCCCGTGACGGAAGGCACCACCTCCGCCGCCGCCGAGGGTGCAGACACCCTGACCCGCCTGGAGCAGGAGGGCGAGATCGCGGCGGACTACCTCGAGGGTCTGCTGGACATCGCCGATCTCGACGGCGACATCGACATGGACGTCGAAGCCGACCGCGCCTCTGTGTCGATCATCAGCGACACGGGCACCCGTGACCTGCAGAAGCTTGTCGGCCGGGACGGCGAGGTGCTGGAGGCACTGCAGGAGCTGACGCGCCTGGCCGTGCACCGGGAGACCGGCGACCGCAGTCGGCTGATGCTGGACATCGCGGGCTACCGCGCCAAGAAGCGCACCGAGCTCTCCGAGCTGGGCGCCAAGGCCGCGGCCGACGCCAAGAACAGCGGCGAGCCCGTGAAGCTGAAGCCGATGACGCCCTTCGAGCGCAAGGTCGTCCACGACGCGGTCAAGGCCGCGGGCCTGCGCAGCGAATCCGAGGGCGAGGAGCCGCAGCGCTTCGTCGTCGTACTCCCCAACTGATTCGGTACGTACATCTCTCCCGGCCCCGTCTGTTGCGCAGACGGGGCCGGTTCTTGTCAGCCTGGTAGTTCTGGTGGTCGGCGCCGATGGCGTCGATGCGGTACGGAAGGACGGTCCCCGTGACGGAGGCAGCGGAGCTCCCCCCTGCGCCTGAAGTGGCACGCGAGGTATTCGGTGATCGCTTCGCGGATGCGGTCCGGTATGCCGAGCTCCTGGCCGAGGCCGGCGTGCAGCGCGGCCTCATCGGCCCGCGTGAGGTGCCCCGCCTGTGGGAGAGGCACATCCTGAACTGCGCGGTGCTCTCCGAGGTCGTGCCCGAGGGCGTGACCGTGTGTGATGTCGGCTCGGGCGCCGGACTGCCCGGCATTCCCCTCGCGCTTGTCCGCGAGGATCTGAAGATCACCCTTCTGGAGCCGCTGCTGCGGCGTACGAACTTCCTGACCGAGGTCGTCGAACTCCTCGGCCTGGACCATGTGACCGTGGTTCGCGGCCGTGCCGAGGAGGTCATGGGAAAGCTCCAGCCCGTCCATGTGGTGACCGCCCGTGCCGTGGCGCCCCTGGACCGTCTGGCCGCCTGGGGCATCCCCCTGCTGCGTCCCTACGGGGAGATGCTCGCCCTCAAGGGTGACACCGCGGAGGAGGAACTGAAGAGCGCGGCCACCGCCCTGAGCAAGCTGGGCGCCGTCGGCACCTCGATCCTCCAGGTCGGTGAGAACATCGTCGATCCGCTCTCCACGGTGGTGCGGGTCGAGGTGGGGGAGAGCCCCGGCGGTGTGCGGTTCGCCGCCAAGCGGGCGAAGGCGGCCCGGACGGGGCGGGCGCGTCGGCGGCGCTGAGGCCCCAGGGGCTGGAGTAGGCGTCATGACGGTGAGGCGTACTCCACACAAGCTGCCCGGCATACGCCTGACGGAGTGTCGCGACAGTTCGGCCGCGAGCGCTGTGCATCGTGTTTCACGTGAAACGTCGCTCACTGCTCCACGGCATCATCAGCCGCGGCCGCGCCGCAGCCGAACCCCGCGACCGTAAGCCGCTCGGTTCACTCGATAAGGGACGGGAGTTGTCCACAGAGGTGGATTTCTCCACAGAACCCCAGGCCTCACTGGTTCGCGACCCCGAAGACATGGCAGGCTCTGTTCATTGCGAGCTTGAAGTCGAGGAGAGTGAATCCTTGCGGTCCGACGCCAACATCGCGGGACCGATGGCCGATCCGGTCCCCGGTCCCCGTACCGAGTCCTTTGGGGAGGATGTTTCACGTGAAACACCGCCCCCGATGGACGACACTCCGATCGGTCGTGCTGCCCAACTGGCGGTGGAGGCACTGGGCCGCGCCGGCGAGGGCCTGCCACGCCCTGAGCAGACCCGGATCATCGTGGTCGCCAACCAGAAGGGCGGGGTGGGCAAGACGACGACGACCGTCAACCTTGCCGCTTCCCTGGCCCTGCACGGCGGTCGCGTGCTGGTGGTCGACCTCGACCCCCAGGGCAACGCGTCCACTGCCCTGGGCATCGACCATCACGCCGAGGTCCCGTCCATCTATGACGTGTTGGTCGAGAGCCGCCCGCTTGCGGAAGTCGTTCAGCCGGTCCCGGATGTCGAAGGCCTCTTCTGCGCCCCTGCCACGATCGATCTCGCCGGTGCGGAGATCGAGCTGGTGTCCCTGGTGGCACGAGAGAGCCGACTGCAGCGGGCCATCCAGGCCTACGAACAGCCGCTGGACTACATCCTCATCGACTGCCCGCCCTCGCTCGGCCTGCTGACGGTCAACGCGCTGGTGGCCGGTGCGGAGGTCCTCATCCCGATCCAGTGCGAGTACTACGCGCTGGAGGGTCTGGGCCAGCTGCTGCGCAACGTCGACCTGGTGCGTGGGCACCTGAACCCCACCCTGCATGTGTCGACCATCCTGCTCACCATGTACGACGGCCGGACGCGTCTGGCGTCGCAGGTCGCCGAGGAGGTGCGTACCCACTTCGGCGACGAGGTGCTCAGGACGAGCATTCCTCGCTCGGTCCGTATCTCGGAGGCGCCGAGCTACGGGCAGACGGTGTTGACGTACGATCCAGGATCTAGCGGCGCCCTCTCCTATCTTGAGGCGGCACGAGAGATCGCGCTGAAGGGTGTGGGCATCAGCTATGACGCCACCCACGCCCATATCGGCGCCCAGAACAACCCGAGCATGGTGGAGGGGACCCAGTGAATGAGCGACGGAGGGGGTTGGGCCGTGGTCTCGCCGCACTGATCCCTGCCGCCCCGACAGAGAAGACGCCGGCGCAGACCGCAGTGGGAGGCGCGGGCTCCGCGTCCGCAGCGGCTGTCCCGGGGCCTGCCTCCGACCGCGGAGTGGCCGCGGCAAAGGTGGCCACGCTTCCGAATGTTTCACGTGAAACAGAGGAGCCGTCGGCGTATGCCGTGGCGGAGACGCCCGCCCCGCCCATCGGCGCGTACTTCGCGGAGATCCCTCTCGACGCGATCACGCCGAACCCGCGCCAGCCGCGAGAGATCTTTGACGAGTACGCGCTGGAAGAACTCGTCACCTCCATCAAGGAGGTGGGCCTCCTCCAGCCGGTCGTCGTGCGGGAAGTAGGGCCGGAGCGCTATGAGCTCATCATGGGTGAGCGGCGCTGGCGGGCCTGCGGTGTGGCGGGCCTGGAGGCGATCCCGGCGATCGTGCGGGCCACGGACGACGAGAAGCTGCTCCTGGACGCTCTGCTGGAGAACCTCCACCGGGCGCAGCTGAACCCGCTGGAAGAGGCCATGGCCTACGACCAGCTGCTGAAGGACTTCCACTGCACGCACGACCAGCTGGCGGACCGGATCGGCCGGTCCCGCCCGCAGGTCTCCAACACACTGCGTCTGCTGAAGCTCTCGCCGGCGGTCCAGAACCGGGTGGCGGCAGGGGTGCTCTCCGCCGGTCATGCCCGGGCGCTGCTCTCCGTGGAGGACTCGGAGGAGCAGGAGCGGCTGGCCCACCGGATCGTGGCCGAGGGGCTGTCGGTGCGGAGTGTCGAGGAGATCGTGACCCTCATGGGTTCCCGGCCGCAGACCGCGCAGCGCGCCAGGAAGCCGCGCGCGGGTGCCCTGGTCTCTCCGGCGCTGTCCGAGCTCGCCACCCGGCTCTCGGACCGCTTCGAGACGCGGGTGAAGGTCGACCTGGGGCAGAAGAAGGGCAAGATCACCGTCGAGTTCGCCTCCGTGGAGGACCTGGAGCGGATCCTCGGCACCCTTGCTCCTGGCGAGGGGTTCGCCCTGCAGAAGGGACTCGGCGAGGAGGGCGACTCCGAGGAAGCGGAAGACTGAGCCGTACGTCGGCCATGCGACCGTCTGAGCGAGCCGTGTCCGGTGTGTCCGGAACACGGCTCGCTCTTTGCATTCAGCCGGTATCGAGGGGAATCGCATCGTGGATACGATGCGATGGGTTATGGCGCATCCACCAGGCAGCACCTCGGAGTGGGAGGGCGAGGGCCATGCGAACGATGAGCCGGACCGGACTGGTGAGCGCGGGGTTGGGGCTGGGCGCGGTCGGCGGTTTCGTCGGCAGTCTGCTCAGGGAACGCAGCGCTCTGACAGCCGCTCGCGATGCTGCGGGCGAAGGAAGCGAGGAACAGCCTTCATGGGGCGTCGGCTTGTACCGCTCACGCTGGACAACCTTCAGGACCTTCCCAAGCGCTGTCGCTCGTGCGTCTTCTGGGAACTCGACCCCGTCAGTGGTGAAGCCGCGCTGAAGGCGGGTACGGCGGCGCTGGAGAAGGAGTCCTGGATCTCGGCTGTCCTGCTGGACTGGGGATCGTGCGGCCGGGTCGTCTACGTCGACGACGTCCCCGTCGGGTTCGTCCTCTACGCGCCGCCGGCCTATGTGCCGCGTTCGACGGCGTTCCCCACAAGCCCTGTGTCACCGGACGCGGTGCAGCTGATGACCGCGTTCATCATGCCGGGGTATCAGGGGCAGGGGCTGGGCCGGGTGATGGTGCAGACGGTCGCGAAGGATCTGTTGCGGCGCGGCTTCAAGGCGATCGAGGCTTTCGGCGACGCCCGCTGGAAGGAACCCGGCTGCATGCTCCCGGCCGATCACCTGCTGGCGGTGGGCTTCAAGACGGTCCGGCCCCATCCCAGCCACCCTCGGCTGAGGCTGGAGCTGCGGACCACGCTCTCCTGGAAGGAAGACGTGGAGATGGCGCTGGACCGGCTGCTGGGAGCCGTGCAGAAGGAGCCGGCGCTGCGACCGCTGTAGGGGGCCAGAAACACGATTGGGCCAGCCCGTTCGGGCCAGCCCATTCGTGTTTCACGTGAAACATTGCCGCCGGAGCGACCGGCTCAACGTGTCACTCCGCGATGAAGGTCTCCAGGTCGCGGACGAGCGCTGCCTTCGGCTTGGCGCCGACGATGGTCTTGGCGACCTCGCCGCCCTGGTAGACGTTCAGCGTCGGGATCGACATGACACCGTACTTGGCTGCCGTGCCCGGGTTCTCGTCGATGTTGAGCTTGACGATCTCGATCTTGTCGCCGTGCTCCGCCGCGATGGCCTCGAGGGAGGGAGCGATCTGGCGGCACGGGCCGCACCACTCGGCCCAGAAGTCCACCAGAACGGGCTTGTCGCTCTTGAGGACGACCTCATCGAAGTCGGCGTCGGTCACATTCTTCAGGGTGCCGGCCACAGGGGGCTCCTTAAATTCCTTGTGCGGTGGGGCGGGAGGGGGATCAGACAGAGGTCTTCTCGGGCTCGGCCTGCTCCTCGTCCGCGAGGGCGGCGAGGTAGCGCTCGGCGTCCAGAGCGGAGGAACAGCCGGTACCGGCCGCGGTGATCGCCTGGCGGTAGGTGTGGTCGACCACATCACCGGCGGCGAAGACACCGGTCACGTTCGTCCGGGTGGAGGGCGCGGCCACCTTCAGGTAGCCCTCCTCGTCCAGGTCGAGCTGGCCCTTGAAGAGCTCGGTGCGCGGGTCGTGGCCGATCGCGATGAACAGGCCGGTGACCGCCAGGTCGGAGAGCTCGCCGGTCTTGAGGTTGCGCAGCTGCAGGCCGGCCAGCTTCGGGTCGCCCTGGATCTCCGCGACCTCGCTGTCCCAGATGAACTTGATCTTCGGGTCGGCGAAGGCGCGCTCCTGCATCGCCTTGGAGGCGCGCAGGGTGTCCCGGCGGTGGACGATGGTGACGGACTTGGCGAAGCGGGAGAGGAAGGTGGCTTCCTCCATCGCGGTGTCGCCACCGCCGATCACGGCGATGTCCTGGTCCTTGAAGAAGAACCCGTCACAGGTGGCACACCAGGAGACACCGCGGCCGGAGAGGGCGTCCTCGTTCGGCAGGCCGAGCTTGCGGTGCTGGGAGCCGGTGGCGACGATGACGGCCTTCGCACGGTGGACCGTGCCCGCGGTGTCCGTGACGGTCTTGATCTCACCGGTGAGGTCGACGGAGACGATGTCGTCCGGGACGAGCTCGGCGCCGAAGCGCTCGGCCTGGGCGCGCATGTTGTCCATGAGCTCGGGGCCCATGATGCCGTCCTGGAAGCCGGGGAAGTTCTCCACCTCGGTGGTGTTCATGAGCGCACCGCCCGCGGTGACGGCACCTTCGAACACCAGCGGCTTCAACGACGCGCGCGCCGTGTAGAGCGCGGCGGTGTAGCCGGCGGGCCCGGAGCCGATGATGATCACGTTACGGACGTCGCTCACGGCTTTGTTCCTCGTCTCTGGTCTGCGTCGTTCGACCGGTGGGAGCTGCTCTGAACTCTCACCCCACCCAACGGATCCTAAGGGGCATGCATTCCCGGTGTGTCCGGGCACACGGAGGGACGTCCCCGCGGGAGGAGCCGCCGGGGACGGAGCCGCAGGTGGACTGTCAATGACGCGTGTAGGAGTTCTTCAGAAGGATCTTGGCCGCGCCTGCCGACGGGTGCCCGACACAGGTCCGGTCCATGAGATAGGCGTCGACCTTGGTGCTGTCGGAGGCATCCGGCAGCAGGACGAGCAGAGCGTCCGTCCCCTGGTACCTGCCCTCCTCGGTGGCGAGGGCGGCGTCGCTGCGGCCGATGCCCTTCTGGACACAGGGGGGGACCGTGGGCTGCTGGAAGACCCTGGGCCTGGGGCTGGCCGTGTCACCGTTGATACCCATGCTGTTCGGTGCCTTGGAACCCTGCGCCTTGTCGAGGAGGACCCCGACCTGCTCCTCCAGGGTGCCCTGGGAGAACGTGTCGGCGGCGGTGGACTGCCCGTGCGCTGAGGTGCCGGGTCCTCCACTGTCCGTCAGCGAGGAC
This sequence comes from Streptomyces sp. NPDC049687, assembly GCF_044465285.1. Classification (NCBI taxonomy): domain Bacteria; kingdom Bacillati; phylum Actinomycetota; class Actinomycetes; order Kitasatosporales; family Streptomycetaceae; genus Streptomyces; species Streptomyces sp. NPDC049687. The sequence continues at coordinate 681,220 of NZ_JBITLN010000003.1, forward strand.
ACCAGGACGCCACCGAGCCCCAGGGCGGCGGCACCGAAGACGGCGCCCAGGACGGCGACCCTGCGGCGCCCGCCCCGCTTGCGCCCCTTGCCGTCCTTGCGGCCCGGGCCGGTAGTGGCGGTACGGGCGTGTCCCGAGGGCCGGTGTATTGCTGTCGGTGTTTCACGTGAAACACCGGGTGCGTCGGCGTCGGGGTCGCCAGCGAGCACGGGAGACGCCTGCGGGGACTCCGGGGCCTTCGAGGTGGGCTCGTTCCCTGAGGCGGTGGCGCTCAGGAGGGCTTCGGTGGTGAGGGCCGCATCGATGCGGTGGGCGACGTCGTCCGGCATCCGTGGCGGACCGGGGAGCGTGCCCAGAAGACCGCGGATCTCCTCGAGCGAGGCGTGGACCTCGGCGCAGAGATCGCAGCTGTCGAGATGCCGGCGCACATCGGCGCTCCGGGAAGGGGTGAGCAGGCCCTCGGTGAGGTCGGAGATCTCCGCGACGTCCGGGTGCCCGGTCGTGTCCGTCGTCGATGTCACGCTCGCCCACCTCCGCCCTTCACAGCAGCTGAATCGCCTGTCCCGGCGTTGTCCGGTCCCCCGTCGCGAGGTTCCGCTGCCGGTGGGACGGATGCCCCCTGCGCCCGGTTCCGTACCCCGCCGCTTTCCTTCGCGTCGCCGGTGCGTTCCGGCCGTAGATGGGTGAGCAGGGGCAGGAGTCGGGCTCTGCCACGGGCACAGCGGCTCTTCACCGTCCCGGTCGGCACATCGAGCACGCGGGCGGCCTCGGCGACGGGGTAGCCCTGCATGTCCACCAGGACGAGTGCGGCCCGTTGGTCGGGCGGAAGGGTGCCGAGCGCTTCGAGGAGCTGGCGATGCAGATCGTTGCGTTCGGCGGGGGCCGAGGCGGACTCGTGCGGCTCCAGGAGTTGTTCCAGCCGTTCCGTGTCGTCGACCGGCGAGGTCTTGCGGGAGGCCGCCTTGCGGGCCCGGTCCAGGCAGGCGTTCACGGTGATGCGGTGCAGCCACGTCGTGACGGCGGACTGGCCGCGGAAGGTGTGGGCCGCACGGTAGGCCGACACAAGGGCGTCCTGAACGGCGTCAGCGGCCTCCTCGCGGTCTCCCAGCGTCCGCAGGGCCACGGCCCAGAGCCGGTCCCGGTGGCGCCGTACAAGCTCACCGAAGGCGTCCGAGTCGCCCTCGACGTGGCGAGCGAGGAGGTCCTGGTCGCTCACTCCGTCATATCCGGCGCCTTCAGCCATGGACCCCCTCCCCCTCCGGTGAGACGTCAGCCCGTGAACTTCACGTCCGTGATGGCCTGCTTGTAGCCGGCGCCGCTGTACTGGTCCTGCCCCGAGTACGGCACCGCCGTGATCCACACGAGAACGTACCGCGTCTTGACCGGGTTCTTGGCCGAGATCTTCAGTTCCTGGCCGTTGGTCTGGGCAGTGGCGATCTTCGTCATGGAGGCGAGGGATGCCGACGACGAGAGCGAGTCGGCCGCGTACAGGGTGGCTGCCGTGTAGCGGCCGCCGTAGTGCAGCCCTATCGAAGCGGCCGAGAGGCTCTGTTCGGAACCCAGGTCGTAGACGATGCCCACGCCCTCCTTGTAGGGGGCGAGCACCGGCCCGGCGTCGAACGAATAGGACCGCCAGTACGTGGAGCTGTCCCCGTCATAGGTGAGCTTCACGTCGTTGGCGTGCTGGGCCTTGCCGTCGGGGTAGTACTCGGCGGCGTCCTGAATCTTCAGCGTCTTGACGGGCTTGGGCGCCGCGCTGTTCTTGTCGCCCTCGTCCGTCGTCTGTGTCTGGTCCGTGTCCTCGGACTTGCCCCGGTCCATCAGGGCGTCCGCGAGCTGCCAGCTGCCCAGGCCGAGCGCGGCGATGAGGAGTGCGGACACCGCCCACTTCAGGGCCCGGCCGGTGCGGCTCTGCAGCGGGGGCGGCGGGGTGGGCACCGGCTGGGTGGCACCCGGGTGGGGTGCCGGGCGGCCGTAGGTGCCCTGCTGGTACGTCGTGCGCTGGTACTCCGGCGGCGCGGTGAACGCGGGCTCCGGCGGGCGGATGCGGGGCATCTCGCCGATCGCCTTCACCAGCTCCTCGGGAGTGGTGCACGCGGCCTCGTGCCGGGAGGCGGTCGCCCCGTCGTTGACGAGCGCGCGCATGGCGAGCTCGGACAGGCCCCGGTGGACGCCGGCGCGGACCTGGTCGGGGGCGATCAGACCGACGTCCTTGGGCAGCCCGGCCAGTCCGTGGGCGTCGTTCTCGTACGGCCAGCGCTGGGTGAGCGCCGCGTACAGCAGGGCGCCGATCGCCTCGGTGTCGGTGCGCTGCGGGGTGTCGGAGGTGATGCCGCGCAGGGCGGCGTTGACCGCGAGGCCCCGGATGCGCCACTGGCCCGTGGAGGCGCGCAGCACGGCGCTGGGGTTCAGCCGCAGGTGCGACAGGCCCTCGCGGTGCGCGGCGGCCATCGCGGACGCGATCTGGCTGACCATCTGGTACGCGTCGTGCGGTTCCAGTGGCCCGGCCGCGAGCAGCGTGGTCAGTTCGGTGGCGTCGGGCAGCCACTCGTGGACGACGTAGACGAGGTCGTTCTCCTCGACGGCGTCCAGGACCTGAACGAACCGGGGGTCGCCGAGCAGCGCCGAGGAGCGGGCCGCGGCCAGCACCGAACGGGCGCGTGTGTGGTCCGCCGGCAGGACGTGGACGCCCACGGCACGGCGGAGTTTCTCATCGACCGCACGCCAACTGCTGAAACCGTCCAGACGGGTGACGCACTCCTCGAGACGGTAGCGTCTGGCGAGCTTGTGGCCGCTGTGCAGTTCAGGCGGTGAGGCCTTCCCGGGATGTTCCGTCCCGCCACTCCCCTGTGCCTCGTCGCTGTCCGTGTCCCGCTCCCGGTTCTTGGCCACCCCGTCGGCCGTGGACTGGTCCGCCTGTGCGGCCAGCGGCTCGTCGCCGCTGTTGTCTGCCACGTCGACGGCAGCTGTGCTCCGTTCCGCCACCGTCGTTCCTGCCTCCCCATCCCATGCGCGCCGCCGACCTCGTGCGCGCCGTCCGACGCCGGATCCAATTGTGCCCACAGTCCGCCGCTATGCACGACACGCGGCGGACAACGATGGTTGTGCGCGTACCCCCTCGTTCAGCGGCCCAGGCGTCCGCGGACCATGCCGACGAGGGAGTTGAGCTCCTCGATGCGCATGCGGCGGGCGGCGACGAAGAAGATGCCGAGCAGAAGGACGCCTCCGGCCAGCAGCGCGGCGAAGGAGCCGAGGACGCCCTGGCCCAGGGTGTCTGCGATGCCGTAGCAGGCCGCGCCACTGATCAGCGCCGCCGGCACGGAGGCGATGCACAGTCTGGCGTACGTGCGCAGGACGTGGGCGCCGTCGAGGTCGCCGCCGAGCCGCTTGCGCAGCCGGTTCCAGGCGACGCCGACACCGATCGCGTAGGCCAGGCCGTAGGCGGCGGCCATGCCGACCACGGCCCAGCGGGCCGGAAGCACGAAGTAGCAGGCCGCCGAGGCACCCGCGTTGACCGCGGCCACGATGACGGTGTTGTAGAAGGGCGTCCGGGTGTCCTCGTAGGCGTAGAAGGCCCTCAGGACGACGTACTGCACGGAGTAGGGGATCAGACCGAGGCCGAAGGCCATCAGCATGAAGCCCATGTTGGTGGCCTCGCTGGTGCCGGAGGAGCCGAAGATCAGGGTGCACATCGGGATGCCGAGGGCGAGGAACCCGAAGGCGATCGGCACGATGGCGACGGCCGTGGTACGCAGTCCCTGGGAGATGTCGTCGCGGACCGCGCCGCCGTCGCCCTCGGCCGCCGAGCGCGAGATCCGCGGCAGCAGGGCGGCCATCAGGGAGACGGTGATGATGGCCTGCGGCAGGCCCCAGATCAGCTGTGCGTTGGCGTAGGCGGCGAAGCCGGTGCCGTCGACGGGCGAGTCCTTGCCGGCGGCGGTGGACAGCTGGGAGACGACGATCGCGCCGGCCTGGTTGGCGAGGACGAACAGGAACGTCCACTTGGCGAGCGTCACGGCCTTGCCGAGGCCGTGGCCCCGCCAGTCGAAGCGCAGCCGCAGCCGGAAGCCCGTCTCCCGCAGGTAGGGGATCATCGCCAGGGCCTGCACGACCAGGCCGAGAAGGACGCCGATGCCGAGGAGCCGCTGGCCCTCCGGCGGGATGGACGTGACCTTCATGCCCGAGTCGGCGGCGGTGCCGTAGACCCAGATGAACATGCCCAGCGTCACGATGATGACGATGTTGTTCAGGACCGGCGTCCACATCATCGCGCCGAACTTGCCGCGGGCGTTGAGGATCTGGCCCATCACGACGTGGACACCCATGAAGAAGATCGAGGGCAGGAAGTAGCGGACGAAGGTGATGGCGACCTCGTTGGCCGCCGGGTCGCTGGCGACCGGGTCGGACAGGGCGCGGATCAGCAGGGGGGCACCGGCGATCGCGCCGACGGTGAGTACGCCGAGCGCCACCATCACCAGCGTCAGGAGACGGTTGGCGTAGGCCTCGCCGCCGTCCTCGTCCTCTTTCATGGCGCGCACGAGCTGCGGCACGAAGACGGAGTTGAGGCCGCCGCCGACGGTCAGGATGTAGATCATCGTCGGCAGTTGGTAGGCGACCTGGAAGGTGTCGCCGAGGAGGCCGACGCCGAGCGCGGAGACGATCAGCGCGGAGCGGACGAAGCCGGTGAGTCGGGAGACCATCGTGCCCGCGGCCATCACGGCGCTGGACTTCAGCAGACCGGCCGCCTTGCCGCCCTTCTTCGCGGGCGGGGCGGGAACCGGATCGGGGGCCGGTGCGGCGGGTGTGGTGCCGAGGTTCATGGTGTGGTCGTCCGCGGGCGGCGCGGACGCCGGGGCGGCCTGGTACTGCTGCGTGGGCCCCTGACCCCTGGGCGCGGCGGCCGGGCCGGGCACCGCCGGGGGGCCGGCCGGCGGACGGGTGCCGCTCTGCTGCTGGTCCTTGAAGAGGTGCGCGAAGGCGTCGGGCCGGTCCTGCTGCTCGCCGGAGTGGGACACCAGGTCGTCCACGCCCACGAACCGGGTCGTGCGCGGATCGTCGCCGTACGGCAGGTACTGGCTCGGGCCCTCCGGCTCGGGCGCCGGGGTCTGGGCCCACACGTTCGGGTCGGGGGCGTACGGGGAGGGCTCGGGGCGGCCGTAGAGCGGCTGCTGCGGCTGGTACGGGCCCGAGGGTGGCGGGGGGTGCGCGGCGCGGTCGTAGAGCGCCTCGGCGACCGGGTCCTGCGCGGTGAGGTCCTGGGAACGGTAGGGGTCCTGGTCGTAGGCGTCCTGGAGGTACATGTCCGCGGGGTGCTGCGGCGGCACCTGGCCGTGCTCGGGCGGCGGGCCCTCGGGGTGACCCGAGCTGCCCGCGGCCTGGCCGCGGTCACCCTCGTACGGCGCGTTCATGGTTACCCCACCTCATCGTCCCGGGCCCACCGGCCACGACATCCTCAACGGTCCACTCTCTCACCCGTCCCCGAGGGGTCGGTGCTTTCCGCTGCGGTGTCCGGTGTCCCGTCACTCGCCTGCTGCGGGTCGTCTGCCCCGGACCGGGCACCCGACTCTTCCTCGGTACGGTCCGCGGAGCCCGCGGGGTTTTCCGGACCGTCGTCGGCCCCGGTCTCGGCGGTCTCCTCGGCGCCGGCCTCCTCGGCCTCCCGGGCCGCGGCCCGCTTGCGCTGGGTGTACATGCGGAAGCCTGCCAGCACGAGCAGCAGCACACCGCCGCCGATGACCAGCATCACGGTGGCCGTGATCTCGGTGACCTTCACGTCGAAGACGACCTCGCCGCCGTACTTCTGGCCGTCCTCGGTGTACAGCTGGGCGATCACCCTGGTCTGGCCGTTCACGTTGGCGGACGTGGTGAACTTCACCGTCGTGCTGTGACCGCCGGAGACCTCGATGGCTTCCTGCGCGTAGACGTCTCCGCCGATCTCCAGACGGGTGTCGTTGGCCGAGGTGAGCCGCAGGATCAGGTGGTCGACGCCCTGCACCAGGTTGTTCTGCACGGTCACGGGGATCGTGGCACTGCGCCCGGAGAGCTTGGTGTCCGACTTGTCGATCAGCTTGACCTGGTCGGTGAGGGTGTCGAGATAGGACTGCACGCCCTGGCGGAAGGTGCTCGCCGCGGTGGACAGGCCCCGCCACGACGTGGACATCTCACGGTTGGTGGCCCGCCCGAAGGGGGTCACCACCCGGGACTTGTCGGTGAGGATCACCTTGAAGTTGTCGAGCGTGTCCTGGGTGGCCGCGGTCTGCTCGAAGGCCGACCGCTGCAGCTCCTGCTTGCGCAGTGAGGAGGGGTACGCCGACCTCGACGGCACCTTCGTGGTGGCACCGCTGTCGGGCTTGGCCTTGGCGGCCGCCGTGAGGTCCTGGGACTGCGACCAGTTGCCGCCCTGGAGCGCGGAGACCGCCTGCGCCAACGCCTGGGCCTGGCTCGCGGTCGGCATGCGCTGCGGGGCGACGACGATGCTGCGCTGCTTGTGCGTCTGGAGGTTCACCTCAAGGCTCTGCGCGAGGAACTGCTGCACCGCGAGTGTGGACGCGGACGCTTTCGTCAGGTCGCCCTGGAACGTCTTCGACAGGCGCGCGTCCGCGACCACCGCCGTGGTGCCACCGCCGATGGGCCGGGCGGCAGAAGGGGTGTAGGACAGGCCGCCGTTCTCCGCCAGGCTGTCGCTGCGCGCGATCACCTTGTCGGCGCCGGCGGAGGTGGCCACCTTCACGATCGACCGGTCGACCGCGCCGTCCACCGGCCAGGCGAAGTCGGTGCTCGGCGTCACGTGGAGCACCGTCTCCACCGTGGTGGCGGCGACATCGGTGGCCGCCTTGAGCTGGCTCAGGGAGCTGGTCACGCCGGTGCCGTTGTGGGCGAGGGAGGCCAGGTCCGGGTCGGCGAAGGGCAGGGCGACGACCTCCCGGTCGGCCACCGCCTGCTGCAGCTCGGCGAGCCACTGCTTGGCGACCGCCTGGTGTGTGCCGGCGGTGGTGGTGTCGCCGTCGGCACGGACCCGGTAGCTGCCGGTCATGGCGTCGACGGACGCCAGCAGGTCCGGGTCGATCACCCAGGTGACGTCGAGTTCCTTGCCGAGGCTCAGGAGCTGCTCGAGGCGGCCGCCGGGGGCGATCTCCTCGGCCAGGTCGTCGTTGAGGAAGACAGGTGTCTGCTGCGCGTTCGAACCGGTCTCCGCCGTCATGTGGACGGTGGAGACCAGCGGCCACAGCACCGTCGTCTTCGTCGCCGTGTCCGCCTCGTCCGGCTGCCAGGGCAGGAAGGTCCGCTGGATGCCCAGCACCTGCTCCCAGGGCTGCGCGGACGTCTCACCGGACAGGGAGACACCCAGCGGGTAGACGCCGTCGTCGCCGAGGTCCAGCTCGTCGACCGGTACGGAGATGCTGAAGTGCTCGGCGACGCCCGGCGTGAGCTCGGAGAACTCGGCGACGTACTTGCCGCCCACCTCGGAGCCGGAGCTGCCCGAGAGGCCGTTCGCGTCCTTGGCGGCGGCGTCGATCGCCGAGCGGGTGGTCAGCGCGGACCCCACCTGGAGGCCGACGTGGGCGTCGGTGACGGCCTGCTTGCCCTTGTTGGTGACCGTGCCGGAGACGGTGACGGTGTCACCGTCGGTGGGGACGGCGGGGCTGAGGGAGTCGACGGCGACGGCGACCGTGCCCGTGGTGGCGGCTTCCTTGGCGGCTGCCGGGGTGTCGGCGTGCGCGGGGAGCATGGGCAACTGGAGCAGACCGGCCAGCAGGGGCGCCCCGGCGAGCAGTGCTCCGGTGCGCCGCAGCCACCGGCGGGCAGGTGAGGGACTCATCCCCGGGAAGTCTGCCGCCTCGGCCACGCGTTCGCCCGTCCCTCGTCGTCGTCAGTGGTCGTCGGAATGTGCGTCCACGCATGGTAACGATGCGCGCCGAGGGGAAGTGCCGCGGACCGCTCCACAAGATCAGGAGAGGCCGCCGTACTGTCCTCTATATATGCGTATCAGGCGGAGTGGCTGTGAAAAAGCTCTAACACTGATCTTCAGCGGCTATCGCCCGAGGTGTCCGCCGGCCGTAATCCGGGCGCCCGGGGCCCGTCGGGCCACGTACCCTTTTCTGTTGTGCCGAACGCCAACGAAGAAACCCCCAGTGCCCTGAGCCAGGTGCAGCACCGCGCGCTGAGCGAACTGCTGCGGGTAGCGCCTGTCGCCGACGACCTCGCCCGCCGCTTCCAGGAGGCCGGGTTCTCACTCGCCCTGGTCGGCGGCTCGGTCCGGGACGCGCTGCTCGGCCGGCTCGGCAACGATCTGGACTTCACGACGGACGCCCGCCCCGAGGACGTCCTGAAGATCGTGCGGCCGTGGGCGGACGCGGTGTGGGAGGTCGGCATCGCCTTCGGCACGGTCGGCGCCCAGAAGGACGGCTACCTGGTCGAGGTGACGACGTACCGCTCCGAGGCGTACGACCGCACCTCGCGCAAGCCCGAGGTGTCGTACGGCGACTCCATCGAGCAGGACCTCGTCCGGCGTGACTTCACCGTGAACGCGATGGCCGTGGCGCTTCCGCAGAAGGAGTTCATCGACCCGCACGGAGGCCTCGACGACCTCGCGGCCCGGGTTCTGCGCACCCCGGGCACGCCCGAGGAGTCCTTCTCGGACGACCCGCTGCGGATGATGCGCGCCGCCCGCTTCGCCGCCCAGCTCGACTTCGAGGTCGCCCCCGAGGTCGTCACCGCGATGAAGGACATGTCAGAGCGCCTTGAGATCGTCTCAGCGGAACGCGTACGGGACGAGCTGAACAAGCTCATCCTCTCCGCGCACCCGCGCAAGGGCCTGAGCCTGCTGGTCGACACCGGCCTCGCCGACCATGTCCTGCCGGAGCTGCCCGCCCTGCGGCTGGAGAGCGACGAGCACCACCGGCACAAGGACGTCTACGACCACACACTGATCGTTCTGGAGCAGGCGATGGCGCTGGAGGAGAACGGCCCCGACCTGACCCTCAGGCTCGCCGCGCTGCTCCATGACATCGGCAAGCCGCGCACCCGACGCTTCGAGAAGGACGGCAGGGTCTCGTTCCACCACCACGAGGTGGTCGGGGCCAAGATGACGAAGAAGCGCATGACAGCGCTGAAGTACTCCAACGACCTGGTGAAGGACGTCTCCCGCCTCGTCGAGCTCCACCTGCGCTTCCATGGCTACGGCACCGGAGAGTGGACCGACTCCGCCGTCCGCCGTTACGTCCGGGACGCGGGACCGCTCCTGGAGCGCCTCCACAAGCTGACCCGCTCCGACTGCACGACCCGAAACAAGCGCAAGGCGGCCGCGCTGTCGCGGGCGTACGACGGTCTGGAGGAGCGCATCGCTCAGCTCAAGGAGCAGGAGGAGCTCGACGCCATCCGCCCCGACCTCGACGGCAACCAGATCATGGAGATCCTGGGCGTCGGCCCCGGCCCGGTCATCGGCAATGCGTACAAGCACCTGCTGGAGCTTCGCCTGGAGAACGGGCCGATGGGGTACGACGCGGCGGTGGCGGCCCTCAAGGAGTGGTGGGCCGAACAGAGCTGAGGTCGTTGAAAGGGGTCATGTTTCACGTGAAACATGACCCCGGTCATGCGCGAGGGCCGGTGTTTCACGTGAAACACCGGCCCTCGCGCATGTGCTGTGCTGCTACTTGACTTCCTTCAGGCAGAGCACCACGTCGTGGCCGCCGCCGTACTGGACGTAGGAGATCGTCGCCTCCGTGACGGCCTCGCACTTGCTGTCGTCGCTGGAGCCGTCGAACTTCTGGACGACCTTGTACTGGGCCTTGCTGTCGGAGCAGCCGACCTCATTGAGGTCCGGGCTCGAGTCCGTGCCCTCGTTGTGCATGCACGAGCCCACCGACGTCGTCTCCGCGTCGTCGCGCGTCAGGAACCAGCCCGCGCCGAACTTGAGGAGACCCACGATGACGGCGACGACAATGACGCCGATGATGCGTATGGCCTTCTTGCTCTTGGGCTTGCCGGCCGGGGCGGGCGGAGGAACCGGGGCGCCGCCCTGGTTCGGGAACGGAGCGTACGGCTGCTGCGCCGGGACTCCCGGCTGACCGGGCTGCTGCGCGACGGGGCCGGTGGGCGTCTGGGCGTACGGGTTCTGACCCTGTGGAGGCGGCGGAGTGGTCATGCTGGGGGTCCCCCTAGAACGTGGTGCGCGTGGCGCGAAATAAGACCCACGTAAAGTACAGGCCACCACTGACAGTCCCTCACTCCAGGCGAATTCTGTGTCTTTGATGTGACCCTTACCGGCGTTCGAATCGGGCCAAAGCCCCAGCAATTGCTCCGTAGATAACGGCGACCGTTACCACCAGCGCCGCTGAGCGACCGTCAGGCGGCAGCATCAGGGCGGCGACTCCGGCGGCGCCGACGAAGGCGACGTTGAAGAGGACGTCGTAAACGGAGAAGATTCGGCCGCGGAAGCCGTCCTCCACCGAGGACTGCACGATGGTGTCGGTGGCGATCTTCGCGCCCTGGGTGACCAGTCCCAGGACGAAGGCCGCGATGAACGTGGTGGCTTGGGTGAACGGGAGCATCAGGGTGAGCTCCAGGACGGCGGCCGCCGCGGAGCAGACGACGATCCAGCGGCCGGGGCCCAGTCGTCCGGCTGCCGATGGGGTGACCACGGCGGCGAGGAAGAAGCCCGCACCCGAGATGCCCACGGCGAGGCCGAGCAGGGCCAGCCCCTGGTCGGGGTCGGACGACCAGGCGTACCGGCAGAGCATCAGCACCATGACTGTCAGGGCCCCGTAGCAGAAGCGCATCAGCGTGATCGAGCCGAGCGCCCACGCGGCCTCTCTGCGCTTGGGCTGGGTCAGGTGGCGTACGCCGGAGGAGAGTCCGTGGGCGGTGCCTCCGAGGGCGGTGACCAAACCGGCCCGGACCTGTGCACGCTCGGGCCCGAGCAGATCCGCGGCCATGGTCAGCGACATGAGCGCGGCGCACAGGTATAGCGCGCTGCCCAGCAGGACCACCGCGGCATCGGTGTCCGCGATCGCCAGCCGGACGACGAAGGCCAGACCGCCGCCCGCGACCGCGGCCAGCGTTCCGGCGGTCGGTGAGAGGGAGTTGGCCAGCACCAGACGTTCGGCGTCGACCACCCGGGGCAGGGCCGCCGACAGGCCCGCGAGGACGAAGCGGTTGACGGCGGTGACGCACAGCGCGGAGACGTAGAAGAGCCAGTCGGGGACGTGACTGAGCATCAGGACGGCCGTCACGGATGCCAGCAGGGCCCGCAGCAGATTGCCGTAGAGGAGGACCTGGCGCCGGCGCCAGCGGTCGAGGAGGACGCCCGCGAAGGGGCCGACGAGGGAGTAGGGCAGCAGCAGGACGGCCATCGCGGACGCGATCGCGCCGGCCGAGGTCTGTTTCTCCGGCGAGAAGACGACGTAGGCGGCGAGCGCGACCTGGTAGACGCCGTCGGCGCACTGGGAGAGCAGCCGTACGGCGAGCAGGCGCCGGAAGGTGCCGAAGCGCAGCAGGACGCGCAGATCACGGACGACGGCCATGGGCACAGCCTCACATATGGGGAAGGTCCCCGGGTCGGGTGACCCGGGGACCTTCTCAGCCCTGGCAGGAGCGAATTTCAGTGGGGCGTGGAGCTAGCGCTCGACCTCACCGCGGATGAACTTCTCGACGTTCTCACGGGCCTCGTCGTCGAAGTACTGGACCGGCGGGGACTTCATGAAGTAGCTGGAGGCCGACAGGATCGGGCCGCCGATGCCGCGGTCCTTGGCGATCTTCGCGGCGCGCAGGGCGTCGATGATGACACCAGCGGAGTTCGGGGAGTCCCAGACCTCGAGCTTGTACTCCAGGTTCAGCGGGACGTCACCGAAGGCGCGGCCCTCGAGGCGGACGTAGGCCCACTTGCGGTCGTCGAGCCAGGCGACGTAGTCGGACGGGCCGATGTGGACGTTCTTCTCGCCGAGGTCCCGGTCGGGGATCTGGGAGGTGACGGCCTGCGTCTTGGAGATCTTCTTGGACTCCAGGCGCTCGCGCTCGAGCATGTTCTTGAAGTCCATGTTGCCGCCGACGTTCAGCTGCATCGTGCGGTCCAGGACGACGCCGCGGTCCTCGAACAGCTTCGCCATGACGCGGTGCGTGATGGTGGCGCCGACCTGGGACTTGATGTCGTCGCCGACGATCGGGACGCCCGCCTCGGTGAACTTGTCCGCCCACTCCTTGGTGCCGGCGATGAAGACCGGGAGGGCGTTGACGAAGGCGACCTTGGCGTCGATGGCGGCCTGGGCGTAGAACTTCGCCGCGTCCTCGGAGCCGACGGGCAGGTAGCAGACGAGGACGTCGACCTGCTTGTCCTTGAGGATCTGGACGACGTCGACGGGCTCGGCGTCGGACTCCTCGATGGTCTGGCGGTAGTACTTGCCGAGGCCGTCGAGGGTGTGACCGCGCTGCACGGTGACGCCGGTGGTGGGCACGTCGCAGATCTTGATGGTGTTGTTCTCGGACGCGCCGATGGCGTCCGCCAGGTCGAGGCCGACCTTCTTGGCGTCCACGTCGAACGCGGCGACGAACTCGACGTCACGGACGTGGTAGTCGCCGAACTGGACGTGCATCAGGCCCGGGACCTTGGACGCCGGGTCGGCGTCCTTGTAGTACTCGACGCCCTGTACCAGCGACGCGGCGCAGTTGCCCACGCCGACGACGGCTACGCGAACCGAACCCATTCCGGTTGCTCCCTGTGTGTACGAGTGAGGCCCTGGATGAGCGCTCACGTGGTGGTGTCGTCGGGCGTATCCGTCCCGGGGGTGTCCCCGGGACGGGGCAGGACGCCCGACGCTCCAGATGTGTTCTGCTGAGCGGACCCCCCGGAAGCGGAACCCTTCAGGTCCCGTCCGGCCCGCTCGCTCTCGATGAGCTCGTTCAGCCAGCGCACTTCGCGCTCCACGGACTCCATCCCGTGGCGCTGGAGCTCAAGCGTGTAGTCGTCGAGGCGCTCCCGGGTGCGCGCCAAGGAGGCGCGCATTTTCTCCAGGCGCTCCTCCAGCCGGCTGCGGCGGCCTTCGAGGACTCGCATACGGACGTCGCGCGAGGTCTGCCCGAAGAAGGCGAAACGGGCGGCGAAGTGCTCGTCCTCGTACGCGTCGGGGCCCGTCTGCGAGAGCAGGTCCTCGAAGTGTTCCTTACCTTCCGCCGTCAACCGGTAGACGATCTTGGCGCGACGCCCTGCGAGTGGTGCGGCGAGGGCGTCCTCGGGAGTGTTCCCCGGTTCCTCGATCAACCAGCCGTTGGCGACCAGCGTCTTGAGGCAGGGGTACAGCGTCCCGTAGCTGAAGGCACGGAACACCCCCAGTGACGTATTGAGTCGTTTGCGCAGCTCATAGCCGTGCATCGGGGATTCGCGGAGCAGGCCGAGTACGGCGAACTCGAGGATGCCGGAGCGCCGGCTCATCGTCGCCTCCCCTCGTCCGTGGCTCGCTTATCTCGCTCTGATGTATCGACTCGATACATCAAGACGATAGAACGGCCTTCCGGATGCGACAAGTGTGGAGATGGTGAACGGGATCACATCACCGTTTCGTTGCAGGCAAGTTGCCTGATTTGGGATGAACCTCGGGGGCGGGCGGGTTTTGACGGTGCGTAGTCTGTGCGCCATGCACACCACCGGGACCCATGGGACGCCGGGGGGCGTCGAGGTCTCCGGTGCCGTACGGGTGAATGCGCGACCGACCGCATCCGTACTTCGGGGGGACAGGAAACCAGCCGCCCTTTCCAGGCGCGCACGGATGCGCCTGCCCTAGGAGTAATCGTTCGATGAGCGAGCACCGTCGCAAACCGCCGCAGCCGCAGGGAGGCGGACGTGCCGCGGCCCGACGCGGCCCTTCCGGTCAGTCCTCCGGCCGCCGCGCGGCACCGCGAGGCGCCACCGGATCTCCTTCCGACTATGGGTTGGGCCACGGGTCGGAGAGCGAGGAGCAGTCGTACACCGGCCGCGCCGAGGCCCGACGCGCTGCCCAGAGAAACTCAGGCGGGCGGCGCAGAGCGGCCGAGCCCGCAGGGGGCCGCCGCGGTGGCCCGACGGGGCCCGGCAGGGGCAGAGGCACCGTGCCCGGCAGGAAGCGCCTGATCGACTATCCGCGCGCCGACAAATACGGCTGGCAGCGCTGGATGCCGTCCTGGAAGCTCGTCGCCGGTCTGTTCGTCGGCTTCATCGGCAGCCTGGTGGCCGTGGCGGGCATCGGCTACGCCATGGTGGGCGTGCCGGACGTCGACCAGACGGCCACGGCCCAGAACAACGTCTACTACTGGAAAGACGGCACCCAGATGGTGGCCACCGGTGGAGAGACGAACCGTCAGAACATCTCCCTCTCGCAGATCCCCCAGGAGATGCGCTGGGCGGTGATCTCACAGGAGAACAAGACCTTCTACGACGACAGCGGCATCGACCCCAGAGGCATCGCCCGAGCAGTGTTCAACATGGCCCGGGGCGGTCAGACGCAGGGTGGTTCGACCATCACCCAGCAGTACGTCAAGAACGCGATGCTGAACGACCAGTCGCAGACGATCTCCCGCAAGTTCAAGGAGATCTTCGTGTCGATAAAGGTGGGCGCCGAGGTCGACAAGGACACGATCATGGCCGGCTACCTGAACTCCGCGTACTACGGCCGCAACGCGTACGGGATCCAGGCCGCCGCCCGCGCCTACTTCGACAAGGACGCCATCAAGCTCAACCCGGGTGAGTGCGCGTTCCTGGCCGCCATGCTGAAGGGCGCCACGTACTACGACCCCGCGGGTGCGACCTCCATCGACCCGGTCGGTGCCACGCCCGAAAAGAACAGCAAGCGGGCCCTGCTCCAGATGCAGGACACCCTCGACAAGATGGTCGAGTACGGCCATCTCGACGCCCAGACCCGGGCCAAGTACACCAAGCTTCCCGCAGTGAAGAACCCCCGGTCGAACACCGACCTGAAGGGACAGGTCGGCTACCTCGTCGACCTCGCCAACGGCTACCTGGTCACCCACAGCAAGGAGACCGGGATCACCCAGAACCTGCTGCAGCAGGGCGGCTACTCGATCTACACGACCTTCGACAGGAACAAGGTCCAGGAGCTCGAGGCGTCGGTGAAGAAGGTCCAGAAGGAAAAGATCAAGCCGAAGGAGCGCCCGAAGACGGACACGCACGTCCAGTTCGGCGGGGCGTCCGTGGAACCGGACACCGGTGCCATCCGGGCCATCTACGGCGGTGAGGACGCCACCAAGCACTTCACCGACAACGCCGACGAAACCGGTGCCCAGGTCGGTTCGACCTTCAAGCCCTTCGTGCTGGCGGCCGCGATGACCTGGGGCGTGCGCGACCCTGATCTGGGGTCGTCGCAGGCACAGGACGAGCGCACCATCGTTTCCCCGAAGAGCCTGTTCAGCGGCAAGAACAAGCTCAAGATCCAGGACTACAACAGGACGGTCTGGAAGAACGAGAAGGGCGAGGAGTGGCTGCAGACCAATGACGGCAACGCCTCGTACGGCTCTCCGCCCGACTACGACATCGACCTGCGCGAGGCGATGCGCGAGTCGGTGAACTCCGCCTTCGTGCAGCTCGGCATGGACGTCGGCCTGGACAAGGTGAAGGACGCCGCCGTCAGCGCGGGTCTGCGGGAGGGCAGCCTCACCGGCACCACCTTCCCCTCGTTCTCGATCGGTATCTCCGACCCGAGCGCGATCCGCATGGCGGGCGCCTACGCGACCTTCGCCGCCAGCGGCAAGCAGCACGACCCGTACTCCGTCGAGAAGGTCACGAGCGAGGAGGGCCAGATCTTCACGCACAAGAACGTGACGAACCAGGCCTTCACCTCGAAGGTCGCCGACAACGTCACGGACGTGCTGAAGACCGTGGTCGAGAAGGGCACCGGTACCAACGCGCAGCTGCCCGGCCGTGACGTGGCCGGCAAGACCGGTACCACCGACGGCAACAAGTCGGCCTGGTTCGTGGGCTACACCCCGCAGTTGTCGACCGCGATCAGCATGTTCCGGCTGGACGACAACGAGAAGAACAAGAACCGGACGTTCCTGAAGATGTTCGGAACGGGTGGCGAGGAGAAGATCCACGGTGCCTCGTTCCCGGCGCAGATCTGGCACGACTACATGGCCGAGGCTCTGGAGGGCACGCCGGCGAAGGACTTCCCGGAGCCCGAGCCGATCGGTGAGGTCGTCAACGCCGAACCGTCGCCGTCGCCGACTCCCACGGTGACCGAGACCGAGGAGACCGAGCCGTCGCCGTCCCCCACGCCTACGCAGACGGAGACCGAGCCCTCGCCCACGCCGACGGGCACCTGCAACGGCTTCTTCTGTAACAACAACGGCGGCACAAGCAACGGTGGCTCGGACGGTGGCACGGGCGATTCGAGCCCGACACCGACGGCTACGGAGACAGACACCAGCTCGAGAGGCAACCAGAACGGAGGCCTTTTCGGGGGTTCAGGCGGCTAGCCGCGCAATCGCCCCGGACGGGCGTTTCACGTGAAACATCTGGACGTTTCACGTGAAACGAGAGCCGCCCCACCGCGCCAGGTGGGGCGGCTCTCGGCTTTTTCCTCACTTCGTACGGCAGGATGTGGCCCATGCCCAGTGCAGAATCGACGCCAGCGCGCGTGCACGAGCCGGAGACGGTACGGCCGACCAGGTACGACAAGGTGGCCGAGGCCGGCAGCGAGCTGATCGGCGGCCCCCTCGGACGACGGGCCCTGCTCGGGACGTCCTGGTGGACTCCCGTGCGGGTCGTCGCGCTCGTGGCGATCGGGATGTTCGCCCTAGGACTGATCCAGAAGGCGCCCTGCTACAACGGGGGCTGGTTCTTCGGCGCCAGCACCCAGTACACCCACGCCTGCTACTCGGACATCCCGCACCTCTACCAGGGACGCGGCTTCGCCGACGGGCTGGTGCCGTACTTCGACAAGCTCCCCGGCGACATGGATTACCTCGAGTACCCGGTGCTCACCGGTGTGTTCATGGAGGTCGCCGCCTGGCTCACCCCGGGCAGCGGCAGCATCCAGCACCAGGAGCAGTGGTACTGGATGGTCAATGCCGGGATGCTGATGGCCTGTGCGGCCGTCATCGCCGTCTGTGTGAGCCGTACGCACGCCCGGCGCCCCTGGGACGGCCTGCTGGTCGCCCTGGCGCCCGCCTTCGCGCTGACCGCCACCATCAACTGGGACCTGCTGGCCGTCGCCCTGACGGCCGCGGCGATGATGATGTGGTCGCGGGGACGCTCCCTCGCCTTCGGCGTGCTGCTGGGGCTCGCCACGGCCGCCAAGCTCTATCCCGTCTTCCTGCTCGGGCCGCTGCTCCTGCTCTGCTGGCGCGCGGGGAAGTGGCGGGAGTACGGCAAGGCCCTCGGAGGCGCTGCCGTCGCCTGGCTGGTGGTGAACCTGCCGGTGATGATGTTCGCCTTCGAAGGGTGGTCGAAGTTCTACCGATTCAGCCAGGAGCGGGGCGTCGACTTCGGGTCCTTCTGGCTGATCCTGGCCCAGAACTCCAGCGACCCCCTCACGACCGACAGCGTCAACACCCTCGCCACGCTCCTGGTGGTGGTGTGCTTCCTGGGCATCGCCTGGCTGACCCTGACCGCGCCGCGCCGCCCCCGCTTCGCACAGCTGGCCTTCCTGGTGGTGGCGGCCTTCATCGTCACCAACAAGGTCTACTCGCCGCAGTACGTCCTGTGGCTGGTGCCGCTGGCCGTGCTGGCCCGGCCCAAGTGGCGGGACTTCCTGATCTGGCAGGCCTGCGAGGTCGTGTACTTCCTGGGGATCTGGATGTACCTCGCGTACACGACCAGCGGAGACGCCCAGAAGGGGCTGCCGACCGACGGCTACCACTGGGCCATCGGCGCGCACCTGGTGGGGACGCTCTACCTGTGCGCCGTGGTCGTGCGCGACATCCTGTTGCCGGAGCGGGACGTGGTGCGCCAGGCCGGCGACGACGACCCCTCGGGCGGTGTGCTCGACGGAGCCGAGGACGTCTTCGTCCTGGGCTCCGCGGCTCATCCTCCCCGGCACGCCTCCCCCTTCGAGGGGCCGCAGGTGGAGTGGGGCACCCAGCCCACCATCGACCGTTCGCCGTGAGCGAACAGGGTGCTCTCCGGCCGTAGCAGAGCCGGACCGGACAGGGAAAAGGCCGTACGCGGAGATTCCGGGTACGGCCTTTTCCGTCGCTGTGTCGCGTCGCTCAGCGGTCCATGAGGCGGTCGAACTGGGTGGTGGTGTGCCGCAGATGGGCGACCAGCTCGTCGCCTACCGTGGGCTCCGGCGCGTCCGCGGGGACGAACAGGATGGACACCTGCATGTGCGGCGGCTCGGCGAACCAGCGCTGCTTGCCGCCCCAGACGAACGGCGAGAGGTTCCGGTTCACCGTGGCGAGGCCGGCCCGGGCGACGCCCTTGGCGCGCGGCATGACGCCGTGCATCGCCTTGGGGGCCTCCAGACCCACCCCGTGCGACGTACCGCCCGCCACGACGACCAGGAAGCCGTCGGAGGCCGCCTTCTGCTGGCGGTAGCCGAAGCGGTCGCCCTTGGCCACGCGTGTGACGTCCAGGACGGCGCCGCGGTACTCGGTGGCCTCGTGGTCCCCCAGCCACAGCCGTGTGCCGATCCGGGCGCGGAAGCGGGTCTGCGGGAACTGCTGCTGCAGCCGGGCGAGTTCGTCCGCCTTGAGATGGCTGACGAACATGGTGTGCAGCGGCAGCCGGGCCGCGCGCAGCCGGTCCATCCAGCCGATGACCTCCTCGACGGCGTCGGAGCCGTCGGTGCGGTCCAGCGGCAGATGGATGGCGAAGCCCTCCAGCCGGACGTTCTCGATCGCGGCGTGCAACTGCGGCAGCTCCTGCTCGCTGATGCCGTGGCGCTTCATCGACGACATCACCTCGATGACCACCCGCGCACCCACGAGGCCGTACACGCCGTCCACCGACGACACCGAGCGCACGACCCGGTCCGGCAGCGGAACGGGCTCCTCGCCGCGCCGGTACGGCGTCAGCACCAGCAGGTCACCGCCGAAGAAGTCCTTGATGCGCGCCGCCTCGTACGTCGTGCCGACGGCGAGGATGTCCGAGCCCAGCCGGGTGGCCTCCTCCGCCAGCCGCTCGTGCCCGAAGCCGTAGCCGTTGCCCTTGCATACCGGGACGAGCCCCGGGAACTGCTCCTGCACGTGCTTGTGGTGCGCCCGCCAGCGCGCGGTGTCGACGTAGAGCGTGAGCGCCATGGCCGGACCTGGGACCTTTCTCGTGGCTGGGTGAGGGAGGTGCGTCAGAGGTGTGGAAGGACGGAACGTGACGTCAGCGGCGCGACATGTAGATGTCGAGCGCCTTGTGGAGCAGCTTGTTCAGCGGGAAGTCCCACTCGCCGAGGTACTCGGCGGCCTGACCGCCCGTGCCCACCTTGAACTGGATCAGGCCGAAGAGGTGGTCGGTCTCGTCCAGCGAGTCGGAGATGCCGCGCAGGTCGTAGACGGTCGCGCCGAGCGCGTAGGCATCGCGCAGCATCCGCCACTGCATCGCGTTCGACGGCCGGAACTCACGGCCGATGTTGTCGGAGGCACCGTAGGAGTACCAGACGTGCCCACCGACGATCAGCATGGTCGCCGCCGACAGGTTCACTCCGTTGTGACGGGCGAAGTACAGCCGCATGCGGTTGGGGTCCTCGGTGTTGAGGGCCGTCCACATGCGCTGGAAGTAGGACAGCGGGCGCGGCCGGAAGTGGTCGCGCACGGCCGTGATCTCGTACAGCCGCTGCCACTCCTCGAGGTCGTGGTAGCCGCCCTGGACGACCTCGACCCCGGCCTTCTCGGCCTTCTTGATGTTCCGGCGCCACAGCTGGTTGAAGTTCTTGTGGACCTCTTCAAGGGAACGGTTCGCCAGAGGCACCTGGTAGACGTAGCGCGGCTGGACGTCGCCGAAGCCGGCGCCGCCGTCCTCACCCTGCTGCCAGCCCATGCGGCGCAGCTTGTCGGCCACCTCGAAGGCACGCGGTTCGATGAAGTCGGCCTCGATGTCGCGCAGCCGCTTCACGTCCGGGTTCTGGATGCCCGCCTTGATGGACGTGGCCTCCCAGCGCCGGATGATCACCGGCGGGCCCATCTTCACCGAGAACGCGCCCTGCTGCTTGAGGTGGGCCAGCATCGGTTCCAGCCACTCGGTCAGATTCGGCGCGTACCAGTTGATGACCGGGCCCTCGGGCAGATAGGCCAGATAGCGCTTGATCTTGGGCAGCTGGCGGTAGAGGACCAGGCCCACGCCGACCAGTTCGCCGGTCCGCTCGTCGAACCAGCCGAGGTTTTCCGAACGCCACTCCGCCTTGACGTCAGCCCAGGCCGGAACCTGCATGTGGCTCGCCGACGGCAGGCTCTGGATGTACGCCAGATGCTGCTCGCGGCTGATCGTCCTCAGGGTCAGGCTCATTCGGGGCGCTCCTCGGGCTGGTGTGTCCCCATGGGTACAGGGGCTCCGGCTCTCGGGCCGAAGCCTACTGCGCCGTACGCCGGGCCCGTCTGGGCGTACGGCACCTTCACCCCGGCCAGTTGGCGGCCGGGGCGTTACGTCAGGGTCCGTAGGTGTCCTACGTGTCTCTCGGTGCCGGTGGTGCCGGACCGGGAACGGTCAGGTCACCACAGTCCGCCGAAGAGACCGCCGTGCGCCATGCCGAGGAAGAAGCCGACCCCGCAGGCACCGAGGCCCAGGATCAGACCGAAGCGCTCACGGGTGGTCTCGGAGATCCACTGGCCGTAGGCGCCGGTCATGATCCCCACCAGACCGGTCCAGGAACTGATCAGATGCAGGTTGTCGAATTGCGCCGTGACGAAGGACACCACTCCGAGTACCAGGGTCACGGCCATCAGCGTGTCCTGGACTGGGTGGGACTTGCCGTCGGTGGCGAAGAGGGAACCGACTCCGGTGTTGGGTCGCAATGCCTGTGCCATAGGGCACCTCCTGCGGAAGGCGGCGCAACGTAGCGCCATACACACCCGATGTGTACAGATTGGCGGTCCCCCCGGCCGGATTTCAACCGGAAGCCGGTGTGCGGGTAGTCTGTACCCTCCGCACCGGTGTCTGCCCAGGCACAGCCAGGAACTCCGCCCAGGTCAACGCGGGGACGTCGCAAGGCGACCCCCGATTGTCAGTGGCGGCCGATACCGTTGCGTACGCATCACAACCCTCCTGCCACGGAACGACCGTGGCCGCTGAGTCCAAAGGAGGTGGGTTCCACATGCGTCACTACGAGGTGATGGTCATCCTCGACCCCGATCTGGAGGAGCGCGCCGTCGCCCCCCTGATCGAGAACTTCCTCTCCGTCGTCCGTGA
Source organism: Streptomyces sp. NPDC049687 (assembly GCF_044465285.1). Classification (NCBI taxonomy): domain Bacteria; kingdom Bacillati; phylum Actinomycetota; class Actinomycetes; order Kitasatosporales; family Streptomycetaceae; genus Streptomyces; species Streptomyces sp. NPDC049687. The sequence goes on from NZ_JBITLN010000003.1 coordinate 702,536, forward strand.
GGGCAACGGCAAGGTCGAGAAGGTCGACACCTGGGGCCGTCGTCGTCTCTCGTACGAGATCAAGAAGAAGCCCGAGGGCATCTACTCGGTCATCGACCTGCAGGCCGAGCCTGCGGTCGTCAAGGAGCTCGACCGCCAGATGAACCTGAACGAGTCGGTCCTCCGGACCAAGGTCCTCCGCCCCGAGACCCACTGAGCTCTCCAGCTCAGCCGATCTCGGGACTCTGAGTAGCAGCACAAGCAGCCACCAGCAGCAAACCCGCCGAGAGGTTCCCCATGGCAGGCGAGACCGTCATCACGGTCGTCGGCAATCTTGTCGACGACCCCGAGCTGCGCTTCACCCCCTCGGGTGCGGCGGTCGCGAAGTTCCGTGTCGCGTCCACCCCCCGCACCTTCGACCGCCAGACCAACGAGTGGAAGGACGGCGAAAGCCTCTTCCTGACCTGCTCGGTCTGGCGCCAGGCGGCGGAGAACGTCGCGGAGTCGCTCCAGCGAGGCATGCGCGTCGTCGTGCAGGGCCGGCTGAAGCAGCGGTCCTACGAGGACCGTGAGGGTGTCAAGCGCACGGTCTACGAGCTGGACGTCGAGGAAGTCGGTCCCAGCCTGCGCAACGCCACGGCCAAGGTCACCAAGACCACCGGCGGCGGCGGACGCGGTGGTCAGGGCGGCTTCGGCGGCGGTGGCGGCGGCCAGGCCGGCGGCGGCTGGGGCGGCGGCCCCGGCGGCGGTCAGCAGGGCGGCGGCGCTCCTGCCGACGACCCGTGGGCGACCGGCGCTCCCGCCGGTGGCAACCAGGGCGGCGGCGGCTGGGGTGGAAACTCCGGCGGCGGCAGCGGCGGCGGCTACTCGGACGAGCCCCCCTTCTAGACCTTCCGGCCCGGGTGTCCGGGCTTGAACAGGTCGAGGGCGGGTCGTATCCCAACTTCTTGATCACACAGGAGAAACACCATGGCGAAGCCGCCTGTGCGCAAGCCTAAGAAGAAGGTCTGCGCTTTCTGCAAGGACAAGGTCACGTACGTGGACTACAAGGACACGAACATGCTGCGGAAGTTCATTTCCGACCGCGGCAAGATCCGTGCCCGCCGCGTGACCGGCAACTGCACGCAGCACCAGCGTGACGTCGCCACGGCCGTCAAGAACAGCCGTGAGATGGCGCTGCTGCCCTACACGTCCACCGCGCGCTAAGGGAAGGGTGACCGACACATGAAGATCATCCTCACCCACGAGGTCTCCGGCCTCGGTGCCGCGGGCGACGTCGTCGACGTCAAGGACGGTTACGCTCGCAACTACCTGATCCCGCGGAAGTTCGCCATCCGCTGGACCAAGGGTGGCGAGAAGGACGTCGAGCAGATCCGTCGCGCTCGCAAGATCCACGAGATCCAGACCATCGAGCAGGCCAACTCCGTGAAGGCCCAGCTCGAGGGTGTCAAGGTCCGCCTGGCCGTCCGCTCCGGCGACGCCGGTCGTCTCTTCGGTTCCGTCACCCCGGCCGACATCGCTTCCGCGATCAAGGCTGCCGGTGGCCCCGAGGTCGACAAGCGCCGCATCGAGCTCGGCACGCCGATCAAGACGCTGGGCGCCCACGAGACGTCCGTGCGTCTGCACCCCGAGGTTGCCGCCAAGGTCAACATCGAGGTCGTCGCGGCCTGATCGCCGCGTCGTTCGGCTGAACAGCCTCGTCTGAACAGTCTGAGAAGGGGCCGCACCCGCTGGGGTGCGGCCCCTTCTTCATGCTCGGGAGCGGGCTCAGGAGCGGGGGGACGGGTTTCACGTGAAACAGCGTTCCCACTGGACGTCTGAACCGGAGTTTCACGTGAAACGGTCAGCGGGTCGCCCCGGTGACGATCCAACGGCCCGAGCGGGTGCGCAGCCAGAGCGTCAGCATGCGGACCGTCATCATCAGCGTCATTGCTCCCCAGAGCGCGGTGAGTCCACCGCCGAGTGCGGGCACGAGCAGCGCCACAGGAGTGAAGACTGCGAGGGTGAGTACCATCGCCCAGGCGAGATACGGTCCGTCTCCCGCGCCCATCAGCACGCCGTCCAGGACGAAGACAATTCCGCAGATCGGCTGGGACAGCGCCACCACGAGCAGGGCGGGCAGCGCGGCGCCCTTCACCCCGGAGTCGGTCGTGAACAGCGGCAGGAACACGGGCCGGGCGGCGATGACCAACAATCCGAGCACAAGCCCCACGACGACGCCCCACTGCACCATGCGGCGGCAGGCCTCGCGGGCGCCCCGCGCATCGCCGGCGCCGAGGAACCGGCCGATGATGGCCTGTCCCGCGATGGCGATGGCGTCGAGAGCGAAGGCGAGGAGGCTCCATAGGGACAGGGCGATCTGGTGCGCCGCGATATCGGCGTCCCCGAGGCGGGCTGCGACGGCCGTGGCGATCATCAGGATCGCCCGCAGGGACAGCGTACGGACCAGCAGCGGGACGCCCGCCTGGGCGGACGCCCTGATCCCGGCGGCGTCGGGCCGCAGAGAGGCACCGTGGCGGCGGGCTCCTCGGATCACCACGGCGAGATAGACCGCGGCCATGCCGCACTGGGCGATGACCGTGCCCCAGGCGGAACCCGCGATCCCGAGGTCTGCGCCGTAGACCAGTCCGGCGTTCAGGGCGGCGTTGGCGACGAAACCGGCGACGGCCACATACAGAGGCGTCCTGGTGTCCTGGAGTCCGCGCAGTACTCCGGTCGCGGCGAGTACGACGAGCATGGCGGGGATGCCGAGCACCGAGATACGCAGATAGGTGGTCGCGTAGGGCGCGGCGGTGTCCGAGGCGCCGAAGAGTTCCACGAGGGCCGGGGCCGTGGACAGGACGGCGGTGACCACGACGGCGCCGAGCAGCAGGGCCAGCCAGATGCCGTCCATGCCCTGGCGGATGGCCGCCGGGAGGTCGCCCGCTCCCACACGGCGGGCGACGGCGGCCGTGGTGGCGTAGGCGAGGAAGACGAAGACGCTGACCGCCGTCGTCAGCAGGGCGGAGGCGATGCCGAGGCCGGCGAGCTGGGCGGTGCCGAGGTGGCCGACGATGGCACTGTCGGCCAGGACGAAGAGGGGCTCGGCGACGAGCGCCCCGAAGGCCGGGACGGCCAGCGCGACGATCTCTCGATCGTGTTGTCGCAGGGTTGACTTCGGGGGCGCGGAAGCCTGTGTCATGGCCACCAATGTAAATGTCCACAGGTAAGAGATGCAATCGTGCACTGACCCTTACTTGTGGTTGCGTTGCGTGTCGTCCCGCCCCCAGTTCGAGAGGATCTTGGGCTGACTGGGGAAGTTTTTCTTCTGCACAGCCAGTGGATCGGAAAGTTGCAGGTCAGAGCCGGTCGACAGGAAAAGACGAGGGCTTGTTCACAGGGCTGTCCACCGGCTCGTGCACAGGTTTTGCGGAGTTGTCCACAGCATCGGGGCCGTCGTCCACATGGCCTGTGGATAACCAGATTGGCTGACGGTGCCCGCGGGCCTACCGTGGTCCGGCGCCCGCTCCGTCCGACGGCCCGTGGAACCCTCACAAAACCGACGCGCACGAACCGGAGTTGGGCCTCTCAATTGTCAGTGCCGTGCCGTAGTAATTGAGGGCACGGCGAGGTCCGCTCGGCGGACGGGAGGAGGTGGCTCGGTGAGCATTTCCGAGCCCTTGGACGACCCGTGGGCCGACAGTGGGCCCAGTGATCGTCTGCCCTCCGCCCGCCGGCGCGGCGACGGTGGCCGCGGCCGCGACGAACAGCACGACCGGGGTCGCGACAGTGGCGCGTGGGAAGGTGGCACCGCTTTCGAGCGCGTACCCCCGCAGGACCTGGACGCCGAACAGTCCGTTCTCGGCGGCATGCTCCTGTCCAAGGACGCCATCGCCGACGTCGTGGAGATCCTCAAGGGCCACGACTTCTACAAGCCTGCGCACGAGACGATCTACCAGGCGATCCTCGACGTCTACGCCAAAGGTGAACCGGCCGACCCCATCACGATCGCCGCCGAGCTCACCAAGCGCGGCGAGATCAACAAGGTCGGCGGCGCATCGTATCTGCACACCCTGGTGCAGACGGTGCCGACGGCGGCCAACGCCGAGTACTACGCCGAGATCGTGCACGAGCGGGCGGTCCTGCGCCGCCTGGTCGAGGCGGGGACCCGCATCACCCAGATGGGATACGCGGCCGACGACGACGTCGACGAGATCGTCAACCGTGCCCAGGCGGAGATCTACGCGGTCACCGAGCAGCGCACCAGCGAGGACTATCTCCCTCTCGGCGACATCATGGAGGGTGCCCTCGACGAGATCGAGGCGATCGGCTCGCGCAGCGGCGAGATGACCGGAGTGCCCACCGGCTTCACCGACCTCGACTCGCTCACCAACGGCCTGCACCCCGGCCAGATGATCGTCATCGCCGCGCGTCCCGCCATGGGCAAGTCCACCCTCGCGCTCGACTTCGCCCGGGCCGCCTCGATCAAGCACAACCTGCCGAGCGTCATCTTCTCCCTGGAAATGGGCCGCAACGAGATCGCGATGCGTCTGCTGTCCGCCGAGGCCCGTGTCGCCCTGCACCACATGCGCTCCGGCACCATGACGGACGAGGACTGGACCCGCCTGGCGCGCCGGATGCCCGAGGTGTCGTCCGCGCCGCTCTTCATCGACGACTCCCCGAACCTGTCGATGATGGAGATCCGAGCGAAGTGCCGCAGGCTGAAGCAGCGCAACGACATCAAGCTCGTGATCATCGACTATCTGCAGCTGATGCAGTCCGGCGGTTCCAAGCGTTCCGAGAGCCGCCAGCAGGAGGTCTCGGACATGTCCCGTAACCTCAAGCTCCTGGCCAAGGAGCTGGAGGTGCCGGTGATCGCGCTCTCGCAGCTCAACCGTGGTCCCGAGCAGCGCACGGACAAGAAGCCCATGGTGTCCGACCTGCGTGAGTCCGGCTCCATCGAGCAGGACGCCGACATGGTGATCCTGCTGCACCGCGAGGACGCCTACGAGAAGGAGTCGCCGCGCGCGGGCGAGGCGGACATCATCGTGGGCAAGCACCGTAACGGTCCGACGGCCACCATCACCGTCGCCTTCCAGGGCCACTACTCGCGGTTCGTGGACATGGCACAGACCTGATCCCGCGCCCTGTGGGATCTCAGATCCGGCTGCACAATCTCACGACCCGCTTCATATCGACCGCACTTGTGCAGCGGGTTGTGAGACACCGCAGGTCAGCTGATTGTCCGTCCTGCGCACCCCCGAGCAGGCTGCAGATGCCCCCGCCATCCTGCGTGACGCCTTGACCAGCCCAAATGCCCGGCAGCGACTCGAACGCTTCGGGCCGGTCGTCCATGCCCAAATCCCGCTGGCTGACGCGGCACGAGCGCACGAGATCATCGAAGCCCGTGCCAACCTCGGCAAGGTCGTCCTGCTGCCCTGACGGTGACGCTGAGCCGCACCGAGAAAGGCATGGCCGATGCAGCCGTGAGGCCCCCCGCAGAGGAAAATGACACGACGGCGAGACAGAACTCATCGGCCAAGCCATGAGACAACCAGAGAAGCCGCAGGTCACAGCATCTCGCTAGGTCACGGGCGGCGAGACCCTACACGCGCCCTGGGCGAAACGCACTCGACGACGGCCGCGCGGGCGGATGGACTGAGCCCATGACGACACCTCAGGAAGCGCTGCTCCCCGGCACCCGGCGTGCGCTGTTGCACCGGATCGCCGTGGCCCAGGCCGACGGACGTGCCCCCTCACTCGTCGCCGCAGTCGTACGGGACGGACGGGCCGTGTGGCACGGGGCGCGGACCTCGGTCGACGGGCACGCGCCGGACGAGAACGTGCAGTACCGGATCGGCTCGATCACCAAGACCTTCACCGCCGTTCTCGTGCTGCGGCTGCGCGACGAAGGAGTACTCGACCTCGAGGACCCGCTGGAGAAGCACCTGCCCGGCACGAAAGCGGGCGAGGCAACGATCGCGCAACTCCTCGCTCACACAGGTGGGTTGGCTGCCGAGACACCCGGCCCCTGGTGGGAGCGGACCCCGGGCTCGCTGAGGCCCGAGCTTGCCGATGTCCTCAGCGGCCGGACCGCCCTGCATCCGGCAGGCCGCCGTCACCATTACTCGAACCCCGGCTACGCCGTTCTGGGCGCCCTCGTCGAGGAGTTGCGCGGTGCGCCGTGGGAGCAGGTTCTCCGGCGTGAAGTGCTCGAACCCTTGGGCCTGGACCGCACGAGTGTCCAAGCGCAGAACCCGGCGGCAGGCGGATGGGCGGTGCATCCCTGGGCCGACGCGATGCAGCCGGAGCCCCTTGAGGACTACGGGCCGATGGCCCCGGCGGGACAGCTCTGGTCCACGACCGGAGACCTCGCGCGGTTCGCCGCCTTCCTGGTCCGGGGCGACGACCGGGTGCTGAGCGCGGAGACCCTGCGGGAGATGCGGACGCCCGCGGCGCCGGCCGAGTCGGCCGATGTGGTCGACGGCACGACCTACGGACTTGGCATGCAGGTCCTGCGTCGGGACGGCCGACTGCTCGTGGGCCACGGCGGCTCTGTGCCGGGATTCCTGGCGGCCCTCTTCATCGGCGTGGAGGACGATGTCGCCGCGGTGGTGCTCGCCAACTGCACCTCCGGCCCCTTCGTGACCCAGGTGGCGGGGGATCTCGTTCGCATCGTTGCGGAGTCCGAGCCTCGGATCCCCGAGCCGTGGCGTCCGATGCGTCAAGTCGACCGGTCTGTACTGGAGCTGGCCGGCCCGTGGTACTGGGGAACCAACCCCTTCGCTCTGCGAGTGACGGCCGACGGCTTCCTTTCCCTGATGCCGTTGTCCGGTGGCGGTCGCCGCTCACGGTTCCGGGCGAACGGGGACGGTACGTGGACGGGCCTACAGGGCTACTTCGCAGGAGAGCTCCTGCGGGCCGTACGGCGGCCGAACGGGACCGTGGACCACCTGGATCTCGGGTCGTTCGTTTTCACGCGGCAGCCGTACGACGAGGAGGCGGCTGTGCCCGGAGGGGTGGACCCGGAGGGGTGGCGGGGGATCAGCTGACGGTTGTCCGGGGGAGGAGCGCTCTGTTTCACGTGAAACAGAGCGCTCCCCGTGTTCAGAGCTGGAGCTTGAAGCCTTCGTGCGAGGCCTCGAAGCCCAGCCGCTCGTAGAAGCGGTGGGCGTCCGTACGGCTCTTGTCGGACGTCAGCTGCACCAGTTGGCAGTTCGCGCGCCGTGATTCTTCGATCGCCCACTCGATGAACCGGGTTCCCAGCCCACTGCCGCGCTCGTCGGCATGCACCCGCACGCCCTCGATGACGGACCGCGTAGCACCACGCCGGGACAGTCCGGGAATGATCGTCAGCTGGAGGGTGCCGACGACACGGCCTTCCCGAACGGCGACGATCACGCGCTGGTTCGGGTCGGCGCTGAGCCGCTCCAGGGCGGCCAGATACGGCGCCAGGTCATCGGGCGACTCCCGCTGGGCGCCCAGAGGGTCGTCCGCGAGCATCCCGACGATCGCGGGGAGGTCGGAGGCGACGGCGGCTCGTATCTCGAGATCTCCCATACCCGCACCCTAGGCGGCGGCCGGTGCCTTGACGGATTCCACGACGCGGACGAAGGGCGCCATTTCCGGGTTCTTCGCTGCCTCGTCCAGGGCCTCGCGCAGAGCGGCGTCGTTGGTGGGACGGGCTTCGGCAAGCAGTGTGCGACCTGCCTCGGTGACGTCCGTGTAGATGCCACGGCGGTCGGTCGGGCACAGGTAGCGCTCCAGGAGGCCGCGGTCCTCGAGCCGGGTGACCAGCCGCGTGGTGGCGCTCTGGCTGAGGACGACCGCGTCGGCGACCTGCTTCATCTGCAGATGCCCCCCGTCGCCGTCGTGCTGTCGGCTGAGCACGTCGAGCAGGGAGTATTCGCGCACGCTCAGGTCGTGCCGGGCCTGCAGCGCGCGCTCGATGTGGGCCTCGATCCTCCCGTGCAGGAGGGAGAGAGCGCACCAGCCCTGGGCTAGGGCGGTGAGCGCGGGGTCCGTCGCGGTCATGGGCGTTCTCCTCCGTCCCGGAGCGGCTGAGGCCAGGATAGAGCAACCCCGCAATAGTCGCCTGTTGCATGTATCCCGCGCCCGCAACTATGCGTACGCAGGTTGCGCGGCATCGTGAGCGGCCACCTCGTCGGCGGCCGGTACGCCGACCGAGCCCTGATGTCCATGCTGTACGTCTCTCTGGGCGCCCTGGTTGTCGTCCTGGCCCGCCGGGTCCTCGCCATCATGTCCTCCGCGCGGGAACGCCGCGACAGCACCCCGGCAGGGTCGTCGCCGGTGGCTCACCCGCCGAGCGGAGGGCGGCTGTCACCAGTGAACCGGCGTGGTGGCATCCACATGCCTCAGCCGGCCGCCACCGTCAACGGAGCGAACCTTCGGCCCCAGTCACCGGGCAGCGCCGCGATGCCATAGGTCATGACGGTGTTGAAGGTGACGGACTCCAGGCCCCTTGCCTTCACCCACGCCAGCAGCTCCTCGTGCCGTACGTCGATGTCGGTCCGCAGCGGCCGGTCCGTGTGGGAGGCGAGGGAGGCCAGCAGCGCTTTCGCTGTTTCCGTGTCCCGGGCGATGAGGGGACCCACGACATGGGTGGCCATGTTGGGCCAGGCGGCCGCGTAGCCGATGATCCGGCCGTCGTCCTCGGCGACCCGCAGCTGGTCGGCGAAGGCGGGCAGCCGGGTGATCACATGCGTACGATCGGTGCCGAACACCTCCTCGTCGAGCCGCAGGATCGTGGTCAGATCCTCGGCCGTCGCCGCACGGGTGACGATGTCCGACGGTGTGCCGTCCGGGGTGAAGTGTCCGCACACCATCTCGGCCCTGCCCGTGGCCTTGAAGCCGAGCTCCTCGTACAGCGGACGGCCGTTCGGTGTCGCGTGCAGGGTCAACGGGGTCGTGCCCATCGCGGAGACGATGTGCCGCATCAGCCGACGGCCGACGCCCTGTCGAGCGTGCCGCTCCGCGACCAGGACCATCCCGATGGCTCCCAGGGCGGGACGGTCGTACGGGCCGTATTCGGTGACGACGCAGGCGCTGATCAGGCCCCCGGCGGGGTCGTCGATGCCGTACCCCTTCCCGGCGGAGAGGAGCAGGCCCCACTTGTGCTCCTCGCGCGGCCACCCCCGGTCCTCGGACAAGTCGGCGCAGGCGGTGAGATCGCGAAGCGTCAGGCGGCGGATGGGCAGAGCGGCGGGCGAAGGAGTCGGCACGCAGGTCAGGCTGTCCGACAGGCACCCCTGGCGTCCACCTGTTTCCCGGGAGACGTAGGCGCTTTTGGCCATGCCGTTGTCAACCGCACGAGGCGCGGACAGCGGGGGGATGTTTCACGTGAAACAGGCGGCTGTTTCACGTGAAACGGCGGCTCACCGCTGACCCGTTGCCCCAAGGGCAGGTTGCCGGCACTACGCCCGGTTAGCCTCGGCCCATGGCGAGACTTCATCTCTTCGACCTCGACGGCACACTGCTGCACGGAACCTCCGCGCCACTCGAGATCTCACGTCAACTCGGCCTGGTGGCCGAGACGGTGGCGTTGGAGCAGGCGATCTCCGCAGGGCGGATCGGACCGCCGGAGTACGCGAGTCAGGTGCATGCGCTGTGGACGCGGCTCACCGAGGAGCATGTGACAGCGGCCTTCGAGGGGGCGCCGTGGCTGGCACGCATCCGTGAGGTCTGGGCGGAGATCAGCAGCAGAGGGGAGTACTGCGCCGTCGTCTCGCTCTCGCCCTCCTTCTTCGTGGAAAAGCTCACGGCCTGGGGCGCTCATGCGGCCTTCGGGTCCCGTTTTCCCGCCCTCCCGTTCACCGAGCCCGTGGATCCGGCGGGAGTACTCAGCGCGGCGGCGAAGGTGGTGATCGCCGACCGGATGTGCGCGGAGTTCGGAGTGACGCGGGACGACTGCGTGGCCTACGGCGACTCGCTCTCCGACAAAGACTTGTTCGGGGTCGTACCCGTCTCCGTGGCGGTCAATGCCGACCACCATCTGGCGAGCGTCGCGACCCATTCCTACACGGGGAAGGATCTGTGGGATGCCTATGAATTGGTGTGCCACGCCCGCTAGTTGAGGGAATCAATGGTTCGCACCCCGGGTGGTGTCCCCAGAGAGGGAAGGGGGGACTTGTGCGGCCGACAGCGGCCGGTATGGTCGACTCCGGTTCGCTTACGGAACGAGGCGCAGGGGATCCGGCGCACACATTCCAGGCGAGCCGAGAGCAGGGCAATGCAGCCTAACGGGACGGAGTGATCGAAGACCCGCATTTCCGGGTGTGCGGCCGGGGCATCCCGGGGGATGGGATGCTGCGGTGAGAGTGCTGCGGACCAGGTGGCTCTCTCGCCTCATACGTTCGTGCGCAGCGGAAACACGGGTGGACCGTCGGCTGTCCTGATCGCGGAACCGAACGGAAAAGCAAGCCGTCTGCGGGGGAAGCAGGCACCTTCCGATCCAGGAAGTGCGCAGACCGACCGAAAGATGTTCGAGGCGAGGCACACCATGGACGCTCCGACCACCAAGTCGGCCGACAACGGCACGTCCGGCGGCGGGGACGGATGGTTCACGCCGCGCAAGCAGCCGGAGCCGGCTGCCGGAGGCGAGCAGGGAGCATCGGACGGCCGCCGCCTGGCCGCGCTGCGCCCCGTGGGCCGTGGCACGCCCGCCGACGACGGCGACTCGCCTCAGAGCGCTCCCAAGGACTCGGGACCGCGCATACCAGCGGACTCGGAAGAGCCCCCTGCCGAGCCCCGGATACCCGTCCAGACGCACGCGCCCGTCCCCGCTCCGGCGAGCTCCCGAGCCGACGGGCCTCCGCAGCGGCCCGCCCCGGCCGACCTTCACCTGTCAGCGCCCGCCGAAGCCCCTCACTCCGCGGTCACAGGGGCCTTGCTCGCCGATCCCCTGGTCCCCGTCCAGCGGCCCGCTCCCGTCCCGGACGCCTCCCCGGACGCCATCCTCATCCGCCGGACCATGGCCGAGGTGGCCCCCGCGGCCGACAAGGTCACCTCGTACTTCTACGCCCTGCTCTTCGTCCGCCACCCCGGCCTTCGCCCGCTGTTCCCGCCGGCGATGGACGCCCAGCGCGACCGGCTGCTCAAGGCCCTGCTGACCGCCGCCGAGCACATCGACAACACCCCCGTCCTCGTCGACTACCTGAAGAACCTCGGACGCGGCCACCGCAAGTACGGCACCCGGGCCGAGCACTACCCGGCCGTCGGGGAGTGCCTCATCGGTGCGCTGAGCAAGTACGCCGACGCCGTGTGGGACGCCGAGACGGAAGCGGCCTGGGTCCGGACGTACACGACGATCTCCCAGGTCATGATCGACGCGGCGGCCGCGGACGAACAGCGCGCCCCGGCCTGGTGGCACGCGGAGATCGTCTCCCATGAGCTCAGAACCCCGGACGTCGCCGTCCTCACCCTCCGCCCCGACCAGCCCTACCCCTTCCTCGCCGGGCAGTACGCGAGCCTGGAGACACCGTGGTGGCCGAGGATATGGCGGCACTACTCCTTCGCGTCCGCACCCCGCTCCGACGGACTGCTCGTGTTCCACGTGAAGGCCGTCCCGGCCGGCTGGGTCTCCAACGCCCTGGTCCACCGCGCTCGGCCCGGCGATGTCATACGGCTCGGTCCTCCGGCCGGCTCGATGACCGTCGACCACACCCGGGACAGCGGCCTGCTCTGTCTGGGCGGCGGCACCGGCATAGCCCCCATCAGGGCCCTGGTCGAGGATGTCGCCGAGCACGGCGTACGGCGTCCTGTCGAGGTGTTCTACGGCGCCCGCAACGACCATGACCTGTACGACATCGACACGATGCTCAGGCTCCAGCAGACCCACTCGTGGCTGCAGGTCCACCCCGTGGTCGACCGGCACGGCCTGCTCCAGCTGCCCGACGCCATACGGACCTTCGGCCCCTGGACCGGGTACGACGCCTATGTCTCCGGGCCGCCCGGCATGATCCGCAGCGGGGTGGACGCCCTGCGTGGTGTGGGCATCCCCGCCGAGCGCATACGGCATGACTCGGTCGAGGAACTCGTGGCAGCCGGAAGCTGACGCCGGAGACTCCCCTGGTGCTTCACCCCAGGTCGGGAGCGTGCATGGCCCGTACACCCTCGATGTTGCCGTCCAGATAGTGCCGCAGCGACAGCGGTACGAGATGGACGGAGGCGATGCCCACCCGGGTGAACGGCACCCAGACGATCTCGTATTCGCCTGCGGGCTCGTCGATCTCGGGGCCGTGCCGCTGGGCAAGGTCCATGGACTCCAGACGGCAGACGAAGAAGTGCTGCACTTTCACGCCGGTCGCGCCACCGTCCTCGCCGATGTGCTCGACGGTGTCGACGAAGCAGGGAACCACATCGGTGATCTTCGCGCCGAGCTCCTCGTGGACCTCGCGGTGCAGGGCGTCGACGACGGTCGCGTCATCCGGCTCGACGCCACCACCGGGCGTGACCCAGTAGGGGTCGACACCGGGCTTGGTGCGCTTGATCAGGATCAGGTCGTCGCCGTCGAGGAGAACGGCGCGGGCGGTGCGCTTGACCACAGGTCGGACGGTCATGGGAGAAATGTGGCCCCGCATGTTCCACGTGAAACATCGCGAAACGTCACCAACCGAGCGCACCCCGTGACGCTGGGGTGAAGTCGTGGCGGAAGCCCCCTCAGCACCACTCGGCAGCCGCCCCCAACAGCCACTCATGGGCGCGTGCGACCTGCGGCATCGCGAGCGTGCCGGTACGTGCCACCAGGACGTACGTCCGCAGTGGCGGCACCGCCGGCTCGTACGGCGCGACGACGTCACCGCGCTCCAGAGCGGCCGCGCACAGATAGCGGGGCAGGACCGCGAGCCCGGCGCCCGCGACGGCGCATGCGAGGACCGCCCGGAGGTCGGGAACGATGACGGTGCCGGAGGCGGCGGGGCGGGAGTCGAAGACGGAGGCCCAATAGCGGGAGACGAGGGGCAGCGACTCGTGCACCTCGACAACGGGAAGGTTCTCCAGCGCGGGGGCGCCCTTACGGCGCAGCTTCCCGGTGTCGATCCGCTCCGCCCACTCCGGGGCGGCGACCAGGACGTGCTCCTCGTCGCACAGCGGGGTGGCCGTGAGCAGGGCACCGCGCGGACGGGCCGTGCTGATGGCCAGGTCGTGGTGGCCGGCTGCCAGGCCCTCCAGAACCTCCTCGGCGTTGCCGAAGGAGACGCGCAGGGCAAGTGCCTGACCGTCGTCACCGGTCAGCTCGGTAAGGGCCGGGAGCGCCCGTTCGGCGGTGAACTCGGGAGGTCCGGCGAGGTACAGGGACCGTAAGGAGGACTCGTCGTCGAGGCCGGTCTCGGTGATCTCCACCAGGGCGTCCAGGTGCGGGGCGGCCTTGTGGGCGAGCTCGTCGCCGATGGTCGTCGGCGTCACACCGCGGGCCTGGCGCAGGAACAGAGGGCGTCCCAGCTGCCGTTCCAGCGTGCGGATCTGGGAGGTGACGGCCGGCTGGGACAGGCCCAGCAGCGCGGCGGCGCGGGTGAAGGAGCCGGCCCGGTGCACGGTGACGAAGGTGCGCAGCAAGGCCAGATCCATGGAGCGTCCTCCCTTTCCCCTGTCTTTCTCCCGTCTCAGGGGCAGGCCCAACTATAAATATGTCGATAGGTCTCTGTCGCTACTGTGATTGGACACTGACACAGAGTCAATTAGCCTTGGTCGCGCGGTTCTTCGCGCGCGGAACCGAGGACGGTCCGAGCCACGAGGGGGGAGGCTCGGACCGTCCGTCGCACGTGGTGGAGCGCCGCCCGGGCGTCCGTAAACAGGTCATCGCGCCGACTCCTCCAGCGCCCGCAGCACATCTGCCACCAGATCCTCCGAATCCTCGGCACCCACCGACAGCCGGATGAATCCCTCCGGCACCGCGTCGCCGCCCCAGCGCCCGCGCCGCTCGGCGGTGGAACGCACCCCTCCGAAGCTCGTCGCGTCGTCCACGAGCCGCAGCGCCTCCAGGAAACGCTCGGCACGCGCGCGCGTGGGCAGCGTGAACGAGACCACGCAGCCGTAGCGCCGCATCTGCCGGGAGGCGACCTTGTGGGCGGGGTCGTCGGGCAGTCCGGGGTACCGCAGCCCGGTCACCTCGGGCCTGCCCCGCAGCGCCTCGGCGACGGCCAGCGCGCCGGCGGCCTGCCGGTCGACGCGCAACTGCAGTGTGGCGATCGACCGGTGCGCCAGCCAGGCCTCCATGGGCCCGGGAATCGCCCCGACGATCTTCCGCCAGCGCCGTACGGCGGTCATGGGTTCGCCGGCCCGCCCGGTGACGTAACCGAGGAGGACGTCGCCGTGCCCCGTGAGCTGCTTGGTGCCGCTGGCCACGGAGAAGTCGGCGCCGAGTGCCAGCGGACGCTGCCCGAGCGGTGTCGCGAGCGTGTTGTCGACGGCCACGAGGGCGCCCCGCTCGTGCGCGGCCTCGACGAGCCGCCTGATGTCGCACACGTCGAGCCCGGGATTCGACGGCGACTCGATCCACAGCAGCCGGGCGCCGTCGAGTGCGTCCAGCTGGGCATCGCCGCCCGTGGGTGCCGTACGCACCTCTATGCCGTACGCCTCCAGCTGGGCGCGGACCAGGGGCAGCGCCTGGTAGCCGTCGCTGGGCAGGACGACGGTGTCCCCGGAACGCAGTTGGGAGAAGAGCAGCGCCGAGGCGGCGGCCATGCCGGAGGCGAAGACGAGGGTCTCGACGCCGTACTGCCCCGGCGCCTCCAGTGCGCCGATGGCGCGCTCCAGATGGGTCCAGGTCGGGTTTTCGTCACGGCCGTAGGTGTACGGGCCCGTGGGCTCGCCCGGCAGGTGGTAGTGCGCGGCGAACACGGGGCCCGGAAGGGTCGGTTCGTACTTCACCGGCTCGGGCAGCCCGGCCCGCACCGCGCGTGTGCCCTCACCGGCGGCCCCGGGGAGGCCCTCGGCCGCTGCCGAGTCGCTCATGACACCCGTCCTTCCAGATCCTCACTCACGGCGGCCAGCAGACCGTTGCTCGCCGCCTCCACCATCTCAAGGCACTCCTCGAAGTCCCCCCGGCCGCCGTAGTAGGGGTCGGGGACGTCGAGGTCGCTCTGTGCGGAGGGATCGTAGGACCGCAGCAGCCGTACCTTCTGGGCGTCCTCCCCGATGGGCGCGAGACGGCGCAGGGCCTTGAGGTGGCCGGCATCCAGGGCGATCACGAGGTCGAGGCGGGCGAACCAGGAAGGATCGAACATTCGTGCAGTGTGATCGAGCGGATAACCGTGCTCCTCCAGGACGGAGAGGGCGCGCGGGTCGGCGCCCTCGCCCTCGTGCCAGTCGCCGGTGCCGGCACTGTCGACCTCGACCAGCCCGTCGAGACCGGCCTCCGCCACGCGCGCGCGGAAAACCGCCTCGGCTATCGGCGAGCGGCAGATGTTGCCGGTGCAGACGAAACAGACCCGGTAGGTCATCGCGGGCTCAGTCCCCGTCGGGCAGGACGACGTTGAGGGCCCAGGAGACGACGGAGATGATCAGGCCGCCCAGGACCGCGGTCCAGAAGCCCTCGACGTGGAAGCTCACGTCGAGCTTGTCGGCCAGCCACGAGGTCAGCATCAGCATCAGGGCGTTCACCACCAGGGTGATCAGACCGAGCGTCAGGATGAACAGCGGGAAGGTCAGTACCTTCACGACCGGCTTGACCAGGAAGTTCACCAGACCGAAGAGCAGGGCTACGACTATCAGGGTGCCGATCTTCTTGCCCGTGCTGTCACCGGTCAGAGTGATCTTGTCGAGCAGCCAGACGGCGACCGCCAGGGCACCCGCGTTGGCGATCGTCTTGACTACGAAATTCTTCATGTGTCTGATCGTGGCAGAGAGATCGGCAACGGGCACCGGGCGAGGGCGGACCAAGAAGATGAAGGCATTCCGGCTGGACGAACTCGAGGCGGAGCGATCCGCCAACGATGGCGCCTACCTGCAGTTTCTACGGGAGCGGAACATGTCCGTCGGACTGTACGCGCTCGATGCCGGGGAACATGATCCACAGAATCCGCACAACCAGGACGAGGTGTACTTCGTGGTGAGCGGCCGCGCCTCCATCACCGTCGGCCTGGAGACCACCCAGGTCGCGCGCGGCAGCGTGGTGTACGTGCCGGCCGGCGTCGCCCACAAGTTCCATCACATCAGCGAGGACCTGCGGGTCCTGGTGGTGTTCTCTCCCCCCGAGGCGTGACGCGGCACCCCTGATTCCCTAGGGGATCGATCAGGGGAGGACAAGGGGCTCCAGGCCCCCGCAGGCACCCCGTGCGGACCTAGCATCGACGGCAGGACATCGACAGCATTCGGACTCACAGGAGTTCCGGACGGATGAGGACAAGGACGAGGCGATGCGAGAGATCTTCGCGGGACTGCCGTGGTGGGTGAAGTGGGTGGCGGTGCCGGTCATCGCCCTGGTCGTGTTCGGCGGTCTGATAGCCAGTGTGATCGGCTTCGTGGTCTGGCTGCTGTTCAAGGTGCTGATCTTCGTGGCGTTGGTCGGCGGACTGATCTACGTCGTAAGGAAGTTCATGGCGGGTTCCTCCTCGCGCAGCGACTGGTGAGCGGCCCGGGGGCCGGTGAGCGGTAACAGGAATCACCGGTTCCCTCGGCCGGGGGAAGTTTCCCGGAGGGCCGGAACGCAGGCGGTGGTGGACGGTTAAAGTCCGGAACTCGTCGCGGGGGCGAACCCCGCGAGCGGCGTACACCCCCCTCCCCGTGTTCCCCGCACGGGCCGCCCTCTCGCGCTTCGGGAGTGACCCTCCTTGCCTCTGGCCAACACCGCATCCCTGGAACCGCAAGCACCCCCCACGCGGCCGCGTTCCTCGGCGCCTCCGCTCCAGCGCCCGCCGAGCACGGCCCTCCCCGAGCAGCCCCATTCGGCCACGCGGCCAGCCCAGTCCGCGAGGACTCCTTCTGCGGTGCCGCAGCCGCACTCGGCCGCCACGCTCATCGGCTCCGTACAGCGCGCCATGCGCCTGCTGGAGTCCGTCGCCGAGCACGAGCACGGAGCTCCGGCCAAACAACTGGCCCGCGAGACCGGCCTCGCACTCCCCACCGCCTACCACCTGCTGCGCACCTTGGTGTACGAGGGCTATCTGCGCCGGGAGAAGGGGCTGTTCTTCCTCGGCGAGGCGGCCGAGCGGCTGGGCAGCAGCGGGGCGGCGCAGAAACGTCGCAGCACGGTCGCCGACACCCTCGCCCAGTGGCGCGATTCAATCGGTGTTCCCGTGTACTACGCCCGGTACCACGACGGTGAGATCGAGGTCATGTGCGTCTCCGACACCCCGGGCAACCCGGCGGTGGAGGAGTGGGCCGACTTCCGCGAGACCGGCCACGCCCATGCCATCGGCCAGTGCTTGCTGTCCCAGCTGGACGAGGACGCCCGCCGCGACCACCTGGACCGCTACCCGGTGCAGCCCGTCACCCGGTACACGGTGCGCGACAATCACACCCTTCTGGGGCGTTTGGAGCGTATTGGGCGCATGGAACCGGTCGTGGAGCGGCAGGAATACGCACTGGGCACCGTGTGTGCCGCCATCCCGATCACCCTGGGCGCCACCGTGGGGACGATGGCCATCTCCCTGCCCGCCCGTCAGGCCGACCGGCTGCTCCTCGCGGCGCGACAGCTGCAGAGCGAAATCGGGCGGAAGCTGGGGTCGATCGGGCTCTGTATCAGCATTTGAAAACTAACTCCTTGTGATCTGTTGTGCACGTTCAGCAAGATGCGGTGCAGTGTCAGGGGTTGATTACCGGCCATTCGACGGCAAATGACGGGGTAACTCGATGTGCGAGTCCGTACAGGCAGTTCAGGCAGAAGTGATGATGAGCTTTCTTGTGTCCGAGGAGCTTTCGTTCCGCATCCCGGTGGAGCTGGGCTATGAGTCGCGCGATCCCTATGCCGTGAGGCTCACCTTTCATCTTCCCGGGGACGCGCCGGTGACCTGGGCCTTCGGGCGCGAGTTGCTCATCGATGGAGTGGGCAGGCCGTGCGGCGAGGGGGACGTACGGGTTTCGCCCGTGGACCCCGAGGTGCTCGGTGAGGTGCTCATCCGGCTTCAAGTGGGCGGTGACCAAGCCCTTTTCCGGTCCTCCGCGGCCCCCTTGGTGGCTTTCCTCGACCGCACGGACAAACTGGTCCCCCTGGGCCAGGAGGGTGCGCTCGCCGACTTCGACGCGCATCTCGACGAGGCGCTGGACCGGATCCTGGCGGAGGAACAGAGCGCCGGTTGAGCCCACCAGCGGCAAGGGGTGGCGGAACGCTTCGCCACGGGGGTGGGGCCGCGCAAAAACGCTTCTCCTGCGGGGCTGCGGACGCCTCCGGGGCTTCCGCAGGCGCGCGTCGCCTGCCCCGGCGTCCCGCCGCCTCAGCGCTTGCGTCGCCTGCCCCGGCGTCCCGCCGCCTCAGCGCTTGCGTCGCCTGCCCCGGCCGCCCCGGGACGCGGCCGTGCCTGCTGCCGCTGCTCCCGACGGAACGGGCTCCGGCACCGCCGCGGCCGCCGTTCCCGGTTCCGGGCGGTCGGCCGCGACCACCAGGGCCGCGAGGGCGGTGGTGACCGGCACCGACGCCACCAGACCGATCGAGCCCACCAGCGTGCGCACGATCTCCTCGGCGACCAGCTCGCTGTTGGCGACCGTGCCGACGCTGCTCTGCGCGATCGAGAAGAGCAGCAGCAGCGGCAGCGCGGCACCGGCGTAGGCGAGGACGAGCGTGTTCACCACGGACGCGATGTGGTCGCGGCCGATACGGATGCCGGCCCGGTACAGCCCGCGCCAGCCCATCGCGGGATTGGCCTCGTGCAGCTCCCAGACCGCGGACGTCTGGGTGACCGTCACGTCGTCGAGGACGCCGAGGGAGCCGATGATGATGCCGGCGAGCAGTAGGCCACTCATGTCGATCGACGGGTACAGGCCGTGGATCAGGCCGGTGTTGTCGTCCGTGTTGCCCGTGAGCGCGGCCCAGTCGATGAACCAGGAGCCGAGGAAGCCGATCAGCAACAGTGAGATGAGGGTGCCGAGTACGGCGACGGACGTACAGGCCGAGAGACCGTGGCACAGATACAGGGCGATCAGCATGATGGCGCTCGACCCCACCACGGCCACGAGCAGCGGGTTCGAGCCCTGCAGGATCGCGGGCAGGATGAAGAAGTTCAGGATCAGGAAGCTGGCGGCGAGCGCCACCAGCGCCATGACGCCCCGCAGCCGTCCGACGACCACGACGGCGACGGCGAAGATGACGGCCAGCACCGTCATGGGAACACGGCGGTTGACGTCGGTGACCGAGTACTGCAGGTCCTTCGGCGCCGAGGGCTCGTAGGCGACCACGACCTTCTCGCCCTCGTGCAACTGCCGCGACTGGTCGGGCTGGACGATCTCGGTGAACGTCCGGCCCTTGTCGTCGCCGGTGTCCACGCGGATCGTGGCCTTCTTGCAGGTGCCGTTCGCCTCTTGCTCGGCGGTGGAGCCCTCGGCTGTGGAGGTGTCGCCGGTCGGGGCGTCGGCGGAGGCGTTCACCGACTGGCAGCTCACGCTCACGACTTTGGTGACCGTGGCCTGCTGGGTCTGCCGGTCGAAGCCGACCCCGGTGCGCTCGTGCGAGGGGGCCCCACCCGGCCACAGCACCACCAGCCCGACCAGCACGGCCGCGGCGAACGGGATGAGGATCGCCGCGATGACCTTGCGGAGATGCTTGGAGACGGGGGCGGCCGGGCCGTGACTGTGGCTGTGCCCGTGCGTATGCCCGTGCCCACCACCGGAACCGGGACCGTCCCCGCCACCACGACCATCGCCGTGCCCGTGGCCTCCGTTGTGCCCGTCACCGGGACCGTGCCCGTGGCCCCCGCCGTGCCCGTCACCGGGACCGTGCCCGTGGCCCCCGCCGTGCCCGTCACCGGGACCGTGCCCGTGGCCTCCGTTGTGTCCGTCACCAGGGCCGTGGCCCGGCCCGCCAGGGACTCCACCATGCCCCGGCCCCACCGCGGAACCAGGGCCATATCCCGCACCGGGCGGGCGGCCCGGCCCATAGCCCCGTGGGTTGTCGTGCCCGCGGCTGTCTGCGCTGTTGAAATCGCGGTCCCCCCCGCGTCCTTGAGCGGGACCGCTTCGGGGGCCGTTCACAGGGCCTTGCCCAGGACTGTGCGCAGGGCCTTGCCCAGGACTGTGCGCAGGGCCTTGCCCAGGGCCGTGCCCACTACCGCTTCCAGGGCCGTTTCCGGGGCCGCCGCCGACCCCGGGCCTGCGGGGCGGCTCGGATGGCGGGTACGGGGGCTGGTGTGTCGTGGTCACCGCCCGATCATCGCAAGAACGACGGAGGCCCACTGTTCACCGCGCCACAAATGACGCTAGCGTGGAGCCACCTTTGCACACGCGGGAGCTCGGAGCACCGGGCTGAGAGGGCGCTGACCTCCGTCTTTGCGATGTTTCACGTGGAACGTCACTTGACTTAGTGATGTTTCACATGGAACGTCGGCAGACGGTAGCCGCTGCGTCGACCGCCGAACCTGTTACCGGGTAATGCCGGCGTAGGGAGTAGGTCTCATGACCAACAAGGACGCACGCACGCCTGCCTTCACGCAGAACGCGGCCAGCGATGAGG
The DNA here is from genome assembly GCF_044465285.1 of Streptomyces sp. NPDC049687. NCBI lineage: Bacteria > Bacillati > Actinomycetota > Actinomycetes > Kitasatosporales > Streptomycetaceae > Streptomyces > Streptomyces sp. NPDC049687. Next base: position 723,111 of record NZ_JBITLN010000003.1, read on the forward strand.
CGGCCGACACGGCCGACGCAAACACGGCCGACGCGACCAGTGAGAAGGCCGGGAAGTCCATCGGCTGGCACAAGGGGTACATCGAGGGCACCCGCCCCGACCTGCGTGTGCCGGTTCGCCAGGTGCACCTCACCAACGGGCAGTCGGTCACCCTGTACGACACCTCCGGCCCGTATACCGATGCGCTCGTCGACACCGACGTACGCAGGGGCCTGGCGCCGCTGCGCGAGAACTGGATCATCGCCCGCGGTGACACCGAGGAGTACGCGGGTCGTCCCGCCCGTCCCGAGGACGACGGCATCAAGCACACCTCGCCGCGCGGCGGACTGCGCAACCTCGACGCGGTGTTCCCGGGACGGCCGCGTCTGCCGCGCCGCGGCCGGGACGGCAAGGCGGTCACCCAGCTGGCGTATGCGCGTCGGGGGGAGATCACGCCCGAGATGGAATTCGTGGCTCTCAGGGAGAACGTTTCTCCTGAGGTGGTCCGCGAGGAGATCGCGGCGGGACGCGCGGTGCTGCCGGCCAACGTCAACCACCCGGAGATCGAGCCGATGATCATCGGCAAGCGGTTCCTGGTGAAGGTCAACGCCAACATCGGCAACTCGGCGGTGACCTCCTCCATCGAGGAGGAGGTCGAGAAGATGACCTGGGCGACCCGTTGGGGCGCCGACACGGTCATGGACCTGTCCACCGGCCGCAACATCCACACCACCCGTGAGTGGGTGCTGCGCAACTCCCCCGTCCCCATCGGCACGGTGCCGCTGTACCAGGCGCTGGAGAAGGTCGACGGCAGGGCCGAGGAACTGACCTGGGAGATCTACAAGGACACCGTCATCGAGCAGGCCGAGCAGGGTGTGGACTACATGACGGTTCACGCGGGCGTGCGCCTCCCGTTCGTCCCGCTCACCGCGCGCCGCAAGACCGGCATCGTCTCGCGCGGCGGCTCGATCATGGCGGCCTGGTGCCTCGCGCACCACAAGGAGTCGTTCCTGTACGAGAACTTCGAGGAACTCTGCGAGATCCTCGCCGCCTACGACGTCACGTACTCGCTGGGCGACGGCCTCCGGCCGGGCTCGATCGCGGACGCCAACGACGAGGCGCAGTTCGCGGAGTTGCGCACGCTCGGGGAACTCAACACGATCGCCAAGCGTTTCAACGTACAGACCATGATCGAGGGCCCGGGACACGTCCCGATGCACAAGATCAAGGAGAACATCGACCTTCAGCAGGAGATCTGCGATGAAGCTCCGTTCTATACGCTCGGCCCGCTGACGACGGACGTCGCGCCGGCGTACGACCACATCACCTCCGGCATCGGTGCCGCGATGATCGCCTGGTGGGGCACGGCCATGCTCTGCTATGTCACGCCCAAGGAGCACCTGGGCCTGCCCAATCGTGACGACGTCAAGACCGGTGTCATCACCTACAAGATCGCCGCCCACGCTGCCGACCTCGCCAAGGGGCACCCCGGGGCGCAGGAATGGGACGACGCGCTGTCCGACGCCCGCTTCGAGTTCCGCTGGGAGGACCAGTTCAACCTCGCTCTCGACCCGGACACGGCAAGGGAGTTCCATGACGAGACGCTGCCGGCCGAGCCGGCCAAGACGGCTCACTTCTGCTCGATGTGCGGGCCGAAGTTCTGCTCCATGAAGATCTCTCAGGACATCCGCCGCGCACACGGTGGGAGCCGGGAGGAGATCGAGGAGGGCATGGCCCAGAAGTCGAAGGAGTTCGCGGCGAGTGGCAACCGGGTGTATCTGCCCATCACCAACTGATGCGCCCCGGTAGGTGACGGGGAGCAGTCAGGCCCGGCGTCCTGGGGCCGAAGGCGAGGGCGTCGGTGCTTGACTGGGCTCATGACTGCGCGATCCATGAGCAAAGGTGCCAATCTGCCGGTCGACTCGCCCGTCGTTCGTGCGGAACTCAGCTGGTCCGAGGGGGCCGCAGGACCGGACGTCGACGCCTCGGCCCTGCTGCTGACCGCCGCCGGACGGGTGCGTGACGACGGTGACTTCGTCTTCTACAACCAGCCGTGTCATGCGTCCGGCGCGGTGACCCACCTCGGCAAGCAGAGGGCCGACGGCGTCATGACCGACACCGTCCAGGTGGACCTGGGCTCGCTGGAGAGCGCCGTCGAGCGGGTGGTGCTGTGCGCGTCGGCCGACGGCGGCACCTTCGGGCAGGTGGCCGGACTGACGCTTCGGCTGCTCGGCCCGGACGGGCGGTCCGAACTGGCGCGCTTCGAGATGCGGGCGGAGACGGAGACGGCGTTCATCGGCGGCGAGCTGTATCTGCGCGAGGGACGCTGGAAGTTCCGTGCGGTCGGACAGGGGTACGCCTCCGGACTCGCGGGACTCGCCACGGACTTCGGCATCACCGTCGACGAGGAGCCACCCGACGCGACCGCGCCGCCCACCCCGGGTGCGGCCGCACCGCCGTCCTCCGACGCGTCTGCCCCGCCGTCCCGGGCCATGGACTTCCCACCGTCTCGGACCGGCGCTGCGCCGCCACCTCAGCCGGGCGCGGTACCGCCGGCCCCGCCCGCGGCCTTCCCGCCGCCCCCGCCCGCGGCTGTCCCGCCGCCCACCGGCCCACGCCTGATCAAAGGGGAGGAGCGGCTTCCCGTGGACATGCGCAAGCGGCTGTCCCTGCGCAAGGAGCAGGTCGCCGTCAGCCTGAGCAAGCGGGGAGCCGCGGGGATTCGCGCACGGGTCGTCCTCGTCCTGGACGCCTCCGGCTCCATGGCGTTCCTGTACTCGCGCGGTGTCGTGGCCGACGTGGTGGAGCGCATGGCCGCGGTGGCCGCGCAGCTCGACGACGACGGCGAGATGCAGGCCTGGACGTTCGCCAGCAACCCCGCACGTCTGCCCGACCTCCGCCTCGGCGAACTCCCCGAGTGGCTGCGGCTGCATGTGCGTGTGGGCGAGATCAGCTTGTTCCGGCGCGGCAAGAAGCCACGGAAGGGGCTGGAATCCGGCCAGGTGGACATGCGGACGGTCGGCATCCAGAACGAGGAGCAGAAGGCGATCGCCGAGGTCAGGGCGTTTGTGCGGGACCATCCCGCGACCGCGCCCACCCTGGTGCTGTTCTTCTCCGACGGAGGCGTCTACCGCGATGCGGCTATCGAGCAGGAGCTGCGGGCGGCGGTCGAGGAGCCGATCTTCTGGCAGTTCGTCGGCCTCGGCCGGTCCCACTACGGCGTCCTGGAACGGTTCGACACGCTCCCCGGCCGGCGCGTCGACAACGTGGGCTTCTTCGCCGTGGACGACATCAGCACCCTCCCGGACCAGGAACTCTACGACCGGCTGCTGTCCGAGTTCCCGTCCTGGATCACGGCGGCCGCTGGGGCAGGCATTCTCTGACCCGTGCAGGCGCCTGCCGAACGGCTTGCGCTCCCTCGTTCCAGGGCGTTCGGGAGGCGCAAGCCGAGGGCCTATTCCGGCTGGTGGTCCGGGCCGCCGAAGTCCGGGCTCGTGTAGTCCGGGCTGCTGAAGCTCGGGCGGGGGCCGGCGGGGCCGTCGTCGGGGCTGGTGAAGCCCGGACGGTCGTACCCGATCTTCGGAAGGCGGCCGGTGGGGGCCGGCGGGGCCGGTTCGGGGCGCAGTTCGGAGGTCGGCCCGTGGTCGGCGAGGGCCTCCCGCAGGAACGGCAGGATGCCGCGCTCCAACAGGGCCTCCCGCCAGGCCTCCTTCGCCCGGGCGACCTCGTCGCTCAGCTCGCCGTACGGCCCGGCCTCCAGGGACGGACGGTTGCGCAGGGCGGTGAGCAGCAGCCCGATGGTGGCGACGAGAATCGCGGCCGCGGCGATGGCCCCGAACGCCCATCCGACGTTCAGCATCGCCTGGGCGGCCGCCTGATCGGGTTCGATCGCCTTGAGGCAGTAGCCGACGAGCAGGAAGAGCACCGCGGCGGTTCCGGCGAGCACGGGGGTGAGTACGGCGGCGACGGCGACGGCGCCCGCCCCGGCGGCCTCGGCGGCCTGGGCCGCCTCCCCCACGGTGGTGGCGAGCCCCATCGCGCCCGCGCCCGGCTCTGCCGAGCCGGAATCGTGCGGGGACGAGGGGGTGGACGGCGCGGGGTGGCGCAGTTCCTCGCGGACCTTCACATAGTGCTGGTACTCGGTCGCCGCGGCCGCCGTGATGAGCGCGGAGGCGTTGAGCGCCATGGTGCGCAGCTGTTCGGGGTTGAGCCGCTGTCCGACAGCGGCCAGTTCCGGGTGGTGTGGTGCGGAGCGCAGCGCCTCGTCGAGGATCCGCTCGTACTCCTGGCGGTCCTCACTGTGCAGGTGCTGCGGAACGCTGTTCATGTGCATCCCCCGATGCTCCGTAGGGCTTGGGGCTCGCATGCCAACGAGCCGTCGGGCAGAAACGGAGGGGAGCCTGCTACGGATAAGGCGATGGTAGAGCGGCGACGGCATGCGGTGACAGGGGGTTTGCTGAAATTGGCCCCTGGCCCGCGGTGTCGCCGACGGGTCCATGGGGCCGCCGGCCTGCCCCGGAACGCCTAATCGTCGAGGGGAAGTTGCTGGACCAGCAGCTTCCCGGCCATCGTCACGCCGCCGTCCATCGCGATGGCCAGCCCGTCGGCGTACACGTGCGGTCCCTCGACATGCGGGCCGCCGTTGTCCTCGTCCTCCTCGGAGCCGACCTCGCCCATCAGGTACGGGATCGGGCTGTGGCCGTGAACGATGCGGGTGCCGCCGTACGTATCGAGCAGGGAGCGGACGGCGTCGGCGCCGCCCTCGTCGCGGAAGGAGAAGCGCTTGGTGAACTTGCGGAACAGATCCCACACCTCGTCCGCGTCGTTGCGCGTGATCGTCTCGCGGACGGTGTCGTTGACCGCCTCGATCGAGTCGCCGTAGTCGAGGTAGGCGGTGGTGTCGGAGTGGACGAGCAGATGACCGTCGACCTCCTCGACGGCGTCGAGACGGGCCATCCACTGCAGGTGGTGGTCCTGGAGGCGGTCCATGTCGTGCTTCTGGCCGCCGTTGAGCAGCCAGGCCGCCTGGAAGGTGGCGGTGCCCGCGCCGGAGTTGACGGGGGTGTCGCCGAAGCGCTTGGCGCCGAGTAGCAGCAGCTCGTGGTTGCCCATGAGGGCCTTGCAGTAGCCGCCGGCCGCGGCGGCCTCGGCGGACAGCCGCATGACGAGGTCGATGACGCCGATGCCGTCCGGACCGCGGTCGGTGAAGTCGCCGAGGAACCACAGTCGGGAGGTGCCCGCGCACCATTGGCCCGCCGCGTCGACGAGGCCCTTCTCCTGCAGCGCGGCCACGAGTTCGTCGAGGTAGCCGTGCACGTCGCCGACGACGAAGAGCGGCCCGGGGCCGGTCGTGGGCAGCGGATCGGGGGCCGGCGCCGGGTCGACGGCCACCTGAAGGGTGTCGCCCCGGTTGATGACCGGCAGATCGCGCTGCGTCGGCGTATAACCGTCCGGATGCTCCAGGGGATCCTCGAGCGGCGGCGCGGCATTGCCCGGATGCGCGCTGTGGTCGTACGGACCGGTCTCGTGGACGTACGCGGGCACCCGGAAGTCGCGCAACGTCGCCGTCCGCTCCGCCTCGGGTCCCTGACCGGCCCCCTGAGTCATCAGACCCCTCCACCATCGCGCCGCATGCACCCTTCGGGCTGCCTGGTCGCAGCGGCCCGCGGTGCCGTGGGCCCATCATAGGAATGCGGATCGGGCCGTGTGATGACCCAGGGGTGCTGAATCGGAGCAAGGCTCCAGTTCATCGCGGCTTTCGCCCCGATTGGGCCGGTCTTCGGCAGTCCACTCACACCCCGCGCACACCCCACTCACACGCGCCTCCTCCTGGGCGTGGGGCGCAGGGACAGTGTCGCGCAAGGCACAGGGGCGGTGCCGCGCGGCGCGCAGGAACGGTTTTCCCGGGCACGCCGGAGCGGCCGGACGGCGGGAGACCGGGCAGTCGCACGGCGGTCGGCGGACGGCGCGGCGAGTGCGCGCCGCAGACGCGGGACGGCTGCGGGCGCACCCGCAGCGCTGCCCCGGCCTCAGCCCGGCCGGGCCGCTCCCCCTACCCCTTCTCCGGTGCCCGGGGCGGACTCACCGTCGTCCGGGGCGGACGTCGCTGAGAAGAGGTACGGACGATCAGTTCCGTCGGTATCACCTGTTCGACCGGCCGGTCGGAGTCCACGCTCTCGATCGCGTCGATCAGGAGCTGGACCACGGCCGTCCCGATGCGGCGCGGCTTCAACGAGAGCGTGGTGATGGGCGGCTCGGTGCTGGCGTACACGGTGGACTCGCTGCAGCACACCAGCAGCAGATCCTCCGGCACCCGCAGCCCGTAGCGGCGGGCGGCGGCCAGAAGATCGGTGCCGTTGGGATCGAACAGGCCGTAGACCGCGTCGGGCCGGTCCGGGCGGGCCAGCAGCCGGTCGGCGGCGATGGCGCCCGCGCACGGGTCGTGGGCGGGGTAGGCCTCGTAGACCGGATCCTGGCCGACACGCTCGCACCAGCGCAGATACGCGGACGTGGACAGATGCGTGTACGTGTCCGTCGTGGTCCCCGTCAGCAGGCCGATCCGGCGGGCGCCGGCGTCGGCCAGATGGTCGAGGATGTCGAGTACGGCGGCCTCGTGGTCGTTGTCGACCCACGCGGTGACCGGCAGCTCGCCGACCGGACGGCCGTCGGAGACGACCGGTAATCCCTGCCGGACGAGCTCGCTGACCACCGGATCCTGGTCGGACGGGTCGATGACGACCGTGCCGTCCAGGGCGACGTTCGACCACACGTCGTGACGCGAGGTCGCGGGGAGGATGACGAGGGCGTAGCCGCGGGCGAGCGCGGCGGAGGTGGCGGCACGCGCCATCTCCGCGAAGTACGCGAACTCGGTGAAGGTGAAAGGTTCATCCCCGTAGGTCGTCACGGTCAGACCGATGAGGCCGGACTTGCCGGTACGGAGGGTTCGGGCCGCGGCCGAGGGGCGGTAGCCCAGTCGGTCGGCGACCTCACGGACATGGCGTCGGGTGGCGTCGGGGAGCCTGCCCTTGCCGTTGAGGGCGTCGGAGACGGTCGTGATGGACACTCCGGCGGCGGCGGCCACGTCCCTGATGCCCGCCCGGCCCGGCCGGTTGCCTCGGCGTGAGGTTTCCGCGCGGCTCACCTGGTGCTTCCCTGCTGCTGTCATGGCGAGCCGATAGTAGGGCTCATTCGGCGGGGTAGGGCGGACGCATATGCACGCGTTGACAGGCACGTTTCTGCAAGGTCTGATGGGGTCAATTACCTTGGAAACAAAGGAAGTTGGTGGATCGTATTGCAGGACGTGATGTGTGGGCACGCATGAGCCTGCCAAGGCGCCGATGTCTCGAAGAGGTCTCAACTCACCTGCACGAGGGATGCGCGCCACGGCGTGAGCCACCGGCGCATAGATATATGTATGACGCGCCCCCTGACGTGTACGCCTTCGTGCGTCTTCGTCCGTAGAGATCACGGAAATCCACCCGCACCGGACCCGGGGCCCGTTCATTGGCCGTCGAGAGGGCTTCCACGAGGTGCCTCCACGCCTGTTCGCACCCGCCCCGAATCCTCATAAGGTGAGCAGTATTGAAGCCGGGAGCCGGTGGTGGTCACGAGGAGGACTGCGGTGAGCGAGACGAGCCCCAAGCTGCGTGCCGAGCTGGAGGGGATTCCCACCTACAAGCCGGGCAAGCCTGCCGCGGCCGGCGGTCCCGTGGCCTACAAGCTGTCCTCCAACGAGAACCCCTACCCCCCGCTTCCCGGGGTGATGGAGGTGGTGACCGCTGCCGCCGCGAACTTCAACCGCTACCCGGACCTGGCGTGCACGGCCCTGGTGGACGAGCTCTCCCAGTGTTTCGGCGTGCCCGCCTCCCACATCGCCACCGGCACCGGCTCGGTCGGTGTCGCCCAGCAGTTGGTCCAGTCGACCGCGGGCCCCGGCGACGAGGTGATCTACGCCTGGCGCTCCTTCGAGGCCTACCCGATCATCACGCAGATCAGCGGCGCCACGGCGGTGCAGGTGCCGCTGACACCGGGAGACGTGCACGACCTGGACGCCATGGCCGACGCGATCACGGACCGCACCCGGCTGATCTTCGTCTGCAACCCCAACAACCCGACCGGCACGGTCGTACGGCGGGCCGAGCTGGAGCGGTTCCTCGACCGGGTGCCGAGCGATGTGCTGGTGGTGCTCGACGAGGCCTACCGGGAGTTCATCCGCGACCCGCAAGTGCCGGACGGCGTGGAGCTGTACCGGAGCCGGCCGAACGTCTGCGTCCTGCGGACGTTCTCGAAGGCGTACGGTCTCGCCGGCCTCCGGGTCGGCTTCGCGATCGCCCACGAGCCGGTGGCGGAGGCGCTGCGCAAGACGGCGGTGCCGTTCGGTGTGAGCCAACTCGCACAGGAGGCGGCGATCGCCTCGCTGCGTGCCGAGGACGAGCTGTTCGGCCGGGTCGGCTCGCTGGTCTGCGAGCGCACGCGGGTGGTCGACGGGCTGCGCGCCCAGGGCTGGACGGTGCCGGAGACCCAGGCAAACTTCGTGTGGCTGCGGCTGGGGGAGCGGACGACCGCGTTCGCGGCGGCGTGCGAGCAACACGGGGTCGTGATCCGGCCGTTCCCGGGTGAGGGTGTGCGGGTGACGGTCGGCGAGGCCGAGGCGAACGACATCTTCCTGAAGGCGGCGGAAGACTTCCGCAAGGAGTGGTGAGCGGCGGTCGCGAGCTGCGGGGCGCCTTGGTTTCACGTGGAACCGAGGCGCCCTTCGCGCACCATGGGCCGACCGGTCCACGCTTGCCGGGGACCCTTGGTCCGTAACGAGGGACCCCCCGCCTCTCCTGGATCGAACGGGCATGCGTCATACTTGCTTGTGAATGTGAACGCTTTCACAAGCGCGTGTTCCACCAGCCTGTGAGGTAAGGAGCGGCAACGTGGACCTGGCTTTGGCGCCGGAGACTCTGGCGCGCTGGCAATTCGGCATCACGACCGTCTACCACTTCCTGTTCGTCCCCCTGACGATCTCTCTCGCGGCCCTCACCGCGGGACTGCAGACCGCCTGGGTGCGCACGGAGAAGGAGAAGTACCTCAGGGCGACCAAGTTCTGGGGCAAACTCTTCCTGATCAACATCGCGATGGGCGTCGTCACCGGCATCGTGCAGGAGTTCCAGTTCGGCATGAACTGGTCCGACTACTCGCGTTTCGTCGGCGACATCTTCGGCGCCCCGCTGGCCTTCGAGGCCCTGATCGCCTTCTTCTTCGAGTCCACCTTCATCGGCCTGTGGATCTTCGGCTGGGACAAGCTGCCGAAGAAGATCCACCTGGCCTGCATCTGGATGGTCTCGATCGGCACGATCCTGTCGGCCTACTTCATCCTCGCCGCCAACTCGTGGATGCAGCACCCGGTCGGCTACCGGATCAACAAGGAGAAGGGCCGGGCCGAACTCACCGACTTCTGGGCCGTGCTCACCCAGAACACCGCCCTCAGCCAGGTCTTCCACACGATGTCGGCGGCCTTCCTGACCGGTGGCGCCTTCATGGTCGGCATCGCCGCCTTCCACCTGTTCCGCAAGAAGCACATCGCTGTGATGAAGACCTCGCTGCGGCTGGGCCTGGTCACCGTGGTCATCGCCGGCCTGCTCACCGCGATCAGCGGTGACGTCCTCGGCAAGGTGATGTTCAAGCAGCAGCCGATGAAGATGGCCGCCGCCGAGGCCCTGTGGGACGGTCAGGACTCCGCACCGTTCTCGATCTTCGCCTACGGCGATGTCGAGAAGGGCCACAACTCCGTGGCCATCGAGATCCCCGGCCTGCTGTCGTTCCTCGCCAACGACGACCTCACCTCGTACGTCCCCGGCATCAACGACGTGAACAAGGCCGAGCAGGAGAAGTACGGCCCCGGCGACTACCGGCCCAACATCCCCGTCACCTTCTGGGGCTTCCGCTGGATGATCGGCTTCGGTATGGCGTCCTTCGCCATCGGCCTCGCCGGACTCTGGCTCACCCGCAAGAAGTTCATGCTGCCGCAGCACCTGCGGGTCGGCGACGACGAGGTGCCCCACCTGGTCCTGTTCAGGAACAAGGCCCTCAGCCCCAAGCTCTCCAGGCTGTACTGGCTGGTGGCGATCTGGACCCTGGGCTTCCCCCTGATCGCCAACTCCTGGGGCTGGATCTTCACCGAGATGGGCCGCCAGCCCTGGGTCGTCTACGGCGTCCTGCAGACCCGCGACGCGGTCTCCCCCGGTGTCTCCCAGGCCGAGGTCCTCACCTCGATGATCGTCTTCACGGCCCTGTACGCCGTCCTCGCCGTCGTCGAGGTCAAGCTGCTGGTGAAGTACGTGAAGGCCGGGCCGCCCGAACTCACCGAGGCCGACCTCAACCCGCCCACGAAGATCGGCGGCGACTCCCGTGACGCCGACAAGCCGATGGCCTTCTCCTACTAGGCCGAGGGAGCTGCACAGTCATGGAACTGCACGACGTCTGGTTCGTCCTGATCGCCGTCCTGTGGACCGGCTACTTCTTCCTGGAGGGGTTCGACTTCGGGGTCGGCATCCTCACCAAACTGCTCGCCCGCGACCGGCCCGAGCGGCGGGTGCTGATCAACACCATCGGTCCCGTCTGGGACGGCAACGAGGTGTGGCTGCTCACCGCGGGCGGTGCGACCTTCGCGGCCTTCCCGGAGTGGTACGCCACGCTCTTCTCCGGCTTCTATCTGCCCCTGCTGCTCATCCTGGTCTGCCTGATCGTGCGGGGCGTCGCCTTCGAGTACCGGGCCAAGCGGCCCGAGGAGAACTGGCAGCGCAACTGGGAGACCGCGATCTTCTGGACCTCGCTCCTCCCTGCGTTCCTGTGGGGTGTGGCCTTCGGCAACATCGTGCGGGGCGTGAAGATCGACCGGAACTTCGAGTACGTCGGCGGCTTCTGGGACCTGCTCAACCCGTACGCGCTGCTCGGCGGCCTGGTGACCCTGACGCTCTTCACCTTCCACGGTGCGGTGTTCACGGCCCTCAAGACCGTCGGTGAGATCCGGGAGCGGGCGCGAAAGCTGGCGGCCCAAGTGGGTCTGGTCACCGCCGTCCTCGCCCTGGTCTTCCTGCTGTGGACACAGGTCGACAGCGGTGACGCCAAGAGCCTGGTCGCGCTGGTCGTGGCGGTGGCCGCCCTGGTGGCGGCGCTCGTCGCCAACCAGGCGGGGCGCGAGGGCTGGTCGTTCGCCCTCTCCGGCCTCACCATCGTGGCGGCCGTGGCGATGCTCTTCCTGACGCTCTTCCCGAACGTCATGCCGTCCACGCTCGACGCGGACTGGAGCCTCACGGTGACCAACGCCTCGTCGAGCCCGTACACCCTGAAGATCATGACCTGGTGTGCCGGTATCGCCACGCCGATCGTCCTGCTCTACCAGGGTTGGACCTACTGGGTGTTCCGTAAGCGCATCGGAACCCAGCACATCGCTGAAACCGTGCACTGAGGTGTGTTTCACGTGAAACCAATCGATCCGCGTCTGCTCCGCCATGCCCGCGCCACCCGCCTCTTCATGGTGGCGGTGGTCGGCCTGGGCACCGTCGGAGCAGCGCTGGTCATCGCCCAGGCGATGCTCATCGCCGAGGTGGTGGTCGGCGCGTTCCAGCACGGGCTCCCGGCGGCCGGCCTTCGCACTCCCCTGCTGTTGCTGGTGGGGGTCGCGGTCGGGCGGGCCCTTGTCTCCTGGCTCACCGAACTCGCCGCCCACCGGGCGAGCGCGGCGGTCAAGTCGGAGCTGCGGGGGCGGCTCCTGGAGCGAGCCACCGCACTGGGACCGGGCTGGCTCATGGGGCAACGCACCGGTTCGCTGGTCGCCCTGGCGACCCGGGGCGTCGACGCGCTGGACGACTACTTCTCCCGCTACCTCCCCCAGCTGGGGCTCGCGGTGGTCGTGCCGGTCGCGGTGCTGGCGCGGATCGGCACCGAGGACTGGGTGTCGGCGGCCATCATCGTCGCCACCCTCCCCCTGATCCCGGTCTTCATGGTGCTGATCGGCTGGGCCACGCAGGCGCGGATGGACCGTCAGTGGCGGCTGCTGTCCCGGCTCTCCGGGCACTTCCTGGACGTCGTCGCCGGCCTGCCCACGCTGAAGGTGTTCGGGCGGGCCAAGGCGCAGGCCGAGTCGATCCGGCGCATCACCGGTGAGTACCGCCGGGCGACCATGCGGACGCTGCGGATCGCCTTCATCTCGTCGTTCGCGCTGGAGCTGCTGTCGACCCTCTCGGTGGCCCTGGTCGCCGTGACCATCGGCATGCGGCTGGTGCACGGCGAGATGGACCTCTACATCGGTCTGGTCATCCTCGTGCTCGCGCCCGAGGCGTATCTGCCGCTGCGGCAGGTCGGGGCGCAGTACCACGCGGCAGCCGAGGGGCTAGCGGCGGCCGAGGAGATCTTCGCCGTTCTGGAGACGCCGGTGCCGGCGTCCGGCACGGCGGCTGTGCCGCAGACCGGCGGCCTGTCCGTCGAGGGCGTGACGGTCCGCTACCCCGGCCGCTCCGCCGATGCCGTCTCCGAGGTGTCGTTCACCGTCGAACCGGGGGAGACCGTCGCGCTCGTGGGCCCGAGCGGCGTGGGCAAGTCGACCCTGCTGCACGCCCTGCTGGGTTTTGTGCGGCCGGCCGAGGGCCGGGTGCGGGTCGGGGGAGTCGACCTCGCCGACGCCGACCTGGACCAGTGGCGGTCCCGGATCGCGTGGGTGCCGCAGCGCCCGCACCTGTACGCCGGGACGATCGCCGAGAACGTACGGCTGGCGCGTCCCGACGCCGACGAGGCCGCCGTGCGGCGGGCGTTGGCGGACGCTGGGGCGCTGGACTTCGTGGACGCGCTGCCCGAGGGGCTGGGCACCCTGCTGGGCGAGGACGGCACCGGGCTGTCGGCGGGGCAGCGGCAGCGGCTCGCGCTGGCCCGGGCGTTCCTCGCGGACCGGCCCGTGCTGCTGCTCGACGAGCCGACGGCCGCGCTCGACGGGGAGACCGAGGCGGAGGTCGTGTCGGCCGTACGGCGGCTGGCGGCAGGGCGGACGGTGCTGCTGGTGGTGCACCGGCCGGCGCTGTTGGGTGTGGCGGACCGGGTGGTGCGGCTGGACCTGGCGGACCGGGGGCCGCAGCAGGCCGGTGTCGAGAAGGAGCGGCTCGTGGCGGCCGCACGACGGGACACTCCCGACCCGCTGGAGGAGGCCGTCGGCGGCACCTCCGCAGCGACCGGGAACAGCGGCGGCATCCTCGCCCGGGTCCGCGGCATGGCCGGCGCCCGCCGTGGCCGGCTCGCCCTCGCGCTGGTGCTCGGCAGTCTCGCCCTCGGCAGCGCCGTCGGGCTGATGGCCACCTCCGGATGGCTGATCTCGCGGGCCTCGCAGCAGCCGCCGGTGCTGTACCTGATGGTGGCGGTGACGGCGACCCGCACCTTCGGCATCGGGCGGGCGGTGTTCCGGTACGCGGAGCGGCTCGTGTCGCACGACGCCGTGCTGCGGATGCTGGCCGACACCCGGGTCGCGGTCTTCCGGCGTCTGGAGCGGCTGGCGCCCGCGGGGCTGCGGACGACCCGCCGGGGCGACCTGCTGACGCGGCTGGTCGCCGATGTGGACGCCCTGCAGGACTACTGGCTGCGCTGGCTGCTGCCCGCCGGTGCCGCCGTCGTCGTCTCCGCCGGGTCGGTGGCGTTCACGGCCTGGCTGCTGCCGGAGGCCGGGACCGTGCTCGCGGGCGGGCTGCTGGCGGCCGGGGTCGGTGTCCCGCTGGTCACCGGCACGGTGGCGCGCCGGGCCGAGCACCGGCTCGCTCCTGCCCGCGGGGTGCTCGCCACCCGCACGGCCGACCTGCTCACCGGCACCGCCGAACTGACCGTCGCGGGCGCCCTGCCCGCCCGTACCGCCGGGGTTCGCGAGGCCGACGGCGTACTCACCCGGATCGCCTCCCGGGCCGCCACGGCCACGGCGCTCGGCGACGGGCTCACGGCGCTCGTCTCGGGGCTGACCGTCGCGGCCGCCGCCCTCGTGGGTGCCCAGGCGGTCGCCGCCGGGCGACTGGACGGCGTGGTCATGGCCGTGGTCGTCCTCACCCCGCTGGCCGCCTTCGAGGCCGTCCTGGGGCTTCCCCTGGCCGTGCGGTACCGCCGGCGGGTGCGCAGGAGCGCGGAGCGGGTGTACGAAGTCCTGGACTCCCCCGAGCCGGTGCGCGAGCCGGAGCGGCCCCGGCAGGCGCCCGCGTCACCGTTCCCGCTCGTCCTCACGGGTCTGACCGCCCGGTACACCGGGCAGGACCGGGACGCGCTCGCCGCGGTCGACCTGACCCTGACCGAGGGGCGCAGGATCGCCGTCGTGGGGCCGTCGGGCTCCGGCAAGACGACGCTCGCCCAGGTGCTGCTGCGCTTCCTGGACGCGGGAGCAGGCTCGTACACGCTGGGCGGGGTGGACGTCCGGGCCCTGGACGGCGACGACGTACGGCGGCTCGTCGGGCTGTGCGCGCAGGATGCGCACCTCTTCGACAGTTCGGTGCGGGAGAACCTGCTGCTGGCGCGGAAGGGCGCGAGCGAGGACGAGCTGCGGGACGCGCTGGCGCGGGCCCGGCTGCTGGAGTGGGCGGACGAACTGCCCGACGGGCTGGACACGCTCGTCGGGGAACACGGGGCGCGGCTCTCCGGGGGGCAGAGGCAGCGGCTCGCGCTGGCCCGCGCGCTCCTCGCCGACTTCCCGGTGCTGGTGCTCGACGAGCCCGCCGAACACCTCGACCTGCCGACCGCCGACGCGCTCACCGAGGACCTGCTGGCCGCCACCGAGGGCCGTACGACCCTGCTCATCACCCACCGGCTGGCCGGGCTGGAGTCGGTGGACGAGGTGATCGTCCTGGACGGGGGCCGGGTCGTGCAGCGCGGAACGTATGGGGAACTGGCCGTGGTGGACGGTCCTTTGCGGAGGATGGTCGAGCGGGAGGCGGCGGCGGAACTGCTCGTGGGAGCGCGGTGATCCGTCTCTGTTGACCCGTCAGGGGAGAGGTGTCCCCCAGGCGTACGACTCCAACAGGCACCGATGCCGCGCTGTCCGCCACGATCGCTGACATGCGCTCATTTCGCCGCCGTACCCGGCTCGTCGCGGTCCTGCTCTGTGGGGCCGCGGTGCTCGCGGCCCGGCCCACGTCCGCGGACGGGGAGCCCGGCGACGGCACCGGCGAGGGGCTCGGCACCCAGGTGCTGCGGCTGAACGACGACGCGGCGGTGGCCACCCGCCAGTACGAGGCGGGCCGGCGTGAGGCGGAGGCGCAGCAGGGCGAGGTCCTGCGGCTGGAGGAACTGCTGGGCCGCGAACGCCAGGAGATCGCCGTGCTGCGGGAGGACCTGGGCCGTATCGCCCGTGCCCAGTACCGGGGCGGGGGCGGACTGCCGGTCGCGGCCCAGATGATGTTGGCGGGCAGCCCGGACGAGCTGATGCGCGGTCAGCACCTTTTCTCGAAGGCGAATCTGGTCGTGGACAACGCGATCGGCAGGAGCCGCAGGGCCGAGGCGCGGCTGGCCGCCGACGAGGCGAGGGCCGTAGAGGCCTGGCAGGCGGTCGAGCGGCGCAAGGCCGAACTCGCCGCGTTGAAGCGGGACATCGAGGACAAGCTCGAAGAGGCGCGGTGGCAGTTGCAGGGGCAGGCGGACGCCGCGGTCGCCGCGGGCGCGTGCCAGGGTGCCGTGCGGCTCGACCAGCCGCGGCCGCAGATCACGGGTGACTGGGTCACGCCCGTCGAGACGTACACCCTGTCGGCGGGCTTCGGCAGCGGTGGCGAGCGCTGGGCGAACCGGCACACCGGACAGGACTTCGCGGTGCCGATCGGGACGCCCGTGCGGGCGGTCGCCGCGGGGCGTGTGGTGCGGGTGTCGTGCGGGGGCGCGTTCGGCATGGAGATCGTGCTCCAGCACGCCGACGGCTACTGCACCCAGTACGCCCATCTCGCGGCTGTCACGGTCGACCAGGGCGACAGCGTGACGCCCGGGCAGTGGATCGGCCAGTCGGGCACATCCGGCAACTCCACCGGTCCGCATCTGCACTTCGAGGTTCGGGTCACTCCGGAGCCGGGGTCGGCGGTCGATCCGGTGCCGTGGCTGGCGGCACGCGGGGTGCCCGTCGCCTAGGACAGACCTTCGGGCCGGCGCCGCTCGGCGATCAGCCGCTCGATGACGACGGCGACCCCGTCCTCGTTGTTGGCGACCGTCTGCCCCGAGGCCGCGGCGATCACGTCCGGGTGCGCGTTGCCCATCGCGTACGACCGTCCCGCCCAGGTCAGCATCTCGACGTCGTTGGGCATGTCCCCGAACGCGACGACCTCCTCGTGCGAGATACCGCGCTCCGCGCAGCACAGGGCCAGCGTGCTGGCCTTGGAGACGTCGGGACCGCTGATCTCCAGCAGGGCGCTGGGGCTGGACCGGGTGACGTTGGCGCGCTCACCGATGGCCAGGCGTGCCAGGGTGAGGAAGGCGTCGGGGTCGAGCGTGGGGTGGAAGGCGAGGATCTTCAGCACCGGCTCGGCTGAACCGGGGCCGTCGGGGGCCAGCAGTTCCTCGGCGGACGCGAGGTCGTCGGGGACCTCCATGTGCATCTTCGGGTACTCAGGCTCCTGGTAGAAGCCGTAGGTCTGCTCGATCGCGTACATCGTGCCGGGCGCCGCGTCGCGCAGCAGCCGTACGGCGTCCAACGCGTTCTCCCGCTCGAGTTCGCGCACCTTCACGAACCGGTGGGAGCCGGGGCCGCCGTGCAGATCGACCACGGCGGCGCCGTTGCCGCAGATCGCCAGGCCGTGCCCGTGAACGTGTTCGCTGACGACGTCCATCCAGCGGGCCGGGCGGCCGGTGACGAAGAAGACCTCGATGCCTGCCTCCTCGGCGGCCGCGAGGGCGGCGACCGTGCGAGGTGACACCGACTTGTCGTCGCGCAGCAGAGTGCCGTCCAGATCGGTGGCGATCAGCCGGGGCGGGAGAGCGGCGGCCGGGGTCTCGGGCTGTCGAGTCGCTGAGGTCACCGGGTCATTCTCGCGCATATGCCCGCACGGTCGGGCGAGAGTCCGCACACATGACGCACGGGGGTGTCCCTCATGGCTGGTGCTGTCAGCCGAGTTGGGCCACTGCCTCCATGGCGATCTGTTCGAAGACCTTCTCGTCCGCGGCGAAGTCGGAGTCAGGGATGGGCCAGTGGATCACCAACTCCGTGAAGCCGAGGTCTTGGTGGCGGCCCGCGAAGTCGACGAAGGCGTCCAGGGACTCCAGCGGACGGCCGCGATCGGGGGTGAACCCGGTGAGCAGGATCCTGTCGAGCTCGTTCACGTTCCGCCCCTGGGCGGCACAGACGTCGGTGAGCTTCTCGACCTGACCTCGAATGGCCTGAACCGACTGTTCAGGGGTGCCGTTCTCGTACAGCTTGGGGTCTCCGGTGGTCACCCACGCCTGCCCGTGGCGGGCGGCGAGCCGCAGTCCGCGGGGTCCGGTCGCCGCGACGGCGAAGGGCAGCCGGGGCCGCTGGACACAGCCGGGGATGTTGCGCGCCTCGTGCGCCGAGTAATGGTCGCCCTCGTACGACACGGAGTCCTCCGTGAGCAGCCGGTCGAGCAGGGGCACGAACTCGGCGAACCGGTCGGCCCGCTCACGCGGGGTCCATGGCTCCTGACCGAGGGCGGTGGCGTCGAAGCCGGTGCCGCCCGCGCCGATGCCCAGGGTCACCCGGCCGCCGGAGACGTCGTCCAGGGAGATCAGGTCCTTGGCGAGGGTCACCGGGTGCCGGAAGTTCGGCGAGGTCACCAGGGTGCCCAGGCGCAGCTGGTCGGTGACGGCCGCGGCGGCGGTGAGTGTCGGGATCGCACCGAACCAGGGTCCGTCGCGGAAGCTGCGCCAGGACAGATGGTCGTAGGTGTAGGCGGTGTGGAAGCCGAGCTGCTCCGCACGGGTCCAGGCCGAACGACCCCCTTCGTTCCAGCGGCGGTACGGGAGGATCACGGTGCTCAGGCGCAGACTCATGTCGTCGAGCGTATGCGCCTCACCGTGTTTCACGTGAAACGGTCACCGTGCGCGTCCGGCCAGCCACGGGCTGAGGCCGACCAGGATGAACTCCTTGTGCACCCGGTCACCCGGCAGCGGCACCATCAGCGTGTTGCCCGGAGGGAAGCGGCGCGCCTTGACCCAGGCGCGTCCCTCGTAGAGTGCGTGGAGGAAAGCGGGGACGTCGTCTCGGTCCACGTCGGGGCATTCCACGCCGTCGACGGTGATCAGGGCGTCGTCGTCAGGGTAGAGCCGCACGCTCACCTGGGGGCGGCCGCCCAGCTCGACGTAGGCCTCGTGGGGCAGCGAGCCGTCCGGGTCGGCGGTGACGCCGACGCCCGCAGCGGTGCGGCGGGAAGTCCGGTCGGCGCCGATGTCGTGGGTTACCTCGATCTCGAGGGCGTACGCGTCGGCGATCGCGCGGAGGGCGGTGACGGCGGCTTCGGTGGTGGGGAGGTGGTCCATACCACCGATCATGCAGGGTCAGTGCTTCTCGGGGAACCCCAGGTATCGCGGCGGTACCGCCTTCGTCAGCCACACCCCGTTGGCACTGACATGGAAGACATGGCCGTCGCGGTGCATGGCTCCGGCGTCCACGGAGAGGACGACCGGGCGGCCCCGGCGGGCGCCTACACGGGTGGCGGTCTCCCGGTCCGCCGAGAGGTGCACATCATGCCGGTTCATGGGCCGCAGTCCCTCGGCGCGGATCGCGTCCACGGAGCGGGCCACGGTGCCGTGGTAGAGGTACGGCGGTGGGGTCGCCGGGGGCAGCCCGAGGTCGACATCGATGCTGTGACCCTGGCTGGCGCGGATCCGGGTGCCTTCGATGGCGAAGCGCTTCTTGTCGTTGGCGGCGACGACGTGGTCCAGCTCGTCCCGGGTGAAGCGGAAACCGTGCGCGGCGCATGCCGCGATCAGCTCGTCGATCTCGACCCAGCCGGCCTCGTCGAGGGTGAGTCCGATGCGCTCGGGCTGATGGCGGAGGTGTTTCGAGAGGTACTTCGACACCTTCACGGTGCGTCTTTCGTCCATCCTCTCAGGATGACGGGAGAGACGTGGATCACGCATTTTCTTTTACGCCCGAGGTTTGATCCACAACCAACAACAGTTATCCACAGGGAAGTTGGCGTTTCTGTGGACAACAGGGCTGTGTCTCCCAGGGCTTTCCCCAAGGGCGCCTGTCAGGAGGCTGACTTGAGGGGAAGCTTCCCAAGTCTCCTCACAACGGCGGTCGCAGCCGGGCGACCGCCCGCAACGCCTTTGGTGCGAAACGCGACAGAGCACGGGCTCCGCGCGCCTCCGGCGTCACCGGCACGACCGCCTCGTTGCGGGCCACGGCACGCAGAATGGCCCGGGCCACCTTCTCCGGCGGATAGTTGCGCACCCCGTAGGCGCGCGTGGAGCGCTCCTGGCGACGCTTCTCCTCCACCGCGTCGACGCCCACGAAGGACGCCGTGGCGGTGATGTTGGTGTTCACCAGGCCGGGGCAGATCGCCGTAACACCGATGTCCCGACCGGCCAGTTCGGCCCGCAGGCACTCGCTCAGCATCAGGACGGCCGCCTTGGAGGTGCTGTAAGCGGGCAGCGCCCGGGAGGGCAGAAAGGCAGCCGCGGAAGCGGTGTTGACGATGTGGCCGCCCTGGCCTCGCTCGGCCATCCGCCGTCCGAAGAGCCGGCACCCGTGGATGACTCCCCACAGGTTCACGTCCAGGACCCGGCGCCAGTCGTCCGACGTCGTGTCGAAGAACGAACCGGACAGCCCGATACCGGCGTTGTTCACCAGCACGTCCAACACCCCGTGCTCGGCGTGCACCTTCGCGGCGAGTTTCTCCATCTCCTGTTCGTCGGAGACGTCCACGGTCTCGGCCCAGGCCTCGGGCGCGCCGATCAGCCGGGCCCGCTCCGCGGTGCGGGCCGCGCCCTCCGCGTCCCGGTCGACGGCGATCACTCGTGCCCCCGCCTCGGCGAACGCGAGCGCCGTGGCCCGTCCGATACCGCTGCCCGCGCCGGTGACCAGCACCAACTGCCCGCCGAAAAGGTCCGCGTAGTGCCCGGTGGCCGTTGGCCGCGGCCGTCCGCTGTCCTCGATCGACGTGACGAACTCCGTGATCCAGGAGGCGAGCCGGTCGGGACGCGTGCGCGGAATCCAGTGCTTGGCGGCGAGCGTGCGCCGGGTCAACTCCGGGACCCAATCCTCCAGTTCGTCGCCGAGCCGCTCCGACAGGAACCTGTCGCCCACGGGTGTGATGAGCTGCACGGGCACGTGGGCGTGCGCGTCGGGGCGTGGGCGGCGCAGTCGGATCCGTACGTTGTCCCGGTACAGCCAGGCGCCGTTGGCCGCGTCCGACGGCAGCGAGGGCGTCGGATAGCCGTCGCCGGTCACCTTCTCGATCCGCCGCAGCAGGTCCGGCCAGCGCTTGCCGAGCGGGCCGTGCCAGGCGAGTTCGGGCAGGGCGGGCGTGTGCAGCAAGTAGACGTACCAGGATTTGGCTCCCTGGCCGAGGAGTTGACCGACCCGCCGCGGAGTCGGCCTGCTCAGACGGTTGTTGATCCAGTGGCCGAGGTGGTCGAGGGACGGACCGGACATCGATGTGAAGGACGCGATCCGGCCCTTGGTCCGCTCGACGGTGACGAACTCCCAGGACTGCACCGAACCCCAGTCGTGCCCCACCAGGTGCACCGGCCGGTCCGGGCTGACCGCGTCCGCGACCGCCAGGAAGTCGTCCGTCAGCTTCTCCAGGGTGAACCCGCCCCGCAGCGGCTTCGGCGCGGTGGAACGGCCGTGGCCCCGCACGTCGTACAGCACCACGTGGAAGCGGTCGGCCAGCCGGACCGCGACCTCCGACCACACCTCCTTGCTGTCCGGGTAGCCGTGCACCAGCACGACCGTCGGCCGCCCGGGATCCCCCAGCTCGGCCACGCACAGCTCCATCCCCCCGGTGCGCACCCACCGCTCGCGCGCGCCCTCCAGAGTCGTCACTCGCCCTCCGACTGCGGTACGTGTCCGTAATCCGACTCCGCAGAATCTGGCACTTGTTAGAGAAAGCGTCAATAGGGTGGATGCGGCCCCGGAGCGGAGCCCTCCCGTAACTCTCAGGCATGGCATCCCCTACGGGCCCGTACATCTGAGGTCTGATGCGAAGACGGCTCTGAGGTCTGACGATTTCCGTGGCGTGCGTCACTACATTCGATGTTGTGACTGTGATCGCGACCGAAAGCCTGAGCAAGCGGTTCCCCAGGGTGACCGCGCTCGACCGGCTGTCCGTGGACATCGGACCCGGTGTGACCGGACTCGTCGGTGCCAACGGCGCCGGCAAGTCCACGCTCATCAAGATCCTGCTGGGTCTCTCGCCCGCCACGGAGGGCCGCGCCGAGGTGCTCGGCCTCGACGTGGCCTCCAAGGGTGCCGCCATCCGCGAGCGGGTGGGCTACATGCCGGAACACGACTGCCTGCCGCCCGACGTCTCGGCCACCGAGTTCGTCGTGCACATGGCCCGCATGTCCGGCCTGCCGCCCACCGCCGCCCGCGAGCGCACCGCGGACACCCTGCGCCACGTCGGGCTGTACGAGGAGCGCTACCGCCCCATAGGCGGCTACTCCACGGGCATGAAGCAGCGCGTCAAGCTTGCCCAGGCCCTGGTGCACGACCCGCAGCTGGTCTTCCTCGACGAGCCGACCAACGGCCTCGACCCGGTCGGCCGCGACGAGATGCTCGGCCTGATCCGCCGCATCCACACCGACTTCGGCATCTCGGTCCTGGTCACCTCCCACCTCCTGGGCGAACTGGAGCGCACCTGCGACCACGTCGTGGTCGTCGACGGCGGCAAGCTTCTGCGCTCCAGCTCCACCACCGACTTCACCCAGACCACGACCACCCTGGCGATCGAGGTCACCGACACCGACACCCACCCGGACGGCACCCGTGCGGTCCGCGAGGCGCTCCACGCGCGCGGGCTGGACGTCCTGGACTCCGGCAGCGGCCTGCCGGGCGCCGGCCACATCCTGCTGCTGACCGCGCAGGGCGAGGAGACGTACGACGTCGTCCGGGACGTGGTCGCCGACCTCGGCCTCGGCCTGGTCCGCATGGAACAGCGCCGGCACCACATCTCCGAGGTCTTCAAGGACAGCGACGAGCAGCGGAAGGAGGCTGTCGGCCATGGCAGTTGAGCACCCGGTCACCGCCCCCTCGGGCGACCAGACCCGCATCCACAACATCGGCTACCGCAGCTACGACGGCCCCCGCCTCGGCCGCGCCTACGCCCGCCGCTCCCTGTACTCGCAGTCCCTGCGCGGCGCCTACGGCCTCGGCCGCTCGGTGAAGTCCAAGGTGCTGCCGATGCTGCTGTTCGTGGTGATGTGCGTGCCCGCGGCCATCATGGTCGCCGTCGCCGTCGCCACGAAGGCCAAGGAGCTGCCCCTGGACTACACGCGCTACGCGATCGTCATGCAGGCCGTCATCAGCCTGTACGTCGCCTCGCAGGCGCCCCAGTCCGTCTCCCGCGACCTGCGCTTCAAGACCGTCCCGCTGTACTTCTCGCGGCCCATCGAGACCGCGGACTACGTACGCGCCAAGTACGCGGCGCTGGCCTCCGCGCTGTTCATCCTCACCGCCGCCCCCCTGCTCGTGCTCTACGTCGGCGCGCTACTGGCCAAGCTCGACTTCGCCGACCAGACCAAGGGATTCGCTCAGGGACTCGTCTCCGTGGCACTGCTCTCACTGCTCTTCGCCGGCATCGGCCTGGTCATCGCCTCGGTGACCCCCCGCCGGGGCTTCGGCATCGCGGCCGTCATCGCCGTCCTGACCATCTCCTACGGCGCCGTCTCCACGCTCCAGGCCATCGCCGAGGCCCAGAACAGCAGCAGCGCGATCCCGTGGATCGGCCTGTTCTCGCCGGTCACGCTCATCGACGGAGTGCAGTCCGCGTTCCTCGGCGCCGACTCGGCGTTCCCCGGCGGCATAGGCCCGTCCAACGGGGAGGGCGTGGTGTACATCCTCGTCGTGCTCGGCCTGATCGCCGCCGCCTACGGACTCCTGACGCGCCGCTACCGGAAGGTGGGCCTGTGACCACGCTCTCCATCGACCACGTCTCCCGCTGGTTCGGCAACGTGGTCGCCGTCAACGACATCACCATGACCATCGGCCCCGGCGTCACCGGTCTGCTCGGCCCCAACGGCGCCGGAAAGTCCACCCTGATCAACATGATGGGCGGCTTCCTGGCTCCCTCCACCGGCACGGTCACCCTCGACGGACAGCAGGTCTGGCGCAACGAGGCGATCTACAAGCACATCGGCATCGTCCCCGAGCGCGAGGCGATGTACGACTTCCTCACCGGCCGCGAATTCGTCGTCGCCAACGCCGAACTGCACGGCCTCGGGGACAAGGCCGCCCAACGGGCCCTGGCCACGGTCGAGATGGAGTACGCCCAGGACCGCAAGATCGCGACCTACTCCAAGGGCATGCGGCAGCGCGTGAAGATGGCGAGCGCCCTCGTCCACGAGCCGTCGCTGCTCCTGCTCGACGAGCCCTTCAACGGCATGGACCCGCGTCAGCGCATGCAGCTCATGGATCTGCTGCGGCGCATGGGCGACGAGGGCCGCACCGTGCTGTTCTCCTCCCACATCCTCGAAGAGGTCGAGCAGCTCGCCTGGCACATCGAGGTGGTCGTCGCCGGACGGCACGCGGCCAGCGGTGACTTCCGCAAGATCCGCCGTCTGATGACCGACCGCCCGCACCGCTACCTGGTGCGCTCCAGCGACGACCGCGCCCTCGCGGCCGCGCTGATCGCCGACCCGTCGACCTCCGGCATCGAAGTGGACCTGGCCGAGGGCGCGCTGCGCATCCAGGCCGTCGACTTCGGCCGCTTCACCGCCCTGCTGCCGAGGGTCGCGAAGGACCACGGCATCCGGCTGCTGACGGTCTCGCCGTCCGACGAGTCCCTCGAGTCCGTCTTCTCGTATCTGGTCGCGGCGTAGGAGGCCCACGATGTATGACCCCACAGTCGCCCGGCTCACCTACCGGGCCCTGCTCGGCCGCCGTCGGGCCCTCATCCTGGGCGCCCTGCCCCTGCTGCTTGTCGCGATCTCCCTGGTCGTGCGCGCCCTGGCCGGCGCTGACGACCAGACCGCCTCCGACCTGCTGGGCGGGCTCGCGCTGGCCACGATGGTGCCGATCATCGGTGTCATCGCCGGCACCGGCGCGATCGGCCCGGAGATCGACGACGGCTCCGTGGTGTACCTGCTGTCCAAGCCGCTGAAGCGGCCGACGATCATCTTCACCAAGCTGATCGTGGCGATAGCGGTCACGATGGTGTTCTCGGCGCTGCCGACGCTGATCGCCGGATTCATCCTCAACGGCAACGGCCAGCAGATCGCGGTGGCCTACACGGTCGCGGCCCTGGTCTCCTCCATCGCCTACGCGGCGCTCTTCCTGCTGCTGGGCACGGTGTCCCGGCACGCGGTGGTCTTCGGGCTCGTCTACGCGCTGGTCTGGGAGGCGCTGTTCGGCTCCCTGGTGCCGGGAGCGCGCACGCTCAGCGTGCAGCAGTGGTCGCTGGCCGTCGCCCACAAGGTGGCCGGCGGGGACCTGGTCACCTCGGACGTCGGACTGACGACGGCGACGGTGTTCCTGGTCGCGGTGACCGTCCTGGCCACCTGGTACGCGGGGCAGAAGCTGCGGTCGCTGACGCTGGCGGGTGAGGAGTAGGCGGGGCTTCCGGGCGCCTCCCGGCGCCCGGGCGGCGACTGCCCCGAGGGAGACCGGTCTTGACGGGGACTTCACTCCCGTCCGGGCACACTGGGCAAAGCGGATACGGCTAGGAGGACGGGGATGGCGGACGACATACCGGTCAGCGACGGTCGCGGACGGGCCGGTGACGAGGCCTGGGACGACCTCGTCCTGGACGAGGACTTCATCCGGGCCGCCGAGACGTCCGAACCGTCCGCCCGGGCCAGGATGCTCACCGCCCGCTGGCGGGCGGAGGAGCCCGAGCCGCAGCCCTGGCGCTCCGACGAGCCGCCCGCCGGATGGTTCTTCAGCAAGGCCCGTCGCCGCAGGTGGCGCCGCCGGTAGCGGCGGCGTTTTATTCGGTGGCGCCCAACTCCTCCCCCGGGCACAGTGGTTGTCGTTCACCACACGCTGGGAGAGGAGCGGGGCGATGCCCATGCACGGCAGTACGTCCAGCTCCCGACAGGGCAGCCGGCGGCGGGCTTCGGAGTAGTTACCCCTCCGTGGAGCCCATGTCGCACGGGGAGCTGCCCGGGGCGGCCGCTTCGAGCACGCGATGTCGCTCTCGCGTGGGCCGCCCACCCGGAGGATTGGCCGAGTGGCAAGGCACCGGTTTGCTAAACCGTGGTCGGGGGTCACACCCCGCGCACGTTCGATCCGTGCATCCTCCGCAAGACGTTGTCACCGGGGCCTGGCCGGGTTGTCGGCCGGGACGACGGGAACCTTCGCAACATGGCCTACTAGCCCAGCAGTCGCTCCACCACCACCGCGATTCCGTCCTCCTCGTTCGAGGACGTCACCTCGTCGGCGACCGTCTTCAGGTCCTCGTGGGCGTTGGCCATGGCCACGCCCCGGGCTGCCCAGGCGAACATCGGGATGTCGTTGGGCATGTCGCCGAAGGCGATCGTGTCGGTTGCCTTCACGCCCAGGCGGCGGGCCGCCAGGGAGAGGCCGGTGGCCTTGGAGAGGCCGAGGGGGAGCAGTTCCACGATGCCCTCGCCCGCCATCGCGACGGTCACGAAGCCGCCCGCGGCCCGGCGGGAGGCTTCCGCCAGCTCGTCGTCCGTCAGCGTCGGATGCTGTATGTAGATCTTGTTCAGCGGGGCGGTCCAGAGGTCGGACGCGTCCGTGAAAGGGGTGGAGGGCAGTCTGCCGGTGAGCGTGTAGCCGGGGCCGACCAGCACCTCGCCGTCCAGGCCGTCCCTGCTCGCCGCCAGATACAGCGGGCCGACCTCCGCCTCGATCTTCGCCAGGGCCACCCCGGCCAGCTGCCGGTCCAGGGTCACCGAGGTCAGCAGGCGCTGCTCGCCGACGTCGTACACCTGCGCGCCCTGGCCGCAGACCACGAGGCCCTGGTAGCCGAGGTCGTCGAGGATGTGCCGGGTCCAGGGGACCCCGCGGCCGGTGACGACGATGTGCGCGGCGCCCGCCGCGGTGGCCGCGGCGAGCGCTTCACGGGTGCGCTGCGAGACCGACTCGTCGGAGCGCAGGAGCGTTCCGTCGAGGTCGGTCGCGATCAGCTTGTAGGGGAACCCCCCGGAGGGAGACGCGGCGCTCACTTGGCGACCGGCTCCAGGACCTCCCGGCCACCGAGATACGGGCGCAGCACCTCGGGCACGCGCACGGAACCGTCGGCCTGCTGGTGGTTCTCCAGGATCGCCACGATCGTGCGCGGCACCGCGCAGAGCGTGCCGTTGAGCGTCGCCAGCGGTCGGACCTGCTTGCCCTCGCGGAGACGGATCGACAGCCTGCGGGACTGGAACTCGGTGCAGTCCGAGGTCGAGGTCAGCTCGCGGTACTTGTCCTGCGTCGGGATCCACGCCTCGCAGTCGAACTTGCGGGCGGCCGATGCGCCGAGGTCACCGGTGGCCACGTCGATGACGCGGAAGGGCAGCTCCAGCGAGGTCAGCCACTGCTTCTCCCACTCCAGCAGCCGCTGGTGCTCGGCCTCCGAGTCGTCGGGGTGGACGTAGGAGAACATCTCGACCTTGTCGAACTGGTGGACGCGGAAGATGCCCTTGGTGTCCTTGCCGTGCGAGCCGGCCTCGCGGCGGAAGCACGGGGAGAAGCCGGCGTACCGCAGCGGCAGGCGCTCGGCGTCGATGATCTCGTCCATGTGGTAGGCGGCGAGGGGGACCTCGGAGGTGCCGACCAGGTACAGGTCGTCCTTGTCGAGGTGGTAGACGTCCTGGGCCGCCTGGCCGAGGAAGCCGGTGCCCGCCATCGACTGGGGGCGGACCAGGGCCGGGGTCAGCATCGGGATGAAGCCGGCCGCCGTGGCCTGCGCGATCGCCGCGTTGACCAGGGCCAGCTCCAGCAGGGCGCCGACGCCGGTCAGGAAGTAGAAGCGGGAGCCGGAGACCTTGGCGCCGCGTTCGACGTCGATCGCGCCGAGGAGCTGGCCGAGCTCCAGGTGGTCCCTGGGCGTGAAGCCCTCGGCGCCGAAGTCGCGGATCGTGCCGTGGGTCTCGAGGGTGACGAAGTCCTCCTCGCCGCCCACGGGCACGTCCGGGTGCACGAGGTTGCCCAGCTGCTGCAGGAGCTCCTGGGTCTCGGTGTCGGCGGCGTCGCGCTCGGCGTCGGCCACCTTGACATCGGCGGCCAGCTGGCTCGCCTTCTTCAGCAGCTCGGCCTTCTCGTCCCCGGCGGCCTTGGGGATCAGCTTGCCGAGCGACTTCTGCTCGGCACGCAGCTCGTCGAAGCGGACGCCGGACGACCTGCGCCGCTCGTCGGCAGACAGGAGAGCGTCGACGAGCGCGACGTCCTCTCCACGGGCGCGCTGGGACGCGCGCACACGGTCGGGGTCCTCACGGAGCAGGCGAAGGTCAATCACGCGGTCAAGGCTACCGGTGCGCGGTTGCGGCTCACGACTCACTATGCGGAACCGGGCCGCGCGCGTTCGAATCGGGGCTTACGTTCCGTCGTGAGGTAATTGCCCAACGTGTCAAGGAAAAGCGTCTCACCCCCTGGGACGGGGCATGTGACGGGCGTCGCATTGACTCGAATTCCTTGTGCGGAGCCGGACTTGGGCGCGGGGTTGTCCACAGGAACCCACACCCCGGGTGAGTTATCCACAGGGTGTGTGAAAGGTCTGTGGACAGGTGAATTGATCACTCCACGACTCGTCGTACGTGCGGCGAATTCCTTGCCCAAACCCCTCTCGCGCCCACTTTCGGGTGGAAAAGGGTCACTCAAAGGATTGATCCAAGGAAACGGGTGGACGAAGGGTGACGTACGGGCTGCCAGTCGCCTGTGGGGGCCGTAGGCCGATTTGTCGACTGAGTGGTGCTTCGGTGTCGACTTGTCCCCAGGTCGAGAAGGTGGCCTGTGGATAACTTCTGTGGATAACGCAGATATGCAGGTAGGACCAGCCTGGACCCGCCCGGCAGCGGCTTAGAACCGGCCGTCCTGACAGCGGGCCACCCAGTCCGCCGCCGCCGCGAACTCCCCGTCCGAGGTCCCGGTCAGGGGCGCCGGAACCTCCGCCACGGACACGTCCGCGCGGGGGTACGAGCCGAGGAACCGTACGTCGCGGCAGATCCGCTTCAGACCCGCCAGCGCGTCCGCCACCCGGCGGTCGGAGATATGGCCCTCGGCATCGATGCAGAAGCAGTAGTTGCCGATGCCGGTCCCGGTCGGCCGGGACTGCAGCAGCATGAGGTTGATACCGCGGGTGGCGAACTCGCCCAGCAGATCACGCAGACCTCCGGGGTGGTCGTCGCGCTGCCACAGCACGATCGACGTCTTGTCCGCGCCCGTCGGCGCCGCGGGACGAGCGGGCCGACCCACCAGCACGAACCGGGTCTGGGCGTTCTCGGCGTCGTGGATCCCGGTCTCCAGGGCCGTGAGGCCGTACCGGGCGGCCGCGAACTCGCCGGCGAAGGCGGCGTCGTAGCGGCCCTCCTGGACCAGCCGGGCGGCGTCCGCGTTCGAGGCGGCCGACTCCCAGGTGGCGTCCGGGAGATTCGCCTTCAGCCAGTTGCGCACCTGCGGCTGCGCGGCCGGGTGCGCGGAGACCGTCTTGATGTCCGACAGCTCGGTGCCGGGCCGCACCAGCAGCGCGAAGGTGATCGACAGCAGCACCTCGCGGTAGATCATCAGGGGCGCGCCCGCGACCAGCTCGTCAAGCGTGGTGGTGATGCCGCCCTCGACGGAGTTCTCGATCGGCACGAACGCGGCCTCGGCCTCGCCGCCGCGCACCGCGTCGAGCGCGGACTGCACGGATACATAGGGGATCAGCTGCCGGGTGGCGGTCTCCGGAAGCGTGCGCAGGGCGACCTCCGTGAAGGTGCCCTCGGGGCCGAGATACGCATAGCTCGCTGGCATGACCTCACCCTAATGGCCCTTGCGAAGCGCAGCCCACGCGTTTCATGACTGCCCCTCGCAGGTATGAATCCGCGTAACCCCGGACGAAGTGGATGGACCGGACCGCAGGAGACCGGGCCTGCCTCACCCCTCGAGCAGCGCCTGCCCCACGTACTCCCCCTCCGCCGCACCGCCCGGTACCGCGAAGAGGCCACTGGACTCGTGGCGGATGTACTTCGACAGGGCGTCTCCGCGGTCCAGCTTGCGCTGCACGGTGACGAAGCCGCGCAGCGGGTCCGCCTGCCAGCAGACGAACAGCAGGCCCGCGTCCGGAGTGCCGTCCGCGTCGATGCCGTCGTGGTAGGAGAAGGGGCGCCGCAGCATCGCCGCGCCGCCGTTCTGGTCGGGACGGGTGATGCGGGCGTGCGCATTGATCGGGACGACCAGGTCGCCGTTCGCGTCCGTCTTCTCCAGGTCCATCGCGGTCGTCTCGTCGCCGCCGGACAGCGGCGCCCCATTGGACTTACGGCGTCCGATGACCTGCTCCTGGGCCTTGAGCGACAGCTTCTCCCAGTCGTCGAGGAGCATCCGGATACGGCGTACGACGGCGTAGGAGCCGTTCGCCATCCACGCGGGGTCCTTCGAACCGGACTCCGGGACGAAGATCCGCTGGTCGAAGTCGGAGTCGGCCGGCTTGGGGTTGCGGGTGCCGTCCATCTGGCCCATCAGGTTGCGGGCCGTCATGGGATGGGCCGTGGCGCCCGGAGTGCGGTTGAAGCCGTTCATCTGCCAGCGGACCTTGGCCGCGCTGCCCGTGTCCTTCTGGATCGCGCGCAGGGCGTGGAAGGCGACCAGGGCGTCGTTCGCACCGATCTGCACCCACAGATCGCCGTTGCTGCGGGCCTTGTCGAGGTGGTCGGAGGAGAAGTCGGGCAGCGGATCCAGGGCGACCGGTCGCTGTTTCTCCAGGCCGGTGCGGGTGAAGAAGCTGTTGCCGAAGCCGAAAGTGATCGTCAGCGACGAGGGGCCGGCGTCGCGGGCGATGTCCGTGTCGTCGTTCGGGGCGGCCTCGCCCGCCATCAGCCGGCGGGCCGTCTCCGACCAGCGGCGCAGCAGCGCGGCGGCCTCCTTGCGGCCGGCCCCGGCCGCGAGGTCGAAGGCGATGAGATGGCCGCGCGCCTGGAGGCCCTGGGTGATGCCGGGCTGATGTTTCACGTGAAACCGCGCCTGCCCGGCGCCGATCGAGGACAGCGGGGTCGCCTGTGCCGGCGCTGCCGCATAACCCGCGGCCGCGCCCGCCGCGCCGAGGACGAGCCCGGTCGCCCCGGCGGTGCCGAGCAGCTTCCGCCGGGTCAGAGTCGTCAGGCCCTCGGGGGACGGGGGCTCCGCAGGGGCGACGGCGGGGGTGGGGGCCTCGGGAAGGGACTGGTCGGGCATGGTGCGGGTCAGCCGATCTGCGCGTTCTTGGAGACGGTCACCTGGTCGATGTCGGAGGTCCGCACGGTCACGGCGATCTTCCATTCGCCGGCCATGGGGATCTGCACTCCGGTCGCCGCCCAGTGGCCGGTGGCGATGTGGTCGGGCGCGACGGGCAGCGGCCCGATGTCCTTGGCTTCGAGGGTGAGGGCGACCTTGACCTCGGGGACGTCGAAGGCGCGGCCGTTGGGCCGGGTCACATAGACATGCATCTCGTTGGCCCCGCTGCGGGCGGGGTCGAGGTCGATGCTGACGACGCCCTTGCCGTCGGCGCCGCCGGTGTCGAAGGACATGTCCAGGGTCAGGGCGCCCGAAGTGGCGTCGGACGAGGAGGCCGAGGCCGAGGCGGAGGTGGCCCTGGCGGCCTCCAGCTCCGTACGGCCCGGCTCGGTCGAGGTGAGGGCGGTGGTGACGGCGAGGAGCACGACGGCCACGCCCGCCTCGGCGAGCACCGAGCGACGCAGGCCGAAGCGGTTCGGGTCACCGTCCCGCAGCCGCTTCTCACGGGCGGCGTCCACGGCGGCCTGCTGCCGGGCGAGCTGGGCGGCACGCTCGGAGTCACCGGCGCCCGCGGGAGCGGTCACGTGCTCCTTGGCGGGCTGCTTCCTCTCGACGTCTTCCGCGGTGACCGTGGTGTCCGCCAGCCGTGCCGTCCACCGCCGGGAGATCCACGCGATACCGACGAGAAGGGCCACCAGGCCGATCTTGACGAGGAGCAGCCGGCCGTAGCCGGTCTCGGTGAAGGCGGACCAGGAGCCGAGCTGGCGCCAGGACTGGTAGACGCCGGTCGCGATCAGCGCGATGACGCTGCCGAAGGCGACCTGGGAGAACCGGTGGACGGCGTCGGCCTCGACGGGCCGGTCCACGGGAGCGCGGTAGAGGGCGACGAGGAGTGCGGCGAGCCCGCCCAGCCAGGCGGCCACGGCCAGCAGGTGGACGACGTCGACGGGCATCGCGACGCCCGGCTGCAGTCCGGTCGAGGCGTGCTCGGCCATGGCCCAGCTGGCGGCGAGCCCGGCGGCCACGACGGTCCCGCCGATCGCGAGCCCGAAGGTCAGGTCCCGCTTCTCCTCGTCCTCCCGCTTGTCGTAGGCGCCGAAGAGGACGGCGATGAACAGTGCGGCCGCGGCGAGCAGCAGCAGCCGGGAGACGAGCGCCGCGCCCGTCTTGGTCTGCAGGACCTGACCGAGCAGTTCCAGGTCGAAGATGTCGCCGAGCTTCCCCGAGCCGGTGTAGGAGCCGCGCAGAAGCAGCAGGAACAGCGTGGCGGCGGTCATCGCGACCCAGCCGGCGACCACGAGCCGCTGCAGCGCCCGTACCCCGGTGCCGCGCTGCCAGCAGGCCAGGACGAAGGCGGCCGCGCCGACCATCACGATGAACCCGGCGTACGACAGGTACCGGCCGAAGCCGTAGAGGCCGCCGACCACCCCGCCCCCGGCCGTCTGGTCGGACACCGAGACGCTGGTCTTGGAGGGGGAGCCGACGGAGAAGGTGTAGGCACCGGCGACGGGATGGCTGTCGGCGGACACCACTTGGTAGGTCACGGTGTACGTGCCGTCGGGCAGCCCCGAGTGCAACTGCACCGCGTACGACGTGCCGCTCGTGTTGGACGGTTTGCCGCTGTCGACACGGGCGCCCTTGGGGTCGAGGACGCGCAGCGAGTCGTCGTTCATCGAGACGGTCTCGGAGAAGGTCAGCGTCACCTGGGTGGGCGCCTTGTCGACCACCACCCCCTGCGCGGGGTCGCTGCCGGTCAGCGCGGCGTGCGCGGAGGCCGGTCCGGCTCCGGCCAGGAGCGCGCCGGTGACCGCCAGGAACAGCAGCACGAGCATCCGGACGCGGGGGGTGATGGTCTGCGTCAAGGTGGTCCCTCCCTCAGTGGCCGGTCTTCGGGTTGTACGTGGCGGACTCCACCGGAATCTCGACCTCGACCGTGCCGGACTCGGCGAAGTGCAGTTCGACGGCGACCTTCTCGCCCCGCACCGGCTTGCTCTTCAGCTTCTCGAACATCAGGTGGTTGCCGCCGCTCTTGAACACGAGTTGACCGTGCGCGGGGACCTCGAGGGAGGTGACCTCCTCCATCGACGACCCGACGGTCTCGTGGAGGGTGACGCTGCCCGCGACGGCACTGGTGACGGACGTCAGCTCGTCCTTGGCGCCGCCCTTGTTGACGATGGTGAGGAAGCCCGCGGCCATGGTGTCCGAGACCGGCTGCGGTATGTAGGCGGACTCGACGGACAATTCTGCCTTGCCGTCCGAGCCCCAGCCGCAGCCCGCCGGCAGCAGCGCCCCGGTGACGAGGGCGATTCGCACGGCGAGGTGCCTCGCGCGGGTCACCGGGCTCACGGGTTCTGCCCCTTGATGATCTTCGGCAGGTCCTTGGTGTAGTCGTCGACCGTGGTGTCCTCGTCGTACAGCAGATACCCGCCGTTCGTCTTCGGCGAGAAGGCGATGACCTGGGTGCCGTGGGTGGAGACGATCTTGCCGTTCTTGTCCTTGTGCGGTGCCTCGACGGAGATGCCGACGCCGCGGGCGGCGGCCTGGATGGTGGCGAACTTGCCGGTGAGGCCGACGACCTGGGGGTCGATGCCCTTGAGCCACTTGCCGAGCGCGGCCGGGGTGTCCCGGTCGGGGTCGGTGGTGACGAACACCACGCGCAGCTCGTCCTGGTCCGCCTTGGGCAACTGCTTCTTGGCCACGGCGATGTTGCTCATCGTCAGCGGGCAGATGTCCGGGCAGTTGGTGTACCCGAAGTAGATCAGCGTGGGGTGGCCGTCGGTCTCCTTGCGGAGGTCGTAGGACTTGCCCCGGGTGTCGGTGAGGACCAGGTCCGGCTTGGTGAAGGGCTGGTCCAGCACGGTCGCGGCCTGCTGCTTGCCGTTCTCCTCGGAGACGGCGGCGACGGAGTTGTCGCCACCGTCCCCGCTGCCGCACGCGGAGAGGGTGAGGGTGGCGGCGGCGAGCAGCGCGGCCGCGGCGAACGTCTTCTTGCGCATAGAGAAATGTCCCAGATGTGTGAACTCCGGCGTGCACCGGGGTCGTGGCGACCCCGGTGCACGACACGGTCGATCAGGCGTCAGGCGTCAGGCGTCGGAGGTCAGGCCTCGGTCGTCGTCCGGCGACGGCCGGCGAGCACCCCGTACGCCACTCCGGCGGCGCCGACGACGATGCCGACCACGCCGAGGACGCGGGCGGTGGTGTCGGTGCCGTCGGAGGCCTCGGTCGTCGAGGCGGCCGCCTCGACGTCGTCGGAGGACTCGTCCGAGGCGTCCTCGGCCGTCGTGCCGCCGTGGTGGTCGCCTTCGGAGGCGGCGGACAGGGCGAGCACGGGCGCCGGGTTCTCCGGCTCCTCCGCGCCGTCCTCCTGCACCTCGATCCAGCGCACGACCTCCTTGTTGGAGTATGTCTGGACCGCCTTGAAGACGAGTTCGTCGGCGTCGTCGGGCAGCGCGCCCATGGAGACCGGGAACCGCTGGACGTAGCCGGGCTCGATCCCCTTGCCGTCGGCGGTCCAGGTGACCTTGGAGACGGCCTCGCCGATCTTCTGGCCGTGCACCTCGAGCGGTTTGTCGAGCTTGCTCTTGGTGACGGTGATCTTCCAGCCGTCGATCTTCTCCGGCATCACGGAGGCCAGCGGGTGATCGGCCGGGAAGGTGACCTCGAGCTTGGTGGTCGAGGCTTCGTCGCGCTCGTTGGGGACACGGAAGTTGACCAGGGCGTAGCCGCCCTTCGCAGCCGTGCCGTCCGGCTGCACGCTGACGTGCGCGAAAGCGGGCGAGGACAGTACGAGGACGGCGGAACCGGCGACAGCGGCGGCGGCGGCGATACGAGAAGCCTTCATGGCGGAGAGCACTCCACTCCGAGTGAGGTCTGACGGTGAGAGAGGCGGGCGCCGCAACAGGCGCACGCGCGCGTGCCGCACGACAGCGGCCACCCTCCACAGGAGTGCTGGACGTGTCGCGTCAGGCAGCGAGGACGAGTTCGGCCCCGGTCGGCGGGCCGCGCCTGATCACCGTGTGCTGGAGTGCGGTGGTACGGGGCTTCGGGGGCGCGAGGAGGGCGGTGCGCGGGGCGCGTGGGTCCGTTTCCGGCGCGTCGGGGAGCCCTGCGAGCAGGGCGCGCACCAGCGTGAGCGCCCCGCGCAGCGACCGTACGAGAGCTCCCTCGGCGACGCCGTGCGCCGACAGGTGGATCAGCCGTCGCAGGGCCGCGTCACCGCGCCGCAGCAGCCATCCCGCGGCGAGCGCCGCGAGGACATGGCCGAGCAGCATGGGCAGGGACGGCAGCAGCGCCGTCGACGAGCCGGAGGCGGACAGGGCGTCGGCGGAATGGCGCATGGAACCCATGCCGCTCATGCCGCTCATGTCCGGGCCGGAGGTGCCGCTGTAGAGCCGAGCGTCGACGAGGATCTTCCGGGCATGGGCGGGACTGATCGCCGCCGCCGTGGCCCCGCAGACCAGCCGGGCCGCCCGCGCGACGAGCGCGGCGTCCGACGCGGACATCGCGGTGGTCGCCGTGGACGCGGAAGCGGTGTGCTGCCCGAGCCCGAACAGCGTGTGCAGCACGCTCTGTCCGACGGCGAGCAGCGCCACGACGCCCGGCAGCGAGCGTTCGCGCCCGGCGAGCGGCACCACGACCGCGAGGGCGCCCAGGAAACCGGCGCCCAGGGTCCACAGCGGAACCGTGGCGCAGGAGGCCATGGTGTGCCCGGCGGCGGCCAGCACGACGCAGACCGCGGCGAAAACCGCGGCCCGCAACAGTCGTAGATCGCGTCCGCAGCGCTCACCGTGGGGGGCAGTCATGGCGGCCTCATCATCGCACTGGACTCATGGCCGCCATGCGGCAGGTCCGCAAGATGCGGTACGACTCCCTACGACATGGAAGATCATCTTCTGGGAAGACTGGTACGACTGACGCCCCCTGTGCCCCACATACACCGATTCTCTCTGTCTGTGCATCCCCCATATGGGCGGCATCACGCGGAATTCGCGCTTACATACGCGTCCGAGCGGCAATACGTATCGGTATGTCGAGCCGCGGCCAGGAGGCTGGAGCATGAGCATCTGGTGGTCACTCCATCTGCGGCGCGAAGCCGCGAGCGTTCCGCTCGCCCGCCGTCTGCTGCTCGGCACCATGGAGACGGCCGGCGTCGATCCCGACGTCAGTTACGACCTCTCCGTAGCGTTGAGCGAGGCCTGTGCCAACGCCGTCGAGCACGGCGGGGACACCGCGCACGGCGGCTGTTCGGAGGCGTACCGGGTCACCGCCTACCTCGACGGCGAGAAGTGCCGTATCGAGGTCGCGGACTCGGGCCCGGGCTTCAGCGGCGACCGCCCCGCCCCCGCACCGGTGCGCATGAGCTCCGACGCCGAGCAGGGCCGGGGCCTCTTCCTCATCCAGGAGCTCGCCGACCACGTCCACATCGGCAACAAGCCGGGACGCGGCGGAGCGGTGGTCAGCTTCGACAAGATCCTCAAATGGCGCAAGGACGCTCCGCTGATGGCCGTATGACGGATCTTCAGATGCGCCGACCGGCAGGGAACTTGAGGTTCCTCAGCACTCACAGGCTCCTCTCAGCGTTCCTTCAGCCCGCTGATGGGCGGCGTTCCTAACTTCTGCCCATGACGGGAAACCACAAAGACACCGGCATCACGAGGCGGCGCGCCCTCGTGGTGACCGGCGGCACGGTCGCGGCCGGCGGGCTCGCCGCGGCCGGGTACCAGTCGGCGTTCGCCGACACCACCACGGACAGCGACACCACCACGGACGGTGAGGCGACCGCGGACGCCACCTCGGCCAGCAGCGCGTGCCTGACGCTCATGTCCAGCGTGACGGAAGGGCCGTACTACCTCGATGGTGCCCTGGTGCGCAAGGACATCACCGAGGGCAAGAGCGGCGTACCGCTGACCCTGCGCCTGACGGTCGTCGACGCCACCGACGGCTGCACCCCGGTCCCCGGCGCTGCCGTCGAGATCTGGCACTGCGACGCCTGGGGCTACTACTCCGGCTACACCACCGCCAACCCCGGCGGTTCGGCCCCGGCCGAGAGCGAGGACGGTTCCACCGCCGACGACAACACCTACCTGCGCGGCTACCAGATCGCCAACGCCAACGGGGTCGTCAAGTTCGAGACGATCTTCCCCGGCTGGTACACCCCGCGCACCTGCCACATCCACGTCAAGGTGCACACCGGCGGCGAGAAGGAGGACGGCACGTACGAGGGCGGCAAGGTCAACTACACCGGCCAGCTCTTCTTCGACGACGGCATCGCCGAGGAGATCTTCACCCTCGAGCCCTACTCCAAGCACTCCGGCAGCTACACCACCCTCGACAACGACATGGTCTACGACGGCGGCGGCGCCTCCAGCGGCCTGCTGACCCTCAAGGCTGTGCACAAGAAGGACCCGTCCAAGGGCTACAAGGGCTTCCTCTCCCTGGCCATCGACCCGGACGCCGAGAACACCGGCGCGGGCAGCGGTGGCGGCGACGGCGGAGGCACACCCCCGAGCGACGCCCCGACGGGCACTCCCCCGAGCGACGCCCCGACGGGCACTCCCCCGAGCGACGCCCCGACGGGCACTCCGCCGAGCGACGCCCCGTCGGCCTCCGCGTCCTCGTAGGGTACGGATGTGACCCGCCGTGAGGACGACGTGCTCGCGCAGGCCGCCGTGGCCGCGCTGACCGGTCAGCTGGCCCTCGCTCCCAAGCCGGGCCTGCCCGACCCCCGTGACCTGGATGCCCGTGTCACCCGCAGGGACCACCGCGGGCTGCGCTGGTCGGCCAAGGCGCTCGCGCCGGGCCTCGCGTCGATGGCCGCCGCCGCCCGCCGCACCGGCGAACCCACGCCCCGGCTCCGCGCGGAGCTGGGTGCGATCGGGAGGTGCGCCGAGCACTCGGTGGGCCTGGCCGGCGGCGGACACCGGGGCGCCCTGTGGACGCTGGGCCTGCTGGTCGCGGCGGCCGCGCTCAACCCCCGGGCGCGGGGCACCGAGATCACCGCGACCGCCAAACGGATCGCCGCGCACCCCGACCGGGGCGCCCCGCGGCGGCCGTCCCGCGGCTCCACTGTCTCGGTCAAGTACGGCGCGGCAGGCGCCCGCGGCGAGGCCCGGGCCGGATTCCCGCACATACGGCGGGCCCTGGACGCCCTCGCCAAGGCACGCTCCGCCGGCGCGGGCGAGGCCGAGGCACAGCTGGACGCCCTGCTCACCGTCATGTCCACCCTCCAGGACACCGAACTCCTGCACACGACCGGCCCCCTGGGCCTGCGTCACGTACAGGCGGGCGCCCGCGGCGTCCTGGAGGCGGGCGGCACGGCGACGGAGGCGGGCCGCGAGGCCCTCACCGCCTTCGACACCGACCTGCACGCACGCGCGTGGAGCCCCAGAGGCAGCGCGGGCCTGCTGGCAGGCGCCCTGTTCGTGGACTCCCTGCCGGTCAGTTCACCGGTACGGGCCGCCTGACCCCCTCGGGCGAGCGGCCGACGGCGGCCCGGCGCGCCGCCGGCCCCATCGCGTACGACGCCCCCACCATCGCCGCGCCCAGCAGCAGCCAGCCCGGCGGGCCCCACTCCACCAGCAGCCAGGTCAGCACCAGCGGGCCCAGGGTGCGGGCCACCGTGACGCCGGTGCCGAACAGGCCCTGGTACTCGCCGACCCGCTCGGCCGGGGCCAGATCGAAGGAGAGCTGCCAGGAACCGGCCGACTGCCCCATCTCCGCGATCACCTGCAACACCGCTCCCACCACCAGCACCCCCGCCGCCACCCATGCCGACGCCCCCGCGGACAGCGCGAACACGGCGCACGCCGCGCACATCACCCACCCCGCCCGGCGGACCGCCCGGGTGGCGCTCCGCAGCCCGGTCACCCCACGCGCCGCCCGCACCTGGAACACCGTCACCACGGCCGTGTTCAGCACGAACAGCGCGGACACCAGCCAGGCCGGCGCCCCCGTCCGCTCGGTGATCCACAGCGGCAGCACCAGACTCAGCAACGGCATCCGCAGCAGCAGCACGGTGTTGAGCAGCGCCACGACCGCGTAGGGCCGGTCGCGCAGGACCCCCAGGTCGGCACGCCCGCGTACCCGTACGGAAGGTGCCACGCGAGGCAGCCCGGCCAGCAGCAGCGCGCACACCGCGAAACTCACCGCGTCCACCGCGAACACCCCGGCGTACGCCCCGGGCGTCCCGGCGTGCAACGCGAGCCCGCCGAGCCCCGCGCCCACCGCGAGCCCCGCGTTCAGCGTCGACTGCAGGCGCGCGAGCAGCCCCGTGCGCTCCCCGGCGGGCACCAGCCCCGCCAGCAGCGCCTGCCGCGCCGCCGCCAGCCCCGACTGCGCGGCCGCGTATCCGCACGCCACCAGCACGAACGGCACGAAGGCGCGGACGACGGTGAAGGCCGCCACCGCGAGCCCGGTCGCCAGCGCCAGCAGCACCGCCGTACCGCGCGCCCCGCACCGGTCCGCGAGCCGCCCCAGCGGTACCCCGGCCAGCGAGCCGACCGCCCACCCGACGGTCAGCCCGAGCCCCACGCGCGCGGGGGAGAGGCCGACGACCTGTGTGAAGTACAGGGCCGACGTCGTGTAGTAGGCGCCGTCCCCGACCGAGTTGCCCAACTGGGCGAGGGCGAGCAGGCGTCCTGGCGGAGGCTTCGTCATACCGCCGACGGTAGGGGCGCGGTGGATTGGTCGGCAGCACCAATCCGAGGCCGTCTGGGTGGTCCAATCAGCTCCCGTCCAGCACCTTCGCCAGCACCTCCAGGGCGTCCGGGTACACCCGCTCGCGGGGCGTCCCGTAGCCGATGACCAGCCCCTGCGCACGCTCACCGGCCGCGCCGGGGTCGTGCCAGTGCTCCCCGAGGCGCCCGACCGCCAGCCCTTCCGCCTCCGCGCGCGCCAGCACCCCCGTCTCGTCGCCGACCTCGACCAGCGCGTGCAGCCCGGCCGCGATCCCGCGCACGCCCCGGCGCGTGCCGAGCCGGTCGAGGAGCAGGTCGCGGCGACGCCGGTAACGGAGGCGGCACGCGCGTACGTGACGGTCGTAGGCGTGGCTGTCGATCAGTTCGGTGAGGGCCAGCTGTCCGATGGACTCGGTCTGGTGGTCGCTGTGCAGCTTGGCGTCGGCGACCGCGTCCACCAGGTGCGGCGGCAGCACCATCCAGCCGAGCCGCAGCGCGGGCCCGAGCGTCTTGGAGGCGGTGCCCAGGTAGACGACCTGCCCGGGTGCCATGCCCTGGAGCGCGCCGACGGGCTGCCGGTCGTAGCGGAACTCCCCGTCGTAGTCGTCCTCCACGATCAGCCCCTCACGCGCGCGTGCCCAGTCCGTCAGCGCCCGCCGCCGCTCGGGGTGCAGGGTCACTCCGGTCGGATACTGGTGCGCCGGCGTGACCACCACCGCCCGAGCGCCCCCGAGCTCCCCGACGCGCACCCCCTGCTCGTCCACGCCCACGGGCACGACGCTCCCGCCGTTGCGCCGCACGACCTCCCGGTGGAACGGCAGCCCCGGGTCCTCCATCGCGACCTCGGCGCCGTCCAGCACGCGGGTGAGCAGCACGAGCCCCTGCACGTATCCAGAGGTGATCATGATCCGCTCCGGCGGCGCGACCACTCCCCGCGCCCGCCCCAGATACCCCGACAACGCCGTCCGCAGCTCGATACGGCCGCGCGGATCGCCGTAGTCGTACGCCAGTGAGGGCGCGGTCGCGATGGCGCGGCGCAGCGCCCGCAGCCAGGCCGCCGCGGGGAACGCGCCGACGTCCGGGCTGCCGGGCCGCAGGTCGAAACGCGGCTCACGCGCGCGTGCCGCGGCCTCCGGCGGCGCGCTGCCGGCGG
Source organism: Streptomyces sp. NPDC049687 (assembly GCF_044465285.1). Lineage (NCBI taxonomy): Bacteria > Bacillati > Actinomycetota > Actinomycetes > Kitasatosporales > Streptomycetaceae > Streptomyces > Streptomyces sp. NPDC049687. The sequence goes on from NZ_JBITLN010000003.1 coordinate 763,432, forward strand.
AGGGCAGCGAGGCGACCCGGGTACCGGACCCCTGGCGGGCGGTGAGGTAGCCCTCGGCGACGAGCTGGTCGTACGCCGCCTTGACCGTGTTCCGCGAGATCCCGGTCTCGACCGCGAGACGCCGGGTGGCGGGCAGCCGCGTGCCGGGCGCCAGCCGCCCTTCCCGCACCGCGCCCCTGAGCGCCCGCTCGAGCCCGACCCGCCGCCCTTCACCGGTGTCGGGTTCGAGATGCAGGTCGACACCGAACCCGGCCCAGAAATCGTTCACGAAGTCCCCCTGAACATGTGAATGGCCGGGCACCTACCAGTACCCGGCCATCAACCGCGATCTCAGCCCTTGAGCGAAGCCATCCACGCCTCGACCTCGTCGGAACGGCGCGGCAGCCCGTCCGACAGATTCCTGTTGCCGTCCGCCGTCACCAGGATGTCGTCCTCGATCCGGACGCCGATGCCCCGGTACTCCTCCGGCACGGTCAGGTCGTCGGCCTGGAAGTACAGCCCCGGCTCGACCGTGAGCACCATGCCGGGCTCCAGCGTGCCGTCGACGTACGACTCCACGCGCGCGGCGGCGCAGTCGTGGACGTCCATGCCGAGCATGTGACCGGTGCCGTGCAGCGTCCAGCGGCGCTGCAGACCCAGCTCCAGCACCCGCTCCACCGGCCCCTCGACCAGACCCCACTCGACGAGCTTCTCGGCGAGCACGCGCTGGGCGGCGTCGTGGAAGTCGCGGTACTTGCCGCCCGGCTTGACCGCCGCGATCCCGGCCTCCTGGGCCTCGTACACCGCGTCGTAGATCTTCTTCTGGATCTCCGAGAAGCGGCCGCTGATCGGCAGCGTGCGCGTGACGTCCGCGGTGTAGTACGTGTGCGTCTCGACGCCCGCGTCCAGCAGGAGCAGGTCGCCGGAGCGGACCGGGCCGTCGTTGCGCACCCAGTGCAGGGTGCAGGCGTGCGGGCCGGCGGCGGCGATGGTGCCGTAGCCGACGTCGTTGCCCTCCACCCGTGCGCGGAGGAAGAACGTGCCCTCGATGTAACGCTCGGAGGTGGCCTCCGCCTTGTCGAGGACCTTGACCACGTCCTCGAAGCCGCGCACGGTCGAGTCGACGGCCTTCTGCAGCTCCCCGATCTCGAACTCGTCCTTGACCAGCCGGGCCTCGGAGAGGAAGACGCGCAGCTCGGCGTCGCGCTCGGCGGTGACCTTGTCGGTCAGGGCCGCCTCGATACCGGCGTCGTACCCGCGCACGACGCGCACCGGGCCGGCGGCCTCGCGCAGCTTGTCCGCCAGCTCGCGCACATCGGCGGCGGGGACGCCGTACAGCTTCTCCGCCTCGGTGAGGGAGTGGCGGCGGCCGACCCACAGCTCGCCCTGGCCGGAGAGCCAGAACTCGCCGTTCTCGCGGTCGGAGCGCGGGAGGAGGTAGATCGTCGCCTGATGGCCCTCGCCCCTGGGCTCCAGGACGAGGACGCCGTCCTCGGTCTGGTTGCCGGTGAGGTACGCGTACTCGACCGACGCCCGGAAGGGGTAGTCGGTGTCGTTCGAGCGGGTCTTCAGATTGCCCGCGGGGATCACCAGACGCTCGCCCGGGAAGCGCGCGGAGAGCGCGGCACGGCGGGCGGCGGTCTCGGCGGCCTGGGCGATCGGCTCCAGGTCACGCAGCTCCGTGTCGGCCCAGCCGGACTTCATGTTCTCGGCCAGCTCGTCGGACACGCCCGGGTACAGGCCGTTCTTGCGCTGCTTGATCGGCTCTTCTGCGCTCTCTTCCGGGGTCTCCGGGAGCTCGTCGGCCACGGTCATCCTCCTCGATACGGAACTGGACCCCCTCCATCGTACGGTCGTACGTAAGGGGGCCCAGGGGAGAAGTCCTGTCGTCGTGGGTCACTCGAACCGCGCCGCCAGCAGTGCCACGTCCTCCTCGCTGTCCTGCTCGGCCAGCCCGTCCGGCAGGACCGTGCGCAGCACGTGGTCGGCGATCGCGCCGGGATCCTGGCGCAGCGGCCGCGGCACCCCGGCGGCGGCCGCGTGCAGGCGGGCGAAGGCGCGGTCGACGGGGTCGCCGGTGCGGTGCAGCAGGCCGTCGGTGTAGAGCAGAACCGTCTCGCCGGGCTCGGGCTCCAGCTCCACGCTCGGGGCCTCCCAGCAGGCCAGCATGCCCAGCGGCGCGGAGACGGAGGTCTCCACGAACTCGGTGCGCCGCTCGCCCAGCAGCAGCGGCGGGCAGTGTCCGGCACCGGCCAGTGTGATCTTGCGCAGGGCGGGCTCGCAGTAGGCGAACAGGGCGGTCGCGGAGCGGGCGGGCTCGGTCAGCCGCAGCAGCAGCTCCAGGTCGGACAGGACGGCGACCGGGTCCTCGCCCTCCATCACGGCGTACGCCCGCAGGCTGGCGCGCAGTCGTCCCATCGCGGCGATCGCGCTCGGCCCGGACCCGGTGACCGACCCGACCGCGAGACCGAGGGCCGCGTCCGGCAGCGGCAGGGCGTCGTACCAGTCGCCGCCCCCGCGCGGGCCGGTACGGTGCCGGGCGGCCAGCTGGACGCCGGCCACCCTCGGCAGCCGGGACGGCAGCAGTTCCTCGGCCATCGTCGTCATGGACGCGCGGGTGCGCTCGACCTCCAGCAGCCGGGTCAGATGCTCGGCGGCGGTGCGGACGTACAGGCCGACCAGGTGCCGCCGGCGTTCACCCGGCTCGGCGGGTTCGTCGTACAGCCAGACGGCCGCGCCCAGGCGGCCCTCGGCGCCTTCGGCGACCAGGGGCAGCGCGTAGCTGGCGGCATAGCCGAGACGGGCGGCGACCTCGCGGTGGCGGGGGTCCATGCCGTCCCCGGCGAACAGGTCGGGCTCGGCGATCTCGCCCTCGCCGCCGGGCAGCCCGTCCAGGATGCGACCGTAGGAGATGGCGCTGCGCGGCACGGTCTCGATGTGGCCGAGATCCGCGCGTCCGAGGCCGAGGCCGATCGTGCTGTCCGGGCCGAGACCGTCGGCCGGTTCCAGCACCACGAGACCGCGCCGGGCGCCCACCAGGGTGGCTCCGGCGCGCAGCAGTTCGGTCAGGGCGTCGGACAGGGTGCCCGTGCGGGCCAGGCGTTCGGTCAGTTCGTGCAGGGTCGTGAGGTCCGAGACCCAGCCGGCGAGCCGGTCGGTCAGCAGGGCTCCCGGGCCTGAGGTGGCCGCGGCGACCGACGGGGTGCCCGGGGAGACGGGCGCGGGCGCGACAGTGTGTGCGGGCGAGGGAACTGATGAATCGATTCCAGCCACTTTCGGAGCGTGAGGGGCGTTCATGGCATCCGGCTCTCGGACCGGAGCGTATTGCTCAAAAGCATCGCAAACCCCCATGTCAATCTGCGCCGCTAGCAGTGTCTCCACATGTACACGCACTCGTGAGGGGATGTCCAGCATTGTCCTGCTGGGATTAGTGGTGTCCGTGGGGCCTTTGGGGGGAATCGGGCGCGGTTCTTCCGACCCCCTTGTGCAATAACAAAAATGGCTTAAAACTAACTCGGGTTACGGTTGTTTGCGGTCGACTGGGCTTGCTCCACGGAGCGTCACAGCGGTCGTGATGGGTACGTACTCGGTAAGGACCAGAGGTCGTCGGGAGCCACCCGGAACCTGGTGACCGACCCGGGCGTCATAGCCACCGACGACCGTGCCCCATCCTCCCGTGGCGGAGGCGGAGAGAAATACGGCGGGCGGCAAAACGCCAGACTTCGCCACCCCACGCCACGCCCAGCCTTTTGATGGACGCAAGTCGGCGGAGTGGCCGCGGAAGCGACCAGTACTCGGCCCCAGGGGTTCCCCTTGTCACGGACAGGGGTGTGATGCGCCAACAGGTACGCACAGTGAAGTGATCGACACATTATGTGATGTGGCCCACGGTGTTGCCAGCGGTGCAACGGAAAGGAACGAGCGCTCATGCGCGAGATCCTCGGAAAGCGACGCAGGCTTCTGTCCCAGTCCAGCGACAAGGGGCCTGAGTTGATCGACTCGGCCCTGACCTTCGCGACGGAATGGCAGTGGCCCGTCCTCCCGGGAGCGACGGCCGATCAGCGGAGCACCTCCCGCTGCGGCTGCCCCGACCCGGAGTGCGCGATGCCCGGCGCTCATCCCTTCGACCCCGGCCTCCTCGCGGCCACCACCGACGCCCGCATGGTGCGCTGGTGGTGGGCCAACCGGCCGGCCTCGCCGATCATCCTGGCCACCGGGGGCCAGGCGCCCTGCGCGGTCAGCCTCCCCGCCCTCGCGGCCTCCCGCGCGCTCGTGGCGCTGGACCGCCAGGGCATGCGGCTCGGCCCGGTGGTCGCCTCGCCCACCCGCTGGGCGATCCTCGTACGGCCGTACTCCATGGAGCAGTTGGGCGAACTGCTGTACGCCAAGGACTTCGTCCCCGGCTCCCTGCGCTTCCACGGCGAGGGCGGCTACCTCGCCCTGCCCCCCTCCGAGACCGGCCGCGGCGACATCCGGTGGGAACGCGCCCCGCTGCCGGGCTCGGCCTCCCCCTGGGTGCCCGACGTCGAGGCCGTGGTGGACGCCGCCGTCGAGGCCCTCACTCGTACGGGTGTGAGCGCGCCCGAGTTGTAAGGGTGTCGGGCGCGCGCCGGCTGGGACACCGGCGTTCGCCCCTTATCTTCCGTTGCATGAACCTTCGTCTCCTCGCCCTGGGCGGAGCCGTGGCCGGCGCGGTCGCCCTGCCCCTGGCCATGGCGTCCGCAGGGCCCGTCGGAGACGAAGGGCGCTCTGTCGTGGACTCTCTGATGCCGGCCGACGGCCACGGCAATGGCGACGGCCACGGCAATGGCGACGGTACGGACCCCAAGGCGCCCCACGCCGTCCCCTCCGCCTCCCCGCAGCTGCTCGGCCTCGGCCTCGCCACCGCCGCCCGCTGCGGTCCCGGGCTCACCTCCCCCGAAGGCGCCGAGGCGCAGACCTGTGTGCTGACCCAGGGCGAGGACACCTGGGCGCGCACCTACTACCGCAACGCCACCGGACGCGCCCTGGGCGCCGTCCTGAGCCTCATGGGGCCGGGGGAGCGCACGGTGCAGATGCGCTGCGCCGTGGGCGCCGAGGACGAGCCGGGAACCTGTGAGACGCCCCGTGAGCGGACCCGGGGGGGACTGGGCGCGTACACCGCGATCGCCGAGTTCTCGACCTTCACCGGGGCGCCCGGTGCGGGACCGCTGCTGCTGCGCTCCGGGAGCAACTCCGCTACCAACGGCGGCAGTTGACATACGGCCCTGGTCCGCCGGGTTGCCCGGGCATGAGAAGACCCGGTTGCTGGCGACGGGGGATGCACCAGCAACCGGGCAATTGGAACGGTAACAAGAGATCGGCTCCAAGCAAATTCGATCTCGTGTTTTCATCGGGCTTTCGGACATCCGCTGATCGGCGGTTTCTGGCGCCGACTCACCTTGTGCGGACGGGAGTTGTGAGCGGAGTCACGCAATCCGCCGGGCCGGATCGGCCGGCCGGTCGGTCAGCCGATCCTGTTCCGCGCCCGTGTCTCAGCTGAGCGTCACCTGGCGGTTGGTGAGCCCGCCGCGGGCGCGACGCTCGTCGGCGGTGAGCGGGGCGTCCGAGGCCAGAGCGGTCGCAAGACGCTCCGCGAACTCGGCGGCCGGCTTCTCCACGTCGTCCGCCGAGACCCCGCTCGGCAGGTCCCAGACCGGCACCGTCAGGCCGTGCGCCCGGAACGAGCCCACCAGACGCGTGCCCTCCCCGAGGCTGGAACCGCCCGCCGCGTGCAGCCGCGCGAGAGCGTCCAGAAGCCGCTCCTCCGGGTGCGGCATGACCCAGCGCAGATGGTTCTTGTCCGGTGTCTCGCACCAGTAGGCGGCGTCCACACCGGTCAGCTTCACGGTCGGGATCGCCGCCGCGTTGGCCCGCTCCAGGGAGGCGGACACCTCCGGCGTGGCGTTCTCCGGGTCCGGCACCCAGAACTCGAAACCGTCGTGCACAACTGGCTCGAACACGCCTTCGGGGTCGAGCAGATCCTGCATTCGCGGACCGTCCGCCGGGGCACGGCGGGCCTGCACCGGAGTACCCGGCTTGGCCTCCAGGGCCCGCTGCAGGGTGTCCGCCAGGTCCCGGCTGATGTCGCCGGACGGCGTGTCGTTCTGCAGGCCGAGCAGCACCGAACCGTCGTCGCGGCGCAGGGCGGGCCAGGCCATCGGCAGGACCGTGGCGAGCGTGACCGACGGGACGCCCTCGGGCAGACCGTCCTTCAGCGTCAGCTCGACCGTGGCGGCCGGCACCAGCTCGCGCAGCGCCACCCAGTCGCACTCGCCCGGCAGGCCGTCGAAGGGGCGCTGCACCAACTCGGTCACGGCATGCGCGGCGGCCCGGCCGTGGCAGGCCTTGTAGCGGCGGCCGCTGCCGCAGGGGCAGGGCTCCCTGGCGCCGACGACCGGGATCTCCCCTTCGGTGAGCTGCGGCCGGCCGGCCTTCGTCTGGGGTCGCTTCTTGGCCATCTGGGTGTCTCCCGGGTACGGCTCGTCTGGTACGGGCGGGAGCCTAGCCGTTCGTACGCGCGACCACGGGAACCTGTGGACAACGGGTGTCCTTGTGGAGCGCCGGGCACCCCGGTCGGGTGAGGGGGCGCCGGCGATGAGTGGGGTTCCGACGTGAGGGGGCTGCGTCGCGCGAGGCGTTCGGTCGGACAGCGTCCCCCGGGTTGAGACCGCCCAAGTCCCCCTCGCCTTCGAACCGGTGGGTCAGTCCATGTCGTCGAACGCGTCCGCGAAGCTCAGTCCCGGCATCGAGGACACCGATGGGGCCGCGACCCGGGAGGCGAAGTCGTCGCGACGGCGGCCGGCGTCGGGGTCGTACACGTCCGCGTGGACGAGCACCCACACCGTCACCTCGCCGCAGGCGTCGTCCCGGACGCCCCAGTCGTCGGCGAGGGCGCTGATGATGTTCAGCCCGCGGCCGCCGTGCGCGGTGACGGAGGGGGTGGCCGGTGCCGGGCGGGTCGGACCGCCGCCGTCGGTCACCTCGACGACCAGCCGGCCGCCCGGCTCGACGCGCCACGCGGCCCGGACGTCACCGTCTCCGGCCAAGGCGTCGCCCAAGGGCCTGCCGTGCTTGCACGCATTGCTCAAAAGTTCGGAAAGGATCAGTACGGCATCGTCGACGACCGCTTCCGACACCCCGCCTCTGCGCAACTGATCGCGCATGCGGTGTCTCGCCTCCCCCACGCCCGCAGGGCCATGGGGTACGGCCATGCTCGACGACGTGGGCACCTCCTGTGCCACCACCAACGCCACCCCCGAGACCTCCTTCGCCCCACGCCACGGTGTGGATGCCCCATTGGCCTGTACCGGAAACCGGCCAATCCATGGACCCAGACGCATTCGCCACGATCGAACGCGGAGCGAACGCGCCGGAGCACTCCCTGTAAGCGCATGGCTGAAATTCGACGGAGTGGCCGATTTGGAGGATGCGGGAGGGTTGGCGTGGGGTCAAGGGGACGTGAGGTATGTGTGAGGTGTGAGGGGCCTGTGGGGTGATCCGCGGCACGTCCGTCCGTGCGGCTTTGTGGTCGCCGTTTGCTCTGTGGTCGCCGTTTTTCCGCTCCTGCCCGCTTTTCTGTGCCTGCCGTCTACCGCCCCAGTCGGTCCAGCACCGCGCGCGGGCGATTGGTGATGATCGCGTCGACGCCCAGCCGGGCGCAGAGGTCGACGTCCTCCGGTTCGTTCACCGTCCACACGTGCACGCGATGGCCGTTGCGCTTCAGGCGCTCCACATAGGTCGGGTGGTTGCGCAGGATCCTGATCGACGGCCCCGCGATCCCGACCCCGACGGGCAGCCGCCCGTCGCGCAGCCGGGGCGAGCCGAACTGCATCAGATAGACCGTCGGCAGCGTCGGCGCCGCCACGTGCACGCGATGCAGCGAACGCGCCGAGAAGCTCATGATCCGCACCGGCGACTCGGCCGCCGAGGCCGGCGAGTCCAGACCGAACCGCTTCAGGAGCGTCAGCAGCCGCTCCTCCACCTGCCCCGCCCAACGCGTCGGATGCTTGGTCTCGATGGCCAGTTCCACCCGGCGCCCCGCGTCGGAGACCAGCTCCAGCAGCCGCTCCAGAGTCAGTACGGACGTCTCCTCGCGGTCCTCCGGCCGGACCTCCCAGTCGGGGTCCTCCACGCGCGCCTGCCAGGCCTCGCGCGCCTCCCGCGTCTTCCAGGAGCCGAAGTCCAGCGCCGCGAGATCGGCGAGCTCCAGGGCGGAGACGGCACCGCGCCCGTTGGACGTACGGTTGACACGTCTGTCGTGCACGCAGACGAGATGCCCGTCCGCAGTCAGCCGTACATCGCACTCGAGGGCGTCCGCACCGTCCTCGATCGCTTTCTTGTACGCGGCCAGGGTGTGCTCGGGGGCCTCCTCGGAGGCCCCGCGGTGAGCGACGACTTGAATGTGGTGCTGCCGTGCGTGGGTCACCGCGTCATGGTGCCACCGCTGCCATCTGAGAACAGTCTGAGATGTTCCGCGGATGCGCACGTACTGCACCAAAAGTCCCTTATAAAGGATGGCCATGAACCCACAGGCACCGCTTATGGTGCTCTGACGGCCCGTGGGAAAAGCTGAGCAGTACAAAAGCACACGCACAGCTACCGCCGCGCGGGGTCGACGACAAGCGTGAACAGGCGTGACCTAGTGCGACCGACGACAACAGCCGTGGATCGAGGAGAGAAGCTGTGAACACCGAGAACGAGGGCACCAACGAGGGCACCCCGGTTCCCCCGGCGCCGTCCGCACCCCCCGTGCCGGTGGAGTCTCCCTCGGCCACCGCCCCCGAGGCACCCGCCCACGAGGCACCCGCGCCCGACGCCGGCGCGCACACCACCCCTCTGCCGCAGACCCCGCCCGCGTCCCCGGCCGCTCCGGTCGGCGACTGGCCGCCGCCCACCGCCCCGCACGGGGCCCCGGCCGCGGCGGAGGGCGACTGGCCCGCCCCGACCGCTCCTCAGGCCGGAGGCCCGGCCGCCGCCGCACCCGACGGCTGGCAGAACCCGCCGACCACCCCCCTCTACGCCGACGGGGGCGCCGCCGCGGGCACGCACGCGTACGGCGACGCGGGAGCCGCCGGGGGGACCGGCTGGGGCGCCTCGTACCAGCAGCCCGCTCCCAAGCAGGGCCGCGGCCGCGGCGGGCTCGTCGCGGCGGTCATCGTCGCCGCGCTGGTCGCGGGCGGCCTGGGCGGCGGCCTCGGCTACACCCTCGCGAAGAACGACGACAACAACGGCTCGACCACCGTCTCCGCCTCCGTCGGCGGAGGCGACGTCAAGCGGGCCGCCGGCACCGTCGCGGCGGTCGCCCGCGGGGCCCTGCCCAGCACGGTCACCATCCAGGCCGAGTCCAGCAGCGGCGAGGGCGGCACCGGCACCGGCTTCGTCTTCGACACCCAGGGCCACATCGTCACCAACAACCACGTCGTCGCGGACGCGGTCGACGGCGGCAAGCTGACGGCCACCTTCCCCGACGGCAAGAAGTACGACGCCGAGGTCGTCGGCCACGCCCAGGGCTACGACGTGGCCGTCATCAAGCTCAAGAGCGCCCCCTCGGACCTCAAGCCGCTCACCCTGGGCGACTCGGACAAGGTGGCGGTGGGCGACTCGACGATCGCGATCGGCGCCCCCTTCGGCCTCTCCAACACGGTCACGACGGGCATCATCAGCGCGAAGAACCGCCCGGTGGCCTCCTCGGACGGCAGCGGCAGCTCCTCCTCCTACATGAGCGCCCTGCAGACCGACGCGTCGATCAACCCCGGCAACTCCGGCGGACCGCTCCTCGACGCCCAGGGCAATGTGATCGGCATCAACTCCGCGATCCAGTCCACCGGCAGCGGCGGCCTGGGCGGCACCTCCCAGTCCGGCTCGATCGGCCTCGGCTTCGCCATCCCGATCAACCAGGCCAAGTACGTCGCCCAGCAGCTGATCAAGACCGGCAAGCCGGTGTACGCCAAGATCGGCGCGTCCGTCTCCCTGGAGGACTCCACGAACGGCGCGAAGATCACCGAACAGGGCTCCTCCGCGGTCGAGTCGGGCGGCCCCGCCGACAAGGCCGGCCTCAAGCCCGGAGACGTCATCACCAAGCTCGACGACTCGGTGATCGACTCCGGCCCCACCCTGATCGGCGAGATCTGGACCCACCAGCCCGGCGACAAGGTCACGATCACCTACGAGCGCGACGGCAAGACCCACACCGTCGAACTCACCCTGGGCTCCCGCACGGGCGACAACTGACCCCCACACGCCCGCGCCCACCCGTTACTCTTGTCCCCGCGCCGCCGATCATCGACCGACGGCGCGGGGAGACGTGCCCGAGCGGCCTAAGGGAACGGTCTTGAAAACCGTCGTGGCAGCGATGTCACCGTGGGTTCAAATCCCACCGTCTCCGCGCAGGTAAGAAGCGTTGCAGGTCAGAAGGGGTGCCACTCTCCGGAGCGGCACCCCTTCTGCGTGACCTTGTCTCACCCTGATTCGGCGGTATCCCACCTCTGACCAGCGCGTGCGGCCAACCTGCGGCCAGGATTTACGGCCCTTCGGACCCGCTCTCCTGCTCCGCCAACCCCTGCTCGATCAGGGCGTTCATCCTCGCTTCCTCGCCGTCCAGAACCTTGGCGTAGTAGCGCTGGAGTACGGCAACGCTCTGCCCGGCACGGCGGGCAGTTTCGGCGAGGCTCACCCCGGAGCGGAGCCAGAACGACACACAGGCGTGCCGCAGGTCGTACGGGATGGCGGCCAGTGGAGAGGCTACCTGCGCAGCGGTGAGCGCCTTCCTTCGAGCCTCTTTCCACACCGCGCCGTACTCCTGCGACCGGACCGGCCCGCCCCGTACGGCGCTGAACAGCCGTCCCTCGGTCGTGGTCCCGAACTCTTCGAGGTGAGCGCGCAGGATGGCGACCAGTACCGGGGGGATGGGCACCGGTCGGACCGCGCGGCGGGCCCGGTGCTTGAGCTGCCTTTCCTCGTACGGCTTGCCGTCGTCCGTCCAGGCCGATCCGACCTGCGGCCGGGCGCCGGCAAGCATGAGCCGCCCCCAGCCTTCCTCGGGAAGGTCGCACTGTTCGGCGCTCAGCATGGACACCTCCTCAGGGCGCATAGCCGCGTAGTACATGCACGCGAAGAACGCGACCAGGTGGGCGCCGCGCGGGCCCTGAGCGCGGACCGCGTCCAGCAGTGCCCGCGCTTGCGCCGGTGTGGCGACGCTGCGCACATCCAGCTCTTCTACCGCCTTGGGGGTCTCCCAGTGCACGCGGTGCAGGGGGTTGCCAGGCAGCAGCTCGTGTTCCACGGCGAGGCGCAGGCAGTTGCTCAGCACCGCGCGGCGGCGCCGGAACGTGTTGGCGGCGGCCGGCTTGCCGTCCTGCCGCTTGGCCAAGTGCTCCAGCACGATGCGTACGCGCTTCGCACTGTCCAGGTCGACCACGGCCGGCGCGTTGCGCTCCGCCCATGCCAAGGCCTTGGCTTCCGCTTCCGGCGGTTCCTGGTCGTGGCGCCCTGCGTTGAATCCCCACTGGTAGAGCGCACGGCGCAAGACGTCGTCCGCCGGGCGTCCCTTCCCCGTCGGGCACAGAGCCATCGTGGCAATGGTCAGGCTCTCCGCGATGCTTGCACGGTGCTTCGCCGCCGCAGTCGGCCACTTCCGCGCCGCGTGTGAGCGGGCGTGGGCGTACCAGCTCGTACGGTTCCGCTCGCGCACCTCCGACACCGGAAGTCCGGTCTCGGTGTCGAATGGCTCGCCCTTGCGGGCTGCGGTCAGCAGCTCCGCGCGGCGGGCGTCGGCGAGCGTCTTGGTCGTGAACTTCTCCTGATACTCCGTTCCGTCGACCTGCCATCGGAGTTGGAACGGAGCAGCCTTACTCGGCCGCCTCCGGACGCTCCAAATGCGCACGTTGTAGCTGTGCATTGTGCTCCTTCACGGGGAAGGGGACCCCGCCATACGGCGGGGTCCCCTTCGGTCGGTCAATGGTCAGGCTGCGATCTCGTGCTCGGCCCACCATGCGTCCAAGTCGCTGCGGCGGCACCGGAGCTGTCCGTTGGACAGCTTGATGAGCTTCGGGGCCTTGCCACGGGCGCGCATGCGGTAGAACGCGGCGCGGCTCATCTTGATCTCTTTGAGGACTTCGGCGAGCTTGAGCTTCTCGGTGCCAGCCAAGGCAATGACTCCTTCTTGGGGAGAGGCGTCCAGGGGCCTTCTGGGAAGTCCGCTACTTCCGCTACCGCCGCTACCTCGCAGGTCAGAGCCCTGTGGGAGGTAGCGGGAAGGGGTAGCGGTAGCGGATGGGTAGCGGCGCGGTAGCGGCAACCCAGGCCAGTAGCCGCTACCGCGTTAGTGCTGGTCAGGCCAGGTTTTCCGTGCCGGGTAGCGGAGGTAGCGGACTTTCCGGGGGTGGGGGGCAGTAGCGGGCCCACGCGTCCCGGAGATCTGCGGCGTAGTAGCCCTTGAGGACGCTCCCGGCGGTCTTGATGTTGCGGGAGGCGATGGGCTCGTTCTCGCCCGTCATGTACTCGGCGAGCATCCGTGACAGCCGCCGGTTGTCGAGCGGCTTACCGTGCAGGTCGGCCCATGGGGCGTCATCCAGGGCGTTGAGCCGGTCCAGGATCGCGATGGTGGGAAGGCGGTCGATGCCGACCATGACGTGGTCACGCAGGTCGGTCAGCAGCCGGATCCCCAGACTGCCCTTGTCGTTGGCCTTGGAGGCGGTCACCAGTGTCACGCACGCGGCGCGGGCCCTCTCGGGCCAGTCGTCGCCAGCCGCGTCAGCGATGGCGAGCAGGGGTTCCCACACGTCCGCCGGCCGGTCGGTGACCCCGTCAGGCATGTCAGGCCAGGCACCCATGACGAACCCCCGGGCCTGCTCCGCCCACTGGGCCAGCCGGTCACGCAGCCTGTGTCCCTCGGCCTCATGGACACGGGCCCGGAAGGGTTCGATGTGCTCGTTGCGGGCCCGGCGGCGCATGCGGATGACCACAGACCGGGTCATGATCGTGTCGGGCAGGTTGCCGAGTCCCGCAACCGCGACCCCGGCGTACGACGGGAACGCCTGAACGGTCTGGTTGCCGCCGTCGCCGATGCACCGGTAGGTGACCCCGGTCCGGCGGTGCCCGGCGTTCAGGAAGCCACGCAGTTCCTCGTTGTCCCCCGCCTTCGGGCCGAAGATCGTGTCAATCTCGTCGAACAGGATCGTCGGCCGGCCGTTGGGGTTGGACACCGACCGGAACAGGGCGGCAGCGGAGGCATTGACGGCGGTCATGGGCTGCGGCACGAGGGTTTCCACGATCTCCAGCGCCCGCGACTTCCCCGACCCCGGTTCCGGGGACAGGAACGCCAGACGGGGGGTGGAGTCGAAGCAGTCGAGCAGGTGGGCGTGGGCGTCCCACAGCGCCACGGCGACGTAGGCCGCTTCGGTGGGGAAGACGTTGAAGCGGCGGTGGAAGGCTTCCACCTCGTGGAGCAGGGCGGCGCCGTCGATGGTGGGCTCGGTCATGCGGCGGTCCTCCGTTCGAGGAGCGTGGCGGGGGTGCCGGTGCAGAAGTGCTTGTGTGCGGCGTAGTCGGTGACCAGGTTGGCCACGGCTTGTTGGCCGGTGGCGGTTGCGGTGTGGCCGCAGGGGCAGGCGTAGGCGGCGGTGGGGGTGTCGCCGTAGCGCTTGGACCAGCGGGCGCCGTCGTTGGGGTGGCGGTAGACCGGCGGGGCATAGATCCGGATCCCGGGTCGGTCGGGTGTCGGGTCAGTGCCAACAGCAGCTAGGACGCCCTTGCGGGCGGCGACCTTCGGCGCGCCCACGGCCGGTGTGTCCACAGACTGTGGAGCGGCGTTCGGACCGGTCGGGTTGGGGGTGATGCTCTTCAGGGAGGGGAGGGGAGGCGTGCTCATGCAGCCCTCCCGCTGCGCTGGTTGTGGGTGATGGACCAGTTGAGGGCGCTGCGGAGGGTGGAGCGGCACTCGGACACGGTGAGGCCGGCCGCCTCTCCCGCCTCCTGAAGAGCCTGCTCGACCACGTGCCGGGGGAGGTCGCCCCACGCGACGAACCGGCCCAGGGCGCGCGCCGCACGGAACAACGTCCCTTCCCGCGCCCCGACTTGAGCCGTAGTGACGTTCCGCGTCTCGTTGGCGAGTGCTACATCCGCATATCGACGGGATTGCCCCGTAACGGCCTCTGAGGGGGTCTGAGACGGCTTGGGGGTCGGTCGCAGGATGCTTTGGAGCCAGACGGGTAGAGGGGCCGTCTCAGGGCCGCAGAGAGCTTCGTAGGCTCCGGTGGGGGTGTGGGATCCGGCGGCGACGACGTAGCCGCCCCATGCGCGGGTGTCGACCAACGGGGCGATGGTTCCTGCCGTGTTGGTCAGACGGAGGCCGGTCGGGGCGGTGAAGTACAGGTGTTCGCCGCCGCTCGCGGTCCGGGTGCGGTAGGTGGCGGGGACGGCGTGGCCGGCGCGCTCGCAGAGCGCTCGAAAGATTGCCGCGCCGTCAGGCGCGTCCGAACTGCCCTTGTCCTTGGGCACGTCCAGGTCGACGACCAGCAGCCGGGAGGGCCCGGTGGCGATGCCGACATTGAACGGTCCGCGCGTCCAGGTGCCGCAGATGCGGTCGGGGTCGGTCGTGGCGCGTTGCTCCCACTTCAGATGACCGCTCGCGCAGGGGCCCGTGCCGGGGCAGGACGCTTCCCCGTGCAGGGCGGGGCGCTTGGTGCCGGGGCGCAGGGGGAAGACGTGCCAGCCACGTTCGGCGGCGTCCAGCGCTGCGCGTAGCAGCATGGAACGGGCGTCATGGGTCATGCTGGATGTCTCCAGTCCTGTTGAGGGTGCTGGGTGACAAGGGCGACCCCGGTTCTTGGCGGAATGGGGGGTCGCCCTTGGCGTAGCTACAGGTCGTTGCCGAAGCGGTCGGTGAGCATCGCGCGGAGGGTGTCGAGCTGCTCAGCGAACTTGGCTCGTTCGGCGGGGAACATGTCGAGCACGATGCGGCGGGCCTCCGTGTCGTCCTCGCAGAGCACGGCGTACAGAGCGGCGGTCTCAGTGAACGTGCTGACTGAAGGCGTGGGCATGTCGGCTCCTTTGTCAGCCGTGGAAGTGGTTGCGCTTGAAGATGGCTTTGTGGATGTTGACCGTCGTCCCCGCGCCATGGCGGTTCGCGCTGAAGACCTGTACGGCGATCCATCCGCCGAAGATGACGGCGGCAAGGGTGATGAGCTGGGTGATGAGCGCGGTCAGTGCGGTGATGAACGTGGTGAGCAGCAGCAGTCCGCCGCAGACGGCGAGGAATCCGACGCCTCCGAGGGCGACGTTCACCGCCGCACGCGAGACGGCCGGCTTGGTGACGATGGGTTCGGGCTGCGCGGTGGGGATGGCGTAGCCGGTGACGACACGGCCGTCCGGGAGGACAACGCTCGCAACCGTCGGCACGGCATGCGGCTGGACGGGAATGAGCGACGCCGGGTACGGCACGGCGGGGGTGATGGGGGTGGGCTGGTGGACTTCCGGGGCCCGTAAGGCGGGCGCGTGGTCGGTGTGTTCGGGGTACATGCGGAATCCCTTCCGGTGACGGTTCAGGGAGGCGGAACCACCCCCTGAGGGGTGGCGGGTGGAGGGGGTTTTGGGGGTGCTGACCTGCGGGCCTCCCTGACTCCCTGACTGATCATTCGCGCAGGTCAGGGCCAGGGAGGCGGGTCAGGGAGCCTTTCAGGGAGTTCTCCCTGCCTCCCTGGCTCGGGGAGGGTGCGCTTCCCTCTATTCGGCGGCGGAAGCGGAACCGTCGCCGTCGCGGTTGGCGAGTGCGCGCAGGACGCGGTCACGGGCGACGACCATGCGGCCGTCGGACTTGTAGGGCTCCGCGCCGTGGGCGTCCAGGACGCGCTTGAGGTCGCCGTTCGTCCAGGTGCCGTAGGCGTCCTCGTTCAGCGCGGCGAGCCGCTTGAGGACGTCGGTGGTCGGCACCCGCGCCGCGTCACCGAGGGCGGCGGCGATGTCGGCGAGCGGGTCACGCTCGGCGCCCCGCTCGATGGCGTGCAGGGTGGTGACCCCGTCACGCAGCGCCTTCGCCCGGTCGGCGATCGCGTGCGCGTCGTCGGTGCTGATGTAGTGCGTGCGGACCGTGATGGACGCCTGCCCGGCAGGGATCTCAATGCCGTCGGAGGCGACGACCACGGTTCCCTTGTCCAGGCCGGGGCGCAGCAGGTTCGGGGCCGCCCCGCCGTCGACGGCCTTGTCCCCCAGCGCCATGCGGGCCTGCGACTCGGTGCCCAGGGCGAGCGACGCACGCGTGTGGGCACCCTCGCGGACGAGCTTGGGGAGGTTCTGGTCGGTGGGGTCCTGGGTTCCCTGCCACATCAGCACGTTGACCGCACGGCCCTGGTTGTGGATCTTGCGGACGGCGGTGAAGTACCGGGACTTGGCCTTGGACCCGCCGTAGGGGCGCTTCTCGTCGTCCACGGCCGGGCACATGAACGCCACCTGCGCCTCGTCGACCAGCACGATCAGCGGCGGGAACTGCGTTCCGGGCGGGGCCTGGAGGCGGCGGTTCATCTCGTCGACCGCGCTCTCCACCATTTCGGTCACCTCGATCACGTGCTCATCAGTGGGGCCCTGGATGAGCACGGTGGCCAGTCCGTCGAACATGGCCCAGTCGCCGGCGCCCTTGAGGTCACCCATCAGGAACTGCACCGACCGGTCCAGCGCCAGCCACAGCGCGAGCGCACGCAGCGCGGCGGTCTTGCCCTGGTTGGACAGACCCGTGATCAGGAAGTGCCGCTGATACAGGCTGATGGATGCGGCGTCCCCGCGCAGGTCCTGACCCCACGGGGCGCGGCCCTTGGCGTAGTCGCCGGTCAGGGTCTCGTCGGTGACCAGCGGCGACGGGCCGATCGGCTCGTCGAGCGCTCCGGAGTCGGCGACCCACAGCCGCACCGTGCGGGCGGCGGTGGGGATGGTGATGAACACCTCGTGCTCGTGCCGGGACAGGTTCTCAGCGAGCTTGCGGCGACGCTGCTGGATCTCGTTCGTGGACACCCCGGACGGGAGGGTGACGTCGACTTCCACCCCGCATCCAGCGATCACGATGGGGGAGAGCATGGACGCGCCGGCGTCCCCCATTTCCTTGATGGCGTTGCGCATGGCCGGGATACCGAGGTCGCGCAGGGCCTTGACCACGATGGACGGGGTGATCGGCTCACCCTCACCGTTGCGGACCCGGTCCGGCATGACCCATGCCGGGGCGGCCTGCTGCTTGCTGCCGACCGCCCACAGCGCAAGCAGGGCGAGGAATGGCCCGAGGGACACGGCCGGCCCCCACACCACCTGAACGATCGTCATGAGCAGGTTGATGAAGTCCACGGTGGCCATGAGCGGGGTGACGACGTCCGTCACGTCCTTCGTGGCGATGGCCATGACGACCCCGAGAGCGACGAGAGAGCCGATGCCCATGCCGGTGGTGACCAGGGCGCCCTTGGCCGCGTCGACCGGGGAGTGGAGCAGGTCCATGCGGCGGCGGTGGCGGGCGTCGCGGTAGCGCTGGGCCCGCTCCTCCCACTCCATCGCCGCGTCCATGTTCCCCGCGGCTTCAGCCGCTCGCATGAACCGCTCGTAGCGGGCGGCGGTCTTGCCATCCCACGTGCGGCGGCCCACGATCCTCGCCCCACCGACGACGTACAGGCCGTGCCGGGCGACGGCGCGGGCGGCCGTCTTGGTGTTCTCGTGCGTGACCGCCTGCCTTATGGCGCGCCCGGAGCGGACCCACAGCGGCACGGGCGCCGACGGGGCGGGGTCGGGGACCACGGTCAGGGTGGTCACGGTGGCGGATTGGGGGGACGGGTCGGTGTTCTTGTGCAGGTGGACGATGGTGTCACCCATGGCGGGAGCACTCCTGACTGCCCCGGAGGGGGCGGGAAGTCGAGTGGGGGCGCCCCGCCCGGCAATCGGGGCGGGCGGGGCGGGCGAGGGTTCAGCGGGCGCGGCGGGCGCGGTTCTCTGCGTGGCTGAGCTGGGATGGCTCGGTGCGGGGGCCGTCGAGCCAGCAGAACGGGCGGATACCGTCGGCCGCCTTGAACACGCGGATGGCGGTACCGGGGGCGGCGTGCGGGAGGGCGTAGACGCGTCCACCGTCGAGGGAGGCGAGCAGGCGGGCGCCGTGATGCTCACAGCCGTCCGCGCCCGCGTTGAAGCGGTCCAGCACGGTCACCGCGACCGGGCCGACACAGGGCGTGGGGTCTTCCGGGTGCGCGGCGGGGCAACGGCGGCCGGTGGGCGGCATGCTCACCACCACCCGGAGGACTTCTTCGCTGCCTTGGCGGCGGCGTACTCGCGCACGATGCGCTGACGCTCGATGTGCAGCGCGGTGATCTCGGCCGTCAGCCGGGTGACCGCCTGCTCCGAGACGGACTCCAGCCGGTTCTCCTGCCGGGTCGTGCTCCTGCCGCGCAGGACCCGGTACGAGCCCCCGGCGAGCGCACCGAGGACGGCGCGCCGCTCGCTGCTGTTCAGGGCCCACATCTCGCCCCGGCGGACCGCTTCCAGCTTGCGGTTCGTCTTGGCTATCTCGCGGTCGATGCTGCGGGTGTCGGGCTTGCCCATGGTCAGGCACTCCTCAAGGAGTCGGAGGGTTCGGGGTAGGCGCAGGGCACGCACGTGCCGAGCGACGGCGGGATGACGTATCCGGCATCGCATCGGCAGTGCGGGCAGGTGCGGCGGGCAGTGTTGGCCTTGGCCAGAGCCGCCCACCGCGCGGGGGTCATGGGCCGTACCGGCTTGGCCAGGTCGACCCGGTAGAGGTAGGCCACCAGCGGCGGCCGGCGGCGGCGCGGCCGTTCGAGCTGTGCGGCCACGTCCTGACCGCCGGGGCGCAGGCCGCGCGCCCGGAGCTGTCGGCGGGTGGCGTAGCCGTCCGGGGCGAGGCGCCACCGGTAGACCGGCAGCGCCCCCATCAGACGACGCGCTTCCACGCGGCCCGCAGGCGGACCTCAGAGGCGGAGTGCCCAGAGGTGCGGAAGCGGACTGCCATTTCGCGGTAGGACAGAGCGGGGGTCTCGCTGTGCCGGATCTCGTCCACCAGCGCGTCAAGCTGAGCGTCTGTGAGCGCGGGGCCCGCCTCCAGCGCGGGAACGGGCTCTGTCGGCCCCCACACGGGCAGCTCCCATGTGGGTGTGACGTCGGGCGTGACGCGGGCCGTCACGCTGGTCAGCGCCCTGCCGGTGTCCTCGCCCCGCCGCGCCGTCTCCAGCTCCGACCACGCCCCGGCGAGGGTGGCAGCGGTCTTGGCCTGGACGCGTGCGACGCGGGCACCGGCCTGCGTCACGGCCGTCAGCCGCGTCTCCTCGGTGGCCGCTTCGGCGCGCAGCCGGGCGCGGGCCACGGCCGCTTCGTCGCGGGCCTCCTGCTGGATGCCCCGGATGGCACCGAGGGCACCGGGGGTGAGAGCGGTGCGTTCCCACAGTCCGTGGACCAGCCACAGAGCCTTCGCGGCGACCGGGAGCCACGCCACGGCAAGCCACGCGCCGGCGGACTCCTCCGCCAGCAGGGCGTGAGCGACCAGCACGCCCGTGGCGACCATGCCGAAGAACCAGCCCACAGCGGTCACGGTCGGGCTGTGGTCACCCTGCGCGGCAAGGCGGCGCTCGTAGGCGAGGGTGGCGAGCCATCCCCCGTCGATGCCGAGTCCGACGACCAGGGCGACGATCCACGGCATCGCGGTGCCCAGCCACATCACCACCACGGCGAGGGTGAGCACCATCGATACGGCCGTCATGGCGACGGCGGGCAGTACGGTCTTGGCCTTCACGCCGCACCGCCGGGCACGATCGCGCCGGCCGTGCGGTTGGTCAGATCGCGGCGAGCGGCGAGCACCCGGTTGCGGGCCCGGCGGATGCGCCGCGAGTCCACCTCGTTCACGGGGTGGTCCATGGCCTTGATCTGCGCGTCCAGCAAGACGACCTCCGCCAGGATCAGCGAGGACTCCTGCTCAATCGCGTCCAGCTCCGCGTCCGTCGGCTCGATCCAGTCGGCGAACGCGGTAACAACGTCCTGAACAGTGACGATGTGTTCCATGGGTCGTGGTCTCCCTAGCAGGTGAAACGGCCCGGACAGCACCCCCGGAGCGGCTACTCCGGGGGTGCGCGCCGTTGGCTGACAAAGTCCGCGCGGCATGCGCGGTAGCGGCCGCTGAGCAGCGGCCGAAGTGCCCCGGACCGGACTCGAACCGGTCGGGTTGCCGTACGGGGCACGCCGGTCTTCTCCGCCTTGTTTCCGACCCCTTCGGGCAGGCGGACCACGGGTTACCGGCAGTTCCCTGTGTGGAGTTGTCAAAGAACAGACGCTGCCTTCGTACTCACCCCTGCCTGAGCTGGGGCTTTCCTCCGGGCGTAGTCAGGGCAGGCAGGCACACTTGGAGGTGTTGCACCACCTGCTCAGCTTGTTGGTACAAGCTGATGCAGTGATGCTGCACCGACGGACAGTGATGCGTCAAGGGGTTAGGGGCTGCATGTACCAACAAGTTGCGCGAGTGCGTCATGATGGGGTCATGAAGCAGCAGCCGAAGTACCGGCAGGTGGCCGACATCCTGCGCCGCGAGATCGTCAACGGCACCCACGCGCCTGGATCGCGGTTGCCTTCGGAGAACGACCTACAGCAGCGTTTCGACGCGTCCCGGAACACCATCCGCAATGGCCTGAGTCTGCTGGTCAGTGAGGGGTTGATCTCGTCCAGTCAGGGACTTGGCTACGAGGTCAAGTCGCACGAGGTGTTCGAACTCAACGCGTCTCGCTTCGAGAACCTGACGTTCCCGCAGAACGGCGATGCGTACAACACGGACGTGACGAACGCGGGGCGGCGACCGCACCAGACGTTTCGTGTCGAGATGCTGCCGGCGTCGCAGGAAATCGCTGAGCGCCTCAAGATTGAACCGAGTACGAAGACGGTATTGCGGTTTTGTCATCGCTACGTGGACGACGTTCCTTGGTCCACGCAGGCCACCTACTATCCGTCGTGGCTGGTCGACGCGTCGCCGCGACTTGCTGAGCCTGGAGACATCGAAGAGGGCACAACGCGGTACCTGGCTGCTCAAGGCATTGAGCAGGTTGGGTACTTCGACGAGATCGCGGCCCGAATGCCCACCCCGGAGGAGGCGCGGCTCTTGGAGATCGGAGCGGGTGTTCCGGTGATGCTCTGGACGCGAACGGGTTACTCGGCGGACCGTCCCATCCGGTGCACCATCACGACGTTCCGGGGCGACCTGAACCGGATGAACTACGAGATCGGCAACCTAGCCGCCCGGAGCGAAGACACGTGATCATCACCCCCGCAGAGCCGCACGACGTATCCAAGCTGTTGGCCTTCCGTGAGGAGGCCGCAGCTTGGCTGCGCGGTCTCGGATCTGATCAGTGGAGCCGTCCGTACCCGGCTGACAAGCTGCTGGCCACGATCGAAGCGGGCACCGTGTTCATGCTCCGCGACGGGCACACCACTGCCGGCACCATCACCCTGACTCCGGACGCCGAGGACGGGTTGTGGGCTGACGAGGAACTGGCCGAACCGGCGATGTTCGTCAACAAGCTCACTGTCGCGCGGGAGTACGCCGGACAGAACCTCGGCGGCCGGTTGCTCGACTGGGCAGGCGAACGAGCGTACCGGGCGGGCGCCCAGTGGGTTCGGCTGGACGCGTGGACGACGAACGAGGCACTCCAGCGGTACTACCTCGCCCAGGGCTTCACGTACGTCCGCACAGTCCGGGAGGGCAGTGCGGTGAACGGCGGACCACGTGTCTCCGGGTGGCTTGCGCAGCGAGCCGCACGGCCGGCAGACCACGGATTCACGGACCGTACGCCCGCCCCGGAGCGACTCCCGTTCGCAGCCTGAGGAACTCCCGCCCTGCACCCCTGTGGCCATCCTCTGGCCAACATCGCTCGACCAGCAGGGCGCAATGTGTCGTAGACGCAGGTCAGAGCGTGGATGGCTGAGTGAAGCCGGATGGTCTTGAAAACCGTCGTGGCAGCGATGTCACCGTGGGTTCAAATCCCACCGTCTCCGCAGGCGAACGGCCCCTGACCAGGTCATTTGGTCAGGGGCCGTCGTATTGCGAGGTGCCCGCTTGGCACCCTTGCTCACCGCAGTTCCCCGGTGGGTCGGGCACGGATGGGGCACGACCTTTTGGTCCGGATCGGTGGCTCAGCTCTCCGGGTCGTACATGATCTCGCGCACCTCCTGTGCGCACCGGCACGCCTCGGCGATCTTCGCAGCCCACATCAGCGCGTCCTCGCGCGACGGGACCTCGATGATCGAGAAGCCGCCGACGACCGCCTTGGTCTCGGGGAACGGTCCGTCCGTGACCGTGCCGTCGGTGGCCACGATGCTCGCCTGCTGACGGTCCACTCCGGCACCGAAGATCCAGACACCTGCGTCCTTGGCCTCCTGGACCACCCGGTGGGATGCCTCGCCGACCGCCGGGAAGTCCTCCTCGGGGAAGTTCATCGATCCGTCGTCGAACGAGATCAGGTACCGCGCCATCGAGTTCGCCTCCTTGTTCAGCGGCCACCCGGCCGCCTCGTCGCTGCTCCCGGTTAGACGGACTGCGTGTCAGGTTCTCATCGGTCGTCTCGCCCGGTTTTACGAGAGGTCGGCGGAGTCTTAATGGCCGATTCAAGGGGCTCTGTTTGTCGCCGGTGTTGTCAGGCGTCGGTGTCGGCGGCCTCTTCGAGCAGGTACAGGGCGTGGTTGTGGAACCGGCGGTCGGCGTCGCGGCATGGGGCGTTGAAGAAGGCTCGCTGAGCTCCGGCAAGATCGCAGTTCAAGAGTCCCATGGTCACGAACACGGCTTCCACGCCGTGGCACCCGTTGTCTTTGAGGAACTGCTGGAGTGCGTCACTGTCGCCGGTCGCCTCCCAGACGGGCCGGGCGGTTTCCTGCATGGCTGCGATGCGCGCTGATCGTTCTGCGTCGAAGCTCATTGGACCGCCTGTCTGGGATGGGTCCGCAGACTATCGCCGGTGGCGGGGCCCGTTGGCCCATTTTAGGGTGGAGGGCCCACAGGACATCCACGGTGGCGGGCGAGGGCGATGGCGGCCGGGACGCGGCGCGTGGATGTTGACGTGTCCGGCGGCTTTGTCCTGGTCGACGAAAACCTGGCCGAAGCAAACGGCACCTTGGTGTTAGACACGCCGAAGTCGCATCAGAAGAGGGTGCTTCGCATTGGCGCTCGTGAAGCGGCTCGGTCGGCACCTGGAGACCCTGCCCGGCGGGGATGACGCGCTCCTGTTCACCACGCCCGCGGGGAAGCCCCTGCGCTACACCATTGCCGCAAGGCGTACTTGGACCCTGCCGTGTCGGCGGCCGGGCTGACCGACGTGACCCCGCATGATCTGCGCGCCTTGCACGGGACTGGGTCGCCGACCGGTATGGCGTGACGACCGCCGCTCACCGACTCGGCCACTCGAACGCGAGCGTCACGACCCGGCACTACGCCCGGCCGCTCGCCGGTCGTGATGACCAGGTCGCCGAAGCGGCCGACGCATAGCTCGGCGGGCAAGAAGGGAATGACCCTCCCGAAGCGCACAAGCCGCGGTGAGATGTCTGCAGTTGTGATGCCCCTGGCCAGCAGTACGGTCCGGGGCATCGCTCTGTGCGGTACATGATCGTCATTTGGTGCCCTCTGCTTCCTGATCGCCCACGATGCCTGACTCGCATAGGCGCGTGACCAATTCACATCTATGCGATGTGCATATGCGTCGCTACGCTGCGTGTCCATGGGGAAAGTGGTGCGTCTGTACTGGGGTTACATGGTGGCCGCGGCTTTGGTCGTTGCTTGGAGCCAGCAATGGGCGTTCCCGGTGATCGTGGCTCTATCGGTTGCCGTCTCGGCCTATGCCGCCTTCCAGGTGCCAGTCTGGTGCGGAGCGGTCAACCGAGACGGGCGGACCTACTGCCGTAACAACGCCTATGGCGTGCTGATGGGGTGCTCGAAACGCCAGCACCGGTGGCAGAAGCTCAAGATGATCGTCCTGCGCAGCAAGGTCGGGGACGTGAGCCGCTCCGTTTTTCCAACGGCCAAGGAGAAGTTCAATGGCGCTCTCGCTGTAGGCGGCCTGCTGTCGGCTGTCGCAGCAGTGATTGTTCCCGTTCTGACTGGTGGTTGAGGGGGCACGGTCACGAGCCTGGGGCACGTGGCGGGCGGCGCGGACGACGACGGCTCCGCCGGGGGCTCGTACCCGTCTGACCTGCGGCGGAGCGAACCGCCCGCCGCACCAACTAGAGATCTTGAAATTGGCACGAGCCCCGTGGCCAGCCTGCCCACGAGCCGTGGCCGCGGGCAGGCTGGCCACGGTCGGGCGTCATCCCGTTCCGGCACGTTCCTTCAACGATGCTTGCCGGGGCGTCTGACGGTCCAGGTGGACTACTACGGTGGTGTAGAAGCGGTGCACAGCGTCGTCGACGCTGCGGATGAAGCTGGATTCGGCGTTCCCTCGGCTGCTCCCCATGCCTTTGAGCAGGGACAGGCGGAAGCCGGTGATCTGGGTGTCGTTGTTCTTCGGGAGCATGTCCGCCGGCTCCGGGCGGAGCCGTTCCAGCGTCCCCCGTGGCCCGCCGGTCTCTCCGTCGACCAGGGTTTCGATGTGGAGGTCTGCCGGGGCATCGGCCAGGCGGCGGATGAGGCGTTTGGCCCAGGTCAGTGGGTAGCCCTGCTCGGGTGCGGGGATCTCGATGGAGGTGCGGAGCCTGGCCGTGCGTAGGTCGGCACTGATCGCCAGAATTCCGGGTGCGCCCTCGATCCGGAGCTCAGCCTGAAGTCTGCCAGTGAGGCAGAGCTGATCGGCCAGGCGGCTGCGGCGGGCTTTCGGATCGGCTCCACGCTTGGCGCGCTGGACGGGCAGTACCTTCTGTCCGAGTTCGCCACCGAGGCTGAGGCAGATCTGGCGAACGAGCCGCTCCCAGCTCTCGACCACGTCAAGGGCGCGCGAGTCGCCCTGGCACAGAGTCTCGTCGTCGATACCGTTGCGTACGGGAACCCAGGCCGACCCCATGTTCTGGAAGCCGTGGCAGCCGGAGTTCTCATGGCGCAGGTAGTACAGCAGTTCCTGGAGCAGCCAGGCATGCGTCTTGTCTCCGACGCCCTCGTGCCTGATCAACATTTGTGCCTGGTGGGCGACTTCGGCCCAGGACAGGTGCCAGAGAGCAACCTTGTGCTTGCGCCGACCGTCGATCTTGACGTCGACGAGCGGGCTGCCTTCCAGCGCGACATCGTTCGACAGCGTGACCACGGCCTCGTAGCCACGGCGTGCGGCGATGTCCACGTATGCCTGCACCTGCTCGGGCTTGAGGCCGTTGCCGTTGGTCTTGGTCTCCACCAGCGCGGTCCACAGTTTGCCGGCCCGCTCGACCCGGATCACCCCGTCGGGGCGTCGCGGTGTATCGCCGTGCGGCAGTGAGACCTCAGTGAACGTCTCCATGCGGCCCGCCGGTGCTCCGAACGCCGCCGTGAGTCTCCGGCCGAACTCCGGCACCTGCGCCATCACTGACAGCAGTACCGACGTAGCGCGCATTTCCCGGTCTCGGTCGCTCTTGAGCACCGAAACCGGAAATAGCCTCGCCTGCTTCCAAGAGTCATTGTCCGCCAGAGACTTCCTGGACACCGCGGGCACGGTGACCTTCTTCTTCGCGGTGCGAGGCCGTGCCGCCTTCTTCGGCCCTACCTCGTCGCCAGGCGGACGGGGAGCCGGAACAAGGCCTGGCGTTACCTGTGGTTCCTGCTCAGAGGCCGGAGCCGGAGCCGCCGTATCAGCCTGCTCGCTGCTCTCTGCGTCCTTCAGCGCTTCCTCTGCGCCCGCGTCATCATCGATGTCGACACCGAAGTCCGTAGCCAGGCCAGCCAGCCCGGTGTCGTAGCCCTGTCCGACAGCCCGGAACTTCCACTCTTCCCCACGCCGGTACAACTCGCCGAAGATGATCGCGCTCACCGTGCCGGCGTCATCGATGGCGAACCTGACGAGGCTCTCCCCGCCCCCGTCGGCCAATGTCACCCTCAGGTCTTCCAACTCCCCGAAGCCAGCCCCCTCGTAGCGGCTCGCCGCCACGACGATCCGGTCGATGCCGGACGGGACCGCGGTCAGGTCGAAACTGATCCGGTCCTCATCACCGCTCTCCGTCGGCGTCTTCCCCAGCAGTTGCACACTGCCGTCAGCGGCAACCGGGTTGTTGTAGAAGTAGAAGTCACTGTCACTGCGCACCTTGCCGTGCGCATCCAGCAGCAGGACGGACACGTCCGCATCGCCTTCACCGGTCGGGCTGACCCAGCTCAAGCTCACGATCACCGAACCGGCGTTCTCACTCAGGGCTGCCAACGCCACGTTCGAGCCCTTGACCATCTCGTGCATGAAGCCCCCCAGATCTCGCAACTTGGGCACTTGACCACCTTCGCCCAGGCCACCAACCCCGCACCGCCATCATGTGACGTACGGCACAACGAGAGACTGTAGTACCCGATAACGAGACCGGGGGAGCGTCCCGGAGACAACAAGCGGCGAGAACCAAGAGTCGACAGAGCGGCACCACAAGCCCCGTCATCCCGACTGAGGGCACGCGCGCCAGAAGTGGATCAAGGAACATTCACGGACCTGCTGACATAGTCCCGCCGTCTCACTTTCCGTCTCATTCACCTGCGTTCGCGGTCGTTCAGACGAGACCCGAAGCCGTCCCGGCACCGACAGTCAACCGCCCATGAACGCAGGTGAACGCCCCGGCATGAGCCACGCTGGACCACCACCACAGTTGGAAAGTGTGTGGGGCTACGCGAAGCTGTCACACGCCAGTGGGGCACGCCAGTCCCGCGTGACCGGCCTTTGACCCACGGCACCCAGCCCGGGAGGAGAGCCGCATGGTGGAGAAGGAAACCGCGATCCGTGCCCTGGCACCGCTCGCTGACGAAGCGCATTGGGCACGAGAGTGGCCTGACACACCGACCTGACGCGACCGGCTCCGCCGATGGGCATCTCAGAGTCCTACCACTTGGACCCGGCCGCCGATCCCGCCGAGGCCTTGGGTCGACCCTCCTGCCGGCTACTACGAGCGGAGAGGATGGCGCATCCGAGCGGCCTACTTCTGAGCCGACCTGGCTTTCGAGGTCGAGTACGTGGTCTGCGATCTCTGCGAGATCGGCTGGGTGGAGTCGTCTCACTCCTACGAGTGCTATCAGCGCTGCGGCCTGGCCTCAGCCGCTCTCCGGTCCCTGGGCTGCGCCTACCCCGGAATTTCGGGTGCTGCGGCCGTCTGCGCGGAGGAACTCGTGGGCGCCGCGGAGCCTCGTTCGCAACCGCTGCTGCGTTGCGCGGCTGTCGAGGCGAACGTCGAGGGCTCCGAGCAGGTTGGTGTCGGCTCGTCGCCCGGCGGGAAGCTGCGCACCATCAAGTCCCTGATGCCGGGCGATGAGCACACCGAGGTCGTAACGGCTCAGGGCATCCGTCCCGGCGAGGTGGAACACCCCGGCCGCGTCGGGCTGCGCGACAATCTCCCAGAGGGCAGCGGCCAGGTCTTCGACATGTACGGGGCAGCGGATGTCGTCGGTGAACAGGACCCCGTCGCGGGTGCCGGCCGCCAGATCATGCACCGTGCGTTCGTGCCCGGACTGCCCGCGTCCGAGGATCAGCGAGGTACGAGCGACGACGGCACCCGGCATCAGCAGTCGCACCGCCGTCTCAGCGGCGGCCTTTGCGGCGCCATAGGGGGTGACCGGGTCCGGCAGGCTGCTCTCGTCGTAGCGGACGTGCGCGCCGGAGAACACCGCGTCGCTGGAGACGTGGGCCAGACGGCAGCCTTGCTCGGCGGCAGCCAGCGCCACGCGGACCGCGCCGTCGGCGGTGACCGCCCAGTCGGACAGGCCGCTGGACGCGTTGATGACGACCGAGGGGGCGACGTCGGCAATCAACCTGGCGACACGCACAGGGTCCCGCACGTCGAGCCGATGCCAGGCGGCACCCGAGGACCTGCCGGGTTGGGAGGCGAACGTCGCGGCCGTTTCGTGCCCCGCCGCGATGGCCTGGCGGACCAGTTCGGTTCCGAGATAGCCACTGCCACCGATAACCAGGACCCTCATGGTCGCCCAAGGTAGCGGAGGGAAGCGGTGATGGGCCGGCTCGCCGTTGGGTCGGGTCCTGGTATCGCCTACCCCCGGCGCGAGGCGACCGCGGTGCCGTTCGCGTGCCAGATCCTGAGGGAACGACAGGGGAGTCGCCCCAGAAGACCCGAGCTTCCCAAGCTGAGGGCACTCGTTGTCGTCCACGAGCCCCCGGGTCAGAGAAGGTCCCGCCAGAAGGGGACCGTCGCTCTCGGGTTCCACCCCTCCTCGACGTCGCCGCGCGCCTCGTCGAACTCCCGGTGCATGTAGTCGACCAGGTCCAGCCCGTAATAGATGACGTCGGTCTGCCACATCGAGAGCACCGGATGTCCGAAACTCCCTCGGCCGGCGGGAAGGTATCGGTGGCCATACACCGGTACGAGCATCGGCACATCTGCAAGACGGAGCCGAGCTGTGGCCAGGGCGGCCACGGCATCGGACGGACGTTCACCCCAGGCCTCGTACCAGAACCTGTTGTTCTCGACGTCGAACAGGACTCCCTCGACCGGCCAGTTGAGCCGCTCGCGCAACCCGGCAGGGTCCTCGCTGCGCCACTCCGGCCAAGGCTTGGACCAGGTCTGCCCCTCCTCGGGCGGAACATTGACCGGAAGGCCGGCTGCAAGGAACGCACGGTGATCGTCCGCGAACTCGAAGCCGTGCTCGCGCTCGATGCGCGCGAACTCGGAGTCCGTCAGTCCCGGCTCGAACTCGTAGAGACCTGTTTGTGCCAGGCGACGTGCAGCCTCCGCGCCCAGACGCGTTCCCTCTTCACTGATCACCGGCGCACGCTAACGCGAAGGTGGCCATGTCGGCACCTGATTCAGCAGCGGACCGGGGCTTTCACCGAGCGCAACTCCTCGACGTCGAGCAACCGCGGGGCGGGCAGCCGCCCCCGGAAGGAGCGCAGTGCCTCCAGTGACACGCGAGTCATCGCCTCGGTCGCTTCGGGACCCTCGCCCGTGTGCCCGACGGGCCTGCCGAACCAGCGCCGTCGCAAGTCTCGTCACCACCGTCCTCACTGAGCCACGGCTTTGTCTCGGCTGTGTGACGTAAGGGCTTGCTGGGGTGTCGGGTGAGAAGGGTCGTTGTTAGCGTCCCGCTCCGGGGTGTGGCCGCCTGGGTCGCGCCGTGACCAGGGGGGATGTCCCACATGAAGGCCAATCGACTCAGACCCGTCGTCGTCGCGCTGGCGGCCGTCACGCTGACCGCCGTGCTCACCGGGTGCGAGGGGGGCGCGTCCGACGCGGCGGCGGAGGCCACCACCGCGGCTTCGCCGACCCACGCCTCCCCCTCCCCCTCCGCCGGCACCGGTGCCCCCGCCAAGCCCGCCGGACCCGGCGTCACCGCCGCGCCCGCCACCACCGCACCCGCCAAGGCCGCCTCAGCCCCCACCACCCCCACCTGCGCAGACAAACCCCCCACCCCCGACGAGGTGGACCCCGACGAGCTCGCGCTCTACCGCGTCGAGGAGATCGACGGCATCACCGACAAGGTGAACCTGGTCATTCAGCACGGTGTCTGGGGCTGCCCGGGGAAGGACACGGACGGGGCGCCCTTCGTCGTCACCGGCGAGGAGAGCCGCTGGGCCATGGACCAGGCGGCGTACGTCACCGCCGTCACGCCGATCACGGACAGCACCGAGAACCAGCGCATCGGTGTGCAGGAGCTGATCGACTGGGTCGACGCGCACCCCGACTCCGGCCTGGTGTTCCGGTACGAGACCGGTGACGACGGTGCCATCCACCGGCTGGAGCAGGTCTTCACGCCGTAGGGCGGGCCATGCGGGCCGCCGACGCGATCGTCGAGCGGGCCTCGCGTTCCGTCAGCCCGGTGCGGATCGCGGCCGCGACGAGCGCGTCGGCGAGTGCCTCGCCGATGCCGTCCTCGTAGGCGCGGCAGGCCGCCCAGAACAGCCGGGTGTTGCGCTGGCCCTCGTGGGCCGCGAGGACGAACTGGACCAGGCCCCGGCCGTGCGCGCCACCCGGCCCGGCCCCAGCCCTCGCTCCCGGCCCCGGCGTGCGGGGCGGGGGCAGCAGCAGGCGCAGGAGGGGACGGGGGCAGGGGGCCGGTGCGAGGTGGGCCGTGCCGGGCGCCGTGGCGTAGACGCCGTGGGCGGTGCGGGAGCCGGGGCCGACGAGGTAGCCGCCGGCGCCCCGGATGTCGATGCCGGGGGCGAGACGGCCCGCGGAGTTGGGGACGACGACGTCCGGTGGGCCGGTGAGCCAGAGGTGGCGGCCGCCGGAGGGGGTGCGGACGACGATCGTGGGCGGGATGGTGAAGAGGTGGCGCAGGGCCAGTTCGCGTAGGGCGCCGGTGGAGTCCGTGTCCGACTTGGTGTCCAGGTCGACGCCGATGAGGTGGTGCGGGGGCAGGCCGCAGGCGATGCCGTAGCCGGTGGCCCACGGGGCGGCGGCGAAGAGTTCGCGGATGCGGGCGGGGTCGGTGGAGGCGTCGTACACACCGTGGCCGAAGCGGCCGCATGTGCCGTGGCACGGGGGGTCCTCGGGACGGTGCGGGGAGCGCAGGGCGGGGAGTTTCGTCCGCGACAGGGGAAGGACGGCGAGGCCGCGTTCGGCGGCCGACAGGGCGTGGGCGAGGGCCAGCGTGGAGGCCTGCCGGGGGTGGCGGTCCGGGGGCCGGTCCGGGTTCCGGGTGCTGTGCCGGTCGGTGGTGGCCATGCCTCCAGTGTCGTACTGGTGTTCGAAAATGGGAAGAGGGTCTCCCCCGGCTCGGAGCCGTGCGACGCGCCGAGCCGGGGTGATGGGCGAGAAAAGCGGCCAGGCGACGAAGGAGATCAAGACGACGAAGGCGACCAGAGCAGCCAAAGCGGCCAAAGCTGTCGGAACGTCGCCGGAGCGCCGCCGTAACCCTTCACCGCAGGCGTGTCCGTGTGACCTTGACAGCTCCCGCTATCTGACGGACAGTCAGAAACCTGTCGCGGCAGCTGTCCCGAAGGGAGCGACGATCCGTGGACGACGACGGGCTCCACCCACGCCTGAAGGCCTACGAAGGCCGTCCCGCCGCCGTCTCCGGCACCGGCCGGGACCCCGTCAACGCGCCCATGATCCGGCACTGGTGCGAGGCCATGGGCGACGGCAACCCCGCCTACACGGGGCCCGACGCGATCGCCCCGCCCACCATGCTCCAGGCGTGGACCATGGGCGGCCTCGGCGGCCACGCCGGCCGCGCCCGGCCCTACGAGGAACTGCTCGCCCTGCTCGACGAGGCGGGCTGCACGGCGGTCGTCGCCACCGACTGCGAGCAGGAGTACGGCCGCCCTCTGCGCCCCGGCGACGAGGTCACCTTCGACACGGTGATCGAGTCGGTGTCGGAGCGGAAGACCACCAAGCTGGGCACCGGGTACTTCGTCACCACCCGGACCGACGTCAGGTCCGGCCCCGACCTCGTCGGCACCCACCGCTTCCGCATCCTCAAGTACGCCCCCGCCCGCCGCCCGCCCAAGCCGCGGGAGCGCCGCCCCCGGCCCGTCGTCAACCGCGACAACGCCGGCTTCTGGGAGGGCGTACGCGACCACCGTCTCCTCCTCCAGCGCTGCACCGCCTGCGCCACCCTCCGCTTCCCGTGGCTGCCCGGCTGTCATGCCTGCGGCAGTCCGGAGTGGGACACCGTCGAGGCGAGGGGCGAGGGGAGCGTCTTCTCGTACGTCGTCATGCACCACCCGCCCTTCCCGGCCTTCACGGAATCCGATCAGCCCGCTGACGCGGCGGGGCCGTACGCGGTCGGGCTGATCGAACTCGCCGAGGGGGTCCGGATGGTGAGCAACGTGGTCGGGGTGCCGTACGACAAGGTGCGGATCGGGATGCCGGTGCGGCTCGAGTTCCGGCGGTACGACGACGAGTTGACACTGCCGGTGTTCCGGGGGGTGACGGGGTGAAGGCGGGGGAAGTGCTGCCGCCGCTCGAGATCGAGGTGACCCGGACCCTGATCGTCGCGGGCGCGCTGGCCTCGCGCGACTACCAGGAGGTGCACCACGACCCGGAGGCGGCCCGCGCCAAGGGCTCCCCGGACATCTTCATGAACATCCTCACCACCAACGGCCTGGTCGGCCGCTACGTCACCGACCACTTCGGCTCCACGGCGGTGCTCCGCAAGGTCGCCATCCGGCTCGGGGCGCCCAACTACCCCGGCGACACCATGGTGTTGCGGGGGGTGGTCGAAGAGGTCCGGGACGGGGACACGGCCGTGGTGCGGATCACCGGCGACAACGGCATCGGCCGGCACGTCAGCGGAACGGTCACCGTCACGGTGAGGAGGACGACGTGAGCGTACGCACGCGTGACGACCTCGGAGGACGGGCCGCGATCGCGGGGATCGGGGCCACGGAGTTCTCCAAGGACTCCGGGCGCAGCGAGCTGCGGCTGGCGGCGGAGGCGGTCCGGGCGGCGCTCGACGACGCGGGGCTCACGCCCGCCGACGTCGACGGTCTGGTGACGTTCACGATGGACACCAGCCCGGAGATCACCGTGGCGCAGGCCTGCGGGATGGGGGAGCTGTCCTTCTTCTCCCGGATCCACTACGGCGGCGGGGCGGCCTGCGCGACCGTGCAGCAGGCGGCGCTCGCGATCGCCTCGGGGGTGGCCGAGGTGGTGGTCTGCTACCGCGCCTTCAACGAGCGTTCGGGCCGCCGCTTCGGCTCGGGGGTCACCCACCGCGAACCCACGGCCGAAGGGACCGCGCTCGGCTGGTCCCTCCCCTTCGGGCTGCTCACCCCGGCCTCCTGGGTGGCGATGGCGGCGCAGCGGTACCTGCACACCTACGGGCTCACCCCGGAGGAGGCCTTCGGGCCGGTCGCGGTCACGGCCCGCCGGCACGCGGCGGCGAACCCGGCGGCGTACTTCCACGACCGCCCGATCACCCTCGCCGACCACGCGGGCTCCCGCTGGATCGCCGAGCCGCTCAGGCTGCTGGACTGCTGCCAGGAGACGGACGGCGGCCAGGCGCTCGTCGTCACCTCGGTGGAGCGGGCCCGCGACCTGCCGCATCCGCCCGCCGTGGTGGCGGCGGCCGCGCAGGGCGCCGGGCGGTCCCAGGAGCAGATGACCAGCTTCTACCGCGACGACCTGACCGGCCTGCCCGAGATGGCCGTGGTCGCCCGCCAGCTCTGGCGCACCTCCGGGCTCGCGCCCGCCGACATCGACGTGGGGATCGTGTACGACCACTTCACGCCGTTCGTGCTGATGCAGCTGGAGGAGTTCGGCTTCTGCGCCCCCGGCGAGGCGGCCGCCTTCGTCGCGGCGGACCGGCTGACGCTCAACACCCACGGCGGGCAGCTCGGGGAGGCGTACCTCCACGGGATGAACGGCATCGCGGAAGCCGTACGGCAACTGCGCGGCACCTCCGTCAACCAGGTGCCGGACGCGCGGCGGACCCTCGTGACGGCGGGGACGGGCGTGCCGACCTCCGGCCTGGTCCTGACCGCCGACGGCTGAAATCCGTCCGGCGTCCCGGCTGAAATCCGTCCGGCGCCCGGGCGGAACTCCTCCGGCGCCCGGCGGAGCTCCTCCGGTGTCCCCCAGGGGGCGTCCCGTAGTAGTCGCCCTCCTCTCGTCCACCTTCAGGAGGTGGAGCCGGCACCACCCCTACAACCTGAGGCGGACCCGCCTTCGGGACCTGCGGGCGATCCGCCCGACGGTGGTCCGCTTCTAGCGTGGAGCCATGACCACACCCGTCTGCACCAGCGCTTCGAACGGCATGAGGCGGCCTTCTCCGTACCCGTCCTTCGCGTCGTACGTCAGAGCCCGTCAGCCGGTGCTGCTGCGTACCGCCCGGTCGCTGACGGCGAACCAGAGTGACGCCGAGGACCTGCTGCAGACCGCGCTCACCAAGACGTACGTCGCATGGGAGCGGATCGAGGACCACCGGGCGCTCGACGGCTATGTCCGCCGCGCCCTGGTGAACACGCGCACCTCGCAGTGGCGCAAACGCAAGGTCGACGAGTACGTCTGCGACGAGCTGCCGGAGCCGGAGCCGGCGCTCGGCGAGGACGACCAGGCCGAGCGGCAGGCGCTGCACGACGCGATGTGGCGGGCGATCATGAAGCTGCCCGACCGGCAGCGGGCGATGGTAGTCCTCAGGTACTACGAGGACCTCAGCGAGGCCCAGACGGCCGACGTGCTCGGCGTCTCCGTGGGCACGGTGAAGTCGGCGGTCTCCCGGGCCCTGGGCAAGCTGCGGGAAGACGCTGAGCTGGGGCTTGTCCGATAGCGGCGGGAGGTCCTGCTCCGACCGTGGCGTCGCCGCCGTCCGATCGATCGTCTCCCCCCAGTGACAATCGATCGGCTCTCCCTAGTGACATACCGCGCGGTATGTGCGCAGAATCAGGCCAACCGTTGACACCGCGCAGGCAATGACGCCGCTCTGGGAGGACGCCGTGCTGAGCACCATGCAGGACGTACCGCTGCTGATCTCGAGGATCCTGACCCATGGGACGACGATCCACGGTTCGTCGCGGGTGACCACCTGGACGGGCGAGGGCGAGCCGCACCGCCGTTCCTTCGCCGAGATCGGCGCCCGCGCGGCCCAGTTGGCCCACGCCCTGCGCGAGGACCTCGGAGTCGAGGGCGGCGAGCGCACGGCCACTCTCATGTGGAACAACTCCGAGCACGTCGAGGCATACTTCGCGATTCCGTCCATGGGCGCGGTCCTGCACACCCTCAACCTCCGCCTCCCCGCCGAGCAACTGGTCTGGATCGTCGCCCACGCGGCCGACCGGGTCGTCATCGTCAACGGCTCCCTGCTCCCGCTGCTCGCGCCCTTGCTCCCGCACCTGAAGACGGTCGAGCACGTGATCGTCTCCGGCCCCGGCGACCGCTCCCTCCTCGCGGACGCCCGCCCGCAGATCCACGAGTACGAGGACCTGATCGCCGGAAAGCCCACCGACTACGACTGGCCCGAGCTGGACGAACGCGCCGCCGCCGCCATGTGCTACACCTCCGGCACCACCGGCGACCCCAAGGGCGTGGTCTACAGCCACCGCTCCATCTACCTGCACTCCATGCAGGTCAACATGGCCCAGTCGATGGGGCTCACCGACCAGGACACCTCACTGATCGTGGTCCCCCAGTTCCACGTCAACGCCTGGGGCCTGCCGCACGCCACCTTCATGACCGGCGTGAACATGCTGATGCCGGACCGCTTCCTGCAGCCCGCCCCGCTCGCCGAGATGATCGAGTCCGAGAAGCCGACCCACGCGGCCGCCGTCCCCACCATCTGGCAGGGCCTCCTCGCCGAGCTGACCGCCAAGCCGCGAGACGTCAGCTCCCTCACCCAGGTCACCATCGGCGGCTCCGCCTGCCCGCCCTCCCTGATGTCGGCCTTCGACGACCTGGGCATGCGCGTCTGCCACGCCTGGGGCATGACCGAGACCTCCCCGCTCGGCACCATCGCCCGCCCGCCGGCCCAGGTCGTCGGCACGGACGAGGAGTTCGCCTACCGCCTCACCCAGGGCCGCTTCCCGGCAGGCGTCGAGGCCCGCCTCACCGGCCCCGGCGGCGAACGCCTCCCCTGGGACGGCGAGTCGGCCGGTGAACTGGAGGTGCGCGGCCCCTGGATCGCCGGCGCCTACTACAACGGCCCCGACGCCGAACCCCTCCGCCCCGCCGACAAGTTCAGCGAGGACGGCTGGCTGAAGACGGGTGACGTCGGCACCATCTCCCCCAACGGCTTCCTCACCCTCACCGACCGCGCCAAGGACGTCATCAAGTCCGGCGGCGAGTGGATCTCCTCGGTCGAGCTGGAGAACGCGCTGATGTCCCACCCGGACGTCGCCGAGGCAGCCGTCGTCGCCGTCCCCGACGACAGGTGGGGCGAGCGCCCGCTGGCCACGGTCGTCCTCAAGGAGGGCGCCGCCGCCGACTTCGAGACCCTGCGCGCCTTCCTCGCCGAGGAGGGGAAGATCGCCAAGTGGCAGCTCCCGGAGCGCTGGACGATCGTGGAGGCGGTCCCGAAGACCAGCGTGGGCAAGTTCGACAAGAAGGTGCTGCGCAGGCAGTACGCGGAGGGCTCGCTGGAGGTCACGCAGCTCTGAGGACGGTCCGCTCCGGGCGCCGTCGCTCTGAGTACCGTTCACCTGAGTACGCCGGGCAGGTCACCTCGCGGCACCTGCCCGGCGTACGCCGTCTTCACCGTCGTAGGGCCTGATCACCGCCGTACGGCCGTGGTGTGGCGGCGGTTGGAGCAGCCTCGGCTCCCAGGACGTTCAGCAGAGCCAGGGCCTCGGCGGCAGGGGATCCCGGCGGCGCGCTGTAGAGCACGAGGTGCTGGTCGCGGTCCGTGAGCGTGAGCGTGTCGCAGTCGACGGTGATGTCCCCGACGACCGGATGGCGGAAGGTCTTCGTGAGCATCGCCGCGGCCTGTACGTCGTGCCGCTCCCAGAGCCGGGCGAAGTCGGGGCTGGCGTCGCGGAGCTCGTCGACGAGGCCGGTCACCGCGGTATCCGTCGGGTAGCGGGCGAGGGTGGCGCGGAGCTCCATGACGACGTGGTGCCGGAACTCGGCCGCGTCCGAGACCCCGTACAGCGTCGTGCCGGGCCGCGTCGGCCCGAGGAATGCCCGGCGCGCGAGATTGCGGTCCTCGGGGGCGAGCCCGGCGAAGTCCTCCATGAGCGCGGCCGCGAGGTCGTTCCAGGCGAGCACCTCGAACGCGGCGGACACGACCAGAGCGGCCGTCTGCGGAAGCCGCTCGAGGAGCGCGCGGATGCTTGGGCGGACGTCGCGCCGGTGCAGCCGGGCCCGGGTCGGCGCGGTGCCCGCGAGGACGTGGAGGTGGTCGGACTCGGCGTCGGTGAGCCGCAGCGCACCCGCGATCCCGGCCAGGACCTCGCCCGAGGGCCGCGGCGCCCTGCCCTGCTCGAGCCGGACGTAGTACTCCGTGGAGATGTGCGCGAGGACCGCGGCCTCCTCACGGCGCAGACCCGGTGTCCGGCGTCGCGGTCCGGAGGGAAGGCCGACGTCCTCCGGCCGCAGCCGCTCGCGACGGCTGCGGAGGAACGCCCCGAGTTCCTGTTTGTCCATGACCCAAGTCTGCACGCCGCGCGGCGGCGGATCCTGGTACCGCCTGTGCCTGTATCCGGCCTGGAGGCGGGTCTCACGCTGTCGTCATGACGAACGACATCGACATCTCGCCCGTCGGCCTGCTCACCGGCAAGGTCGTGTTCATCACCGGCGCCAGCCGCGGCATCGGGGCGGCCGCGGCCCGGCTCTTCGCCTCCGAGGGCGCCGCCGTCGTGCTCGCCGCCCGCAGCGCACCCGCCCTCGACCGCATCGTCACCGAGGTCCGCGCCGACGGAGGCGTCGCCGACGCCGTCACCCTGGACCTCGCCGACCGTGCGAGCATCCGCGCGGCGGTCGACCGCGTCGAGGAGCTGCACGGACGGCTCGACGGCGCCTTCAACAACGGCGCGGCGCTCCAGCAGCCCGGCCCGCTCGACACCACGCCGGGCGAGGCGTGGTACGTCGACGGTGCCTCTCCCAACCCGTGCACAGCTGACGTCACGACTCGTGCACGAAGCCGGTCGTGCTCCAGCCCAGCGCCAGCCGGGGCCTAATTGGTGCCGATGCGGGACAGCAGGTCCACGATCCTGCTCTGCACCTCGGCACTGGTGGACCGCTCGGCGAGGAAGAGCACCGTCTCCCCCGACGCGAGACGCGGCAGGTCCGCCTGGTCGACGGCGGCGGTGTAGACGACCAGCGGGGTGCGGTTGAGCTGGCCGTTCGCCCGCAGCCAGTCCAGGATGCCCGCCTGTCGCCGGTGGACCTGCATCAGATCCATCACCACCAGGTTCGGCCGCAGCTGCCCCGCGAGCGTCACGGCGTCCGCGTCGCTCGCCGCCCGCGCCACCTGCATCCCACGCCGCTCCAGCGTCGCGGTCAGCGCCAGCGCGATCTCCGCGTGCTCCTCGATGAGCAGCACCCGCGGCGGATGCTGCTCACTGTCCCGGGGCGCCAGGGCCTTCAGCAGTACGGCGGGGTCGGCGCCGTACGCCGCCTCGCGCGTCGCCTGTCCGAGCCCGGCCGTGACGAGGACCGGAACCTCCGCGGCGACGGCCGCCTGCCGCAGCGACTGCAGCGCGGTACGGGTGATCGGCCCGGTCAGCGGGTCCACGAACAGCGCGGCCGGGAAGGCGGCGATCTGCGCGTCGACCTCTTCACGCGAGTGCACGATGACGGGCCGGTAGCCACGGTCGCTGAGCGCCTGCTGGGTGCTCACATCGGGCGCGGGCCACACCAGCAGCCGACGCGGGTTGTCCAACGGCTCCGGCGGCAGCTCGTCGTCCATCGGCATCGGCCGCGGCGGATCCGCCACCTCGACGGCGCCACCGGGACCGTCCAGCGGCTCGGGCCCCTCGGCGGCGTTCTCGTCCGGCGCTCCGATCGCGTACGACCGCCCGGCACCCTCGGTGGCTCCCGGAGCGAGCCGTGACTGACCGGCGAGGGACGGCTGCGGCGGCAGCGCCTGAGCGGCGGGCGAGGGCTGCGGCGGCGCCTGACCCGCGAGGGAGGACTGCGGCGGCGGTGCCTGACCCGAGAGGGAAGGCTGCGGGGGCAGCGACTGAGCCGTCGGCGAGGGTTGCGGGGGCAAGGATGCCTGGCCCGCGACGGGCTGCTCCGCCGACGGGTGCTGACGAGCCGTCTGCTCCGGGCGGGCGGCCGGGTCGGGGGGCGTGCCCAGCTTGCGGCGCCGGCCGGAACCGCCCGGCGTGTGCGGGGTGGGCGTGGCCGTGGCCTGCGCGGCGGACTGGGCCTGCTGCACCTGCGCGGCCTGCCGGGTGAAGGGGACACCCTGACCCAGCGTCCGCACACTGATCGCCCGGCCCTGCGTCGAGTTCGGGTCCACGGGGAGCGGAGGCGCGGCCTCGGCGGGCAGGGGCTGCGCGACGGGGGCCGCGTGAGGCGTGGGGGCTTCGGGCGGGAGGGGGGTGCCCGTGCTGGGGGTGGGGGTGGGGGCGGCCTGTTTCGGTACGGCGGCCGGGGCGGGGCCGGGGACGGCTTCGGCGGGGAGCGGCCGGCCCTGCGCGGGGGTGGCGTTCGCGGGCCGGCCCTGCGGGACCGGCTGGGCCTGGGGCGGGACCGGCTGGGCGGGGGCTGCCTGCGAGGGGATCGGCTGGGCCGGGACGGGCTGACCGGGGGTCGGCTGAGCGAGGGCCTGCTGGGGGGTGATCGGCTGGCCGGGGACGGGCTGAGCGGCGCCGGGCTGCACACCATGGGCCGGTGCCGGCTGCCCGGCGATGTCCTGAGCCTGGGCCGGCACCTGTGCCTGAGCCTGGGCGGCCTGAGGGAGCGCCTGCCCCGGAATCTGAGCCTGGGCGGGAACGGCCGCGGCGGCCCCCGCGCCTGGCGCCGGAACACCTCCCGGCATTCCGGGCATTCCCGGCACTCCTGGCATCCCCGCGCCCGCCGCCTCCGTCGGCTGGCCCACGGCCCGGCGGCGGCGCCCGGTGGGCGCGGTGGTGGGGTGCGGCTGGGGCGGGGTGTGGTCGTCGGCCTGGTCGTGCGGGACGGCGTCGTGCCGACCGTGGTCGATCAGTGCGTCCTCGGACGAGCCCTGGGCGGGAATCTGGGCCGCCGGAGCCTGACCGGGAACGGGAGCCGGGGCGGGAACGGGGGCCGGGGCGGGCCCGACTTCCTCCGCCTGCCCGGGCACGCCCGTGGCGTCCGCCGTCCGGTCCGCCTCCGCCGGCGGCAGGGCGAACACCGTGCGGGGCCCCGCCTCCTGCGCGGCGGCGCGCTCGGACGCGGCGGCCAGCGCACGCCGACGGCGCCCGGTGGGCTGCCCGTCCTCGGCGGGCGCCCCGGCGACCGCGGGCAGGGCGGGCGGCAGGGCGTTCTGCTGTCCGCCGTCGGGAGGGGCGGGGGACAGGGCGTTCTGCTGCCCGTCGCCGGCGCGCCGGGCACGCCGTCCGCCGGGCGGCGCGGGGACGCCCTGCGGCGGAACCGTGCCGCCCAGTCCGGTCCCCACGGCCGCGGTCCCCGCCGCATGCTCGGCGGCGGTCACGACGGCACCCTCGGCCACGCCGGCGCCGGCACCCGCGTCCTCCGCGGGACGTCCCCGCCGTCGCCCGGTGCCGCCGGGGCTCTCTTCGGCCACCTCCGGCATCTCGCCCGGTGTCCCGTCGGCGGCCGGGCCGCGCCGGCGCCGTCGCCCGGTGGGAGCGGAGCTCTCCGCCTCTGAGCCCTCCGCCGCGCCCGGGACCTCACCTTCC
This sequence comes from Streptomyces sp. NPDC049687, assembly GCF_044465285.1. NCBI lineage: Bacteria > Bacillati > Actinomycetota > Actinomycetes > Kitasatosporales > Streptomycetaceae > Streptomyces > Streptomyces sp. NPDC049687. The sequence continues at coordinate 803,730 of NZ_JBITLN010000003.1, forward strand.
AGGAAGGCGTCCACGGAGGACCGGCGGGCCCGTCGACGGCCGGGAGCCTGCTCGGCGCCCTCACCGCCGTCCGGGGTGCTCGGTACGGCCGGCAGCGCGGCGGGCGCCGGAGGGGCGACGGCCCCCGCCCCACCCCCGAGGGGGACTTCAAGGACGTAGGCACTGCCGCTCATGCCCGGCACCTCGTGCGTCTGCAGGACGCCCCCGTGGGCGCGCACGATCCCGCGCACGATCGGCTCGTGCACCGGGTCTCCGCCGGCGTACGGCCCGCGCACCTCGATCCGCACGACCTCCCCACGCTGGGCGGCAGCGACAACCACGGTGTTGTCCATGTACCCGCCCGCGGAGACGGGCGCGTTGCCGGTGGCGTCGACGCCCGCGACGTCGGCGACGAGATGGGCGAGCGCGGTCGCGAGGAGCCGTGCGTCGACCTCGGCCTCGATGGGCGGCGCGTGCACGGCGAACTGCACCCGCCCCGGCCCGATCAGCTCCACGGCCCCGTCGACACCGGCGGCGACGACGGCGTCGAGCATCACCTTCGTACGGATGATCGCCTCGGTGCCGGTGTCGAGCCGCTGGTAGCCGAGGACGTTGTCGATGAGGGTGGTGATGCGCGAGTAGCCGGCGGACAGGTGGTGCAGCACCTGGTTGGCCTCGGGCCACAGCTGCCCGGCGTCGTCCGCGGCGAGCGCGGCCAGCTCACGGCGCAGCTCGTCCAGGGGCCCGCGCAGGGACGTCCCGAGAAGGGTGAGCAGCTGGTCGTACCGGCCGGCGAGCGCGTCGTAACGGTCCTTCTCCCGCTCGCCGAGGGCCGCGTAGCGCTCCTCGGCGGCGGCGACCTCCTCCGTGTGCTGCTCGCGCAGCTCCTCGAGCTCGGTGACGTGCTGCTGGCGCAGCGCCGTGAGGTCGGAGGCGTGCTCCTCGGAGAGCCGCTCCAGCTCGTCCTCGTGCCGCTTCTCGACGGCTTCCTTCTCCTCGGCGAGCGCGTCGTACGGCCGCCGGTCGGTGAAGGTCATCACGGCACCGACGAGCTGGTCACCGTCCCGGACGGGAGCGGTGGTCAGGTCGACGGAGACCTTCTCGCCGCCCTTCGACCACAGCACCTGCCCGCGCACCCGGTGCTTGCGTCCGGAGCGCAGGGTGTCGGCGAGCGGCGACTCGTCGTACGGGAAGGGCGAGCCGTCGGCGCGCGAGTGCACGACGAGGGTGTGCAGCTCCTTGCCGCCGAGGTCACTGGCCCGGTAACCCAGTATCTGGGCGGCGGCCGGGTTGACGAGCACGATCCGCCCGTCGGTGTCGGTCCCCACGACCCCCTCGGACGCGGCCCGCAGAATCATCTCGGTCTGCCGCTGCGAGCGCGCCAGCTCGGCCTCGGTGTCGACGGTCCCGGTCAGATCCCGTACGACGAGCATCAGCAGCTCGTCGGCGCCGTAGCCGTACCCGTCGTAGGCCTGCTGGCCGTTCTCGAGGTTCGCGCTGGTCACCTCGACGGGGAACTCGGACCCGTCGGTCCGCCGGGCGACCATCCGGGTGGGCTTGGTCCGCCCCCGCGGATCCATGTGGTCGGGCCGCCGCATCGACCCCGGAATCAGCTTCGAGTCGAACTGCGGCAACAGATCGAGCAGCCCTCGCCCCACCAGAGCCGTACCCGGAGTCTCGAAGGCCTCGAGCGCGATGGTGTTCGCGTTGACGACTGTCCCATTGGCGTTGACCAGGACCAACGCGTCGGGGAGCGCGTCGAGTATGGCTGCGAGGCGAGCAGCGCCTCGGGATGGCCTGCTGCTCACGAGTCGCTTCCTCCCTGTTACCGCACCTTGCCGACCGCTCGGGCCATCTTGCCAACCGGCCCGCAGCGTGTCACGCGAGGGAGTCTAAGGGCTGGGGTCCGCCGAAAGGCCCCGGATGAGAGGGAGGTCGCACCACGAAGTGACACAGAACGTGTGACCGTACGCATGACCTTCGCGGGAGTTTTACGAGACGGGTGAATCCGCCGTGCGGCGCCTGTGCGCGAAGCCCCCGTGCCGGGAGCCCGGCCTCCTACCGGAACCCGGTCGACCGCCCGGGACGCGCCGCGGCGTCGCGGTCGCGGGCCTCTGCGGAGGCGGCCCCAGCCCTCTACGGCGTCGCGGCCCGAGCCCCTGCGGCGTGGCGGCTACAGACGTCTCCACGGTGCGGCGGCCCCGGACCCCTGCGGTGAGGTGGCGGCCCCGGCCCCTGCGGTGCGGCGGCCTCAGACGCCCTGCGGCGTCGCGGCGGGGCGAAGGTCCGGCCGAAGATCCGGCAGCAGCGGAACCATCCGATCCCACCGCTCGATCTCGCACCCGTCGCTGCGGGCGTACGTCGCGTCGACGGGCCGCCCGGCCCAGCGGCCGGTGACATGGGCGGTGGCCGGTCCCCCGTACCGCAGGGTGCACACCCCGCCGCTCGGCGCCGGCGCGAAGGCGTCCCGCCCCCACCGGGTCCTCCGGTCCACCGCCCGACACGCCCCCGACACGTTCGGGTGAGTGCCGCCACCGGGATGACACCACACCTCGAACGTCCCATCCACCCGTCCACCCGCCCGTCGGACGGTGACGACGAGATGATCTCCGCCGGCCTGGTCCTCCTCCCGCAGGGGCGGGGGCGCGAGGACGTCTCGGGCGGGGGCGGCGAAGCCGGGAGTGGGGAGCGCGGTGCAGAGAGCGGCGACGGCGACGGCGAAGGCGGCGCCGAGTCGGCGAGCGGTTCTGGACTGGGTGACCTGCGACATGACCCGACTAACGCGATGCCGCGGGCGACGTTCCGCACCGGGAAGCCCTTTGCTCTGTGGCCGGAGTGCCTAGTACCGTGGACGTCGATTGGTGACAGCACGCTCGACTGTGTCATCATCTGCACGCACCCACTCGCACACACGCGAGAGGGATGTGCTGGAGGCGTCGCCTAGTCCGGTCTATGGCGCCGCACTGCTAATGCGGTTTGGGTCTTAAAGCCCATCGAGGGTTCAAATCCCTCCGCCTCCGCTCGATCACCGAAGCCCCGGTCCGTTCACGGCCCGGGGCTTCGTCGTTCCCCGTTCCGGGCGACCGCCCGAGCGGCCTCTGGAGCCATTTCCGCAGGTCACAAGGGGTATGGCAAACGGATTTCACATGACGGCGGCAGTCATGTAATGTTCTTCCTGTCGCCGCGAGCGGGCCGGAAGGGCCGGGAGCGAAGGCCAGAAAAACCGAATAACAAGCACTCGTAGCTTAACGGATAGAGCATCTGACTACGGATCAGAAGGTTGCAGGTTCGAATCCTGCCGAGTGCACACAGGTCGAAGGCTCCGGATCACTCCGGGGCCTTCGGCGTTTCAGGGGCGTACGCTGCGGGCGATCTCCGGGGCCTCGTAGTGGACGAGACAGCCACGGAACGGGAGGGTTTCCACAGTCGGTGCGGTCCAGGGCTGTGCGGGCCAGTCGGCTGTGGCCTCCACCGGATAGCCGAGCTTCACGGCGTTGTGGCCCCGAGGGCTGAAAACCTCCCACACCGTGGAGCCCCGCCGGTTGACGGCCAGGCGTTGCGCGTTGGGCATGAGCGGAGCACTGCGGTGTGGGCGACGGCGACGCCAGACCGAGAAGATGACCATGGCACGCACCGAGTACTACGGCGATCCAGACGCCCCCAAGCCCAACAGCTTGGTCGTCGCGGCGTCCGCGGTGGCCACTGACGACGAGGGACGCTTTCTTCTGCAGCGCCGACGAGACAAGCATCTCTGGGCGCTGCCTGGCGGCGGCACGGAGATGACCGACAAGTGCGTCGAACCTTCAATGTCTGTCTCACCGCCCGAGTGATCGGCGGACAACTGGCGATCCCTCACGAATCCACGGGGTTGCGATTCGTCCAGGCGGAGGATCTGGGCCGTTTCTTCCGGATCGGCAATCGCTCGGGAAGGCAGGGCTGTTGCCCGGCCGCCGGGGCGCGGGGGAAGGCAGGTGTCCTTGCACCGCCGAATCACCCGCCCGCTCGAGCAGGCGTTCACCATGCAAAGCTCGACGCGTTCCTGGCCCGCATTGCCGACCGTGAGCCGCATCTCCGACTCGCGGCATGAGGAACAGAATTTCCTGGCCGCGTGTACTAGGATCCGCCGATAGCATCACTTGATCGATAGGAGGCCCGATGATCGGCGTGCTCGTGACTTTCACGCAGACCGACAAGTTCGATCGTTCAACTGTCGCAAGGATTGCCGGTGAACTCCGAGGACCGTTCGAAGGTATGGCCGGCCTTCGCTTCAAGAGCTTCATGCTCGACGAAGACGGCGTTCAGGCAAGGAACTTCTACCTGTGGGATGACGAGGAGAAAGGCCGCGCCTTCTTCACGGAGGAGATCGTCGACAAGGTGACGGGGATGTATGGTGTCCCGCTCAAAATCGAGTATCTCGATGTCGTGGGGTTCGTCGACAACTCCGGCACCTGATTCTCAAGGAGGCTGTCGCCAACCCTTGCTGTACAGGCCGTTTGGACCATGCGATCGAGAGCAAGTGCTGCTGCACCCTGCAGCCCTCTGAGCTGCGCGACTGGCTGCCCGAGGACCACCTCGCCCGGTTCGGTGGGGGATCACAGCTCTGATCCCGCGGCTTCGCAGGTGCTCGCGCGTGGCCCGGGACGAGTAGGCGCGGTCGGCCGAGCTCCCCATGGTCGGGGGCAAGCCGGCATAGAGCACTGCGACTCGTCGGACACGCCTATGCGCTGGAACTCTGGCGCAGAGCTGTCCGCCGCGGGAGAATCACTCGTCGCGGGACGGTGGTCGTACAGTGTTCGGGCTGCCGGAAGCCTTCGGGGGGATTCATGGGGGAGCAGAGGCGTCCTGGAGTCAGACGTTCTGAGCAAGTTGAGAATGGCTGTGCGATCTCTGGATGTGGAGCGCTCCTATTCATCCTCGTCGCCATTGTGGCGATCATCCCGTTCGGTGCCAGTTGCTCGCCTGCGACGGTGGGCCCCGATGGCGACGGCCAAGCGGAATTTCAGGCAAGTATTGTGGACGACCGCAAAAAGCTGTTCAGCGGTGAACTCACCTACGGGACCGACGTCGTTGCGAAGGTGGGAGACTCCTTCGCATACGAAGTCGAATTGACCGCGATAGGTGAAAACGAGTCATCGACCTGGCCCCCGGATCATGCTCAGGCAACGCCATGGCCCCCTCCGCAGCGGCGGAACTTCCAAGTCGGCGGTGTGCAAAGTGCGAGCCTCTCATCCGGAAGCTCGAGCGTAAAAATCGAGTCACTTTCCGACGCTCAAACGAAGCAGGTTATCGCAGAGCCAGGAGACATGGCCAGGTGGGCTTGGAGGATCTCCATAAACGAGCCCGGAGTTTACGAACTTCTATTGACGGTTGTGACCTATCAAGGAAACTCGGATCGCGCTCTCGCAGTGCTGACGCCACCCATCACAGTGTCCCTGCACGTTGAGGACACCATGTCGCACCGATTTGAATCCATGAAGGGTTTCCTCGCGGCATTTGGCGTTGTCGTCGGCGGCGCCATCACTGCACTTCTCGGAGCCTTCGCATTCCGAACGCAGCTCATCGAGTTCACGAGGGAGAAAAGGGCTCAGTGGCAGGAAAGGCGTCGTGGCCCCCAAGACGACAGCAGGGACGGGTTCTTGTGAGATGCGGGGCAGCCGAAGCTGGGCAGCAGCACTGACCAGTGCTGACCACCACCGAGCGCCCTGCAATCCCAATGCCGAGTGGCCAGTCCACTGGCCTCAGGCGCGCGACACCCCACGCCGTCCACATGCACGTCCGGTGGCCCGGTACCGGATCGGGAACCGGCGGTGAGAGGTCTCGCTGACATGCTGAATTGACGACACACACGAGCCTTCTCGGTGCGGACTGCGATCCGCCGGGGAGGCTTTTTTTCATGTCCGGGCAAGCGAGTCCCGGCAGTGGTGGAACCGCTTCGAAGCCTCGCGTGCCCGACCATCGGTTCCCGCCCCAGCCCGTAGGAGGAGACCCTTTCCATGAGTCAGCGAACGAACGCTGTCGCAGCCGCTGGTACCTGGCGACTCGGTGATTTGATCGTCAACCGCCTCGGGTTCGGTGCGATGCGTCTGACCGGTACCGCGCCCTTCGACCGCGGCGCACCGCGTGACCGCGAGCAGTCGATCGCCCTGCTTCGGCGAGCTGTTGAGCTGGGGGTGAACCACATCGACACCGCCGCGTTCTACTTCTCGGCGACGCGTTCCGCGAACGAGCTGATCAACCGAGCGCTGGCACCGTACCCGGAGGACCTTGTCATCACGACCAAGGTCTGGCCGGGCCGCGACTCCTCGGGCGCGTGGTGGTGGGCCACACCCACGCAGTTGCGTGGGCAGGTGGAGGAGAACCTGCGGCAACTCGGTCGAGACCACCTGGACGTGGTGAACCTGCGCGTGCCACCGAGCCGGCGGACGGGCTCGGTCGGCGATCACTTCGGCGCGTTGGCCGAACTACGTGACGAGGGATTGATCCGGCACCTGGGCCTCTCCCACGTCACTTCCGAGCAATTGACGGAGGCCCGCGCCATCGCCCCTGTCGTCTGCGTGCAGAACCCCTACGGAATTGGCGCATCGAGCGAACAACGGGCTCTTCTGCGCCTCTGCGGCGAACTCGGCATCGCCTTCGTCCCCTTCTTCGCGATCGCCGGTTCCGGGCGCGAGGCGGGTCCGGCGGCCCAGGACAGCGAGGAGGTGCGTGCCGTCGCCCGCGCACACGGGGTTTCCGTCGCACAGGTCCGTCTGGCCTGGACCTTGCAGCAGGGGCCACATGTACTGGCCATCCCCGGGACCGGCGATCCCGGGCACCTCGCGCAGAACGTCGCGGCCGGTGCGCTGCGGCTCTCGGAGGAGGAGATGGCGCTCCTCGCACTCGCGGCAACCGGCGGCGCGTCGTAGTCCGAGGGCCAACCACGCGACGCGGTCCGCCAAGACCGTGTCCTGCGACGGCGATGCGAGCGGCGGGCCGTGAGGAACGCGTCGCGTTCCTCGCCGACGGGAGTGAGGTCGGTCTGGCCGGCCCACCCGCACCCGCTCACCGGAGCCGCGCCGGCCGGTACGGCAAGCAATCGCACACGGCGCCGGCGCGATCCGTCTTGTGGCTGTCAGCGCAGCGCGGCCCGGCCCGTGTGGACGGCGCGCAGGGCGCGGTCGACGGTCTGCTGGTTCTCGCCGACCGGAGCGACGTAGTCGAGGACGTCGCGTGCGGTGTCCTCGCCGAGCGTTCGGGTGATCACCCAGGTGGCGAGGTACTGGGACGACAGGCAACCGCCGGCCGTGGCGATGTTTCCCTCGGCGTGGAAGGGCCTGTCCAGCACGGTGATGCCACGGGCTTCGACAAAGGGGCGGCTCTTCAGGTCCGTGCAGGCGGGCATGCCGTTCAGCAGGCCGAGGCGGGCCAGCACCAGCGCGCCGGAGCACTGTGCGCCGATCAACTGTCGCGACGGGTCGAGCCGCAGGCCGGAGACCAGCCGGTCGTCGGCGACCACCTCACGCGTCTTCACCCCGCTGCCGATCAGCACGACGTCGGCTTCGGTCACGAACTCCATCGGGCGCTGGCCGGTCACCTCGACACCGTTCATCGACGTGACCACCGGCGCCGGCGTCGTGATGAAGGCTTCCAGGCCGTCCTTACGGCACCGGTTGATCAGCGCGGCAGCGATGAAGCTGTCGAGCTCGTTGAACCCGTCGAAGGTGACCACGGCTACCTGCATCACCACTGCTTCCCTCACCATTCCTTCGAGTACGGCATCGGATCGCCGGCCCAGGCCTCAGCTCACTGCCTTCTTGAGCAGCGTGCTGATCCGTTCCTCGTCGGTCGGGGTCAGCCGGGTGAGGGCGTAGGCGGTCGGCCACATGGTGTCCTCGTCGAGGGCTGCCTGGTCGCTGAAGCCGAGGGTGGCGTATCTCGTCTTGAACTTCTGGGCGCTCTGGAAGAAGCAGACGACCTTGCCGGCCTTGGCATACGCGGGCATTCCGTACCAGAGCTTCGGTGACAGGGCCGGGGCGGCGGCCTTGACGAGGGAATGGAGCCGCTCGGCGAGGGCGCGGTCCGCTTCGGGCATCTCGGCGATCTTCGCGAGCACCTCGCTCTCCCCGTCGGCCTTGGAGGAGCGGGTGCCGCGGCGCGCGGATGCCTTCAGTTCCTTGGCGCGCTCCTTCATCGCGTCCCGTTCCTCGTCCGTGAAACCGTCGTACGTCTTGTCGGCCGCGTTCATCGCGGGTCTCCTCTCCGAGGGGTCTGAGCGGGTCCGGGGGTTCTGAGCGTGTTCAGGCCAGCCAACGGCCGGCGCGCATGAGGGTGCGGCCCTGCAGTTCGTTCGCCTCCCGCCAGGCCTGGATGCGCCTGGGGCGGATCAGGAAGTACTGGTAGGGCTCGTCGAGCTGGCGGGGGTCGAAGCCCGTTCTGGACGCGAACGCGTCGGCTGTCTCCGGGGCGAGGTCGGCGATGTCCACCGGTTCGGCCGCGCCGTCGACGATGACGACGTCGCGGGTCGGCCCGAGCGCGAGTCGTACCTGGCCGTCCGCCAGCAGATTGCGGCCGGTGACCGAGGCGCGCGGCGTCGAGATGAGGAACGCGGAGCCGTCCCAGAGGTAGGAGAGCGGGATGAGATGGACGCCCGGGGAGCCCGGCGTCGCGACCCAGAGATCGACGTCGTTCTCCAGTCTCGCGCGCGTGTCCCGCAGCCTCTCCTCGAGCCCACGTGGCGGTGCGGATGTCATGCTGTCTCCAGATCCGTCGTGCTTCTTTCGGGATCGTTGCACTTCCGGCGATCTTGTCACGCTGGTTGGGGCTCGGCGTTCGGTGCTTCCTGGTTCCTGACCGGCCTGGTCATCTGTTTGGCCACGCACGACGGCAGCCCCGCCGTGGCGTCCGCCGCCTGTCGGCGGTAGGCGCCCGGCGGCATGCCGACCAGTTCGGTGAAACGGGTGCTGAAGGTGCCCAGCGACGCGCAGCCCACCAGGAAGCAGACCTCGGTGACGCTGAGGTCGCCACGGCGCAGCAGCGCCATCGCGCGCTCGATGCGACGCGTCATCAGATAGGCGTACGGCGATTCGCCGTAGGCGAGCCGGAACCGGCGGCTGAGGTGCCCCGCCGACATGTTCGCGCCGCGGGCGAGCGCCTCGACGTTCAGCGGCCGCGCGTACTCCCGGTCGATCCGGTCGCGGACGCGCCGCAGTCGCGCGAGGTCGCTCAGACGCTGGGCCGCTGTGAGGGCCTGCTTCCACGCGGGACGACACATGAGAACCCCCTTCTCTTGGACGAACGGGTCAGCGGAGTTCCTGGATGCGGATCAGATTGCCCGCGGGATCGCGGAAGGCGCAGTCGCGGATGCCGTACGGCTGCTCGGTCGGCTCCTGGACGACCTCCGCGTCGCCGGCCTGCAGCTTCTCGAAGGTGCCGTCGAGGTCGTGGGTGGCCAGCAGGATCCAGCCGTAGGTGCCCTTGGCCATCATCTCGACGATGGTGCGGCGCTCGTCCTCGGTGACGCCGGGGTCGGCGGCCGGCGGCGCCAGCAGGATGGATGTGTCGGGCCGACCGACGGGGCCGACGGTGATCCAGCGCATCTTGCCCTGGCCGACGTCGCTGCGGACCTCGAAGCCGAGGGTGTCGCGGTAGAAGGCCAGGGCGGCGTCCGGGTCGTCATGCGGGAGGAAGGTCGTGTGGATGCTGATGTCCATGGCCTTCACGCTAGCCGCGGCCCGGTGACCGGCGCTTCTCGATTCCTGATCGGTGCGGCGGCCCGCGGTGATCGTTCGCCCGCGGCGCGGCGGCAAGGCGAGGTCGACCTGTTCCGGCTATGTGCCCGTGCGGGCGACCGTCACGTCGATGGCGCGGGCGTCGCGGCCCGGGGTGTCCACCGCGATCCGGACCTGCCAGGTGCCCCGGTCCCCGAGCCGGCGGACGAAGCGGGTGTGGCCCTCGACGTCACCGATGGCCAGGCGGCCGTCGTCCAGGCGGAGTCGGCCGTCGAACACGGTGGTGAAGGCCGGGTCGGCCGACACCGGGTCGCCGTGGTCCTGGAAGAGGCGTACGCGGATGAGGCCGGACTGGGGCCGGACGCGTACGGCGACATGGGTGTCGCAGCTCGCCGCGGGCGCGTCACCCAGTTCCAGGACCGGGGGCCAGTCCGTCGCGCCCAGGTGCAGTACCGGGTGATTCACGTACACCTCGACGCCCGCGATCTGCATGCGACGTCTCCATTCCGTGCGCTGGACAGCAGTACCGGCAGTCAATCAGCCGACAGGAGGCTAGCCTGCTGTGACACTGCCGGTATGGAGTTCTTCTGTTACCACCGGGATCGGGCCGGTTCCATGGCGCTGCGCGGCGAGCTGATGGAGGAGCACTGGTCCTACATGGACCGGTACGCGAAGGAGATGATCGCCCGTGGGCCGACCTTCGCCGAGGACGGCGAGACGCCCAGTGGCAGCGTGCACATCGTGGATCTGCCGGATTCCGCCGCCGCCCGCGCGTTCGCGTTCGACGAGCCCAACCACCAGGCCGGGGTGTACCGGGACGTGCTGCTGCGGCGGTGGCGCAATGTGCTGGGGCGCACCATGTGGGAGTTCCCCGGTGGCCGCAGTGGTGGCGGTCGGTATCTGGTGCTCGGCTTCGGGTCGGGACGTGCCGCGGACCTCGATGTGCCGGACGACCGCGACGGGCTCATCGCGTACGGGCCGTTGCTGTCCGACGACGGTGCCGTGTGGGTGGGCACGGCGGCGTTGGTGCGGGCCGAAGGGCCGGACGCGGCGCGCGCCCTGCTGGAACCCGAGTGGTACGCCGGGATCGAGGTGCACGAGTGGGAGTTCGGCGGGCGGCGGTAGTCAGGACCGGCCGGGTCACCGGGAGGGGGGTCAGCCGGGGGTGCCGTCCTGCTCGCGGAGTTCCTCGCGGTAGGCGTTCGCGAGTGTGGTCGCTCGGGTGAACCAGTCCGTCAGGACCGCGACCTCCTCGGGGGAGTAGTCCGCGAAGAGGGCGTTCAGGCGGTCGTAGTACGGCTGGTAGAGGGCGTACGCGCGGGCGACGGCGGAGGGGACGGCGGCCACCCGGACCCTGCGGCGGTCCTGGGGGTCGGCGCGGCGGGTGACGTAGCCGGCGCGTTCCAGGCGGTTGAGGATGCCGGTGACCGCGCCCGTGGTGACGTGGACGCGGGTCGCGAGGTCGCCCGCGGTGAGGAGGTCCTCGCCGGCCTGGAGGACGTAGGCGAAGCAGGTCAGGTCGGTGACGTTCAGGCCGAGGCGCTGGGCCATCTCCTGTTGGCCGATCATGCTCACCGCGATGAGGTCGTCCATGGCCGAGATCGCTTGGGCGGGGGTCGCCGTGGGGCGGGACGGAGTGGCTGACATCGCGGGCTGGTTCCTCTTCAGTCGGTTCCCCGTGGCTCCCGAGGCTCCCCAGGGGAGCAGCGGGTTCAGAGGGGGCCAGTGGGTTCGTGCTGGGTCCTTGTTATCTGCTTTCGGTTTCTCTTACCTTGTAAGAGATTAAGAATCTCAATCTCTTAGACTGTGAGGGAATCGGATGGCGGGGCATCTGTACGACGAGGGGCATACGGTCGCCGGCTGGACCGGCTTCGGGATCGCGGCCGTGGGTACCGCCGTCACAGGCGTCGGCGTGTGTGCGGTCTCCCCCGCCCTGCTGGGGGGCGGGCTCGCTGTCGTGGCCGTGAGTGTGCTGGTCACCTGGGCGCTGCATCTGGCGGGTTGGGGCAAGCCGCCGGGGGTGCGGCCGCGGGCGGAGTGGGGGATGCGGGTGCGGGACACCGGGGCCCGGGGCGGTCATCCGGAGTGCGTCGGATGCCGGCTCGCGGGGCGGGGGCGGGGGCGGCGGGACGCGGCGCCGGCCGTGCCGACGGACGTCGCGCCCGAGACCGCGTCCTCGTAAGCCTCGTAAGCCCGTAGGCCTCGGTAGTCCTCGTAGTGCTCGTCGACTCCCCCTCCGGCAGGTCGATGGCGTTGTCAGTGGCAGCCCCTACCCTCGCGAGTGATGGCACAGGTATGGAAGTGCGCTGGGCTCCGATGGTCGGCGGAGGGTCCCGTGCTGGTCTGGGACGGGGGGCGTCGCAGCCCGCTGGCCTGGGGGAAACGGGTGGCCTTCGGGGTCGCGGAGGGGGGCGTGCGGGAGTGTGCCGGGGCTCGCGGGTGTCCGTGTCCGGTGCGCGCCCGGGTGACGGGGAGGAGTACCGGGGCGCGGTGTGAGGAGTGTGCGCGGCTGGATCGGGCGCACTCCGTCGCCGCGGACACCTTCGCGGACGATCCGCGGCCCTATCACGTGTACCTGGCGTGGTTCGGGCCCGGGCTCGTCAAGGTCGGGATCACGGCCGTCGAGCGGGGGCCGGCGCGGCTGCTGGAGCAGGGGGCGGTCTGTTTCAGCTGGCTGGGCGGCGGACCGCTGATGGCCGCCCGGCGGACCGAGGAACTGTTGCGGGCGGCTCTGCGGGTGCCGGACCGGATTCCGTACGGCGAGAAGCGGGCGGTGCGGGCCGCCTTGCCGACAGAGGAGGAGGAACGGGTCGCTGAGCTCCGGGAGTTGCACGGGCGAGCCGTCCAACTGGGTGGCTGGCCGGAATCCCTGACCCGGGCGCCCTTCCGATCCGTCGACCATCTCCGGGTGTTCGGGCTCGACGCGGCGCCCGCCGCCCACGGAGAAGTGAAGGAGCTCGTCGCCGGGGGCGCGGTGAGCGGGGAGTTGGTGGCGGCCGCCGGGCCCGACCTGCACCTGGCGACCGGCGAAGGGGCCGTGGTCGTGCTGGACACGCGGTTGATGAGGGGGTGGGAGCTGGTTCCGGTCACCTCGGCGGGCGGTGGGGAAGTCCGGTTCCCGGTGAGGGAGTTCAGGGCGGAGAGATCTCTTCAGGACGGCCTGTTCTGAGCGGGGCGCGTGACCTGCGGCGCCCCGTCCGGGGTCAACTCGGCGTCAGCGGTTGCCAGGCATTGCCTGAGAGGCTCCTGTGAGTTTCTCAGGGAAATCACAGGTTGTCGAAAGAGAGCTCTAAGAGGACACCGACAAGGTGTTGCCCATGACCACGACCTCGCCCCAGGGGCGCACCGAACTGCTGAGGCCGGACGGGAGCCCCGTCCGAGTGCTTGTGGTGGACGACGAACTGTCGATCACCGAACTGCTGTCCATGGCCCTGCGCTACGAGGGATGGCAGATCCGCAGCGCCGGGGACGGCACGGGTGCCATCCAGACCGCGCGGGAGTTCCGGCCCGACGCCGTCGTTCTCGACATGATGCTGCCGGACATGGACGGGCTGACCGTGCTGGGGCGGCTGCGGCGTGAGCTGCCGGACGTTCCGGTGCTGTTCCTGACCGCCAAGGACGCCGTCGAGGACCGTATCGCCGGCCTCACCGCGGGTGGCGACGACTACGTCACCAAGCCGTTCAGCCTCGAAGAGGTCGTGGCCCGGCTGCGGGGGCTCATCCGGCGGTCCGGCGCCGCCGACCGGCGCTCCGACTCCGTACTCGTCGTCGGTGACCTCACCCTCGACGAGGACAGCCACGAGGTCTCGCGGGCCGGGGAGAACATCCACCTCACCGCCACCGAGTTCGAGCTGCTGCGCTTCCTGATGCGCAATCCGCGCCGGGTGCTCAGCAAGGCGCAGATCCTGGACCGGGTGTGGTCGTACGACTTCGGCGGCCAGGCCAACGTCGTCGAGCTGTACATCTCCTACCTGCGGCGCAAGATAGACGCCGGCCGTGAGCCGATGATCCACACCAGGCGTGGGGCCGGTTACCTGATCAAGCCCGCCGCGTCATGAGCGGGCGACGACGGCCACGTCCGCAGAAGCGACGAGCGGGAAAGCCGCGCACCCTGCGGACCCGGCTCGTCGTCGTGTCCGTGACCTTGATCGCCGTGGTCTGCGCGGTGATCGGCACCGTCACCACCCTGGTTTTGCGGGACCATCTGTACGGGCAGCTGAACGGCCGGCTGGGTGAGGTCGCGGCGCGCGTGGCACCCCGCGGCTTCGGCGGACCGCTCGGTCAGCCCAAGGGCAGCACCACGACGCCCAGCCAGCAGGGCAAGACGCAGACGAACGTGCTCGACGATGTCGTCAGGGGCCCGCAGTCGGACAGCACGATCGCGGCCAAGGTCGTGAACCGGAGCATCACCGAATCCAGGCGCGGCGTGAAGTCCAGCGACGACTTCTCGCTGAGCACCAAGGAGCTCACGGACGCCCAGGAGAAGGCGCTCAACTCCGTCTCCCAGGACGGCAAGATGCACACGGTGGAGATTCCCGGCCTGGGTTCCTACCGCGTCAAGTACGCGAGCAACGACAGCTCCGCCTACTACGTCGGCATCCCCACGACGGACGTCGACAACACCATCAACACCCTCATCCTCGTCGAGATCAGCCTCACCGTCGCCGGCCTCGTCGCGGCCGGTCTCGCCGGGACCGTCATGGTCGGCGTGGCCACCCGCCCCCTGCGCAAGGTCGCCGCCACCGCCACCCGGGTCTCCGAGCTCCCCCTGCACACCGGCGAGGTCAACCTCAGCGAACGCGTGCCCGAGTCGGAGACCGACCCGCACACCGAGGTCGGCCAGGTCGGTGCCGCGCTGAACCGGATGCTGAACCACGTCCACGGCGCCCTGCACGCCCGCCAGGAGAGCGAGATGCGGGTCAGGCAGTTCGTCGCCGACGCCAGTCACGAGCTCAGGACCCCGCTGGCCTCCATCAGGGGCTACGCCGAACTCACCCGCCGCGGACGCGAGGAGGTCGGCCCCGACACCAGGCACGCCCTCGGCCGTATCGAGTCCGAGGCCGGCCGGATGACCCTCCTCGTCGAGGATCTGCTGCTCCTCGCCCGGCTCGACGCGGGCCGGCCGCTGCAGTTCGAGCAGACCGACCTCGTACCGCTGGTCATCGACACCATCAGCGACGCCCGGGCCGCCGGACGCGACCACGTATGGCGTCTCGAACTTCCCGACGAGCCCGCGCTCGTGTCCGCCGACTCGGCGCGACTGCAGCAGGTGCTCGTCAATCTGCTGGCCAACGCCCGTACGCACACCCCGCCCGGTACGACCGTCACCGCACGCGTGCAGCGACGCGGACCGTGGCTGTGTGTGGACGTCCAGGACAACGGGCAGGGCATTCCGCCCGATCTGCTTCCGCACGTCTTCGAACGGTTCGCGCGAGGCGACTCGGCGCGCTCCCGGTCCACCGGCTCCACCGGCCTCGGCCTCGCCATCGTGCAGGCCGTGGCGACCGCGCACGGCGGTGCCGTGACCGTGGACAGCGTGCCCGGGCAGACCGTCTTCACGGTGCATCTGCCCGCCCTCGCCCCAGCCGTCCCCCAGCCCGCCCCCGAAACGAACTGGCAACTGGACTCACAGCTTGACCACAGTGCCACCACATGGGTGCAACAGGGCGCTTGACGAGAGTCGTTGGCATGCGAACCGACTCTTCTCCCGGCACCCTGCCGGCGCGGGAGCACCTCCCGGCCGCCACAGCCGGTACGCCTGTCCTGGACGTAGTGATCCCCGTCTACAACGAGGAGAAGGACCTCCAGCCGTGCGTCCAGAGACTGCACGACCATCTGACGCGTACGTTCCCGTACACCTTCCGCATCACGATCGCGGACAACGCGTCGACGGACACCACCGCCGAGGTGGCGCGGCGGCTGGAGGCGCGGATCCCGGAGGTGAGGAACTTCCGGCTCGAGCAGAAGGGCCGCGGCCGTGCGCTGCGGACCGTCTGGTCGGCCTCGGACGCCCCGATCCTCGCGTACATGGACGTGGACCTGTCCACCGACCTCAACGCGCTGCTGCCGCTGGTCGCCCCGCTGATCTCCGGCCACTCCGATCTGGCGATCGGCTCCCGGCTCGCCCGCTCCTCCCGCGTGGTGCGCGGGCCGAAGCGGGAGTTCATCAGCCGCGCCTACAACCTGATCCTGCGCGGCTCGCTCCAGGCCCGCTTCTCGGACGCCCAGTGCGGGTTCAAGGCGATCCGGCGTGACGTCGCGCAGGTCCTGCTGCCCCTGGTGGAGGACACCGGCTGGTTCTTCGACACGGAGATGCTGGTGCTCGCCGAGCGGGCGGGCCTGCGGATCCACGAGGTGCCGGTCGACTGGGTCGACGACCCGGACTCCACCGTGCACATCGTCAAGACGGCGACCGAGGACCTCAAGGGCGTCTGGCGCGTCGGCAAGGCCCTGGCCACCGGCTCCCTCTCGCTGGACCGGCTCACCCGCCCCTTCGGCGACGACCCGCGCGACCGGGACATCCAGGACGTGCCCAAGGGCCTGGCCCGCCAGCTCGTCGGATTCTGCGTGGTGGGCGGTCTGTCCACCCTCTTCTACCTGCTGCTCTACAGCGCGTTCCGCCAGTTCGGCGGTTCGCAGATCGCCAACGCGCTCGCGCTGCTGGTGTCGGCGGTCGCCAACACCGCCGCCAACCGGCGCCTGACCTTCGGGGTCCGCGGCCGGAGCGGTGCCGTCAAGCACCAGGCGCAGGGCCTGGTCGTCTTCGGTATCGGCCTCGCGCTGACCAGCGGCTCGCTCGTCGCCCTGAACGCGGCGACGACCGACCCCGCGCACTCCACCGAACTCGCGGTCCTCGTCGCCGCCAACCTCGCGGCCACGATCCTGCGCTTCCTGCTCTTCCGCGCGTGGGTGTTCTCGGACCGGCGGGAGGCCGACGACCCGACGACGACCGTGGTCGCCTCCCACCACCCGGTGAACCACCCGGTGAACCAGCCGGTGCACCACCCGGCGTATCCGGCCCACCCCACCGCACCGGCGTACGCGCCGCTGCCGCAGCGCCAGCTCATCCACCCGAACAACACCACCAGCACCACAAGCACCAGCACCACCACCACGGCCCAGTTCCGCGCCGGCGAAGCCGCGGACGGCACCTGGAGGGACGCCACCATGCGAATGCAGTCGGTGCGCCCCCACGACACCGACCCGGGGGACGCCCGATGACCACCCACCTCGACCAACCGGCAGCCACCTGGGGCCCGCCCCCCACGGCCCCCCCGACGACGGAGCAGCCGGGACCGGTCGTCCCGGCCCCCGAGTCGGGTGAGCCGAAGCAGCCCCTGCACCGCAGACTCTGGCGCGGACGCCCCGAGGACCCCCGCTGGGCCCGCCCGGCCTTCCTCGGCCTGCTGCTCGCCACCCTCCTCCTGTACCTGTACAACCTCAGCGCCTCCGGCTACGCCAACTCCTTCTACTCCGCGGCCGTCCAGGCAGGCAGCCAGAGCTGGAAGGCCTTCTTCTTCGGCTCGCTGGACGCGGGCAACGCCATCACCGTCGACAAGCCCCCGGCCTCCCTGTGGCCGATGGCGCTGTCGGTCCGGATCTTCGGTCTGAGCTCGTGGGCGATCCTCGCCCCCGAGGTGCTGATGGGCGTCGGCACGGTCGCCGTCGTCTACGCCTCCGTGCGCCGCCGGTTCAGCGCCGCGGCCGGCCTGATCGCGGGCGCCGTGCTCGCGCTCACCCCCGTCGCCGCGCTGATGTTCCGGTTCAACAACCCGGACGCGATGCTGGCCCTGCTGATGGCCGTGGCCTGCTACCTGGTGGCCCGGGCGCTGGAGGACGGCCGTACGAAGTGGCTGGTGTGGGCCGGTGTCGCGATCGGCTTCGCGTTCCTCGCCAAGACCCTGCAGGCCTTCCTGATCCTGCCGCCGCTCGCGCTCGTCTACGCGGTCTGCGCGCCGGTGTCGGTGAGGAAGCGCTTCGGACAGCTGGCGGCCGCGACCGCGGCGCTGGTCGTCTCCGGTGGCTGGTGGGTCGCGATCGTCGAGTTGTGGCCCGCGTCCTCCCGCCCGTACATCGGCGGCTCGCAGAACAACTCCTTCCTGGAGCTGACCTTCGGCTACAACGGTCTCGGCCGCCTCAACGGCGAGGAGACCGGCAGCG
This sequence comes from Streptomyces sp. NPDC049687, assembly GCF_044465285.1. Taxonomy (NCBI): domain Bacteria; kingdom Bacillati; phylum Actinomycetota; class Actinomycetes; order Kitasatosporales; family Streptomycetaceae; genus Streptomyces; species Streptomyces sp. NPDC049687. Next base: position 821,576 of record NZ_JBITLN010000003.1, read on the forward strand.
TCGGCGGTGGCGGCAACGGCGGCACCGGGCAGTGGGGCGAGACCGGCTGGGACCGGATGTTCAACTCCGAGATCGGCGGCCAGATCTCCTGGCTGCTGCCGGCCGCGCTGATCCTGCTGGTCGCCGGTCTGGTCGCCACCCGCACGTTCCGTCGCACCTCGGTCACCCGCGGTCTGTTCCTCGTCTGGGGCGGCTCGCTGCTGATCACCATGGTCGTCTTCAGCTACATGGCGGGCATCTTCCACCAGTACTACACCGTCGCACTCGCCCCCTACATGGCGGCCGTGATCGGCATGGGCGCAGGCCTGCTGTGGGAGAAGCGGTCCGAACTGTGGGCCTCCATCACCCTCGCGGCCTCGGTCGTGGCGGCGGCTTCCTGGTCGTACGTCCTGCTCAACCGCACCTCGGACTACCTGCCCTGGCTGAAGTGGCTGGTCCTGATCGGCGGCCTGGCCGCCGCGCTCGGCCTCGTCTTCGCGGGCCGGATCAACCGTCAGCTCGCCCTCGCGGCGGCCTCCGTCGGCCTGGTGGCCTCCCTCGCCGGTCCGACCGCGTACACCCTCAGCACCCTGCAGACGGGCCACACCGGCTCCATCGTCACGGCGGGCCCGGCGGGCGCGTCCATGATGGGCGGGCGCGGTGGCCGGGGTGGCTTCGGCGGCGGCATGCCGGGTCAGAACGGCAACGGCAACACCCAGAACCAACAGGGCAACGGCAACACCAACGGCTTCCCCGGCGGCGGCCAGATGGGTGGCGGCATGCCGGGCCAGAACGGCAACGGCAACACCCAGAACCAGGGCCAGGGACAGGGCCGGCAGGGCGGCCCCGGGGGCCAGACCGGTGACGGCGGCATGGGCGGCGGCGGTGGCGTCGGCGGCCTGCTGAACGGCGCGAGCGTCACCGACGAGGCCAAGAAGCTGCTGGAGGCCGACAGCGACAAGTACACCTGGGCCGCGGCCGCGATCGGAGCCCAGAACGCCGCCAGCTACCAGCTCGCCACCGGAGACGCGGTGATGGCGATCGGCGGCTTCAACGGCACCGACCCGTCCCCGACGCTGGCCCAGTTCCAGAAGTACGTGGAGGAAGGCAAGGTCCACTACTTCATCAGCGGCGGATCCGGCGGCGGCATGGGCGGCAGCAGCAGCGGTACGTCCTCGCAGATCACCTCCTGGGTCGAGGCCAACTTCAAGAAGGTGACGGTCGGTTCGGCCACCTTCTACGACCTCACGCAGAAGGCGAGCGGCTGAGGCCGACACCGGCACCGCGCAGGTGAGAGGAAGGGCGGTGGCTTGATGCCACCGCCCTTCCCCGTGCCGGCGTACAACTCCGTTGTACGCCGTACGGGACACCTTCTACGGTGTACAGCATGAAGACGCCCCCGTCCCCCCAGGGCCATGGCCAACGCTGGCTGATCCTCGGTGTGATCTGCCTGGCGCAGCTCACCGTGCTGCTCGACAACACGATCCTGAACGTCGCGATCCCCTCCCTCACCCGTGAGCTGGGGGCCAAGACCTCCGACATCCAGTGGATGATCAACGCGTACTCGCTCGTCCAGTCCGGGCTGCTGCTCACCGCGGGCAGCGCCGCCGACCGCTACGGCCGCAAGAAACTGCTGGCCACCGGACTCGCCCTGTTCGGCATCGGCTCGGTGGTGGCCGGGCTCGCCTCCACCCCCACGCAGCTGATCGCGGCACGTGCGGGCATGGGCGTGGGCGGCGCGCTGCTGCTCACCACCACCCTCGCCGTGGTGATGCAGATCTTCACGGCCGAGGATCAGCCGAAGGCGATCGGCATCTGGGCCGCGGTGAGCGCGCTCGGCTTCGCCACCGGCCCGCTGATCGGCGGTTTCATGCTCAATCACTTCTGGTGGGGCGCCGTCTTCCTGATCAACCTGCCGGTGGCGGCGCTGGGCCTGGTGGCCGTGATCGCCCTGGTCCCCGAGTCCAAGAACCCACAGGGCGACCGCCCCGACCTGCTCGGCGCGCTCCTGTCCACCATCGGCATGGCCTCGCTGGTCTTCGCGATCATCTCCGGCCCGACGCACGGCTGGACGTCGGCGCGGGTGCTGGTGAGCGCGGTCGTCGCGGCCGTCGTTCTCACCCTGTTCGCCTACTGGGAGACGAGGATCCCGTACCCCATGCTCGACCTGGGCTTCTTCCGCGACTACCGGTTCATGGGCGCGGTCGGCGGGGCGGTCCTGATCACCTTCGGCATGGGCGGCGCCCTCTTCCTGCTCACCCAGAACCTCCAGTTCGTCCTCGGATACGGCCCCCTGGAGGCGGGCCTGCGAACCGCGCCGCTCGCGCTGACCGTCGTCCTGCTCAACTTCACCGGGGTGGCCGCCCGGCTGACGGCGAGGCTGGGGGCGCCGGTGGCGGTCCTGGCGAGCATGGTGCTGATGGCGGGCGGCCTGGTGTCGATCGCGATGACCGGGGACGCGTACGCCGGGACCGCGGTCGGGCTGGTGCTCATCGGCGTGGGCTGCGCGGTCGCCAATCCGGCGATGGCGCACGCGATCATGAGTTCGATACCGCCGGCGAAGGCGGGGGTCGGCGCGGGGATCAACGGGACCCTGGCGGAGTTCGGGAACGGGCTGGGCGTTGCCGTGCTGGGGGCGGTGCTCAGCAGTTCCGTCGCCTCGGGCAAGTCGTTGTCGGCGGGGCTCGGAGCGGGGCAGCTGGTGGGGGCCGTGGCTGTGCTGGGCGGGGGCATGGTGGCGGCGGGGCTGCTGCGGCGGGCGGAGCGGGTCTCGGTCGCCTGAGGAGAAGGGGCGCCTGTGGGTGCGCGTGTGCAGGCCCGATGTGGCTGGTCGCACTCGCGGCGGAGCCGCACCTCGACACAGCCACGCGCCCCTCGGGCCGGACGGGACTCTCGAAGGACGCCCTAGCATCGGTCCCAGGACCCGGCTGCGCGGCTGGGAGTGCCGCACCCCGCGTCTGCGGCATGATCGGGCCGGACGGTCCTGGTTGCCGGAGACTCAGGGAGGTGCCTTGCCGTGGCCGAGAATGCCAAGGACGCCGCACACAGCAGTGTGTGGCTGGAGGGCAAGGCACGCCGGCGCGGTCGCGGCGGAGGCCAGCCCTCCGGGCTCGACCGCGACCGCATCATCGCGGTCACCGTGCGGCTGCTCGACGCGGAGGGGCTGGACAAGTTCTCCATGCGGCGGCTGGCGGCCGAGCTCAATGTGACCGCGATGTCCGTGTACTGGTACGTCGACACCAAGGACGAGCTGCTCGAACTCGCCCTCGACGCGGTCTACGGCGGGCTGGAGCTGCCCGATCCGGCGGCCGAGGGCGCCGACTGGCGGGAACAGCTGCGCGCACTGGCCACGGTGTACCGCACGCTGCTGGTACGGCACCCCTGGATCTCGCCGCTCGCCGGCCGTTACCTCAATATCGGCCCCCACTCCCTGCGCTTCGCCCGCACGGTCCAGCAGGTCGTCCTGCGCACCGGCCTGCCTGCGCACGGCATCACCGGCGCGATCTCGGCCGTGTTGCAGTTCGTGTACGGCTACGGCACCATCGAGGGCCACTTCTTCAGCCGGGTCGCGGACACGGGGCTGACCCCGGACGAGTACTTCCGTGACGCCATGAGCGCGGTCGCGGAGGCCCCGCAGACCGCGGAGCTCATCGAGCAGTCCAAGAGTCTGATGGCGGCTCGCGGCGGCGACACGGTCGCGGAGATGATGAACCGCGACTTCGCCTTCGCCCTGGACCTGCTGATCGCGGGCATCGAGGCGATGGTGGAACGGGGTTAGGACGGGGTCAGGACCTGTCCGGCACGATCCGCGGTCACAGCACTAGCCTTCGCTGGAGACCAGGCGAGCCGGGAAGCCGCCGGTGGCCACCGGGCCCCAGCGTTCGGGTGTGACGCGGATGATCGACTTGCCCTGCTTGAGCATGGCCGCCCGGTATTCGTCCCAGTCGGGGTGCTCGCCGGCGATGTTGCGGTAGTACTCCACCAGCGGCTCGACGGAGTCGGGTGCGTCGATGACCTCGGCCGTGCCGTCGATCTGGACCCAGGGTCCGTTCCAGTCGTCGCTCAGGACCAGGACGCTGACCCGTTCGTCCCGCTTGGCGTTGCGCGTCTTGGCGCGCTCGGGGTAGGTGGAGACGACGATCCGGCCCGAGTCGTCGACCCCGCAGGTCAGCGGCGACGCCTGGGGGCTGCCGTCGGTCCGCCGGGTCAGCAGGATCGCGCGGTGACGGGGGCGTACGAAGTCCAGCAACTCGTCGAGCGAGACGTCGGTGTTGGTCGCGATGTTCGGTGCCATGACGTCAGCCTAGGGCGTGTGGTGAAAGTCCCGCCTGCCAGGCCCCGCCCCGGCCGCCGGGGGTTAAACACACCCCCCACGGGGCGGGGGGCGCCCCCGCCCCCAACCCGGGGGGGCACGGTCGGGGGGGGGGGGGGGGGGGCCCCCCCCCCCCCCCCCCCCCGGGGGGCGGGGGCCGCCCCCCCCCCCCCCCCCCCGCCCCCCCCCGCCCCCCCCCCCCCCCACCCCCCCCACGCCCTAGGAGCAGGGAGCCGGCCCTGCCTGATCCCGTTGTGCCTATGCCGGCGGGAGGGACTCGCCCTGCACCGCCTGGACCTCCAGCTCCACCCTCAGTGTCGTACCGATGGCGGCGATGCCCGCCTGGACGACCTGGTTGTAGTTCATGGCGAAGTCCTCGCGGTGGAGTCCCGTCGTCGCCCGGAAGGCGGCCCGGGTGCCGCCCCAGGGGTCGGCTCCGGTGCCGAGGTAGGCGAGATCCAGGTCGACGGGCCGTACGACGCCGCGCATGGTGAGGTCGCCGTGGACCGTCCAGCGGTCCGGGCCTGCCACCGTCAGGCCGGTCGAGCGGTAGGTGATCTCCGGATACGTCTCCACGTCCAGGAAGTCCGCCGAGCGCAGATGCGTGTCGCGCATGCCGTTGCCGGTGTCGATGGAGGCGGCCCGGATCACCGCCTCCACCCGCGACTTGGTGACGTCGTCCGGGGCGATCTCGACCGCCGCCGAGAAGTCGGTGAACCGGCCGCGCACACTGGAGATGCCCAGGTGCTGGGCGACCGCGCCGACGGTGGAGTGCGCCGGGTCGACCGTCCACGGACCCGGCGGCGGCAATTCGGTCCCGCCGCCCTGACGGGCCAGCGTCACCGTGCCGACGTCCGTGCGCCCGCTCGCCGTCACGATCGCGGTGGACGCGGTGGGCGCGTACCCGACGGCCGTCACGATGACGGTGTACGGCCCGGGCGCGAGCCCCGTCGCGTCCCGTACGACACCCTCGTCGTCCGCCTCCGCCCGCAGCACCTGCGTGCCCGTCATGTCGGTCACCGTGACCACCGCGTGCGACACGGCCCATCCGTCCCGCGTACGGATCCTGGCGGTCAGTCCCATCTCGTCCAACTCCTCGACCGGTACCGGCCCGGCACGGGACGAACCCCCGCACCGGGCCGGAGCCTTGCAGTGACTACTCGCCGGGGTGGGCGAGCTCGATGTCGTGGCCCTCGACGCCGGCCCCGGCGACCGTCAGCGCGGTGGCCACCGGCGGGTAGCCGGTCGCGATGACCGTGTACTCGCCGCCGTCGAGGTCCGCGAAGGCGTAGGCACCGTCCGTGCCGGTCGTCGCCGTGCCGACGACGTTCCCGGCCGCGTCCACGAGCGTCACCCGCGCGTCGGCCAGCGGGCCGTGCGGCGCCCGTACGACACCCCGCAGCTGCGCGCCCGCGTCGAGCACGACCTCCACCCGGGTGACGCCCGTCCCGCCGATCTCCACGGGCAGCGCCCGCGGCCGGAACCCGGCGGCGTTCACCGCGACCGTCACCGCGCCCGGGACCAGCTCGGCGAAGCCGAACTCGCCCTGCTCACCGGTGGTCCCGGTGGCCAGCAGATCGCCCCGCACATCGGTGACGACGACCATCGCGTCCTTGACGCCCTCACCCGACTCGGCGGCCCGCACGAACCCGCTGAGCCCACTGGTCCCGCTGAGCAGGATGTCGTACGCGAGCGGCTCGCCGTTCACGACGATCGTGGACGCCTGCGGCTGGAACCCGTCCGCGGAGGCGATCAGGACGTACGACCCCGTCCCGGGCGCGTCCAGCGCGTAGGCACCGTCGGCCTGTGCGACCGACCGGCCCAGCTGCCGTCCGGACAGGGAGATCAGGGTCACGGCGGCCTGCGGGACGGGCGTGCTCTCCGTGCCGCGGACGAAGCCGTGCACCGGGACGCCGCCCGAGGACGCCTGGGGGGCTTCGACGGTGGCGACGGCGGAGAGCCGCCGGGTGCCCTCGGGGCCGGCCTCGGTGGCGGCGGTGACCGCCCAGCTGGGGACCTTCTCCTCGACGGGGGCCGCGGCCGGGGCCTCCGCCTGGGCCGGGGTCGGCTCCGCGTCCGCCGCCTGTGCCAGCGCGCCCTTGGTCCGCAGCGGGACCTCCTTGATGAACAGCGTGATCAGGAAGGCGAGCAGGGCCAGGCCGGACGCGATCAGGAAGACGTCCGCGATGCCGTGGCCGTACGCGCTCTCCATGACCGTGCGCAGTGGCGCGGGCAGCTTGTCCATGTCCGGGATCTCGCTGGAGGAGCTGGAACCGGACGCCAGCGCGGCGTACTTCGGGCCGAGGCCGGCGATGCCGTCCTGGGCGTAGTCCGTGATGCGGTTGGCCATGACGGCGCCCAGCGCCGAGACGCCCATCGCACCGCCGAGGGAGCGGAAGAAGGTGACGGTGGAGCTGGCCGAGCCGAGGTCCTGGGGGTCGACCTGGTTCTGCGTGGACAGCACCAGGTTCTGCATCATCATGCCGACGCCGAGGCCCAGCAGGGCCATGAAGACCGCGGTCTTCCAGTACTCCGTGTCGTAGCGGACGGTGCCCAGCAGCCCGAGACCCGCCGTGATGAGCACACCGCCGCTGACCAGCCAGGCCTTCCACTTTCCGGTACGGGTGATGAACTGCCCGGAGACGGTGGAGGAGACGAACAGCCCGCCGATCATCGGGATGGTCATGACGCCGGACATCGTCGGCGACTTGTCCCGGGCCAGCTGGAAGTACTGCGCGAAGAACACGGTCCCGGAGAACATCGCCACACCGACGAACATGGAGGCGATCGACGACAGGGTGATGGTGCGGTTGCGGAACAGCCGCAGCGGGATGATCGGCTCGGTCGCCTTCGACTCGACGAGCACGAAGACCAGCCCGAGGGCGATCGAACCCGCGACCATCGTGTACGTCTGCCAGGACAGCCAGTCGTACTTGTCACCGGCGAAGGTGACCCAGACCAGCAGCAGGGAGACCGCGGCCGAGATGAAGAACGCGCCGGCCCAGTCGACCTTCACGTCCCGCTTCACGACCGGCAGGTGCAGGGTCTTCTGCAGCACGATCAGCGCGATGACGGCGAAGGGCACACCGACGTAGAAGCACCAGCGCCAGCCCAGCCAGGAGGTGTCGGTGATGACACCGCCGAGCAGCGGACCGCCGACGGTCGCGACGGCGAAGGTCGCGCCGAGGTAGCCGGAGTAGCGGCCGCGCTCCCTCGGCGAGATCATCGCGGCCATGACGATCTGGGCGAGGGCGGACAGACCGCCGACGCCGACGCCCTGGACGACACGGCAGGCGATCAGCATGCCGGGGTTCTGCGAGAGGCCGGCCGCCGCCGAGCCCAGCACATAGATGACCAGCGCTATCTGGACGAGCGCCTTCTTGTTGTAGAGGTCGGCGAGCTTGCCCCACAGGGGCGTGGTCGCCGTCATCGCCAGCAGGGTGGCGGTCACGACCCAGGTGTAGGCGGACTGGCCGCCCCCGAGGTCGCCGATGATCTCCGGGAGGGCGTTCGAGACGATCGTGGACGACAGGATCGCCACGAACATGCCGAGCAGCAGCCCGGAGAGCGCCTCCATGATCTGCCGATGGGTCATGGGAGCGGCGTCGGCGGACCCTCCGCCGTGCTTCGCGTGGGCCCGCACACCGGCTGGTGTGGTCGTTGCCATGGACTTCCTTCTCTTATGCGGGTGTACGGGTGGTCTGGTGAGGCAGGTGAGGTGGTGGAGGCCGCCGGTGCGGAGTGGCCCGGCAGTCGCCGAAGTCGGCACGCAGCCGGCTCATCAGCCGGATGAGCTCACCCACCTCGTCGTCGGTCCAGTCGCTCAGGCGCTCCGCCAGCAGGGCGGCGCTGCGCCGGGAGAGTTCTCCGAGCACCGCGCTGCCCTCGGGGGTGAGGCGCAGGATGCGGGAGCGCTTGTCCGCCGGGTCGGGGGAGCGTTCGATCCAGCCGCGCTCGGCCAGGTGCGCGGCGTGCCGGCTGGTCACCGACATGTCGACGGCGAGCAGCTCGGAGAGGTTGCTCATGCGCATGTCTCCGTGACGGCCGAGGAGCGCGAGGACAGCGGCCGAGCCGGCGGAGCAGTCGAACGGGAGGATCCGCCCGAGGTCCCGCTTCACGGCTCCCAGGGCGCTGAGCTGACGCGCCAGTTCCTCGTACTGCGTCTGCGCGGCCATCACCCCTCCTTCCTGCTTTGTTGCTTAGGGCAACCATAGAACCAGTTGGTTGCTGCAGGCAAATAAAGACCGGGGTGAAACCCGCAAAAAGTTGGCAAAGGCAAGTATTGCAGGAGTAAACGTCCAGGTGAGACCCCTGATGGGGCAGGCCGCTGACAGTGACCCGGCGCGGGCGCCTTACAGGACCCCCACTTGGGCCGCCGCCCCCGTTTTCGCTAGTGTCTCGGCCCATGGCTAACACCCAGGGCCCGCAGGGCAACTACGACCCCGCCGGCAGCACCCAGATGTTCCGCGCGTTCGTCGACGAGGGCGCCCCCCAGGCCGCCTCCCGTCAGGCGCCCGCGCCGGCCGGCCCCCGAATCGGTCTCATCATCGGCATCGTCGCCGCCGTGGCGATCGTGGCGGCGGTCGCCTGGCTGGCGCTGAAGTAACCGCTCACTCCCACCGGACGGACACGTCCCGCGTCTCGACCCGCATGCCCAGCGGGACGCGCCAGGAGTCGACGCAGACCGTCCAGGTCTTCTCCTCGCGGACGCCGGGGGCGATCGGCGCGGGCAGCGGCTCGGTCGATTCGAGCGTCGCCCAGTCGATGCCGAGGGTGTCGATGACGTGCGTCCCGAACGTGACCGTGCCCGAACGCACCGGTGCGCCGCCGGAGTTGCGGAAGGCGAGCGTCACCTTCTCGCACCAGCGCCGGTCCGTGGGCACCCGGACGGGTTCGCCCGCGGTCAGGACGGCCGGGGACGGGGGAGCGGGGGACGGGGGAGAGGCAGAAGGCTCAGGCGCGGGTGTCGATCCCCCGGAGGCCCGTGGCGGCGTGGGGGTGGACCCCCCTGGTGCGTCCGGCCTGGCCCCCGCCGGCGCGTCCGCCGGCGGCTTGGATGCCGCCGCACCCTCCTCGTTCTCGGATCTGCCCGCAGGAGTACCGCCGCCCCCGGGGGAGTCCACCCCGGTCGGGCCGTCCAGCGGCACCAGCCGCACGCCTCCTGTCGGGCCCGCCCCCGGCGAGCCCTCACCCGCGGCGCCGACCGCGACATAGTCGCCGCCGTGCGACCCGCCTCCGCACGCCCCGAGCAGCCCCGCCGCTCCCGCCACCACGACGGCGGCCGCCGACACGCCCCACAGGGCGCGCCGACGGCCGGGCGACCGTTCAGTCCCTTCCCGTATCGCGCGCATCGCGCCAGTGTGGCTGACGGAGCGTCAGGAAGAAAGCCTCATGGCGTCGGTGGTCAGTCCGAGATCAGACCCTCCCGCAGCTGGGCGAGGGTCCGGGTCAGCAGGCGGGAGACGTGCATCTGGGAGATGCCCACCTCCTCGCCGATCTGGGACTGGGTCATGTTGGCGAAGAAGCGCAGCATGATGATGCGGCGCTCGCGCGGCGGCAGCTTCGCGAGCAGGGGCTTCAGCGACTCCCGGTACTCCACGCCCTCCAGGGCCGTGTCCTCGTAGCCGAGGCGGTCGGCCAGGGAGCCCTCGCCGCCGTCGTCCTCCGGGGCGGGAGAGTCCAGGGACGAGGCCGTGTAGGCGTTGCCGACCGCCAGGCCGTCGACCACGTCCTCCTCGGACACGCCGAGGACCGCGGCCAGTTCGGCGACCGTCGGCGACCGGTCCAGCTTCTGGGAGAGCTCGTCGCTGGCCTTGGTGAGGGCCAGCCGCAGCTCCTGGAGCCGGCGCGGGACGCGTACGGACCACGAGGTGTCGCGGAAGAAGCGCTTGATCTCACCCACGACCGTCGGCATCGCGAAGGTCGGGAACTCCACGCCCCGTTCGCAGTCGAAGCGGTCGATCGCCTTGATCAGGCCGATCGTGCCGACCTGGACGATGTCCTCCATCGGCTCGTTGCGCGAGCGGAAGCGGGCCGCCGCGTAGCGCACGAGAGGGAGGTTGAGCTCGATGAGGGTGTCCCGGACGTAGACCCGCTCCGGGCTGTTCTCGTCGAGTGCGGCCAGTCGCAGGAACAGGGAGCGGGACAAGGTGCGGGTGTCGATGGCACCGGAGGACGGGAGGGCCGGGGCCGGAGCGGCCTCGAGTGCCGTGACGTCGTCGAGCACATCGGGCTCGACGGGCACGACGGGCTCGGCGTCGCTCTTCGTGAGCGTGAGCACCTTCGAGCTGCCCTGTTCTGCGGACATGCCACCCCCTTTGGGTCGCGGGACGGTCGCGGCGGACGCTCCCCGTCGAGGAGAACGTCAGCCTTCACCTGAATACCGGCGCCGAAGCCCCGGCAAACGCGCTTCCCGCAGAATGTCACATGTCGGCAACACGCTGTAGTGACATGTCGACATCTCTGTAACGAATCGGCCCTGGAAAGAGGGGGTGTGACGCTTTTTCAGCGCAGATATGTCGGGAAGTGCCCTGGTGAGCGATTCGCTCGGACCGGTGACTTCTCGCTCCTGCTTGCGATCCCCTATCGGATTACGTAACCAGAGCCGTGCGCCCTATGCGTGCGCCGGGCGAGTGCGCCCGTGCATACGGCTGTGCTCCCGCGGTCCTTCGCTCCGCACGGCTTTGTGCTCCCCGCCGCTATGCCTCGATCCGGTTCGCGGAACGGAGCCGCTGGAAGCTACGCGCGAGTAGCCGGGAAACGTGCATCTGGGAGACGCCGAGTTCGGCGCTGATCTGGGACTGCGTGAGATTGCTGTAGTAGCGCAGGAGAAGGATTCTCTGTTCGCGTTCGGGGAGTTGGACCAGGAGGTGGCGGACCAGGTCGCGGTGTTCGACGCCGTCCAGGGCCGGGTCCTCGTAGCCCAGGCGGTCCAGCAGGCCCGGCAGGCCGTCGCCCTCCTGGGCGGCCTCCAGGGAGGTCGCGTGGTACGACCGTCCCGCCTCGATGCAGGACAGGACCTCGTCCTCGCCGATGCGCAGCCGCTCGGCGATCTCGGCGGTGGTGGGGGTGCGGCCGAAGGAGGTCGTCAGGTCCTCGGTGGCGCTGTTGACCTGCACCCACAGCTCGTGCAGCCGGCGCGGTACGTGGACCGTGCGGACGTTGTCCCGGAAGTAGCGCTTGATCTCGCCGACGACCGTGGGCATCGCGAAGGTCGGGAACTGCACCCCGCGGTCCGGGTCGAAGCGGTCGATGGCGTTGATCAGTCCGATGGTGCCGACCTGGACGACGTCCTCCATCGGCTCGTTGCGGGAGCGGAAGCGGGCGGCCGCGTAGCGCACGAGCGGGAGGTTGGCCTCGATCAGCGCCCCGCGTACCCGGTTGTGCTCCGGGGTGCCCGGCTGCAGCTCCTTCAGCTCGGCGAAGAGCACCTGGGTGAGCGCCCGGGTGTCGGCGCCGCGGCGCCGCTCGGGGCTCGGGGCGGGTGCCTCTTCCTGAGGCGGCGCAGTACTGGCCGACACCGTCAACGCCACCTCTTCGTCAGGTCACCAACATCGGTCCACTCATCCATCAAAAGCGGTCATAGCATCACAAGACATGTGCACTGTGTGCAAGCACCCCATAACACCGTGTTGGGGGAGAAGTTGGGGCATAAGGAGCATGAAAGCCCCCCGCCGTTCCGGCGGAGGGCTCCGACGTCCGACGGCGGTGCGGACTAGAACGCGTAGTCGGCGACGATCCAGGTGGCGAACTCCCGCCACAGTGCGACGCCGGCCTGGTGCGCGGGGTGCTCCAGGTACCGCTTCAGGGCGTCCGCGTCCTCGACCGCCGAGTTGATCGCGAAGTCGTAGGCGATGGGCCGCTCGCTGATGTTCCAGCCCAGCTCCCAGAAGGCCAGCTCCTCGATCTGGTCACCGAGCGCCCGGAAGGCCGCCTCGCCCTTCACGACCCGGGGGTCGTCGCGCTCGACGCCCTCGTTCAGCTTGAACAGGACCAGGTGGCGGATCATGGGCACTCCGATGCGTACGACTGGGCCCGTCGCTACGGGGCCAGTCGCTACTGGGCCCCGTTGGCGAGCCAGGTGAAGAAGTCGCCGATGGACTTGGCGGCGTCCGATATGCCCTCGAAGCCTATCTGGACGTAGTCCGCGGCCTTGGAAGGGTCCGTGATGATCACATAGAGCGCGAAGACCACGAGTACGTAGACGGCGATCTTCTTGGCGTTCACCGCCACCTGGCCTCCCCTGTCGGTGCCGCTAGGGCCCTGTTGTCGGCGGCGAGTGTAACCGTAAGTGTGATTTACGTACCGCTTTTACGGGGCTGCGGCGCGTCCGGGAAATCCGATCGCCCCCGAGTGAACCGATCGGGGGGCCTCGTCCGATGAGGGGGTGAACGCCGGTCCGAGGCCGGGCCCGAGGCAAGGGGGAAGACGAATGCTGGGAATGATGGATCTGCCGGTCGCCGCTCTGATGGTCCTGGCGGTCGCCATATGGCTGTTCGCCCTGATCGAATGCATCCGCACGCCCGCCGACCGCGTCCGGTTCGTGCCGAAGCTGCTGTGGCTGCTCATCCTGCTCAACGGCTCGGTCCTCGCCGCCGTCGCCTGGGCGTACCTGGGCAGGAAGCCGATACCGAACACGACGAAGGGCCCGATCGAGAAGACCGAGCCCTTCGCTCAAGCGCGGTAGCGGAGGGATTTGAACCCTCGGTGACTTGCGCCACACTCGCTTTCGAGGCGAGCTCCTTCGGCCGCTCGGACACGCTACCGAGGGAGACCTTACAGCACCCGGGGGCGTGGTTTGAAATCGGTATTCGGGGAGGTCGTCAGCGGGGGCGGAAGAACTCCGTGAGGAGCCCGGCGCAGTCGTCGGCGAGGACGCCCTCGACGACCTCGGGCCGGTGGTTGAGGCGCCGGTCGCGGACGACGTCCCAGAGGGAGCCGGCCGCGCCCGCCTTGTCGTCGCGGGCGCCGTAGACGACCCGGTCCAGCCGTGACTGGACGATCGCGCCCGCGCACATCGTGCAGGGCTCGAGCGTGACGACGAGCGTGCAGCCGGTCAGCCGCCACTCCCCGAGCTTCGCGGCCGCCCGCCGGATGGCGAGCACCTCCGCGTGGGCCGTCGGATCGCCGCCTGCCTCGCGTTCGTTGTGGCCGGCCGCGAGGACCGTCGTGCCGTCCGGAGCCAGCACGACGGCGCCGACCGGGACGTCCCCGCCTCGGACGGCCAGCCGCGCCTCGTCCAGGGCGAGCCGCATCGCGGCCCGCCACGGATCGCGGACGGGGTCCGACGGCACCTGTGCTGCGGTCAGCGGACGGTCTCCAGGACCTCCGAGGCGCCCAGGGCGTCGGCGATCTCGGTGAGCGCGTCCTCGGACAGCGACTTCAGCTCCTTCTCGCTGACGCCGAGGTCGTCGAGGATCCCGGGGTCACCGACCGGGCCGTGCGGCACAGCCTCGGCGGAACCGGCGGCGCCGTCGGCCTCGTCGTCGTCATCGTCCTCACCGTCCTCGGTGCCGTCGAGGTCGAGGGCGTCCAGGTCCGGGTCGTCGTCACCCGGCTCCCTTCCGAGCAGTTCGTCGGTGAGCAGGAGCTCGCCGTAGGAACTGCGGGCGGCGGCAGCGGCGTCGGAGACGTAGATACGAGGGTCTTCCTCACCATCGATGCGGACGACACCGAACCACGAGTCCTCCTGCTCGATGAGCACGAGCACCGTGTCCTCGTCGGGAGAGGCTTCCCGGGCCAGGTCGGCCAGATCCGACAGGGTTTCCACATCGTCGAGCTCTGTGTCGCTCGCTTCCCACCCGTCTTCGGTGCGCGCGAGCAGTGCGGCGAAGTACACCGTGACTCTCCCACTGGTCTTAGGCGTGCCGGTTGGGGGTCCCCCCGGCGGAGGTTACGGGCGGAGAGAGCTGTGCTCCGAGCCCCACCCACTCGGAATCGTGGCAGAAACAAGGCGTTCAGGGGACGTCTTCGGCTCCCTGTGTCCGGTGGTTTTGATCGCACGTCCGCGAACACGTCCGCACGCAACTCACCAGCACACTCGTTGCGGCCACTGCGGATCGTACGCGGCTTTCCCGTGCTCCCACGCACGCCCACCCCGCACCGCCACCCGCAACGGTGGCGATCTTCCCCGAAAGTCCCCTTGGGCGTGTCTTTGGGATCGGCCCGGGGCCGCGGGGTCTCACCGACGTCGGTCCGGCGCCGCCGCTGCGAGTCGGGCCGACCCCAAAGACACGCCCAGTGCCGTGGTGTCACTGGCGGACCGTTCGCCTACCACCGGAATGTGCGCATGCGCATGGCGCGGCGCAGGCGGGCGGACTTGGCGCGGCGGGGCTGGACCCGGTCGCGCAGTTCGCGTGCCTCGGCCAGCTCGCGCAGGAAGCGGTCGCGGCGCCGACGGCGCTCTGTTTGGGTCTCCCGTGGCGCGTCCGTCTGCGGCGCGTCGCGCTCCGGCAGGTCAGGCATAGGCTCACCACCCAGGTCCGTCTCCACCACTTTCCCTCTGCCGGGCGGTTTGATGCCAACGAACGGCCCAGAGACCCGCGGACCGCCGCGCCCCGGGCAGAGGCCCACCGAGGGCGGGGCGCCGGGTGGGTGGGGCCCGGTTACTGTTGTGGACATGCGTCTCCACGTCGTCGACCACCCCCTGGTCGCACACAAGCTCACCACGCTCCGCGACCAGCGCACGGACTCCGCGACCTTCCGCCGTCTGGCCGACGAACTGGTCACCCTGCTCGCCTACGAGGCCACCCGTGACGTGCGCACCGAGCAGGTGGACATCACCACGCCGGTCGCCGGGACCACCGGTGTGAAGCTCTCCCACCCGCGCCCGCTGGTCGTGCCGATCCTGCGCGCCGGCCTCGGCATGCTCGACGGCATGGTCCGGCTGCTGCCGACCGCCGAGGTGGGCTTCCTGGGCATGATCCGCAACGAGAAGACGCTGGAGGCGTCCACGTACGCCACGCGTATGCCGGAGGACCTCTCCGGCCGTCAGGTGTACGTCCTGGACCCGATGCTGGCCACGGGCGGCACGCTGGTCGCGGCGATCCGCGAGCTGATCAGGCGCGGCGCCGACGACGTGACCGCGGTGGTGCTGCTGGCCGCCCCCGAGGGCGTGGAGATCATGGAGCGCGAACTCGCGGGCACGCCGGTGACGGTGGTGACGGCGGCCGTCGACGACCACCTCAACGAGCACGGCTACATCGTGCCGGGCCTGGGCGACGCGGGCGACCGGCTGTACGGCGCCGCGGAGTAATCCCCTGCCGGGTCACGCCGCGGAGTAGTCCTTACGGGGGCTCAGCAGCCCTTCTTCGTGGTGGCCGTCGGCTTCGGCGCGGTCAGGGCCGTCAGGGCCTTGGCCGCGTCCGCCTCGCTGCTGAGCGCCTTGAAGCCGGTGCCGATGACGAGGTCGACCTCGGTGCCCTTGCGGGCCGCGTCGGTGCGCCGCTCGGCGCCGGTGAGCTGGGTGGCGAGGACCGGCAGCGAGGTGTTCAAGGAGGAGGCGGGGCCGAGCAGTACCGCGATGCCGTCGACCTTCTTGTCGTACTCCTTGGGCGCGTTGCCCACCTCGCCGATCTTGAAGCCGCGCTTCTTCAGCTGGTCCGCGGTGGTCTTGGCGAGGCCGCTGCGGGTGGTGGCGTTGAGGACGTTCACGGTGATCTGCGCGGGCTTCGGCAGCGCGGCCGGGGAGGCGGAGGCCGAGGGGCTCGCCTTGGCCGACTTCACCGTGCAGGGCGCCTTGGAGCCGGCCGCGGAGGCCGTCCCTCCGCCCCCGGTGAAGACGTCGATGAGCTGCAGGGTGCCCCAGCCCGCCACGCCCAGCACGGCGCCGCAGGCGACGACCACGACGACCAGCCTGCCGCGTCGCCGATGGGGGCGCATGCGGGGGTACTTGTCTCCCGTGATCCGGTATTTGCCGCCCATGCCGGGGGGAGTCAGCATGCTCATGGGCGCAGCGTAGTGCGCCCGGGCGGTCGTGACTAATAAACGATCATCCGACATCGCTCGGGGGACGAGAAACAACCCGAAAGGGCCAACCCCGCCGTCGGCGGGGGCGCGTCAGTCCAGCTCGAGCACGCGTGCGTGCAGCACCTGGCGCTGCTGGAGCGCCGCCCGCACCGCGCGGTGCAGCCCGTCCTCCAGGTAGAGGTCGCCCTGCCACTTCACGACGTGCGCGAAGAGGTCGCCGTAGAAGGTCGAGTCCTCCGCGAGCAGGGTTTCCAGGTCGAGCTGCTGCTTGGTGGTCACCAGCTGATCGAGGCGGACCGGGCGCGGCGCGACGTCCGCCCACTGCCGGGTGCTTTCCCGGCCGTGGTCGGGGTACGGCCGGCCGTTTCCGATGCGCTTGAAGATCACACGGAAAGCCTACCGGCCCACACCTTCCGGGCGCAGCCATGGTGGCGGAGTGCGAGGCCGGAAAAGCCGTGATGAACAGGGCAAAACGGGAGCGAGTGGGTTTGTCGACGAGTCGCTCGAAAGGGGTCGGTGGGTTCTCGCGAGCTGTATGCACAGGCTGTGGACGGAGATTCGGTGTTCGAGCACACGGCCTGGCGGAGGCGGGGCCGTGGTCACCCACCGGGCCCCGCCTCCGCCGGCGGTCAGCGGTCCCGTTTCTCCGGGGTCTGCTGCGGCTGCTGTGGCGTCACCTGAGATCTCTGAGGCGTCCGGGGCATCCGAGGCGTCTGAGGCATCTGCGGTTTCGGTGCGGTGCGTGCGGCCTCCGCGCGCAGCAGGGCGCGCAGAACCGCGTACGGGTCGGTGGGCATGGCTGTGCTCCTTGCGAAGTGCTGACGGACCTGAGGCGGGGGCCGGTCAGCAGCGCAGGACCACGGTGCGCAGGGTGAGCAGGGCGTACGGAGGTGTGGGCGCCACGGGCCGCGACCACTGCGCCGGTTCGCCGGGCGCCGGCGCCGGGCGGGCCGCGGGGCGTGGCGGTGCGGCGGGGCGCGGGGTGCAGGGGGCCGGTCGGAGCGCCGTGTCGAGGGTGTCGAACTCGACGATCTCGCCGGCGGCGACGGGCGCCGCGGTGACCTCGGCGGGGGTGCCCGGTACCAGCAGGGCGAGCAGCAGCACGAGCGCCCGCAGCAAGGTGCGGCTGCGGGCGGGACGGCGTGCGGTGCTCATGGGAGGTCATCTCCCCGCGACACGCCCGTGTTTCAGCATGGTGGGGGCCGGATACGCCCGTTCGGCGGAGGGTTCCGTCACACGGTGTGCGGAATCCCGCGGGCCCGGGCGCGGATGCGCAGCGCGGTGACGGTCTCGACCACGCCGACCGCCACCAGCCAGATGCCGCCGACCAGGGTGAGCACGGCGACCGACTCGAAGGGGGAGTCGATCAGGACGATCCCGGCGACGAAGGTGACGATCCCGAGGAAGATCTGCCAGCCCCGGGCGGGCACGGTGCTGTCGTGGACGGCGGCCAGGATCTGGGTGACGCCCCGGATCAGCCAGCCGATGCCGATCCACAGGGCGAGCAGCAGGATCGACTGCATCGGGCCGCGGAAGCAGAACAGGCCCAGCAGCAGCGACAGCGCGCCGCTGACGAAGCCGAGCACCCGCAGCGAGGTCGCCTTGTGGGTGCCGAAGGCCGCGGCCAGCTGGAAGACGCCGCTGATGACCAGGTAGAGGCCGAAGAGGACGCCGGCCGCGAACAGCGAGGTGCCCGGCCAGACCAGGACCAGAACGCCCAGGACCGAGGAGGCGATCCCGGTGACCAGGACGACCTGCCAGGCGGCGCGGGACAGGGCGTGCAGGGGCCCTTCGAACGGCGGTTCGGGTTCGTGCGCGCGCTGCGGGACGTGGTGGGCGTGGACCCTGCGGTCGTCGTACTCCGGGCCCCGGGGGGAACCGGTCGGTGGCTCGGTCATGGTCCCAGCTCAAACCGGCACCCGCGGGCCCGCCACCCGGGACGGGCCACATGAACTACTGCTTGGCCGCCTTCGCCGCCGCCTTCATCTCCTGCTTGTGCGCCCGCACCTTCGCCAGCGACTCCGGGCCGGTGATGTCCGCGACGGACCGGAAGGACTTCGGCTCGCCGTAGGCCCCGGCCGCCTCCCGCCAGCCCTCCGGCCGCACGCCGAGCTGTTTGCCCAGCAGGGCCAGGAAGATCTGAGCCTTCTGCTTGCCGAACCCGGGCAGCTCCTGCAGCCGCCTCAGCAGCTCCTTGCCGGTGCCGGCGTCCTTCCAGAGGGCCTCGGGGTCACCGTCGTAGTGCTCGACGAGGTACTGGCACAGCTGCTGGATGCGCTTGGCCATGGAGCCCGGGTAGCGGTGCACGGCCGGCTTCTCGGAGAGCAGCGCCGCGAAGGCCTCCGGGTCCCGGGCGGCGATCTCGTGCGCGTCCAGATCCTCGGCGCCGAGGCGGTCGGCGATCGTGCGCGGGCCCTTGAACGCCCACTCCATCGGGACCTGCTGGTCCAGCAGCATGCCGGTCAGCGCGGCCAGCGGAGAGCGTCCGAGCAACTCGTCGGCCTCGGGGTCCTGGGCGAGGTGAAGGGTGACGTCCATGCGTCGATGATCCCGCGTCGCCCCTCAGCTCGCGCGCCAGTACCCCAGCGCGTGGGTGCGCTTCTTGGGAACGCCCAGCTCGTTGCGGACGTACGCGGCGAGGGTGCGCGTGGTCCGGGTGTCGCAGGCGATCCAGACGTACGGGTCAGGGGTGGCCCTCAGGACGGCGGGCAGCTCGGCCCGCACCCGCTCGACCAGCTCCGCGCGCGGAGCGTGCCGTACCTCGTGCCGGGCCGGGTCGGTACGGAACGGCAGTCCGTCCGCCGCGCCCTCGAACCACACGGTCGCCGGAGCCCCGGGCAAGGAGTCCAGCAGGGAGTTGATCGCGGGCAGGGAGGCCGGGTCGCCGATCGCGAGGACGTGGGACGGGGCGGGGGACGGCCGCTCGAAGCCGGTGCCCTGGACGGTCGCCTCGACGGTGTCGCCGGGCTTCGCCGTCCGCGCCCAGTCGCTCGCCGCTCCCTCGTGCAGGGCGAACTCCAGCGCGAAGGTGCCGGTGGCCGGATCGGGGTCGACCAGCGTGTACGCCCGCTGGTGCGGCTTGCCGGCGTTGTCGAACCACAGCCGTACCCACATCGTCGGGTGGACTCCGGTCGCGGCGAGCAGCCCGCCGTCGGTGAGGCGCAGCCGGCGGAAGCGCGGGGTGACGTCCTCGGCACCGGTCACGGTCAGCGTGAAGTCCTTCGCCCGCATCAGTCTGAGGACCGCGCCCTCCCAGCCCCGCCCCTGCGCCATGGCCTGTTCACCCCTCGCGTACGATTCCTGCACCGATTGATTAGGTAAGGCTAACCTAAAGCTCACGAGTGCCACAGAAGGGCCACAGGGTGACGACCGAGATCCACAGAGACGCGTGGGGCGTCCCGCATCTGCGCGCGGCCGACGCGCGGGAACTCGCCCGCGCACAGGGCGTGGTCACGGCCCGCGACCGGGCCTGGCAGCTGGAGGTCGAGCGGCACCGCGCCCAGGGCACCTCGGCGTCGTTCCTCGGCCCTCAGGCCCTGGCCTGGGACGTCTTCGCCCGCCGCGTCCGCCTCGCCGACACCGCCCGCCGCTGCTTCGACCGGCTGGAACGGGAGGACCCGGAGACGGCCGAGTGGGTACGGGCGTACGTGGACGGAGTCAACGAAGGGCTCCAGGTGACCGCCGTGGCCCCCGAGTTCACCCGGGTCGGTCTCGCCCCCGGCCGCTGGGAGCCCTGGACCCCGCTCGCCGTCTGGCTCTCCGTGCACATCCTGTTCGCCGGTTTCCCCGCCAAGCTGTGGCGCGAGGAGGCCGTCCGGCACCTGGGTCCCGAAGCGGTCGGCCTGTTCGCCGCCGACGGCCCCGGCACCTCCGGAAGCAACGGCTGGCTGGTGAGCGGGGCCCGGACCGTCACCGGACAGGCGGTCATCGCCGGCGATCCGCACCGATTCATCGAGGACCCCGGCGTCTACCAGCAGATCCGCCTCGCCTGCGACGAGTTCGACGTGGTCGGGCTGGCCGTGCCCGGCATCCCCGGCATCGCACACTTCGGCCACACCGGCACGGCCGCCTGGGCCATCACCAACGCCATGGCCGACTACCAGGACCTCTACCGCGAACGCCTGCGCCGCACGGGCGCCGGCATCGAGGCCCTCGACCCGGACGGCGTCTGGCGCCGCGCCACCCGCCACACGGAGACCGTCGAGGTGGCCGGGGAGACCCCGGTCGAGATCGAGGTGATCGAGACCACCCGGGGCCCGGTGATCGCGGGCGGCCCGGAGGGGCTGGACGGCGGGGTGGTTCCGGAGGAGCTGGACGGCGGGGTGGCGGAGGCCGATGAGCGGACCGACCCGGGCGCCGGTGACCGCCCCGCGGGACCCCAGGACGCCGGCACCCCTGCTGTCCCCGTAGCTCCCGCTGTCCCCGAGCCCCCCGTGGTCCCCTCACCCCCTGTCAGCCCGACGTCCCCTGCCACCCCTGCCACCCCTGCAACCCCCGCCATCCCCCTCGCCCTGGCTCTCCGCTACCCACCCCGCGTCACCGAAGACCTGGGCTTCAGCGCGCTTCTCCCGCTGCTGCGGGCACGCCGGGTCGCCGATGTGGACGCTGCTCTCGAGGTGTGGGCCGAGCCGGTCAACGTCGTTCAGGCCGCCGACACCGAGGGCGGTGTGCTGCACCGGGTCGCGGGGCGAGTGCCCGTGCGGGCCGAGGCCAACGGTGTTCGGCTGGTGCCCGCCTGGGAGCCCGGCCACGAGTGGACCGGCTGGCACGAGATGCCCCGCGCCGGCCTCACGGACGGTGTCGCGGTCATGGCCAACCAGCGCGGCCCGGCCGCCCCGCTGGGCGTCGAGTTCGCCCCGCCGCACCGCGCCGACCGCATCCGCGCCCTGCTCGGCGGGAAGGACACCTGGTCCGCGTCCGACATGCCGGCCATCCACACCGACACGTACCTCGCGTCCGCCGCGCCGCTCCTCGACCACCTGGCGGCCCTCGACGACCTCACCGCCCCGGCCGCCGCGCTCCGCCACCGCCTCCTGCGCTGGAACCGCCGTATGGACGCCGACAGCGAGGAGGCCGCCCGGTACGCGGCACTGCGCGGCGCCCTGGTCCGCCGGCTCGCCGCCCACCCGGCCTTCGCCGCCCTGACCACCCCGCCCGCCTACCCCGAGGTTCTCCTCCCCTGGCTGGCCCTCCTCCCGCGCGTCGGCTTCGCCCTCGAACACCTCCTGCGCGCCGAGGAGCTGTACGGCATCGACCGCGCGGCGCTGGTCCGGGAGGCCGTCGAGGAGATCGCCGGGCAGCCGTCCGCCCGCTGGGGCGACACCCACCGCCTCGCCCCTTGGCGGGCCCTGCCCGACCCCTCGTACGAGGCCCCCGCCCTCTCGGGCGACCACGACTGCGTGCTGTGCACCACGGCCGTGCCCGGCTGGACCGACCTCGCCGCCCGCGGCCCGGCGGCCCGCTACGTCTGGGACCTGGCCCGCCGCGAGAACAGCCTGTGGGTCGTCCCGCACGGCGCCTCCGGCCACCCCGACAGCCCCCACCACCACGACCAGCTGCCCCTGTGGCTCAAGGGCGAACTGGCCCCTGTCCGCACCGACTGGGCACAGCTGACGAAGGAGAGCGATGTCTGAGCGGTACGTCCACGAACAGCACGCCGACGGCTTCGGCACCGTCGGCATCCGTCCCCTCGACGCCGAGGGCGACGCGGACGTCGTCCACGGCTGGGTGCGAGAGGAACGGGCCGTGTTCTGGGGCATGAACGGTCTGACACGGGACCAGGTCGCCGAGATCTACACCCACATGGCCACCCTCGACACCCACCACGCCTTCCTCGTCGAGCTGGACGGCGCCCCGGTCGCGCTCCTGCAGACCTACGAGCCCGCCGAGGACCGGGTCAGCGAGTGCTACGACGTCGAACCCGGAGACATCGGCGTGCACGTGCTCATCGCGGCCGCCGGGGCGCGGGGCGCCCGGCCGGGCTGGTCGGCGGCGCTGATGCGGGCCTTCGCCTCGTACGTGCTGCTCGGCCTGGACCGGCGGCGGGTCGTGGTGGACCCGGACGTCCGCAACGAGAAGGCGATCGCCCGCTTCCTGCGGCAGGGCTTCGAGGCCGGGCCCCTGGTCACGCTGCCGGAGATCGACCTGCCGGACGTGTACCTGCCGGAGAAGAAGGCGCAACTGGCCTTCCTGCGCCGCGAGGCGGCCTTCCCGGCCTTCCCGTAGCCGTCCCGCCTCCAGCCGTGTCTCCTGGCCGTCCTCCCGCACCCGTCGCCCCGGCCGTCCTCCCGTAGCCTTCGCCGGATGACACCCCCGCTCACTCCGGAAGACCTCGTCGCGCACTACGGGCTGGAGCCCATCCCCCGCGAGGGCGGTCTGTTCCGCCGTACCTGGGCGGGGGCCGAGGGACCCGACGGCCGCCCCGCCGGCACCGCGATCCTCGTCCTGCTCACCGCCGACGACTACTCCGCCCTGCACCGCCTGCCCACCGACGAGATCTGGCACTTCCACCTCGGCGACCCGCTGGAGCTGCTGCTCCTCGCCCCCGACGGCAGCTCCCGTACGGCCGTGCTCGGCCCGGACGTCCTCGGCGGGCAGCAACCGCAGCTCACGGTCCCCGCGCACACCTGGATGGGCGCGCGGACCCGGGGCGCCTGGACCTTCTTCGGCTGCACGATGGCCCCCGGCTTCACCTACGGGGATTACGAACACGGGGACGCGGACGCGCTGACGGCGCGTTATCCGGAGCGGGCCGCACAGATCGCGGGACTGTGCCGTCCATGACGTTGCTGGCGGGCCAGGTGGCCCTGATCACGGGTGCGGGCGGCGGGATCGGCCGTGGCATCGCGCTGCGGTTCGCGCAGGAGGGTGCGGCGGTGGCCCTGCACTGCCGTACGGCGGTGGCGGCGGCAGGGGCACTCGCGGCGGAGATCGGCGACCGGGCCGTCCTCCTGCCGGGCGCCGATCTCACCGTCGAGGACGAGTGCCGCAGGCTGGTCGCCGAGGCCGCCGAGTGGGGCGGCGGACGGCTGGACGCGCTGGTGAACAACGCGGGCGTGCAGCCCGTGCAGGACCTGCCCGGGATGACGGCGGACGACTGGCGGGCGGTCGTGGACACCAATCTGACCAGCGTGTTCGCCTGTACGCAGGCGGCGGCGGAGGTGATGCGGGGGCAGGGCGGCGGGACCGTCACCCACATCGCGTCGGTCGAGGCGCGGATGCCCGCA
Organism: Streptomyces sp. NPDC049687; assembly: GCF_044465285.1. Classification (NCBI taxonomy): domain Bacteria; kingdom Bacillati; phylum Actinomycetota; class Actinomycetes; order Kitasatosporales; family Streptomycetaceae; genus Streptomyces; species Streptomyces sp. NPDC049687. The sequence goes on from NZ_JBITLN010000003.1 coordinate 845,060, forward strand.
CCGGCCCACGCCCACTACTCCGCCTCGAAGGCGGCGGTCGTGATGCACGCCCGTGCGGCCGCGCAGGAGTACGGGCCGTACGGCATCCGGGTCAACACCGTCTCGCCGGGTCTGATCAATCGTCAAGGGCTGGCCGAGGCGTGGCCGGAGGGGGTGCGGCGGTGGCGGGAGGCGGTCGCGGTCGGCCGGCTGGGCCGACCGGAGGACGTCGGCGACGCCTGTGTGTTCCTGGCCTCGCCGCTGGCGTCCTGGGTGACCGGCCACGACCTGGTGGTGGACGGCGGGGTGTCGGCGCGGCCGACGTGGTGAACCGGATGCCGTGTGCATGCGTACGTAACCGCGAGCACACGATTCTCGGGTCTCGGCAAGACGGAGCAGGTGACGTGAGCGAAGGGCGCGATGGCGGACGACACGGCAGTGGGCGAAGGCGGCTTCAGGGGCTGGTGCTGCTGGGCACCGTGCTGGTCCTGCTCCTCCTCGGGGGCGGACCGGCCTCGGCGCACGCGGCCCTCCGCTCCACCGATCCCGCCGACGGAAGCGTCGTCAAGACCTCCCCTCGAAGCATCACCCTCACCTTCACCGAGTCGGTAGGCCTGCTCGACGACTCCTTCCGCCTCCTCGACCCCGACAACCAGCGGGTGAAGCTGGGCGAGTCGGGGCACGCGGAGGGCCGTGCGGACACGGTGCGGGTCGCCGTGCCGAAGAAGCTCGGCACCGGCACCTTCACGGTGGCCTGGCGGGTGGTGTCGGCCGACAGCCACCCGGTGTCGGGCGCCTTCACCTTCTCCGTGGGCAAGGCCTCCCCGACCATGGCGGTGCTGCCGTCCGACGCCACCGAGGACCCGGCGACCGACGGGCTCTACAACATCGGCCGCTACCTCGCGTACGTCGCGGCGGCACTCCTCGTCGGCACGGCGGCCTTCGTCGTGGTCTGCCGTCCGCCGGACACCCGCCCGCTGCGCAGGCCGCTGCTGATCGGGGGCTGGGCCCTGGCCGGCTCGACGGTGTTCCTGTTCTTCCTCCGCGCCCCCTACGAGGCCGGCACCGGCCCGGCCGACGCCCTGGACCCCTCCGGCCTGACCCGCACCCTGGACGGCCGCCCGGGCCTGGCCCTGGTGGCGCGCCTGCTGCTGGTGGCCGCGGCGGCGGCCGTTCTCCTACGACAGCGAAGGCGCCCGGAGCCGTCCCGCGCGGCCCTGGCGGCGGGCGCGGTCCTCGCGGTGGGCCTCGCGCTGACCTGGGCGGCCGCCGAACACGCCTCGGCCGGCATCCAGGTGCCGCTGGCGATGACCTCCTCGGTGCTGCACGTGCTGGCGATGACGGTGTGGCTGGGCGGCCTCGTGGCCCTGCTCACCCTGCTGCCCCGCGCGTCCGTGCCCTCGCGTGTGGTCATCCGCTTCTCCCGGCTGGCCGGGGTCGCGGTGATCGTCCTGGTCGTGACCGGCGTCTACCAGTCGTGGCGCGGCCTCGGCTCGGTCTCGGCGCTGACCGGGACGACGTACGGACGCATCCTGCTCGCGAAGCTGGCCGCGGTGGCCCTGCTGCTGGCGGCGGGCGCGTGGTCGAGAGCCACCGTGACCGGCCAGGGGAACGTGACGAGGGAGAGGGCGAAGGAGACGGTGACGGTGGACACGGCCGCGGAGAAGGAAGCCAAGGTGCTGGAGCCGGCGCGGGTGGGCGGCCGACCGGCCGAGAAGGAGTCCTCCCCGGACCCCTCCGGCGCGGACCCGGGCAACGCTTCCGGCGCGGACGCCGGCGACGCCTCCCTCGCGGACGCGGGCGGCTCCTCCGAGTCCACGGGCGCGCCCCTGCCCGCCGAGCCACCCGGCACTCCTGCCGCCGGTCGGCGTCTGACCCCCGCCGAGGCCGCCCACAGCCGTGCGCTGCGGCGGTCGGTGCTTCTGGAGGTCGCCGTCTCCGTCGTCGTACTCGTGCTCACGACGATCCTGACGGGCACCCTGCCGGGCCGGGCGGCGGCCGAGGCGGCGACCACGCAGCAGTCGGCCGGACTGCCCGTCGCCTCCGTCACGACGATCCCCTTCGACCTCGGCAAGCCCGGACTGCGCGGCAAGGTGCAGGTCACCCTCGACCCGGGCCGGGTCGGCGGCAACTCGGTGCAGGCCGTGGTCTACGGCCCCGACGGCGGTTTCGTCACCATCCCCGAACTGCGGCTGTCCTTCACGCTGCCCAGCCAGGACATCGGCCCCCTCGACGCCAAAGTCACCGACCGCGGCGGCTACTGGGCCTCCGACGACCTCGACCTGCCCATCCCGGGCACCTGGGAGATGAAGGCGACGATCCGGGTGTCGGACATCGACCAGGTGAGCGAGACGAAGGACGTGCTCATCGAGCGCTGAGGCGTGTGGAGAAAGGGTGGAAGCGGTTGCTGTGCGGGGGCCGCCCCCGTACTTTAACCCTCAAGTTTCCGTGAGAGGGGCCCGCTCTCCGGTCGTCCGCCGCCTTGTGAAAGCGACCGCCCGTGCGCCTGCGATTGCCCGTGCCCCAGAGAACCCTCCTTTTCCTTTCGGCACAGGCGAGGTGGCGGCGTGGGGAGGCCTGAGCGGCCGGTGGATCCGGACGCCGGGCCCGTACAGCGCTTCGCGCACGAGCTGCGGGCACTGCGCGGGGAGGCCGGCTCCCCCTCGTACCGTGTGATGGCCCAGCGGGCCCGCTTCTCCGTGACCGCCCTCTCCCGTGCCGCCTCCGGCGAGCGGCTGCCGTCCTCGGCCGTGGTGCGCGCCTACGCGCAGGCCTGCGGCGCCGATCCGGACGTATGGGAACGGCGCTGGCAGGCGGCGGCCGACGAGACGGTGGCGTGCGAAGGCCGGGAGGGGGAGTCGCCGTACCAGGGCCTCGCCCGGTTCGAGCCCGGCGACCGGGAGCTGTTCTTCGGCCGGGAGCGGCTGGTGGAGGACACCCTGCGGCTGGTGCGGGAGCACCGGTTCGCCGTGCTGCTCGGCGCGTCCGGCAGCGGCAAGTCCTCGCTGCTGCGGGCCGGGCTGATGCCCCGGCTGGAGACCGTGGTGCGGGAGAAGGGCTGCGACGCGCGCCTCCGGCTGATCACCCCGGGCGCCCGGCCCTTCGCCACCCATGACGCGTTACTCGCCCCCGGCCGGGACGGGCCCGAACGGTGGGTCGTCGTAGACCAGTTGGAGGAGATCTTCACGCTGTGCCGGAACCGGGCGGACCGCTGGCGGTTCGTCGACCGGCTCCTGGCCGCCCGGGAGGCCTCCGCCGGACTGCGGGTGATCGTCGCGGTGGGCCAGAACTTCTACGGCCGCTGCACCGAACACCCCGAACTCGCCGAGGCGCTGCGCCACCACAGCCTGATCGTCCGGCCGATGTCCCGGACGGAATTGCGGGAAGCAGTGGTCAGACCGGCCGCCGCGGCGGGCCTCAGGGTGGAGCGCGAACTCACCGCACGAATCGTCGAGGAGGTCGCCGACCGGCCCGGCGCGCTGCCGATGCTCTCGCACGCACTGCGGGAGACCTGGCGGCGCCGGCGCGGCGGCGTGCTCACGCTCGCCGGATACGAGGCGACCGGCGGGGTCCACGGGGCGATCGCCGCGGCGGCCGAGGAGGTGTACGGACGGCTCTCCCCGGCCCAGGCCGAGACCGCCCGACGGCTCTTACTGGCCCTGGTCAGCCCGGGCGACGGCACCCCCGACACCCGCCGCCCGGTCCGCCGCGCGGACTTGCGCGAGTGGCCGGACCCCGAGGTGCCCACGGTGCTGCCACGACTGGAACGGGCCCGGCTGGTCACCCTCGACGAGGAGCACGTCGAACTCGCCCACGAGGCCCTGATCACCGGCTGGCCCCGGTTACAGGGGTGGATCGAGGAGAACCGCGAGCGGCTGCGCCAGCACCGCCATCTCGGCGAGGCCGCACGGATCTGGCAGGAGCACGACCGAGACCCCGGCACCCTGTACCGGGGCGTCCGGCTCGCCGTGGCCGACGCGTTGTTCACCCGCGACCGCCACGACGACGATCTCACCGCCACGGAACGGGCCTTCCTCAGCGCCTCCCGCGTCGACCACGCCATGGGACGCTGGACCGCCGCCCGGATGCGCCGGCTGACCCGCGGCCTGGTCGTCGCCCTCTCCGTCGTCGTGGCCGGAGCGCTGACCACCGGTCGGGCCGCCTGGGAGCAGAGCGCCACGGCCGAGCGGGAACACACCCGGGCCGTCGCCCGCCAGGCCGCCGCCCTCGCGGGCCGCGCGAAGCCGACCGACCCCCGCACGAGCGCCCTGCTCAGCATCGCCGCCTGGCGGCTCGCCCCGCTGCCCGAGAGCCGCGCGGCCCTGCTCGACGCCCTGGCCGCACCCGAACGCGACGCCTTCACCGCGCCGGTGCGGGGCGACGGCACACCGGTCTTCCTCACCGACTCCGGGCGCACCCTGCTCAGTGCCGGCGCCGGCCGGTGGACCGCCTGGGACGTCACGACCCACCGCCGCACCGGTTCCGGACGGCTGCCGGACCTCCCGGTCACGGCGGTCGGCCCCGACGGCCGCACCCTCGCCCTGGCCGACGCCACCGGGCAGCGCCTGTGGCGGCTGTCCTCCGGCTACCTTCCGGCCGCCTCCGGTCCGGTCCTCGGCTTCGGGACCGGCGGGCACAGTTACGTCGTCGTCGGCGGGAGCGGCACACAACTGCGCTCACTCGCCGACGACCACGTCCTCTTCGAGCGCGGCACGGCTCCCGGCACCCGGCTGATCCCCGGCGGGGACGACCGCCTGGTGGCCGCCTGCCGGACCGGGGACCCGCTCACGCTGTGGGACACCGCCGGGCGGCGCGCGCTGCCCGGGGGATGGGGGACGGCCGGCTCTCCCGACTGCTCACCCACGACGGTGACCTTCAGCCCGGACGGCCACCGCCTCGCCGCCGTCCTGGACACCGGCATCCGCGTCTGGGACACCGGCTCGGGAAGACAACTCGCCCACCTCACCGCCCCGGACGACGTCCAGCACCTGGCCTTCACCCTCGACGGAACGTTCCTGGCGGCAGCGGGCCGAACGGACGTCGGCGTCTGGCGCCTGCCCACCCGGGCGGCTCCGGCGGCGCCCGCGGCTCCGGGGGACCCGGCGGCTCCGGCGGTCCCGGATGCGGCCTACGACCCGGATGCGGCCTACGACCCGGATGCGGCCTACGACCCGGAGACGGCTCCCGCCCCGGAAACCCCGCCCGTCCCGGTGTTCCGCCGCTCGCCGACCGACGCGCCCGTCACCGCCCTGGCCTGGGATCCGGTCACCCCCACCCTCCGCTATCTGTCCGCCGGCACCGTCCACTCCCTCGACCTCACGGCCCCGCTCACCGCCCGCTGGCCGGCCCGACCGGCCGCCCTGCGGCTCCTGAGCCCGGACGGCCGCCTCCTGGCCGGCGCCGAACGCACCGCCGACGGCTACCGCTTCCAACTGCGCGACACCCGCACCGGCCACGTCGTGGCCCAACCACCGCCGGTGCGGGTGTCGGGGGCCGACCGACCCCTGATGACGTTCAGCCCCGACGGCAAGGCCTTCGCCTACGGCGTCCGGGGCGCGGCCCCCTTCGTCGTCTGGGACGTGCCGGGTCACCGGCAACGGGCCGCGCTCCGCCTCGGCTCCGCGGTCCGGTCGATCGCGTTGACGCCCCACGGCCGCGACCTGCTGGTCTCCCACCGGCCGACGGCCACCCGCCCGCTCGCCGGAGAGGTGTGGGACACCGCCCGCGGCACCCGCACCGCCGAGCCGGCCGCCCTGGCCTCGGCGCTGAAGGGGGCATTGAGCTCGGGGTTCTCCGGCCGGCCCGCCGCCCTGCCCTTCGGGTCGGACGCCGAGGTGCCGTTCGCCGACGGGGACCGCCCCGCCGTCCTCGCGCTCAGTGCCGACGGCAGCCATCTGGCGACCGGCGGCGCCTTCGGCACCGTCTCCGTATGGGAGGGCACCTCGGTACGGCACCGCGCCGCCGTCCTCCCGGCGGTCCCCGCCGCGGCCGACTGCGCCCCCTGCGCCCGGGTCACCGCCCTCGCCTTCAGCCCCGACGGCCGCACCCTGGCCGTGGGATACGGCTCGGGCGCGCTCCGGCTCTGGGACACCGCGACCCGCCAGCCCCTCGGCGGCAGCCTCAACACCCCCGGCGACGCGATCAGTTCGCTCGCCTTCAGCGCCGACGGGAGATCGGTGCACGCCGGCGGCGTCCACGTCCCCGTCCAGACGTACGCCATCGATCCCGCGCGGGTCGTCGCCCAGCTCTGCGCCCGCGCTGGTACGACCCTCACCCGCTCGGAATGGCACACCTACCTCCCCGAGGTGCCCTACCGCCGCCTCTGCCCACAGCCACCCGCTCCCGCGGCCTCCTCCCCGGCGGCCCCCGTTCCCGTGGCCCCCACACCGGCCGCCCCCACACCGGCCGCCCCCACACCGGCCTCCTCCGCTCCTGCGGCTCTCACACGGGCGGCCTCCACCCCGGCGGGCAATGCGGCACCCCCGCGAACCCGGGCCGCCGCCCCGGACCGCCGGTCGGCGGCTCGCGCCCCTCGCACGTCGGTTGTTTACCCCCCTGACCTGCATTGCTCAACAATTCCGCACCCCCGAGTGTGTTCGCTGAACGGTCCGCCGCACCGCCCATCCACCCCCCGGTATGGCGCGGTGCGCGGCGGTGACCGCGCCGGCCCTCCCACCCCATGAGGGCCGGCGAAACACCCCCCATCCAGCGTTTCGCATTCCCCCAGGGAGTTCTCGATGGAATTCGCGCGTCGCAAGAACGGTTCCGCCCCGCGCTTCTCCCGCACGGCCGGGGCGGTCGCCGCCCTCACCCTCGGCGCCACGGCGCTGGCCGCCCCGCAGTCCGCGTTCGCCGCCGACAGCCCCACCACCCGGCAGTTGCTGGAGCAGTGCGGCACGAGGTCGGTCGACCTCTGCGAGTTCCACCCGACGAGCTACTGGACGTACACCGGCCCGAAGCACCAGGTCGGCACCACCGCGTACAACTGCGGCAGCCAGACCAACCAGCACCGCATCGACTGGGCGGACACCACCGGCGCCACCAACTCGGTCGGCGTCGCCATCACCGCGACCGTCGGGTTCTGGAAGGTCTACGAGGCGTCCGTCCAGGTCAGCTACGGCCACTCCTGGGAGGTGTCGCACACCGACACCGAGAGCAACACGCTCAACATCCCGGCCGGCTCCAAGGGCTGGATCGAGCGCGGCACCGCCAAGCAGCAGGCCGAGGGCTGGTACGAGCTCCACTTCCCGAAGCGCTACTACGGTCACTACATCTGGTACGTCAACAACTACAAGTCGTCCGGTTTCAACAAGGACAACCCCAAGGCCGGTTACGTCAACTTCAGGGACGCGAAGATGACTTCCGGCGAGTGGAACGCGCACTGCCGCTGAGCGCGGGGCGGTCCATCCCGTGATGTCATCCCTGCATCCCCCACTGCGCGCCCTCGTCCTCGCCCTCACCCTCTGCTCGCTCCTCGCGCTCTCCGCCTGCGGGACCGAGCCGAACGGCCAGGGCACGACCAGCGTGTACGCGGACGCCCAGGGCCCGGCGGTGATCGGCACCGACAGCTCCGCCGAGAGCCGGGTCATGGCGGCCCTCTACGGCGAACTCCTCACCGCCGCGGGGGTCGAGGTGAGGACGGCGACCACCGTCTACGCCTCGCCCGTCGACACCGCCCGTGCCGTGGTCGAGGGCGAGATCGGCCTCGCGCCGGCCTACGAGAGCACCCTGCTGCGGGCGCTGCCGGGCGGCCAGACGATGCCGGGCGACATGGCGGCGACGCTCAGCATGGCGCTGCCCCCGGGCATCGTCGCGCTGCCGCCGGCCGCCGCCGAGCGCGGTGTCGTCCTCGCCGTCACCCGGGCCACCGCCCGGCGCCACGGGCTGAGCGGCCTCACCGACCTCGGCGGGACCGGCGGCCGCCTCACCCTGGGCGGTTCCGCCTCCGGCGACCCGGACGCCCCGACCGCCGGCACGCTGAAGAAGGCCTACGGCGTCACACTCACCCCCGCCGACACATCGGCGACCGCCGACGTCCTGGTCCTGCGCGGCACGGACCCCGTCATCGCCCGCGATCATCTGGTCGTCCTCAGCGACCCCGACGAGGTCGTCCCGCCCGAGCACGTCTTCCCCCTGGCCGCCGCCCCCTACGCGGGCCTCGCCGCCCGCAAGGCGCTGGCCCGTGTCAACTCCGAGCTGACGACGGGACAACTGGCCGCGCTCACCTCCTCGGTGGCCGCCGGCGAGACCCCCGCCCGGGCCGCCAGGAACTGGCTGCGCTCCGAGGGCCTGCTCGGCTGAACCCCACCCCACCCAACCCCACCCCACACCCCTGAACGAAAGGCCGGTGCCCCTCCCATGCACGCTCTCCGCCGCAAGGCCACCCTGGCCGCCCTCGCCGTGAGTGCCGTCCTCGGCACCCTGGCGATCCCCGCGACGGCCCACGCCGACGGCGTCGCGGCCACCCAGATCGAGCTCTGCAACGACTCCCCCGTGCAGATCAGGTTCTGGGTGAAGGGCTACAACCAGTTCAACGACTGGGACGACTCCCCGGTCTGGACGGCCAACGCGCACACCTGCGCCACCGGCTGGAACTACTGGTGGAAGAAGAACGCGTCGGTCGAGCTCCACTACAAGCGCGGTGACGCCGCCTGGACGTGGAAGCAGGCGTACGTCCCGCGCACCAACAGCGACCGGACGACGCTGCGGCTGTCGTAGCGCACGAAACCGGTCCCCCGCCGAGCCCACTCCCGGCGGGGGACCGCCCTCCGTCATGCCTTCTCCTCGGTCGCACTTCGAGGCCCCGGCCCGCGGCCCGCTGCCCGCCCCGCCCGAGCATGACGACCTCTACCGGGCCATGCTCCGGTCCGGTCCGGCGGCTGTTCCGGCGTCGGCGCCGGGTGCGGATGACGACTGACCTGGAGCTGGGGCCGTCTCGTGGTGCTCGACTCCTCACCGCGCCCGCCGTGAGCCGCACTCGCGGCTCGGCGAACCTCTGCCCGGGCAACTGATGGGTGGCTGAATATGGTCCCGTCGAAGTGCTCGTCGGTGATGTCTTCGAGCCTGGCGACTTCGGCGGTCCCGACGTTCGCGACCAGCACGTCGATCCGGCGGCCGTCGCCCCGCACGGTGCCGTGGCGAGTCCGATGGCTGAACCGTCAGGGGCGAACGGGTCACCACGGCGCCTCCGGGGCCAGGTACCACTGCGACTGGCCAACTATCGCTGCAGTCACATCGACGGGGTACCCGGCTTGATGCTTGAATCGAACACATGAACGAACCACAGCTCGCTGAGGAAGAGACGGGGACCGTGCGACACGACCGGCTTCATGAGCGAGCGGCGGTCTCCGCCTGGCCGCGGGAGGCACGCTCGGCGTCGACGGACGCGCAACCGGGGGCGTGCGCCTGCTGCCGCCCCGACACCGGGCTGGGGATCCTCGAATGACGGGCCGGAGTGCGGGGCCGTACATCCCGGATGATCCTGAAGGCATGTTCGGACCGATCCGTGTGATCGTGCATCCACCGTCGCCTTCGGGCGGCCGGCGTGTGCGCGTGGACGGCGAGATCCTCGGCCTGGCGCACAACGTGGTGGACCTCACCGAGTTCCTCCGCCGAGCCGGACTGGAGATCGACCCGGCGGAAGTCGCAGAGGCGCCATGGATCGACTGGCGCGGCGTGGGGCCGGAGCACTGGGGCCCGGAGACGGACACCTGATCCACGGCTGGGCGAACCTCACGCAGGCAGCGCGTCGGACACCGGGCGTCTTCGTCTGGGGGGTTCGGGATCGATAGCCGTGTCCTGACCTGCGGCGGAATGGAGCTCAGTTCCTGCTCATGCCCTGCGCCAAGCGCCGAGCAGTGCCTCGGGGCCGTACACCGCCTGAAGGCCGGAACAACCGACCCCGTTGCGGGAGACCGCCACGAGCGGTACCGGCTCGTCGGTGATCGCTGCCCGGTGCTTCTGCAGTGCGGCCAGGTCGTGGCTGTCGAACGCGGAGTTCTCCAGCCACTTGACCGAGCCGAGAAAGAGCAACTGCTTGGCCACCGGCTGCCGGTCGGCGCCCACCAAGTCGATTTCGATGTCGTTGCCGCGGGTCCAGTACCCGCCGATCGCCGGGGCGGCGGGCAGGGGCCCGTCCGGGAGGAGGCGGGCGAGGGATTCCCGGACCAGGGGCTCGATCGCGCGGCCCCGCCAGCTCGTCCACTGCTCCTTGATCCGGCTCAGGGTGAGGTCCCCCCGCATCCGCTCGATCTCCGCCATGTGCGGATCCAGAAACGCGAGCCAGAAGCGCAGGTAGGGGTCGGCCACCCGGTAGCGGCGTTCCTTCGACGGCCTCAGCGAGAGCGGCAGCTCGGCGGCCACGACCCTTTTCTCGGTCAGGACGTCAGTGGCTCGGGTGAGAGTGGTGTGGGCGATGCCGCCCGCCGCGCGAGCGATGTTGGTGAAGGTTCGCTCCCCGGATCCGATGGCCCGCAGGACCTCCCTGCTCATCGCCTGCGGAGGAAACTCCGCCGCAAGTGAGCGTTCGGCGGAGACGAGCAGCGCCGAGATCGGGTTGTCCAGCGAGTCGCGGAGGAACTCCCAGACATCAGCTCCGGGCCGCCACTCGGCGCAGATCAGTGGAAGACCGCCGGTGATCAGAGCGGCGTCGAACGAGGCCGCCGGAGGCAGGTCGAGCATCTCGCCGATGTCGGCCGGGTTCAGGGGCCCAACGACCATCTCGCGGCCCCGCTGGTGGAAGGGGCGGTCGTAGCTGTTCAGCGCCTCCATCATCGACAGGTCGGACCCGACCAGGAGGAGAACGACCGGCTTGCGGCTGAGCAGGCGGTCCCATGCCCGTTGCAGCATGCCCTCGAAGGCGTCGACACGGTCCATGAGGTACGGAACCTCGTCGATGACGACCACGCTCGGGCTGTCGTCGGGCAGGATCTCCGCAAGCAGCCTGAATGCCGCGTTCCACTGCGCCGGGGTCTCCTCCGAGAACAGTCCCCGCTCCGGCAGGGTGGATCTGGCGACGGCGTCGAGCAGCTCCGACAATTCGTCCTGCGCTGTGCCACCCGCCGCGGTGAAGAAGAGGTACGGCGTCCCGGTACGCCGGAGGAACTCCTCGACGAGGCTGGACTTGCCGACCCGTCGTCTTCCCCGCATGAGGATGCACTGCCCCGGTTTCGCCGACCCGACGGCATCGCGAACCCCCTGCAAGGCGTTGCCGAGCACGCTCAGCTCGCGGTCCCGCCCGATGAAACGACGCATGGCAAAACTCCTGATGGCGATAGTATCGGCAGAGATACTATCGCCATCGATACCATCTGCCCCGGCACTGGTTCGGGAGGCGTCGGCGGGGCCTTCAGCGGCTCGCCGCGCTCCCCGCCCTCGTCGGCACCCCGGCCGCCGCTCCGGCGACGGGGACGGTGCGGTTGTGGTGGGTGGGGCTCCTGAACGGTGCTGTACGGAGGTGAACGCAACCAGAACTGCAACCATCGCCCGCCTGTTTGCCGCTCTCCGGGCCGTACCACTGGAGAGCCTGGCCGATCACTGCCGCGATGCAGGCCAAGTCGTGGTCGCGGTGCAGGAGGGTGAGCCCTTGCAGCTCGGCCGTCGCGGCGACGGCGAGATCCACCGCACCCGCGCTGCGATGCATTCCCTGTTTGATGAGAGCTTCCCTGGCGATGTACTCCACCGTGATGGCCGCACCGGTGTCGAGGGCATCGGCGAGGCTGGCGGACGTCGCTGTACGACAGGTGCTTCGCGTATCCGGCGACGATCTCCTCGGTGTCCGTCGCGAACGGCACCCCGCCGGGGCCAGAGGGTCAGAGGGGCGGGGGCAGCAGACCCCTCCCCTCCAGCCACTCCCAGTAGTCCCCCGCCCGCCGCACCTCCGCCCAGTACGCCTTCGTGAGCGCGTCGTGCAGCACCGGCGCATGCTCGGCGAGGGGACTGCCGGCCGCCCACACCAGCCGTTGCCGCACACCCATCGGGTCCCCGGCCAGCGGCCGTACGACGACACCCTCGCGCTCGGTCACCAGCGGGTGCGCGAGAGCGACCCCGTGCCCCTGCCCGACCAGCGGGAACACCACGCTCGCGCTCAGCCGCTGCACCCGGCGCGGGACGAACCCGGCCCGTCGGCAGGCGACCCGGAACTGCGCCCGCATCCGTACGTCCTTGTTCTCTCCGACGAACCAGGCCTCGCCGGAGAGGGCGGAGAGAGGGATGTCGGGGCGGGCGGCGAGCGGGTGCCGTTCGGAGATCAGCACGAAGACGGGGTCCACGGCGAGGAGGGCGTCGCTGAGCCCGGGGCGCAACGTCAGCTCGTACTCCGGGTAGTCCACGACCAGGCCGAAGTCGAGTCGGCCAGTGGCGAGCAGTTCGAGCTGCTCCTCCTCCGTGTCGCAGGTGTGCAGGGTGATCTCGGCCCGGGGGAGCAGGTGCCGCGCGGTGGTCACGAGTACGGCGGTGAGCGGGCCGGGGACCGAGCCGAGCCGCAGGGCGGTCAGGTCGGAGTCCTCGGGGCCCCGCTGCCGTACGTCACGCATGAGGTCCTCGTGTGCCGTGAGGATGCCGTGCGCGTGCGCCAGCACCATCGCGCCGAACGCCGTGGGCCGGGAGCCGCTGCCGTCCCGTACGAACAGCGAACCGCCCAACATGCGCTCGATGCGCTGGAGTTGGGCGGTCAGGGCGGGCTGGGTGAAGCCGAGGACCGCCGCGGCACGGGTGATGGAGCCGGCGTCGGCGATCGCGTTCAGGACGCGTAAGTGGCGGACCTCCAGATCCATAGCGCGATGTTATGGGCCGTTGGGAGTATCCGGAAGATCGCCTCCGACGGGACAGTCGACCGCAACCGGAGTCACCACCGGCACAGGGGAGGTCGTATGTCCCGCATGTCTCGAAAACTGGCCGGCACACTGATAACTGCCTTATTGGTCCAGGGAGTTGCGGCGGCCACGCCGGCCTCCGCCGCATCCGACACCGTCGCCGTTCCCACCTGGACCCGCGGAACCGGACCGCAGGATGCCACTACCCATCGCGTCACCCTCGTCACCGGCGACCGCGTGGATCTGTCGGGCGCCGGTGTGGCCATCGAGCCCGGACCGGGCCGCGAGGCGACGGGCTTCCAGCAGTTCGAGCGCGACGGCCACCAATACGTCGTACCGAACGACGCACTGCGCCTGGTCACCGGCGGACAGGTGGACGAGCGGCTGTTCGACGTGACGGGACTGGTCGCGGCCGGGTACGACGACGCCAGTACGGCCGAACTGCCCGTGATCGTGACGTACACCGACGCGACGCTCGGCAGCCGCAGTCTGCGCGCCGCGGACGGAGCCCGGGTGACCCGCGCCCTGCGCGCCGTCGACGGAGCGGCGGTGGCCGTGGGCAAGGAGACGGCGGGCACCTTCTGGGAAGGGGTGACCGCGGGCAGCCGTACGACCGGACTGCGCGCCGCGAGCGGTGTCGCGAAGCTGTGGCTGGACGGGAAACGGCAGGTCGCCCTGGACCGGAGTGTGCCGCAGATCGGTGCGCCGACGGCGTGGCAGGCGGGATACGACGGGCACGGCGTGACCGTCGCGGTCCTCGACACCGGGATCGACGCGACGCACCCCGACCTGGCCGCACGGGTCACGGAGGCCGTGAACTTCACGGACGCGCCCGACGCCGACGACAACGTCGGTCACGGCACGCACGTGGCGTCGACGGTCGCGGGCGGCGGCGCCAAGTACAAGGGAGTCGCGCCCGGGGCCTCGCTGATCGTCGGGAAGGTGTGCAGCGACCGCGACTGCGCCGAGTCGTCGATCCTGGCCGGAATGGAGTGGGCCGCCCCGCGCGCCAGGGTGATCAACATGAGCCTCGCCGGTGACGACACCCCCGGCCTGGACGTGTTGGAAGAGGCCGTGAACACGCTGACGGCGAAGACCGGCGCCCTCTTCGTGGTGGCCGCGGGCAACGACGGCGGCGCGGACGGCTCGGTCGACTCCCCGGCCACGGCGGACGCCGCGCTCTCCGTGGGCGCCGTCGACAAGCAGGACGTCATGGCGTCCTTTTCCAGCCGGGGCCCGCGCGAGGACGGCGCGATCAAGCCGGAGATCACCGCACCCGGCGTGGACATCGTCGCCGCCCGTGCCGCGCACGCGGGCAGCGACTACATCGAGGTCGAGCCCGGCTACACCGCCGTCTCCGGCACCTCCATGGCCACCCCGCACGTGGCCGGAGCGGCTGCCCTGCTCGCCGGACAGCACCCGAACTGGCGGGCGGCCGAGCTGAAGGCGGCACTGATGGCATCGGCGATGGCGACTCCCGGCGCGAACGTCAACGCGCAGGGCGCGGGCCGGGTCGACGTGTCCAGAGCCGTCCACCAGTCGGTCCTCGCCACACCGACGGCCCTGCCCCTGGGCACCCAGGCCGCCCCGGCGGACGACGACACACCGGTCGTCAGGACGGTGACGTACCGCAACGACGGCACGGAGCCGGTGAACCTGGACCTGGCGGCGCAGGTGAGCGGACCGGACGGCTCGCCCGCCCCGGCAGGCATGTTCACGGTCAGCCCGGAGCACGCGACCGTGCCGGCGGGCGAATCGGTCGAGGTGACGGTCACGGCCGACACGCGCGTACAGAGCGGTACGGGGGTGTTCCAGGGCGCGCTGGTGGGCACGGACACGACCACCAGAACCTCGGTCCGCGTACCCCTGACCATCACCAAGGCCACACCCACCCACAACCTGAACGTCAAGGTCATCGACCGCGCGGGCAACCCGGCCGCAAGCTACTGGACCGACATCACAAGCCTCGACGGCTCGGTCTACCGCTTCGTGTACGACCCCTCGGGCTCGGGCACGGTGGCCCTCCCGGCAGGCCGCTACACGGTGAACGCGTCGGTCGTCACACCGTCGGACGGCAGTACGACCCTGCTGGTCCGCCCCACCCTCACGGTGACCGGCGACAGCGAGATCGTCCTCGACGCGCGCAAGGCCACACCGGTCTCGGCGACCCTCCCGCGCAAGGACGCGAGTCTGCGCCTGGCGGCGGTCGGCTTCCGCCGCGAACTCACCAACGGGTTGGGCTTCGGCATGCGGGCCATCGCAGACTCCTACGACAAGCTGTTCACAGTCGCGCTGGGTGACGACGTGGGCCCGGGCGAGGGCACGCTGGTGGCGGACGTACGCGGCTTCTGGGCGAAGAAGAACGCGGAGGGCACGTACGACGACTCGCCGTACGAGTACGTCCTGGTGTGGTTCGAGCGGGGGCACCTGCCGACGAACTTCCGCCACGTGGTGCGGCAGAGCGAACTGGCGACGGTGAAGCACCAGTACTACTCGGTGACCTCGGGAGGCCAGTCGAGGGCGTTCACGCACAACTTCGGCTTCCCGCCGGAGGGCGGCAGCGCGCTGTCGGCGGGTGCCATCTGGTTCGACACCCCGGGTCGCCCCCGGACCGTCTACTACAAGGCCGACGACACGATGTGGGAGACGCGCTACAACCAGTACGCGCCCGACGGCACCTTCCAGACGCAGTTCCTGACGGACTACGAGACCTACAAGCCCGGCAAGCGCTACACGACGGAGTGGCAGAAGGCGGTACCCGGCCCGCGCTTCAGCCGCACGACGACCGTCGCCCGGGACGGCAACCGGCTGTCCTTCAACGTCCCGATGGCAGGCGACCAGGCCGGCCACACCGGCTACTCGGCGTACGACACGAGCAGGGTCGCCTTCTACCACGGCGACCAGAAACTCGTGGAGCTGGACTACCCGTGGACGGACGCCTCGGGCACGGTCCCGGCGGCCGAGGCGACCTACCGCCTGGAGTACTCCGCCGAACGCAGCGCGGCAGGCGGGGGCTTCGGGCTAGGTACGAGCATCAGCGGCTCCTGGACCTTCCGCTCGGGCGAGGTGAGCGGCGGAGAGACGGCGCTCGGCCTCTCGGCGTTCGACTTCGCGCCGGTCGTCGACCAGAACAACACAGGCGGGCTGCCGGTCGTCCCGATGCGGCTGGTACGACAGCCGGGGGCGGCTGCTTCGGCGGTGCGGTCGGTGTCGGTGGAGGTGTCCTACGACGACGGGAAGAGCTGGCGGAAGGCGCGCTTGGCGAAGACCGGGCGGGACGCGTGGGTGATGCCGCTGCCTGGACGGCCCGTGTCCGGGGGGTATGTGTCGCTGCGGGCGAGTGCGGAGTTCGCGGATGGGGGAGCGGTGGAGTACCGCGTGATCCGAGGGTACCGGGTGGGGTGAGGGGCTGATGCGGTTGCTGGAGGGCGGCTCAGCCCAGCGCGTCCATCAGGACGGTATCCCGTCAGATGCTGTGGCTCCGCACAGTCTGCGCCGGTCGCCCCATAGGGCGTGAGCGTGCGTCTCCCCTGCTTGATGGCGTGTCCTAAATGTCGCCTATAAATGCAACCGAAACAGTAACCAGGGCACGCCGAAGAGTCGGACCGCAATGAGCGGTCCGACTCTTCGTTTCGCCTGTTCAGGCGGCTGCGGAGGATACGAGATTCGAACTCGTGAGGGGTTGCCCCCAACACGCTTTCCAACTGTCCGCGTGGCCGTACGGGGGCGTCCGTGGGGGTTCACGGGGCAGGTCAGGCGGGGTGCGCGTACGGCGGTGAACGGTGGCGGCCGTCAGCGCGCTGGACAAAGACCAGGACAACGAGCGCCGTTGTCAGACCTTCTGAGCAGGCGGTTCGATCCGTCCCCCGCGTGCCCGTGGCCGGTGTAGTCCTGGCGCCCTTCGAGGACGACAGGGGGCGCGGCTGAGGCTGTTGAGACATCTAGCCTCGCTAGTACTAGCTAGAACTGGGCGATGATTCAGGCCACGAGGAACTCATGTTCTTCAAGAAGGCCCTGAAAAGGCTGCCGGCACCCCCCGGCAACCCAACGACGTACGTTGCGAGGCGTTTCTGAGTTCCGACCTGCCTTGGCGCGGGACCTTGCACGTATCCGTGTGCCCTGATAGCCGCGATCAGCAAGGATGACGTCTTGACCAGCGAAGGTTGCAGTCGAGGAGCCACTCCCCTTTCGCCGACGCAGTCGCTGGACCCATAGACAACTAAACTCCCCTCTTACGCTGGAAGCGGGCGCTAAAAGAGGCCGTAGTGACGCGCTTCAGCGAGGAACTCGCGAGTCCCAACCCACCTTCCAGCTGTCCGCGTGGCCGTTCGGGGCGTTCGTGGAGGTTCGCGCGGCAGGTCAGACGGGGTGCGTGTACGGCGGTGAACGGTGGTGGCCGTCGGCGCACTGGACAAAGACCAGGACAAGGACAGTGCTGAACGAGACCGAGGAGACTAGCGCGACCTGGGTCCCGGAGCGCAGGTGGGGGAGCGCTCGCCTGCCACATGTAAGCCCGCCGATTTGCCTCCACTGGTAAAGATGCTGCATTTTCCAAGGTTGGCCCAACTCTGGTGCCGATTTCCGTAATCCTGCTCACGCGATTCCCTGCGGCCCTAGGATGCCTTCCGTGGAGATGTACGAAGTCGAGCGATGTGCTGCCTCCGGCGACGACTGGGTCTGCTCACGAAATTCGAAATACTACAGGATTGTGTCGTCTGTAGGGATGTGCGAGCCGCACTATAGACAGTCATTGCGCAATGAACCGTTGAGGCCCCTACGTGTTCGCCTCCAACCTGGTGCCGCATGCGTGGCGTCGGGTGACGAGTGGAAATGTGAAAAGCCGCGCAGATTTGGAGAAATGTGCTCGGGACATACCGAGCAGCGCAGGAGAGGAAAAGAATTGCGCCCGCTGAAGGCGCGGTATGTATCACCTCACGGACTATGCGAGTTTGATGGATGTGTCGAGCCTCACGACTCGAAGGGCCTATGTAAAGGACACATGCTACAACGGCGACGCGGAAAGGCGCTCACGTCTATAGGTGTATGTAAAATTGATGAATGCTCCGCGCCCCATAGTGTGAAAGGTATGTGCAGTGAGCATTACACTCAGCTCGTATCCCCGGTGAAGCCGGAATGCTATTTCGAAGGCTGCGGTAACCCCTCCACGACCCGCGGCCTGTGTGCGGCTCATTATCAACAGTGGCGCACCCGTGGGGAGCTTTCATCACTCCGTCCCGTGTTGTTTAGGGGGCATGTCGGATGCTCAATTCCGGAATGTGACCGCCCGCATAGGAGTCGCGGTCTTTGCGAAAAACACGCACTCCAGAGCTACCGTCAGGAACGCCGAGAGCGTGCCCCAAGATGCAATTTTGAGGAATGCGACAAACCTGCAATTGGCAGAGGGCTATGCACCGGGCATTATCAGCAGTGGAAGCGCGGGGAGGAGCTTCGACGGCTGCGTCCAAGGCGGGGGACCAGTGCATACAAAGAGATGGTCGCCCGGGGGGCTCTTGTATGTATTGCGTGCGGGAAGGAGTGCCCGCTATCCGAATTTTCTCCCGCAGGGAAAGGGACTAGGCGGGCGTATTGCAAGCCTTGCAATGCGCAGATTGTCAGGCTGCGGAAATACGGGATAACGATTGACCAGCTTAAGGAATTGGAAGACTTTCAAGGATACGCCTGTGCCATATGCAAATCCCAGTCAGTCAATAAAGGCAAGGGGCTAGCGGCGTGGCATATCGATCATGACCACAGTTGCTGTGGCACCTACGAGAAGGCTTGCGGAGGGTGCGTCAGAGGTTTGCTTTGTGAGTCTTGCAATGTCCGGGGCCTTGCTTGGTATGAGGCACTGCCGCCCGACTCGTCGATATCTATACCGGAATTTGAACGATATATAGCTAATCCGCCAATGAGGCGGCTCCGTGCGCTCAAGTCAGGTACCAACGACAAGTGATCCCGTAGTGAGCGGTGTATAGGACCGAAAGGGCAGTGGTGGCCCGGAATCTCCGGGCCACGCGCAGCGGGCACGTTGGTGGCTTTCAGGAGAGCAGAATTCATGACGGTGGGGGCCGTCAGTGCAGTGGAAGTAGCCACAACAGGTGGCGGGTCGAGATGGGTGGATCCGAGTCTCGACAGGGCTATCACCACTGGCAGAAGACAACAGAAGCGTCGTCGCCGGACTTGTAGCGCGGCCACCGTCGCCCGGCCGGGTCGGTGGCTTCGACCTTTCGGACGGTGGCGATCAGCTCTTGTGGTCCGCCGCCGCGAAGCGTTGTGAAGACTTCCGACCAGGTGGCCGTGCCGTACTCTCTGACCAGGCGCGATACGCCGTCGGAGAGGACGGCGGCGGCACGTACGTCCTCGGTGGGGGTGCTGCCGACAAAGGCGTGGGCTGCCGCTTCTGTGTTGGAAGCAGCGACCCAATAGCCGGTGGGCGTGTTCCGGGTCTGTCGCTGTGCGGTGACGAGCCGGCGGAGCGCTTCCCGATGCTCCGCGGTACGGGTCTCGTACCGCTCGACTTCCGCCCGTAGCTCGGGAAGGACATCGTCCACCCGCAGGTCAGTGAGCACCGTGAAGCCCCGGGCACCTTCGAACACGATGGGCGAGTCCGCCAGCACCAGGTGGTCAAGAAAACCTTGTCGCTCACGGATGATCGCCACCGTGGCCGATGGCGTTCCAGGGTTGCCGAGGTCGCATTCAGGATGCAACGCCGCCACCCGTTCGAGAGCACCCGCCAAACCGCTTGTCAGCGATGTGCCCGGGTCTGCCAGTCCGGCGACTAGCTGACTGCCGAGATGCGCCACGTACCAGGGCACGCCGTGACGGCATCCGGTGTCCAGGCCCGCCGTGCTGAGCCCGTCCAGCACAACGGCGAGAGTCGGTGTGCCGGCCGCCCAATCTTCGTTGGGGGCCGCTCCACCAGGCTGGGTGTCAATCGCGACGCGCATGATCAGCCTTCGTGTCGATACAGCGGGGTGACGCGTCGACTCTCCAGCACTTCGAGCGTCTTCGGGTCGTAACGGCACGAAATCAGGGTGGAGAACCGGCGGGTGCGAACCTTTTCCGTTCTTTGCGCGTCGGGCGCGTCAGGTGGGTGCCGGCGGTACGGCGTTCCGTCGTCCTTGTAGCCCATCGGAACGCGGGCGTGCCAACGGCCGTCCTTGCCGAAGTAGATCGCCGACCCTGCTGCCGCTCCCGCGCCGACCCCGGTGGCTGCGCCGCCGCCGCAACGGCGGCCGTGACCCGTGGGCCCCGGCGGCTACGACGACGAACGCCGCCGCCCGACCGCACGGCGAGGCTTCCGGGCACCCGTGCTTGTACCTGGGACGCAGACGGTTGCGGCGCAGCTTGAGGTACTCGTTGTCCAGGTCGACATCAGACCAGCGCAGACCGAGCTTCTCGCCCTGCCGCAGACCGAGGGCGAGGGCGAGCATCCATCGGGCGCTGTTCCGCGCTTGTTGGCTTCCAGCAGCAACCGCTGAACCTCGTCTACGGAGTAGGGCTCAACCTCTGTTTCGTCCTCTTCCATTCGTGGCGGTTTCGCCAGAGCGGCAGCGTTCTTGGCCTCGTGGCCGCGTCGCACCGCCTCACCGAGCGCGGTCCGGGCGGTGCGGTGCGCCTGGTGAGCCGTGCCGGCCTTGCGGGCCCCGTTCTTCTGCATCCGGCGGTACAGGCTTTCCAGGTGCTCGGGCTCCAAGCGGTCAAGGCGGTGCTTGCCGACACCGGGCACAAGGTGGACGCGAACGGCCACCTAGTAGCCGTGGGTGGCCCGTTGAGCCCGAAGACGGACTACCACGACTGGAAGCGGCTACTGGAGGACGCACGGGTTCGGGACGGCCGGCTTCACGACGCCCGGCACACGGCCGCCACGGTGCTCATGCTGCTCGGTGTCCCGGACCGGGTCATTGACCAGATCATGGGATGGGAGCCGGGGACCTCCGCACGGATGCGGGCGAGGTACCTGCATGTGCTCGACGTCATGTTGAAGGACGTCGCCCGGAAGATCGCCGATGCGATCTGGGGAACCCCGGAATCACCGGCTGTGGACAAAAACTAGGACAACGAGCGCTGAGACACGTCGAAGGGGCCCGCTGCGAACAGCAGGCCCCTTCGACATCGTGCCCGGTGAGGCACTGGCGGAGGATACGAGATTCGAACTCGTGAGGGGTTGCCCCCAACACGCTTTCCAACTGTGGTGGTGGGGTGTGGGGCTGCGTGCGGGGGCGTTCACCTGCGTTCATGGGCGGTCGGTCGTAGGAGTGGCTACCGGCTTCGGTCCCGTCTGAACGGCCGTGAACGGCGCTGAATGAGACGGAAAGTGAGACGGGTGGGTGTGGCAGGAGTGGTACGACGTACTGTGTCGCGGTGTCGGGGCGAGGCATCATGCACGAGATGTCGAGGGGGGATCGTGAGGGCAGGAGATCGCGAGTCAACGTCTACAACGAGGCGTACGAAGACGGTGCTCCGCCGAGCGGCAGTACACCTCGCCGCTATGCATCTGAGCGGAGCGCTGCTGCTGCTCACCTTCCTTGTGCCACCGGTCTGGGTTCTGGACGCCTACGGGGCAGCCCCGGCCAATGATCCTTCGGCGGTCGTGCCGCCTTTCATGATCTTCCTGGCTGTCGTGTTCGGCTGCGTGAGCTTCCACGTGGTGGTGCAGATCCCCTCGGGACTGCTGGGTACTTGGCTTGGTCGGAACCGTACGGCCAGCGTCAGTTACGTGCTCGTCCTGGTGGTGGCGAGTGTGCTCACGACCGTTCTTCTGTGGGGAGCCCGGGGGGCTGGCAGCGCCGCCCAAATTCTTCCATTGTGGGCCGACTTCATGGCGCGCGGCTCGTTGGCCATGGTTGCGTATGTCTGGCTGAGCCGCCGCCTCCGGACTCAGCTTGTGCAACGATCTGTTGCCAGGTAGCGACCTCAGCTTGGGAAGCTAAGGGCATTGGGGGCTTACTCCGTGGCTGACCTGCGGCTCAGCGGTCTTGGCGCATGGTGCGAGGTCGGCTGGTTCCCCGGTGTTCCCCGTACGATCTGGCACGGGTCTGGCACGACCTCTTCGTCCGGAGCTACTGACTTGAGATGGCCCGTCACAGCCGCGTATGCCCGCCCGACCTCGCCCAGGTACTGCTCCAGGCGGAAGCGAACCTCCTCGACTGGCCTGTCATCGGGGCCTGGGTACATCAGGTCGGACCAGATGACTGTCTCGCCCCGGAGTCGGACCCGAATGGTCAGCCTGTCCGGCCCTGGCTCGGGTTGCTCCTGGGTTGCCACATCCACCGCGCATGGCATATCGGTCGGATAGAGCGGTCCGCCTGGGCGGAGTAGTCGACTTGGATCGAGGCCGGCCATTCTGCTGTCGCTGCGCGCGACTACGTCGAGGCCGTCGACGAAGAGGTACGTGTGAACGGCAGCACACGTTGGCGGCCCAGGACACGCGCTGATGAGCAGTGTGCTCACCGCGGCATCGCTTTGCCCGGGCACCATGGCCCTCAGCTCGCGCGGGGACCTACGCGGCATTCGCCTGATGTGACGTCATGGGCCGATGCTAGCGGCTGGCCACGAGGCAGCAGCCAACGCGAAGATCACAAAAGTCGCTGGAGAAGGAGGGGCGTGGCCTGATCGAATTTGCACCTGCGCACACGGCTCCGGAGGGCGCTTGGCTCTTGAGGGTCATGGGCCCATGCCGTAGCGCTGAGCGCTTCTCTGTCCACAGATAGTCCACGGCGTCAGCCGGATGACGGTGCCTTCTGGCGCTCAGGTGATCCGCTACTGGATGACCTCGTAGATCTCCTTGTAGCCGGATGCCGCGTTGTTGTTAAACGTGTCGATCAGTGACTGCGCGTTCTCGTCTGGATTCACGAAGAAAGATCGCTCCAAGGTGAAGTACTGGTCGAGGCTATCGAATTCCCATTGGCAGACGACTGTATCCATGGGACCGGCGTAATCGACGTAAATTCGCCGGTTCGTGTACCCGGCCTCTTCAAACACCTTGGTGAGGGTTTCGAACGCCGCCACGATCTCCGGCGCTTTCCCGCGTTCAGCTTGGTAGACTTCGCGCATCATGTACATGGTGTGACTCCGTCTTCCCGCTTGAGCAGTAATTAACTCGTCGAGAGCATAATCTCATGCTAACTCGCCCAAATGTCGCTCGCATGCCAAGTGCTGTGGCCCGAGATCAAGCGCTTCCCGTGCTCCCGCCATCGCCATGTGCATGCCCGCGCGGGTGGTGTGGAGAGGCTTGGGGACACACCTCGATGCGAACTACGGGCGGGGCGGTCGCTGAGGTCTGCTCGGCAGGTCAGTCGGCCGTCGGAGGCTGGTGGCGGACGGCTACGGTTGCCGCGGTTGCTGTACTTCCTTGCTGTACAGCACGCTTCGCCGCCGCGTTCTGGACATGAGCCTCACGCCGCAGCCGACGCTCATAGTCCGCGATCTGTAGGGGTACGGGCCTGCTAGTCGCAGCTCGGATAAGCCGCTCGTGCTCCCGATCCCCCAAGAAAGGGCCGTTCCCGCCGAGCGTTGGCCGTTAGCCGGCGGGACGACCGATGTCCTGTCGCGCGCACCAGTAGAACACCCACCCGAAAGACACGGGTTCAACCCTGGAGATGGCGAGCTCCAGGCGTGTCGCTCTTTCGGTCTGCGCGAGCTCCGCCAGAACGAGCCCTCGTGCTTCGTCTTCAGTGAGCATCTGCCCAGCGTCTCAGACGGGGCGGCGCGCGTATGTCTGCTTGTCCCGAAGCTAGCGCCGCCGCGCTCAGGATCCTGGAGCACCAGCTTGGAAGATCGCGTACGCGGCCCCGGCCTGACCTGGTGTAACGCTGACCTGCGGGTTCCCGGGCCGCTCGCCGAGACTCCCCGCTGTTTCCCGTTGGCCGCTTCCTCATCGGGCACGCAAGGGGCACGGCGTCACTCGTAGAACCGCGCTGCGCTGAGGGCCCGTGCCATGAACGCCCAGTCGCCCTCGGGCGGGAGCTCCTGGCCGTGGTTCGCGTACCACCCTGGGGCATCGGCCACCCACGCTTCCAGAGCCTCCAGGAAGCTGCCCAGCGTCCGGTTCTCCCATTGGTCGCCGCTCGCTTCATAGTCCTGCCGAAGACGCCTCAGAAAGCCGCTTAGGGCTTCGCGGTCGCCAAGGCGCTCGTTAGGCTCCAGTGGGAGGGGCTCGCGCTCGTCTCCCCAGTCATCGAGTCTGAGCCTGACTTGGAAGTTGCGCTCCGCGTGATCGACAACGCTCCCACTGATAGCGAACCCCAGTGGGGGAGGAACGGTTCCGGGCGGTGAACCGAAGATCTCCGCCAGGCCCACCGCGTCGGGCACCCCGTCGATCTCTACGAACACGCCGAATGGCTGTCGGCCGATGACCTTGCCGGTCACGGCGGCGCCCACTGGCAGCGCGGTCACGGTTGCCGGCCAGGCCCGTCGTATGTCCTCGGGCGTCGGATCCCCCACACCGTTCGGCCACGTGTACTCCGTCATGCGCGCATCCCCCGGACATCGCGTACTTGGACCTCTGGCCTCATCCTTATCAGGTCGATCATGGGGCTTTGGTGACGTTGGTCAACATGCCGTGCTCCTGGGCTGACCATCCGCTGGTGTCCGACGCCAACCGCTGCTGTTCGGGGCTGTTGGTGTCAGGCGTTGGTGTCAGCCACCGTGGGCGGACTTGACAGATTCGCCCAGGGTGCGGCCGTGGACGGCTACCGCATCTCCGGCTGTCAGTGCTGCATGGCACTGTGCCGCCATGACGACAACGACAGAGCTCACCCTTTTCGCCGACTACTTCCAGATACACGTATCCGATGCGGATTCAGACGGTGATCTAAGCGACGCGTGGACTGACCAGGCCATTGTGGATCACCTCGCGGTTGCATCAGATGCGCTGGGCATCGGCACGTCGGTCAATGTCAACGTATCCGTTACTGTCGTCGTCCTGCCTCAGGAGCCGAGTGATGACAGCTCGGAATTCGATCACGTCGTTGAGGCCAGCCTCGATGTGTCGTTGGGCCGCCTGATGGTTCTGGGCTGCACTGACTACGCCCCCGATGCGGCAACGTTCGAGGTCCCGAGAGGCTGGAACCGCGTCCGCGTGTCCCGGAGCAACTTGGCTCGGGCGGCTCAGGCCGATGTCGACTCTGACGAGAGCTCCGAGACCACTGAGAAGATCCGTATCCAGGTGTGGGCGGCCCCGGAGCGTCCAGCAAAGATCATCAAGCGGTGGTCTTAGTTCGGCGGAATCTTGGGGCGGGCTCGTGCGCCCGTCCTTCGAGCCGAACTTTCACCACCATTCGTTACCCACCACTCACCCCAGCTCCCATCCCGTCCGCCGTCGACCCACACACCGTGGAGCAGGCGTGGTTCATGGCGTCCACGTGGAGCGCGCCACTGTACGAACGACCTGGACGCCATGGGCCGCGTCTGCTCGGCTCTGCCTGGGGCGACGGCGGACGGGATGGGAGCACCCCGCGCACGCCACTACGGACCCGCGGGCGGAAACGGCGCCCCCTCCATCCCGGTGCCGGCCGATCCCCCGCCGGAGGCATCGTCTTGACGGTGCCGCGCTATGCGGTGATCGACTCATGGCCACCCGGCCCTATCCACGTGTGGGCGCGCGTCGGCGGCGGCAGCGCCGAGCGGGCCGAAGGCAGGAGCGCGGGCGCAGCCAGAGCCGGGAAGCGCGCCCGGCGGAGCGGAGCGCAGCCGGGGCTTGAACCAGTAGAGAAAGTTTGAATCATGACTCGGGCAGTTCATGATCATCTAGGGTCTCGCGCCCGGTTCCGGCACCGTCGTGGTGTAGAACGCTGGCTATGGGGAGCGAACGGCAAGAGCGCATGAAGGAGCTCGGGGCACGCCTTCGGGCGCTTCGTGCGGAGGCCGGTCTGACGGGTGCTGTGTTGGCGCAGCGGGCCAGGGTGGGGCAACCAACCGTGTCCAAGGTGGAGAACGGCAGGATGGTTCCCAGCGCTGACGTCCTGGGTCGGCTGATGCGCGCACTCGAACTCGACGACGCCACCATCCATGAGGTGCGTGAACTCCTGGTCGCCGTGGAAGAGGCACCGGAGACTATCGAGGTGCCCGACGACAATGCCCTCGCCGGGACAGTTCTAGACGAAGCGGTGCGGTCCGCTCGGCTGGTCCGCTCGTTCCAGTGCATCGTCTTGCCGGCCATGCTCCAGACCGCCGAGTACGCCCGGCACGTCTTCGAGAGCGCACCGAACTCGTCGCCTGAGGCGGTCGGTCGTGCTGTTGCTGCCCGTGTGGAGCGTCAGGGCGTGCTGTACGAGCCTGGCCGGGAGTCAGTGTTCGTGCTGACGGAAGCCGTCTTGCGCACCTGGCCGGGGAGCGCGGAGCTGATGCTCGCCCAGTTCGACCGGCTCCTGGCGGTCGACAGCCTGAGCACCGCTCGCCTCGGGATCATCCCTTGGCGTCGCTCGGTGCCGGTCATGCCACGTCACGGGTTCACCCTGTGCGACGACCGGTCGGTTGTCGTCGAGACCTTCCGGGGTGAGCGGGTCGTGGACGACTCCGCAGAGGTCGCCGCGTACGAGGAGACCTTCAGCCGCTTCGAGGAAGCCGCGGTCTTCGGGATCGAGATGCGAGAGCACTTGATCCGCGTCATGCACGAGTTCCGTGTCATGGCGGACTTCGCCACTCATTAGAGGAATAATTCCTCTAGATGCCTGGTTCGCAGGCATGTACGGGAATACTCTGCTCGCTGTGTTGTCTAGCCCCCTAGACGAGGAGTATTCGCATGCCCCAACAGTGGAGCCGCCAGTTTCCCGGCCTTCCCCGGAAGGTGGCCGAGGCTCGCGACTTCGTCGCTGCCCTGCTTGAGGACGAGGGACCAGGCCCGGTTGAAGACGCCGCGCTGATCGTCAGCGAGTTGGCGACGAACGCAGTCCGGCACACACGGAGCGGCCGTTACGGCGGCTGGTTTCGCGTGACCGTCGGATTCAGTGACGACGTCGTACGCATCGAGGTGATCGACAGCGGCGGAGACGAAGAGCCGCTGGTCCGCAGCGTGAACGCCTCAGTAGATGAAGGTGGCCGTGGGCTGCTGCTGATCACGGCCTGTGCCAAGGACTGGGGCGTGCAGGACCGGCCCTACGGGCGCTGTATCTGGGCAGAGCTGGCGCGGGTGAGCGCGTGATAGTTCCCTGCGAGGCGGTGGGCCGTGCTTGCCTTCTGGGTAGTGCGGGGTGAGTCCTCGCGGTGTACCTCGGCGGCGGGCCGGGTTCTACGTGATCGGTGTTCATTCGGGACGGCGGCTCCCGCCCGTTCCGTCTAGGGCCCTAGACTCCTGGGTACTTCTAGGAGGTTTGGTCATGTCGGACGAGTTGCAGCGGATCATGGCGATCGATGATCCGTACCTGCTCCTGCGTGAGGTCACGACCAGGTTGGCCGAAGCGCAGCAGGAGGTGACTGAGCTCGCCCGGCTTCGTCGCCGCGTGGTCCAGGACCTGCATGCGCAAGGGCTGTCGTATGCGCAGATCGCGGAGAAGGCCGGTCTGAGCCGCGGGCGGATTCATCAGATCCGGCACACCGGTCCGGCGCCCGAGGGTGCGTTCCTCGGCGCGGGCGCCGTCACGATCGTCACGCCGCTGCGCTGGGACGCCGAGAAGAAGCGTCCGGTCGTCGCCATGGCCGACGTGAACTCCGGCAAGCGGCTCGAAGAGCTGGCCAAGTCGTACGGGCTCGACGTCAGCTCCGGTCACGTGCAGGTGAGCGGTGAGATCGACCTCGACCGGGACGGCCTGGTCGTCGTCTGCGGGCCCAACATGTCCCAGGCCATGAGTGACCTGTACGCCCAGGATCCGGTGCTTAGCTGGGAGCACCCGGAGGGTGAGCCGTGGGCGCTGGTGGACCGGCGTACCGGGACGTCGTACGGCGCGGGAGCGCACACCGAACCGTACCGCCCGCACGACGTCGGCTACCTCGGCCGACTGCCCCGCCCGGACGGCAACGGCTCGGTGCTCGCCATCGCCGGAATTCACACGGCAGGCTCCCTCGGCGTCGTCCATCTGCTCACCTCCGACCTGAACACGCTCTGGGGACAGGTGGGCGATCGTCACTTCTCCACGCTGGTGAGCGTCGAGTACGACCCGGAGACCGACGAGCCGCAATCCGTCGAATTGCTCTGTCCTCTCTATCTGCACGACGAGGAGACGACGGCATGAACGTCGCCCTAGGCACACAGTCGGCCGAACCAGGACGGGGAAACGAGGACTTCGCCGCCGCTGCTCCGGGCGCGGCCGTCCTCCTCGACGGGGCCAGCGTGGCCGGGGCGCAGACCGGATGTAAGCACGGCGTCGCATGGTTCTCCACGACCCTGGGCGGGCTGCTGCTGAGCACCATTGCCGCGCAACCCGCGCGGCCGCTCTCCGAGTGCTTGGCCGACTCGATCC
Source organism: Streptomyces sp. NPDC049687 (assembly GCF_044465285.1). Taxonomy (NCBI): domain Bacteria; kingdom Bacillati; phylum Actinomycetota; class Actinomycetes; order Kitasatosporales; family Streptomycetaceae; genus Streptomyces; species Streptomyces sp. NPDC049687. Next base: position 873,249 of record NZ_JBITLN010000003.1, read on the forward strand.
GGGTTGTCCGCTCTCTGCACGAGGACACCTGCAACCTGACCTATCGGGCCAGTCCGACCAGCACGGTCGTTGCTGCTCGGGTCAACGCGGGAGCTTTGGAGTACCTCGTACTCGGTGACTCGACGCTCCTGCTGGCCGACCCGGACGGGAAGACAACTGCCGTCACAGACCGGCGGTTGGACGAGGTCGGCAAGCGGCTTCGCGCACCGGTCGACGTGCTGCCCACTGGCTCACCCGAACACACGGTTGCTCTGGCTGAGTACCGCGACGCCCTGACAGGATTGCGTAACCGGCCGGGCGGCTTCTGGATCGCCGGCCCCGATCCGCAAGCCGCTGAACACGCCCTCACTGGGTCCGTACCGTTGGACTCGCTGACGTCCGTGACATTGCTCAGTGACGGCGCAACGCGACTCGTCGACTCCTTCGAACTCGCCACCTGGCCAGACATGTTGGCCATTCTCGGGGAGTCCGGGCCCGACGAACTGATCCGGCGTGTACGGGAAGTTGAGGCAGGCGACCTCGACGGTCGTCGCTGGCCACGGGGCAAGGCGCGGGATGACGCAACTGCCCTGCACTGGGTGCTGCCGTTGTGACCACTCTCTGGAGCTGCCGGGCCTGATTTCTACGTCTGTCTTCGGACGGTTAGGACAGCTGGACCACCGCGCACGTGGGGCCATGCGGCGATCGGCTTTCGCAGTCCCCGTTCCCGCCGACAGTCACGGCGATGATCTCGATTCCCCAGGCATTTCGTGGAGCCGCGACCGACATGCTGATCTGGTGGTCGATGTCGCCCTTGTTGTCGGGTCTGAGGCTGACACTGTAGAGGTCGGGGAAGCCGGGGAGACGAGTCATTTTTGCGTCTACTACGGTGACGTACGCGTTGACGCTCGCCCATCGGTCAACACCGTCCGCGTGGACGTCGAAGGTCAGCCTTCGATCGGATTCCGGCCCTTCGAGCTTGACATTGATCAGCGTAGGACGCCCGTTACCGCTCGCTGCCTGGGCCGCGCCGACGACCGCCACGCTCAAGGCCACCATGTAGAAGATGACACCGAGCCCCAGGACAACGGTCTCCCACACGTTGCCTCGCCGTGTCGGATGGATGAGCAAGGCAACGATGCTGCAAACGATGGCGAGGATGGCGCTGAGCGCAGCCACGAAGATAGGCCACGACTCATTGTTGAGTGCGACGAAAACGACATCGCTCGTCAACCCCAGCGCAGTCATGACGCCGGCCACTGTGACGAGGGCACCAGCAAGGATCTTGGCGACATCGTCCAGGCGCTTTCCGATCCTGGCCTGGACGTCGTCGAGCGTCTCCCCGTGCCGCGGGTCAATACCTGGCTGCTCCATCCATTCATGGTGGCCAAGGTGGAGTGCATGTTGGCGCACCCCCGCACGAGATTGGCCCGATAGAGGGCCTTCCTGCGGTCCGCTCGCGGGGGAAGCGTCGCCCTGGCCCCTCGGCACGCGACAAGACCTTACGAAGCTGCCCGAGACCAAGGTGCGGGACCGTCAGACCGGAGAGATCGCCGTCGACCCGGTGACCAACAACCGGCTCATGGTCCTGGAGCTGGTGTTCATCGCCCAGGGCGGTTCGGACATGATCAAGGTGACCGTTCCGGAGCCGGGCATCGGTGAGGGCCTGGTGATGGGCGCCCCGGTCATCCTGTCCGGCCTCGTCGCCCGGCCCTGGGAGAGCGAGTTCGGCGGGCGGATGCGCCACGGCATCGCCTACCGGGCAGACGCCGTCATGGTCGACGCCCCCGCGCCGGTACAGGGCTGATCGTCATGACCGACACCGTGTGGATGCTGGTGCTGGGCCTGGTCGGCCTCGCCGCGCTGCTGGTCCTTCGCCGTCGCCTGCCGGTGGCGTTCTGGTGGCTGGTGGGCTATCCGCTCGTCGCACTGCGCGTCGTCACTACCTACCGATCCACCATGGATGCCTGTGGTCTGACGGTTCCGGCTTCGGCCGTCCGTCGGGCCACGGCCCGGCTGATCGGGCGGGAAGCCGCGCCCGTTCCGCCTCGTCGGTCGCTGCCGGTGCCGACCGGGTCCGGTCTCGTGATGCGGCTGCGGCTGGCGCCTGGGCAGGCGCCGGAGGACTTCATCGCATCGGCCGACCGGTTGCGGCACGCCTGGGCCGCTCACGCCGTGCACATCCGCCCGACCAAGCCGGGGCGGCTCGAACTGCGGCTGATCGGCTGGGATGTGCTTGCGGAGGTGCGGCCCCCGCGGCGGTGGAAGAAGAACGGCGGTCTGCTCTCTCCCGCTGGCGCTTCGGGATGGCGGGCACTGGCAGGTACGGGACTTCCGTGCCGTGCCCCACGACCTGATCCTGGGCGCCACGCAGTCCGGCAAGTCCGTGTACCTGCGTAACCTGCTGTGCGGCCTGGCACGGCAACCGGTCGTCCTCGTCGGCATCGACTGCAAATGGGGTGTCGAACTGGCGCCGTTCGCGCCCCGGTTGTCGGCGCTCGCAGACACCCCGGACCGGGCGAACGACCTCCTTGACGCTCTGCTGGAGGAGATGGAGGCACGGTTCCGCCTCATCGGCCTGGCCTCCGGCGCCGGTCCGGACGCGGTCCTCACCTCGGACGTATGGGGCCTGCCGGAGAAGGTACGGCCGGTGCCGATCGTGGTCGTCGTCGACGAGGTCGCCGAACTCTTCCTCGCCGCCAGCAGGGACGACGAGAAACGCCGTGACGCCATGGTCACCAAGCTCATCCGCATCGCCCAGCTCGGCCGCGCGGCCGGCATCTACCTGGAGGTCTGCGGCCAGCGCTTCGGCTCCGAACTCGGCAAGGGCGCCACCATGCTCCGCGCCCAGCTCACCGGCCGCGTCTGCCACCGCGTCAACGACGAGACCTCCGCCAACATGGCGCTCGCCGACATCTCCCCGGAAGCCGCCCTCGCCGCCACCTCCATCCCCGCCGACCGGCCCGGCGTGGCGATCGTCGGCGACTCCTCCGGCGGCTGGTCCCGTGCCCGCTCGCCCCACGTCACCCTTGACGAGGCTGCGGCCATCTGCCGCGCCACCGCCGCCCTCGCGCCGGAACTGCCCCGCCTCGACTCCTTCCGGCCCGCCGTCGCCGTCGAATCCGCAGGGTCAGCCGCTCCCGCCCCTGCCGTGCCCACCGCTCGCCCGGTGACCGAGTAGCCCTTCCCCCTTCCCCACGGTCGGCGTGACCGCCTCACGCCAAGTCCCTACCCCTCCCATGCCCGAAACCGGAAGGACGCCCCTATGTCCCGCCCCTCCATCGCCGAGGTCAGCGCGCTCATCGCCGACCTGGCCGCACTCCGTCAGAACCGCACCTCCGACGAGTACGCCGCACTCATGGCCCGTAAGGCAGGCCTGCTGGAGCGCATTGCCACCCACACACCCGGCGACGCCGAGGCCGCCGAGGTGGCTCGCCTCGCCCGTGAGCGTGCCGACTCACTCAAGTCCGCCGACTGATCGCGCAGGAAGGAGACGTGCCGATGCGTGCCCACCTGGCCCGCTTAGACGCCGTGATCATCCAAGCCGTCATCGCGGGCGCCCTGTCCTTCTCCCACCTCCACGACCTGGCGGAGGCAGCTGGACAGGGCGGCTGGAAGGCGTGGGCCTACCCCGTCAGCGTCGACCTGCTGTTGGTCGCGGCCTGGCGCCGGATGCGCGAACAGCAGCGCGCCGGACGCCCCGCCGGTGGACCGCGGCTGTGGTTCCTGGTCGCGCTGGCCGCCTCCCTCGGCGCGAACGTCGCCACCGCCGGACTCCTCGACCTGGAGGACGTTCCCCCGCTCCTCCGCGTCGTGGTGGCCGGATGGCCCGCTGTCGCCTTCTTCGGCGGAACGCTGCTGGCTCACACGCCCCGCACCTCGGACACATCGGCGACGCCGGAGACGGACCCCGAACCGACCCCGGCCCCCGCTGTGGTCGACGAGCCCCAGCGTGAGGGGCTTCCGGCCCCTTCCACGGCTGCCGAACCCGCCCAGGAATCCGCCGCGCCGGTCAAAGCCCCGCGTCCTGCTCCCGCCATCTCTCTCCCGCCGGCACTCGTCGACCGCGTCCAGGCCCTGGCGGAGGAACACCGCGCCAAGACAGGCCACCCCGCCAACCCCGACACCGTCCGCACCCGGCTCGGCCTGCCCCCGTCCATGACGCAATCCGTCGCCGCCCACCTCTGAGAAGGGACGACCACCGTGAACCCGCGCTTCCGCAACGTCCGCCGCATCGGCCCCGTACAGGTCGCCTCGTACCTCGCCCGCGGCCGCAACCGCCATCTCGCCGCCTGCACCGCACCCAACTGCGACTTCTCCGCCGAGTACGACAGCCGCGCCGCCGCCGAACTCGCCGCACGCACCCACCGCTGCAAGGCCTGAGAAGCAGATCACCGCCATGGATGTCCCGCTCTGGTTCGCCGTACTCGTCGTCGCCGTCCTCGGCATCCAGCTCGCCCGCCCGCCGTGGCGGCTGGTCGCCCTGCTCCTCCTCGGCGGCTACCTCGTCGCCAACAGCTTCCTCGCCCCCGCCGTCGCCACCCTCCTCGACTGACCGCCAGAAGGGATCACCCACGTGTTCACCCCGAAGTACCCCCCGCAGGACACCACCCCGGCTCCGACCGTCTACACCCCGACGCCCTACGTCCCGGCCGTTGCCCCTGCTCCGTCCGCCCTGGCCTCCAACCGGCCGACCGTCCAGCTCACCCCCGGCAGCACACTCGCCCTCGTCGCCGGTGGCGGCGCCCTGGTGCTCGTCGTCGGCGCGGTCCTGGTCTCCATGCTCCTCGCCGTCGCGATCACCGCCGCGTCCGTGGCCGTCTGCGCGGTCACCATCCGCTCCATCCTCAAGAGCGACCGCCGCTGACCTCATCAACTCCACAGCCCCGGCTTGCCCACACTGTCTAGCCCCCTGGACAAGCCGGGGCCTGTGCCCGACAACTCCTCGTCCCACCAAGGAGACACCCGCACATGCGCCCCACGGCTTCGACCGGAGCCCTCCGCCAACTGGCCGCCCTCGCCCAGTACGGCGACCTCAGCACCTACGCACACCAGATCCAACGGCTCGGCGGCTGCGAGCGCCCGGTGAGGTCGCCGACCGCGACCTTCCCGCAGGACAGCTCCTCATCCGCTGCAACAACCGCCGCGCCACAAGGTGCGCCACCTGCGCCGAGGTCTACCGCAAAGACACCTTCCACCTCGTCACGGCCGGCCTGAGCGGCGGCAAGGGGATCGGCCCGGCGGTCTCCCAACACCCCCGCGTCTTCGCGACCTTCACCGCCCCATCCTTCGGCCCCGTCCACAACCGGCCCGGCAGCGGTCGCTGCCGCTGCGGACGCCACCACCCGGAAGACGACCCCGCCCTGGGAACACCCCTGGACCCCAACCGCTACGACTACCGCGCCGCCGTCCTCTGGAACGCACACGCCGGTGCCCTGTGGGCCCGCTTCACCACCTACCTCCGCCAACAGCTCGCCTCCCGCGCAGGAATCGGCCGCTCAGAACTCCGCCACCGCCTAAAGGTCTCGTACGCCAAAGTCGCCGAGTACCAGCGGCGCGGTGCCGTCCACTTCCACGCCGTCATCCGCCTCGACGGCCCGGACGGAGCAGAAGACACCCCACCCGCCTGGGCGACCACCGAACTCCTTACCGACGCGATCCGCTCGGCGGCCCGCCTCGCCGAGACCCCCGGCCCGGTCCTCGACGGCCGCACTTACACCTTCCGCTTCGGCGAACAGCTCGACATCCGCCCCATCCACTCCGCCGACTTCACCGGCCCCACCAACCTGACCAGCCGCGCTGTCGCCGCCTACATCGCCAAGTACGCCACCAAGGGCGCCGAAAGCGCGACCGGCACCCTCGATCGCCCGATCCGCAACCCCGTCACTGACCTCATCGGCGCCGAAGTCACCGACCACGCCCGTCAATTGATTTTCACCTGCTGGCACCTCGGCGCCCTGCCGGAACTCGAAGACCTGCGCCTGCGCAAGTGGGCTCACATGCTCGGCTTCCGCGGCCACTTCTCCACCAAGTCCCGTGCGTACTCCGTCACCCTCGGCGCCCTCCGCCAAGAACGCGCCGACCACAACGAAGCAATCACCCGCGAACGCGCCGCCGCAGTTGGTCACTCGCTGCCCGACCCGGACACCGTCCTCGTCCTCTCCCACTGGCGCTTCGCCGGCACCGGCCTGACCGCCGCAGAAACCTGGCTCGCCACCTCACGACGACCCGACGCGACCGACACGGAAGGAGAACCCACCCATGGCTGAGCCCTTCGACCCCTCCTTGGCGCTCCTGACCGTCGAGGAGGCGGCCCGGCGGCTCCGTATCGGCCGTGCGACGTGCTTCCGTCTCGTCCTCGCCGGAGAGATCGAGTCCGTCACGGTCGGTCGGCTCCGCAGGGTCCCCGCCGACGCCGTACCCGCCTACGTGGCCAAACTCCGCCACCGACCCGCCCACGCGGCCTGAGAGGGGAGACGACATGGCAGAGAAGAACCGCACCCGTCAGCCCAACGGCGCTTCGTCGATCTACCTGGGCAAGGACGGCAAGTGGCACGGACGAGTGACGGTCGGCGTCCGGGATGACGGCAAGCCGGACCGCCGCCACATCGAACGCAAGACCAAGGCAGAGGTCACCAAGGCTGTCCGCGAGATGGAGCGGGCCCGGGACGACAAGAAGCTCAGGAAGCCGGGACAGACCTGGACGGTCCAAGCCTGGCTTGAGCACTGGGTCGAGAACATCGCCAAGCCGTACGTCTCAGAGAACACGTACGACGGGTACGAGGTCGATGTACGCGTTCACCTCGTCCCCGGCCTGGGCGCCCACAAGCTCGACCGCCTGGAGCCGGAGCACCTCGAACGCTTCTACCGGAAGATGCAGGCGTCCGGGAGCTCGGCCGGCACCGCCCACCACGCCCACCGGACGATCCGGGTCGCCCTCGGTGAAGCCGTCCGGCGCGGGCACGCCGTCACGAACGCGGCCGAGATCGCCAAAGCTCCCCGCCTCGAAGAGGAGGACATCGAGCCGTACACGATCGAGGAGGTGCAGAGCCTCCTCGTCGAGGCGGCCAAGCTCCGCAACAGTGCGCGCTGGGTCGTCGCCCTGGCGCTCGGTCTCCGCCAGGGTGAGGCGCTCGGCCTGCACTGGGAAGACGTCGATCTGGACGCGGGGTACGTCCGCATCCGTAAGAACCGGCTCCGCCCCAAATACGCGCACGGCTGCGCTGCCAACCCATGCGGCCGGAAGGCGGGCTACTGCCCCAGTCGCGAGCAGACCCGCCGTGAGCACAAGTCCACCAAGTCGCGAGCCGGGCGGCGCACCATCGGCCTGCCCGATCCGCTGATCAAGATCTTCCGCCAGCACCAGGAAGCCCAGGAGCGGGAGCGGATCGCGGCCGGTGCGGACTGGGAGGGCAAGGGGTATGTCTTCGCCTCGCCGGTCGGTGGTCCGCTCAGCCCCAACACCGACTTTCACGTCTGGAAGCGGCTTCTTCGGGACGCAGGCGTCCGTAACGGCCGTCTCCATGACGCTCGACACACCGCCGCGACCGTCCTCTTGATCCTCGGCGTCCCTGACGTCGTGATCGACTCCATCATGGGTTGGGAGCCCGGGGGAGCGGCCCGGATGCGCGCTCGGTACATGCATGTGACGGGGACCATGCTCCGGAAAGTCGCGCAGCAAGTCGGCGACGCTCTCTGGGAGCTCCCGAAAGCCAACTGAGACGGAAACTGAGACGGACAACGACGAAGGGCCCCACCGCAAGCGGTGGGGCCCTTCGACATCGTGCCCGGTGAGGCACTGGCGGAGGATACGAGATTCGAACTCGTGAGGGGTTGCCCCCAACACGCTTTCCAAGCGTGCGCCCTAGGCCTCTAGGCGAATCCTCCGCCGGAAACATTACATGACCGAGAGGAGTGCTCGCGAACTCGTTCCCGGCCGTCGGCATCGGGTACTGTTTGGGCAGCCCCTCACGCGGCGCTATCTGACTGAACTCCCCCAGGGCCGGAAGGCAGCAAGGGTAGGTCGGCTCTGGCGGGTGCGTGGGGGGCGCTTGCGTTTCGGGCGGTCCCGGTCGGTCGCGGGCTGTCGCGGCCCGTGGCGGTGTGTCGCAGTCGGTCCCCGGCCGTTCGCGGCCCCCTTCCTGCCGGGGGCCGGTTGTCGGTGGGCGCCTATAACCTCGTATGCGTGTCGTCTCTCGCGCTGTACCGCCGCTATCGCCCGGAGTCGTTCGCCGAGGTCATCGGGCAGGAGCATGTGACTGACCCGCTGCAGCAGGCGCTGCGGAACAACCGGGTCAATCACGCGTACCTGTTCAGCGGGCCGCGCGGCTGCGGGAAGACCACCAGCGCGCGCATCCTGGCCCGTTGCCTGAACTGCGAGAAGGGGCCGACGCCGACCCCGTGCGGCGAGTGCGAGTCATGCAAGGACCTGGCGAGGAACGGGCCGGGTTCGATCGACGTCATCGAGATCGACGCGGCTTCCCACGGTGGTGTGGACGACGCCCGTGACCTGCGGGAGAAGGCCTTCTTCGGACCCGCCCGCAGCCGGTACAAGATCTACATCATCGACGAGGCCCACATGGTCACGTCGGCCGGTTTCAACGCCCTCCTCAAGGTCGTCGAGGAGCCTCCGGAGCATCTGAAGTTCATCTTCGCCACCACCGAGCCCGAGAAGGTCATCGGCACCATCCGGTCGCGGACCCATCACTACCCCTTCCGGCTCGTGCCCCCGGGGACTCTGAGGGACTACCTCGGTGAGGTGTGCCAGAAGGAGAACATCCCCGTCGAGGACGGGGTCCTCCCGCTCGTCGTGCGGTCCGGCGCCGGATCCGTGCGTGACTCGATGTCCGTCATGGACCAGTTGCTCGCCGGCGCGACCGACGCCGGTGTGACGTATGCCATGGCCACGTCCCTGCTCGGGTACACCGACGGCTCCCTGCTCGACTCCGTGGTCGAAGCGTTTGCCACGGGGGACGGGGCCGCCGCCTTCGAGGTCGTCGACCGGATCATCGAGGGGGGCAACGATCCGCGGCGGTTCGTCGCCGACCTCCTGGAGCGCTTGCGGGACCTCGTGATCCTCGCCGCCGTTCCGGACGCGGCGGAGAAGGGGCTCATCGACGCCCCGGTCGACGTCATCGAGCGGATGCAGGCCCAGGCCGGCGTCTTCGGCGCCGCCGAGCTCAGCCGTGCCGCCGACCTCGTCAACGAGGGGCTCACCGAGATGCGCGGCGCCACCTCGCCCCGTCTCCAGCTCGAGCTGATCTGCGCCCGCGTGCTGCTGCCCGCCGCCTACGGCGACGAGCGCTCCGTCATGGCCCGCCTCGACCGCATCGAGCGCGGCGTGAACTTCTCCGCGGGCGGCGCCCAGGGGATGCCCGCGATGGCGTACGTGCCCGCGCCGGAGGCGCATGGCGGCGCGGTCGGCGGCGCCCCCATCCCGCCCGGAGGCGGAGCCGCCGCCGCCCGGGCCGCGGTGCGGGGCGGGGCTGGTCCCGCGGGCCCGGGCCCGGGTTCCGGTCCGGGGGCGGGCGTAGGTGTGGGCGTCGGCGCAGGAGCGGCGGCCGCCGCGGAGGCTCCGCCCTCCGTGCCCCCGGCGCAGGCCCCTGCAGCCGCCGACGCCGGTCCCGCGCAGCCCTCCTCCCCGGCCCCGGCGCCGCCCCCTGCCCCGGCTCCCCCTGCCCAGCCCCCAGCCACCCCGGCCCCCGCCCCGGGCGCCTGGCCCACACCCACCGCCGCGGGCAGCGGGCGTCGGCCCGGCGGCTGGCCCACGCCCACACCGGCGGGTGGGGGAGCGGCACGTCCCCCGGCAACATCGGCGCCCGCCTCTGCCCCGGCCTCTTCCTTCGCGCCCACCCCCTCCGCCACTCCTGCCCCGGCGGCCTCCGCCCCCACCTCCTACGCACCCCCCGCGGGCGGCCCCGACCCCCGCATGCTCTGGCCCAACATCCTGGAGGCGGTCAAGAACCGTCGCCGCTTCACCTGGATCCTCCTCAGCCAGAACGCGCACGTCGCCGGCTTCGACGGCACCACGCTCCAGCTCGGATTCGTCAACGCCGGTGCCCGCGACAACTTCGCGAGCAGCGGCAGCGAGGAGGTGCTGCGGCAGGCACTGGGGGAGCAGTTCAACGTCCAGTGGAAGATCGACGCGGTCGTCGACCCGTCCGGCGGCGGCTCGGCACCCGCGCCCACCGGCGGCTTCGGCGGCGGCCCCCAGGGCGGATACGGCAACACCGGCGGCCCCGCGGCGTACGGCGCCTCCGGCGGCGGTTACGGCGGCGGCGCCCCGGCCACCCAGCCCTCCGCCGCCCCCAGCACCCCGGCCCGGCCCCCCTCCGCATCCGCCCCCGCCTCGGCCCCGGCACCGTCCCCCGCCGCCCCCGCGCCGGCCCCGACCCGCCCTGCCGCTCCGGAACCGGTCGCTCCCGAGGACGACATCCCCGAGGACGACGACCCCGACCTGAACGAGTCGGCCCTCTCCGGCCACGAACTGATCGTGCGCGAGCTGGGGGCGACGGTGGTGGAGGAGTTCACCAACGAGTAAGCGGCCGCTTCCCCGAGCGCCGGGCCGCCGCAGCACGAGGCTCCGTTCGGAGGAACCTATGAACACCCGGCCTCCCGAGCTTCAGCAGCCCGCACAAATGCACAGCACCGGCTCCCGTTAGGCTGGCCCCGTGAACGTCCTCGTCATCGGCAGCGGCGCCCGCGAACACGCCCTGTGCCGCTCACTGTCCCTCGACCCCGCCGTCACCGCGCTGCACTGCGCCCCCGGCAACGCCGGCATCGCCGAGGTCGCCGAGCTGCACCAGGTCGACGCCCTGGACGGCGGGGCCGTATCCGCGCTGGCGCGGCAGCTCGACGCCGAGCTGGTCGTCGTAGGCCCGGAGGCGCCGCTGGTGGCCGGGGTCGCCGACGCGGTGCGGGAGGCCGGGATCCCGGTCTTCGGGCCGTCCAAGGAGGCCGCGCGGCTGGAGGGGTCGAAGGCGTTCGCGAAGGACGTGATGGCGGCCGCCGGGGTGCCCACCGCCCGCTCGTACGTCTGCACGACCGCCGAGGAGGTCGCCGAGGCTCTCGACGCGTTCGGTGCGCCGTACGTCGTCAAGGACGACGGTCTCGCCGCCGGCAAGGGCGTTGTCGTCACCGACGACCTGGCCGCCGCCACCGCGCACGCCGCCGCCTGCGAGCGGGTGGTCATCGAGGAGTTCCTCGACGGTCCGGAGGTCTCCCTCTTCGCGATCACCGACGGCGTGACGGTCGTCCCGCTCCAGCCCGCCCAGGACTTCAAGCGCGCGCTCGATGGCGACGAGGGCCCGAACACCGGCGGCATGGGCGCGTACTCGCCGCTGCCGTGGGCCGATCCCAAGCTGGTCGACGAGGTCATGGAGACGGTTCTCCAGCCCACCGTGGACGAGATGCGCCGTCGCGGCACGCCCTTCTCCGGGCTGCTCTACGCGGGTCTCGCGATCACCAGCCGGGGTGTGCGGGTCATCGAGTTCAACGCCCGTTTCGGCGACCCGGAGACACAGGTCGTCCTGGCCCGGCTGAAGACCCCGCTCGCCGGTGTGCTGCGTGCCGCCGCGACCGGCAACCTCGTCGATCTGGAGCCCCTGCGCTGGAGTGACGAAGCGGCCGTCACCGTGGTCGTCGCCTCGCACAACTACCCCGGCACCCCGCGCACCGGCGACCCGATCACCGGCCTCGACGAGGTGGCCGCCGAGGACGCCCCGCACGCGTACGTCCTGCACGCCGGGACCAAGCGGGACGGCGAGGCGGTCGTGAGCGCGGGCGGCCGCGTCCTGTCCGTCACCGCCACCGGCACCGACCTCACCCAGGCCCGCGAACGGGCCTACAGGGCCGTCACGCGTATCGGTCTCGACGGTTCCCAGCACCGCCGGGACATCGCCGCGAAGGCGGCGACGGGCGCGTAGCACGCCCGTCGACAGCCACCGTCCTCCAGGCCCCGGGCGCCACGGGAATCCCTCGCGGACTTCCCTGAAACCCGGGGCCTGATCGTTGCCCATCGTCATCCACCTTTCCCCTAAGCCATTCCATCGAGTGAGCGCTGAGCTATCCGGCTGACGGGGGCCGGAGTGCCAACTAGGGTGCGGCGCAAGCTTTCCGGCACTTGGCCCACCGGCATTGCGATGTCAGTGGCGGGTGCCACAGTGGGGGAGTGAGCAAGAGCAGGCGAGCCAGGAGCACGAGAGGGGGGAGGGGGTGAACCCGTCGTGACCGGTATGGGTGTGGAGGTGGGTGCGCAGGCCGCGCGGGCCCGGGCGCTGGCCGTGCTGCGCATCCGCAGCCGGGCGCTCGCCGTCGCGCTGCTGCCCGCGGCCGCCGCCGTGATCCTGCTCGCCGGAGGTTCCGCTGGGCATCTCCTGGGCCCGGGATGGGACACGGCCCGCTGGGTGGTCTCGGTGGTCGCGTTCGTCGTGCTGCTCGCCGCCGGTGCCGTCGGCCTGGTCGTCGCCCGCGCCCGCCCCGCCGTGAGTCCCACCGTCGGTATCGCCGAGGAGGCCGCGCCCGATCTGTACCGGCTGGTGCGTGATCTAGCCGACCGCCTCGACGTCCCCGCGCCCTCCGCGATAGCGCTCACCCCGGACTGCGACAGCTGGCTGGAGGACCGCACCCATCCGGCCCACGGACCGCCCACGCCCCGGGCGGGTGACGAGATAGCCGGTGCGGGCTCCGGCCGGCACCTCCACCGTCGTACGGCGACCGCGCCCGTCCTCGTCATCGGCTCCCCCTTCCTGTGGTGGATGCGCGTGGGCGAGCTGCGCGCCGTCCTCGCCCCGGTCGTCGCCGGTACGGGCCCTTCGGCGCACCCCGACATAGCGGCGGCCCGGCGCTTCGTGCGGGGGCTGGACGCCGCGGTGGCCGTCTCCGCCGACCGCGGGCGCTGTCCCGGCGTCCGACTGGTCTGCGCGGGCATCGGCTGGGCCTCCCGGCTGATGCTGCGCAGCTGCCAGGCGCATGCCGCCGAGATGGAGCGGGGCGTGGCCGCGGCGGCCGCCGAGCGTGCACAGGCGGTGGACTACGGTCTGCGGATCGTCGCCCAGGAACAGGTGGGCCTCGCATACGCGGGCTGGGACCGGCTGCTGACCCGGGTCGCCCTGCCCGCGTGGCGGATGGGCCGCTGGCCCGCCCGGCTGGACGCGGGGGTCGTGGCCGCGCTGACGGAACTCTCCCGCCGGGACCGTCTCGCCGAGGGTTTCGCCTCCCGCCTCGGCGAGCGCCCCGCCTGTGACCTGCTGGAAGAGCCCGGCGCCATCGACGAGGCCGCCTCCCTGCTCGCCGCCCGCCTCTTCCACGGCGGCCCCGCCGAGCCCGGCCCCGACTGGTCCCCCGTGGCCTGGCAGGAGTACCCGGACGAGGTCGTGGACCGCAAATGGCGCACGGACGCGGCCCGCCTCCACCGCGTCCTGGACGCCCTCACCGCCCACCCCCCGCCCCCGCACCCCACCGTCCCGCACCCCGTCGGTCCCACCCTGGCCCGGGTACTGGACCACTTGACGGCCCAGGGAGACCCGAGGGACGCGGCGCTTGCGCGGGACGGGGGCGAAACAGACGGGGGGGAAACAGGGGAAGGAGTCACCTCCCCAGGGGACACCTGTCTCCGCAACCCACCCCCTCCCCCCGAACCCCAGGCCGTACCCCCCGCCCCACCCGAGGGGGAGGAGGACGGCCCGGACGAGCTCCACGCCCCCAGTCCGCGCAGCAGGGCCCTCGCCGCGCGGCTCGGTTCGGAGGTGGCCCGGGAGGAGGAGGCCGCGGCAACGCCTGCCGTGCCCGGCGGGCAGGGCGGCCCGGACGGTCCCCTCTGGGACGACGGCGCGCTCCCGCTCTTCCCGCTCCAGCCCCCGCGCACGGACCGCGAGCTCCTCGCCGACCATGTCACGGCGATGGTGTGCTGCGCCGCGATGGACACGGTCGGCGCGACACCCGGCCTCGACTGGCTCGACGGCCCCACCCTCCTGGTCGACGGCGAGCGGGTGTCCGACCTGGGGTCCCGCGTCCTCAGCCTCGTCGAGGACGGCGACGCGGCCCCGCTGCGGGCCTGGCTGGTGAAGCTGGGCATACGCCCGGAGAAGCCCGTACGGCTCGGCTGACCCGCGAACGGCGTCGGCGCCCGGCCCGAGCCGATCCCGCCCGGAACGGACCCCCTGATTCCACTTTCGGCCAATTCGCAACGAATAGTGACTGTCTGCGCGCGTTATGTGATGTGCTGGGACCGATAGCGCCCATGGCATGGGCGTGCGACATAGGACAGATGGTCGAGCGCGGGGCAGCAGGGAGGGGAGCACCATGGCACCGGCACCGGAGCACATCCGTCGATGGGAGTCGGGAGCGCTGGCGCACGCCGTGACGGACCCCTTCGGCCAGGGCCCCGTCCCCTGGCTGCGCGGCAGCGAGACGTACTTCGACGACAGCGGCCAGGTCGTCCCCTGGTACGTCGACCCGGCTCCCGCGCCGAAGGCGGGCGCCCCCCGGGTACCCGCCCCCCGCACCGCCCCCGCCTCCGGCGTCCCCCGCTCCGCCGACGACGTCCGCCGGCAGATCAAGGGCTTCACCTCCACCGGGGCGGTCGCCCCCGGCGAGGCCGTCGACTTCCACATCACGGTCGACCCGCCCCAGGAGTTCAGCGTCGACATCTACCGCATCGGCCACTACGACGGCGACGGCGCCGCCAAGATCACCACCAGCCCCCGCCTCTCCGGCATCGTCCAGCCCCCGCCGCTGACGGCCGACCGCACGGTCTCCTGCCACCACTGGTGGCTCTCCTGGCGCCTGCAGGTCCCGTCGTACTGGAACGTCGGCGCGTACGTCGCCGTCCTCACCACCGCCGACGGCTACCGCTCCCACGTCCCCTTCACGGTCCGCGACCAGCACCCCGCCGACCTGCTCCTGCTGTTGCCCGACATCACCTGGCAGGCCTACAACCTCTACCCCGAGGACGGCCGCACCGGCGCCAGCCTCTACCACGCCTGGGACGAGAAGGGCCGTCTCCTCGGCGAGTCCGACGCCGCGACCACGGTCTCCTTCGACCGGCCGTACGCGGGCGCGGGCCTCCCCCTGCACGTCGGCCACGCCTACGACTTCATCCGCTGGGCCGAGCGCTACGGCTACGACCTCGCCTACGCCGAGGCCCGCGACCTGCACGTCGGCCAGGTCGACCCCACCCGCTACCGCGGCCTCGTCTTCCCCGGCCACGACGAGTACTGGTCGACGAACATGCGCCGCACGGTCGAGCTCGCCCGCGACAGCGGCACCTCCCTGGTCTTCCTCTCAGCCAACACCCTGTACTGGCAGGTGGAGCTGGGCCCGTCCCCGTCCGGAGTGCCCGGCAGGCTGCTCACCTGCCGCAAACGCAAGGGCCCCGGCAAGTCCGTCCTCTGGCGGGAGATCGACCGCGCCGAGCAGCAGCTGGTCGGCATCCAGTACGCGGGCCGGGTCCCCGACCCGCATCCACTGATCGTCCGCAACGCCGACCACTGGCTGTGGGAGGCCACCGGAGCCCACGAGGGCGAGGGCATCGACGGCCTGGTCGCGGGCGAGGCCGACCGCTACTTCCCGCGCGCGCCGTTACCGCCCCACGAGGAGCGCATCCTCCTCGCCCACTCCCCGTACACCGACAGCGAGGGCGTCCTGCGCCACCAGGAGACCTCTCTCTACCGCGCCCCCTCCGGCGCCCTGGTCTTCGCCTCCGGCACCTTCGCCTGGTCCCCGGCCCTGGACCGCCCCGGCCACGTCGACCCCCGTGTCCAGCGCGCCACCGCCAATCTCCTGGACCGCATCTGCAAGCGCGACTGAGACGCCCCCGCCGGCCGGCCCGACCCTCTGTCCTAGATCAATCCCGTTGTACGGGACAATCAAGCCACCAGGACAGAACCACGGGGAGGAACCGTGTCCGGATTCGTAGAAAAGCCCGAGCCCCTCCAGGTGCCGGGCCTGGTGCATCTGCACACCGGCAAGGTGCGCGAGCTGTACCAGAACGAGGCGGGCGATCTCGTGATGGTCGCCAGCGACCGTACGTCCGCCTTCGACTGGGTGCTGCCGACCGAGATCCCCGACAAGGGCCGCGTCCTCACCCAGCTCTCCCTGTGGTGGTTCGACCAGCTCGCCGACCTGATCCCCAACCACGTCCTCAGCACGGAACTGCCCCCCGGCGCCCCCGCCGACTGGGCCGGCCGCACCCTGGTCTGCAAGTCCCTGCAGATGGTCCCGGTCGAGTGCGTGGCCCGCGGCTACCTCACCGGCTCCGGTCTCGTCGAGTACAGGGAATCCCGCACGGTCTGCGGCCTCGCCCTCCCCGAGGGCCTGGTCGACGGCAGCGAACTGCCCGGCCCGATCTTCACCCCGGCCACCAAGGCCGCCGTCGGCGAGCACGACGAGAACGTCTCCTACGAGGAGGTCGCCCGCCAGGTCGGCGCCGACACCGCCGCCCAGCTCCGCCAGGCGACCCTCGCCATCTACGGCCGCGCCCGGTCCATCGCCCGCGACCGCGGCATCATCCTCGCGGACACCAAGTTCGAGTTCGGCTTCGACGGTGACACGCTCGTCGTCGCCGACGAGGTCCTCACCCCGGACTCCTCCCGCTTCTGGCCGGCCGACCAGTGGCAGCCGGGCCGCGCCCAGCCGTCGTACGACAAGCAGTTCGTCCGCGACTGGCTCACCTCGCCCGAGTCGGGCTGGGACCGCAAGAGCGAGCAGCCCCCGCCCCCGCTGCCCGAGCAGATCGTCGACGCGACCCGCGCCAAGTACATCGAGGCGTACGAGCGTCTGACCGGCACCAGCTGGAGCTGACCGCACGACGAAGGCCCCGGTCCAGTGGACCGGGGCCTTCACACCGAGCGGACGACGAGGCTCGAACTCGCGACCTCAACCTTGGCAAGGTTGCGCTCTACCAACTGAGCTACGTCCGCACTGCGCCGTGGCGCGAGGCCAACTATACCCAACCCCGCTCGCGTGCGAGACGCACCGCCGCGTGGCGGTTCTCCGCCCCGAGCTTGGTCAGGGCCGACGACAGATAGTTCCGTACGGTCCCGGGCGACAGCGCGGCCCGCTCGGCGATCTCCGTGACGGGCGCTCCGTCCGCGGCGAGTTCGAGCACCTCGGCCTCCCGGGAGGTCAGCGGGGAATCCCCGGCGGCGATCGCGTCGGCGGCCAACTCCGGGTCGACGTAGCGGTTTCCGGAGTGCACGGTACGGATGATCTCCGCGAGCCGCTGTGCGCTCACCGTCTTCGGGACGAAACCGCGCACACCCGCCGCAAGCGCCCGCTTCAGATGCCCCGGCCGGCCGTGACTGGTGACGATCAGCACCCGGCAGCCAGGCAGTTCCGTCCGCAGGGATGTGGCGACCTTCACACCGTCCGCCCCCGGCATCTGGAGATCCAGGACGGCCACGTCGGGTTCGTGCGCCCGCGCCATCGTCAGCGCCTCCGGCCCGGTCGCCGCCTCGGCGACGATCAGCAGATCGTCCTCCAGGGAGAGCAGTGCGGCCAGCGCACCCCGGATCAGATGCTCGTCGTCGGCGAGCAGCACCCGCACCGTCACGAGGAGACCCCCTGCCCGACAGCCGCCAGGTCGTCCCGGACCAGCGGCACCTCCGCCACCACCCGGAACAGCCCGGCCCCCGCGAACCCGGCCTCGAGGGTGCCGTCCACCTGCCGCAACCGCTCCCGCAGCCCGGCCAGGCCCGACCCGCCGCCATGTGTCCCCTCGGCCACCGCCCCGTCGTTCTCCACCGTCAGCACCACCCGCCCCTCTGCCACCCGCAGCCCCACCGAACACCGCACGGCGTCCCCATGCCGCAGTACGTTCGTCGTCGTCTCACGCACCACCCACCCGAGCGCCGACTGCACCTCGGCGGGCAGCGCGCCGGCCTCCCCCCGCACCTCGCAGGCGATCCCGGTGGCCGTCAACACCCCCTGCGCACCTGCGAGTTCGACTTCCAGGTCCGCCTCCCGGTATCCCCGTACGACATCCCGCACCTCCCGCTGCGACTCCCGCGCTATCCGCTGCACCTCGATCATCTGCTCCACGGCCTCCGGCCGCCCGCGCCGGGCCAGTTGTACGGCCAGTTCGCTCTTCAGGGCTATCACTGCCAGGTTGCGCCCCATCACGTCGTGCAGGTCCCGCCCGAACCGCAGCCGCTCCTCGGCGACGGCGAGCCGGGCCCGGGTCTCGCGGGCCTCGTCGAGTTCGTAGACGGCGTTGAGCAGCCAGACGGAGAAGGTCGCCGTGAAAGCGAGCAGGCCGGAACCGAAGAAGACGGCCGCCATGGTGAGCGCGACGGCCGAGGTGGGTACGCCCAGCGGGAACGAGATCGCTCCCGCGCCGACGGCGAAGCCGCCCACGACGGCGTACACGCGCCGTCGTTCGCGCACGCCGAGCGTGATGACGCCGGCCCCGACGACCAGGACGACTCCGAAGACCGCGCCCGCGGTCGCGGCGACGCCGTCGCGCTCCGGCCCGCGCTCGGCGACCCCGACGGCCGAGACGGCGATCGCCGCGGTGAGGGCGGCGAGCGACCACAGCAGCCGCACGGGCTGCGCACGCCGTCCCCGGGTCCAGTCCAGAGCCCGGGACACCGTCAGCATGCAGACCGCGGCGTGCAGCGTCACGAGGGCGAGCAGCGCCCCACCGAGACCCGGTCCCAGCGCGCCGAGGGCCGGCAACCCGACCCCCGCCACCTCGGTCAGCGCGAAGAAGTGGAACGACCACCGCGTGTACGTCTCGACCTTCGCCGGCGTGCTCTTCCGCCGCCACCAGCCCCCAGGCATGCGCATGCCCGTGCCTCCCCCGTTCCCCCCGGCTGGTCAGCGCCGGGGCTCCCACCGGAACCATCGCCGTACAGCAAACACCGCCAGTACCGTCCAGGCCAGCGCTGTGGACAGCGCGCCCAGGGCCTCGTAGGCCGAGAGATCGCCCGTCCAGCCGCCGCGGATCAGGACGATGACCGGTGAGAGCGGCAGCAGTTCGCAGACCGAGGCGACCCTGTCGGGCAGCAGCTCCAGCGGTACGGTCACTCCGGAGCCGATCATCGAGACCAGCACCATCGGCATCGTGGTGACCTGCGCGCTCTCCACGGTCCGGGTGACGGTCGCCGTGACCGCCGCCAGCGCCGCGCACATCACCAGGCCCGACAGCAGCCCCAGCACGGCGAGATGGGGCGCCTTCGGCACGGGTATGTCCAACAGGACCGTCGAGCCCGCCACCAGCACCAGGGACTGCACCAGCCCCGTCACCAGGACCGGCAGCGCGGAGCCGCACAGGATCTCGGCGTCCCGCAACTCGCCCGTGCGCAGCCGCTTCAGCACCAGCTCCTCGCGTCGGGCGGTGTAGATGGCGGCCAGCGCCGAGTACACCCCGAACAGCAGGGAGAAGCCGATCGCCGCGGGCAGCAGCACCAGTCCGGTGGTGAGACCGACGTCCTCCACGTCCATGTCCTCGACCACCGACGCGAGACTGACCGGCAGCACGAGCGGTACCAGCACCGCCGCCACGAGCGTGCTCTTGCTGCGCCCCAGCAGGGTCAGTTCGGCCCGCGCGAGGGCCCCCATCCGGCTCGTCGGTGTCGTCACTGTCCCCCCGCTCACGCCGCGACCCCCTCGACAGCCGAACCCCGCGAGCCTTCCGAATCCCCCGACGCCGCCCGCGCGATCCCCAGGAACGCCTCCTCCAGCGAGGCCGACCGCACGTCCAGCCCCCGCAGTTCGACCCCGGCCCCCTCGGCCCACACCAGCAGCCCGGTGGCCGCCCGCTGCAACTCCCGGGTACGCAGCCTGACCACGCGCCCGTCGACCTCGTGACCGCACACGCCCAACTCGCCCAGCGGAGGCAGATCGCCGACGAAGTACCCCTCGGGCAGCTCGAAGGTGATCCGGGAGGGCCGGCCCGCGGTCACCTCGCCGGGTGTCCCGGCGGCTGCGATGCGCCCCTCGTGCAGGATGGCCAGCCGGTCGGCGAGCTGCTCGGCCTCCTCCAGGTAATGCGTGGTCAGCAGCACGGTCGTACCGGAGTCGCGCAGCGCGCGGACCAGGTCCCAGGTGTCGCGGCGGCCCTCGGCGTCCAGGCCGGTCGTCGGCTCGTCGAGGAACAGCACCTCGGGGTCGCCGAGGAGGGCGAGGGCCAGGTCGAGGCGGCGCCGCTCGCCCCCGGACAGCTGCTTGACCCGTACGTCCGCCCGTCCGGCGAGCCCGACCAGGTTCAGCGCCTCCGCGACCGGACGGGCGCCGCTCACGCAGCCCGCCCACATCCGCGCGGTCTCGGCTGTGGTCAGTTCGGAGGGGAAGCCGCCCTCCTGCAGCATCACTCCGGTGCGCGGCCGGACGGCGGCCCGCTCGGTGTGGGGATCGTGGCCGAGGACCCTGATCCGACCGCCGTCGGGGCGCGCGAGGCCCTCCAGCAGTTCGACGGTCGACGTCTTGCCGGCGCCGTTGGTACCGAGCAGCGCGAAGATCTCACCGCGGTCGACGTGGAAGGAGATGCCACGGACCGCCTCGAACCCGCCCCCGTACACACGCCGGAGGTCGGTGACCTCAATCACGTGTTCATTCGTGTCCATGCCTCAAGGCTCCCGGCGGACCGGCGCCGACGGCAGTGCGAGGTGTCATCACTTCCCATGACAAATGTCAGAAGCGCCTCCGGGGCGCGGCAAAGACCACCCGGGGCAGGGCACACGAAAAGACCCCGGTCCAGTGGACCGGGGTCTCATTCCCGAGCGGACGACGAGGCTCGAACTCGCGACCTCAACCTTGGCAAGGTTGCGCTCTACCAACTGAGCTACGTCCGCATTGCCTCCGACCGGCTTTCACCGATCGGCGCGAGCACCAGCCTACCTGATCCACGGCTGTGGTCGGGACGGCGATGCAGAGCGGGTGACAGGGATCGCACACTGCGCCTTCCCCCTGGAAGGGGGATGTTCTGCTACTGAACTACACCCGCGTGGCCTCCGTGAGCTGGGCTTTTCGGCCCCGCCCGGCGGCGTGCTCCAGACATTAGCCGACCATCAGGGGGGTAGCGCAAGTCGGTTGTCCCCAGGGCCCGCTGAGGCACCCCGGGGACGGCCGGAGAACGGCACGGTTCACTGCGCCTCGGCGAACGCCTCGTACACCTTCTTGGGGATGCGGCCGCGCGCCGGCACCTCCATCTTGTTCGCCTGGGCCCAGGCGCGGACGGCCGCCGGATCGGGGGCGACCTCCGTCTGCTTGTACGCCTTGCCGGACCGCGACCGCTTGCGGCCGGCCTCCACGTAGGGCTCGAGCGCCTTACGCAGTTTCTTGGCATTGGCTTCATTCAGGTCGATCTCGTACGACTTGCCGTCGAGTCCGAAGGCGATCGTTTCCGCCGCTTCCGAGCCGTCGATGTCGTCAAAGAGAGTGACCACGACCTTCTGCGCCACGAATATCGGTCCCTTCGTCCGGCACCACATACAGCTCAGCTGCGGTGTCGTGCCGAGTCTCGACTATTTCCAATTCATTTGTACAGTGCGCGGCAATGCATTGTGAAGCCCGACTAAATCTGTCCGCGTGTCCGGGCGCAATAGGTATCCGGGGCCGATCGGGGATCTTTCCCGTAACTTTTCGTGAACGTCGCCCTCTGATACCGGATCGTGACGGCTGTCACGTAGCTTCCTACAACTCTACCCGCGTAGAAATTTTGTGCGGGTAGTCTGAAGGAACCTGCTCAGCACCACACACCGGGAGTGCCAGTGGCACGCGTCGTAGTCGACGTCATGCTCAAGCCGGAGATCCTCGACCCCCAGGGCCAGGCGGTGCAGCGCGCACTGCCGCGGCTGGGTTTCGAAGGCATCTCCGACGTACGTCAGGGAAAGCGATTCGAACTGGAAGTTGATGGTCCGGTCGACGAGGCGGCCCTGGCCCGCATCCACGATCTTGCGGAATCCTTCCTCGCCAACACCGTGATCGAGGACTTCACCGTCAAGGTGGAGGAAGTCGCGGAGGCCGTGAAGTGACCGCTCGTATTGGCGTCGTCACTTTCCCGGGCAGCCTCGACGACCGGGACACTCAGCGCGCGATCCGCCTCGCGGGCGCGGAACCGGTCGCCCTCTGGCACAAGGAC
The DNA here is from genome assembly GCF_044465285.1 of Streptomyces sp. NPDC049687. Lineage (NCBI taxonomy): Bacteria > Bacillati > Actinomycetota > Actinomycetes > Kitasatosporales > Streptomycetaceae > Streptomyces > Streptomyces sp. NPDC049687. Next base: position 895,309 of record NZ_JBITLN010000003.1, read on the forward strand.
AAGGACCTCCATCAGGTCGACGCCGTGGTGCTGTGCGGTGGTTTCTCCTACGGCGACTATCTGCGCGCCGGAGCGATCGCGCGCTTCTCGCCGGTGATGGAACCCCTCATCGAGCAGGCGAAGGCCGGCCTCCCGGTCCTCGGAATCTGCAACGGCTTCCAGATCCTCACCGAGGCCCACCTCCTCCCGGGCGCGATGCTCGGCAACGACCACCTCCACTTCATCTGCCGCGACCAGAAGCTGCGGGTGGAGAACGCGGAGACCGCCTGGACCACCGACTACTCGGCCGGCCAGGAGATCCACATCCCGCTGAAGAACATGGACGGCCGGTACGTCGCCGACGAGTACACGCTCGACAAGCTGGAGGCGGAGGGCCGCGTCGCCTTCCGGTACCTGGACTTCAACCCGAACGGCTCGCTGCGGGACATCGCCGGCATCACCAACGAGGCCGGGAACGTCGTAGGCCTCATGCCGCACCCGGAGCACGCCGTCGAGCCCCTCATCGGGTCGGGCCGCACCGACGGCCTCCCGTTCTTCACCTCGATCCTCAAGAAGCTGGTCAACGCATGAGCCGGACGCCTCTGGACACGGTCGAGCACGCGGCCGCGACCCCCGACGTCGAGCTGCCCTGGGCCGAACTCGGTCTGAAGAAGGACGAGTACGAGAGGGTCGTCGAGATCCTCGGCCGCCGGCCCACCGGTGCCGAGCTCGCCATGTACTCCGTCATGTGGTCCGAGCACTGCTCGTACAAGTCGTCGAAGGTGCACCTGCGCCAATTCGGCGAGAAGGCCCCGCAGTCCGACGCGCTGCTCGTCGGCATCGGCGAGAACGCCGGTGTCGTCGACGTCGGCCAGGGGTACGCCGTGACCTTCAAGGTCGAGTCGCACAACCACCCGTCGTACGTGGAGCCCTACCAGGGCGCGGCCACCGGTGTCGGCGGCATCGTCCGCGACATCATCGCGATGGGCGCCCGGCCGGTCGCGGTCGTGGACCCGCTCCGTTTCGGTGCGGCGGACCACCCGGACACCAAGCGCGTCCTGCCGGGCGTCGTCGCGGGCATCGGCGGCTACGGCAACTGCCTGGGCCTGCCGAACATCGGCGGCGAGGTCGTCTTCGACGCCTGCTACCAGGGCAACCCGCTGGTCAACGCCGGTGCCATCGGTGTGATGCGGCACGAGGACATCCACCTCGCGAAGGCGTCCGGCGCGGGCAACAAGGTCATCCTGTACGGGGCCCGCACGGGCGGCGACGGCATCGGCGGCGCGTCGATCCTCGCCTCCGAGACCTTCGACGACGCCAAGCCGTCCAAGCGCCCGGCCGTGCAGGTCGGCGACCCCTTCCAGGAGAAGCTCCTCATCGAGTGCACCCTGGAGGCGTTCAAGGAGAAGCTGGTCGTCGGCATCCAGGACCTCGGCGCCGCCGGTCTGTCCTGCGCCACCTCGGAGCTCGCCTCCAACGGCTCCGGCGGCATGCGCGTCACCCTGGACGACGTCCCGCTGCGCGACTCGACCCTCTCGCCCGAGGAAATCCTCATGAGCGAGTCGCAGGAACGCATGTGCGCGGTCGTCGAGCCGGAGAAGGTCGACCGCTTCCTGGAGATCTGCGACAAGTGGGACGTCATCGCCACCGTCATCGGTGAGGTGACCGACGGCGACCGCCTGGAGATCTTCTGGCACGGCGGCAAGATCGTCGACGTCGACCCGCGCACGGTCGCGCACGACGGCCCGGTCTACGAGCGCCCGTACGCCCGCCCGGACTGGCAGGACGCCCTCCAGGCCGACGACGCCAACAGGCTGCCGCGCCCGCAGACGAGCGAGGAGCTCAAGGACCAGGTCCTCCAGCTCGTGAGCTCGCCCAACCAGGCGTCGAAGAAGTGGATCACGTCCCAGTACGACCACTTCGTCCAGGGCAACACGGTCCTCGCCCAGCCCGAGGACTCCGGCATGATCCGCGTCGACGAGGAGTCCGGCCTCGGTGTCGCCATCGCGACCGACGGCAACGGCCGGTACGCCAAGCTCGACCCGTACCACGGCGCCCAGCTCGCGCTCGCCGAGGCGTACCGCAACGTCGCCACCACCGGCGCCAAGCCGCTCGCCGTCTCCGACTGCCTGAACTTCGGCTCGCCCGAGGACCCGGCCGTCATGTGGCAGTTCGCCGAGGCCGTCCGCGGTCTCGCCGACGCCTGCCTGCAGCTCGGCACCCCGGTGACCGGCGGCAACGTCTCGCTCTACAACCAGACCGGCGAGGCCGCCATCCACCCGACCCCGGTGGTCGCGGTCCTCGGCGTCATCGACGACGTCGCCCGCCGCACACCGGTCGCCTTCCAGGAGGAGGGCCAGCTGCTGTACCTCCTCGGCGACACCCGTGAGGAGTTCGGCGGCTCGGCCTGGTCGCAGGTCGTCCACGACCACCTCGGCGGCCTGCCCCCGAAGGTCGACCTGGAGCGCGAGCGCCTGCTGGCCGAGATCCTGATCTCCGCCTCCCGCGACGGCATGATCGACTCCGCGCACGACCTGTCCGACGGCGGTCTGATCCAGGCGGTCGTGGAGTCGGCGCTGCTCGGCGGGAAGGGTGCGCGTCTGGTCGTACCGGACGGACTCGACGCCTTCACCTTCCTCCTCTCCGAGTCGGCCGGCCGCGCCGTCGTCGCCGTCCCCCGCTCGGAGGAGGTCCGCTTCAACGACATGTGTGGCGCCCGGGGCCTCCCGGTCACCCGCATCGGTGTCGTCGACGGGGACACGGTGGACGTCCAGGGCGAGTTCGCCCTCTCCCTGGAGGAGCTGCGCAGGGCCCACGAGGACACCATCCCGGCGCTGCTCGCGTAGGACGCCTCCGGCCCGGCCCCCTCCGACCAGAGGAGTCCGGGCCACGACGGGGAAGGCCCCGGACGCCGGGGCCTTCGCCGTCCGCCCGCCCCACCACCGCCCTTCCCGTCGTCTCCTGGAGACCCCGGGGCGCGCGGGCGGCAGCAGCCCGAGCACGGCTAGTCTCGCGCCCATGCCTCCGGCCAAGAAGCGCACACGTACCTATGACCCCGCCAGGACCCGCGCCGCGGTGCTGGCCCAGCTCGGGAACGTACGGGAGGCGGTGGCCGGCCTCACCCCCGGGCAGCTGGCGCTGCCGACACGGCTCGGGGAGTGGACCGTACGGGAGCTGGTCGCGCACATCGGGACGGCGCTCACCGCCATCGGGCGTTCCCTCGCCCTGCCGGAGCCGCCACGGCAGGACGCCGTGCTCCTCGACTGGCCGTTCGCGGCCTCCGCCAATTCCTCGGCCATCGACGACTTCACCCGGCGGGCCGCCGAGCAGCACCCGGACCTCGGCCTCTACCTCGCCGACATCGAGCGGGACCTCGTCGAGCAGCTGGACACCCATCCCTGGACGCGGCTGCTGCAGACCAACGCGGGCGCCCTGCCGTTGGCCGACTACCTCGTCACCCGCGCCGTCGAACTCGTCGTCCACACCGACGACCTCAACGCGGCCGTCCCCGGCCTCGCCGTCGCCGTGGACCGTCAGGCACTCGCCGCCACCACCCGGCTCCTCGCCGACGCTCTCGCCGTCCGGGCCCCCGGCGGCGCCACGGAGGTGCGTGTCCCGCCGTACGCCGTCGTGCAGTGCGTCGAGGGTCCGAGGCACACCCGTGGCACCCCGCCCAACGTCGTCGAGACCGACCCGCTCACCTGGATCCGGCTCGCGACCGGGCGGCTGACCTGGAAGGAGGCCGTGGAGGCGGCGCAGGTGAGCGCGAGCGGCGAGCGGGCCGACCTGGGAGCGCTCCTGCCGCTGATGTCCTGACCGGGGCGCACCGAATGATGTGCGACACCTCACTCATGCATACGGAACGCGACCGCGCCGACCCGTCCCGGTTGCGTGCCGAACCGCCGCCGGATCGGCCTATAGACGGTCTGACCTGCCCAAACAAGTTGATCATGGGTGTGTCGGCGCAACGAAGATCCAGTTACTGGAAGGTATCCCCAATTCGGACCAGTGGTCGATCTCGCCTACACTCGGTGGTGTGCCACGTGGTGACGGTCGACTCAGTCATGATCTGCTCCCCGGCGAGAAGGGCCCCCAGGACGCTTGCGGCGTCTTCGGAGTCTGGGCTCCCGGTGAAGAGGTCGCCAAGCTCACATACTTCGGGCTGTACGCCCTCCAGCATCGGGGCCAGGAATCCGCGGGAATCGCGGTGAGCAACGGCTCCCAGATCCTCGTCTTCAAGGACATGGGCCTCGTCTCCCAGGTCTTCGACGAGACCTCGCTCGGTTCGCTCCAGGGTCATATCGCGGTCGGACACGCCCGCTACTCGACCACCGGTGCCTCCGTGTGGGAGAACGCCCAGCCGACGTTCCGCGCCACCGCGCACGGCTCGATCGCGCTCGGCCACAACGGCAACCTCGTCAACACCGCCCAGCTCGCCGAGATGGTCGCCGACCTGCCCAAGCAGGAAGGCGGCCGCACCCCGCGCGTCGCGGCGACCAACGACACCGACCTGCTCACCGCGCTGCTCGCGGCCCAGGTCGACGAGGACGGCAAGCCGCTGACCATCGAAGAGGCCGCCCACCAGATCCTCCCGCAGGTCAAGGGCGCCTTCTCGCTCGTCTTCATGGACGAGCACACCCTCTACGCGGGCCGTGACCCCCAGGGCATCCGCCCGCTGGTCCTCGGCCGCCTCGAGCGGGGCTGGGTCGTCGCCTCCGAGTCCGCCGCCCTCGACATCTGCGGCGCCAGCTTCGTCCGCGAGATCGAGCCGGGCGAGTTCGTGGCCATCGACGAGAACGGCCTCCGTACGTCTCGATTCGCGGACGCGAAGCCCAAGGGCTGTGTCTTCGAGTACGTGTACCTGGCCCGCCCCGACACCGACATCGCCGGCCGGAACGTGTACCTCTCCCGCGTGGAGATGGGCCGGAAACTGGCCAAGGAAGCCCCCGTCGAGGCCGACCTGGTCATAGCGACCCCGGAGTCCGGCACCCCGGCCGCCATCGGCTACGCGGAGGCCTCGGGCATCCCCTTCGGCGCGGGTCTGGTGAAGAACGCCTACGTCGGCCGTACCTTCATCCAGCCCTCGCAGACCATCCGCCAGCTCGGCATCCGTCTGAAGCTGAACCCGCTGAAGGAAGTCATCAAGGGCAAGCGCCTGGTCGTCGTCGACGACTCGATCGTGCGCGGCAACACCCAGCGGGCACTGGTGCGGATGCTCCGCGAGGCCGGGGCCGCCGAGGTCCACATCCGGATCTCCTCGCCGCCCGTGAAGTGGCCCTGCTTCTTCGGCATCGACTTCGCCACCCGCGCCGAGCTCATCGCCAACGGCATGACCATCGACGAGATCGGCACCTCCCTGGGCGCCGACTCCCTGGCGTACATCTCCCTCGACGGCATGATCGAGGCGACCACCATCGCCAAGCCGAACCTCTGCCGCGCCTGCTTCGACGGCGAGTACCCGATGGAGCTCCCCGACCCCGAGCTGCTCGGCAAGCAGCTGCTGGAGACGGAGCTGGCCGCCGGCCCGGCCGCCACGGCCGCCGCCGACGCGATCCGCCGCCCGTAAGCGGCCCGTAACACCTGCCGTACGACACGAAGGTTCTCACTAGCCATGCCTGAGACAACTGGTGCCAGCTACGCAGCTGCTTCCTACAAGACAGCGGGTGTCGACATCGAAGCGGGCGACCGCGCCGTCGAGCTGATGAAGGAGTGGGTGAAGAAGACCCAGCGCCCCGAGGTCCTCGGCGGCCTCGGCGGTTTCGCCGGCCTCTTCGACGCCTCGGCCCTCAAGCGCTACGAGCGCCCGCTCCTCGCCTCCGCCACGGACGGCGTCGGCACGAAGGTCGACATCGCGCGCCGGCTCGGCGTGTACGACACCATCGGCCACGACCTGGTCGCCATGGTCATGGACGACATCGTGGTGTGCGGTGCCGAGCCGCTGTTCATGACCGACTACATCTGCGTCGGCAAGGTCCACCCCGAGCGTGTCGCCGCCGTCGTCAAGGGGATCGCCGAAGGCTGTGTGCTGGCCGGCTGCGCCCTGGTCGGCGGTGAGACGGCCGAACACCCGGGCCTGCTCGGCGAGGACGACTTCGACGTCGCCGGCGCCGGTACGGGCGTGGTGGAGGCCGACCGGCTGCTCGGCGCGGATCGTATCCGCACGGGTGATGCGGTGATCGCCATGGCGGCCTCCGGCCTTCACTCGAACGGGTACTCGCTGGTCCGGCACGTCCTGCTGAACGAGGCGGGTCTCTCCCTCGACACGCGGATCGACGATTTCGGCCGCACCCTCGGCGAGGAGCTCCTGGAGCCCACCAAGATCTACTCGCTGGACTGCCTGGCTCTCACGCGCACGACGGACGTGCACGCCTTCTCGCACATCACCGGCGGTGGACTCGCGGCCAACCTGGCCCGGGTCATCCCCGACGGACTGCACGCGATCGTCGACCGCTCCACCTGGACCCCGGCCCCGGTCTTCGACCTCGTCGGCAGGACCGGCTCGGTCGAGCGCCTGGAGCTGGAGAAGACCCTGAACATGGGCGTCGGCATGATCGCGGTCGTGCCGGAGGAGTCGGCGGACGTCGCCCTGGCGACCCTGGCCGACCGAGGCGTCGAGGCCTGGGTCGCCGGCGAGATCACCGAGCGCGGCGAGCACACCACCGGAGCCGAACTGGTCGGCGACTACGCGAGCTGATCCCCGCAGGCAGCACAACACCCGGTCGGTGACCGAAGCCACCGACCGGGTGAGTGCTCAAAGCAAGGTCAAGCGCCGCGACGGTGTTGTTGGTGCGAGGAGTCTTCGTCCTCGTCGTCATCGTCCCCGTACAAGTCGGCGTACCGTGCGTACGGGTCGTCGTCTTGCTCATCGTCATCGTCCTCGAATGGTTCCCCATTCGGCGGCATGTTCGATGGCGATGCGCCCAGCTCTTCGGCCAGGCGTGAGAGATCCGTCCCGCCGCTGTTGTACTTCAGCTGGCGGGCGACCTTCGCTTGCTTGGCCTTGGCCCGGCCGCGCCCCATGGCTCGACCCCCTCAACGACGGGGCTCGCTGGCCCCAGGTTGACACGCGTTCATGATCCAGAACGGTCTCTCCTCGGAGAGCCCGCCGTAGGGCTCCCACGGTACCTGAGCCCACGCCCGTACGGTACGTCGCCCGTAGCACGCGCGTGTGCGCAGAACCTGTGAGACGCCCCGTCCTCGCTGGTCAGTGGCGATTTTAACCACTTATTGGCGGCCGACCCGCCGGGAAGAGTGAGAGTTCTCTCTAACTTTCCACCCGGCGGTACCGACCAAACCCTCGGGGAGGCCCCGACAACCCCTTACCGGAACCTCACCATCCGTGCGTCTGGGCCGCCTCGTGCATCCGCTGCTCGGCGATCCGGTCGGCCGCCGCGGCCGGCGGAATCCCGTCTTCCTTCGCACGTGCGAAGATCGCGAGCGTGGTGTCGAAGATCTTCGCCGCCTTCGCCTTGCACCGCTGGAAGTCGAACCCGTGAAGCTCGTCGGCGACCTGGATGACCCCGCCGGCGTTCACCACGTAGTCCGGCGCGTAGAGGATCCCGCGATCGGCGATGTCCTTCTCGACGCCCGGATGGGCCAGCTGGTTGTTGGCCGCGCCGCACACGACCTTCGCCGTCAGCACGGGCACGGAGTCGTCGTCGAGCGCCCCGCCGAGCGCGCACGGGGCGTAGATGTCGAGCCCCTCGACCCGGATCAGTGCCGCGGTGTCCGCGACGGCCGTGACGCCCCGGGGGTGACGGTCGAGGATGCGGCGGACGGCGTCCTCGCGCACGTCGGTGACGACCACCTCGGCGCCCTCGTTCCGCAGGTGCTCCACCAGGTGGTGGCCGACCTTGCCGACGCCCGCGACGCCGACCCTGCGGCCGCGCAGCGACGGGTCGCCCCACTGGTGCTGCGCGGAGGCCCGCATGCCCTGGTAGACGCCGAAGGCGGTCAGCACGGACGAGTCGCCCGCGCCTCCGCTCTCCGGGGACCGGCCGGTCGTCCAGCGGCACTCACGGGCCACGACGTCCATGTCGGCGACGTACGTGCCGACGTCGCAGGCGGTGACGTACCGGCCGCCGAGCGAGGCCACGAAACGGCCGTAGGCGAGCAGCAGCTGTTCGGTCTTGATCAGGTCGGGATCCCCGATGATCACGGCCTTCCCGCCGCCGTGGTCGAGCCCGGCCATGGCGTTCTTGTACGACATCCCGCGCGCGAGGTTCAGGGCGTCGGCGACGGCCTCCGCCTCGGTCGCGTACGGATAGAAGCGAGTACCGCCGAGCGCGGGGCCCAGCGCGGTGGAGTGGAGGGCGATGACGGCCTTGAGGCCGCTGGCACGGTCCTGGCAGAGCACGACTTGCTCATGACCGCCCTGTTCGGAGTGGAACAGGGTGTGCAGGACGCCGTTGTCTACGTCGGTCACGGTGGTGACTCCTGGGTAACTGGCGGCGGGTCGGACGCAGGCGCCCAAGGGGTGGCGGGGCCTGTGGGACGAGCGTAGAGCCTGCCCGGTCCGCCGAACGCGCACTGCTCGGGATCACCTCCTCCCGGAGTACACCCATGCGACGATTTGCAGCGTTTTCCCGCGCCGGTACGCCCTGCGTCCGGGTGCGGGCCGATCAGGTTTCCCGGCCGGGTGGCGGGGGAGGGAGCAGGCGTGCCCAAGGTGTCCTCGGTGATCGTTCCCTACGCGTCGTACCTGCGCGTGTACGAGCCGCTGGCCGCCTTCCCGGAGCCCGAGCGCACCCACTGGGCGCGCTACGCCCGCCGGCCCGACCGCCCCTCCTACCAGGACGAGCTGCGCCGCTCCCTGGCCGATCTGCTGCCTACTCCGCCGGTCCCCGTGCCGGTGCACGAGAGCAGCGACGCGTTCGTGCTGGAGCTGGACGGCGTGCTGCACGTGTGCCCGTGGCGCACCCGGCTGCGCGGCTGGCAGGCACTGGCCGAGCTGGACGACGAGCTGCCCCGGCCGGTCCTGGAGGCGGTCCTCCCCGAGGTGGTACGGCTGCAGGCGGCGAAGGACTACGAGCGCTGGCGGGAGCGCAATCCCGACGCGCGCCCCTGGATCCGCTCGGCGACCTGGCAGGTGCCGATGGACTGGTTCGTGCTGGTCTCCGACGAGGAGCGGACCTACGAGAAGGGGACCGCCGAGGTGGCGCCCCTGCTGCGCTACCGCACGCCGATGGTGCAGGCGCGGCGCCGGGTGGCCCGGGGGCTGCGGGCGCTCAAGGAGGCCATGGACGAGGGTCCCCTGATCGACGGCCTGCTGGACGTGGGGCGCTGGCTGGAGGAGTTCCATCCGCGTTCGCTGGTGGAACTGGACTACGGCGGCCTCGTCCACACCCTCCCGGCCGGCCACCTGGAGGACGACCACTCGGCGGCCGACGTGGCCGCGGGCATCCAGGCGCTGCGGGCCGGTGACGGGGCGGCGGCGGGTGAGGCGTACGCGCGGCTCGTGGAGCGGTGGCGGACGGTCCGGGACCGGCGCTCGGCCAACTGACGGGACCCCCTCGGCCGGTTCACAGACTCGTGGCTTCTGTGAACTGACGATGTGACAGAGATGACAGCGCTTTCATAATGTGACCTGCGTCACGGCCGAAATGGGTCGAACAGCGTACGGTCAACCGCACTTCACGGAACTGACGGGACGTAGGTCCCCGATCCGGGCTTTTGTCGTAAGGGTGACGGACCGCACGTACACGGCCCTTGCGCGGCTTGCCCCTCCTCGTGCCAAAATAGGACAAGGAGTCCGGGGAGGACTCCATCCGCCTACTTATGCTCCATGGTGGGGGGAATCTCAGCATTGCACGCTTTGGGGGGTCTGGTGACTCCTGAGCGCCCCTGTGACTGATCGTCACAGTGACGTGACTGTCCGCTATGGCATGGTCCATCGGCTTCCGTCGCCGATGAACACCTGGGGGGCAATTCCATCGGTTTGGCCGACGCGGCTGGACAGATGGTGTAGTTGTAGTGCCGAGGACAAGCCGTTCGTCCTATAACCGACTCGACTCGCGTCCGCCATTTCGGGCAACGCGGGTCAAGGTGCAGAATTTAGAGGAAAGAACCGAGAAGGTTCGGTTCTCCCGAGGAGGCCGCTCATGACCGCTCGCACCCCTGATGCTGAGCCGCTGCTGACCCCGGCTGAGGTCGCCACCATGTTCCGCGTCGACCCCAAGACGGTCACGCGGTGGGCGAAGGCCGGCAAGCTCACGTCGATCCGTACGCTCGGCGGACACCGCCGTTACCGCGAGGCCGAGGTCCGCGCCCTGCTGGCAGGTATTCCGCAGCAGCGCAGCGAGGCCTGACAAGTGAATAACCGGGCAACACGTCAGGTCCCCCAACCTGTTCGGACGCCCGAAACCTAGCTACAAAGCGACGTGGGTCCTGCCCCAACAGGTCCCTCGCCCATCGGGAACGTCGTCGATCGCGCTGGACTCCGCCGGGTCCAGCGCGATCTTTTTTGTGCGCTTGGGGCCGCTCGAGGTCGCTCGGCGGGCCGTATGAGGTCGCTCTGTGAGCGAGCCTGTCGGACTCTGGGGAGGCTGTGCGTGGGTTCCTGGGGCACCCTCCGGACATCCCTGCGGACATCCTCCCCAGTGGTGCAATTGCACATATTAAATTGACCAGTTGTAGGAGGTCGGTAAGAGGGCCGGGTTCCAAAACTTATGCCGTGACACCCGTCACATGCCACTGGCCTTGTTGCCGCCCTCCCGGCTGCGATAAAGCAAGTGCGCTCGCCGGCATCGCCGTTGGTCAGCCGGGTCCGGTCACGCCGTCGAGGGGCTCTCGTCCGCCACGGACTCCTCGGGGGGCTGTGTACCCCGTGGAGCGCCGTCCATCGCCAGCCGCAGCAAGCGGTGGCAGATCGGACAGTGGCGGGTCAGGTGCCGATACGACGACGCGGCCGACAGGTGCGCGCGGAGCAACGCCCGCGTCTCGTGCCTAGCCGATGCCGCCATACGCCACCTCCAGGAGGGCCACGCGGGAACGTGCCCTGAGTTCTGGGGTACCGAGGGAATGTGACGCCGTCAAGAGAGGGGGCGGGTATGCGGCCACCGGTCGGCACGGGCTGCAGGCGCACGAAGAAGCCCGGATCCGAGGATCCGGGCTTCTCTCACTGTGGTCCTGACGGGATTTGCTGTCCCCGACTGCGGCTGCGCCGCGGGCGCGGCCTCTGGCTTGACGGGGTGGTGAGCGGTGGGTGCGGGGTGTGGGGTGCGGGCATGGAAAGAGCCCGCACCCCTTGGTGGGATGCGGGCCCTTAGTCCACTGTGGTCCTGACGGGATTTGCTGTCCCCGACTGCGGCTGCGCCGCGGGCGCGGCCTCTGGCTTGACGGGGTGGTGAGCGGTGGGTGCGGGGTG
>NZ_JBITLN010000003.1:906748-919335 GCF_044465285.1 Streptomyces sp. NPDC049687
GGTGTGGGGTGCGGGCATGGAAAGGGCCCGCACCCCTTGGTGGGATGCGGGCCCTTAGTCCACTGCGGTCCTGACGGGATTTGAACCCGCGGCCTCCACCTTGACAGGGTGGCGAGCACTCCAAACTGCTCCACAGGACCAGGTTTTGCGGCACTTTGTCTTGCGTTGTGCTGCGAGAAGGACTGTACAGGAGGGTGAGCCCCCTGGTCGAACTCACCCTCTGTGAGGGTCCCGTCACGGAACCGCCGCGTCGATCGCCCTCACGATCCGCTTGTCCGAGACCGGGTACGCCGTGCCCAGCGCGTGCGCGAAGTAGCTGACCCGGAGCTCCTCGATCATCCAGCGGATGTCCAGGACCGAGGAGGGGACCGGCCGCCCCTTCGGGAGCTGCTCCAGGAGCCAGGCGTACTCGTCCTGCATCTCGTGGACCTTCTCCATACGGGTGGTGTCCCGCTGGACGTTGGTCGGCATCTGCTGCAGGCGTCGGTCCGCGGCCACCAGATAGCGCATCAGGTCGGGCAGGCGCCGCAGCCCCGCCCATGTCACGAAGCCGGGCTTCACGAGGGCGTCCAGCTGCTTGCGTACGTCCGTCAGGTTGCCGAGGAGGGTGGGGCTGCCCACGGCCTTCAGACGGCGCTCACAGGCCTGCCAGGCGGCCAGCACCTGCTGCACCTGCCCGACGGTACGCACCGTCGTGTCGACGATCTCCGCGCGCACCTTGTCGTACAGCTTCCGGTACGACTCCTCGTCCCACGCCGGCCCGCCGAAGTCCCCGATCAGCTTGTCCGCCGCCGCCATCGCGCAGTCGTCGAACAGAGCCTGTATCGAGCCGTGCGGATTGGCCGACAGCGCGAGCTTCTGCGCGTTGGTCAGCTTCTCGGACGCGAACTTCGCCGGGTTGACGGGAATGTTGCGGAGGATCAGCCTCCGGGTGCCCTTCCACATCGCCTCCGCCTGTTCCTCCTCCGTGTCGAAGAGGCGTACGGAGACCGTGTCGCCGTCGTCGACGAGGGCCGGGAAGGCCTTGACCGGCTGACCGGCGCGGCGGGTCTCGAAGACGCGGGTGAGCGAGCCGATGGTCCAGTCGGTGAGCCCCTTGCGCTCCAGGGACTCGCCGCCCTGCCGTACGGCCGTCGCGGCGGCCGCCTGGGAGATGGCCTGGCGTGCCTTCGGCTTCAGACGGAGCTTCAGCGCCTCCAGGTCCTTGTCCTCGGCCAGTTTGCGGCGCCGCTCGTCGACGATCCTGAAGGTGATCTTCAGATGGTCGGGGAGCTTCGACCAGTCGAAGTCCTCCGCCTCGAAGGGGACGCCGACCATCCGCTTGAGGTCACGCGCCATCGCCGTCGTCAACGGCTCCTGGAGCGGCACCGCCTGGTCCAGGAAACGCTTCGCGAAGTTCGGCGCCGGCACGTAGTTGCGGCGGATCGGCTTCGGCAGGGAGCGGATGAGCTCCGTGACGACCTCTTCCCTGAGGCCGGGGATCTGCCATTCGAAGCCCTCGTCCGTGACCTGGTTGAGTACCTGGAGCGGAATGTGGACCGTCACACCGTCGGCGTCCGCGCCCGGCTCGAACTGGTAGGTGACGCGGAACTTCAACTGCCCCTGCCGCCACGAGTCCGGATAGTCGGCCTTCGTGACCGCCTCCGCCGACTCCCGGATGAGCATCTCCCGCTCGAAGTCGAGGAAGTCCGGCTGGTCGTGCCGCTTGCTCTTCCACCAGGAGTCGAAGTGGGCACCGGACACCACGTGTTCGGGCACCCGCTGGTCGTAGAAGTCGAACAGCGTCTCGTCGTCGACCACGATGTCCCGGCGCCGGGCCCGGTTCTCCAGTTCCTCGACCTCGCTGAGGAGCTTGCGGTTGTCGGCGAAGAACTTGTGGTGCGTCCGCCAGTCACCCTCCACCAGCGCGTTGCGGATGAAAAGTTCGCGGCTCGCCTCCGGGTCGATACGGCCGTAGTTCACCTTGCGCTGGGCGATGATCGGGACGCCGTACAGCGTGACCTTCTCGAACGCCATCACGGCCGCCATGTCCTTCTCCCAGTGCGGCTCGCTGTACGTCCGCTTCAGGAGATGCCCGGCCAGGGGCTCCACCCACTCGGGCTCGATCTTCGCGTTGACGCGCGCCCAGAGACGGGAGGTCTCGACCAGCTCCGCCGACATGACGAAACGGGGAGTCTTCTTGAAGAGCGCCGAACCCGGGAAGATCGCGAACTTGGCGCTGCGCGCGCCCAGGTACTCGTTCTTCGCGCCGTCCTTCACGTCCTTCATGCCGATGTGGGACAACAGGCCGGCGAGGAGCGAGACGTGGATGCTGTCGCCGGAGGCGTCCTGCTCGTTGAGATGGATGCCCATCTGCTTGGCGACGGTTCGCAGCTGCGTATAGATGTCCTGCCACTCGCGGATGCGCAGGAAGTTCAGGTACTCCTGCTTGCACATCCGGCGGAAGGACGACGAGCCGCGCTCGCGCTGCTGGTCACGGATGTACCGCCACAGGTTGAGGTAGGCGAGGAAGTCGCTGGTCTCGTCCTTGAAGCGGGCGTGCTGCTGGTCGGCCTGGGTCTGCTTGTCGGCCGGGCGCTCGCGCGGATCCTGGATGGACAGGGCGGCGGCTATGACCATGACCTCGCGGGCACAGCCGTTCTTGTCGGCCTCCAGGACCATCCGGGCCAGACGCGGGTCGACGGGCAGCTGGGCCAGCTTGCGCCCGGTCTGGGTCAGCCGCTTGCGCGGGTCCTTCTGGGCGGGGTCCAGCGCCCCCAGCTCCTGCAGCAGTTGCACGCCGTCGCGGATGTTGCGGTGGTCCGGCGGATCGATGAACGGGAACTTCTCGATGTCTCCGAGGCCGGCCGCGGTCATCTGCAGGATGACGGAGGCGAGGTTCGTACGGAGGATCTCCGCGTCCGTGAACTCCGGCCGGGCGAGGAAGTCGTCCTCGCTGTACAGACGGATGCAGATGCCGTCGGACGTACGGCCGCAGCGGCCCTTGCGCTGGTTGGCGCTGGCCTGCGAGATCGCCTCGATGGGCAGCCGCTGGACCTTGGTGCGGTGGCTGTAGCGGCTGATGCGGGCGAAGCCGGGGTCGATGACGTACTTGATGCCCGGGACGGTCAGGGAGGTCTCGGCGACGTTCGTCGCGAGAACGATCCGGCGCCCGGTGTGCGGCTGGAACACACGGTGCTGCTCGGCGTGCGAGAGCCGCGCGTAGAGCGGCAGGACCTCCGTGAACCGGTATTTCTTCTTCTCGAGCGCATCCGCCGTGTCGCGGATCTCCCGCTCTCCGGAGAGGAAGACGAGGATGTCCCCCTGCCCCTCGCCCATCAGCTCCTCGACGGCGTCGCAGATCGCGGTGATCTGATCCCGGTCGGCGTCCTCGGAGTCCTCCTCCAGCAGCGGCCGGTACCGCACCTCCACCGGATACGTCCGCCCGCTGACCTCGACGATCGGGGCGTCACCGAAGTGCCGGGAGAAACGCTCCGGGTCGATGGTCGCCGAGGTGATGACGACTTTCAGATCCGGCCGCCGGGGCAGCAACTGCGCCAGATAACCCAGCAGGAAGTCGATGTTCAGGGACCGCTCGTGGGCCTCGTCGATGATGATCGTGTCGTAGGCGCGCAGCTCGCGGTCCGTCTGGATCTCGGCGAGCAGGATGCCGTCCGTCATCAGCTTCACGAACGTGGCGTCCGGGTTCACCTGGTCGGTGAAGCGGACCTTCCAGCCGACGGCCTCACCGAGAGGCGTCCGCAGCTCCTCCGCCACGCGCTCGGCGACGGTACGGGCGGCGATACGGCGGGGCTGGGTGTGCCCGATCATTCCGCGGACGCCGCGCCCCAGCTCAAGACAGATCTTCGGAATCTGGGTGGTCTTACCGGAACCCGTCTCACCGGCGACGATGACAACCTGGTGATCACGGATGGCGGCCGCGATCTCGTCCTTCTTCTGGCTGACCGGGAGCTGCTCGGGATACGTGACGGCCGGCACACGGCCGCGCCGCAGGACCATCCGCTCCTCGACCTGGGCGACTTCCGCCTCGATCTCGGCGAGGACGGCGGCACGGGCCTCCGGCTTGCGGATCTTGCGCGCACCTTCGAGCCTGCGCCCGAGCCGGTGCGCGTCGCGCAGGGACAGCTCGGTCAGGCGGGGGGCGAGGGCGCCGAGGGCGGGGGCTGGATGCGTAGACATACGCGATCCAGGATCTCATCCCGGCCAAATTCGTGGCGAACCCTTTTGCTCCGTCCTCACGCGGCCTCGTCCTCGGACACCGGCCGGGCCGGAAGACGCGCCATCGACTTCGCCGTGTTGGAGACGGCCTTGATCCCCAGATACGCGGTGGTCGTGCTGCTCACGGCCGTGAAGGCGGCGCTCAGCACCCCGACCGTCACGGAGGTGTCGCCGTCCAACTGCCAGACCCCGAACGCCGCAACCCCCGCTATCGCGAGATTGCTGACCGTCACCGCCAGCAGCCCGTACCGAGCCCGGTCCTTCTCCAGCTCGACATCCTGCCCCATCGCCGTCCCCGCCCTCATCCCCATGCCTGCACAAAAAGATGCCCGTACGAAAAGGCCCCGATCCGAAGATCGGGGCCTTGCCGGGGCTGGGGCCGGGGTCGAACCGGCGACCTTCCGCTTTCAGGCGAGCCGATCGTGCGGGGCGGATCATCGTATCGCCCGGCAACGACCGAGGTTGACGTTTGACGACGTACGGCTGTGTTCGCCGGCGTTCGCGCCGGGGGGCGTCAGACTGCCGTCAGGGGGTGACCCTTGGGCGTGAGACTTGGGGCCGGTGGCGAAGGCGGGTGCCGGCAGATGTCGGGATCCGGGCGCGTTGACGAGCTATCCGGCACGAGGATGGCCGCGCAGAGAAACTGCCAGCTCGGAAACGTATCGAGCCTGGTCGGCGGAGAGCCGTCGCGCCTCCCACAGCAGCGCGGCGGTGTCCACGGCCTCCGGGGACGGAGGGGGCGGCATCTCCCGCAGAAAGACGCCCGTCAGGATGGCGAGTTCGCCGGCGTTGATCCCCAGCAGAGCAGCGAAGTCCGTCACCAAGCGTGGGGTCAGCTCCTTACGGCCCGAGCCGATCACGCCGTAAGTGGCCGCCGAGAGGTATGTGGGCGTCGTGAACGCAAGCGTCTTCGCCATGCCCATCCAGTCCAGATTGCGGTACTGAAGCATGCGGATCACTCGAGCGCCGGGACCGCCGTCGAGGGGCGTAAGCCGCTTCGGGGCGAAGCTGGAACGCCGTTCCTCCTGCGGCAGTGAGCGGATCAGCCGCAAGAGTTCACGGCGCTCCGCTGCGGGTAGACGCACCGTGTCCGTCACCGTGTGCGCCACCCAATTCGCGGCCGTGGCGTCCAACGGTGCCACATCGTCCGGGACCGCCAGCCCCGCCAGGATGAACAGATCGGCGGCGTGGAAATCCAGCGCGGACGCAAGTCGTCGGAGCGGCCTCTCGCCCGGGCTCTTCCCTGCGAGCACCGCGCGGACCTCGTCTGCGGTCAACCCGGCGCGGTCGGCCAACTCCCGCACACCGAGGTCTCTGTGGTCCAGCAGCCGTGCCAGCTGTGCGCCGAAGCCCGAATGCTCCATCATGCCCGCAGCGTAGTGCCGCGGCACCAGCCAGAAGCGCGGGCCCAGCCCTGGCATGCCCACGCGGAGTCGACCGCCCCAGCCACGACGTGTTCTGACCTCATGCCCGTGTGCCCGCTCCCGCCGGGAGGAGCGGAGCGTTCGCCGGGCACAGCGATCTTCAGGTCACCCACGGCGTGCGCGCCCACGCGTCGGCGGAGGAGAAGCGGAAGGCGTTGACGTAGCTCAGCAAGCTCTTCGGGTGAGACCCACTGCCGTCACAGCGGCGACAAAAGACCCCCGTCGATGATCTCGACGGGGGTCTTTTCGCTGTTCAGCGGTTGTGGCTGGGGCCGGGGTCGAACCGGCGACCTTCCGCTTTTCAGGCCGTGATGCCCACATGTGCAGGCCGATCGCGCTGGGTGCTAGGAGCCGCAATCGGCCGTCACTGTGTGCTGCTGTTGGCGTACTGGTTGGCGTACGCCAGCCCGACGGTTAGCTGCTCCCTCCGCTGAGGGCATCTGCCCGCAGCAATCCGGCGCCCACGACGGCCGTGGCGCTAGCTGCGAGGCCGAGCACTTGGGCGAAGTCGGGGGAAAGGGACGCGATGATCACGATCAACACCACAATCCACCAAGGGCTCCTGGCGGCGCTTGACGGTAGAGCTAGACAGTGAGCGACACTCATGATGGCTCTCCTTAAGGGTCAGGCGTCTGCTCCTGTCGCCTTCCAAGTGAGCAGGAGCAGACGTCGTTGATTGACCAACAGGGTGGCCTAAGCGTCGAACGCTCCGCATCTCCCCCCGGCGGCGTCGATTTTCGCAGAAGCAACCGTTGTCATATTCGACAAAAATCCGCTGGTCTGGGGTTTCGGAACCAGCTACTGCAAGTTGACTTTGCAATGTGAGGTTGCTTGGCGGTGCGTATCCTCCCAGTTCACGGGCCCACCTTCTAGATCGCCCGTCCTGTGCGCGACGCTGGGCCCCCCGCGAAAGGCGGGAGCTTGAAGGGCTGTGCTCGCTCGGGAGCCGTAGTTGCCGGGAGGTGGGATTGCCACTGCGGTCTCCCAGTCGGCCAGAACCGTCCATGTGAAGGCTCGGTGAAGGTTTTTTCGTGGCGCCTGAGTGGCATACATGACGGCCGACAACGAGCCGATCACGTCCCGGAACATCAAGGCCGCCGGCCGACGCACAGCCGTTCGTAGGCTGCCACGACGGGCTCCGGCACGACCTGTTCGATGGACAGGTCCCAGCCCGGGAAGACGAGCCAGTGCGCTGCGGATGGTGGTGCGGCACTCGGCCGGCGGCGACCTGGACCGCGAAACGCTGATCGTGGAGCGGGCGCTACAGCGCGTCGACGGTGAGTTGAGGCTGGTCAAGCCCAAGACTCTCGCCTCAGTCCGTACCGTGCCTCTCCCGCCCGTCGTCGTGAAGGCGCTCACCGACCACCGCGAGCGACAGGCGCAAGAGCGGGCCGCCGCCGGCATGGAGTGGAAGGAACACGGGCTGATCTTCACGTCCCGCATCGGCACCCCTTTGGAGCCGGACAACCTGCGGCGGAGCTGGCACCCGCTGCGCGCACGGCTGAGGTTGGAGATCCGGTTTCACGACCTCTGGCACTCCGCCGTGTCGCTCCTGCTCGACCTCGGCGTGCCGCCCCACATCGTCCGGCAGATCGTCGGCCACAGCGACATCGGCGTGACCATGAAGGTCTACGCACACGCGTCGCTGGACGAACAGCGGAAGGCGCTCCGGAAGCTCGGGGACACCCTCTCCTGAGGGCGTTGGCGTACCGGTTGGCGTAGACGGCACGAATGAGCCCCTCCCGGGGTGAATCGGGGAGGGGCTCAAGCCCTGGTAAGGGCGGTTGTGGCTGGGGCCGGGGTCGAACCGGCGACCTTCCGCTTTTCAGGCGGACGCTCGTACCAACTGAGCTACCCAGCCACGAGGTTTCACGTGAAACCTCAGCGGTCCTGACGGGATTTGAACCCGCGGCCTCCACCTTGACAGGGTGGCGAGCACTCCAAACTGCTCCACAGGACCAAGCTGTTGTGTACGACAGTGTCGCACACGGTGTTGCGTGCCCCCAACGGGATTCGAACCCGTGCTACCGCCTTGAAAGGGCGGCGTCCTAGGCCGCTAGACGATGAGGGCTATCGGCCCGCCTGGGCGCTTCTCAGCGCGTCGGGGACGTGAGAAGCATATGGGATGGCGGGAGGGATCGCCAAAACGGTTTACGGGGAGGGGGTGGACGGGGCGGACGAGGAGGGGGTCGGGCGCTGGGGTGAGGGCGCGGAGGGGGAGGAGGGCGCGGGGGACGACGGGCTCGGGCTGGGGGGTGCTCCGGGCTGGTTTTCCTTGGGGAGGTGGCGACTGACCTCCGCCGTCGTCAGGCCCAGGCCGCCCAGTTTGATCTCGTCCCAGGCCTGGAGGCGCTTGCTGTCGCGGTCGAAGTAGAGGATCGACGCCTCGATCGGGTCGGGGTACTGGCCCTCGACGGCGCGCAGGCCGCTGCCGCCCGTGGAGCCCTCCACGCGCAGCCGGGTGCCGTTCTTCATGACCTCCATCTCCTCGTGGTGGAGGTGCCCGGAGAGGACGAGGGGGACCGTGCCGTCCGTGCGGCGGGCGGCGGAGGGTTCGTGGACGACTGCCACGTCGGCGGGGGTGCCGGCGGCCGTCTGGGCGCGCAGGGCCTCCGCCAGGCGGTCCCCCGCCGCCTCCTGGGTGGCGCCGGCGCCCGGCACGGAGGAGCGGTCGGGGGTGAACTGGGGGTCGCCGATGCCGGCGAAGCGCAGGCCGGAGAGGGTGACGGCCTGGCCGTCGTCGAGGACGTGGACGTTCTTCATGCGCTCCAGGTAGCTCTGGGTGACGTGGGAGTCGTGGTTGCCGCGGACCCAGACGTACGGCGCGCCCAGGTCCGCGATGGGGTCCAGGAAGCCGTTCTCGGCGGCCGAGCCGTGGTCCATGGTGTCGCCGGAGTCGACGATCACGTTCACCTTGTACTGCTCCACGAGCGAGGCGATGATCTTCCAGCTCGCGGGGTTGAGGTGGATGTCGGAGACGTGCAGGACACGGACCGTGGTGGGGTCGGGCTGGTAGGCGGGGAGGGTGGAGGTGACGTCGTAGAGCTTGGTCACGTTGGTGACCAGGCGGGCGAGTTCCTGCTGGTAGACGTCGAACTCGGTGACGATGCTGCGGGCGTTGCCGACGAGGGAGGGCGCGGAGGAGAGCAGGCCGGAGAAGCGCGGCTCGAGGACCGACTTGGGGTTCCAGGTGGCGTACGCGGTGGCGCCGGAGGCGGCGAGGAGTGCGAGGGCGAGGCCGCCGGCGGCCAGGGCGCGGCGCGGGCGGCGGTAGACGGCCAGGCCGAGGGCGGTGGCGCCGGAGACGACGGCGACCGAGGAGCGTACGGCGAGGTCGAGGGTGCCGTGCTCGACATCGTGGGCGACCTCGTCCTGGAGGCCGGAGAGGCGTTCGGGGTGGTCGACGAGGGCCTGGGAGCGGGCGGGGTCGAGCTGGTCGACGTTGACGTCGAGGCGGACCGGCGCGGTGTGGCTGTCGAGGCTGAGGGCGCCGAGCGGGGAGACGTTGATCTTCGTGCCGCCGGTGAGGGAGGGGCGCAGGGTCATGGTGGTGTTCATGGGGCCGACCGGTGCGCGGACGTTGCCGACGACCAGCAGGCCCAGCCAGGCGCCGAGGAGGACGACCGCGGTGAGGCCGAGGGCACGGGCCCAGGGGTGGGGGCGGGGGGCGAGTTCGAGTGGGGCGGGGGGCTTGCGGGGGACGTGGACGCGGGTGGCGGGAGGCGTACGGGGGACGCGGACGCGGGCCATTGGTGCCGTATGCCCGGGTGCGCTCATGGGTATGCGGACGTTCGTGCCCTCCCGGAAGGGGTGGTGTACCCGACAATGGGGCTGTGCTGGAAATGACGCGCGAGGAGTTCGAGGAACTGGTCGCCGAGGCGCTGGACCGGATTCCGCCGGAGTTGACGCGGCTGATGGACAACGTCGCGGTGTTCGTCGAGGACGAGCCCCCGGCGGACGATCCCGAGCTGCTCGGGCTGTACGAGGGGACTCCGCTGACGGATCGCGGGGAGTGGTACGCGGGGGTGCTGCCCGACCGGATCACGATCTACCGGGGGCCGACGCTGCGGATGTGCGAGACGCGGGAGGAGGTCGTCGAGGAGACCGAGGTGACGGTGGTCCATGAGATCGCGCACCACTTCGGCATCGACGACGCGCGGTTGCACGCCCTCGGCTACGGCTGACCGTTCCCGAAGGCGCGCGCGTGTCCTCCTGAGGGTGGCGGGAGTTGGGGAGGTTGACCCTTACGCCTGCACCGGAGGTGGCCCGTGCGCCCCATGTACGTACCCGTTCGACTGGCCGCCACCGTCATGGCCGTCGCCGCGGCCGCCGGCTGTATGAGTGTGGGGGACGACGAGGGCGGCCGGGCCAAGCCGTCGCACTCGGCGTCCCACCGGGGCGGTGAGGCGCCGGACGGAGGGCCGGCGGGTGTGGGCGGTGGCTATATGGGCGCCGCGGGCGGGGACGGCAAGCGCGGGCACGGGAAGGGCAAGGCCAGGGCGAGCGCTTCGGCGTCGGCGTCGTCCTCGCCGTCGGCGGGCGCGAGCGCCTCGGTGTCGGCACCGCATGTGAAGCCGGGGCGGACGGAGAAGCCGGGGATGCCGACCCCGCCGAGGGCGCAGCCGTCGACGCCGCCCCGCTCGCCTGACCCGGAGCCGCCCGCGCCGACGCCGGAGCCACCGGTGCCCTCGCCGGAGCCGACGGTCGCCGAGCCGTCCTCGTCAGCGCACGAGGAGGGCGGCAGCGGCGGGACGGCAGCCCAGCTGACACAGCGCGAGCCGGCCCCGGAGGCGGGCACGCCGGCGTAGGGCCGCCGGTGCGCGGGGGCCGGGGGGAGGGCCGCCGGTCCGCAAGGGGTGCGGGCGGCTGGGGGAGGGCCGCCGGTGCGCCGGGGGCGGGGCAGCCGGGTAGCGCCTGTCGCCCAGCGGTCGGCCCTGCGTGGGGACGGGCGTCCGGTGCGGTGCGGGTCGCCGCTTCGGGAGCAGGCGGGACGTGATGAGTGTCTCGCGGAGGTTCCGGGGCTTGATTTGCCTTCGGTGGGTCAGGGTGCGTATGGTGGTAGATCGTTTGATCCCATTTGCCCGGCGCCACCGCAGAGCGCGCCGTGTGGCGCGTACTCTCCCTTGCCGTGGCGGACCGCATTGAGGCGGTCGTAATGCGAACACGGAGTTGACGGGCGCGTGCCGACGAGACTCCGGAAGGTTTCGCTTACGCATGTCCATTTCCAGTACTGATCACGCCGTCCTGCCCGAGAACACCGAGGCCGGCGACGTCGAAGCGATCAACGACGCGGTCGACGACGAAATCGTCGGCGCCGTCGAGGTCGACGAGATCGTCGAGTCCGACGAGACCCCCGAGCTCACCTTCGCCGAGCTGGGCCTTCCCGAGGGCGTCGTCCGCAAGCTCGCGCAGAACGGTGTGACGGTCCCCTTCCCGATCCAGGCCGCGACCATCCCGGACGCCCTGGTCGGCAAGGACATCCTCGGCCGTGGCCGCACCGGCTCCGGCAAGACCCTCTCCTTCGGTCTGCCGACCCTGGCCACGCTGGCCGGCGGTCGCACCGAGAAGAGGAAGCCCCGCGCGGTCATCCTCACCCCGACCCGTGAACTGGCGATGCAGGTCGCCGACGCCCTCCAGCCCTACGGCGACGTCCTCGGCCTGAAGATGAAGGTCGTCTGCGGCGGTACGTCGATGGGCAACCAGATCTACGCACTGGAGCGCGGCGTCGACGTCCTCGTCGCCACCCCGGGCCGGCTGCGCGACATCATCAACCGCGGCGCGTGCTCCCTGGAGGACGTGCAGATCGCCGTCCTCGACGAGGCCGACCAGATGTCCGACCTGGGCTTCCTGCCCGAGGTGACGGAGCTGCTCGACCAGGTCCCGGCCGGCGGCCAGCGCATGCTCTTCTCCGCCACCATGGAGAACGAGATCAAGACCCTCGTCGACCGCTACCTGAACAACCCGGTCAGCCACGAGGTCGACGCCGCCCAGGGTGCCGTGACGACCATGTCGCACCACATCCTGATCGTGAAGCCCAAGGACAAGGCGCCGGTCACCGCCGCGATCGCCTCCCGCAAGGGCCGCACCATCATCTTCGTCCGCACCCAGCTGGGCGCCGACCGTGTCGCCGAGCAGCTGCGCGAGGCGGGCGTGAAGTCGGACGCGCTGCACGGCGGCATGACCCAGGGCGCCCGTACCCGCACGCTGGCCGACTTCAAGGACGGTTACGTCAACGTCCTGGTCGCGACGGACGTGGCGGCGCGGGGCATCCACGTCGACGGCATCGACCTGGTCCTCAACGTCGACCCGGCCGGCGACCACAAGGACTACCTGCACCGCGCCGGCCGTACGGCGCGCGCGGGCCGTACCGGCACCGTCGTCTCGCTCTCCCTGCCGCACCAGCGCCGTCAGATCTTCCGTCTGATGGAGGACGCCGGTGTCGACGCCGCGCGCCACATCATCCAGGGCGGGGCCGCCTTCGAGCCGGAGGTCGCCGAGATCACCGGCGCCCGGTCGATGACCGAGGTCCAGGCGGAGTCCGCGGGCAACGCGGCCCAGCAGGCCGAGCGCGAGGTCGCCCATCTCACCAAGCAGCTGGAGCGGGCACAGCGCCGCGCGACCGAGCTGCGCGAGGAGGCCGACCGGCTGGTCGCCCGGGTCGCCCGCGAGCGCGGCGAGGACCCGGAGGCCGCGGTGGCCGAGGCGCAGGAGCAGGCCGAGGCCGAGGTGCAGGCGGCGGTCGAGGCGGCCTCCGTTCCGGAGCAGCCGGCCGCGCGGGACATCGACCGGAGCGAGCGGGGCGCGCGCGAGGAGCGCACGTCGTCCACGCCGTCGTATGAGCGCCGTGAGCGCCGTGACGACCGCGGTGGGCGTTCCTTCGAGCGTCGGGACGACCGGGGCGGTTTCCGTCGGGACGACCGCGACAACCGTGACAACCGCGAGCGT
>NZ_JBITLN010000003.1:919427-950698 GCF_044465285.1 Streptomyces sp. NPDC049687
CCGTGACGACCGCGGTGGGCGTTCCTTCGAGCGTCGGGACGACCGGGGCGGTTTCCGTCGGGACGACCGCGACAACCGTGACAACCGCGAGCGTGGCGGCTTCAACCGCGACCGCGACAACCGCGGGTTCGAGCGCCGCGACGACCGCGGTGGCTTCCGCCGGGACGACCGTGCCGGTCACCGTGGCAGCGACCGACCGTTCAACCGCGACCGCCGTGACGACCGCCCGGGCTTCCGCTCCGCCGGTCACGACCGCCCCAACGGCCGTCGTGACGACCACCGCGGCACCGGCTCCTTCGGCCGCCGCGACGACAAGCCGCGCTGGAAGCGCAACGGCTGACGGCGACCGCCGCGCTGAGTGAACGCCGTGGGCCCCACCGATGAACCGGTGGGGCCCACGGCGTTTTCCGTGGCGCCCCGTTGACGGAAAAGGCTTACTCCCCACCTGTGGAAGCGCTGTAGGATCAGCCGACTTATGAGACGGGTGTGAAGGGCCGGGGGGCCGTGGACGCCGGGTCGGCGTCCCGCCCGTCTCCGTTCCCCGGGGAGGGACCCTCTTGGCCCGTATGGCCCGTATGGCCCGTATGGCTCATCATGCCCACGCCCGCCTGCGTCTGGTCGCCGCCTCCGCCGTCCTGGCGGCCGGGCTGAGCCCACTGCTGCCGTCGCCGGCGATGGCGGACACTCCGCAGGAGACGGTGGTTCCGGCGACGCTGCGCGCCACGTACACCTCGGGCTCGGTCTACGGAGGTTCGTCCTACGACGGTCACGACGGCGCCGGTGCCCTGGGCGTGTTCCACAGCCTGGAAGGTTCCGGGCTGGTCTGGACGCGGTACGCGGACGGCACGTCCGTGAAGGTGGTGCACCCGGAGGGCTACTCCAGCTATGCGACGGCCGGCGGTGACGTCCTCGCGTACCGCTACGCCGACGGCCGCGTCGACCTGTGGAACGCCGCCGACGGCACCACCCGCACGATCCGGACGCCCGACGGGCTGACGCTGCTCACCGCCTACCGCGATCTGGCGGTCGCCTACCGGTCGGTGAGGGACGACAGCGGCACGGTCGTCGACCGGGAGATGCATCTGCTGTTCCCGCAGGACGACGGCAGTACCCGTGATGTGCCGGTCACCGGCGTGCCCGAGGGGTACGTCCTCGGCCAGCCCAAGGGCGGCGACGCCGACGGGCTGCTGTTCCTCGCCGGAAAGGCGAACGGACCGTACGTGTCGGTCATGGTCGACCGGCGGACGGGTGAGGTGCGGAGCTGGACCCAGCCGCGCTCCAAGGTCTACCTGAGGGCGCAGGTCACCGCCGAGCACGTGGTCCTCTTCAACCTCGACGACCCCACCGTGCAGGTGTTCTCCCGTTCCGACCTGTCCGCGGCCCCGGTCGAGGTCACCCTGGACGGCGGCGGCGCGAACCCCGCGCAGGACCTCGCGGTGGTCGGCGACTGGCTGGTGACGCGCCCCGGTACCGCGGTGATCGCCAAGCCGGTCGCGGGCGGCCCGTCCACGACCCTGCTGCCCGCGTCGAACCCCCACGTCTCCGCCGCGTTGGACGGCGGCGCCCTCGCCGTGGGCCGCACCGCCGCCGCGCAGGACGACTGGGGCGTCCAGCGCATCCAGCCGGGCCCGGACGGCAGTCCCGTCGTCACGCAGGTCAAGGCGCTGCCCAAGCCGCCGTACGAGATCCAGGGGCTCTCCCTGGACCAGGGCAGGCTCGTGGTCGCCGATCCCAGTCGTGCCGGTGTCCGTGACACCTACGGGCGGACCGTCGCCGCGACCGGGACGCCGACGTTCGGGGCCCGTTCGTCGTTCGACGGCACCGACACGCTGGTGGGCTCGTGCCCGGTGACGGACGTCGGCTGCTCCCAGCTGTTCGGCACGGCCGACGGGCGGACCGCCTGGCTGGAGCGCGAGTCGGGGCAGTACGACCGGCTCAGGGTCAACGGGCCGGGCCAGTACGACTTCTGGGAGCGCTCCGTGCCCGCCGGTGGGCGGATCACCGACGTCTCCGGTGCCTATCTGATCTACACCACGGCCGCCCAGCAGTACGTCTACAAGCTCGACGACGCCGCCGCCCCGGCCGTCACCCGCACCCCCGGCCCGGCCGCCCTCTCGGGCGACGTCCTGTGGACCGCGGGCGCGACGCCCGGCACGGTCACCGCGTACGACCTGACGGCGAGGAAGACCGTCGAGACCCTCACCACCGACGCCGGCTGCTCGCCCACCGAACTCCAGGCGCTGGGCCGCTGGCTGTACTGGAACTGCGGCGACACGGCCGGGGTGTACGACCGCATGGCGAAGAAGTCCGTCCCCGTCCCGGCCGACGAGGCCGAACTCGGTGACGGGTACGTGGTCACGCACGACAAGCGGGCCGGGAAGCTGAGGCTCACGACGGTCGCCGACGGCACGGCGGCGAGCCGGGTGATCGGTGACCTGCCGGACACCGGGGTCTCGCAGCGGGGCGTGCGCTGGACGGTCGACGAGTCCGGCGCGAACGCGGCGTACGTGGACGGCGAGGAGCAGGTGCACCTGGTGCCGTCCGGGGTGGCCCAGCAGCCGTTGCACGCGCTGGGCCCGGTGTGGAAGGCGGGGACGGTCGACACGGGCCTGACGGATCCGGCCTTCTACCCCCTCACCACCGTGCTGCTGTCGAAGCCGGCCGCGAGCCGGCAGCTCACGGTCCGCGACAAGGCGACCAGCAAGGTCGTGGACACCGAGGACGGCGGCCCCGCGCGCGGTGAGCTGAGGGTCGGGTGGGACGGCGTCAACGGCACGAAGATCCTCCCCAACGGCTCGTACACCTGGACCCTGTCGGTCACGCCGGCGGACGGCGTGGGCGCTGCTCTGACGACCCAGGGGACGGTGCAGCTGGCGCACGGCAGCGCGGTGCACCACGACTACGTGGGCGGCGCGGGCCTGCCGGACGGCATCGGCGACCTGCTCACCCTCAACTCCTCCGGCGCGCTGACCTACCAGCGCGGCACGGGCAAGGGCACGTTCACCACGGACGGCAGTGGCAGGGGCTGGGCCACGACGATCAAGGCGGTGCCGGTCGGCGACCTGAGCGGCGACCGCTGCAACGACGTCCTCGTCAGGCTGAGCAGCGGCGCGTTGCGTCTGTACAAGCCGGGCTGCAACGCGCTCCTGACGCCGTCGACGTCGTACACCACCCTCGCCACCACCGGCTGGAACCAGTACGACGTCCTCACCGCCCCCGGCGACGTCACCAAGGACGGCCGCCCCGACCTGATCGCCCGCAATTCCTCCACGGGCGCGGTGTACCTCTACAAGGGCACCAACACCGGCAAGCTGTCGGCGCGCGTGAAGCTGTACGACAACTGGAAGACGTACAAGAAGGTCGTGGGCGCCGGGGACCTCAACGGCGACGGCATCGGCGACCTGGTCGCGCAGGACAAGGCGAACAACCTGTACCGGTACTACGGCAAGGGCAACGGCACCTTCTCCGCACGGGCGAAGATCTTCGCCGGCTGGGGCTCCTCGTACAACGCGGTCGTCGGCGTCGGCGACATCACCGGTGACGGGAAGACGGACCTGGTCGCGCGGGACACCGCCGGCGTCATGTACCGCCTGCCCGGCAACGGCAAGGGGTCCTTCGGGAGCCGGGTGAAGATCTCCAGCGGCTGGCAGGGCTACAAGGGGATCTTCTAGCCGCGACTTTCAGCCAAGTTGTGACGTGTGTCACGCCCTCGGCGCGGGCATTGCTGGGGGCATGACAGATGACGCCATAAGGAGCGGGCACCCGGACCTTTCGGACGAGGAACGGCTGGCCCAGCTCGGTTACACGCAGGTTCTCGCCCGCCGCATGTCGGCGTTCTCCAACTACGCGGTCTCCTTCACGATCATCTCGGTGCTGTCCGGCTGCCTGACCCTCTACCTCTTCGGGATGAACACCGGCGGCCCGGCGGTGATCACCTGGGGCTGGGTGGCCGTAGGCCTGATGACCCTCTTCGTGGGCCTGTCGATGGCCGAGATCTGTTCGGCCTACCCCACGTCCGCTGGCCTGTACTTCTGGGCCCACCGGCTCGCACCGCCCCGTTCGGCCGCCGCCTGGGCGTGGTTCACGGGCTGGTTCAACGTGCTGGGCCAGGTGGCGGTGACCGCGGGCATCGACTTCGGCGCGGCCTCGTTCCTGGGCGCCTACCTGAACCTGCAGTTCGACTTCGAGGTGACCCCCGGCCGTACGGTCCTCCTCTTCGCCGTGATCCTCCTTCTGCACGGCCTGCTGAACACCTTCGGCGTCCGGATCGTCGCGCTGCTGAACAGCGTGAGCGTGTGGTGGCACGTGCTGGGCGTGGCGGTGATCGTCGGCGCCCTGGCCTTCGTCCCGGACCACCACCAGTCGGCGTCCTTCGTCTTCGGCGAGTTCGTCAACAACACCGGCTGGGGCAGCGGGGTGTACGTGGTGCTGCTGGGCCTGCTGATGGCCCAGTACACCTTCACGGGCTATGACGCCTCCGCCCATATGACGGAGGAGACCCACGACGCGTCGACGGCGGGCCCGAAGGGCATCGTGCAGTCCATCTGGACCTCCTGGATCGCCGGTTTCGTGCTCCTGCTCGGCTTCACCTTCGCCATCCAGTCCTACGACGGTGCTCTCGCCTCCCCGACCGGCGCACCGCCCGCCCAGATCCTCCTGGACGCCCTCGGCGCGACCGCGGGCAAGCTCCTGCTGCTGGTGGTGATCGGTGCCCAGCTCTTCTGCGGGATGGCGTCGGTGACGGCCAACAGCCGCATGATCTACGCCTTTTCCAGAGACGGCGCCCTGCCGTTCTCCCACGTCTGGCACACCGTCAGCCCCCGCACCCGGACCCCGGTCGCCGCGGTCTGGCTGGCGACGGGCGGCGCGCTGGTCCTCGGCCTGCCCTATCTGATCAACGTCACGGCCTACGCGGCGGTGACCTCCATCGCCGTGATCGGCCTCTACATCGCCTACGTCATCCCGACGCTGCTGCGGGTCCGCAAGGGCGCGGCCTTCGAACGCGGGCCGTGGCACCTGGGCCGCTGGTCGGGGGTGATCGGTGTGGTGTCGGTGGCGTGGGTCGCGGTGATCACGGTGCTGTTCATGCTGCCCCAGGTCTCCCCGGTCACCTGGGAGACCTTCAACTACGCCCCGGCCGCGGTCCTCGCGGTGCTCGGCTTCGCGGGGGTGTGGTGGCTGGCCTCGGCACGCAAGTGGTTCCTGAACCCCGACCACGAACGGACCGTCGCCCGGGAGGCGGCACGGGCGGGCAAGACCCCGTAACCGGCGGATGGGACTTCGAACCGGCGCGGCGGATGACCGATCTTCACCCCTGTGCGCCTCGCGACGCGGCCGTGTCTTCGATACCCGATCGGAGACACGGCCGGGTCCGGCTATGCTCGGGGAGACAACATCGCCAGGGCCGTTAGCTCAATTGGCAGAGCAGTGGACTTTTAATCCATTGGTTGTGGGTTCGAGTCCCACACGGCCTACGGACGATGGTCGGGGGATATGGCCTCCGGCCTGCTGTGCAGCGCCCGGGTCGGCTTCGGTGCCGACCCGGGCCGCCGGGTGTCCGGGACGCCTTGCTGGGCCTGCCGCCCGGGCGTGAGAGCCGGCGGGTCACCCCGCGGACCGGCCGACTGCTCGCACATGGCGATGCCGAAGGGGCCGCGCGACGCACATCAGAAATGGCCGAAACGGGATCCTGTGGCCGTGTTCCCTCGGGTAACACTGGTCACGCAGGTTGCTTGAGACTTGCACATTCCCCCGACGGTTGGATTGGAAGAAGGCATGCGTCTCACGAACCCCCACGGCCGCACTCGTCGCGTCGCCCGTTCCGCTTCCTTGGCCGCCCTGCTCGCCCTGAGCGGGGCCACCGCCCTCACCGCGGCGCCCACGGCGTCCGCAGCCCCCACGGCCTCACTCACCGCCGACGTACCGATGGCCGCCAGGGGGGCCGGCAACTCCGTCGTGTATTTCGGCAGTCTCCGGGTCGACGACGGCACGTCCGTCACCTGCCTGAGCGCGAGCGACGCCGACATCTCCGGCGGCAACGGCCGGATCATATTCGCCACCCACTACAAGATCACCACAGGCAAGACCTACGGCATCTCCGCCTGGGAGACCGGCAACTGCGACACGTACATCCCGCAGACGGGTCAGCGGACGCAGTCCCTCGGCGGCGTGACGGTCACCCCCACGGCCGCCGAGGTCTCCAGTGGTGTCTACCAGGTCCGGATCCCCTAGGGCGTGTCCGGCGTGGAATCGGCCTGTGCCTGGCGTCAGGGCTTCCTGACGTCGCTGGAACGGCCGACGGTCTGATCGGATGCGGGGACTCCCTGGGGAACGGGGAGTCCCCGTATTCCGGTTCACGCCTCGCTCTGTCCGCCATCGGCGTTTGCGGCCCTGCCCGACCGTACCGACGAAGGCCAACGGCCGGGTAGCGCGACACGACGCGCGGTCCCTCCAGGCGTTCGGGCTGGAGCGCGGGCTCGCCGAGCGCATCCGACGAGCGCAGGTCGCGCACCGGTCGTGGGTCCGCCGGGCGGGACCGGGGTGACGCATCTCGGCCGGCGCCTCGGCCCCGGCCGGAGCGGGACCCCGGGCCTCAGCCCACGCTCAGCTCCGTCAGCCGGCCCAGCGGCAGCGTGTGCTGGGTCGTCAGGACCTTGGCGCGCAGGTAGCGGACGTTGTGCGGGGTCGTGAAGACGCCGGTCGGAACACGGTCGTTGACGTCGATGCCCAGCCCCCGCAGCTGGTCCGCCTTGTCGGGGTTGTTGGACAGCAGGTCCAGGGTGGTGACGCCCAGGGCGCGCAGCATCTGGGCGGCGGCCGTGTAGTCGCGGGCGTCCTCGGGCAGTCCGAGGGCCGCGTTCGCCTCGTAGGTGTCCAGGCCCTGGTCCTGGAGGGCGTACGCGTCGAGCTTGTTGTAGAGGCCGATGCCGCGACCCTCCTGGCGGAGGTACAGCAGGATGCCGCCGGTTTCCGCTATCCGCTCGACCGCCTCGCGCAGCTGCGGGCCGCAGTCGCAGCGGGCGGAGCCGAAGACGTCGCCCGTGAGGCACTCGGAGTGCAGCCGGACCAGCGGGACGGTGCCGGGGGCCGGTTCGCCGAGGACGACGGCGACGTGCTCCTGTCCGTCTGCCAGGCCGTGGAAGGTGACGACCTCGGCGTCGACGGAGTAGCCGTCGTGGAAGCGCAGCGGTACCCGGACGCGGGCGCGCTGGGTGGCGGCAGGGGTGTCGGGCATGCGGGTCTCCCGGGGCGAGTGGGGCGGTGCGGACATCTGCTTCAGATTTGAAGCAGCGTGTCGAGCGAGACCCTACCCTATGCTTTAAATTTGAAGCAACTGGTTTGTGGCCCGGCTCACGAGGTCCCGGAGCAGGGCGAGGAGCGCCGCCGCCACGGCAGTTCCTCGGGTGCCGCCTCGCCGTCGTCCTGGAACCCCCGCGCCACCTGCGTGAAGATCTCCTCCAGCTGCCGCACCTGCTCGGAGGTGAGCCGGTCGAAGAGAGCGGCGCGGACCGTGTCGACATGGCCCGGAGCCAGGCGCTCCAGGACCGCCATGCCCTCCTCCGTCAGGACGGCGACGCTTCCGCGCTTGTCCCAGCGGCAGTCCTCGCGCCGCAGCAGCCCGTCCTTCTCCAGCCGCGTCACCGCGTACGTCAGCCGGCTGCGGGTGATCTTCAGCGTCGCCGCGAGATCGGTCATCCGCAGCCGTCGCTCCGGTGTCTCGGAGAGGTTCGCCAAGATGGAGTAGTACAGATGGGGCATGCCGGCCTCCTGCTGGAGTTGCCGGTCGATCGCGTCCTCCACGAGGAGGTAGCCGGCGACGTACGCGCGCCAGGCGCGCTGCTCCTCGGGAGTGAGCCAGCGGGTCGTCATGCGCCCAGTGTAGGTTGTTTCAAACTTGAACCAAGAACCCCCGTCGTCATCCCCGAGAGAGCCGCGTCGATGCCGTACCCGTACGTCCTCCTGTCCGCCGCCGTCTCCCTCGACGGCTACCTGGACGACACCACCCCCGAACGTCTGCTCCTCTCCAGCCCCGCCGACTTCGACCGCGTCGACGAGGTACGGGCCTCCGTCGACGCGATCCTCATCGGCGCCGGCACCATCCGTGCCGACAACCCCCGCCTGCTGGTGAACTCCGCCGCCCGCCGCGCCGCCCGCGTCGCGGTCGGACAGCCGCCGTACCCCCTCAAGGTCACCGTCAGCGGCTCCGGCGACCTCGACCCGGCCGCGAACTTCTGGCACACCGGCGGCGACAAGGTCGTCCTCACGACGGAGAAGGGCGCCGAGCGGGCCCGCGCCATCGGCATCGCCGCGGACGTCGTCCCCCTCGGCCCCGAGCTGGACTGGCGTCGGCTCCTCGAACACCTCCACGACGGGTACGGCGTCCGCCGGCTGATGGTCGAGGGCGGCGGCACGATCCACACCCAGCTGCTCCAGCAGGGCCTCGCCGACGAACTCCAGCTCGTCCTCGCCCCCCTCCTCGTCGGCGACCCGGACGCGCCCCGGCTCTTCGGCCCCGGCGCCTACCAGGGCGGACGGCTGCGCCTGACCGAGACCCGGCGGATCGAGGACGTGGTCCTCATGCGCTACGAGCCCACCGCACCCGGCACCGGCCCGCTCCCCGCCGCCGCCGACCGCCGCTGGCTGGCCCTGGCCTGCGAGCTCGCCGCCCTGTGCCCGCCCTCGCGGACCGCCTTCAGTGTCGGCGCGGTGATTGTGGCCGCCGACGGGACGGAACTGGCGCGCGGCCACTCCCGCGAGGCCGGCGACCCGGTCGTCCACGCCGAGGAGGCCGCCCTCGCGAAACTCGACCCCGCCGACCCCCGCCTGGCCGGCGCCACCGTCTACAGCAGCCTGGAGCCCTGCGCCCGCCGCTCCTCCCGTCCCCGCCCCTGCGCCCGCCTCATCCTCGACGCAGGCGTGCGCCGGGTGGTCACCGCCTGGCAGGAGCCGGACACCTTCGTGACGGCCGCCGACGGCAACGGTCTCCTGACCGCCGAGGGTGCCGGCGTGGTGGTCCTCCCGGAGTACGCGGAGCAGGCGCAGGAGCCGAACCGGCACCTGCTCGGATAACCGATGTGCTTTCCGTCCCGCTGATGGCGTACAGTGGTGTTCACCGACGCGGGGTGGAGCAGCTCGGTAGCTCGCTGGGCTCATAACCCAGAGGTCGCAGGTTCAAATCCTGTCCCCGCTACTGAAGGCCGAGAGGCGGAATCCATAAGGGTTCCGCCCCTCGGTTTTTTCTTGTCCGGTGACTGTGCCTCTGCTGTGGACTCGTCCAACTCGCCCGTTTTTCACCGCTCTTGGCGGCGAAAGTCCAGGCCAAAAATGTTGTTGATCAAGCAGAAGAGCTTGGAAAGCCGCCCCCGGGTCTATTAACGTTCGATAACGCAGCGCGGTCGTCCCAGCCGTCACAAGAGTCGGCTCCGTGCGCACGCGCCGAATCCCGCAAGGGAACCGGGGAACCACCACCTTGGGGTGAATCACGCGGAAGCCGCCGTGAACTCGCAGAGTCACGAACGGTTTACGCGCGTAGGAGACCTTCCCGCTCCGAACCCGTCAGCTAACCCGGTAGGCGACGGAAGGAAAGGAGTGCGCCCGCGTGGCGTCCAACCGGCCTGCCCCAGAAGCCCCGTTCGTACCGAGCCGGCACTCCTCCGAGACCTTCGGCTACGGCAGCTACCGCACCGACGAGGGCCCCTGGGAGGAATGGAACCCCACCGAGGAGTCCATTCGTCCGGTCCGGGGCAAGCACCGGGTCGCCAAGCAGCGCGGCGGCGGGTTCGCCCGCAGCTCCACGGTCCTCGGCGTCGGCGTGATCGCCGCCGTCAGCGCGGGCGGCATGGCCAGCGCCAACACCGGCAAGGCCCCGGTCTCCCTCTCCATGCCCGACCTGCCGGGCGTGGGTTCCCTCATCTCCGACGACGACCCCGCCCAGGACACCGCGCCGGCCCTCGTCAGTCTCGGCACCGAGGCCGACTCCGGTGACCAGAGCACGGCCGACGCCGGTGAGGCGCTGCGCAGCCGGATCATGGCGCAGGCCGAGTCGCAGCAGACCCAGGTCGCCTCCAAGGCCCAGGCCCTCGCCGAGGCCGCCGCGGCCAAGGCGGAGGCCGCCGCCGTGGCCAAGGCCGAGGAGGAGGCGGAGGCCAAGGCCGCCGCCGCGAAGGAGAAGGCCGCGCAGGCCGCCAAGGAGAAGGCCGAGGCCGCGCGCCTGGCCGAGCTGGCCAAGCAGTACACGCTGCCGACCTCCTCGTACACCATCACCTCGACCTTCGGTCAGGCCGGCTCCCTCTGGTCCTCCGGCTACCACACCGGCCTGGACTTCGCCGCACCCACCGGCACCCTCATCAAGGCCGTCCACAGCGGCACCATCACCGAGGCGGGCTGGGCCGGCTCCTACGGCTACCGCACCATCCTCACCCTGGACGACGGCACCGAGCTGTGGTTCTGCCACCAGTCGTCGATCAGCGTCAGCGTCGGCCAGAAGGTCGCCACCGGTGATGTGATCGGCCGCGTGGGCGCCACCGGCAACGTGACCGGCGCGCACCTCCACCTCGAGGTCCACCCCGGCGGCAGCGCCACCGGCATCGACCCGATGGCCTGGCTGCGCAGCAAGGGCCTCAATCCCTGAGAGACCCCGTCGGAGCGGTTCCGTTCACAGCTTCTTCGTGCAAGCTCCGGAATGGGCCGCTGCGAGGCCGTTGTTGACGTAGGACATGACTTCTCTGCGCAAGCTCGGCTCCTCCGACCTCGAGGTCTTCCCCCTGTCCCTCGGCGGCAACGTCTTCGGCTGGACCGCCGACGAGACGGCATCCTTCGCCGTCCTCGACGCCTACGCGGCCGCCGGCGGCAACTTCGTCGACACCGCCGACTCCTACTCCTCGTGGGTCGAGGGCAACAGCGGCGGCGAGTCCGAGACCCTCATCGGCAGGTGGCTGAAGAAGAGCGGCAACCGCGACGACGTCGTCATCGCCACCAAGGTCAGCCAGCACCCCGACTTCCCGGGCCTGACCGCCGCCAACATCAAGGCGGCCGCCGACGCCTCACTCCGCCGCCTCGGCACGGACCGCATCGACCTGTACTACACCCACTTCGACAAGCCCGAGGTGCCGGTCGAGGAGATCATCGGCGCCCTCGACGAACTGGTGAGGGCGGGCAAGGTGCGGCACATCGCCGCCTCCAACATCTCGCCCGAACGCCTCCAGGAGTCCCTGCAGTTCTCCGACCGCGAGGGCCTGGCCCGCTACGTCGCCCTCCAGCCGCACTACAACCTGGTCTCCCGCGACACCTACGAGGGCCCCCTCCAGGAGCTCGCCGCCCGCGCCGGGCTCGCCGCGGTCCCCTACTCCGCTCTCGCCTCCGGCTTCCTCACCGGCAAGTACCGGCCCGGTACGACGGTGCGGAGCCCGCGGTCCCCGGGCGCCGCCAAGCACCTCGAATCCGAGCGGGGCCGGCAGGTCCTCACCGCCCTGGACGAGATCGCCCGGGCCCACGACACCGAGGTCGCCACGGTCGCCCTGGCCTGGCTCGCCGCCCAGCCGACGGTGGCCGCGCCGATCGCCTCCGCGCGCACGGTCGACCAGCTGCCGGCCCTGCTGGGGGTGGCGGAGCTGGAGCTGACGGAGGAGGAGACCGGGAGGCTGACGCGGGCCTCGGCCTGAGCCACCCCCGGCTACCCCTGGTAGGGGTTGGCGACGGGATACGACCCCGCGGGATACCCGTAGCCGTAGCCGTACGCCTGCCCCGCCGGGTACGCGTACCCGGGGGCGTGCCCCTGGCCGTGCCCCTGGCCGTGCCCCTGGCCGTACCCGTAGCCCCCGTAGACCGGCCAGGGCCCGGCGGGCACCGCCACCCGTAGCGGCGGAGCCGTCATCCGGGCGGCGTGATCCAGCGCGGGCCGGGCGACGTCCTTGCGCCGCCACAGCTCGTTCAGCAACTCCCGCTCCCGTACGACGAAGTCGGCGCTCGCCCGCCCGCTGCGCCCCCGGTGCCGCAGGAACGCCAGGGAGGTCGCGTAGGCCTCGTACTCGGCCACCGCTCGCGCCGCCGGGCGGCCCAGATGCCGTTTGGCGTACTCACGGGCCAGCCGTCGGGCCCGCATCGAGCCGAGCGCGTACGGCTCGGCCGGGGTGACCCAGCCGGCGGCCGCGTAGGCGGGCAGCTCCTCGCGGACCGTGCGCAGCTCACGCTGCCTGGTCCACACCACCAGCCAGGTCAGCAGCCCGAACGCGGGCACCATGAACGCCGCGTACACCGCGAAGAACCCGAACTCGCCGAAGGTCGAGGAGCCGTTCCACAGGGCGTGCATGCCCATCGCGAGGAGCAGCCCGCACAGCGGGACCAGGACGCGCCGCACGTGCTGGTGGTCGCCGGCGCGCGCGGCGAAACCGAAGCCGAGGCCGGTCAGGACGGTGAACAGGGGGTGCGCGAACGGCGACATGATGACGCGCACGAAGAAGGTCGCGACGGTGACGGAGGCGATGCCGCTGTCCCCGGTGAGCTGGTCGGTGCCGAACGCGGTGCCGAGGTACAGGATGTTCTCGGTGAAGGCGAAGCCGGTGGCGGTGATCCCGGCGATGACCACCCCGTCGACGAGCCCGGTGAAGTCCCGTCTGCGGAAGAGGAAGACGAGGAGGATCGCGGCGGCCTTGGCGGACTCCTCGACGATGGGCGCTATGACGGTCGCCCCGAGGGTGTCCGCGCTGGACGGATCGGCGGTCGCCGTGGCTATCCACTTGGTGGCGAAACTGTTCGCGACGATCGCGATCAGCGCGGCCGCGCAGGCGCCCCAGGCGAAGGCGAAGATCAGGTTCCGCCAGGGCCCCGGCTCCACCCGGTCCAGCCACCGGAAGGCGGCTATCAGCAGGGGTACCGGCAGCACCGCCAGCCCGAGCCCGACCAGGAACCCCTCGGTGCCGGTCTGTTCCCGCACCAGCGCCAGGATCACCAGCCCGGACAGCGCGAGCAGGGTGATGGGCGCCCCGTATCGCACCCATCTCCGCTGCCACCAGTGGGCGTGGCGCAGGGAGCCGTCCTCGGTTGGGCCGCCCGGGTGCGGTGGATACGGCGGATACGGGGGACTGATGGCCACGGCATCGACCCTAACGAGGGAGGGGACTGTGGTGGAAAGGGGTTTCAGCGATCCCTGCGCTGTGTCAGTGATCCCTGTGCTGGACGCGATGCTGTACGCGACGGAAGAGCAGGTCGTTCACCACATGACCCTTCTCCAGGCCCTGGCCCTCGAAACGGGTCAGCGGCCGGAACGCGGGCCGGGGCGCGAACCCGCCGTCGGCCTGCGTGTTCTCGAAGTCGGGGTGTGCGCTGAGCACGTCCAGCATCTGCTCGGCGTACGGCTCCCAGTCGGTCGCGCAGTGCACGACGGCCCCCGGCTTCAGCCGCGTCGCCGCGAGGCTGAGGAACTCCGGCTGGATGAGGCGCCGCTTGTGGTGGCGCTTCTTGGGCCAGGGGTCGGGGAAGTAGACGCGCAGCCCGTCCAGTGAGTCGGGCGACAGCATCTCCCGCAGCAGGATGATCGCGTCACCGTTGGCGACCCGGATGTTGCTCAGCCCCTGCTGTTCCGCGAGGTTGAGCAGATTGCCCTGGCCGGGGGTGTGCACGTCCACGGCGAGGATGTTGGTGTCGCGGTCGGCGGCGGCCATCCGCGCGGTGGCCTCGCCCATCCCGAACCCGATCTCCAGCACCACGGGCCCGGCGTTCCCGAACAGCTCGGCGAGGTCGACGTCATGCCCGTCGATGTCGAGTCCCCACGTCGACCACAGCCGCTGCAGGGCGTCTGCCTGTCCGGCCGTCACCCGGCTGCGCCGGGGCTGGAAGCTTCTGATCCGCCGCTCGAAGTGCGACCCGGCCGGGTCGGCCTTGGGCCCGTCGGGGAATCGAGGCTCCCCCTTGGCCCGGGTACGCCGGACGGACTCGCCCGGGTGGTGCTCGCCGCCGGGAGCCGGACGGGGGATGTCGGGGGTGTTCACGGAATCAGACACAGTGGGGTCGATTTTACTGCCGCTCACCGAGGGCACCGGGCTCACCCGGCCCCACCCGGGGCAGCCGGGAACGCTCAGACATCCCCCAGCACCTCCAGCGCCCTGCGGGCCACCTCTCGGCCGATCGGCAGCGAGGCCGTCGCCGCCGGTGAGGGCGCGTTCAGCACGTGGACCGTCCGGGCGCCCTCGCGTATCAGGAAGTCGTCCACCAGGCCCCCGTCCCGCAGCACGGCCTGCGCCCGCACCCCCGCCGCCGTACGCACCAGGTCCCCCTCCTCCACCGCCGGCAACAACCGCCGCACCGCCTCCACGAACGCCCCCTTCGACACCGACCGCCGCAGCTCCCCGGCCCCGTACCGCCAGTGCCGGCGCCCCATCCGCCACACCCCGGGCCACGCCGCCGTCGCCAGCGCCTCCCGGGGTCGTACGACACCCCAGCCGTACCCCTCCCGGGCCAGCGCCGGCACGGCGTTGGGTCCCACGTGCACACCCCCGTCGAACCCCCGGGTCAGATGCACCCCGAGGAACGGGAACGCCGGATCGGGCACCGGATACACCAGCCCCCGCACCAGCTCCGGCCGCGCCAGCTCGTAGTACTCGCCCCGGAACGGCACGATCCGCACCCCGGGCTCGTCCCCGGTCAGCCGGGCGATCTCGTCGCTGTACAGCCCGGCGCAGTTCACCAGCACCCGCCCGCGGACGACGTCCCCGCGTGAGGTGAGCACCGCCACCCCGAGGCCGGCCCGCCGGTCGACGCGCACCACCTGGGCGCCGTACCGGATCTCCGCCCCGGAGGCCTCACCGAGCCGTCGCGCGACCGCCGTGAAGTCACAGATCCCGGTCGTCCCCACGTGGATCGCCGCGAGCCCCCGCACCTCCGGCTCGTATTCCGCGATCTGGGCGGCGCCCAGCTCCCGCACCGGTATCCCGTTCTCCCGCCCGCGCTGCACGAGCGCGTGCAGCCGGGGCAGCTCCGCCCGGTCCGTCGCGACGATCAGCTTCCCGGTGACGGCATGAGCGATCCCGTACTCGGCGCAGAACTTCGTCATCTCGGTGGCACCCCGCACCGCGTACCGCGCCTTCAGCGACCCCGGCCGGTAGTAGATGCCGCTGTGGATGACCCCGCTGTTCCGCCCCGTCTGATGCCGGGCCACCCCCGGCTCCTTCTCCAACACGGTCACCCGGGTCCCGGGCGCGGCCCGGGTGATCGCATACGCGGTGGACAGCCCGACGATGCCCCCACCGACGACGAGCACGTCACAGTCGTACGCCACCACCTGAACCACCTCCGCCTCCGATAGTGCACTGCACCACTGACAGTCACTTCAAACGCGGGCGAGGACCGCCCACCC
This sequence comes from Streptomyces sp. NPDC049687, assembly GCF_044465285.1. NCBI lineage: Bacteria > Bacillati > Actinomycetota > Actinomycetes > Kitasatosporales > Streptomycetaceae > Streptomyces > Streptomyces sp. NPDC049687. The sequence goes on from NZ_JBITLN010000003.1 coordinate 934,777, forward strand.
CGGGGGCGCGGTCGACCAGCGCACTCCCAAGATCACAGCAGCGGGCGGAGGAGGGGTGCAAACCTCTCAGGCGGGCGCCATGAGCAGCGGCCGAGCCCGCTCCCGCAGCTCCACCACCCGCGGCTCGTCCCCGTACGGCTCCAGCCGATGCAGAAGATCCTTCACGTACTCGGTGGTCCGAGCCGACGAGATGCGCCCGGCGACCTCCACCGCCCGCACCCCCTGCTCGCACGCCGCGTCGAGATTCCCCGACTCCAGCTCGGCGACCGCGGAAACGACGAGCCTGAGCCCGTGCGACCGCACGAACTCCTCCGTCGGCTGCGAGAGCGCCTGCTCGGTGAAGCGCCGCACCTGCCGTGGCGCCTTCAGATCGCGGTAGCACTCGGCCGCGTCGGCGGCGAACCGGTCGTAGGAGTAGAAGCCGAGCCACGACGGATCGTGATCCCCCTCGCGCGCCCGCTCCAGCCAGCTCTCCGCGGCCTTCAGGGCCGCCCCCGCGGCCTGCGCGTCTCCCGCGCGGGCATGCGCGCGTGCCTCGACGAGACGGAAGAAGCTCATGGTGCGGGCGGTGGCGAGGCCCCGGTTGCGTTCGAGGGCGGCCTGCGCGAGGTCGACGCCCTCGTCGCCGAAGCCCCGGTACGTCGCCTGCAGCGACATCGACGCCAGCACGTACCCGCCGAGCGGCACGTCGGCCGCCGCCCGCGCGAGCCGCAGCGCCTGGATGTAGTACCGCTGCGCGGCCTCCTGCTGACCGGTGTCGAAGGCCATCCATCCGGCCAGCCGGGTCAGTTCGGCGCTCGCCCCGAACAGCGCGCGTCCGACCTCGTCGGAGTACGAGCCGAGCAGCAGCGGCGCCGCCTCCACCCGCAGGCACTCCGGCACCATCGACGAACGCCAGTCGCCGCCTCCGTACTTGGAGTCCCAGCGCCTGGCGTCCTCGGCGGCCTCCCGCAGCTTCTGCACATCACTGTGGCCGACTTTGAGCGGTGCGCCGGACCCCTCCACGGAGTGGGCCTCACGCGCCACCGAACTGTCGGCCGGGGTTATCAGCCAGCGCGAGGCGGGCGTTGCGTATGCGCTTACTGCGAACGATCCGGCCAGCGACTGCCAGATGCCCCCGGTGCCGGCCCGGCGGCCGGCGAGGTCGAGGCGGTACAGCTCGGTGGCCGAGCGCACGGCCTGGCCGACGTCTCTGGGGAAGGCGAGGCCCACTTCGGGCGCGGGGTCCGCGTCCGCCAGGCCGATCTCGTGGAGCGGCACCGGGCGGCCGAGCTTCTGCCCGATGGCGGCCGCGATGAGGTGCGGCGCGGCGCCCTGCGGCACCATGCCCTTCGACACCCAGCGCGCCACGGACGTCTTGTCGTAGCGAAGAGTCAACCCGCGTTGAGCGCCAAGATCGTTGACGCGTCGCGCGAGTCCTGCGTTGCTGATTCCCGCGAGGGCGAGAACGGCGCCGAGTTTCTCGTTCGGCCCGCGTTGCTCCCTGGACATTGCGCCACCCCTCGACACAGACGGCTGCCGCGCTGGCATAACCACGCGGCATTCGTAAACCCAGCGTAGTTCGCCGCATCCCAAGCGTTAAGGGGCATTCTGCCGGTTGGCGGGATTGTGGTCCGTACGGAAGTGCGGCCTTCGGTACGGTGCGTCGCCGCGTGCTCCCGCTGTGTGGCCGTGCGCCTGCGTGTGCGCTCTTCTCCGGCCACTGTGAGAGCGGTTCCATGGGCCGTGCGTGGGTCGGCCCGCTGTACTGGATCCAGTGGGCTGGGGGACACCGCCGCCTTCATCCCCGCGGGCGGCGGAACGGTCCGGGAGGCGTTCTCCGTCTCCCGGACCGGCGCGGCGCGCCAGGAAGCACGCGCGTGTGTACGGAGCGTGTGCGGAGTCTGCGCACGAGAATGTCAACGCTGTGCGCGCGTGCCGGATTTGGCCGAAAATCGACCCTGTGTTCCCTGGGCGACAACGCCTCCGACCATGGAAATCGAGGGCGCGCAGGGCGTTTTGGGGGAGCGTACCGGGGGCGCATTCACATCGCAGACACCGGGGTCCACCTGGTCGCCCGAGCCTGCGCCGAAGCGTTCACGCGAGCGCACTCCCCGGATCACAAGCGGCGCCGCCTCCCGCTGTGACGCGTTCTTCGTGGCAGCATGGTGAACCGTTCGTACGGTGCACTCGTTTGTCCACAGCCTGTGGAGGCGTCGATGCGGTGGTTGGTGGGGTGGAGCAGCACCGCCGCGGGTGCGTCGGGCGGAGCCGTCGGCTACGACGGCCGCGAGACCTACGGCGGTCAAGTCGGCTACGACGGCGAGACCTTGCAGCCGGTCGGCTCGCAACTCCTGTGGGGTGACCCCGATCCGCTGTGGGCGGTCGGCGACTGGCGCCCCGACGAGGTGCGGGTGGTCAAGTCCGACGCCCAGACCCGTATCGCCGTCCTCGGCACCTGCGGGGCCAGCGACGAGCAGCTGCGCGTCGGGCTGTTCGCCGCGCGCGGGGGCGCACTCCGTCATCTGACGGCCTGGCCGGGCAGCTACACCGCGATCGTCCAGGTCGGCCGGCGCATCACGGTCTGCGGCGACCTGGCGGGCGCCCGCCCGGTGTTTCACGCCCCGTGGGCGGGCGGGACCGCCTACGCGACGGCCGCGCTGCCGCTCGCCGACCTCATCGAGGCCAACCTCGACTTCGGCCATCTGGCGGCGCTCCTGGCCGTTCCCGACGTGCCGGCCGCCCTGCACGACTCCACGCCGTACGACGGCGTGCGTCGCGTTCCGCCGGGGCATGCGCTCATCCTGCGCGCCGGGGCGCGCGAGATCGCCGGGTACGACCCGGTCGCCTCCCTCGCCGTCGCGGCCCCGCCGGCCGACCCGGACAGCGCGGTCGACGCGGTGCGCGACGCGCTCGTAGACGCGGTACGCGCGCGTCTGTCGGCGCCCAGACACGTGCCCGACATCGATCCCGGTCCGGTGCCGGGAATGGGCCCTGCCGAACGGCGCGCCGCGCGCGGGATGCCGGTTCCCGGCATCGGCGCGGACCTCTCCGGCGGCCCGGCCTCCGGCACGCTCGCCCTGCTGGCGGCGGGCCTTCCCGGCATGCCGGGCACGCTCCTGGGCCATGGCACGGGCGCCGGGGAGCGGTTGGTGGCGGTCACCTTCAACGACCTGACGATGCGCGGCCGCGAGGAGGAACTGGAGCGGGCCGGCGCCCTCGCCGCCAACCCGCGCCTGCACCACGTCGTCGTGGCCGGCGGCGAGGACACCCTGCCGTACGCCGACCTGGACGGCCCGCTGACCGACGAACCCGGCCCCAGCCTGGTCACCGCCGCCCGCCATCGCGCGCGCCTCGCGGCGGGCAGCGCGGACCACTTCACCGGCTACGGCGCCCGCCAGGTACTGGACGCCCACCCGGCCCGCCTCGCGGACCTGCTGATGGACCGCAAACGCCGCCACCTGGTCCGCCCCGTCGCGGCGCTGACGAAGGCCGACGGCTCCGTCCTCGTCCCCGCGCGGGTGTACGGCGCCGCCCGAAGACTCGCCCGTACGCCCTACCGCGCGGGCGTCGAAGGCCTCGCCGAACGTCTCCTCCGGCGCAGCTTCACCGACGACCCCGCAGGCGCGGTGGGGGCCTCGCTGGCAGCCCTGACGTGGGGCGGCCCCGGCCCGGCGGCCCGCTGGCTCACCGGCGAGGCCCTGGCTGAAGTATCGGTTCTTCTGCAGAATTCGGCCCACCGCGCCGGCGTCGGCCCCGGCCAGCGCCCGGGCGACTACCGCGCGCGGGCGGCCCTCACCCGGCACGCGGCCGACCTGCGCATCCTCGAACAGGCCGCCGAGATCCGCTCCCAGCGCCTGCACGCGCCCTTCCTCGACAACCAGGTCGTCCGCGCCTGCCGGGCGCTCCCCGAGACCCTGCGCGTGCAACCGGGCGCGCGAGCGTCCATCCTGCGCACCGTGCTGAAGGGCGCCGGCATCACCGACCTCCCACCCGGCTGGGGCACCCCCACCCAAGCCACCACCACGGCCGCCTCCCGCACCGGCCTCCGCCTGGCCACCGACCCCCTCCTCAGCCTCTTCGACGCCCCGCTCCTGGCGGAAGCGGGCCTCATCGAAGCGAGGGTCGTCCGCAAAGCGGTCCGCGCCGCGGCCGCCGGCGAACCCCTCCCCATGGACGGTCTGGCCGACCTCATCTCCCTGGAACTCTGGCTCCGCCGCCTCCTCTCCCGCCGAGGAACCTGCTGGACAGGCACCCCGGCCCGCGCCCGCGCGGTCCCGGCGGGCATCGCTCCGCAGCGACGGGCGGTTTCTTCGGGGGGCTGATCACAAGCGACCCCGCCCCGCCCGGCGCCGACTCCGCCCACCCGAAACCGACGGCCACCGGCCCACTCCGCACCGGCCCACCCCTCGCACGCCGAAAACCTGCCCCGCTCACGCCACCCCCCAGCGACAATGACCCGGTGCGGTACAGAATCCTGGGCGTCACCCAGACCGAGGACGACCAGGGCACCCCCATACCCGTCCCCGGCCCCCGCCTCCGCGCCCTCCTCACCGCCCTCGCCCTCCGCCCGGGCACCCCCACACCCCCCGAAACCCTCATCGACGAGGTGTGGCCCGACACCCCACCCCAGGACGCCCACGCCGCCCTCCAGGCCCTGATCGGCCGGCTCCGCCGCACCCTCGGCAAGGACAGCATCGCCTCCACCCCCGGCGGCTACCGCCTCACCGCGACCGCGGACGACGTCGACCTCCACGTGTTCGAACGCCTCGTACGCCAGGCCACCACCGCCCTCCACCAGGACGGCGACCCGCACACCGCCGCCCGCACCCTGGACACCGCCCTCGCCCTCTGGCGCGGCCCCGCCCTCGCCGACCTCCCCGACCGCACCCCCGCCACCCGCCCCGAGGCCCTCCACCTCGAAGCCACCCGCGCCCGAGCCGAGGCCGACCTCCTCCTCGGCCGCGCCCGCGAAGTCGTACCCCGCCTCAGAGAACTCACCGCCGCCCATCCGTACGACGAACCCCTCCACGCCCTCCTCATCCGCGCCCTGCGCGACACGGGCCGTGACGCCGACGCCCTGGCCGCGTACGAGACCGCCCGCCGCACCCTCGCCGACGCCCTCGGCGCGGACCCCGGCCCCGACCTGCGCGCCCTCCACGCCGAACTCCTGAACCGCCCCGAGCACGGGTCGAGACGCCCCCTCACCCCACCCGGACCCCCCGAACGCAACGGCAACATCCGTCCGCGCCTCACCTCGTTCGTGGGCCGGGAACCCGAGCTCGACGCCATCCGTTCCACCTTGCACAGGGCCCGCCTCGTCACTCTCACCGGACCGGGCGGCTCAGGAAAGACCCGCCTCGCCGAGGAAGCCGCCGCCGGGCTCCCCCAGGCATGGCTCGTCGAGCTGGCGCCGCTCGACCGGCCGGAGGCGGTACCGGGCGCGGTGGTCAGCGCCCTCGGTCTGCGCGAGACCGCCCTGATGGCCACCGACCTGGCGACCCCGCACGACGACCCGGTCGCCCTGCTCGTCGAGTACTGCGCCCCGCGCAGCCAGCTCCTGATCCTTGACAACTGCGAACACGTCATCGGCGCGGCCGCCGCCCTCGCCGAGACCCTCCTCACCCGCTGCCCACGGCTCACGGTCCTCGCCACCAGCCGTGAACCCCTGGGCGTCCCCGGCGAGTCGGTCCGCCCGGTCGAGCCCCTCCTCCCCGACCAGGCGCACCGCCTCTTCACGGAGCGCGCCGCCGCCGTCCGTCCCGACGCGGCCGACGCCCTTCGGGGCAGGGACGAGGAGGCGGTCAGGGAGATCTGCCGACGGCTCGACGGCCTGCCCCTGGCCATCGAGCTGGCCGCCGCCCGCCTCCGGCTGCTCACCCCCCGTCAGATCGCCGACCGCCTGGACGACCGCTTCCGCCTCCTCACCTCCGGCAGCCGCACCGCCCTGCCCCGCCAGCAGACCCTGCGCGCCGTCGTCGACTGGTCCTGGGACCTGCTCGACGAACCGGAGCGGACCCTGCTGCGGGAGTTGTCCGTCTTCGCGGGCGGCTGGGACCTCGAGGCCGCCGAGGTCGTGTGCACCGGCCCGGTCGCCGACCTCGTCGGAGCGCTCGTCGACAAGTCCCTGGTGGTGGCCACCCCCTACGAGGGAGACGGCGGCGACGGCATGCGCTACCGCATGCTGGAGACGATTCACGAGTACGCCGTCGAGCGCGCCGCCGAGTTCCCGCACGCGCGCGAGGCGGCCGAGCGGCGGCACCGCGCGTGGGTGCGCGCCCTGGTCGAGCGGGCCGACCCCCTGCTCCGCTCCGCCGAGCAACTCCCGTGGATCGCCCGCCTGGAGACCGAACTGGACAACATCCGGGTGGCGATCCAGCGCGCGATCACCACGGCCGACGAGGAGGAGGCCGCCGCCCTCTGCCTCGCCATGGGCTGGTTCTGGTGGCTGCGCAACCACCGCCAGGAGGGCGCCGCCTGGACCGACCGCACCCTGCGCCTGGGCGCGGCCCTGGACGAACCCCCGGCCCCGGCGCCGGACATCCCGCACACACCCACCGGGGAAGCCACCTTCACCTGCCGCTCCGTCAAGGTCCCCGCCGACCTCACCACCCGCATGGCCGCTCTGGACCCCGTCGACGCGTTCCTCGCCGAACCCGCCGGAGAGGCGGACCAGCCGCGCTACGTGCAGCGGATGAACCTGCGGATGCTGCACGTCTTCCTCGTCTCCGAGTCGGAGCCCAGGGACGTGGAGAGCGACCCCCGCTACCGGGCCTACCTCCTTCGCCTGCGGGCCGGCTTCGAGCAGGGCGGCCCGCAGGCGGCTCGGATGCCGGGGCTGCTCTGGCCGGTGACGGCGTTCCAACTGCCGGGGGTGGTCGACGCCCGCCGCATCATTCACGAGGCGGTCGCCAACTGCCGTGAGTACGGCGGTGACTGGGAGCTGGGCTGCGTTCTGATGTTCCGCGCGCACATCGTCGTCGACTCGCCCGGTGGACTGGCCGACGTCGACGACGACCTGGTGGAGCTGCGCGCGATCAGCCGGCGGGTCGGCGACCGCTGGATGCGCGCCCAGGTGTGCAGCGCGGCCGGCGAGGCGGAGATGGCGCGCGGCCGGTTCGCGGAGGCGGAGGGGGAGTACCGGGAAGCACTGCGGCTCGCCTACGAGGTCGGTGCGTACGCCGAGTCGCCGTTCCTCATGGCCCGGCTCGCGGAGATCGCCTACCGCTCGGGCGACACCGAGGGCGCCCTGACCGCCCTGGACGCGGCGACCGCGGCCGCCGACCGCCACGGGGTGGTGGACGCCCGCGCGTTCGTCACCCTGCTGCGGGCCCACATCGCGCTGGGCGAGGGCGACACGGCCCACGCGCGCGAGCTGTGCGACGCGACCATCCGGGTGACACGGCGGGGCACTCCGCCCCCTCAGTTCCTGGCGGCGCTGAACATGCTCGACGCGGGTGTCACGGCTCTGGAGTCCGGGCCCGAGCGCGCCCTGCCGATGTTCGCGGAGACCCTGCGCCGGGCACTGGCCGACCAGTGCGCCGAGGCGGTCGTCTCAGCGGTCGTGGAGGGCGCGGTGGAGCAACTCGCCCGGCTCGGCGACTTCCCGCGCGCGGCGAGGCTGCTGGCGGCGGCCGACCGCGTCCGCGGCCCCCACGCCCGTGCCGCCCTCCAGCACTCGTGCGCCGAGGAGACCGAGGCCGCCGCCCGTCGTGCCCTGGGCGCCGAGCGCTACGCGGCCGAGCGCTCCCGGGGCAGCCACCTCACGGTGACCGACGTCCTGGCGGAGCTCACCGAGGCCGTACACGCCCACCCGTCCCACCAGGCGCCGGCCGCCGCGCCCCCGCCCGCCCCGCGCCCCACGAGGAGGTGAACGCCGACTCGGCCCAGTGGTGTGGGTGTCCCGGCAGCAGGCGCGGGCGCAGCGGCGCACGGCGTCGGGAACCCTCCGCCGAACCGCCGGCGCGTTCGCCCCGCCCCCGTACCCGCCCGGCAACACTCACCACGGCTCAGACTGCCCTGTCGGCTTTCGTCCAGGATCGGGCCGGACGATCATCCACTCGTCCGAGCACGCCTTTCGCACATCGGCGCCAGGTGTCAGTCGTACGGGGAAGGCTGCCTCGCCCTTCCAGAAGCGAAGAGTTGGGCCGCGGAGCCGAGATGCCCGGAACGACCGGGCGCGGCTCCGCGGCCCGCCCCTCACGAAGAGGGCCGCGACCGCAGCCCCTCCAGCAGGATGTCCAGCAGCCGAGCCGAAGCCGCCGCCTGCTGGGCCGGGTCCGGCAGCGAGGGCGCCGCCGTCGCGATCACCAGCAGGACGTCCGACACCGACACGTCCGCCCGCAGCTCACCCGCCGCCCGCGCCCGCTCCACGAGTTGGCCCACGACCTCGAGCAGCGCCGCCGCGCCGGTGTCGTCGCCCATGGAGGTCACGGAGGCCACGGAGCCCACCGAGGCGCCCGTCGACGTACCGTCCTCGGCGACCAGCCGCAGCTCGCCGCCGCCCGGCTGGGTCCGCTGCTGCGGCACCCGCACCTCGTCGGCCGCCGAGCCCTCGGAGTCGTCCTCCGCGAAGGCCCCGACGCGCAGCACCTGCGGCGGCAGCAGCCGGCCCGCGCCGGACGCCACCGAGGTCCGCAGGAAGCGCGACAGCGCCGACCACGGCTCGTCCTCCTGACCGAGCGCCGCACGTGCCTGATCGGTCAGCCGGGAGGTCTCCTCCTCGGCTATCCGCCGCACCAGAACGTCCTTGCTCGGGAACCGCCGGTACACGGTCCCCACACCCACCCGCGCGCGCCGCGCCACGTCCTCCATCGGCGCGCCGTATCCCAGCTCGCCGAAGACCTCGCGCGCCGCCCGCAGGACGTGCTCCAGATTGCGCTGTGCGTCCACGCGCAGCGGCGCGGTCCGCGGGCCGTCCCCGCGTCCGTTGCCCACCGCCGCGCTCACGCCGCCGCCATGTGCCAGAGCGGAGGCGGACGACCAATGCGTGTCCTGAATATGCATGAATGATCCCCCGGTAATGACGTCTCCCCCCGGAGACTTTCCCCGCCATCGAATTCCGGGGCGCATCGAACCAGGGGACCGCTTCCCCGGACCGGCCCTCGCAGACCCGCAGAGCGCGCTTCCCCCTGACACCCCGTCGACACGAACATAGTTGAGACGCTGTCAATTCAGAAGGGGCAGGTTCCGCACGGAGCGCCCCCCGATCGGAGTACGGGTCGTATACGTCCCGATTGCACCCCTTCCCGCACCCCGGCGCACACCGTCTGACCTGCGCACCTGCCTCGCACGCCGGTGTTTCGGCCAACCCCGCGCCCACGCGACGCGCGGTCACACAAATGGTCGGGGCTGTGGACAAAATCCGATGTCGGGTGCGTCATGGGATGGTGAAGGAACGTGCGCGCATTCTCGTTGTCGGCGGCGGCTACGTCGGGATGTACACGGCCCTGCGGCTCCAGCGGAAGCTGAAACAGGAACTCGGCCGGGGCGAGGCCGAGATCACCGTCGTCACCCCCGACCCGTACATGACCTATCAGCCGTTCCTTCCCGAGGCGGCCGCCGGCGCCGTCTCCCCACGTCACGTCGTCGTCCCCCTGCGCCGCGTCCTGCCGCACTGCCGGGTCGTCGTCGGCGAGGTCACCGCCATCGACCACGCCAAACGCACCGCCACCCTCACCACCCTCGCCACCGAGGAGGAGGGCACCGGACCCCAGCAGCTGACGTACGACGAACTCGTCCTCGCTCCCGGTTCCGTCTCCCGCACGCTCCCCATCCCCGGTCTCGCCGACTACGCCATCGGCTTCAAAACCGTCGAGGAGGCCATCGGGCTGCGCAACCACGTCATCGAACAGATGGACATCGCCTCCTCCACCCGCGACCCCGCCATCCGCGACGCCGCCCTCACCTTCGTCTTCGTCGGCGGCGGCTATGCGGGCGTGGAGGCGCTCGGCGAGCTGGAGGACATGGCCCGCTACACCACGCGCTACTACCACAACGTCAAACCCGAGGACATGAAGTGGATCCTGGTCGAGGCCTCCGGCCGGATCCTGCCCGAGGTCGGCGAGGACATGGGCCGCTACACCGTCAGTGAGCTGCGGCGCCGCAACATCGACGTACGCCTGAACACCCGGCTGGAATCCTGCGCCGACCGCACCGCCGTCCTCAGCGACGGCGCCCGCTTCCCGACCCGTACGGTCGTGTGGACCGCCGGCGTCAAACCCCACCCGCTGCTCGCCGCCACCGACCTCCCCCTCACCGAACGAGGTCGGCTGAAATGCACCCCCCAGCTGACGCTCGACGGCGTCACGCACGCGTGGGCGGCCGGCGACGCCGCCTCCGTCCCCGACGTCACGGCCGGCGAACCCGGCAAGGAGACCGCCCCCAACGCCCAGCACGCCGTCCGCCAGGCCAAGGTCCTCGCCGACAACATCGCGCGTTCCCTGCGCGGCGAACCCCTCCAGACGTACTCGCACCAGTACGCCGGCTCGGTCGCCTCACTCGGGTTCCACAAGGGCGTGGCCCAGGTCTACGGACGCAGGCTCAAGGGCTACCCCGCCTGGTTCATGCACCGCGCGTACCACCTCAGCCGCGTGCCCACCTTCAACCGCAAGGCGCGCGTACTCGCCGAATGGACCCTCTCCGGGCTCTTCAAACGGGAGATCGTCTCCCTGGGATCCCTCGAACATCCCCGCGCCGAGTTCGAACTGGCTGCCGGTGGAAAGCCTTCTGGCGAGTCTTCCGACGACCCGAAGGGGTCGTCCTGACCGGATCCAGGAACTCCCCCGGCCGCCCCCACGTCTGACGAATGCCGACCCGGACGGCGGCCACACTGCCAGACTGCTCCCTGCCCAAAAACCCCTCCCGAGCCCGGCGGGCCACCACCCGCCCCCGCGAAACCCACGGGGCTGTCCCCACGTGCTCCACACCCCGGGTGCTGCGACAATGCGGCCACCGCCGCGCGGCCCCGGAGCCCAGGCCGGGCCCGGAGCCGGCCGACGACGACTACACGAGGCAAGGATTCGTGAACTTCACGCGCTGGAGCGCCCGGCTCCCCGGAACTCAGCGCCGCGCCGCCGCGCGGGCCGAGCACACGGTCACCACCACGGACCGGCGGAGCGAGCGCTCCGTACCCGCGGCCCGCGCCGAACAACTGACCGACGAGCCGTCCCCCGTGCCCGCCGTCGACGAACTCCCGGTCCGTGAGGTCCTCGACCGCGTCCCGGCCCTCGTCGCCCTCGTCCACGGCCACGACCACCGCCTCGCCTACGTCAACGACGCCTACACGGCGGCCTTCGGCGTCCGCCCCTGCGGCGAACCCGCCGCCGAGGCCCTCCCCGAACTCCGCGACCTCGGCCTCATGCCCCTCCTCGACCAGGCCCTGCGCAGCGGCAAATCCCGCACCCTGAAGTCCCGCAAGGCCCCCGACGGCCGCCACTACACCTTCACCTGCACCCCGGCCGCCGAGGACAACGGCGAGGGCGCGGTACTGATCTTCGCCACCGACGTCACCGACCACGCCGAGGCCGCCGAACGCCTCAGAGCCAGCGAGCGCCGCCAGCGCGAGACCGCCGTCACCCTCCAGCGCTCCCTCCTGCCCCAGGAGCTCGAACAACCGGACGACCTGCGGATCGCCGCCACCTATCAGCCCGGCGGCACCGAGGCCGCCGTCGGCGGCGACTGGTACGACGTCATCACCCTCGGCGGCGGCCGCACCGCCCTGGTCATCGGCGACGTCATGGGCCGAGGGGTCCGCGCCGCCGCCGTCATGGGCCAGCTCCGCACGGCCGTACGCGCCTACGCCCGCCTCGATCTCCCCCCGCACGAGGTCCTCCAACTCCTCGACGGCCTCGCCACCGAGATCGACGCCAACCAGATCGCCACCTGCGTGTACGCCGTCCACGACCCCAACGAGGGACGGCTGGTGTACGCCTCCGCCGGCCACCTCCCCATCCTGGTCCGCGACGACAGCGGCCAGGTCCAGCGCGCGGACGAACCCACCGGTCCGCCCCTGGGCACCGGCGGCTGGATCCACGCCTCCGGCTCCATCGCCCTCGGCCCCGGCTCCACCGCCGTCCTCTACACCGACGGCCTGGTCGAGCGCCGCAACGAGGACCTGGACGAGGGCATCGCCGCCCTCGAACGCGCCCTGTCCGGCGCCACCGGCACCCCGCAGGTCGTCTGCGACCGCCTGGTCCGCTCGGCCGGCGTCACCGCCGACCACGACGACGACGTCGCCGTCCTGGTCCTCCAGCACCCCGCCCGCACCGGCGCCGACAGCGAACTCTTCCGCAACGCCGCCCTGGAACTCCTCGGCGGCGTCGAAGCGGCCCCACGCGCGCGTGCCTTCGCCTCCGGCGTCCTCACCAGCTGGCGCTTCCCCGCCGACCTGCACGACCTCGGCGTCCTCGCCACCAGTGAACTCGTCGCCAACTCCCTCCAGCACGGCACCCCGCCCATGCGGCTGCGCCTGCGCCGCACCGACCGCCGACTGATCATCGAGGTCACCGACGGCGACGACCACCTGCCGCGCCGACGCCGCGCCGAACCGGGCGACGAGTCCGGCCGGGGCATCGCCATCGTCGCGACGATCGCCTCCCACTGGGGCAGCAGACGCACACCCGGCGGTGGAAAAGCGGTGTGGTGCGAGTTCGTCCTGCCCAAGCCGACCGACTGAAAGAGAACCCGAAAACCCATTCCCCCGCGCGTAGCACCTAGGCGAACACGCCCCCGGGTGCTACTAGCTCCCCATGGCAGACGCAACGGGCTTCGACCTCAAGGGAAGCGCCCCCGAGCGCTACGAACACTACGTCGCGCCCCTCATGGCGCCCTTCGTCACCGCACTCGTGGACGCCGCGGACCTCTACCCCGGCGCCACCGTCCTCGACCTCGCCTGCGGCACCGGCTTCGTGGCCCGTGCCGCGGCCGCCCAGGCGGGTCCCACCGGCCGGGTCGCCGGCGTGGACCTCAACGAGGGCATGCTCAAGATCGCCACGGCGTGCCACCCCCGCCTCTACCCGGACATCGAGTTCACCCCCGCCCCCGCCGACGACCTCCCCTACGCCGACGCGACCTTCGACGCCGTCCTCTGCCAGCAGGGTGCCCAGTTCTTCCCCGACCTCGACGCGGCCCTGCGCGAAACGGCCCGCGTCACCCGCCCCGGAGGCCGCTTCGCCGCCACGGTCTGGTCCCACCTCGACGACTCCCCGTACTTCGTCGCCCACCAAAGGGCCGTCGAACAGTACGGCCCCCCGGAGAAGGCCGCCGATTTCAGGGCGGCCTTCGCCACCACCGCGGACCGCCTGCCGACGGCCCTGACCCGAGCGGGCTTCCACGACACCACCAGCCACACACTGACCTTCGCCATCGAGCTCCCCCCACTGGAGGACTACATCCCCGGCCATCTCTCCGCGATCCCCTGGGGCCAGGCGCTCACCGAAGCCGGAGGTGAACAGGCCCTCACACGAGCCGCCGACACGATCCGTGCCCATCTCCCCGAAGGCACCACGACGTTCCCCTTCACCGCAACATTGGTGACCGCGGTCCGCTGATCACACGAAGGCGGCCGCCGTTCCTCCCGGAACGACGGCCGCATCAGCGGGTCCCTATGCCTCCGCGGCGACGGGCTCCACAGCAGCCCCGCCCTTGGCCACGACCCGACTGCGCGCCAGCCACGGCTGATCCTGTACGGCGGTCAGCTGCCGCCCGAGCCGTACGGCGAGGTAGGTGATCCCCACCGAGAACAGCAGGAACGTCACGATGTACGGCCCGTGCAGCGAGGCCCCCAGCGGCCCGCCCACCGCCGGCCCGACGGCCAGCGCCAGCTGCTTCACCAGAGCGAAGGCCGAGTTGTACTGACCGGCCATCCCGCTCGGCGCCAGATCGGCCACCAGCGGCGCGACCGTCGGCGACAGCATCGCCTCACCCAGCCCGAACAGCGCGTACGTCGACACGAACGCGGCCGTCGCCATCTCCCGGCTGCCATGCCCGAGCCCGGCATACCCGGCCACGACCCACGCCACCGCCCAGATCAGCCCCACGGCCGCGATCACCCGGGACCGCTTCTGCCGCTCGACGAACCTCAGCACGGCGAACTGCGCGACGACGATCATCGCCGTGTTGGCGGCCAGCGCGCTCCCCAGCGCGGAGGGCGAGATGCCGACGGCTTCGACGCCGTACGCGCTCAGCCCGGACTCGAACTGCCCGTAGCAGGCGAAGAACAACACGAAGCCCAGGACGCACAGCTGCACCATCGCCCGGTTGCCGAGCAGCTGCCGCCAGCTGCCCCTGACGGACCGCCGGGGCGCGTCCCCGACCCGCGGCGCGGACGGCACCCGCACGGTCGCCATCACCGCGACCAGCAGCAGGAACATCGCCGCCTCGATCGCGAAGAGCAGCGTGAAGGAAGAGACACGCGTGGTGTCGATGAGATGCCCCCCGATGAGCCCACCGACGCCCAGCCCCAGGTTCTGCAGGAAGAACTGGGTCGCGAACGCGCGCGAGCGTGTCTCGGTGGTCGAGCAGTCCACGATCACCGTCGCCAGCGCCGGCTGCATCACGGCCTGCCCCGCCCCCAGCGCGGCGGCCGAGGCCAGAACCGTGGCGGCGCTGCCGGCCAGCCCCAAACTCAGGGCGCCGAGGGCAGCGGTGACGAGGGCGGCGAGCAGGACCGGCAGTGGACCCCGCCGCACGATCACCCGACCGGCGAACGGCAGCACGATCAGCGCGGCCATGGCGAACACCGCGAGGACCAGCCCCGCCGTCATGGCCCCCAGCCCCCGCACCTGCGCCACGTAGACGTACAGGTAGGGGACGGTGAAGCCGAGCCCGAACGCGCTGAGTGCGTTGCCCACGTGGATCCGGCGCATCGCGGCGCCCTGTGCCCTGGTCACGTTCACCTCTCTCACTAGTTAGATCTGAAGACTTCAAAGCTAAACTTCGAACCTGAAGAGTATATTCCGAAGGACTTCGAGGCGAAGTCGCCGCGTGCGATACTGCGGCCATGGCCGAGCCCACCGGCACCACTGAGCCGACCCTCGAAGAGCAGATCGCCGCCTACCAGCGCGAGTTCCAGGACCTCGACCCCCAGGTCGAGAAGATCGTCTCGGCGCTCTCCCGGCTCAACCGCCGCATGAACGTCGCCTACGGCCGTCAGACCGCCGACCTGGGCATCAGCAACGCGGAGTGGGAGGTCCTCAAGGCCCTCGTCCTCTCCGGCGCCCCCTACCGGCTCGGCCCCAGCGACCTCGCCAAGCGCCTCGGCCTCACACCGGCCGCGATGACCCACCGGATCGACCGCATGGTCGGCGAGGGGCTGGTGACCCGGGAACGGGACGAGTCCAACCGCGTGCGCGTCATCGTGGAGCTGACGCCGGAGGGGAGGGAGAAGTGGCTGGAGGCGATGCGCCTTGCCACGGTCTTCGAGGAGGACCTGCTCCAGGACCTCTCTCCGCAGGAGCGCACGGCCCTCGGCGAGGTCCTCACGAGGCTGCTGCGCCGCGTGGAGCACGCCCAGCCGGACGCCGGCGGCCGGCTCAGCGACCTGGACTGAGACGCTGACGGGCGCCCCTAAAAGATCTTGACAAGGGGCGCTTGACGACCCTCTGTGGGGTGTGTAGAGTTCTTCGGGTTGTCGGGGAGCCGGAACGGTTCTTCGGCGACACTCCAGCCGCTGTAGCGGCACCTCACATCACAAGCATGATCTCCCCACGGGGTTGCAATTCGGCATGCCCGAATTCAATTCGAATGGGGGTCGGCGGCTCGATTAGGAACTGCCGGACGGATCCGCTAAGGTTTGAGACGTCGGAACGGCCGAAGCGCCGGGAAGACAACCCTCTGACTGGGAATCAGACGCCGAAAGGATCTGATAGAGTCGGAACCGCCGGAAAGGGAAACGCGAGAGCGGGAACCTGGAAAGCACCGAGGAAATCGGATCGAGAAAAGA
>NZ_JBITLN010000004.1:0-25592 GCF_044465285.1 Streptomyces sp. NPDC049687
CGCGGACGACCCTCCGCCTTGCGATGCACCGCACCAGACGCCGCGGGCCCCGCCCTCCGGGCGGACGACGCTACTTTCGAAACACGCCCTAGGCCTGTCCGGCGGATCATGCCGCGGACGCGGGGCTGAGTCAGCGGCAACCCGAGCCCGGTGGAGGGAAGTCGACTTTCCCCCACCGGGCTCGGGTTGTCCCCCCGCTCACTTCTCCGAGCGGGCCAGTGCCTGCTCCAGCACCACCAGCAGAGCGTCCCGCACCGAGCCGCGTTCGCGGGCGTCGAAGACCAGCACCGGGACGCCGTCGGAGACGTCGAGGGCCCAGCGGACCTCGTCCAGCGAGTGCTCGACCCGGCCGTCGAAGGCGTTCACGGCGACGGCGAACGGGATCTGCTTGTGCTCGAAGTAGTCCACGGCGGCGTAGCAGTCGTCGAGACGGCGGGTGTCGACGATGACCAGCCCGCCGACCGCGCCCTCCACGATGTCGTCCCACATGAAGCCGAACCGCTCCTGCCCGGGCGTGCCGAACAGGTACAGCTTCAGCGTCGGGTCGATGGTGATGCACCCGAAGTCCATGGCCACCGTGGTCGTGGTCTTGCGCGGGGTGTGGCTGAGGTCGTCCACCCCCGCCGCGACCTCGGTGATGGCCGCCTCGGTGGTCAGCGGCTCGATCTCGGAGATCGCGCCGACGGCGGTGGTCTTGCCCACGCCGAAGCCGCCCGCGATCACCAGCTTCACCGGCAGCGGCGGCCGTACGGCGGCCTGGCCGGCGGCGGGCCGGACGAGCGGTTCAGTCGGAGTCACGGAGTACCCCCCGGGAGTCGGGGATGGCCCTGAGGCCATCGATAACCCTGCGCAGGACGGATGCGTCGTGGGTGACGCCGGAGTCGGGCACGTGCACCGACAGCTGCCCCGCCGTCCGCAGGTCCTCGGCGAGGACCCGCACCACGTTCAGGTGCAGCCGCAGACGGGCCGCGATCTCCGCGATGGACTGCGGCACCCGGCAGGCGGCGACGATGTCGTGCTGCTCGAAGGAGAGCCCGCCGAGCGCGTCGAGCCCGTCGGTGGTGGCCACCAGCTGGGTCTCCACGGGCATCGTCCGGCCGGACGACGCCGCGCCCCCGCCCGCGACCCGGCCGGCGGTGACCAGGAAGGGCCGTACGGCGGGCGCGGGGCCGACCGGGCCGACCGGGCCGAGGGGATCCTCGCCGGTGCCGCGCGGTGTGCGCCCGTCCGCCATCGGTGGTGTTCGCTTCCTCTACGGTGCCGGCGGTTCAGCGGGACCTGGTGGTGCCGACGCTGTTCTTCAGCTCCAGCACCAGCTGGGGGCTCAGCGCCGCGCCGGCGCGGTTGGCGAACACCGTCATCTCGTAGGCGATGTTGCCCAGCTTGGCCTCCTTGTCGGTGACCACGCCGAGGACGGCGCCGCTGCCGATCGCGGAGACCAGGACATGGCCGCCCTCCAAGTCGATGATGACCTTGTTCAGGCCGCCCAGACCGTAGTTGCCGGAGGCGCCCGCGGCCAGGCTGGTGATGCCGGAGACGATCGCCGCCAGCCGCTCGGAGTCGGCGTGCTCGCGCAGCTCCGACACGGCGATCAGCAGGCCGTCGGAGGAGACCGCGATGGCGTCCACGACTCCCGCGGTCTCGGTGGCGAAACGGTTGAGCAGCCACGTGAAGTCGGCTGCGGCGGCCCGCAGATCGGTCGGCGTGGCGTCTCCGGTGGGAGTCTCACCTGTCGACGTGCTCACTGCTCGGCTCCTTCCGGAAGGTGGTTCTGGTGGTGCGGGGGGTTCCGGTGGTCGTCCGGGACCCGTCGGTCGTGCGGGTGGTACGTGTCACCGGGGCTCGGGTACTCACCCGTGTCGCCTCCGGTGTCGCGATGGGCGCGTTCCACGGCCTCCTCGAACTCCTCCAGCGCGCTGCGCACGGCCTCCGCGTCGGCGGGCCGCACGGCCCGCCGAGCCGTCGCTTGGGCGGCGGCGTCCACGGTCGTCCGCAGGGTCGCTCCCCGGACCCGCCGGCGAAGGGGCCGGGGACCGTCGTCGGGAGCCGGGGGCTCCGCGCCCCGCGGGGAGGCGGGTTGGGCGAAGGCGGGCTCGGGCGTACGGGTGTGGGCCGTGGGGACCGTCGTACGGCTGTCGGGCGCCGGCGTACCGGCGTCGCGGTGGCGCTCCGCCGCCGTGGCCTCGTGCGGGGCGGCGTGGTCGCCGGTGGCGGGGGTGGCGGTGGCGGGGGTGGCGGGCCCGGTCGTGCGGCGCGGGAGCGCGGGGGCCGCCGTACGGTCGTGCGGACCCGCTTCGGGGGGACGACCGTGAGCTTCCGTTTCCGCGTCCGCGCGGCCCGGTTCCGGTCTCCTCTCCGGCTCCGGCTCGGCCCACGACGGCTGTTCGCGGCGTGGGACCCGGCGGGGGAGGGAGGTCGCCTCCTCGGCCGTGGGTGAGCTCGGGGCCGGGAGCGAGGCCGCGGGGGACGGCCCGGCGGCGGGGGCGGACGGGGCCGGCAGCGATTGCGCGGTGGACGCCGCGGGCCGTACGCCGACGCCGCTGAGCGTCAGCAGCAGGGTGGACGGGATGTGGATCTCGGCCGTCACACCGCCGCCGGGGGTGCGGGAGAGGGTGACGTCGACGTCCCAGCGGCGGGCCAGCGCACCGACCACGAACAGGCCGAGCACCTTCGTCGGGACGAGGTCGAGGCGCTCGCGGCGCACCAGACGGGCGTTCTCCTCGGCGAGGCGCTCGGCGCTCATGCCCAGGCCGTGGTCGGCGACGGTGATCGACGCGCCGCCCTGGTCGGTGGCGACCCGCACCTCGACGGGGCTGCCCTCGGGCGAGAACGACACCGCGTTCTCCAGGAGTTCGGCGATCATCAGCGTCAGGTCGCCGATGATGTCGGGCTCCACCATGACCTCGGTGCCCGCGTGCAGCCGCACCCGCTGGTATCCCTCGATCTGCCCGAGCGCCGCCCGCACCACGTTGGTGAGCGCCGTCGGGCCGGAGTCCAGCACGGTCTCCCGGATACCGGCCAGCAGCATCAGGCTGTCGGCGTTGCGGCGCAGGCGCACCGCGATGTGGTCGATGGAGTAGAGGCGTTCCAGCAGCGCCGGATCGGTCTCCCCGCGCTCCACCGCGTCGATCAGCGCGAGCTGGCGGGTCGTCAGGTTGGAGACGCGGCGGCCGACGTTGCCGAACATCTCGGCGACGTTGCGACGGCTGAGCACCTGGCGCTCCAGCAGCGCCGCCGCGGTGGTCTGCACGTTGTTGAAGGCCTCGGCCAGCTCACCGATCTCGTCGTCCGCGGTGACCGGCAGCTCGCGCAGTCGCGGTGAACCGGTCTCCTCGGCGTCGTCGTCGGCGACCCGGGCGAGCTCGCGCCCGGCGACGTCGGCGACCTCCTGCGCGGCCCCGGTCAGCGCCAGCACCGGGCGGACCACGGAGCGCCGTACCAGGACGGAGAAGGCGATCCACAGGGCGAAGCAGATCAGCGCCAGGCTGAGCAGCAGGCCCGCGCGCCACTGGGCGCTGGTCGAGGCGTCCTCGGCGCGGTGGGCGATCTGGTCGATGAGCGAGGTGGTGATCTTCAGCCGGGTCTTGGCCTGCGCGTTGTACTCGGGGTACGAGGCGAGGGCGTCCCGGAACGAGCTGCGGATCTCGGACTTGGACTGGGCCTGCAACGCGCTGGGGTCGACGGCCAGTTCGGCGAAGTGCTGGCCGATGGTGGCCTGCGAGGAGTTGTGCTCGATGCCGCCGAGCTCGTCGGCCTGCTCCTCGGTGGCGAACCGGCTGAACCGCTCGGCCTGGTAGGTGTACACCTCGTACGCGCCGACCGCGCCGGTGTACTCGATGAGCGCGTTGCTGTCGCCGGTGCGCGCGGAGAACACGCCGGTCTCGTAGGCGCCGTGGGCGGCGTCGGCGCGCAGCAGCGAGTCGAGCAGGTTGCCGGTGAAGGTGGTGGCCAGCGTGGAGTCGCGGTCCAGGCCCAGCCCGTCGATGAGGGCCTGGGCGGCGCCGGCGTACGCCGGGTCGATGTTGTCGGCGGGCAGATAGCCCTGCTCGATGGTGGACCGCAGGCCGGTCAGGCCCTCGACCTCCCTGAGCGCCTGGGCCTCGCTGTCCGGCAGCCGGTCGCCGAAGGTCTCGACCACCTTGCGGACCTGGGCGTCCACGGTGCTCTGGGCCTGCCGGTAGCCGAGCGTGGAGGGTGTGCCGCCGTCGAAGGACGCCTCGTGCCGCACCGACAGCAGGATCGCCTGCTGGTGCTCGTCCTGCAGTTCGGCGACGAGCCGGGCCACCTGGGTGCTGTCACGCACCAGTTGGGCGGCGTCCTCGGCGCGGTTGGACTCCTGCACCAGGTCGACGAAGAAGTACGTCAGCAGCAGGGCGATCACCGTGAGCGGGATACCGACGAGCAGGTTCAGCTTGCGCTGGAAGGGCCATCGGTCGGCGAACCCCCGCAGGCTCCGGCGCACGGACGGCGGTGCCGGGAATGCCGAACGGGCAGGCGCGTCCACCTCTTTCGTGGACACCGGGCCTCCTTCGAAGGGGTGGTGCGGGCGTGCCGTTGCACGCGTGTGGCCGACGCCAACTCCGGCGACGATATCGCTTCCCCGATCGATCGAGCAGTCGCCCTACGTCAAGAATCCATTACGAAGCGCCCCCGAAAACCCCGGGAAGTGCTTCTAAACAACACACAAGTAACCATGAATCGAAGCCAATCGGTAACCATGCGGCACTTGACTGATCAAGAACACGGTGGCTTGGATCAGCCCAGAGTGTTTCAGCGTCTCGTCGGCTCTCGACGGACCACACCGACCATTTCCACCTCGTCAGTTCCTCATCGCCCCCCAGAGCTCGGAACGGAACCGTGACTTCCAACGCCCACAGCAGCAGGTCCAGGTCCTTCAGGAACACCGGCGCGGCGGCCGTCGCGCTCGCCGCGACGACGGCCCTGCTGGCGGGATGTTCCTCCTCCGACGACAAGTCCGACCCGCTCGCCGGAGACAAGGCGGACAACGGGACCGTCGTCGTCGGCTCGAACAACTTCGCCGAGAGCATCCTGATCGCCGACATCTACGGCGAGGCACTGAAGGCCAAGGGCATCAAGGTGTCCTACAAGCCCAACATCGGCAGCCGCGAGACCACGTACGGCCTGCTCAAGAACGGTTCCATCACCGTTCTCCCGGAGTACAACGGCTCACTGCTGGCCTACCTCGACGCGAAGGCCGAGCAGAAGTCCCTCGCGACCGTGAACGCCGCCACCAAGGCCAAGCTCGACTCCAAGCTGACGCTGCTGGAGTCCTCCCCGGCCGAGGACAAGGACTCCGTCACCCTCAACAAGGCGACGGCCGACAAGTACAAGCTCACGTCGGAGTCCACCCTCGCCGACCTCAAGGACATCGCTCCCGACCTGGTCCTCGGCGGCTCGCCCGAGTTCCAGACCAGGCAGCAGGGCATGGTGGGCCTGGAGTCGGTGTACGGCCTGAAGTTCAAGTCCTTCAAGGCGCTCGACGCCGGTGGTCCGCTGACCCAGGCCGCGCTGAAGAAGAACACCGTGCAGGCCGCGGACATCTTCACCACGGACCCGACCATCACGAAGGAGAAGTTCGTCGTCCTGCAGGACCCGGAGAACCTCTTCGGCTTCGCGAACGTGACGCCCCTGGTCTACAAGAGCGGGCTCTCGGACGAGGGCGTCGACGCGCTCAACGCCGTCTCCGCCAAGCTCGACACCAAGACCCTGCTGGACCTGGACTCCCAGGTGCAGCTGGAGAGCAAGGACCCGCTGGACGTCGCCAAGGCCTGGCTGAAGTCGGCGGGCCTCGGCTGACGTCGGCGAGTTGGACGCGACCACACAAGGACCGCCCCGGGTCGTCCTGACCGGCACCACCCTCACCGTCGGCGAGCTGACCGCGCTCGCCGACGGTGAGGCCGTGCCCGCCGTGGCCCCCGAGGCCCGCGAACGGGCCGTACGCTCCTGGCGGACCGCCCAGCGCCTCGCCGCGTCCGGGCGGCTCTACGGACGGGGCACCGGCGTCGGCGCGCACCGCTCGGTGAGTGTCGAGGAGGCCGACGAGACCGCGCACGGCATGCGCCTGCTGCGCAGTCACGCGGGCGGTTCGGGCGCGCTGCTGCCCGCCCGCCAGGTGCGCGCGATGCTCGCCGTCCGCGCCAACCAGCTCCTGGCCGGCGGCTCCGGCATCCAGCCCGCCTTCGTCGACGCCCTCACCGAGGCCCTGCGCCTGGGCGTCCACCCCGCGGTCAACGAGTACGGCGGCATCGGCACCGGCGACCTCACCGCCCTGGCCCAGACGGGCCTCACCCTCATCGGTGAACGGCCCTGGGTGGGCGGCGACCCGACCGACCGCGCGGACACCGGGACCCGGGGCACCCGGCCGGCCGGCGCCCCGGACGAGGAGTCGTACGGCACCGTCGAGAACGCCTGGCCGGCCGGCGACCGGCGTGCCCCCGGAACGGACACCGGTTCCGACGCCTGCCCGGCCGGCCGGCCGGACACCTCCTGGCGCGACGGCCCCCCGGGCCCCACCCCGACGGACTCCGCCACCCGGCCCGTCGCCACCGCGCAGGCCGAGCCCGCGGTCCTGCCCGCGCCCCTCTCCCTGCCCGCCCCCGTCACCCTGCGACCCGGTGACGCTCTCGCGCTGCTCAGCAGCAACGCCCTGGCGCTCGGGCAGGCCGCGCTCGCCCAGCACGAACTGGACGTACTGCTGCGTGCCACGCATGCCGTCGCCGCGCTCTCCCTGGCCGCGGTGTCGGGCTCGGCCGAGGCGTACGCGGCTCCCGTGCACGCGCTGCGTCCCTACCCCGGCGCGGCACGCGCCGCCGGAGAGGTGCGGCGGCTGCTCGGGGCCGACGGCCGGACGTCCGGGACACCCGGCCGGCGCATCCAGGACCCGTTCGGCTTCCGGGCCTTCCCACAGGCCCACGGGTGCGCCCTGGACGCCTGCGAACGGCTGCGCACGGTGGTCGAGGTCGAGGTCAACTGCCCCTCCGAGAACCCCCTTGTGACGCCCGCCGACACCACCGCCTACCATCACGGCGGTTTCTTCGCGGCACCCCTCGGCCTCGCCCTGGACGGGGCGAACCTCGCCCTGCTGCAGACCGCCCAGCTCTGCGTGGCCCGTCTGTCCGGTCTGGGCGATCCCGCCCTCACCGGCCTGCCCGGCTTCCTCGCCGCAGGACCCGCGAGCAGCTCGGGCACGATGATTCTGGAGTACACGGCCAACTCCGCCCTCGCGGAGCTGCGTTCGTGCACCGCCCCCGCCTCGGCCGGGCACGCCGTCCTCTCGCACGGTCTGGAGGAGGCCGCCAGTTTCGCGGGCCAGGCCGCCCGCCAGACCCTGCGCGCCACGGACGCCTACGTCACCGTCCTCGCCTGCGAACTCGTCACCGCCGTACGGGCGTTGCGCCTGCGGCCGGTGCCGCCGCAGATGGCCGCCTTCACGGTGGCGACGGCCGCCCTGCCCCTCGGCACGGACGACCGCCCCCTGACCGGAGACCTCACCGCGGCCGCCGGACTACTGCCCACGCTCGCCGACTTGTGACTCCGAGCGGTACTCAGTAGCCGACGTAGAACGTGGCGTCCTGCTTCTCGGTCGTCGTCGAGACGGGGTCTATGCGCAGGACGTAGTTCGAGTGCCGGATGTAGCGGGTCGGGTTGTTGTACGAGCGGAACGACGACCAGCCCGAGTCCGCCAGGCCCGCCGTGCGGTAGAAGGTCGCGTCGCCCGCGAACGTCGACGTGCCGTCGTTGACGTCCAGTTGGAGCTGGTAGTTGTAGTGCCGCAGATAGCGGGTCGGGTAGTTGACCGACTGGAAGGAGACGCCCGAGCTGTCCGCGAGGCCCGGCACGATCGTCCACAGCGAGTCCTTGTACGGCTCGACGGGATACTCGTCGATACGGCCGACGTAGTTGGAGTGGCGGACGTAGCGGGCCGGATAGTTGTAGGACTTGAGCCGGTTCCAGGTGGGGGCGCCCCACTTCGCGACGAGGTTGGTGTACTGGGTGCTGGTGATCGTCGTGATGCCGCAGTGCTTGGAGTTGACCGGCTGGGTGTAGGTCCGCTGGTCGAGCGCCGTCCAGGTGCCCGCCGAGAGGTCGGTGGACTGCCAGGCGTAGAAGACGCCGTTCGGCGTGTACGTGTCTCCCCACAGCCACCACGTGCCGGACGTCAGGGACTTGACCAGGGTCGGGGCCTCGGTGCCGCCGTGCGCGACGCCCGTGCTGAACTCCGTGAAGCTGCCCGGGGCGAGGGAGGTGGAGCGGGCGCCCACCAGCGTCTGGTTCTTCTTGAAGTAGAGGTAGTTGACGCCGTTCACGCCCACCGCCATGTCGCCGTCGATCACGTCGTAGCCGGGGTCGAAGAAGACCTGGGGCGCGGAGGCCGTGACGAAGTCGGTGGTGTAGTTCACCATGATCACGTTGTGGCCGCTGCTGTTGACGGCGGAGTAGATGAGGGCGTACTGGCCCCGGCCCGCGTCCCAGAACGCCTCCGGCGCCCAGCTGTGGGTGTTCATGTCGTGCAGCTTCAGCCGGTGGTAGCCGGTGAAGGTGCGCAGGTCGGTGGAGTTCCAGACGTGGACGTACTGACTGACGTACGACCAGTCGGTGCCCTTCAGGTCCGTGGCGAGGACGACGAACGTGCCGTCCTGCTTGCGCAGGATGAACGGATCGCGCAGCCCCAGCGCGCCCTCGGTGGGGGTCACCACCGGGTTGTTCTGGTTGAGCGGCATCCAGCGCAGCCCGTCCGTGCTGACGGCCAGATGGAGGCCGTAGTCGGTGCCGTCGCCCAGGTTGGTCGACTCGGTGAAGTAGCCCATCACGTATGCCGAGTCGGCCGCGTGGGCCGCCGGGGTGCCGAGGGTCAGGGCGACGGGAACGGCGGCCGCCGCGCCCAGGACGAGACGGCGGGAGGGGTTGGGGGTCATGTGCTCTCCACGGGGGTGCGGGTGCCCTTGGGCTCCCGATGGGCCGATATATCGAACGAGGTTCGGTGAGCCGGTCAGAAAGTAGGGGCAGGAGGGAATCAGGTCAATCACTGGGACAGGCTTGGCGGGTTTCCGCCTTCTGGTGGTGCGCCGCCCATGGGAAAGCGGGCGATCACGGAGGACGAACCGGGTTACCCTCGGCCGCCGTGAACAGAAGACGGCAGAAGAAACTGACGAGAAGCCTTGTCGCCGCGGCGACGTTCGACGAGGGCCGCCGGGTCGAGCGGCTCCTGCGGGCCGGAGCCGACCCGGCGGCGGCCGATGCCGACGGCACGACCCCGCTGTACGCGGCATGCGTTCAGGGGGCCGTCGGCATCGCCCGCAGGCTGCTCGCGGCCGGCGCCCCGCCCGACGCCGAGAGCGCCGGCCCCGGTGCGGACGGAACCCCACTGTGCGCGGCGGCCTGTTGGGGCCACACCGAGACCGTGCGCGCGCTTCTGGCCCATGGCGCCGACCCCGGCCTCCGCGAGGACCACGGCGCCGGCTGGACGCCCCTGCGGTGGGCGGAGGCGGGCCCGCACCCGCAGACCGTCGCGGTGCTCCGCGCGGCGGGAGCCCGCTGACCGTGTGTCAGGGAGCGACGCCGGCGATCACCCGGTCGATCAGGGCGATCAGCACGTCCCGGCACGACTCCCGTTCCCGTGCGTCGCACAACAGCACCGGAACGTCCGCGGGCAGCGCCAGCGACTCCCTGATCTCGTCCGCCGGATAAGGATGCTGCCCGTGGAAGCCGTTGACCGCGACGACGAAGGGAATGTTCCGGCGCTCGAAGAAGTCGATCGCCGCGAAACTGGACTCCGGCCGGCGCACGTCGACCAGCACCACCGCGCCCAGGGCGCCGACGGCCAGGTCGTTCCACATGAACCAGAACCGCTGCTGACCGGGGGTGCCGAAGAGATACAGCACCAGGTCGGCGCCGATGGTGATCCGCCCGAAGTCGAGGGCCACGGTGGTGGACCGCTTCTCCTCGATGCCCCTCAGGTCGTCGACGTCCAGACTCGCGACCGTCAGCGGCTCCTCCGTGCGCAGCGGCGCGATCTCGCTGACCGCCCCGACCATGGTGGTCTTGCCGACGCCGAAGCCGCCGGCGATGAGGATCTTCACCGTGTCGGGCGCCGTGACCGTCGCGGCGGTGGGCTCAGATCCGGCCAAGGCCGTCCCTCACTTTCTGCAGCAGGTCCAGGTCCGCGGGGCCGGAGACGGGACGGGGCGGCCGGGCCGTGATCAGGCCCGCCTCCAGCAGGTCGCAGAGCATGATGACGACCACGCTCACCGGCAGGTCCAGATGGGCCGCGAGCTCCGCCACCGCGACCGGCCGGGCGCTCAGCCGCAGGATCCGGGAGTGCTCCGGCTGCGGCCGGGCGGCGCGCTCGGGCGGTGGGTCCACCGCGGTCACCGTCGTGATGAGCGTGAAGTCGGCGCGGCTGGGCCGGGTCCGCCCACCGGTGAGGGTGAACGGCCTGACGAGCCGGCCTGATTCGTCGCCTTGGCTCACCTCACCCGCCGTTGCCGCGGACGGCGGGACCGATGCCGGTCCGCGGCGCCGCGCTCAGGTGCTCGCCGATCTTCTTCACCAGCATGTTCATCTGGTACGCCACCACGCCGACGTCGGCGTGCGAGCCGGCCAGCACCACCAGATGGGCCCCCGGCCCCGCCGAGGTGAGGATCAGATAGCTGTTGGCCATCTCGATGAGCGCCTGGCGCACCGGGCCGCCGCGGAAGTCCATGCTGACGCCCTTGCTGAGGCTCATCAGGCCGGACGCGGTCGCCGCAAGCCGCTCGGCGTCCTCGCGCAGGAACCCGGTGGACTTGCTGACCACGAGCCCGTCCTCGGAGAGCACGACGGCCTGGTTCACATCGGCCACCCGGTCCACGAGGCCGGTGAGCAACTGGTCGAGCTGGGTGTTCGTGGCGGGGATGGAGTGTGTCATCGCGGTGTCCTTCATGAGCGGTCGGCGGGCGGGGTCGGGGTCTGGGCGGCGCCTGCGGCGGTGACCGCCGGGCCGGGGGCCTGCGCGGCGGCCACCGTCTCCTCGGGCGCGGCCGACGGCACCTCGGCGTCGGCGTCGTCGCGCGCCCGCAGCGTGCCGCGCTGGAAACCGGAGAGGGAGGAGGCCGCTCGCTCCGCGGTGAACTCGTCGGCGAAGGAGTCCTCCTCGACGGGCACCGCCTCCTCCCGCAACTCGGCGGCGAGACTGGTCTGCGGGACCCGCCGGGGCAAGGGACGAAGCCCGTCGGACCGGCCGCCCACCGGCGGCACGGAGTCGTGGGCCGTGTCCGGCTCGCCGTCCGCCGGGAGCGCCGAGTCGCGTACCGGGTCCTCCGCACGGCCCGCCCGGGGGGAGGCGTTGCGCGCCGCGGCGGACTTGTCCCGTCGTGGGAGGCGCGTGCCGCCCTCGGGCGCGGGCCTGCTGTGCTCCGGAGTCGGGTCGGACCCGGTCTGTGTCGCGCCGGACGCCTCCGGTGTCGTGCCGGGCGGCTCCGGTGTCGCGCCGGACGCCTCAAGTGTCGTGCCGGGCGGCTCCGGTGTCGCGCCGGACGCCTCAAGTGTCGTGCCGAGCGGCTCGCGCAGCGGCTCCGAGGGGGCCGGCGCGGGGGACGGGAGGCGGGTTTCCGGCGCGGGCGAGTCGGCGCCCGCCGGCGTGCGGGTGGTGCCGGTTCCCGGGGAGTCGGCGACCGGGGCCTCGCGGACCACGATGTCGTGCGGGAGCAGGACGATCGCCGTGGTGCCGCCGTACGGCGAGGAGCGCAGCGTCACGGCGATGCCGTGGCGGTTGGCCAGCCGGGCGATCACGAACATGCCGAGCCGCAGGTCGTCGGCGAGCGCCACCACGTCGAACTGCGGGGGCACCGCCAGCTGCGCGTTGAACGAGGCGTAGTCCTCCTCGGACAGACCGAGCCCGCGGTCCTCCACCTCGATCGCCAGCCCCTTGGCCACCATGGCCGCCCGTACTCCGACAGGGCTCGGCGCGGGAGAGTAGGAGGTCGCGTTGTCGATCAGCTCGGCCAGCAGATGGATCACGTCGGCCACGGCGGGCGGGGCGACGTACACCTCCTCCTCGGTGTGCACCTCCACCCGCTGGTACTGGGCGACCTCCCCGACCGCGCTGCGCAGGATGTCGATCAGGACCACCGGCTCCGACCAGCTGCGACCGGGCCGGCCGCCGCTGATGATGACGAGGTTCTCCTCGTACCGGCGCAACTGGCTCGCGGTGGAGTCGAGTTCGTACAGCCCCTTGAGGACCTCCGGGTCCTGGTGCGCGCGCTCCAGCGCGTCGAGCTTGCTGAGCTGGAGGTTGACCAGGTTCTGGCTCTGCCGGGCGATGCCCAGGATGACCTTCTGGAAACCCCGCCGGGTGTCGGCGAGCTCGACCGCGGTGTGCACGGCGGTGCGCTGGGCCGTGTTGAAGGCCTTGGCCACCTGGCCGAGTTCGTCGCCGCCGTAGTCCAGCGGCGGAGTCGCCGAGTCCACATCGACAGTCTCTCCCCGGTCCAGCCGCGCAACCACATCCGGGAGACGTTCGTGTGCCAGGCTCAGCGTGGCCATCCGCAGCCCCCGCAGCCGCTGGGACAGCGAGCGGGTGATCCGCCAGGACATGCCGACGCACAGCAGCAGGGCGACGAGCCCTCCGGCGCTCAGCGAACCGGCCTTGATCAGCAGCCCGCGCGCCTCCCCCCCACTGCGCTCGAGCAGCGCCGTCGTCTGCTGGCGGATGAGCCCCGAGTACTGGTCGGAGACCTCGATGAGCGCGGCACGCCACTGCTTGCGCACGTCCGGCAGGGCGACGGAACCGTTCCCGCTCATGTCCGTCCGGGCCGCCAGCACCTTGTCCTCGACGGCCAGCAGGGTCTGCCACTGGTAACTCGTCAGGATCTTCTCGGTCTGCTCCTTCGCCCTACCGGTGAGCGAGGGCACGATCTGGTCCTGGACCAGCCAGCGGCGCGTGCTCACCAGCTGCGCGAACGCCGACCACGTCTTCTCGTCCATCCGCCCCTTCGGCCCGGCCAGGGTGAGCTGCAGGTCCTCCTCTGAGACCAGCTCCGCCGCGTGTTCCAGGGCGACGAGTGGGCCGGCCTGCGAGGTGAGGTCGCCGTCGTCGACCTGGGACAGCTCCTCGAAGGCGTGGATCTGGTCGTCGATGATCGAGGTGTACTGGTCCAGCGCCTGGGCGGGGGTGATGTCCGTGGGGTCGTCGACCTGGCCCCGGTAGTACTCCAGGCTGCTCACCGAGGCCACCACCGAGTACATCCGGTCCTTGACGCGGGCGGGCGCCATCTGGATCTCGTCGGCCTGGCCCACCAGCTTGGCGACCGCCGCGTCCGTCTTCCTGCGGGCCTCCTCCAGGGCGGCCCGGGAGCCCGCCGGCTCGGAGGCCAGCCACGCCGCCGACACACTGCGCTCCTGTTGCAGCGCGAGGGTGGCCTCGGTGCCCATGGCGCCGGTCGACCGGCTCAGTTCGGTCTGGGCGCGCAGCCGCAGCCCCTCCGAGAACATCTGGATCGTCGTCACACCCCACATGGCGGCGAGGGTGACGCCGGGCACCAGTGCCAGGAGAATCAGGGAGAGACGTATGGAGCCGAGACGGCGGCGCCGGGCACCTGTCCGTGGAGACATAGTCGTCCTAGGGCGATCAGCGGGGGGGGAGAGGAGGGAGGAGGGGCAAGCGGGGGCGGGTCGGGGACCGGGGGAACGCAGGGTCAGCGGGTCCCGTCGGCGGCGAGCCGCGCGACGGCGGCGACATTGTTCTTCGTGACGAAGGCCGGCCCCGTCAGTACGGGGGCCACACCGCCTCCGCTGATGTTGCCGTTGGTCCTGTAGAGCCAGAGCGAGTCCACGGCCAAGTAGCCCTGGAGGTACGGCTGCTGGTCCACCGCGAACTGCACACTGCCGTCGCGGACGGCCCCCACCAGGTCCTTGTTGAGGTCGAAGGTGGCGACCTTGGCCCTGCTGCCCGCCGTCTGCGCCGCCTTCACCGAGGCGAGCCCGAACTGCGCCCCGTTGGTGATCACCTCGTCGATGTCGGGCTCCTGCCGGAGACGGGCCGTCACGGCGGCGGCCACCGCGTCCATGTCGGTTCCGTCGACGTAGAGCATCTCGGTCTCGCCGGAGAACGTCTTCTTCACGCCCGCGC
The DNA here is from genome assembly GCF_044465285.1 of Streptomyces sp. NPDC049687. Classification (NCBI taxonomy): domain Bacteria; kingdom Bacillati; phylum Actinomycetota; class Actinomycetes; order Kitasatosporales; family Streptomycetaceae; genus Streptomyces; species Streptomyces sp. NPDC049687. The sequence goes on from NZ_JBITLN010000004.1 coordinate 14,129, forward strand.
AGCGCGCCTCCAGGGCGATGTTGCCCCGCTCGTGGATGACGCACAGCGCGTGCTTCGCGCCGAGGCTGTCGAGCTTCTCGCCGACGGACCGGCCGGCGACGCTCTCGTCCTGGCCGAAGTACTCCAGCAGTCCCGCGGACTGCCAGGCGTCGATACCGGAGTTGAGGCCGACCACGGGTATGCCGGCCGCCTTGGCCGCGGCCACCGGGCTCTTCATCGCCTGCGGCTTGGCCAGGGTCACCGCGATGCCGTCGACCTTGTCGCGGATCGCGTCCCGCACCAGTTCGGCCTGCCCGGCGGCGTCGGCGTCGCTCGTGTAGGTCAGCTCGACGTTGTCCTTGGCAGCCGCCGCCTCGGCGCCCCTGCGCACCAGCTCCCAGAAGGCGTCACCCTTGGCGCCGTGGGTGACCAGCGCGACCTTCATCCGGCCGCCCGAGCCACCCGCGCCGTCCGTGTCCGGGCCGGACGAGGCGGCGGCGGAGCAGCCGGCGAGGAGGAGGCAGCAGACGGCCACCAGGACGGTCAGACGTACGGCTCCCGCAGATCCGGGGGATCTCCGGGATGGCGGAACGGGGAGGGGACTGTTCATGGGAGGCTGCACCTCGCTGTGCGGCAGAGCATGCGGACGGGGCGAGCGCCGCCGGAGCGTCGGGGCGTGCCCCGGCGAGAGGCTGTCGCTGGCTCGGAGCCAACCGTGTGTGACCGCTGGTAGTCAAGTAAACAACCACTCGGGGTGAGGTGCTGCTGCCGCATTGTGATGTGGGACGGGGCCGGCGGGACGAAAGGAGCATAGCCGCAGGTGGGTTGAATGATCGTCAAAGTGGGGCAGGGGAGGGCAGGATCCCGCGATGCCGGCCTCGCGGTGCCGGGACAGGTCGGCCGGGGAGGTCCCGCGTCCTAGACTGAACCGGTTCCGCGCCCCGCAGAGGAGGTCGACCACCGTGGCGTTCGAGGATCCCTCCGCCGACGTGCTCGGGCAGGCGGCCGAGACCTTCGGGCTGCTCGCTTCCCCGCCCCGGCTGCACATCGTGTGGGCGCTGGCCCAGGGCGAGAGCGATGTGACGGGGCTCGCCGAGCGGGTCGGCGGCGCGCTGCCCGCCGTCAGCCAGCACCTGACCAAGCTGAAACTGGCCGGCCTCGTCCGCTCCCGCCGCGAGGGCCGCCGACAGGTCTACTTCGTCGACGACCCCGACGTCGTCGACGTCGTACGCCTCGCCGTGGGCCGCCTCACCGAGCGAGCCGAGCGGGCCGGCCTCGCCGCCGGGGCCGAGCGCCCGGCCGTCCGCCTCCGTGGCCTCTGAGGCACCCGCGGCCGACGCCGACGGCACGGCCCTGCAGGCGCTGCGACGGCTGGAGAGCGGCCCGCGCGGGCTGACCGACACCGAGGCCGCCGCCCGCCTCGCGGAAACCGGTGGGAACACGCTTCCCGGCACCCGTCCGGCCTCCTGGCCCCGGCTGCTGCTGCGCGGCCCACGCGACCCCTTCACCGCCGTACTGCTCTGTCTCGGCCTGGTCTGCGCCCTCGTCGCCTCCTGGGGCACCGCCACCGTGATCCTCGCCCTCGTCGCGGTCAGCTGTGCGCTGCGCGCGAGCGGGGAGCACCGCGCCGACCGCTCCCTGGCCGGGCTGCGGGAACTGGTCGCGGGCACGGCCACGGTGCTGCGCCGCCCGGCCGACGGGGCACCGCCCCGGCCCCGCGAGGTGCCCGTTGCCGAACTGGTGCCGGGCGACGTGATCCGGCTCGGCCCAGGCGACCTCGTCCCCGCCGACGTACGGCTGCTGCGCGCCCGCGGCCTCACCGTGCACCAGGCCGCCCTCACCGGAGAGTCGGCACCGGTCGCCAAATCCGCGGCGGACGCCCCGGGCCCTCTCCACGAGTCCCACCTCTGCTTCCAGGGCGGTGACATCGCCTCGGGCAGCGCCACCGCCGTCGTCCTCGCCACCGGGGCGCGGACCCGGTTCGCCGCCGCGCTCGACGGGCCGGTACGGCGGGAGGCGAGCGCGTTCGACCGGTCCGTGCACGGCATCTCCTGGGTGCTGATCCGCTTCATGCTGCTCACCCCGCCCCTCGTGCTGATGGCCAACGCCGCCCTGCGCGGCCGGGGCCTGGAGACCCTGCCCTTCGCCGTCGCGGTGGCCGTCGGCCTCACACCCGAGATGCTCCCGGTGATCGTCACCACCTGCCTGGCCCGGGGCGCCGCCCTGCTCGCCCGCACGAACGGCGTGATCGTCAAACGGCTGCCCGCCCTGCACGACCTGGGCGCGATCGACGTCCTCTGTGTCGACAAGACCGGCACTCTCACCCAGGACCGCCCGGTCGTCGCCCGCTCCCTCGGCCCGGACGGCCGTGACGACCCCGCCCCGCTGCACTGGGCCGGCGTCAACGCCTGGTGGACCCTCCAGCTCGCCGAACTCCCCGAGCCTGACGCCCTCGACGAGGCGCTGCTGGAGGCGGCGACGGAGGAGACGTACGACGGGTTGGACGCCGTCCCCCACGACCCCGTACGGCGCCTGTCCACCGCCGTGGTCCGCGGCCCCCGCCCCGGTACCCACGTCCTGATCGTCAAGGGCGCCGTGGAGGACGTTCTCGACCGGTGTTCCCTGGAGCCGGGGGAGCGCGCCCGGTTGGACGCGCTCGCCACGCGCGAGACGGACGGCGGACTGCGGCTGCTGGCCGTCGCCACCGCCGAGAGACCCGCTCGCACGCGCGCGTACACGCCCGCCGACGAACGCGGCCTCACCTTCCGCGGCCTGGTCGCCTTCCAGGACGCCCTCGCCCCGGACGCCCCCGAGGCCCTGCGGGACCTCGCCGCCCGCGGGGTCGCCCTGCAGGTACTCACCGGCGACCACCCGGGCACGGCCGCCCGGGTCTGCCGCGAACTCGGCCTGGAGCCGGACCGGGTGGTGACGGGTTCGGAGACTGTTCCGGGCCCCGCTGTCGGCACGGTCGTCCACGCCCGCTGCACCCCCGCCGACAAGGCGCGCGTCGTCGCCGCCCTGCGCGCGGCCGGTCACACCGTCGGCTTTCTCGGTGACGGTGTCAACGACGCCCCCGCCCTGCGCGCCGCCGACGTCGGCATAGCCCCGCGCTCCGCCTGTGCCGTCGCCCGGGAGAGCGCCGACGTCGTCCTCGGCGAGAAGGACCTCGGCGCCGTCGGCCACGCGATCACCGCCGGCCGCCACAGCAGCGGAAACATCGCCTCCTATCTGCGTGTCACCCTCTCCTCCAACCTCGGCAACGTCCTCGCGATGCTCGCCGCCGGTCTGCTGCTGCCCTTCCTGCCGATGCTCCCGGCCCAGGTGCTCGTGCAGAACCTCTGCTTCGACGCCGCCCAGCTCGCCTTCGCGTACGACCGTCCCGGCGCCGCCGCCCTGCGCCGCCCCGCCGGGCTCCGGCCCCGCGCCTTCCTGCGGTTCCTCACCGGTTTCGGCGCCCTCAACGCCGTCGCCGACCTCGCCACCTTCGCCGTCCTCGCGCTCGCCCTGAACGGCCCCGACGCCGTCGACGACCGGGCCGTCTTCCACACCGCCTGGTTCACCGAGAACCTGCTCACCCAGGCCCTGGTGATGGTGCTGCTGCGCACCGGCCGGGGAACCCCGGGAGGGGGCCCCGTCGGCCGGGCCGCCGCCTTCCTGGGCGCCGTCGGCCTGCTGCTGCCGCCGAGCCCGCTCGGCGGCAGGCTCGGCATGACACCGCTGCCGCTGCCCTACTACCTGCTGCTCACCGCCGTCCTCGCCCTGTACGCCCTGGCCCTGCGCCTGCTGGTGCGACGCCGGCGTCAGCCGTAGGTCAGGTTCGCGCACGGGTTGTCGTCGGCGGAGCGAGCCCCTTGCGCGACCTCGGTGGGCAGCGCGGTCGGCGTCGCCGACGCCGCCGGAGCGGCGGACCCGGCCGTGTCCGCGTACGACTGCCCGAGGACGACGTTGATCCCGGCCGCGGTGACGGGCTCCAGCTCGGCGCCCGGGAACGCCTCGGCCACCGTGTGCGCACGGCTCTCCTCGCCCGCGCCGTACTCGACCAGCGTGGTGACGTGGTCCTGGGAGCCGGCCGTCGCCGTACCGGTGACCGTGAAGCCGTCGGCGGTGAGCTGTGCGGCGGCGCGGGCGCCGAGACCGGTGACGGTCGTGCCGTTGTAGACGGTGACGTCGATGCCTGCGCCGGAGACCGGGGCGGGGGAGGACGCGCCCGGGGGCGAGGGGGTGGCCCCGCTCGTCTTCTTCCCGCTCGCGTTCTTGCCGTCGATCGTGCGGTCGGCCCTGAGGGCGGCGAACAGCTCGTCGGCGTCGGGCTGCACGATCGCGACCCGCGCCCCCTGGTAACGCCAGGGCAGCGTCACGAACTTCGTGTTGTGCAGGTCGATGTCCTTGAGCGACATCGCGAAGGAGATCAGCTTGTCGGCGGAGCCGAGGCCGGCGTCCACGGTGAGGGACTTCGTCGCGGCCTCGGCGAGCGGGAGCAGTTTCGTCGGGGTCAGACCGTTGCTCCTGACCTCCTTCAACAGGCTTGCCACAAAGGCCTGTTGGCGCTTGATACGGCCTATGTCGGAGCCGTCGCCGATGCCGTGCCGGATGCGGACGTAGTCCAGCGCCTTCTTCCCGGAGACGGTCTGCTCCCCCTTCCTGAAGAGCAGTTTGCCGCGTGTGGCGCGGTTCGGGCTGAGGTCCTTGTCGTAGACGTCGTTCGGCAGGCACACCTTCACCCCGCCCACCACCTGGGTGAGCGCGGCGAAGCCCTTGAAGTCGACGACGACCGTGTGGTCGACGCGCAGGCCGGTGAGCCTCTCGACGGTGTTCTGGGTGCAGGCGGGGTTGCCCTTGTCGGTCTCGCCCACGGAGAAGGCCGCGTTGAACATCGTGTCCGTCTGCGTCCCGGTCCAGCTGCCGTTCGGGAGCTTGCAGGGCGGCACGGTGACCAGGGTGTCGCGGGGGATGGAGACGGCCAGGGCGTGCCGGTGGTCGGCGTACACGTGCAGCAGGAACGTCGTGTCGGAGCGGCCTATCGCCGTCTTGTCGCCGCCGCCGAGCGCCGCGTTGCCGTCGGTGCGGGAGTCGGAGCCGATGACCAGGACGTTCTCGCCCTTCGAGGAACCGGCCGCGGGGCGGTTGTCGGAGAGCCCGCCCGAGTCGAACGTGGTGATGTTGCCGTCGAGCCGCAGATAGAGCCAGCCCGCTCCGGCGGCCGCGAGCACCAGCAGGGACAGGCAGAACCCCAGCGCGAGGCGGACCCGGCGGCCGCGCCGGCGCCGGCGCTCGCGCGCGGCGGCACGGGCCCCTCCACCCCCGCGACCCGTGCCCCCTCCACCGCGGTGCCTCGGGGGCGCGGCCCTGCGAGTGCTGGTGACGGTCATCGGCGGCCCCTCTTCACATCGCGCACTGGGTTGTACAGTTGCGCAATGTAGCAACCATTGCTGATGGAGAGGTCGTGAGCATGCTTCGCAACGGACTGGAGCCCTGGCACCTGCTGGTGGTGGCGCTCGTCGTCATCGTGGTGTTCGGCTCGAAGAAGCTGCCGGACACGGCACGCGCCCTCGGCAAGTCGATGCGCATCCTCAAGAGCGAGGCCAAGGCGATGAAGGCGGAAGGCGCCGAGGGCGGGACGGGTGCGGCCGGCGCGGCGGCTGTCGGAGCGGACGCCGTCGTCACGACCGCCCCGGCGGAGCCGTCCGCGACCCCGCACTGAGCACCAGGAGAACCGGCGGGGCCGGGACCGCCCGCTGTTCGCGGGTCGTCCCGGCCCCGCCGGTGGGGTGCGGCGCGCGGCTCAGGCGGGTTCGCCCGCTCCTGACAGCGGGGGCTGCCGCAGCGCCTCCGCACCCTGGGCCGCCTTGCGCCGCTTGCGGCGGCTGACCCGCGGCTCCTGGTCGGGCAGCCACCCGAAGGTCACGCAACTGCCCACGACCCCCAGCAGCAGGCCGACCATGAAGCCGCCGAGGTTGGACGTCACCCACGTGCCCAGGGAGAGCAGTACGGCGAGCACGGAGTAGAACAGCCGCTGGGCCGGGTTGAACAGGATGAGCAGGCCGCAGACCAGCATCAGCGTGGGCAGAAGATAGCCCGCGAGGCCCTGCATGCCGATGTGCAGGATGACCGGAAGCGGCGCCTTCATCGTCACCAGGATCTCTGCACCGCCGAGCGCGAGCAGGACACCGCCCACGAAGGGGCGACGCCCGCGCCACGCGCGGAAGTCACTGCGCCACTGGTCCGCCGGTGTCATCGCGGGCAGCCGTCGGTGTCGAAGCGCATGTGCAGGTCGGGCAGTTTGAAGACGCCGGCCGTGGCCGCGTAGTTGTGCTGGTACAGGTTGTTGATGACGACCGTGTCGGCCTGCTGGCCGTAGACGCCCTCGGGGCCCGCCACGCCGGCCTTCTTGAACTCGCTCGAGTCCCTGCCGATCTCGATGCCGTGGAACTCGGCGTCACCCTTGATCACATCGGAGTCGATGGCCAGGTTCTCCACGTGCACCGGCTTGCCCTTGCCGCCGGCGGTGAGGATGAGCTGGATGCCGCCGAGGTCGACGCTCTGGCACATGTTGGTGATGTCGCCGTCCTTGACGACCGAGGTGACGACCAGGACCTGGCCGCCGGTGTCGCCCTGGTTGGGACTGTTCTCGATCATGTGGTCCAAGGCGCCGAACTGCTCGAAGCCGTCACCGTCGAGCTTGTCGGCGGTGACCACGAACGGCATGCCGGAGATGGAGAACTGCACTCCGAGGGCGCCCTCGGCGGTGAGGATCGCGAGGCCGGCGGCGACCGCGGCGGCCGGCACCGCCATTACTGCGGCCCGGCGCAGCCGGACCCGGCCGCGTCTGCCTGGGGAACCGCTTTCCGGGTTCCCGGGGGTGTTGTCGGCGGACGACGTGACGTCCGGGGACGAGGCCATGTCTGCTCCCATGCGCTTGAGTGGTGCGGGTTGGGCTTCAGTGGCGCGTTGTCCTGGCGCGGACAGCGGCTGCCGCGCACGCCTCCTCGCAACTCCCGGAAGCCGAAAGGGCTTTCACGTTACGCAGCAGTAGCCAACGAGGAAGTTACCGATGGTTACACCCAGGGGTCAAGGGAGATGTGGAAAAAGAGTGTTCATCATGTGCCAGCTGTGGATCAAGTCCGTTACATGTTCCGTGCATAAATCTGCTGGACCGTCAACTTGCTCGCAATGTATTGACGTTGACTGACACTCAGGTCTACAACTCTCCCTGGCTCAGCCCGGATCCGCGGCTCGGCCCGGATCCGTGGCGCCGGATCCGCAGCGCGGCGACCGTCGCGCTCCCGGACCCTCCACCAGTACGGGCGTATCCGCCCCGAGTCCGACCCCTTCACGGCGCCGAACGCAGCCGCTTCCCCCCGCGGGGCCGCGTCCGGCCGCCCCTCCCGCCCGGCCCGGCCGGAGTCACCCCCCAGTGCCTCCGTCCGGTCACCGGCCGGCTGCCGTTGCCGGTCCGTCACGTACGGAGAAGGCGTCACGGGCCGGCAACGGCGGACGCCGACTCGCGTCCCCCACGTTGCGAACGGCACCTCTTGATTCGATCAACTCCCCTGAAACGCCCCCCACTTCAGAAAGAAGGCACCCGCATGCGCATCCGCTCCCTCCTCGCCGTCGCCGGAACCGCCGTCGCGCTCACCCTCCCGGCGGTCACCCCGGCCTCCGCGGCCGGCGCGGTGCTGACCACCGCCAACGGGGACGTCGCCGTCGGTGACGTCCTCAACGCCTCCCTGGCCACCGGCACGGCCGCCACGCTGTACAACAGCGCGACCGGCACCAGCGGCATCTCCTGTGCCGCGTCCACGTTCAGCGCCACGGTCACCGACAACCCGGCCGCGCCCGGCACCGCCACCGAGTCGCTCACCGGGCAGACCTTCAGCAGCTGCACCTCGAACGTCCTCGGTGTCACCGGCGTCACCAGCATCACCGTCAACAACCTGCCGTACACCACCACGGTCTCCTCGGACGGCACCGTCACCGTCACCCCGCCGAGCGGTTCCACCGTCCAGACCACCGTCGTCCTGCGCACCCTGCTGGGCAGCGTCACCTGCGTCTACCAGGCGCCCGGTCTGTCCGGCACGGCGAGCAACGACGACAACAGCATCGCCTTCACCAACCAGGCGTTCACCAGGACGTCCGGCTCCACGCTCTGCCCCGCCGCCGGCTACTTCACCGCCAAGTACGCCCCGGTGACCGACGGAACCGACGTGGTCGTCGTCAACTAAGGGCGCAGAGGGAAACGTTCAGCGCCTGCGCATACGCAGCGCCAGGGCGGCGCCGCCGGTGAGCACCAGCACCGCGGCGGCGCCGCCCGCCAGCAGCGGCGCGGACGGACCGGAACCGGCCCCGGTGGCGGAAGCCACCGGGGTGCTTTCGGGTGTGGCCGCGGCGGCCTGCGCGGGCGGGGCGTCGCTGGTGGCCGACGGAGCATCGGCGGCCGGGGTCCTGGTCGCGGCGGGCGTCGTCGTACCCGAGGTCGGCGACGCCTGGTCCGTCGCCGCTTCCTTCCCGGTTCCCCTCTCCGTTCCCGCCGCTACGCCGGCCTTCGTGAACACCACGTCCGAGCACGAGTAGTAGGTGTCCGGCGTACTGCTGTTCTGCCAGATCGTATACAGCACCTGACGCCCCGTCCGGTCGGCGGGCAGCTTCACGCTGAACCGGTAGGACCCGTTCGTCAGCGCCGGGTCCTTCACCTCGGCGAACGGTCGGTCGGGCAGATCGGACCAGGTCAGCGGCTTCGCGGGATCGTACCCCGCCTTCGTCAGATAGAGCCGGAACGTCCCGGTGTGCGCGATCGTCGAGGCATACGTCATCCGCAGGGTCCCGCCCGGCGTCAGCCGGGTCGACGGCCAGTCGGCGCGGGCGAGGTCCAGGCCCTTGTAGGCGGGCAGACCGCCACTGCACAGCTTCCCGTCCGGAATCGTCCGCCGGTCCCGGCCGTTCACGTTCGCCACCCGCAGGTTGTCCCAGGCGGTGAAGGGCGCCCCGTTGGCGGCGACCGCCGCCTTGCAGGCCGCTGTCCCGGCCCGGCCGCCCTCGGGGGAGCAGCCGTACACCCGGCTGACCGGGTCCGTGGGCGCGCCGTGGGCCAGGGCCGGCCCGGCGGCCCACAGGTTCAGCAGCAGCGGGCTCACGGCGGCGGCCGCCAGGGCGGCGGTGCGGTGAGCGGTCGTCCGGGCGGTCATCCGGGGCATCGGGGACGTCTCCTGGGCCGGCGCGGGAAGGGTCTGTTCAGTCCAGTACGGGAATCCGGCCCGGCGCGTTCAGCGCGGTCAAGGGTGGGTTTCCGGCCGGATCAAGGGTTTCCCCTGTATCCGGATGACCATTCCTTTGCCTATCGTTCCTGCACAGCCGACCCACAGGTAACCCCTGACAGGGTTCGCTTCGAGCCAGGCCTGCCCCAGGGCCTGCCTGACGCTTCCCGCCCGCCCGGCCCCCGGGCGGACGAAGGGAACGCGCCACGCAGCCCCTTGCGATTCACCCCCCTCCGCTTCGCCGTCGAAGCGAATCGACCGCTGCTCCGCGCTGCTCGCCCGGAGCGGGCCACGAAAGGCACGCCCTTGCGCACCTCACCCGCCCTGCGACGGAAGCTGATATCCGCCGCCGCCCTCTCCGCGGCCCTGCTCACCGCCGCGTCCACCGCCTCCGCCGTCGCCGCGCAGGACACCGTCCCCGCGGCCTCCGCCGTGCCCACCGCCCAGACCGAGGCCGCGCCCGGCACCCCTGCCGAGCGTCTCATCGTCGGCTACAAGTCCGGTGCCGACGAGTCCACTTCCAATGCGGCCGCCGAGGCCGACGCCGCCGCCAAGGGCAGGCAGGCCGGCGAGGACGTCGACTTCCGGCGCCGCCTCGGCACCGGCGCCGCCCTGGTCGACCTGGGCGAGGACCTCACCAAGGCGGACGTCGCCGACGTCGTCGCCCGGTACCGGGCCGACCCGCAGGTCGCCTACGTCGTTCCGGACCGCCTCAACAAGCCCAAGGCCGACCCGAACGACACCGAGTACGCCAAGCAGTGGGACCTCTTCGAGGCCACCGCCGGCATGAACGTCCCGGGCGCCTGGTCCACCTCGACCGGCACCGGCGTCACCGTCGCCGTCATCGACACCGGTTACGTCGCCCACACCGACCTCGCCGCGAACATCGTGGGCGGCTACGACTTCATCGCCGACACCGCCGTCTCGGTGGACGGCGACGGCCGCGACAGCAACCCGGCCGACCCGGGCGACTACTACGCCGCCAACGAGTGCGGCTCCGGTATCCCGGCCAGCAACTCCTCCTGGCACGGCACCCACGTGGCCGGCACCATCGCCGCCGTCACGAACAACGGCAAGGGCGTCGCGGGCATCGCGTACGGCGCGAAGATCTCCCCGGTCCGCGTCCTCGGCAAGTGCGGCGGCTACGACTCCGACATCATCGACGCCATCACCTGGGCGTCCGGCGGCACCGTCTCCGGCGTGCCCGCCAACTCCAACGTCGCCAAGGTCATCAACATGAGCCTGGGCGGCGACGGGGCGTGCACCTCCGCGACGCAGAGCGCGATCACCGCCGCCGTGAACCGCGGCACCACCGTCGTCGTGGCCGCGGGCAACGAGAACGACAACGTCGCGAACCACTCGCCGGGCAACTGCAACAACGTCATCTCGGTCGCCGCCACCAACCGCTCCGGCGCCAAGGCGTCCTACTCCAACTACGGCTCCCTGGTGGACATCTCGGCGCCCGGCGGCCAGACCAGCACCGGCACCGCCAACGGCATCCTGTCCACGCTGAACTCCGGCACCAAGACGCCGTCCTCCGAGTCGTACGCCTACTACCAGGGCACCAGCATGGCCACCCCGCACATCGCGGGCCTGGTCGCACTGCTGAAGTCGGCGAACTCCGCGCTGACCCCGGCCCAGATCGAGACCGCCATCAAGAACAACGCCCGGGCGCTGCCCGGCGCCTGTTCCGGCGGCTGCGGCGCGGGTCTGGCGGACGCGGCGAAGACCGTGGCGGCCGTGAGCGGTTCCGGCGGCTCGACCGGCGGCACCACCTTCTCCAGCACCACCGCGGTCGCCATCCCGGACAACGGTTCGGCGATCACCTCCTCGATCGCCGTCAGCGGGCTGAGCGGCAACGCGCCCTCGACCCTGAAGGTCGCCGTCGACATCACCCACACCTACCGCGGTGACCTGGTCGTCGACCTCGTGGCCCCGGACGGCTCGACGTACCGGCTGAAGTCCTCCAGCTCCTCGGACTCCGCGGACAACGTCAACACCACCTACACGGTGGACGCCTCCGGCGAGGCCGCCAACGGCACCTGGAAGCTGAAGGTCCAGGACGTGGCCGCGCAGGACACGGGCACGCTCAACAGCTGGAAGCTGACCTTCTGAGACAGAGCATGACAGGAACGGGCGGGGGGGGGGGGGGGGGGGCGCCCCCCCCCCCCCCCCCGCCGCCCCCCCCCCCCCCCCCCCCCCCCCCCCCCCCCCCCCCCCCCCCCCCCCCCCGT
>NZ_JBITLN010000004.1:25600-329782 GCF_044465285.1 Streptomyces sp. NPDC049687
TTTTCGGTCCTGCAGGGGGCCGCCCGGTCCCGGGGACGCAACAACGGGGGTCTGCGCAGTTTCTTACAAGGCCCGGCGCCGGGGGGGGGGGGCGGGGGGGCGCCCCCCCCCGGCCGGCCCCGCCGTCTGCGCTCCCTCAGGAAGCCGCCCGCTCCTCCAGCGAGGCCAGCACCCGGGCGCCCCGGTCGGCCCGGGTGTCGAGGCGGGGCAGCAGGCCGGGCACGGCGATGCTCGGCAGCATGTGGGCCCACATCACCGACAGGCGGTCGGCGAGGTCCGCGCGGTCCGTGAGCGCCCGTGACATCAACTGGACACCGGTGAAGGAGCCCACGAGCAGCTCCACCGTCTCCGGAGGCTTCACCGTCGGCAGCAACTCGCCCCGGTCACGGGCCAGTTCCATCAGTTCGGTCAGTCGCTGCGCCCACTGCCGGAACGGCTCGCCGTGATCGACCCCGGACGGCGTCTCCTGGTCGACCGCGAGCCGCACACTGCCGCGCAGCAGGGCGTTGGTCAGGAGGTGTTGGCCCACCACGAACGTCATGTCGACGATCTCCTGCAGTTTGCACGGCTGCGGCGGCACCGCGCCGAAGGGCACCTGCTCGTCGAGCACCGCCTGGGCGAGCGACTCCTTCGACGGGAAGTGGAAATACAGGGCGCCCTTGGTGACTTCGGCGCGCTCCAGGACCATGGCGATGGTGGTGGACATGTAGCCGTGTTCGTCGAAGACCGCGCCGGCCGCCTCCAGGATCGCCCTGCGCGTCCGGATGGCGCGCTCCTGTTTCGCCATAAGAGCCCCTTAACGGCACCGAGTTGGCCGATACCCCGCGATCGCACGCGGCTTCGGCCCGATCATAGGATGCCGTCGACTGATCTCATTGAAAACAAACCGGTCGCCTCGTACTCTAACGCTTACCGGAGCGGCCGGTTCGCCGCTGCCGTGGCCTTCGGGGGACCGTAGGGAGAGACATGACTCGACCGCGGCAGCTTGCCGATTCTCCGTGCCTGACCGCAACCGTGCCCCGCCAACTGGTGCACCGGGCGGCCCTGTCGGAGACTCTCCTCACGGCCTGGCGACGCACCGGCGACGACCGGTTCTCGGTCTCCGCGCAGTGGCCCCGGGCGCACGGGTTACACGTGTCGCCCGACTGGACCGCTTATGACCCGCTTCTCGTCGTCGAAACGATCCGGCAGGCCGGCACCCTGATCACACACGCCGAGTACGAGGTGCCGCTGGACCACCAGTTCGTGATGCAGCGATTCCAAGTGGACACCGTCGCAGGGAAGTTGGCTGTCGGACCGTTCCCCGCCGAGCCCGAGGTGGAGCTCGTCTTCGCCGACGTCCAGTACCGCGGCCGGCGCCTGGCCGGCGCCCGCTACACCGCCGACGTACTGCACGAGGGTGCCCGGGTGGCCACGGCGGACGTCACCTTCACCTGTGTCGCCACACCGGTCTACCAGCGGCTGCGCGGCGGCCGCACCCCCGACTCGGTGACGGCGGTCCCCCTGCCGCCCGGTGTCCCGCCGGCCTCCGTGGACCGCGCGCTGCCCGGCGACGTCGTCCTCGCGCCGACCGGCGAGGCCGATCGCTGGCAGCTGAGAGTGGATACCGCACACCCCGTTTTCTTCGACCATCCGCTGGACCACGTCCCCGGCATGCTGCTCCTCGAGGCGGCCCGCCAGGCCGCCCGGCTGCTCAGGGCCGACGGGCAGTCACCGGTGGCGTACGACGCGCTCTTCCACCGGTACACCGAGCTGGACGAACCCGTCTGGATCGCGGCCAAGGGCGGTCACGACACGGAGGTGCAAGTCGTCGGAACACAAGGGGGGTCGACGGTATTCGAATGCTTGGTGGGTACCGCCGCACGGTGAGTTAGTGTGTACTGGGGGTAAGAAACAAACGGCATGACCCGTTCTTTACCGGCCCAGGAGGGTCCAGTCGATGGCGAGGCAGTTACGCGCCGAACAGACCCGCGCGACGATCATCACGGCCGCTGCCGATCTGTTCGACCGGCATGGCTACGAGTCGACCAGCCTGAGTGAGATCGTCGAGCACGCCCATGTCACCAAGGGAGCCCTCTACTTCCACTTCGCGGCCAAGGAGGATCTCGCGCACGCCATCATGGAGTTGCAGTCCCAGGCCTCGCGCCGGGTGGCCGTCGAGATCGACGACCGGGACTGTCCGGCACTCGAAGCGCTGATGCGCCTCACGTTCGGCCTCGCGCGGCTTTCGGTCGAGGGCCCGATCGCCCGCGCGGGGCTCCGGCTCGCCACCGGGGGAGTCCCGGTGAAGCCGCCCCTGCGGCATCCCTTCGCGGAGTGGCTGGAGTTGATGACCCGTCGGCTGATGGGCGCGGTGAAGGAGTCCGACATCCATCCGGACGTCGACGTCGACGCCGTCGCCCACTCCCTGGTCTGCTTCTTCGTCGGCACCCGCGTGGTGGGCCGTTCCCACGAGCCCGCGACGCGGCTGCCGCGCCGGATGGCCGAGATGTGGTACGTCATCATCCGGGGCCTGGTCCCGGTGCCGCGGCGCCCGCGCTATCTCAGCCTGGCGGCGCGGCTGGAGCGGGAGATCATGGCGGGCTGACCGGAGCGGCGGGGAACGGGCAGGTGGGGCGGCCCGCGCGATACGGTGAACCGTATGCCCGACACCCCCGCCCCGCCGCCCGTGATCCTCGGCGACGAGCCCGGCTCCTTCCCCCACGGCGTGCTGGCCGAACGGCATCCGGCGATCATCCGGCAGGTACGGGACGCCTTCCCCTACGACCCCGCCGTGCACCGGGCCCTGGACGCCCTGCTGGCGAGCTGTCTCGAAGGCGTGATCGAACCGCTGCCCGCCGACGCGCACGACGGCGAGCGGTGGCGGGAGTGGGGCCTCGACGCCTACGCCGGCAGGTCCTGGTTCGAGGTGCCCTGGCTGTGGTCGGAGAGCTACTTCTACCGCCGACTCCTGCAAGCGGTCGGCTACTTCGGCCCCGGCACCTGGCAGGGCATCGACCCCTTCCGCCCCTTCAAGCTCGCCGAGCTCGACGCGCCCGAGACCGGCGAGGAACTGGCCGCGCTCGACACCCTCCGCACCCGCCCGGCCCACGAACGCGAGCGCGCCCTGCTGCACGGCTCGCTGTGGGGAAACCGTGCCGACCTCGGCTTCCGCCTGTCCGACGCCGACGCCGAGGCGCGCGCCGCCGTCCCGGGACCGGTCGCCGACGACAGCGAGGCACTGTGGTCGCTGCTGCCGGTCTCCGGCGACGGTTCCGCAACCGTGTGCCTGATCGCCGACAACGCCGGCCGCGAACTGATCCCCGACCTCCTCCTCGCCGCCCACCTCCTCACCCACGGCCGGGCCGACCGGATCGTCCTGCACGTCAAGCCGTACCCGTACTACGTCTCCGACGCCACGCCCGCCGACGTCGTCGACGCCCTGCGGAAACTGACGTCCGCGCGGGGAGAGGCCGCCGTGTACGGCCGCCGGCTGTGGGCGGCGACGGCGGACGGCACCCTCACGGTCCGCGCCCACCCCTTCGCCGCCGCCCCGCTGCCGTACGACGAGATGCCGGACGACCTGCGCACGGAGTTCGCGGCGGCCGCCCTGACCATCGTCAAGGGCGACCTCAACTACCGCCGCCTGGTGGGCGACCGGCTCTGGCCCCCGACGACCTCCTTCACCCAGGTCACCTCCTACTTCCCCGGCCCGGTCGCCGCCCTGCGCACCCTCAAGTCCGACGTGATCACCGGACTGACCGAGCAGACCGAGGCCGCGTTGGTCGCGGCAGAGGGCCGACGCTGGCGGACCGGCGGCACGCATGCGCTGATCCAGGTGCGACGGTGAGACACGGGCGGGCCAAGCCGGCCGCATCGGCGGGCGACTCGTTTTTTGGCGGCACTCCTCGCGCGAGGCCGGACTGCCGACGTGGAGGCGCGCGGCGGAGGCCCTCACCCGGCTGAGAGCCTGACGGCGGGGCCGTGCGTCGTGCCGAAGGCGGGCTTTCGAGCCCGTTTCACGCGATGGTGTGATCATGTGCCGCCGCGCGGATGGCCGTTGAAGCCCCCGGGTAGGGCCCCGGCCATGACGCAGCCGTTCGAACTCCCGCACTTCTACATGCCGCACCCCGCGCGGCTGAACCCGCATGTCGACCAGGCGCGCTCCCACTCGACGCGGTGGGCGCGCGACATGGGCATGCTGGAGGGGTCCGGGATCTGGGAGCAGGCCGACCTGGAGGCGCACGACTACGGCCTGCTCTGCGCCTACACCCACCCCGACTGCGACGGTCCCGCGCTGTCGCTGATCACCGACTGGTACGTGTGGGTGTTCTTCTTTGACGACCACTTCCTCGACATGTTCAAACGCACCCCGGACCGCGCCGCCGGCAAGACCCATCTGGACCGGCTCCCGCTGTTCATGCCGCTGGACCTGGCGACGCCGGTGCCCGAGCCGCAGAACCCGGTCGAGGCGGGCCTGAAGGACCTGTGGGCGCGGACGGTGCCGGACATGTCGCAGGACTGGCGCCGCCGTTTCGCGGTGGCCACGGAACATCTGCTCAACGAGTCGATGTGGGAGCTGTCCAACATCGACGAGGGGCGGATCGCCAACCCCGTCGAGTACATCGAGATGCGCCGCAAGGTGGGCGGCGCCCCCTGGTCGGCGGGGCTCGTGGAGTACGCGACCGCGGAAGTCCCCGCCTCGGTCGCCGGATCCAGGCCGCTCAGGGTACTGACGGAGACCTTCTCCGACGCCGTCCACCTGCGCAACGACCTGTTCTCCTATCAGCGCGAGGTGGAGGACGAGGGCGAGAACAGCAATGGAGTGCTCGTCCTGGAGACCTTCTTCGGCTGCACCACGCAGGAGGCAGCCGACACCGTCAACGACATCCTCACCTCCCGCCTCCACCAGTTCGAGCACACCGCGTTCACCGAAGTCCCCGCGCTGGCCCTGGAGAAGGGCCTGAGGCCGGACGAGGTGGCCGCCGTGGCCGCGTACACCAAGGGCCTGCAGGACTGGCAGTCCGGCGGCCACGAGTGGCACCTGCGCTCCAGCCGCTACATGAACGAGGGCGCCACCTCCACCGCCCCCTGGCAGAGGCTGTCCGGCCCGGGCACCTCCGCCGCCGACGTCGTCGCGCTGCTCGCCTCGGCCGCCGCGGAGCGTCTGCGGGCGTACGCGCACGTGCCGTTCCAGAAGGTCGGCCCCTCGCTGCTGCCCGACTTCCACATGCCCTACCAGGTCGAGCTCAGCCCGCACCTGGAGGCCTGCCGGCCGCGCCTGACCGCCTGGATGCACCGGATGGGCATGCTGGAGGAGGGCGTCTGGGACGAGGACAAACTCGCCGCCTGCGACCTCCCGCTGTGCTCGGCCGGTCTCGACCCCGACGCGACGCCGGAGGCCCTCGACCTCAGCGCCCACTGGCTCGCCTGGGGCACCTACGGCGACGATTACTACCCCCTGGTCTTCGGCGGCCGCCGTGACCTGGCCGCCGCCCGCCTCACCACGGCCCGGCTGTCGGCCTGCATGCCCCTCGACGGCGAGGCGGTGCCCGTCGTCCCCGTCAACGGCATGGAGCGCGGCCTGATCGACCTGTGGGCCCGCACCACCGCCGGCATGACCCCCGGCGGGCGGCGCACCCTGCGCGACGCGGTCGACAAGATGACCGAGAGCTGGGTGTGGGAGCTGTCCAACCAGCTCCAGAACCGCGTCCCCGACCCGGTCGACTACCTGGAGATGCGGCGCGCCACCTTCGGCTCCGACCTCACCCTCAGCATGTGCCGCATGGGCCGGGGCCCCGCCGTCCCGCCGGAGATCTACCGCAGCGGCGTGGTCCGCGCCCTCGAGAACGCGGCCGTGGACTACGCCTGCCTCACCAACGACGTCTTCTCGTACCAAAAGGAGATCGAGTACGAGGGCGAGATGCACAACGCGATCCTCGTCGTGCAGAACTTCTTCGGCTGCGACTACCCGACGGCGCTCGGCATCGTCCATGACCTGATGACCCGGCGCATGCAGCAGTTCGAGCACGTCGTGGCCCACGAACTGCCGGTCCTCTACGACGACTTCGACCTGTCGGCCGAGGCCCGCGAGGCTATGGGGAACTACGTGACCGATCTCCAGAACTGGCTGGCGGGCATCCTGCACTGGCACCGGGAGGTCGACCGCTACAAGCCCGCCCACCTGGCCCGCCGCGCCCACGGTTTCCTCCCGGACCGCGCTCCGGCGGCACCCGTTCCCCACTTCTCGGGTCACACAGGCTGACGTTCCTTCCGCGCGGCGTGCCCGACCGCGGCTCGCGCCAGTGCCCGGACGACCGGATGCGGGCGCGAGCCGTCGCCGGACAGCTCCGGCTGGAAGAGTGAGGCAAGGAAGAAGGGATGGCCGGGGAGCTCGGCGATCCGGGGGTGGCCGTCCTCGTCGTGACCGGAGAACCGCAGCCCGTGCGCGCGCAGGGTCTCGAGGTGCCGGGAGGGGCCGTAGGAGCAGAAGTAGCGCTCGACCGTGCGCTCCGAACCGATCACGGACTGGGCGAGCGTGTCCGGCTCGACGGTGACGACGCCCTCGTGCCCCACGAGCGAACACGCCAGGGGTGCGATGAGGAAGTCCTCGGCGCCCGGGTCGTTCTCGGCGTGCGCCACCCGGGTCAGCCCGCAGACGTTCCGGGCGAACTCCAGGAGTGCGTGCTGGAAGCCTCCGCAGGTGCCGAGGAACGGGATGCCCTCCTCACGCGCCGTACGGATCGCGTTCAGCACCCCTGCCTCACTGCGGTACGGGCTGCCCGGCACCGCCCACACCGCGTCGAAGCCGCGCACCGCATCGCCGGCCTCGGCGTCCTCGGACGCGATCCAGTAGGCGTCCAGGACCAGCCGGTCCCGGGCCGCGAGGGAGTCCAGCAGGAGCGGGACGCGGGAGTGCGAGACGACGTTGGGGGAGCGGTCGCCGACCAGGGCGACCTTGGCGATCTGAGCTGCGGTGTCAGTCATGGCACTCATCCTGGGCGGACCGCGAGGTTCACGTCCAACGATGATTCCTGCACTCTCCATCAGCACTGCTGATGAGAGGCTGGGGCGCATGGACCCGCACCTCCTGCGCACCTACGTCGCCGTCGCCCGTCTCGCCTCCTTCTCCGAGGCCGCGCGGGAACTCGGCTACACCCAGTCGGCCGTATCCCAGCACATCGCGGCCCTCGAACAGGACCTGGGCGCACCGCTGCTCACCCGCCGCCCCGTCACGCCCACCGTGGCCGGCGAGCGGCTCCTTGAACACGCGGGCCCGTTGCTGCTGCGCCTGGACGCGGCTCGCGCGGACGTCCTACGGATCGCCGCCGCCCCCGCGCACGGGCTGACCCTCGCCACCTCACCGACCGCCCTCGGCCCGGCGGCCCTCGCCGCGCTCCCGCCCGCCGACGTGACCCTGCGCGTCCTCGCCCGCGACGCGGTCCCCGCCGCCGTCGCCGCCGGCACCGCCGACCTGGGCCTCGTGGACGGCCTGGCCGCGCCCAGCGACCCGCTGCGGCTGCCCGACGTGGCGCCGCTGACCACGTACGGCGTGGCGGAGGAGCCGGTGTGCGTCCTGCTGCCCGGCGCCCACCCGCTGGCCCGCCGCCCCGGGCTGCGCCTCGGCGACATCGCCGACGCGCGCTGGCTCGACGCCCCCGACACCGCCCTGCCGCTGAGCCACCTGCGCGCCGCGAACGGCGGCCACGGGTTCCGGCCGGCCCTGCGCTACGAGGGCACCGATGTTCGCGTCCTGACCGCCCTGGCCGCCGCCGGTCACGGGCTGGCGCTGCTGCCCCGCTCGGCGGCCGCGGGCGTCCCGGGCACGGTCGCCGTCCCGGTCACCGAGCCCCGGGTCGTCCACCGGACCGAACTCGTCCACGCCGGGACGCCGGCGGGGGCGGCGGGGGCGCTGGTGGAGGCGCTGTCCACGCGCGCGTGAGGCGGCCGACGGCGGCCACCCCGCCGTACCGCTGCCGACCCCGAGTCGGTCTCACTCGTTCGTGGCAGGTCGTGCGCCGGGGCGCCGGGTAGAGCACCAGTCGGAGGCGATCCATGGAACAGACCGCGTTGCGTCCCAAGCCCATGCCCGGCCGGGAACCCGGCGGCGGAGCCGAGCGGGGCGGGCCGGCCCCGCGCCCGCACGCCGCGCGCCGTCGCGGCCGACGGCTGACGACCCCGCTGTGTGCCGTTTTCGCCGGCACCGTGCTGGTGCTGGCCGGCGTCGGCCTCGGCACGGTCGGGGCGAGCGTGATCGGGACGAGCGGACCGGCCGAGTTCCCGTGGCACACCGGACCGGGCGGCGCCGCCTCGCCGTCCGGCCGCCCGAGCCCCTCCGTGCCGGCCGCCCCGGCCCCCGCGCGTGCCACGCTGGGCCTTGAGGTCGTGGACACCCGGATGGCGGGTGCCCGGATCGTCGCCGTGCACGTCCCCGGCCCCGGCCACACCGCCGGCCTGGTGCGCGGTGACGTCCTGCTGGCGTTCGGCACGACGAGGATCGACTCGGCGGCGGACCTGGCGCGGGCGGTCGACGAGGCCCGTCCGGGGCGGGAGATCACTCTGACCGTCCGTCACCGAAGCGGTGGATTCCAGCAGTTGCTCGTGGTGCCCGGCGTGGTCGTCTGAAGTCGGACGACTCATGAGTGACCCGTGAGCCGCCGCTCGACGTGCAGGACATTCAAGTGAACATCGGATTTAATGGTTTATCGGCGTTCCGTTATCGTCCCACCCGGCAAACCACTGGTCACGGCAGCCCCGGAGGGTCACCATGGGCCCATGCCCAGCACCCTCCTCGCCTTCCTCGGCGCCTGCACCCTCATCGCCGCGTCGCCCGGACCCAGCACCGTGCTGATCATCAAGCAGTCGCTGCGCAGCCGACGCTCGGGCTTCCTGACCGTGCTCGGCAACGAGACCGGCGTCTTCGTCTGGGGCGTGGTGGCCGCGTTCGGGCTGACCGCCCTGCTGGCGGCCTCCGAAGTGGCGTACGACGTGATGCGCGTCGTCGGCGCGGTCGTCCTCGTCTGGTTCGGCGTCCAGGCACTGCGCCAGGCACACCGCATGAAGAAGGGCGGCGACGGGGCGGACGGCACCGACGGCCGGGAGACGCGGGAGAAGAGCGGCTGGGCCTCCTACCGCGCCGGGCTGCTGCTCAACCTGGCCAACCCCAAGGCGGCCGTCTTCGCCCTCTCCTTCCTGCCGCAGTTCGTCCCCCGGGGCGCCCCGCAGCTGCCGGCCATGGTGGGCCTGGCCGTGCTGTGGGCCGTGTACGAGGTGGGGTACTACGGCCTGTACGTGTGGTTCGTCGGGCGGATGAAGGCCGTGCTGTCCCGTGCCGGGGTGCGCCGGCGCCTGGAGCAGGTCTCCGGCGGCGTGCTGGTGATCCTGGGTGTCCGCATGGCCCTGGAGAGCTGACCTCGGCCCCCCGGGGCCCGGGGGGCGCCGGAAGCCGCGCGAACCGGCTCGCGCGGCCCCCGCCGTCCGGGCAGGATGCTGCCCGTAGTCATCATCGTCACCACGACTTGCAGGGAGACCCGGATGACCGGCACCGCCCCCGCGCCCTTCACCGCCGACGACTACCGGGCCCGTATGGAACGGGCCGCGCGCGAGGCCGCCGACGCCGGACTGGCCGGACTCCTCGTCGCACCGGGACCCGATCTCGTCTGGCTCACCGGCTACGCGCCCCCCGCGGCCACCGAACGGCTCACCCTGCTGGTCCTCGCCCCCGGCCGGGACCCCGTCCTCGTCGTCCCGACCCTGGAGGCGCCCGACGCGGCGAAGGCGGCGGGCGCCCCGGCGCTCACCCTGCGCGACTGGACCGACGGCAAGGACCCCTATGCCGCGACCGCCGGCCTCCTCGACGCACGGGGACGGTTCGGCATCAGCGACAACGCCTGGGCGATGCACCTGCTGGGCCTGCAGCGGGCCCTGCCCGGCACCTCCTACGCCTCCCTGACCGAGGTCCTGCCGATGCTGCGGGCCGTCAAGGACGCTGCCGAGCTGGAGCTGATGGCGGCCGCGGGAGCGGCCGCGGACCGGGCGTTCGACGAGATCCGCAAGGTGCCGTTCGGCGGCCGCCGCGAGTCCGAGGTCGGCGCCGACCTCGCCGAGCTCCTGCGGCGGTTCGGACACTCCCAGGTCGACTTCACCATCGTCGCCTCCGGACCCAACGGCGCCGACCCGCACCACGAGGTCGGCGACCGCGTCATCGAACGCGGCGACATGGTCGTCCTCGACTTCGGCGGCCTCAAGGACGGCTACGGCTCCGACACCTCCCGCACCGTCCACGTCGGCGAACCCACCGACGAGGAACGCCGGGTCCACGACCTCGTCCGGGAGGCCCAGGAGGCGGGCTTCCGGGCCGTACGCCCCGGGGTCGCCTGCCAGGAGGTCGACCGGGCCGCCCGCGCGGTCATCGCCGGCGCCGGGTACGGCGCGTACTTCATCCACCGCACCGGCCACGGCATCGGCGTCAGCACCCACGAGCCGCCGTACATGATCGAGGGTGAGGAGCAGCCCCTCGTGCCCGGCATGTGCTTCTCCGTGGAGCCCGGCGTGTACCTGCCCGGACGGTTCGGGGTACGCATCGAGGACATCGTCACCGTCACCGAGGACGGCGGCCGCCGTCTCAACGACACCACCCGTGAGCTGGTCGTAGTGGACTGAAACCCCGGCACGAACCCGAGCCGCACCCGACTGAACCCACCCCGAGGAACCCCCTCCCCAGGAGTCCGGCACCCACCCGAACGGCAACGGCGCGATCATGACCCAGGCACCGACACCCACCGCGGACACCGTCCGCCGACTGGTCCGCGCCCTCCTCCAGGAGGGCGACCCGGGCGGTTCAGGGCCGCAGGTACGGCCCGTCGCCGAGGAGGGCGCGCTCTCCACCTGGTGGGTCGGAACCCGCCATGTGCTGCGGCTCGCCCCGGACCGCGAGGCGACCGTCCGCCGGCGCCGCGAACTGCGGCTGCGCGACCTCGTCCGCCCGCACCTGCCCGTCGCCGTCCCTACCAGCGTGGCGCACGGCGAGTGGTCGCCCGGGCTGACCTACACCCTCGACACCCGGGTGCCCGGGGGCACCGCCGCGGAGCACGACGTGTCCGCCGTCGGCGAGGCCGACCTGGCCGGACTCCTCGGCGGGCTGCGCGAGGTGCCGCCCCGGCAGGCCGAGGCACTCGGCGTGCCGCGCACCGCCCCGCGCTCGCTGGAGGCGCTGCGCCGCATGGCCGTGGCCGCCTCCCGACGCCTCGCAGCCGCCGACGAGTTCGACCCCGTCCGGCTCCACCAGCTCACCTCGCCCGGTGCGGCCCAGCTCGCGGCACAGCCCGCCACCGCCGTACTCGTCCACCACCGGCTGCGCGGCGAGCACCTGGTGGTCAGCGCCGACGGCCGCGTGCGGGGCGTTCTCCACTGGACGGACGCGGTCATCGGCGACCCCGCCGAGGACATCGCCGGCCTCGCCCGCGCCGTCGGCTCCGGCGCAGCCGTCCGCGCGGCCACCCTCGCCGGCTACGGCGCCCGCCCCTGTCTGCGCGGCCTCTGGCTCGCCCGCTGCGACACCGTCGTCCGCCTCGCCGACAACCTGGACGGCCGCGGCACGCCTCCGCTGCCGCACCTGCGGACCGATCTGCGGCACGCCTGGGAGGCGATCCTGCTGGAGCGGGTGACGGAGTTCCGGGAGGACGAGGAGTAGCCGGCTCAGTCCTGTTCCAGCACCACGCACGACTCCCCGGGAACGTGCAGCAGACCGTCCGGGCCCGGGAGGTCCACCGGTTCCCACGCGGCGAGCACCCGGGCGGGTCGGGGGCCCAGGGGGATCGCCGCCGGCTCCGGGGCGAGGTTCACGGCCACGCGGACGTCGCCGCGCCGGAAGGCGAGCCAGCGGGCCTGCGCGTCATGGGCGACCTTGATGTCGGCGAGGTCGGGGTCGGTGAGATCGGGCTGGGCGTGGCGCAGGGCGATCAGCTCGCGGTACCAGGCCAGCACGCGCGCGTGGGGCTCGCGCCGCGGCTCGGACCAGTCAAGGCAGGAGCGGTCCCGGGTCGCCGGGTCCTGCGGGTCCGGTACGTCCTCCTCGGCCCAGCCGTGCGCCGCGAACTCCCGCCGCCTGCCCCGCCGTACGGCCTCGGCGAGCTCGGGGTCGATGTGGTCGGTGAAGTACTGCCAGGGTGTGCTCGCCGCCCACTCCTCGCCCATGAACAGCATCGGCGTGAACGGGGCGGTCAGGGTCAGGGCCGCCGCGCAGGCCAGGAGGCCGGGGGAGAGGGAGACCGACAGGCGGTCGCCCTGGGCGCGGTTGCCGATCTGGTCATGGGTCTGGGAGTAGCCCAGCAGCCGGTGCGCGGGGACCCGGGAGCGGTCCAGCGGCCGCCCGTGGTGCCGGCCGCGGAAGCCGGAGTACGTTCCGTCGTGGAAGAAACCGCCGGTGAGGGTCTTGGCGAGCGAGGTGAACGGAGCGCGCGCGAAGTCGCCGTAGTAGCCCTGGGACTCTCCGGTGAGCGCCGTGTGCAGGGCGTGGTGGAAGTCGTCGTTCCACTGGGCGTGCAGCCCGAGGCCGCCCTCGCGGCGCGACGTGATCAGCCGCGGGTCGTTCAGGTCCGACTCGGCGATCAGGAACAGCGGCCGGCCCGTCTCGGCGGCGAGAGCGTCCACCGCCGTGGACAACTCCTCGAGGAAGTGGCACGCGCGCGTGTCGGCGAGCGCGTGCACCGCGTCCAGCCGCAGCCCGTCGAACCGGTAGTCCCGCAGCCACGCCAGCGCACTGCCCACCAGATACGCGCGCACCTCGTCCGAGCCCGGCGCGTCCAGGTTGACGGCCGAGCCCCACGGCGTGTGATGGCGCTCGGTGAAGTACGGGCCGAACTCGGGCAGGTAGTTCCCGGACGGGCCCAGATGGTTGTGTACGACGTCCAGGACCACCCCCAGGCCCAGTTCGTGCGCCCGGTCGACGAACCGCTTCAGCGCCTCGGGGCCGCCGTACGGCTCGTGCACGGCCCAGGGCGAGACCCCGTCGTACCCCCAGCCGTGCCGGCCGGGGAACGGACACAGCGGCATCAACTCCACGTGGGTGATGCCGAGTTCCATGAGATGGCCGAGGCGCTCCGCAGCCGCGTCCAGGGTGCCCTCGGGGGTGTACGTGCCCACGTGCAGCTCGTACAGGACCGCCCCGGGCAGCGGGCGCCCGGACCACGGCACACGCCACGCGTACCGGTCCTGGTCGACGACCGCGCTCAGCCCGTCCGGGCCGTCCGGCTGGCGGCGCGAGCGCGGGTCGGGGCGGACCGGGCCGTCGTCCAGCGCGAAGCCGTACCGCGAGCCGTCCGCGGCCTCCGCCTCGCCGGTCCACCAACCCGCCCGCCGCGGATCGCGCCGCAACGCGCGCCGGTCGTCGTCGCACCACAGCGTCACCCGTTCGGCCTGCGGCGCCCACACCTCGAACTGCACGGACGGTTCCCCTTACGTCTGCTCACCGTGATGTAGCCGGGACCATCGTGCTCCAAACGAGATCGATCCACCGGGGAACATGCCCTTTGCGGCGGGTGTCGTCGGCCACGCGCGCGTGCCGGCGTTTCCCCGTTTTCTGGACACCCGCCTTCCCCTGACCGACAATCACCACCGTGACGTCGTCTTTCGAGTACAACACGTACCCCGCGCGGCTCTCCGACGCGGAGCGCGACAGGGCGCTGAAAGTGCTCCGTGACGGCGTCGCCATGGGCCGCCTGTCGCACGACACGTTCATCCGGCGCATGGAACTCGCGCTCGCCGCCCGCCGCTCCGACGAACTGGCCGTCCTCACCGCCGACCTGCCCAAGGAGAACCGCTTCTCGCGCGTGGTCTTCGGCACCGTCGAGGCCGTCTCCGGGTTCACCGTCCGGCTGCGCCGGGCCTGGCAGGCCGAGCGGCTGCCCAAGCTGCTGCTGCCGCACCCCGGCACCGAACAGGCGCTGCGCATCGGCAGAGACCCCCTGAACGGCCTGCGGCTGACCCACGAGAGCGTCTCCCGTGTGCACGCCGAACTCAGCCGCCAGGGGGGCATGTGGGTGCTGCGGGACCTCGGCTCCACCAACGGCACCACCGTCAACGGCCGTCGGGTCATCGGCGCGGCCGTCGTCCGGGAGGGCGATCAGGTCGCCTTCGGGAGGATGGCGTTCCGCCTCTCCGCGAACTGAACCGACCGACCGAAATGCCTCATACCGGGGAGCACGGCGGTGTTGACGTACCCCCGCACCATGACTCACTGTGCGTACACCAGACACGCCCGGTGAACCGACGGCGCCGCCCTGGAGGTGTGCCCTGCCGCCACTCCTCCGCTACCCGACCGTGGACGAACTCGCGGCCCGTGCCGCCGCGCTCGCCGCGCGCCGCCCCCGGGACGCCCGGCTGCGCCGCGTCGGGGTCTCCCGCGCGGGTACGCCCCTGTGGCTGCTCTCCATCGGCCGGGGCACCCGCCAGGCCCTGGTGGTCGCCGGACCGCACGCCAACGAACCCGTCGGCGGCGCCACCGTCCTCAGGCTGGCCGAACGCGCCCTCGCCGACCCCCGGCTCACCGAGGGCGCCGACGCCACCTGGAACCTGCTGCTCTGCCTCGACCCGGACGGACTGCGCCGCAACGAGGGCTGGCTGACCGGCCCCTACAGCCTCGGCCGCTACTTCCGGCACTTCTTCCGGCCCGGCTTCCTGGAACAGCCCGAATGGCTGCCCGACGGGGCGGCCGCCGCCGCACTGCCGGAGACCCGCGCCCTGCTCCGCCTCCAGGACGAACTGAAACCCTTCTTCCAGTGCTCGCTGCACGGCGTCGACGTCGGCGGCGGCTTCGTGGAACTCACCCGCGACCTGCCCGGTCTCGACCGGCGGGTGGCCCACGCCGCCGCCCGGCTCGGCATCCCCCGCGAACTCGGGCCCTACGACACGCTGTACTGGCCCAACCTGGGACCCGCCGTCTACCGGATCCCGCCGCCGCATCCGGGCGACCTGGCCGCCGCCATCACCGAGGCCGCCGTCGAGTCGACCTGGTACCACCCGCACCGGCACGGCACCGTCACCGCGGTCGTCGAGGCGCCCATGTGGGGGGTCGCCGCCGTCGAGGACGGCTCCCCGCCCGCCGACCGGGACGCCGTGCTGCACGCCGTGAGCGGCGCCCTGCGCCAGGACGTACAGGTGCTGGAACGAATCCTCACCCGTGTGCGGCCCCAGCACGCCGGTGCGCCCGAGGCGGCCCGCCTGCTGGCACCCGTCGACGACTACCTCCTGGTCTGCCCGGGACTCGCCGACGCCTGGGACCCCGACACCGCCGACCCCCGCCGGCCCCTGCCACCGCTCAGCACCGCCCACCTGACCGCCCTGCGCATCGCCGGCCGACGCATCGCCGTCCGCACGGCGGGCCTGCTGTTCCAGCTCGTCAGGGGCTCCGGGCGCGACCCGGCCGGTGTGCTGCCGGAGCTGGACGCGCTCATCGACCGGTGGTGCGCCGCCTACCTGGACGACTGCCAGGCCCGTTGGATCCCCGTGGCCCGGCAGGCCGAGTACCAGGCGCGGGTGGTGCTCGCCGCGTTCGAACTGGCCGGTCGGCACCGGGATCCCGCGCGTTCGGGTGAGCCGGACTGGGGAACGCAGGCCGCCGTGCCGATGCACCGGGAATGAAGCACTTCTCCACGACACCGCTGCGGCGCGCCCTGCCGATCGCGGCCGCCCTCCTCCTCGCCACCGGCGCCGCGCCGGCCAAGGCGGCCTCCCAGGACTCCCTCTCCGGCAACTGGCTCCACCTCACGGTCACCCGGGGCACCCCGCAGTCCGCCGACACCCGGGGCACGCTGCTGCTGTGCGCCCCGCCCCAGGGCCACCGCCGCGCCGCCCAGGCCTGCGAGCAGCTCGCCGCGGTGAACGGGGACGTCCGTGCCCTCCCGGCGGCGAAGGACACCATCTGCGCCCTCGTGTACGCCCCGGTGACGGCCCGCGCGAGCGGACAGTGGAACGGGCGTCCCGTCGAGTACGCCGAGACCTTCGGCAACGCCTGCGAGATGGGCGCCCGCACCGGAGCGGTGTTCGCCCTGGACGACGGGGACGCCCAGGTGCCCGGGGTCTGAGTCCGGCAGGGCGGCTCCGCGTGCGGCACGCACGTGTGCCGGTCCGCGGCAGGCGGTGCCGGCACACGCGGCGTGCCGTGCTGGCCGTCGCGGGCGCCCAGAGCGCGACACCCCGGTCCGTGCGCCCTGCGGCGGGAATCGTCGGACCCCCTGATCCGCCGGGGGGCCTGCTCAGCCGACCCGTTCCAGCAACGCCACCGGCAGCGGCGCGAACAGCTCGCCCACGCGCGCGTGCCCCTCGAACGTCCGCTCCGGGGCCAGCACGTCGGCCCACCGCCCCGGCGGCAACGGCAGCCGGGTGTCCCGCCAGCCGCCCGCCTCCGTCAGCCGCAGCGACAGCCTCGTCACGGCCGTGACCACCTCGCCCGAGCGCGCGAACGCCAGGCAGTGCTCCGCGGCCGGACCCTCCGCCGACAACGGCTCGTACGTCGCCGCGGTCCCGAAGACGTCCGGCCGCCGCCGGCGCAACCGCAGCGCCGCCGCGGTCACCCCGCTCTTGGGGTCCGAGTCCTCGGGCGGGAACCGTACGGGACGCCGGTTGTCCGGGTCCACCAGGGCGCGGTACACGTTTTCCGTCCCCTGATAGACGTCCGGCACCCCCGGCATCGTCAGCTGAGCCAGTGCCACACCCAGCTCGTTGGCCCGGATGTGCGGCTCCAGCGCGTTGCGCAGCTCCGCCACCCGCCCGCCCGGCGCCCCGCACGGCCCCGTGGTGACGAACGCGGCCACCGCCTCCTCGTACGGCGGCTCCTGCTCCGTCCAGCTCGTGTACAGGCCCGCCTCGCGCGCGTGCTTGAGCAGCGCCCCCTGGACGCGCTCGGCGGCGGCGGGCCCGAGCCCGAAGACCGTCTGCCAGGCCGCCCACGCCAGCTGCCCGTCGACCACCTCCTCCTCCGTGCGCGTGACCTGCTCCAGGACCTCCGCCCAGCGGCCCGGGCACTCGGTGAGCACGGCCAGCGCGGCCCGTACGTCGGCGCTGCGCTTGGTGTCGTGGGTCGACACGACCGTCCCGGTGGCCGGCCAGTCGCGCTGCAGGCGCGCGCAGTACGCGTGGAAGCCGGCCGGGGACACCCCCGGGCGGCCCGGCTCGCCGCCCACCTCGTTCGCCGCGAGCAGCGGAACGTAGCGGTAGAACGCCGTGTCCTCCATCGACTTGGCCCGCAGCGCGGACGCCGTCTGCGCGAACCGGGCCCGGAACTCCGCCCGCAGCGGACCCTCCCCGCCGAGCACCAGGGCGCGCACCGCGTCGACCGCGCCCGCCTCCTCGGGCACCACGAACGCCTGCCGTGCCTCCTCGGCCGCCTCCTCGGTGACCACGGCGGCCGGGTCACCCGAGGCGTACGGCCGGTAGACCCCCAGCCGGACCAGCAGCTCCTCCAGCGCCGTGCGCAGCGCCCAGGGCGCCCGGTCGCGCAGGGCCGGGTCGGGGGCGCAGGCACACACCCGGGACGCGAGCCGGGTCAGCCGGTCCAGTTCGGCCGCCAGTTCGTGCGAGAGCACCCCGTACGCCGCCCGCCGCGCGGTCGCCGCCCAGTCGCCGCCGCGGTCCGTCTGCGGGGCCGCGAAGCGCCGGTAGAGGTCCAGCAGCTCCCGGGCCCCCGCGGGGTCCGTGAAGAGGCCGTCCACGTGGCGCAGGGCGTCGTAGCCGGTGGTGCCGGCGACCGGCCAGGAGTCCGGCAGCCGCTCGTCGTCCGCGAGGATCTTCTCGACGACCGTCCAGCGGCCGCCGGTGGCCTCGTGCAGCCGCTCCAGGTAGTCGTCCGGGTCGGCGAGGCCGTCCGGGTGGTCGATCCGCAGACCGTCGACCACGCCCTCGTGCAGCAGCTGGAGGATCTTGCCGTGCGTGGCCTCGAAGACCTCCGGGTCCTCCACCCGCACCCCGATGAGCTCCGAGATGCTGAAGAACCGCCGGTAGTTCAGCTCGGTGCGGGCCAGCCGCCACCACACCGGCCGGTACCACTGGGCGTCCAGCAGCTGCGGCAGCGGCAGCTCCCCGGTGCCCTCGCGCAGGGGGAGGACATGGTCGTGGTAGCGCAGGACGTCGCCGTCCACCCGCAGGTGCTCCAGCTCCCTGCCGACGGGTCCGCCGAGCACCGGGACGAGCACCTGGCCGCCCTGAGCCTCCCAGTCGATGTCGAACCAGCGCGCGTACGGCGACTTCGGGCCCTCCCGCAGTACCTCCCACAGGGCGCGGTTGTGGCGCGGGACCATGGCCATGTGGTTCGGCACGAGGTCCACGACCAGCCCGAGCCCGTGTTCCCGCGCGGTGCGCGCCAGCGCCCGCAGTCCTTCCTCGCCGCCCAGCTCCTCGCGCACGCGCGCGTGGTCGACGACGTCGTAGCCGTGCAAGGAGCCGGGTACCGCCTCCAGGACCGGCGACAGGTGCAGATGCGAGACCCCGAGGGAGGCCAGATACGGCACGGCCGCCGCCGCGGCCGCGAACGGGAAGGCGGGTTGCAGCTGCAGCCGGTAGGTGGCCGTGGGCAGGACGGGAGCGGGGGGCGCAGAGGTCATGCACACCTACGTACCCGCCCGGCCCCCTTTCGTGTCACCACCGCCCCGCCGGCCGCCTCAGGCCGGCCGCTGCAGCACCGTCATGCTCCGGTCCACCAGGGTCAGCCGGTCCCCGGCCTGCACCTTGCGGCCCGCCCCCTGCGCGACCTCCTCCGGGTCCGCGGTGTCCACGACCACCTGCCACTGCCGCCCGTGGTCGACCGGCACCACGAACTCCAGGGATCTGGGGGAGGCGTTGAACAGCAGCAGGAAGGAGTCGTCGGTGATCCGCTCCCCGCGCGGGCCCGGCTCCGAGATCGCGTTGCCGTTGAGGAACACCGACAGCGCCGACGCCTGCGCCCGCTCCCAGTCCCGCGCGGTCATCTCCTTGCCCTCCGGAGTGAACCAGGCGATGTCCGACAGCTCGTCGTGGGTGCCCTCCACGGGCCGTCCGTGGAAGAAGCGGCGCCGCCGGAAGACGGGGTGCTCCCCCCGCAGCCGTGTCAACGCGCGCGTGAATTCCAGCAGCTCGCTGCCGGGCCCCTCGCCGTCCGGCCACGCCACCCAGGCCAGCTCGCTGTCCTGGCAGTAGGCGTTGTTGTTGCCCTGCTGGGTACGCCCGAACTCGTCGCCGTGACTGATCATGGGCACGCCCTGGGACAGCAGCAGCGTGGCGATGAAGTTGCGCATCTGCCGGGCCCGCAGCCGCAGCACCTCCGGGTCCTCGGTGTCGCCCTCCGCCCCGCAGTTCCAGGACCGGTTGTGACTCTCGCCGTCCCGGTTGTCCTCACCGTTGGCATGGTTGTGCTTCTCGTTGTACGACACCAGGTCGTGCAGGGTGAAGCCGTCGTGGCAGGTCACGAAGTTGATCGAGGCCAGCGGGCGGCGCCCGTCGTCCTGGTAGAGGTCCGACGAGCCGGTCAGCCGGGAGGCGAACTCCGCGAGCGTGCGCTGCTCGCCCCGCCACAGGTCGCGCACGGTGTCCCGGTACTTGCCGTTCCACTCCGTCCACAGCGGCGGGAAGTTCCCCACCTGGTAGCCGCCCTCGCCCAGGTCCCACGGTTCGGCGATCAGCTTCACCTGGGAGACGACGGGGTCCTGCTGCACCAGGTCGAAGAACGACGACAACCGGTCCACCTCGTGGAACTGCCGGGCCAGGGTCGCCGCGAGGTCGAAGCGGAACCCGTCCACGTGCATCTCGGTCACCCAGTACCGCAGCGAGTCCATGATCATCTGCAGCACGTGCGGGGACCGCATGAGCAGCGAGTTCCCCGTCCCCGTCGTGTCCATGTAGTAGCGGGGATCCTCCGCCAGCCGGTAGTAGCGCTGGTTGTCGATGCCCCGGAAGGACAGCGTCGGCCCCAGGTGGTTGCCCTCGGCCGTGTGGTTGTAGACCACGTCGAGGATGACCTCGATCCCCGCCTCGTGCAGCGCCCGCACCGCCGACTTGAACTCCAGGACCTGCTGGCCGCGGTCGCCCCAGGAGGCGTAGGCGTTGTGCGGGGCGAAGAAGCCGATCGTGTTGTAGCCCCAGTAGTTGTTCAGGCCCATGTCGACCAGCCGGTGGTCGTTGACGAACTGGTGCACCGGCATCAGCTCCAGCGCCGTCACCCCGAGCTTGGTCAGGTGCTCGATCACCGCCGGGTGCGCGAGGGCCGCGTAGGTGCCGCGCAGCTCCTCCGGCAGCCCCGGATGGCGCATCGTCAGGCCCTTCACGTGGGCCTCGTAGATCACCGTGTGGTGGTACTCGGTGCGCGGCAGCCGGTCGTCGCCCCAGTCGAAGTACGGGTTGACCACGACCGACGTCATGGTGTGCGGCGCCGAGTCGAGGTCGTTGCGCTTGTCGGGGGAGCCGAAGGGATAGCCGTACACCTCCTCGCCCCAGCGGATGGAGCCGCTGACCGCCTTCGCGTACGGGTCGAGCAGCAGCTTCGCCGAATTGCAGCGCAGTCCGCGCGCGGGATCGTAGGGACCGTGCATCCGGAAGCCGTAGCGCTGCCCGGGCATCACGCCCGGCACGTACGCGTGCCGGACGAACGCGTCGCTCTCCCGCAGTTCCACCGCCGTCTCCAAGCCGTCGTCGTGCAGCAGACACAGCTCTACTCGGTCCGCGGCCTCCGTGAAGACCGCGAAGTTCGTGCCGGCGCCGTCGTACGTGGCACCGAGGGGATACGCCTCTCCAGGCCAGACCTGCATGAACCGACTCTTTCAGGTGTGCCGCGGCGCCGGGGGCGCCTTGCCGTCGAGTCTCCCGGAAAGTGAGGGAACCACCTCCGACTTACATGCCTCTTACCTGACGACCAGTGCATGCGCCGGCATACGGCGCATGCCGAACCAGTGGGGCAGAGAAACGTACTCCCGGGCAACAGGGGGAGTAGGGGGCAATTGTGCGCACGACAGTGCGCCGCCACCTGGGCAAGGTGGTGGCGGGTACGGCCATCGCGGTGGCCGCGACAGCCGTGATGGTGGGGATCACCCTGCCGGGCACGGCGGGGGCGGACGACACCGGAGGCGGCAGGACCGGACAGACGACGGGACAGGCGGCGGCCGGGGACCAGGGCGGCGCGGTCCGGCCGGGCGTCGTCGAGCAGGCCCCGGACGAGGGCGAGAAGGGCCGTGGCAGCGACCCGCTCACCGACGACGAGATGAAACGGGCGGAGCGCGTCGCCCTCAGCCGGCAGCAGTTCAACGCCGCGGAGGACGTCGAGGGCGACCGCGGCCCGCAGCGCCTCGGCGTCGAGCTCGCCGCGCCCGAGGCGGACGAACTGGACGACCCGGACGCGCCCCGGCGCGCCGACGTGACCTTCTACGACTACAAGAACGACACGGTCGTCACCAGGACCGTCAACCTCGACACCGGCAAGGTCGAGAACACCGGCACCCAGCGCGGCGTACAGCCGCCGCTGAGCCCCGAGGAGCAGACCGAGGCGGCCCGGCTGCTGATCGCCGACCCGCTCGGCGCCGGCCTGAAGGCCGACTACAAGGACGCCACCGGCAAGGAACTCACCTCCCCGGACCAGCTGCTGCTCGCCAGCATGGTCTACCGGGCGGTGCCGGGCGGACAGCCCGCCGGCCTCGACACGTGCGGGGAACACCGCTGCGTGCGCCTGCTGCCGAAGGTCAAGAACGGTCCCTGGATCGACGCCCGGTCCCTGGTGATCGACCTCAGCACCGGCAAGGTCGCCCGACTCAACGGCTGAGCCGGCCCTCACGTCCACTTTTCCCACACGCACGTCCTGCTCTAGGAGTCATGTCCTCATGCACCTGAACAGAGTGAGCCGTACCCGCAAGGGAGCGGCCGTAGGCCTGTCCGTGGCCGCGCTGGCCGCCGGCGCGACCGCCGGGGCGGGCCCCGCCGTCGCCCAGCCGAAGGCCGCCCCCGCGGCGGCGGCCGCCGACTGCAGCGCGGCCTACCGCATCGAGCAGAAGCTCTCCACCGGCACCACCTGGCGCATGTGCTGGCGCTACGAGGCCAAGTCCGGGCTCGTCCTGGAGAAGGTCACCTACCAGCCGCCCGGCGAGCCCAAGCCGATCCGGGTCTTCACCAGCGCCAAGATCGCCCAGATCCACGTCCCGTACGACGACGGCAAGAACGAGTACAACGACGTCACCGACTACAACTTCGGCTCCGGTCTGGTGAACCTGGCCCCCGCCGAGTGCCCCGGCGGCACCATAAAGACGGTGAAGGTCCCCCAGTCCCCCAACCAGAACCCCAACGTCAAGGGCCTGTGCACCACGACCCGCTCGCGCGGCCACGCCTACCGCATGCAGGCCGACACGCCCAACAAGGTCTACCAGGCGCAGGGCAAGGACCTGCTGATCTACACGGTCAACCAGGTCGGCTGGTACGAGTACATGACCGAGTGGCGCTTCTCCGACGACGGCACGGTCAACATGAACGTCGGCGCCACCGGCAGCCTCTCGCCCTTCGACTACGACGCCGGCGACGGCCGCGGCTGGCCCATCGGCAAGGGCGCCAAGGCCTACGCCACCAGCCACAGCCACAACGTCTTCTGGCGGCTCGACTTCGGCCTAGACGGCTCCTCCGCCAACAAGATCGAGCAGTACGACTCGGTGGTCAGCCCGCCCGCGAGCGGCCAGCAGGGCCCGACCAACAAGACCACCCGTACCCCGGTCACCAAGGAACTCGTCGGCGACGCCAAGAACATGCGCTGGTGGCGCGTGGTCAGCAACATCGGCAAGAACAAGGACGGGCACGCCCGCAGCTACGAACTCGTCCCCGGCGCCACCACCAAGTACTCCGGACGCGGCTTCACCAAGCACGACGTCTACTTCACCGAGTACAACAAGTGCGAGATGTACGCCAGCAACAACCCTCTCAACTGCGGTACGGGACACCCCAGGACCGTGGACAAGTGGGTCGACGGACAGACCCTCAAGCACCCGGTGGTCTGGGTGAACGTGGGCTTCCACCACATCGCGCGCGACGAGGACCAGCAGCCCATGCCGGTCCACTGGCAGGGCTTCTCCATAGCCCCGAGGGACGTCACCGCGATGAATCCGCTCACGCCGTCCGCGCTCAAGGGTGAGAACGGGGATCCGTACCCCGGCAGTTGAGAAACGACCTGCCCATCCGGCTGCACCGCCGACCGGTCCCGGAGTACCCTTCCTTGATCGTTGGGACGGGGAGAGCTCGGGGGAGCGGAAGGCGGTGCTTGGGTGGGCTCGGGAGGGCTGGAGCTGCCCCCTGGTGACGAGGGTCACGAGGGGAGCTCGACAGACGTCCCGCCCGGAACGGTGTCCCTGGCCCGGCCGATGGAGACGAACTCCATCGGACCGGAGCTGGACTGGGACGCCGACGCCTGGCGCGAGGTGCGCACCCGCGCCCAGCGGGCCGGCCGGGCCTACATCTGGCTGAACCTCGTGGAACAGCGGCTGCGCGCCGTGGTGGCCGCCGTGCTGCGGCCCATCTACGAGCCCGTCCACGGCGACGAGTGGGTGGTCGCCGCGGCCGGCCCGGCCGGACAGGAATGGGTCCAGCGCGCGGTCGCCGTACGCGAAGTCAGCCGCCGCAAGGGCTACTTGCTCGACCCGGCCGACGACAACGTCATTTCGTTCCTCACGTTGCCGCAGCTGCGCGAGCTGATGGTGCAGCACTGGCCGTGCTTCGAGCCGTACCTCGACGACCGCCGCGACGTCGAACTCGCCCTGGACGAGCTGGAGGTGACCCGTAACGTCGTCTCCCGCAACCGGGCCCTGTCCGAGGCCGTCCTCGGCCAGGCCGAACGGGCCTCCGCACGGCTGCTGGAGATGCTCGGCACCGGCGGTGACGTGCCGTCCGCGCGCCGGCTGCCCGTCGACGCGGTCGAGGACCTCGTCGGCGACCGGTACGCGGACGTGGTCGCCGTCCATTCCGACCGGGTGCGGCTGCTGCGCCAGTTCCCCGCCGAGGACATCTTCGACGGCTCCCGCCGAATCGACGCCATCGGCATCGGCCTCAACCTGCTCGTGCAGAACTTCTCCGGCCGCCGCCTGATCCGCCTCGCCGAGGCCGGGACCCGTGTCCGGCTGCTCTTCCTCAACCCGGCCTCCAGCGCGGTCAAGCGCCGCGAACGCGAACTCGGGATGAAACGGGGCGAACTGAGTCGCGCGGTGGAGATGAACATCCTCCACATGCGCCGCGTCCGCTCCCGGCTGCGTGATCCGGGCGCCTTCCAGATCCAGGTGTACGACGAGACGCCCCGCTTCACCGCCTACCTCGTCGACGGCGACGGCACCGACGGCATCGCGGTCATCCAGTCCTACCTGCGGCGTATGCGCGGCATGGAGGCGCCGGTGCTGGTGCTGCGGGGCGGCCACCGGGTGGTCAAGTCGGGCGAGGTGGACGAAGGCGGCCTTTTCGCCGCCTACCGCGAGGAATTCGAACTGGCCTGGGCTGATTCGCGCCCCGTGTCCTGATGTGCCTGGGTCGCGTGTGCCCGCCGGAGCGGTAAGCGGAACGCGGTCCTCTGATTGTCAGTGGTGCATGGGAAGGTGGAGACCACTGGGGGAAGCACCACCAAGAAGGGGGGCCGTCATGGCCTGGTACCGGGAGCTGCTGATCGGCTTCGACCTGGAGACGACCGGGACGGATCCGCGCGAGGCGCGCATCGTCACAGGCGCCGTGATCGAGGTCAGGGACGGGCGGGTCCTGGGACGCAAGGAGTGGCTGGCGGACCCGGGAGTGGAGATCCCGGCGGACGCGGTGGCGGTCCACGGCATCAGCAACGAACGGGCCGCCGCCGAGGGACGACCCGCCGACCGGGTCGCGGACGCCATCGCCGACGTCCTGACGGGCTACTGGCGCACGGGCGTCCCCGTCGTCGCCTACAACGCGGCCTTCGACCTCACCCTGCTCTCCGCCGAACTGCGCCGCCACGGCCTGCCCTCCCTGCGCGACCGGCTCGGCGGCCTCGACCCGGCACCCGTGGTCGACCCGTACACCATCGACCGCTGGGCCGACCGCTACCGCCGTGGCAAGCGCAACCTCGAAGCGGTCTGCGCCGAGTACGGCGTCACCCTCGACGCCGCCCACGACGCCTCCGCCGACGCCCTCGCCGCGGCCCGCCTGGCCTGCGCGATAGCCGCGCGCCACCCCAAGGTCGGCGCGCTGGGTCCGGCGGAGCTGCACCGCCGTCAGATCGAGTGGTACGCGCAGTGGGCGGCGGACTTCCAGAGCTTCCTGCGCCGCAAGGGCGAGACGGACGCGGTGATCGACGGAGCCTGGCCGGTGCGGGAGCCCGCGGACAGCCCCGCCCCCTAGTGCCGCGGCAGGCGACGTTTGCCCGTCAAGGAGCGGCGTCCAGTGCGTGCCCTCGGCGCCAGCCTGACCCCGTACGGGCGGGTATAGGTCGCACGCCGCCGGGGCCGGCGCTCCCGGTCGGGGTCCTTGTGCCGTCCGCCGCGCTCGGCCCATTGCCGTCCGGGCTGGGGCTGGAGGGTGAGCGGGCCGAACTCGTCCAGGCATAAGACGACTTCGGGTTCGCCGCCCTCGGGTATGACCTCGCCGTCGGCGATCGCGTAGAGGTGCTCGACGCGGGCCTTCTTGGCGGCGTAGTCGGGGTCGCGGGAGGTCTTCCAGGTCTTTATGCGTTGAAAGGAGACGCCCTCCTCGCGGAGCAGGGCCCGCAGGCCCTCGCGGCTGATGTCGTCGACCACCCCCTCGGCGACCAGGAAGTCGGCCTTCGATCTCACGTACCCGCACCCGTTCGGCCATGCGCACATCCTGACAGCGACCGGGACTGCAGGACGGTGCTGCGACGGCTTCACATCGCTCGGCGTTTCCTCAGCTCAGCGAGCCATTCCCGGACCTGTTCGGCATCGTGCAGGTAGCCGCCGCCATCGCTCGCGGGAAGATCGATTCCATAGAGGCGGTTCAGGGCCCACCAGGACAAGTCGTCCCAGACGAACCTGTCCTCCATCACCCACCTCGCCGCCCAGCGGTCAGCCTCGTCCCGGGACAGCCAGCCCGCGACAAGCTCAACGAAGCGATCTTCGATCTCATCAAGAGTCGGCTGGCCGCTGGCATCCATGCCCCGACCGTACAGGCAGGGCAAACGTTGCCTGATGCGGCACTAGAAGCCTGTACAGGGACACGTCGTCGCCGTCGCCGACCTCGCAGCCATCCACGCCGACGGCGCATGCACCCGCTGGTCCGAACACGGCTGCTTCCACTGGCAGCTCGGACGCGTTCAGCCCCTCCAGAGCCGGTACCGGCCGCCGGATCGCAACGCCTGTGGAAGCCCAGCCTGCACGCTCCTGGGCACACCAAGCGCGGCTCTGACGGCGGGCAACCACCGAAGTTCGACAAGAACGACTACGAAGAGCGCCATGCGGTGGAGTGCGGCATCAACCGGCTGAAACGCCACCGGGCGGTGGCCACGCGATACGACAAACTCGCCGTCCGATACGAAGCCACCGTGCTGGTCGCGGTCATCAACGAGTGGCTGTGACCAGCACGTTCACAGCAGACCCTAGCCTGCCTTCTCCTCCAGCCCTCGACTGGTCGGCCGCTCGCGACCCCAAGCGGCCAGCGGCTGGAGTGCGTCGTTGAGGCGCTTGCCGTCCTCGGTCAGTGAGTACTCGACGCGGGGCGGCACCTCGTCGTAGGAGACGCGGTGCACGACACCGTCCGCTTCCAGCTCACGCAAGTGGGAGGCGAGCACCTTCTCAGTGATCCCCGGAAGCAGTCGACGCAGCTCGCCGAAGCGACGGCAGGGGTGCTCGTGGAGCGCCCAGAGGATCAGCACCTTCCACTTGCCGCCGATCACCTCCATCGTGGTGTCGATCCCGCAGACGTGTCCGTCTGGTGCGCCCGGCCGGTTCAGCGTTGTCATGCCCCACCCTTCCGACGTGCTCGCTCACCCCGGGGTAACCACCCACTACCAAGTGCGTACTTGATCACCTCCGGGCCAGTGACCAGCCTAATCGGCATGGCACAGAACACTGTTGAGAAGACTCCCGTCACGCTGCTGGGCCTCGGCGCGATGGGCACCGCGCTGGCCCGTACCTGGCTTGCCGCCGGCCACCCGCTCACCGTCTGGAACCGCACCCCGGCCCACGCCGCGGCGCTCGCCGCCGCGGGGGCGAGCGCCGCGGACAGCGCCGCTGAGGCGGTCGCAGCCAACACCCTGGTCGTCGTCTGTCTGCTGGACGACGCCTCGGTTGACGAGGTGCTGGCCGGCGCCGACCTGGCCGGCCGGGACCTGGTCAACCTGACCACCAGCACCCCTGCCCAGGCCCGCGCCCGCGCCGAGTGGGCCCGCGAGCGCGGCGGCCGCTACCTGGACGGCGGGATCATGGCCGTCCCTCCGATGATCGGCGTCCCGGAAGCCGGCGGCTACGTCTTCTACAGCGGCTCGCGGGAGCTGTTCGAGCGGCACCAGGAGACCCTGAGCGTCCCGGCCGACACCACCTACGTCGGCGAGGACGCGGGCTTCGCGGCCCTGTACGACGTGGCCCTGCTCAGCGCCATGTATGGGATGTTCGCCGGGGCCGCGCACGCCTTCGCCCTGATCCGCAAGGAGGACATCGACCCCGCGGCGCTCGCCCCGCTGCTCGCCGACTGGCTCGTCGCGATGGTCCCGGCAGTTCACCAGACCGCCGACCAGCTGCGCAGCGGCGACTACACCAAGGGCGTCGTCTCCAACCTCGCCATGCAGGTGGCCGGCACGCCGACCTTCCTGAGCACCGCCGAGCAGCAGGGTGTCAGCCCGGAACTGCTCAGCCCCTACTTCGAGCTGATGCGCCGCCGCCTGGCCGAGGGTAGCGGCGAGGAGGACCTGACGGGCGTGATCGACCTGCTGGTGCACTGACCGGCCGAACACGGATCGTCGAGCTCTACACCAGCCCGCCCGAC
This sequence comes from Streptomyces sp. NPDC049687, assembly GCF_044465285.1. NCBI lineage: Bacteria > Bacillati > Actinomycetota > Actinomycetes > Kitasatosporales > Streptomycetaceae > Streptomyces > Streptomyces sp. NPDC049687. The sequence continues at coordinate 53,513 of NZ_JBITLN010000004.1, forward strand.
GGCGCGACGGTCGTCTGCGCCGACGAGCTCGGCCCGGTGATCCCCCGCACCTTCCCGCCGGCACCGGGCTGGTCACCGGACGGACACCGCATCAAGAACGAGATCGACTACTCCCGCGGACCGGAGAAAACCTGGGTCTACGGTGCCTACGCGTCCGCGACGGCCAGGAGCTCACGATGACCGCCGCCTCCCGCTGCCGCCCCGGCTGCCCTTTTTCCTGCGGTCGGCGGCCTGGTCCTTCTTCTCGGGGATGGCCGCCTTGATGTGGCGTTTGCGCAGGTGGGCGTAGTTGGCGCGGGAGGAGTAGGCCTTATCGCCGGCCACGGCAGCGGGCCGGGTGCGGGGACGGCCGACAGGCAGGCGGACCCGCACCTTGCTCAGGACCGGGATGAACTGGGGGCTGTCGGCGGCCTGCCCGGCGGTCACAAGCAGCGCCATCGGCCGGCAGCGTCTGTCGGCGGCCAGGTGAATCTTGGAGGTCAGCCCGCCGCGGGAGCGGCCGAGCAGGGCGGCCGTCAGTCGGGCCCGCCGTCGTAAGCGGATACGGCGGCGTTCGGCCCGGGCCGGGTCATTTTCGCTGGCCTGCCCGGTTTGTTCCCCGCACGCGCCCCCTTTTTGCGTGGCCGCCTCATCAAGAGCGGCAAGAGCCTGTTCGCTGACCCGCATGCCGGCCGCGTCGTGATGAGCTCGCGCGGTAGTGGAGTCCACGCTGACCAGCGACATGTCGATCTCGTCCCGGCGGGCGGCCTCGGCGATCGCCTCTTCCAACAGGGCCTGGAAGACACCCGCGTCCCGCCATCGCATGAAGCGGTTGTAGACCGTCTGCCAGGCGCCGAACCGCTCGGGCATCTCCCGCCACTGGCCGCCGGTACGGAACCGCCAGATCACACCCTCGAACTGCTCCCGCAGCCGCTCGGGATACGGACCGAACCTGCCGACAGGCAGGAACGGCCCGATGAACTCCCACTCGTTATCAGTGAGTTGCGCACGCGTCACACCACAGTCCTACCGGACGGGCATCCCACCCGCAGCTTGATCACTAACCGGAGACAGTCCCTAGTGCCGCGTCAGAAGGGGTACCAGCGCACCGCCGCGTCGCCGTCCCGCAGGGACGCCACCCTCCGCTCGAACTCCGCCAGCGCCTTGGGGTTGGTGGGGGCGTGCTGGGCGACCCAGGCGCAGCTCGCCGTCTCCCGGGCACCGCGCAGCACCGTGCAGCCCTCCCACTCGCGTACGTCCCAGCCGTAGGCCTGTGTGAAGGCGTCGTAGGCGTCGGCGGGCAGGCCGTAGCGGTCGCGGGAGAGGGCCATCACCACCAGGTCGTGCTCGCGCAGATCGGCCGAGACGGTCTCCAGGTCGACCAGGACCGGCCCGTTGGGGCCGACGTGCACATTGCGCGGCAGCGCGTCGCCGTGGATCGGGCCGGGCGGCAGCTGCGGGGTGAGCGCGGCGGCGGCCGCCGCGAAGCCGTCCCTGCGCTCTCGCAGATACGCCGCGTCCGCCGGGTCGATCGCCTCGCCGGCGAGCCGCAGCCAGCGCTCCACCCCGGACAGCAGATCGCGGGGCGGCAGACCGAAGGAGGGGGAGGGCAGTGCGTGCACGAGCCGTAGCAGTTCGGCCAAATCCCGTGGCTCGGCCGGCCGTACGGGGTCGGCCAGCCGGTGCCACACGGTCACGGGGTGGCCCTCCACCAGCAGTGCCTCGGAGCCGGCCGCCCGTACCGCCGGCACGCCCGCCCCGGCCAGCCAGCCGGCGATCGCCACCTCGCGCCGGGCCCGGTCCAGCAGCTCGGCGTCCCGGCCCACCTTGACGACCAGGTCACCGGCGGCGAACACGGCGTTCTCGCCCAGGGCGAGGAGCCGCGCCTGCCCTGCCGGACCCGGCAGCACCTTTGCCCGGGCCAGTACGTCCCGTGCCCGCGCCTCGTCCACCGTCCGCCTCCCTGTCCGACGTCGCGATGGCGTCGGGTTCTCGCCATCCGACGGCCAGTCTCGCATCCGCACAGGTCGGACGAGGTGCACGGTCCCTTGACGTGACCCGTCGCCTTCACGACCATGACCGGGCCCGGCAGTGCCGCGCAAAGGGGGAGATTCCGTGGCATCGGTGACCGATGTGAGGAGGCCGGTGGGGCGCGCCACCGGGCACGGTGCCTGGTTCCTGGTGCTGAGCGTCGGCCCGCTGCTCTACGGCGTGCCCTTCCTCCAGGAACCGCGGGTCCTCGTCGCCAACGCCACCTGGCTGAAGAAGTCCGGCGTGCGGATCCCGACTCCCGAACGCCCGTGGACCTGGGCGGAGTTCCGGCAGATCACCGAGCAGCTCAGCGGCGACGGCAGGTACGGCGTGGCCTGGCCGCTGAAGGAACCCGTCTCCGCCACCCTCAACCTCTCCCTGTCGGCCGGTGGACGGCTCTTCCACCGGGGCGCCGACGGCAAGGTCACCGTCCGCTTCGAGGCGGCCGACGAGGTCGTGCCCCGCACCGTCCACGACCAGGCGAACACCGACCGCAGCGCCTCGCCCACCACCCTGGGCAGCGGCGGCTCGGACACCCTGCCGGGTTTCTTCGGCGGCAAGTACGCGATGGTCCCGCTCGGCTTCTCCTACCGCCAGCAGATCGCCCAGCAGGCGCCGAAGGGCTTCGACTGGCAGGTGCTGCCGGCCCCGGCCGGAGCCGACGGACTCGCCCAGGGGGTCAGTCCGCAGACCCTGTCCGTGGCCGAGGACAGCCCTCACAAGAAGGAGGCCGTCGAGTTCCTCGACTTCCTGCTCCGGCCGAAGAACATGGTGCGGCTCGCGCTCGGCGACTGGATGCTGCCCACCGGCACCGAGGCCCTGCGGGACCCCGCCCTGCACACCGCCGTGGTACTGGCGCGTTACCAGCGCTGACCTGCACCGATGAAATACGATTGCACGAGACGTATCGTCTCGCTTAGCGTCGTCGCATGACCAGTCGCGCACACATCGCCATGTTCTCCATCGCCGCCCACGGCCATGTGAACCCCAGCCTGGAGGTGATCCGCGAACTCGTCGCCCGCGGGCACCGGGTCACCTACGCCATCCCGCCCGTCTTCGCCCAGAAGGTCGCGGCCACCGGCGCCGAGGTCAGGCCGTGGCACTCCACCCTGCCCTCGCCCGACGACGACCCCGAGGCCTGGGGCAGCACCCTCCTCGACAACGTCGAGCCCTTCCTCGCCGACGCGATCCAGGCGCTGCCGCAGCTGATCGCGGCCTACGACGGCGACGAACCCGACCTCGTCCTGCACGACATCACCGCCTACCCCGCCCGCGTCCTCGCTCACCGCTGGGGCGTTCCCGCGATCTCCCTCTCACCCAACCTCGTCGCCTGGGAGGGCTACGAGGAGGAGGTCGCCGGGCCCATGTGGGCGGAACCGAAGAAGACCGAGCGCGGAAAGGCCTACTACGCCCGTTTCCACGCCTGGCTCGAGGAGAACGGGATCACCGAGCACCCCGATACCTTCGTCGGTCGGCCCGACCGGTCGATCGTGCTGATCCCCCGCGCCCTGCAACCGCACGCCGACCGGGTGGACGACACCGTCCACCGCTTCGTCGGCGCCTGCCAGGGCGACCGCGCCGGCGAGGGGGAGTGGACCCGGCCCGCAGGCGCCGAGAAGGTCGTCCTTGTCTCCCTGGGCTCGTCCTTCACCAGGCAGCCGGCCTTCTACCGGGAGTGCGTGAAGGCCTTCGGCGAGCTGCCCGGCTGGCACCTGGTGCTCCAGGTGGGCAAGCACGTCACCCCCGCCGCGCTGGGCGTCGTACCGGACGACGTCGAAGTGCGGTCGTGGGTACCGCAGTTGGCGGTCCTGAAGCAGGCCGACCTGTTCGTCACGCACGCCGGCGCGGGCGGCAGCCAGGAGGGGCTGGCCACGGCGACGCCGATGATCGCCGTACCGCAGGCCGTGGACCAGTTCGGCAACGCGGACATGCTGCAGGGGCTCGGAGTCGCCCGGCACATCCCCATGGCCGAGGCGACGGCCGAGGCCCTGCGGAAGGCCGCCCTCGCGCTCGTCGACGATCCCGAGGTCGCCCGGCGGCTGAAGGACGTCCAGCAGGAGATGGCCGTGGAGGGCGGCACCCGGCGGGCAGCCGACCTCATCGAGGCCGAACTACCGGTCGCTCAGAGGTAGTTCGGAGTGTCGATGCGCGCCTTGTAGACGATCGGGCCGCTGCCCACCTGGAGCGGGCGGGTGACACCGCTGACATTGAAGTGCACGTATTTCGTGCCGAAGGCGCTGCCGCCCGACTCCGCCGCACCGGTCCACATCTGCTCGCCCGAGGAGTGCCGGACGTACGACTTGACCTTGCGCCGGGTGTGCAGCGTGGTCACCCTCTTGGTGGCCTTGTCGTAGCGGTAGACGCCGTTGGTGTCGGTGAACAGCAGCTTGCCCGGGTCGGTGTAGTCCGGCTGGATGTCATGGCCACGGGTGACCTTGACCCTGCGGTCGGGGTCCGCGACGAGCTTCGCGGAGCTCGCCGTGGTCACGATGCGGTAGGCCTGCAGCACACTGCCGCCGATGATCCACATCCGCTCCAGCCGCGGGTCCCACAGCACCCCGTGCGCCTGGTGGAAACCGAACGTCTGGGCGTGTACGAGGGAGCCGCTGTGGCTGTTGGTGGGCCGGTAGACGTAGATCCTGCCACCGGTGGTGGCGCCTCCGTCGCCGCCCGGCGCGGGTCCCCGGCTGCGGCCCGCCACGACCACCACACCCGTCCCGCGCGCCCGCTCGATGCCGTGCAGATACGTGCCGAGCCTCGCCGACCACAGCAGCTTGTTGTCGCGCCGCCTGCGGATGCTCGCCACCCCGCTGTCCCGCGAACCGGTCGCGATGAGCAGCACCTGCCCGTCGCCGTCGGTGTCGCGCGGCCTGTGCTCCATCGGATGGCCGCCCCCCGGCAGATACGACCACTTCACGTGGGCGGCGGTGAACGGCCTGTTCCGGTCGAAGCGGTAGATCTTTCCCGAGGTGACGTCCCCCAGCAGGACGTCGAACCCGGCCGGCGCCGCACTGGCCGGCTCCGCCACCGTCAGCGCGGCGACCGGTCCAGCCACCGCGCCCCCGAGCGCACCCCTCAACAGGCTCCGTCTGTCCATGTGCCGTCCTTCCCCCGTCGGCAACGCGCATGGTCCGGTAGGCCAGACGGCACAGAGGGCCCGTCGGTTCCCCCGGAACCGACGGGCCCTCCGCCATGGCGGCCGGAATCAGACAGTCAGCCGCTCGCCCTCGTCGTCGCGCGCGGTCCCGGCCGTCACGGCCTCCGGCGACTCGTCGTGCGTCATGTCGGGCAGCCGGCGCAGCCACGTCGGCAGGTACCAGTTGCGCTCGCCGAGCAGCGCCATCACCGCCGGGAGCAGCACACCCCGGATGATCGTCGCGTCGATCAGCACCGCCGCCGCCAGGCCCACACCCATCTGCTTCATGGACTGCATGGACAGCGTCCCGAAGATCGCGAACACCGCGACCATGATGACGGCGGCGCTGGTGACGACACCGGCGGTGGTGACCACGCCGTGCTTGATGGCCTCGTTCGTGCTGCGGCCCCGCAGCCGCGCCTCGCGGATCCGCGAGACCACGAACACGTGGTAGTCCATCGACAGGCCGAACAGGATCACGAAGAGGAACAGCGGCAGCCAGGTGACGATGGCGCCGACCCCCTCCGCGCCCACCAGCGAGGCGCCCCAGCCGTGCTGGAACACGGCGACGAGGATGCCGTAGGCGGCGCCCACCGACAGCAGGTTGAGCACGATCGAGGTGATCGCGACAGTCAGCGAGCGGAACGACAGCAGCATCAGCAGGAAGGCGAAGACCACGACGAACGCGAACACCGGGACGACCGAGCCGATCAGCTGGTCGTTGAAGTCCTGGTTGCCCGCGACCTGTCCGGTGATCGGCGCCCGTACCCCGTCCACCGTGCCGAGTGTGGCCGGCCGCACCTCGTCACGCAGCCTGTCCAGGCTCGCACCCGCCTTGTCCTGGTCGGAGCCGCCGACCAGCGGGACGTAGACGAAGGCGACGTTCTGCGCGTCGTGCAGCTTGATCTCCACCGGGCCGCGCGAGGCACCCGAGCTGACCGCCTGCTCCTTGAACCGCGCGAGCGCGTCCTTGACCTCGGGGGCGTTGATGTCGTCCGCGTTGACGACGACCGTGGCGGGGTCGGAGCCGCCCGGGAACGCCTCGTTGAGCCGTTGGTACGTCTGCACGATGGGCAACGAGTCGCCGAACTCCTGGTCCAGGGTGAGGTTCTGGGTCTTCATACCGAGCGCAGGGGCGGCGACCGCGAGCAGCGCGCCGGTCGCGACGACCACCGACACGACGGGCTTGGCCAGCACACCCTTCAGGACGGCCGACCAGAACCGGCTGCCGTTGTTGCCGTTCGTGCGGCGCCGCAGGAACGGCAGACGGCCCTTCTCCACACGCTGACCGAGCAGCGACAGCAGCGCGGGCAGCACGGTCACCGAACCGACCATGGCGACCGCCACCACCATCAGGGAGGCCAGGCCCATCGCCTCGAACGTGGCGAGCCCGGTGAACAGCATGCCCGCCATCGCCACGCACACGGTGACACCGGAGACGATCACGGCCCGGCCACTGGTCGCCGCGGCGATCCTGAGCGCGGTCTCCGCGTCCCGGCCCGCCGCCCGCTCCTCGCGCTCGCGGCGCAGATAGAACAGGCAGTAGTCGACGCCCACGGCCAGACCGACCAGCAGCATCACGGAGCTGGCGGTGTCGTCCATCGGCTGGAAGTGACTGACGATCGCCATCAGCCCCGTCGTCGCCATGATCGCGGTCAGCGCGAGCGCCACCGGCAGCAGCGCCGCCACCAGCGCGCCGAACGCGATCAGCAGGATGCCCAGCGCCACCGGCACCGCGGAGTACTCGGCCTGCTGGAAGTCGTCGCCGAACGCGTCGTCGAACGTCTTCATCATGCTGGCGCCGCCGATCTCCTCGATCCGCAGCGATGAGTGGTCCTTGCGCACCCCGTCGACGGCCTCGAGCACCGGCTCGACCCGCTCGCCCGCGGTGTCGGAGTCGCCGCGCATGTCGAACTGCACGAGCGCGCTGCGCCCGTCCTTCGAGATCGTGTCGGTGTCGTACGGCGAGGTCACGTCGGTGACCTTGCCGGTCCCCTCCACCGCCTTCACGACCGCGGCCACGGCGGACCGGAACTCCGCGTCCGTGGCCTTGACCGACCCGTCCTTCGCCTGGATGAGCACGGTCTCCCCGGCCGGCTCCTCGATGCCCGCATCCTCGATGATCTTCGCGGCGGTGTGGGTCTCGCCCCCCAGCTGGTCGCTCTCCTTGACCTCGACCGTGCCCACCGCCGAACCGATCCCCATGGCCAGGACGACGAACAGCATCCAGATGCCGACGGCGGCCCATCGGTGGCGTGCGCTCCAGCCGCCGGCCCGGGCCGCCAGGCCCCGTACCCGCGTATCTCCGTTTGCCATGACGGGCCTGCCCCCTCGTGAGCGGTGGCGGCCCCCTGCCGCCACCTTTCGATTCGAAGGTATGCGCCGGATAAAAACATCTCATCGTGCTGCCCGGTGACGTACCGGCCGACAGAGTCCTCCCCTTGGACCGGGCCGGCCTCACCGCTGGGGAGGAGACGGGCCCTTACATCTATCTTGTGATCTAGGGGACGGACGACAGGGTCCGGCCCCACCCACCTGGCCCGCGGCCGCCTAGGGTGGGCCCATGACGACGACGTACGCGGCCCTGCTGCGCGGCATCAACGTGGGCGGCGCCAAGAAGGTTCCGATGGCCGACCTCCGCACCCTGATGGAGGGGCTCGGCCACGGCGGCGTGCGCACCTATCTCCAGAGCGGCCAGGCCGTGTTCTCCTCCGCCCACGGGGACGAGGAGAGCCTCGCCGCCGAGCTGGCCGGGGCGATCGAGAAGAGGTTCGGCTTCGGGGTGGACGTGATCGTGCGCGACCACGCCTATCTGAAGGCGGTCGCCGAGGCCTGTCCGTTCCCGGCCGCCGACCTGGAGCCCAAGCAGCTCCACGTCACCTACTTCTCCGCGCCCGTCACGGCGGAGCGCTACGCCGAGCTCGACCGGAGCGCCTACCTGCCAGAGGAGTTCCGCCTCGGCGACCGCGCCCTCTACCTGTACGCCCCCGAGGGCCTCGGCCGCTCCAAGCTCGCCGAGATGCTGTCCCGGCCCCGCCTCAACAAGGGGCTCGTGGCCACGAGCCGGAACTGGAACACGGTGGTCAAGCTGGTGGAGATGACCGAGTCCTGAACCACCGGGCGTGTGCGAGGCTCGGGGGATGCGCTACATCATCATCGGGGCAGGGGCGGTCGGCGGCACCGTCGGCGGACGGCTGGCGGAGGCCGGCCAGGAGGTCGTGCTGGTCGCGCGCGGCGCGCACGGGGCGGCGTTGAGGGACGCCGGGCTGCGGCTCAGGGTGCCGGAGGGCGAGCTGACCCACCGACTGCCCGTGGTGGCCCGACCGGCGGAGCTCGGCGTGCTGCGCGCCGACGACGTCCTCGTCCTCGCCGTGAAGACCCAGGACAGCGAGGCGGCGCTGGGCACATGGGGCCCGGCCCCCGTCGAGGGCGGCGGCACGGCGGCCGAACGCCTGCCGTTGGTCTGCGCGCAGAACGGCGTGGAGAGCGGGCGCCTGGCCCTGCGCCGTTTCCGGCAGGTGTACGGAGTCTGCGTCTGGCTGCCCTCCACCCACGTCGAACCCGGCGTCGTCTCCGCCGCCGGCGCTCCGCTCACCGGCATCCTCCACCTCGGCCGCTGTCCGCACGGCACGGACGACACCGTCCGCCGGATCGCCGCCGACCTGGAGAAGGCGCGCTTCGAGGCACCGGTCGTCGAGGACGTGGCCCGCTGGCAGTACGCCAAGCTGCTGTCCAACCTGGGCAACGCGCTGGAGGCGGTGAGCGGCCCGGTCGACACCCCGGAGGCCGCGGCGCTGTTCGCACGGGTGCGGGCGGAGGGCGCCGCCGTGCTCGACGCGGCCGGGATCGCCCACGTCGGCGACGAGGAGCAGCGGGCGGTACGCGGCGACAAGATCACCCTCGTCCCCCTCGACGACGCCCCGCGCGGCGGCGGCTCCTCCTGGCAGTCCCTGAGCCGGGGCGCCGGCACCATCGAGGCCGACTACCTCAACGGAGAGATCGCCCTCCTCGGCCGCCTGCACGGCGTCCCCACACCGCTGAACGAACTGCTGCAGCGGCTGGCGAACGAGTTCGCGCGGGAGCGCCGGGCCCCCGGATCCCTGCCGGTGGGCGAGCTGGTACGGCTGGCCGACGAGGCGGTCGCCGAGGTCCGGTAGCTCCCGAGGAGCCGGGCCGGCGGTCACCGGGCCGCCGGTACCCCGGGCCCGTACCGGGCTTCAGGCGCCCACGGCCGCCGGCGACGGCACCCGTGCCGCGTCGTACCGCTCCAGCAGCACTCGAGCCACCTCCGGCGCCGGGCCCAGGACATCGGCCAGGACGTCCGCCCCGGCGGCGCCGCGCGCGATGCGGTCCGGCAGGAAACCGGGGGCCAGGACGTACGGCGCCACCGCGACCCGCGCGCAGCCCAGCTCGCGCAGCTCGCGCACCGCGTCCTCGGTGCGCGGCAGGGATGCGGAGGCGAACGCAGGCCGCACGGCGCACCAACCGGTGTGCCGCCACTCCCGCGCGATTGCTGCGATCACTGCGATCGCCTCCGGGTCCGTGGACCCCGCCGAGGCCAGCACGACCCCGGTCGAGGACTTGTCGGCCGGGCTCAACCCGGCCTCGTACAACCGTCGTTCCAGCGCCGACAGCAGGAGCGGGGACGGGCCCAGCACCTCCGTCCGACGGATGCGCAGCCGCGGCGGCGCGTCCCCGAGAACCGCCGGGATGTCCGCCTTCGCATGGAACGCGCGTGTCAACAGCAGCGGCAGGGCCACGACATCCCGCACGCCCTCCGCTGCCAAAGACTCCAGCACCCCTTGTACGGAGGGGACGGTGAAGTCCAGGAAGCCGGTCTCCACCCGCAGGCCCGGCCGCATCGACCGTACGCGCCGCACCAGGGCGTGCACGGTCGCGGCGTGCCGCGGATCGCGGCTGCCGTGGGCGATGACGAGAAGGACCGGCTTCCTGGACACGGGACTCAGCCCTTCACCAGCAGACCGCGGCTGCGCAGCACCCACCGCTCCAGCGGGCTGAAGATCAGCAGGTCGATGGCGATGCCCACGAACAGGATGAGCAGGATGGCCTCGAACACCATGGCCATGTCGCTGGCCGTACGGGCGTTCTCCAGCAGCTGGCCGAGGCCCACACCCAGGTCGGGGAAGCTCGCGATGATCTCCGCCGCCATCAGCGAGCGCCACGAGAACGCCCATCCCTGCTTCAGGCCCGCCACATAGCCGGGCAGCGCCGCCGGCAGGGTGACGTGCCAGATGCCCTTGACGCCGGTCGCCCCCATCGTGCGGCCCGCGCGCAGGAACAGCGGCGGCACCTGGTCCACGCCGGACACCAGACCGTTGGCGATGGAGGGAACCGCGCCGAGCAGGATCACCGCGTACATCATGGAGTTGTTCAGACCCAGCCAGATCACGGCCGGCGGCACCCACGCCACCGACGGCAGCGACTGCAGGCCGGACAGTATCGGGCCGATGGCCGCGCGCACGAACCTCACCCGCGCCACCAGCAGACCCAGCGGGGTGCCGATGAGCAGCGCGAAGAAGAAGCCCAGCAGACCGCGCGAGACGCTGGTCCAGATGTAGCCGAGCAGATCGCCCTTCAGCCAGGCGTCCTGGAAGGCGCTGCCCACGGCACCCGGCGAGGGCAGCTTCGTCGGGTCGTCGACGACCGGGTACAGGACGAACCAGACCACGAGGACCACCGCGACCGCGATGATCGGCGGCAGGATCTTGTTGACGAAGGTCTGCCGGAGCGTCGGACGGCCGGTGGCCGTCGTCTCCAGTGCGTCCAGGCCCGCCTCGACGCTCCCGGCGTCCTGGACCGGTGTCGTCTCAGTGCTGGCCATGACGGCGGATCTCCCCACGCAGTACATCGGTGATCTCGAGGGACAGTTCGGCCACGGGCGCGTCCTCGATGCGGCGCGGCTGCGGAATGCCGACCGTCCACTCGCGCGCGATCCGGCCCGGCCGGGACGACAGCAGGACGACCCGCTGGGCGAGCCGCACCGCCTCCCGCACGTTGTGCGTGACGAACAGGACGGAGAGGCCGGTCTCCTCCCAGATGCGGGTCAGCTCGTCGTGCAGCACGTCCCGCGTGATGGCGTCCAGCGCCGCGAACGGCTCGTCCATCAGCAGCAGGTTGCTCTCCTGCGCGAGCGCGCGGGCCAACGCCACCCGCTGCCGCATACCGCCCGACAGTTCGTGGACGCGCTTGCCGTACGCGCCCTTCAGCCGGACCAGTTCGAGCAGCCGCTCCGCCTTGTCGCGTCGCTCGGGCTTGGGAACTCCCCTGAGCTTCAGGGCCAGTTCGATGTTCTTGCCCGCGGTCAGCCACGGGAAGAGGGCGTGCTCCTGGAACATCAGGGCCGGGCGGCCGTCCGTCGTGATGGAGCCCGTGGTGGGCCTGTCGAGCCCCGCCACCAGATTCAGCAGCGTGGACTTGCCGCAGCCCGAGGCCCCCAGGAGGGTGACGAACTCGCCCGGCGCGACATCGATGCTGATGTCGTCCAGAACGAGCTGCTGCCCGCCCGGTGTCGCGAAGGACTTCGAGACATGCTCGATGCGTGCCGCGTAGTCGACCGACTCCGCGGCCTTGGCGAGAGTCGTGGCCATGGTCGTCATCTCCTGGGAACTCGTCGGGATCTACGTCAGCTGCCGAGACCGGCGTCGCCGACCGTGCTCTCGCCCTCGGCCTTGAGGACCTTGTTGAGGATCGTGAGGTCGTAGATGCCCTTCAGGTCGGGCTTCTCCAGCAGACCGGCCTTCACCGCGTGCTCCGCCTCGCTGTTGAGGGTCGAGGCCAGCGGGTCGTTGATGAACTGGATGGACTTCCACGCCGGGTCCAGGACCTCGGCCGGCAGCGCCTTGCCGGAGTCCGCCTCCAGCTGCTTGTTCGCCGCGGCCTTCGCCTCGTCCGGGTTGGCGTTGATCCACTTGTTGGCCTCGACCGACGCCTTCAGGACCGCCTCGACGGCCTTCGGGTGCTCGGTGAGGAACTTCTGCGACACGATGATGTTCGTGATCACGAACTTCTTGTCCGGCCACAGCGACGCCTCGTCGAGCAGCACCTTGCCGCCCTCGGCGACCAGCTTCGACGCGGTCGGCTCCGGCACCCAGGCGCCGTCGACGGAGCCGGCCTTGTAGGCGTCCGGGGTGATCTTGTTGTCCGTACGGACGACGGTCACATCGCCCTTGCCGCTCTGCGCGTCGACCTTCCAGCCCTGGTCGGCCACCCAGTTCAGGAACGCCACGTCCTGGGTGTTGCCGAGCTGGGGCGTGGCGATCTTCTTGCCCTTGACGTCCGCCAGGGACTTGATCTTCTTCGGGTTGACGACCAGCTTCACGCCGCCGGACGCCGAACCGCCGATGATCTTCAGGCTCTTGCCGTCGGACTTGGTGTAGCCGTTGATCGCCGGGGAGGGCCCGATCCAGCCGATGTCGATGGAGCCCGAGTTGAGTGCCTCGATCTCGGAGGGACCCGCGTTGAAGGTGGCGTACGAGGCCTTGGTGGCACCCAGCGCCTTCTGGAAGAGGCCCTGCTCACGGCCGACCAGGGCGGTGGCGTGGGTCAGGTTGCCGAAGTAGCCGATCTTGACGGTGTCGAGTCCGTCGATCTTCTCCGACCCGGCGGCGACCTTCTCGTTGGAGTTGGTGTCCGTGGACTCGGACCCGTAGCCGCAGGCGGCGAGGGTGAGGAGGGGGAGTGCGGCGACCACGGCGAGGCCGCGGCGAAGGAGGCCGGAGTGGGCTGAGCGGTTGGCAGGCACGGGAGGGGTTCCTCTCGTTGGCCCGGCGGTCACGTCCGTCAGATCGTGGCCGGGAGTTCGGCAAAGGGTCTTCGTCGCTTCCGGGACGTCGGGTGGGGGGACGGGGCGCGCAAGCGGTGCGCGTACGTCACACCGCACATCGGGCCACCCCGCCCTGCCCGCTGCCGAGGGCGCCGCTGCCGACGCGGCCGCCCTCCTTCGCGAACGTCGCGTAGTAGTCGGTCGGATTCATGGTCAGAAGTCCCAGCCGTCGTCGTCGGGCTCGTCCTTGACCGGTTCGGGGGAGGCGAACGACTCGCCGACCATGCCGGCGGTGAGCGTCGTGCCGTCGGCCGGATCGATGAGGATGAACGATCCCGTGCGCCGCGAGTCCGCGTAGGAGTCCACCGGCAGCGGCTCCGCGGTACGGATCTTCACCCGGCCGATGTCGTTGGCGACGAGCTGTCCCGGGTGCGGGTGCAGGGACAGGTCGTCGAGCGTGAGACGGGACGGGATGTCCTTGACGATCGCCTTGACCGTGCGGGTGCCGTGCTTGAGCAGCACGCGGTGGCCGACGGTGAGCGGGGCGTCGGCGACGTGGCAGACGGTCGCCTCGATGTCCTGCGTGGTCGCCGGGGCGTCCTTGGTCGGCACGATCAGGTCGCCGCGCGAGATGTCGATGTCGTCCTCCAGCAGGAGGGTCACCGACTGCGTGGTCCAGGCGATGTCGACCGGCTCGCCGAGCAGGTCGATGCCGGAGATCTTCGAGGTGCGGCCGGACGGCAGGACCGTCACGGACTCGCCGACCCGGAAGGAACCGGCGGCGATCTGACCGGCGTAGCCCCGGTAGTCCGGGTGCTCGGCGGTCTGCGGCCGGATCACGTACTGCACGGGAAGGCGGGCGTGGCAGTGGCTCAGGTCGTGGGTGACCGGAACCGTCTCCAGGTGTTCCAGGACGGTCGGGCCGCCGTACCAGTCCATGTGCGCGGACGGCTCCACCACGTTGTCGCCGGCGAGCGCCGAAATCGGAATGGCGGTGACCTCAGGGACGCCCAGTTCGGTCGCGTACGCCGTGAACTCCTCGGCGATCGCGGCGAACACGGACTCCTGGTAGTCGACCAGGTCCATCTTGTTCACGGCGAGCACCACATGCGGGACACGGAGCAGCGCCGCGAGGGCGGCGTGCCGACGGGTCTGCTCGACGACACCGTTGCGGGCGTCGATCAGGATCACCGTCAGCTCGGCCGTGGAGGCACCCGTCACCATGTTGCGGGTGTACTGCACATGGCCGGGGGTGTCGGCGAGGATGAACCGGCGCCGGGCCGTGGCGAAGTAGCGGTAGGCCACGTCGATGGTGATGCCCTGCTCGCGCTCGGCCCGCAGACCGTCCGTCAGCAGCGCCAGGTCGGGACCGTCCTGCCCCCGCGAGGCCGAGGCGCGCTCCACGGCCTCCAACTGGTCGGTGAGGACCGACTTGGAGTCGTGCAGCAGCCGGCCGACGAGGGTGGACTTGCCGTCGTCGACGGAGCCCGCGGTGGCGAACCGCAGCAGGGTGGTCTCCGAGAGTGCCTCGGTCGTGGTCGTGCTCATGCTTAGAAGTACCCCTCGCGCTTGCGGTCTTCCATCGCGGCCTCGGAGAGCTTGTCGTCGGCGCGGGTGGCGCCGCGCTCGGTGAGCCGGGAGGCGGCGATCTCGGCGATGACGTCGTCGAGCGTCACCGCGTCGGAGTCGACGGCACCGGTGCAGGACATGTCACCCACGGTCCGGTAGCGGACCAGCCGCTTCTCGACCGTCTCGCCGTCCTTCGGGCCGCCCCACTCACCGGCGGTCAGCCACATCCCGGACCGCTGGAACACCTCCCGCTCGTGCGCGAAGTAGATCTCCGGCAGTTCGATGCCCTCACGGGCGATGTACTGCCAGACGTCCAGCTCGGTCCAGTTGCTCAACGGGAACACGCGCACGTGCTCGCCGGGAGCGTGGCGGCCGTTGTACAGGTTCCACAGTTCGGGCCGCTGCCGGCGCGGGTCCCACTGCGAGAACTCGTCCCGCAGGGAGAAGACGCGTTCCTTCGCCCGGGCCTTCTCCTCGTCGCGCCGGCCACCGCCGAAGACCGCGTCGAACTTCTCCGACTGGATCTTCTCGGTGAGCGGGAGCGTCTGGAGGGGATTGCGGGTGCCGTCGGGCCGTTCCTTCAGCACGCCGCGGTCGATGTAGTCCTGCACGGAGGCCACGTGCAGCCGCAGCCCGTGCTCGGCGACGACCCGGTCGCGGTACTCGATGACCTCGGGGAAGTTGTGTCCGGTGTCGACGTGCAGCAGCGAGAAGGGCACCGGCGCCGGGGCGAACGCCTTCAGCGCGAGGTGCAGCATGACGATGGAGTCCTTGCCGCCGGAGAACAGGATCACCGGGTTCTCGAACTCGCCCGCCACCTCGCGGAAGATGTGCACCCCCTCGGACTCCAGCGCGTCCAGGTGGGAGAGGGCGTACGGGCGGGCCGTGCCCTCCTGTGCCGTCGCGACGGTCGTCACACCAGTCCCCTTTCGCTGAGCAGGGCGTACACCGACGCCGCGGACTCCTGCACGGTCTGGTCCTGGGACTCGATCCGCAGATCGGGCGACTCGGGCGCCTCGTACGGGTCGTCGACGCCGGTCAGCCCGGTCAGCTCGCCCGCCGCCTGCTTGGCGTACAGGCCCTTCACATCGCGGACGGAGCACACCTCGACCGGGGTCGCCACATGCACCTCCAGATAGGCGGAACCGTTCTCCTGGTGGCGCTTGCGCACCGCCTCGCGGCTGTCCGCGTACGGCGCGATCACCGGCACCAGGGCTTTCACGCCATGACGAGCCAGAAGTTCGGCGAGGAAACCGATGCGCTGCACGTTGGTGTGCCGGTCCTCGCGGCTGAAGCCGAGGCCCGCCGAGATGAACTCGCGGATCTCGTCGCCGTCGAGCACCTCGACGCGGTGGCCCTCCTCGCGCAGCCGGCCGGCCAGCTCGTACGCGATGGTGGTCTTGCCGGCACTCGGCAGACCCGTGAGCCAGACGGTGGCTCCGGTCGTCACGTGGTTCTCCAATGTCGGTGTCATGGGGGTCAGCCGTGCAGTCCGCACTCGGTCTTGGCCCGCCCGGCCCAGCGGCCGGCGCGTGTGTCCTCACCTTCGAGGACCCGGCGGGTGCAGGGGGCGCAGCCGACGGAGGTGTAACCGTCCATCAGCAGGGGGTTGGACAGTACGCCGTGCTCGGTGATGTACGCATCGACGTCGTCCTGGGTCCAGCGGGCGATTGGCGAGATCTTGACCTTCTGCCGCTTCTCGTCCCAGCCGACGACCGGAGTGTTCGCCCGGGTGGGAGACTCGTCGCGCCGCAGGCCGGTGGCCCAGGCCCGGTATCCCTTGAGCCCTTCCTCCAACGGCTGCACCTTGCGCAGCTTGCAGCACAGGTCGGGATTGCGGTCGTGCAACTTCGGCCCGTACTCGGCGTCCTGCTCGGCGACCGTCTGCCGCGGGGTGAGCGTGATGACGTTGACGTCCATCACGGCCTCGACGGCGTCCCGGGTGCCGATGGTCTCGGGGAAGTGGTAGCCGGTGTCGAGGAACACCACGTCCACGCCCTTGAGGACCCGGGACGCCAGATGGGCGACGACCGCGTCCTCCATGGAGGAGGTCACGCAGAAGCCCTTGCCGAAGGTGTCCACCGCCCACTGGAGGATCTCCAGGGCGGAGGCGTCCTCCAGGTCGCGGCCCGCCTGCTCGGCGAGCGCCTTCAACTCCTCGGTCGTACGGCCTTCCTGAACCGTGGTCATATCCGATCCCCTCCTGTTTCCGTGCGCTGAACGCCCCGGGCCAGCAGCCCGAGGAACTTCAGCTGGAATGCGCGGTTGCATGCCGCGCATTCCCAGGCGCCGTGGCTCTGCTCGTTCGGTCGCAGGTCCTCGTCACCGCAGTAGGGGCAGTAGAAAGGGGCGGCCCGCTCGCTCATGAGAGGGCCTCCTCGCTGGCGCGCGCGGCCCAGGCCGCGAACCGCTCGCCGTCCTCGCGCTCCTCCTGGAACCGCTTCAGGACACGCTCCACGTAGTCCGGCAGCTCCTCCGAGGTCACCTTCAGGCCACGGACCTTGCGGCCGAAGCCGGCCTCGAGGCCGAGCGCGCCGCCCAGGTGCACCTGGAAGCCCTCGACCTGCTCGCCGTCCTTGTCCAGGACCAGCTGGCCCTTGAGACCGATGTCCGCCACCTGGATACGCGCGCAGGCGTTCGGGCAGCCGTTGATGTTGATGGTGACCGGCTCGTCGAAGTCCGGGAGGCGGCGCTCCAGTTCGTCGATCAGCGAGGAGCCGCGCTGCTTGGTCTCGACGATGGCGAGCTTGCAGTACTCGATGCCGGTGCAGGCCATCGTGCCGCGCCGGAACGCCGACGGCCTGGCCGTCAGGTCCAGCGCCTCCAGCGCCTCGACCAGCGAGGCGACCTGCTCCTCCTCGACATCGAGGACGATCATCTTCTGCTCGACCGTGGTACGGACCCGGCCGGAACCGTGCGCCTCGGCGAGGTCGGCGATCTTCGACAGCGTGGCACCGTCGACACGGCCGACACGCGGGGCGAAACCGACGTAGAAACGGCCGTCCTGCTGCCGGTGCACGCCGACGTGGTCGCGCCAGCGCTCCACCGGCTGGGCGGGCGCCGGGCCGTCGACCAGCTTGCGCTTGAGGTACTCGTCCTCCAGGACCTGGCGGAACTTCTCCGCGCCCCAGTCGGCGACCAGGAACTTCAGGCGGGCGCGGGTGCGCAGGCGCCGGTACCCGTAGTCACGGAAGATCGAGATGACGCCCTCGTAGACGTCGGCGACCTCGTCCAGCGGGACCCAGGCGCCGAGCCGGACGCCGATCTTGGGGTTGGTGGACAGGCCGCCGCCGACCCAGAGGTCGAAGCCGGGGCCGTGCTCGGGGTGGTCGACGCCGACGAACGCGACGTCGTTGATCTCGTGCGCCACGTCCAGGAGCGGCGAGCCGGAGATCGCGGACTTGAACTTGCGGGGCAGGTTCGAGAACGCCTTGTTGCCGATGATCCGGCGCTGGATCTCCTCGATGGCCGGGGTGCCGTCGATGATCTCGTCCTCGGCGATGCCGGCCACCGGCGAGCCGATGATCACACGGGGCGTGTCGCCGCAGGCCTCGGTGGTGGACAGCCCGACCGCCTCGAGCCGGTCCCAGATCTCGGGCACGTCCTCGATGCGGATCCAGTGGTACTGGACGTTCTGCCGGTCGGTGATGTCCGCGGTGCCGCGCGCGAACTCCTGGGAGATCTCGCCGATCACCCGCAGCTGCTCGGTGGTGAGCCGGCCGCCGTCGATGCGGACGCGCAGCATGAAGTACTTGTCGTCCAGCTCCTCGGGCTCCAGGACCGCGGTCTTGCCGCCGTCGATCCCGGGCTTGCGCTGGGTGTACAGGCCCCACCAGCGCATACGTCCGCGCAGGTCGTTCGGGTCGATCGAGTCGAAGCCGCGCTTGGAGTAGATCGTCTCAATGCGTGTCCGCACATTGAGACCGTCGTCGTCCTTCTTGAACTGTTCGTTGCCGTTGAGCGGGGTGAAGTGACCCACGGCCCACTGACCCTCACCGCGGTGACGACTCACCTTGCGGCGGGGCGCGGAGGCGGCAGGGTTCTGCGGGGTGGCGGCCATGGTGAATACGTCCTTCGGGACAGCGACGGGAGGTGTCGGCGCGCAGCGCCGTCCAGGGAGGTGGTCGGTGACGGGCGGGGAGGCTCTTACCAGCGCGTACGGGCGCATGGAGGCATGCTTGCGCGTCGTTGCGCAGAGGAAGGCTGGAGGAAGTCGGGCGCTGCCGGGGCTGTGCTCAGCTCGCCGGACAGATGGCGCTGGACATGCGGCCGAGGTCGACGTGCCGCCGACTCACCAAGGCAATTCCAGTTCCAGACATGACGGAAGCGTGTCACGGCGATCTGGACACAGTCCAGCTTCGTCCGCGATGCGGACACCCTTGTCTCGAACTGCGAGACCAGGGTGGCGTCGATCACATGCTGCGCGGCACCTCTTGTCGGTGCAGGTCAGACGCGGTATGCGCCGGGCCAGGGGCCCGGCGCGGACACCTCGGCCTGCTCCTCGACCTTGGTGTCGAACAGCCTGAACCCCCTGCGCCGGTAATTCGCCATGGCGTGCTCGCCGTCGAGGCTGCAGGTGTGCAGCCACACCCGCTTGGTCCCCGGCAGTCCGGGCCAGCGCTCCCCGAGGTCCCAGGCGCGGGCGGTCCCGTACGACAGCAGGTGCCCGCCGATCCGCCGGCCGCGGAAGGCGGGGATCAGTCCGAAGTAGGTGATCTCCACGACGCCGTCGTCCTGCGGGTCCAGCTCCACGTACCCGGCGGGCGTGCCCCGGTAGTGGGCGACCCAGGTCTCCACCCCCGGACGCTCCAGGTGCTCCTCCCAGCGCGCGTACGGCCAGCTCAGCCGGTCGATCCAGCGGATGTCCCCGCCGACGGAGGCGTAAAGGAAGCGGCTGAACTCGGGCGAGGGCACCTCGGAGCGGACGATCCGGACGTCGCCGTCCGGCGCGGCGGCCGGCAGGAGGTCGGTCGGGGCGGTCTGCTCCAGGGACCAGGTGGTCACGGCGATGTGGGTCATGCGGTCAGGGAATCATCGCACCCGAGGATCTGTCGATCGCCGTCCACGAGCCGGGCCACCCGCCCGCGGGGCTACTGGTCCGGTCCGTCCAGCGGGCCCAGCGGTGTCGCGAACAGCATCCGTCCCGACTGGGTCCAGACCTCGCCGGTCTCCGCCCAGTAGGAGAGGGACTCGGTGCGGCCGCTCCAGCAGTCGTGCGACTCGGTGGTGTCACCGCACTCCGCGGCCGCCGCCCCCTCGGTGGTCTGCCGCCACAGCACGCCGTGCCGCTTCCCGTCCCCGGCCGCGCGGCTGACGTACCACTCGTCGTGGTACGACAGCACGCCCCGCACGCCGGTGACCTTCGTCCGGTACGCCTCCGACACGCGCGCCCGCCCCCCGGCGTCCGTGGCGAGCAGTCCCTCGTGGCCCCCGGCCGTGCTGAACGGGTACCGCCACAGCCGGGCGGCCCGGTCACCGCCGTCGAGGGTCCACTCACCGGCGACCAGGCTGTCCGGCGCCGTGCTGCGGTCGAGGGAGACGGTGGAGGGGTGCGGAGTGCCGACGGCGCCGTCGAGCCGGTAGGAACCGACGGCCGGCAGGACGAACCGGGAGCCGTTCGCCGACCAGCCGCCCGGCACCCGGCCGACCGCCTCGCCGGTGACGTCGGCGCGCTGGACGCGGTTCATGTCGTACACGTACAGCGCGGACGCGTCCCCGCCGTCGGTGGTGACCAGCAGCTTGTCCTGGTACCAGACCATCCCGGAGACATGGGAGACCAGCCCCCGGTAGTCGCGGCCGCCGTCCACGGGCACGGCCAGCAGCACCCAGGTGTACGACAGGTGCTCCAGGTCGTTGGCGTTGACGAAGGCGACCCGGGCGAGCCCGCGGTCGGCGGCCGTGCCGCCGGTGCGCGACCAGCCCGAGAGGATGACCCGGTTGGTGCCCCAGATGCCGTCGTCGTCCGCGTCGCCCGAGGAGGTGACCGCTCCCGGCTGCCAGCCCTCGGTGTCGCCCGCGTCCCAGCAGTACGCGCGCGTGGCGGCGGGGGAGACCGGCAGGGCCTCGCGCTCGGCGGCCGAGCAGCCGGCCGCGTCCCGCAGGGCGCCGTCGGCGCCGGCCAGCACCGCGCCCACCCCGACCGGCCTGCCCATTCCGGCGGCGAGCCGGTCCAGGTCGGCCTGCGGGACCAGTTCCTCCGTCAGGCCCATCCGCTCCGTCCCGGAGGACAGGGCGAGAGGCTTGAGAGCACCGGGACCATCGTCGGTGACCGTGGCCTGGGAGGCGCTGATCATGGTGGCGGCGGCGGTGAGCGCCAAGGCCGTTCCGGCCAGGAACGCCCGGACCGCCCTGCCCCGCCTGCGCCGGCGGTGTCGGCCGCGATGTCTCATTCGTCCTCCCGAGGCGGGCCAACTGCGCCTGATGATCCGTACGTTGACCGAGGAGCAGGTGGGGTGGCCCGTAGAGGGATGTTACGGCAGAGAGCACCGTCACGGACGTAGACCTCACAAATACGCGGAAGATGCCACCGAGCGCAGCACGGCGGCTACCGTGTGCAGGACCGGCCCCGCACCACCGCGGGCGCCGTGGAGTGCGGCAACAGGCCCGCCGGGTCGGCCGGGAGGAGCACCTCGACCTCCGCCTCCTCGCAGAAACGATACGGCCGATGTTCCAGGAAACCCCCCAAATACCGCCGTACCCGCGACATCTCGGCCCGCACCGTCACCGTGCGGCCCGGGTCCCCGAACATGTCCTCAGCCAGACCCGACGCGCTGCGCCCACCACGGTGCACGGTGAGCAAGTAGAGCAACTCCGCATGCCGCGGACTGAGTTCCTGCGACCAACTGCCCGCGCCGCCCGACACCGTCACCGACCAACGGCGCGCCCGCGTCAGATCCAGCACGATCCGGGTGCCGCCGCGCGGCGACCGCTCGCCCACCTCGTCCACCGACCGCACCAGCCAGCCCCCGGCCAGCGGCTCCACCGCGCACAGCCCCAGCGCCGGCAGCCACCGGCGGCCCGCCGACGGCGACTTGGACAACCCGATCCGACTGACGTACGGCATCCCCGTCACCGCCGCCGTCCACCCGTCCCCGTCCACCACCGCGGCCCGCCCGCCCAGCCGGGCCAGCGCCGGCGCCGCCACCGCCCGCAGCCGCTCCAGCGCACACACATGCAGCTCGCGCAGCCTGGCCTCGGCGAGCTTCGCCACCGAGTCCACCCAGGACAGCGTGGCCGGATGCATCGTCTCCAAGGGCCCGCTGACGTCGACTACACCCAGCAGCCGGCCGTCACGCGGATCCGTGACCGGCGCACCCGCACAGGTCCAGGCGGCGTGCGAGCGCACGAAGTGCTCGGCCGCGAACACCTGCACCGGCCGACGCACCACCGCCGCCGTACCCACCCCGTTCGTGCCGACGACGGACTCCCCCCAGTCCGCGCCCAGCTCGAGCCCCAGCCCGTCCGCCTTGCGCAGCACCGGCGAGCAGCCCTCCCGCCACAGCACCCGGCCCTCCGCGTCGGCGACGACCATGATGTGCTGGGCGATGTCCGCGACCGACAACAGGCCCTCGCGCAGCACGGGCAGCACCTCCCGCAGCGGCGACTCCTCACGACGGCGCCGCACTTCGTCCGCGGTCAGCAGCCCGGCTCTGACATCATGCTCGGGATCCACCCCGCTGCGCAGCATCCGCTCCCAGGACTGCTCGATCACCGGGCGCGGCGCGACACGCGCCCGCTGGCCCGCCAGCCGCGCGTCACGCACCTCGTTGAGCACCCGCGCCGCCCGCGCGGCGTCGACGGCCGCAAGCTGCGGCACGTTCATCGGCGAGTGGGGCACCAGAGCCTCCGGGAAGAGCACGGGACAAAGGACCGGATGTCAAGTTTTCGCACCGACTGTTTCCGGTCTCGCTGAGGCCCCCATCTTGCCGCCCACCCCGGCCGGAGGGACCCACTCCGGTCACAACCACCAACAAGTTGCAACCCCCTGCAACCCTGGTGAACATCCACACGGTGTCCGAAACTTGAGCCACGCCGTCCCGAGCGGCGATTCTGGCCTCGCAGGGCCAAAGCCGCGGGGGTGGTGCCGTGTCGGCGCAGCACCACCCCCGCTCCCTGTCCCCGCAGCCCGGCCCCCTTCAGACCCGAGGCGCGGCCCGCCCCACCACAGCCGCCAGATCAAGACTCGGCGGCAGCGTCCCGAAGGCCGCTCCCCCGTCCCCGCCGAGCCTCGACGCACAGAAGGCATCAGCCACCTCCGGCGGCGCGAACCGTACGAGCAGCGCCCCCTGGAGCACCAGAGCGAACCGCTCCGCCAGCCGCCGCGCCCGCGCCTCCACCCCGCCCAGATCGGCCAGCTCCGTCAGCAGCCCCTTGATCGCCCCGTCCAGCCGGTGATCCGCCCCCCGCGCCTGCCCCACCTCCCGCAGATACGCGTTCAGCGCCTGCGGCTCCCGCTGCAACGCCCGCAGCACATCGAGGGCCTGGACGTTCCCAGCACCCTCCCAGACCGAGTTCAGCGGCGACTCGCGCACCAGCCGCGGCATCCCCGACTCCTCGACGTAACCGTTTCCCCCCAGACACTCCGCCGCCTCCACCACCAGCGGCGCACACCGCTTGGTCACCCAGTACTTGGCGGCCGGCACCGCGATCCGCAGAAACGCCCGCTCCTGCTCACCCCCGTCGTCACACGCCGCCGCGAGCCGCAGCGCCAACGTCGTCGCCGCCTCCGACTCCACCGCCATATCCGCCAGCACATTGCGCATCAACGGCTTGTCGACGAGCTTCCCGCCGAACGCCTCACGGTACGTACAGTGGTGCACCGCCTGCGCGACCGCCTGCCGCATCAGACCCGCCGACCCCAGCACACAGTCCAGCCGGGTCGCCGCGACCATGTCGATGATCGTGCGCACCCCGCGCCCCTCCGCCCCCACCCGGCGCGCCCACGTCCCGTCGAACTCCACCTCGCCCGACGCGTTCGACCGGTTGCCCAGCTTCTCCTTCAGCCGCTGCAGCAGGAAACGGTTGCGCGTACCGTCCTCGAGCACCCGCGGCACCAGGAAACACGTCAGACCCCCGGGAGCCTGCGCCAGCACCAGGAACGCGTCCGACATCGGCGCCGAACAGAACCACTTGTGCCCGGTCAGCGTGTACGTCCCGTCCTCGGCGAGCGGCGTCGCGGACGTCGTGTTCGCCCGAACGTCGCTGCCGCCCTGCTTCTCCGTCATCCCCATCCCGACCAACGCCCCCGCCTTCAGCCGGACGGGCCGCAGCTCACGGTCGTAGATCTGCGAGGTCAGCCTCGGCTCCCACTCGGCGGCCAGCTCCGGGTCGGCCCGCAGCGCGGGCACCGCCGCATGCGTCATCGACAGCGGACAGCCGTTCCCCGCCTCGACCTGCGTCCACACCACGAACCCCGCCGCCCGCCGCACATGCCCGCCCGGACGCGCCCAGGCCGCCGTCAGACCGGCGCTGACCCCCTTGCCCAGCAGCCGGTGCCACGCCGGATGGAAGTCGACCTCGTCGACCCGGTTCCCGAAACGATCGTGCGTACGCAGCGTCGGAGGATTCTCGTTCGCCTGCACCGCCCACTCCTGCAGCTGCGCCGACCCGGCGGAGCGCCCCAGCCCGGACAGCTCCCCGCGCGCCTCCTCGAGCAGCGCGGGATCCAGATGCCGCTCCACCGCGGACACCAGGGCGCGGTCGGTGCCGTAGACGTCGTACCCGCTCAGCGGAGGGGGCTGGTTGCTCACGGTGTGCGTGCTGCCTGCCATACCGCGAACGTACCCCCGAGTACGCCCCTCATGGCCACCCCGAGACCACGCGCCGCTCCCCGACCTGGTGACGCCGCCCCGCCGGAGGTGAGGGCAGACCCGAACGGCGGATACCTTTAGGGCGTGCAGCCAGCCAGCCAGTCACCCGAGCTACCCGGAGGCCCCGCGGGACGCCTCCACCGGGCGCGTGCCCTCTACCGGAACGTCTCCAAGCGCCGGACCGCCTGGCTGCTGTTGAAGGACACCGTCAACTCCTGCATCGAGTACCGCATCCTCGGCCTCGCCGCCGAGGCCGCGTTCTTCACCCTGCTGTCCGTGCCGCCGCTGCTGCTCAGCCTCATCGGCCTGCTCGGCTACGTCGACGACTGGACCGGCACCGACTCCATCAGCAGCCTGGAGAACAACCTCCTGGAGGCCTCCCGCACGGTCCTGTCCGACAAGGGCGTCGCACAGATCGCCCAGCCCATCCTCGACGACGTGATGAAGGGCGGCCGCCCCGACGTCATCTCCATAGGGTTCCTGTTCGCCCTGTGGTCCGGATCCCGTGCGGTAAACGTTTTCATCGACACCATCACCGTCATGTACGGCCTCGACGGCGTGCGCGGCATCGTCAAAACGCGACTGGTGGCCTTCCTGCTCTTCATCGCGGCCCTGCTGATCGGCTCGATCGCGCTGCCCCTCATGGTCGCCGGACCGGACGCGGTGGTGCGGATCGTGCCCTGGTCGACCACCGTCGTCCAAGTCCTGTACTGGCCGGTCGTGATCGTCCTGTCCATCGCCTTCCTGACCACCCTCTACCACGTGTCCGTACCCGTGCGCTCCCCGTGGATCGAGGACGTCCCCGGCGCCCTGGTCGCCCTCGCCATGTGGGTCCTCGGCAGCTTCCTGCTGCGCATCTACCTCACCCACACCATCGAGGGCGCCACGATCTACGGCTCCCTCGCCGCCGCCGTCGCCGTCCTGCTGTGGATCGGCGTGTCCGCCTTCGCCGTCCTGGTCGGCGCCGCCGTCAACGCCGCCATCGACCGCGTCTGGCCCGCCGCCGCCACCGCCGCAGCCCGCGCCGCCAACGAACGGCTCCGCGAGGAGGAGGCCGCCGAGTACGTCGCCCGCCTGACCGCCGCCCGCTCCCACGAGGACGACGACCCCGACGACCCGGACATGCCGTCCGAGTTCCCCGAACGCTGGTCCCGCTTCCTCCCCCCGGACGACGTCACCGGCCGCCTGCGCACCCACGCGAAGAGCGCCCCGACCCCTCCCAAGACGAACGGCACGACCGGGCCGAACGGCGAGGAACCACCCCCCACGGAGAAATGAGCGAGACGCACGCGCGTGGGCGTCCGGGGCCGGAAGCGCACCCGTTCGCCGACGGTGTGATGCTGCGTGGTGGTCGGCAACGGTCCGTGACCGCCTCCCGGGGCGTGGCGTAGCCTGGCCGGCGTGTACCAGGAGCGGCCCTCCCGCCTGGCCGGAGCGGTGGTGTGGACGAACACCCCGGTGCCGGGACCCGGCGCCCTGCCCGTGCTGCCCGACGGCTGCATGGACCTGCTGTGGAGCGACGGCGGACTCCTCGTCGCGGGACCGGACACCCACGCCCACGTCCCCGACGGCCCGCCCGCGACCTGGGCCGGCATCCGCTTCTTCCCCGGCACCGCGCCCACCCTCCTCGGCGTCCCGGCACACGAACTGCGCGACCGCCGCGTGGAGCTCGCCGACCTGTGGCCGGCGGCCGAGGTGCGGCGCCTGACCGGCCGGATCGCCAGGGCGGACCACCCGGCAGAGGCGCTGGAGAAGGTGGCGCTGGAGCGGGCGACCCCGCCCGACCCGGAACTGCGCCGCCTGGTCACCGCACTCGCCGACGGCCGCCCCGTCTCCGCCACGGCCGACGAACTCGGCCTCGGCGCACGCCGCCTGCACCGCCGCTCCCTCACCGCCTTCGGCTACGGCCCCAAGACACTGGCCCGGATCCTGCGCCTGCAGCGCGCCCTCCACCTGGCCCGCACGGGAATGCCGTACGCCGACACGGCGGCCCGCACCGGCTACGCCGACCAGGCCCACCTCTCCCGTGACGTAAGGGAGTTCACCGGAACGACACTGAGCGACCTACTCCGGTAGCGGCGCGAACAGGTCGACGCCGTTGCCGTCCGGGTCGTGGACGACGGCGTACCGCTGGCCCCAGAAGGCGTCCCAGGGCTTGAGCTCGCCGTGCAGACCGGCGCCCACCAGCTCCTCGTACACCGCGTCGACCTCCGCCGGTCCCTCGCAGCGCAGTGCGAGCGAGGCCCGGCCGCCCCCCGACGGAGCGCGCCAGCCCGGGTGGAAGGAACGGACGGTGTCCTCGGTGTCCAGCAGCAGCCGCAGCCCACCCGGCAGCCGGGCCTCGGCGTGCGGCTCCCGCTCGGCCCCGTCCGGGAACGCGAACCCCAGACGGCGGTAGAAGGCGACGGAGGCGGCCATGTCGGAGACGACCAGCCCGATGGCATCGAATCGTGTACTCATACGGCCACGGTAGGCAGGCCCGGAGCCGCCGGTCTTGAAGGAAACGGACACACCCTGAGGGCCTCAGTCGAACGTCACCGGTCCGTTCGGCGTGTCCACCGTGAAGGAGAACGCCGCCGGCCCCTCGCTGAGGGCGAGACCGGTGCCGAGGAGGGCGAGCAGGGAGCGGATCTCGTCGGGGTCGGGGGCGGTGGCCGTCAGCTCCAGCAGCGGGGTGACGGGCAGGCCCGAGGCGGAGGGGTGCGGCGTGGAACCCCAGTCGATGAGGAAGGGCACCAGACCGGAAGGGTGCGGAGAGCCGCCGTCGGTCAGCCGCCACCGCAGCAGGCCCCCGTCGGGGCGGCGCCGGCTCATGTCCCGCACGTCACCGGTGTCGTAACCCCGGGCGCGGGCCGCCGCGACCGCCGCGTCCAGATCGGGCGGACTGATCGCCCAGGTGAGAGTCCGCGGAGCGTCGAGACCGTCCACGCCGAAGGGACGCGGGCCCCCCGGCTCCGGCTGTTCCGGATCCGGGCCGAGAATCTCCAGATAGCTACGACCGCCCAGCCCCACCAGGTGGTTGCGCGTGCCGTGCCCGAGGTGCACCCCACCCGGCGCGGGGACCACTCCCGTGCGCCGGGCGAACTCGCCGACCGTCGCCGCCAGATCGGGCGTCGCGAGAACGATGTGATCGAGACGTGCGGGAACCGTGTTCATCCCACCCGAGCCTACGCGCCCCGCCGCCGAAAAGGCCGCGCCTGTGGAACACCTGTGCGGCAGGATGAGTCCGTGATCCGTGCCCTGCGTGCCCTGCCGGCCCTCTCCCTGCTGCCTCTGCTGCCTCTGCTCCTGACCGCCTGCGGCGACGAGCACGCCGGCGCGGCGGCCGACCCGGCCGAACTGTCCGCCAGAGCACAGGCGTTGGGGATCGCTCCCGAACTCGTGTACACCACCGACGTCCCGGGCTACACCCTCGCCCAGCAGTCCGTCGGCGTGTACGGCGACGACGGTTTCTCCGCCTCCTACTTCTCCAGCAAAAGCGGAAAGTTCTTCCAACTCGCCGTCGACCGCGACACGTTCACCGCCACGAACTGCCCCGACCAGCCGGTACCCGGCACCGACGGCGCGTCCACCACCTGCGTGCGCGACGGCGACAACTGGTACCGCACCACCGACGGCCGGAGCGAGTACGCCGTGCCGAAGAAGAACCTCGTCATCCGGCTCAGCGGCGACGGCGTACCCCGCGACGACCTGCGCGCGGCCGCCGAACACGCCCACCGCCCCACCGCCGACGAACTCGACGACCTCCTGCCCGCCGCCCCCGCCGGCGGCGGCGAGCCGGTGGAACGCGGCGACCTGCCCTCGGTGGGAGACGGCGCGCCGAACAACGACGTCGGCGCCGGCGGGTGAACCGGGGGAACCGAGGCGGGCGGCCGAAGGGAAACGGCCCCGAAAATTGTGTCTTCTACACCGCTCTCGGCCACGCCTGCGAGGCGTACCGGGATCCGGACTTCCTGGACCAACTGCGCGGCGGAACCGCCTGGGCGGCCCGGGTGCATCCCTGAGGCCCGGCGCCCCTCGGCGGGCTCAACCCCTGGGTGGAGCCGTGCTCGCCCGCTCCACCAGCCGCGTCGACAACTCCGTCCGCGTCCCCTCCGGGCGCTCGCCGTCCATCATCCGCACCAGCAGCCGCAGCGCCGTCGCCGCCATCTCCGCCAGCGGCTGCCGGACGGTGGTCAGGGCGGGGGTCGTCCAGCGGGACTCCGGCAGATCGTCGAAACCGACCACGCTGATGTCGTACGGAATCCTCAACCCCCGTTCCAGCACCGCCTGGTAGACCCCGAGAGCCATCCGGTCGGAACAGACGAAGACCGCCGTCGGCGGCTCGGGAAGGTCGAGGAGCTCACGCATCCGGTGGTGGGCCCCGGACTCCTCGAAACCGCCGTCGCGCAGGTATTCGGGCCGATGCGGCAGACCCGCCGAGGCCAGCGCCGAACGGTACCCGGCCACCCGGGCGCTGCTGCACAGCTTGCGGCGCGGCCCCGCGATCACGGCGATGCGTTCGTGGCCGAGAGCCAGCAGATGCTCGGTGGCGGTCACCCCGCCCTGCCAGTTCGCCGCGCCCACCGACACCACCCCCGGCGGTGGCTCCACCACCGGGTCGATCATCACGAACGGGGTGCGGTGCTGCTCCAGCCACGCGTACTGGGAGTCCGTCAACTCCGCCAGGTTGAACAGCACTCCGGCCGATCCGCGCGCGGTCAGCTTGTCCAGCCAACCGCGCTGCGGACGGCCGACCCGGGTGCGGGACAGGGCGGCCGAGACCACCACGTCCAGGCCCGCGTCGTGCGCCGCCTCCTCCACCCCGTGCAGGACCGCCCCCGACCAGGAACTCTCCAGGGAGTGCACGACGAGGTCGACCAGCCGGGGCGGCTTCGTCGCGTCGAAACGCGGTCGGCGCACATAACCGAGCCGGTCCAGTGCCTCGGTGACCCGGCGTCTGGTCTCGGGTGCGACATCCTCCCGGCCGTTGACCACCTTGGAGGCGGTGGGTACGGACACCCCCGCCTCGCGGGCCACGACCGCCAGCGTCGGACCGGCCGTCGCGCTCGCACTCGCCGTGCGCACCATGCGGAACCACCTCTCCGGCCCGCCCGAGGGCCAGCGAAAGCTCGACCAGCGCCCTTTCGGAGCCGATCCGAACAGACGGCTCGCAGAAAGCGCTTGCTATCCTAGGGGTGGGTCAGCGGGACGTGAAGACGCCGGGGAACTCGGGATCTTGGGGCGGGGGCTGAGATTTCGACAGCGGAGGGGTGGTGTGCGGCGGTGCGCGGTGGGCGAGGGCTGGTATGGGGGATTCGGTAGATGAACGCCGGTGGGTGGGATCCGGTGTGCGGGATTCGGTATGCGGGATCCGGTAGTGGAGAGCCGGTATGCGGGATCCGGTAGTGGAGAGCCGGTATGCGGGATCCGGTGTACCGACTTTCACATTCCGCATCCTGACCCGAGTCAGGACGGCGTGCAGGTCAGCCGGAAGTCCCGGAAGTCCGCCGTGAACGAGGCGTCCACCAGGTCCCGTACGTGGATGCCCGCCAGCGTGCCCGTGAAGCGCAGCCGCCCGCCGTGGTCGTCGGACAGCCGGCCGCAGTCCAGCGGCGGCCCGACCGGCACGCGCACACCCTCATGGACGTACCAGAAACGGGCCTCGGCCCCCTCGACCGTGACCCCCACAGTGAGCGGCGCGCTCGCGTCGACGTCCACGACCGCGGCCTGCCGCGCACCCGTCTCGTCCCGCTCGACGAGGCTCAGCACGGTCCGGCCCCCGCCCCGCCACTGCTGCCCGCACTGCCGTTCACCCGCCGGCTCCGCCCAGGTCAGGTCGAGCGAGAGATAGGCCTCGGCGTCGTAGCGCAGGATCAGACCCGCGGCCTGCGTGAAGGTGGACGGCCCAGCCTCGACCGTGACTTCGGCGGTGGCCCGGTGCTCGGTCAGCCGCTGGGCGAGCAGGCTCTGCGCCCAGCGGGACTCCGGCCCTTGGCGGCCGCGCAGCCGGATCCAGCCCGGGCGGGAGACCGGGTCCGCCCAGGAGGCGTCCGGCGGTTCACGCAGGGTGCTCCAGGGCCAGCCCACGGGGTCCGTGTGAGGGGCGGGTTGGGGGTCCTGCCGGACGGCTCTCGGCACGGCGACCTCCACCGCCGGGTGCCAACCACCCTGCCGCAGACGTGGCTTGCCCTCGGCGTCCCACGTCACCGCCTGGATCGCGGTCTCCCGGCCGAGGGTGCAGCGAGGGCCGTGCGGTGTCCGCACGGGGCGGGCCGCGAGATGGCTCAGGAACCACTCGCCGCCGGGCGTCTCGACCAGTTCGGCGTGCCCCGCCTTCTGCAACGGCAGCCGCAGATCGTCGCGGGAGGTGAGCAGGGGGCGTTCGTCGAGCTCGTACGGGCCGGTGAGGCGGTGGCTGCGGGCACTGCGGACGCCGTGCTCGAAACCGGTTCCTCCCTCGGCGAGGATCAGGTGATACCACCCGCCGCGGCTGAGCAACTTGGGCCCCTCGACGAGCCGTTCGTGCTGGAGCAGGAGGTGGGTGCCGCCGGCCGGGGCGAGCGTGCCGCGGTCGAGTTCGGTGAGGACGATGCCGGCGAAGCGCTGTCCGCCGGGGCGGGAGTCGTTCTGGAGGTTGAGCAGCCAGAGCCGGCCGTCCTCGTGGAAGAGGGCGGGGTCGAAACCGTGGGTCGCGACGCGGCGCGGCGGCGCCCAGGGTCCGCTGACCTCGGGTGCGGTGGTGACGTACGTGTCCTGGTCGAAGTAGGGCGTGCCGACCGAGCGCACGACCGTGTAGACCACCCAGAAGCGCTCACCGTCCCAGCTCAGCGACGGCGCCCAGATGCCGCCCGAGTCGGGGACACCTGCCAGCGTCCCCCCGGGAGCCGCTCCTTCGACGTGCCCCGCGTACTCCCAGTGCGCGAGGTCGCGGGAACGGTGGACCGGGATGGTCGGGAACCACTCGAAGGAACTGGTCGCCACGTAGTACCAGTCGCCCACCCGGATCAGGGAGGGGTCCGGGGCGAAACCGCGGATGACGGGGTTGCGGGCGACCAGCGACTGTATGCCGTCGGCCTTCGGCTGTATGCGTTCGGCGTTCGACCGTATGCGGTCGTCGGTGGACTGCTCGGCGTGTACTGCATTCACTTGAGCGCCCCCAGGGTGACGCCCGTCCGCCAGTACCGGCGCATCGCGACCATCATCACGGCCATCGGGACGATGGACAGCAGCGCGCCGGTCAGCACCAGGCTGGTGAGGTCCACACCCGACTCCAGGCGCTTGCCGCTCCAGTTGTAGAGGCCGATGTTGAGCGTCCAGTTCTCCTCGCCGCGCAGTACGGTCAGCGGCAGGAAGAAGGCGTTCCAGGTGTTGACGAACGCCAGCAGGAACACCGTCGCGCCGCCCGTCGTCATCATCCGCAGCACGATGCTGACGAAGATCCGCAGCTCTCCCGCCCCGTCCAGCCGGGCCGCCTCCAGGAGCTCGAAGGGAACCGTGGCCTCGGTGTACACCTTGGCGAGGTACACGCTGAACGGGTTGATCAGGCAGGGGATCAGCATCGCCCAGGGCGTGTCCACCAGGCCGATCTCCGAGAACAGCAGGTACAGCGGAAGCGTGAGCAGCGCGATCGGGATCAGGAACGAGCCCACCACGCAGGCGAAGACGGCCGAGCGGCCGGGGAAGTCGAAGCGGGCCAGGCCGTAACCGGTGGCGAGGGCGATCAGGGTGCCGCCGAGTGAGCCGACCCCGGCGTACAGCAGGGAGTTGGCCGTCCAGCGCAGGAAGATGCCGTGCTCGTAGGTGAACAGCTGGTGCAGGTTGTCCCACAGGTGCATGCCGGAGAACCACAGGCCGTTGCTGCCGTAGAGGCCGGCGCGGTCCTTGGTGGCGGCCACCATCAGCCACCACACCGGAAACAGGCTGTACGCGCTCGCCAGGACCAGCCCGAGGAGCAGGAACCGCTGGCCCCCGCGGGAGCGGGCGGCCGGGTCAGGGCGGGCGCGGCGGCGGACCGTACGGGCCGGAAGCGTCGTGGCGGGGTCTTCCGTGAGGGTCATCAGTCGGCCTCCCTCGAAGTCAGCCGGTAGAAGAGGAAGGAGGCGACGCCCAGAACGAGGGCGAGCAGCACCGACAGGGCCGCGGCGTAGTGGTAGTTGCCGGCGTTGAACGCCTGGTTGTAGATGATCATGATCGGGGTGAAGCCGTCGTTCACCGTCTGCGGGGTGACGTTCCGGAACAGCGCGGGCTCATTGAAGATCTGCAGCATCTGGATGATGGCGAGCAGCCCGGTCAGCACCAACGCCCCCCGGACGTAGGGCACCTTGATGCTGCGGGCGATCCGTATTTCGGAGGCGCCGTCCAGCCGTGCGGCCTCGAACAGCTCGCGGGGCACGGCCTGGAGCGCGGAGTAGATGATCACCATGTTGTAGCCGATGCCGTGCCAGGTGAGCAGGTTGCCGATCGACGGCCACACCATCGACGGCGCGAAGAAGTCCCACCCGAAGCCGAGGGCCCGGCCCAGCGGGGTGAGCGGGCCCACCTCCGGGCTGTACAGGTTGATCCATACGATCGCCGCGACGACACCCGGGATCATGTACGGCACCAGCAGCAGGACCCGGAACCTGCTCGCCGCCCGTGTGGTGAGCGCGTCCAGCAGCAGGGCCAGTACCAGACTGACGAGCAGCATCACCGGGATCTGCACGCACGCGAACAGGACGACCCGCAGGACGGAGCCCAGGAACGCCGCGTCGGCCAGGCCCTGGCGGTAGTTGGCGAGTCCGGAGAACTCCCGTGTCGCCCCGCCGAGTCCGAGCCCGGACCGCTGCTCGCGGAAGAGCGACTGGTAGACGGCGTAGCCGATCGGGAGCAGATAGAGGAAGACGAAGCCGAGCTGGAAGGGCACCGTGAAGGCGGCGCCCTTCCAGCGCTGGGACCGGATCATCGAGGTCCGCCTCAGCCCGTGACGCTGATGCCGCGGGACTTCAGGTCGTCGACCGTCCACTGCTGCATGTGTGCCAGCAGGTCAGCAACCGTTTCCTGCTTGTTGACCACCTTGGCCCAGCCCGCCTGCATCTCGGTGAACATCGCGGTCCAGTTCGGACCGAACGTCCAGTCGGCGGTGATCGTCTGCAGACTGTCCGTCACGACCTTCTTCGCGGGCTCGTAGTTGTCGCCGAGCAGTTTCGCGGAGATCGCCTCGTCGACGTACGCGCCGCTGTCGGCCAGGGCCGGCATCACCCCGTTACCGGTCTCCGGGCTCGCCATCGTCTTGACCGCGCTCGCGTCGGTCGACATCCACAGGGCCGCCTCGGCGGCCTGCTGCTGGTGCGCACACTGCTTGGTCACCAGGGTCACGCTGCCGGTCAGGTTGGTACCGGCCGGGGTCTTGGCGGCCTCGCCGGTGAACGTCGGCCACGGCGACAGCGCCCACTTGCCGTCCGACTTGGTGAAGTTCTGCACCATGCCGGCCATCTGCCAGGTGGAGATCTGGCGGGTCACGGTGCCGCCGTTGTCGTAGTTGCGCTGCACGGCCGCGTAGTCGGCGAAGGAGAGCTTGGAGTTGAGGTCGTTGTCGATGATGTCCTGGATCACCTTCGCGGCCTTGAGGGTGCCCGCGTCCTGGAAGTCCACCTTCCAGGAGTTGCCGTCGATGGCGTACCAGTGCGCGCCGGCCTGCATGGCCAGCACCTCGAGGGTGCTGGGGTCCTCCCCGGCGTAGTTGGTGATCTTGATGCCGTGCTTCTTCAGTTGCTTGCCCACGGCGATGAAGTCGTCCCAGGTGGCAGGGGGCTTCAGGCCGTACTTGGCGAAGATGTCCGTGCGGTAGATCGTGAAGTTGGGCGAGGAGCTGGTGGGGACGCCGTAGAGCTTGCCCTGCACCTGCGCGCCCGCCCAGGAACCGGCGTTGAACTTGTTCCTGCTCGGCTCCACGTACTTCGTGATGTCGGCCAGCGCACCCTGCGATACCCAACTCGTCACGTACTCGGCGGTGTTCTGCACCAGACAGGGCGCGTTGCCCGCCTTGACCGCGTTGGTGAGCTGCTTCTGCATGGTCAGCTGGTCGGTGACCTTGGTGTACTTGAGCTGGACGTCCTTGTGGGAGGCGTTGAACGTCTTGACGACGGCGTCCTGGCCGTTCGCCCAGCCCCAGAAGGGGAGGGTGACCGGGCCGGACGCCGAGGAGTCCCCGTCGCCCGAGCCGCCGCAGGCGGAGAGCAGACCTGTCAGCGCGAGACCCGCGACGGCGGCGCGGGCGAACCTTCTCCGGGGGCTGGTGGAGTTCATTGACCGTGATCCTTCGGAAGTAGGCGTCTCGGAGGAAGCGAGAACGGCGGCTCGGTACTGGCCGGGAACGGTGGCCGGCACATCGGCTGCGACATCGGCTCGCGCTCGTGGGGATCGGCCGAAGCGGAAACTGCGTAGAAACCGGTTGCTGAGGACCGTAGGCCGAGCGGTTCCCCCTTATCAAGGGGGTGTACGGGAAAAACTTGTCGAAAGGGGAAGGTTGTCGGGGAGCCGACGCAGGTCAGACAGCGGAAAGCGTTTACGACGCCACCGCTTCCCGTCCGGCGTTCCGCGGGGCGGGACGGCCCGAGTGCAGCCGGCGTCGTCGCCGGTGGGTGAGGGCTGTCAGCGCGGGGGCCCGCCCGCGCGTCAGGCCACCCGGGCCAGATCCGCGTGCCGCACCTCGTGCGCCATCGGCTGGCCGCCCGCCAGGCGCTCCAGTTCCTCTACGACGATGCGGCCGAGCCGCTCCAGTTCGTTGCCGAGGGAGCCCGCGATGTGCGGGGTGAGGAACACGTTGGGGAGGCGGTACAGGGGGGAGTCGACGGGCAGAGGCTCGGGCTCGGTGACGTCCAGGATCGCGTGCAGCCGGCCGGAGACCAGTTCGTCGGTGAGGGCGGCATGGTCGACGAGGGCGCCCCGAGAGGTGTTGATCAGGACGCCGCCGTCTCGGATCAGCCCGAGACGGGGGCGGTCGAGCATGTGGTGGGTCTCGGGGATGTCGGGCGCGTGCAGGCTGACGATGTCGCTGTGCCTGAGCAGGTCCTCCAGGGAGAGGAGGTGGGCGCCGAGTTCGGCTGCCTCCGCCGCGTCGACGTACGGGTCGTGGAGGAGGACCTCGAAGTCGTGCGGACGCAGCAGTTCGAGCAGACGGCGTCCCACCCGGGAGGCGCCGATGACGCCGATCCGGCGGCCGAGATTGCCGATGGCGGCGGTTTCGGCCTGGGTGGGCGGAGTATGCGTACGGCCGTAGCGCTCGCGGTGGGCGAACGCGTCCTTGCCCGCCAGCAGGATCATCGCGAGCGTGTACTCCGCGACCGGCAGGGCGTTGCCGGTGACCGCGCTGGAAACGGTTACCCCGCGTTCCCACAGGGCCTCTCCGACCAGCGAGCGCACGGAGCCCGCGGCGTGCAGGACCGTACGCAGCCGCGGGGTCGCGGAGAGCGCCCCCGCGTCGAGGTGGGGACAGCCCCAACCGGTGATCAGAACGTCCGCAACGGACAGCGCCGACGCGGCGGCGGGGTCGGCGAAATCCCTGACGACGACGGCCGGATCGATCTCGGCCGTCCGTCGCAGCCGGGCCAGGAGTGGCGTGGGGAACAGCAGGGGGAGGTGCACCGGATCCATGGCGAACACGGCCCTGGGCAGCTGGGCGCTGGGCATGACTCTCCTGAGGTGCATGGGAAACGCTTTCTGTAAGTGCCTTCTACCGTAGGTCTGCCGTGGAGACGTGGTCAATCGGTCGGAGGGATCGCCCGGTCGGAAACCTTTCGGGCGGCATCTGTGACAAAGGTCCACCTCAGAAAGGGCGTTGAGATGGGAGAGGGGCGGGCGCCGGTCGTGGAGTGGTGGACGGGCGGTGATTCCGGTGTCGGCATGAGGGAGCGGGAGGCCCGGGGGAGGTCGGTGCCGCGAAGGCTATGCGGGTGGCTCGGTTCGTAACCGTTTACTGATACCTGCGTCGAAAGCGTCGCTGCCGGACCGGCGGCGACGGAGGCTGGCGCGGGGATGTGTGCTGGAGCTCCGCTCAGCGCCTGCCGTACGGTATCCGCAGGTCAGAGCCTTGCGTTGGCAGTGCAGCGCGCGACAGTCTGGCGGGGCGTCGTCCCTGTCGACCCTTGCACAGAGTTTTCGAAAGTCTGCGAGGGCCCTTGACGCGTCCCTCCGAGCGGAAGAAGCTCTGCCCCATCTGGTCATGGCAACCGGTTGCTACGAATGACTCCGACAGATGGTGCCCAGGCCGGCTCGGCTTGATCAAGAAGGCGAGGACCTCATGCGCTCCGACGTCGGTGCTCCCACCGCCCTCGCGTCGACGGTCGAGCCCGACGACACTCCCCGGAACTGATCAGGCTGACCCGCGAGGACCACCGGCGCGGCTTCGTCGCCGGGACGTCGACGTCTGGCCCGAAGTAGACCGCCCGCACGGGAGCGAGCTGCCCGTGCCGGATCCGAATGACCGTTTTCCGCCGACCGTAAGCAGTCCTGCCCCGCCCTGCCGCAAGGAGCCACGCATGAACACGCCCCTGTCCCGCCGTTCCGCCCTCCAGGCCGCCGGTGCCACGGTGATCGCCGCCGGACTGGCCGGCGGCCTGACGGCCACGGCGGCGCACGCGGACGACGACGACTCCGCCCCCAAGCTGGACACCTACCCCCGCCCGGCCACGCTGCCGACCAACACCAGCTTCAAGGTCCGTGTCCGTACCGCTCCCGACGGCGAGTGGCAGACCCTCGACATCTACCGGCCCCAGCTGGAGGAGATCAACGCCACCACCGGCTCCGGCAAGGTCTACGACACCTCGATGGTGTACTTCGACTTCCGCGGCTGCGTCGAACTGGAGGTCACGTACCTCAAGGGCGGCACTACCAAGGCCAGAGTGCGGCCGGACGCGCTCGGCATCACACCCGAACTCCTCGGCGACACCCTCCGTTTCACGCTCGACGAACCCAGGGACCTCGTCGTCCAGATCAACGACGAGATCTTCGACTGCCTGCACGTCATCACCAACCGCATCGACCCCGACCCGCCCGCCGCAGACGACCCGGACGTCATCTACTTCGGGCCCGGAGTCCACACCGTCACCGGCAACGTCCTCACTGTCCCGAGCGGCAAGACCGTGTACCTGGCCGGTGGCGCGGTGCTCCGGGCGCAGGTCTTCTTCAAGGATGTGGAGAAGGCCGCTCTCACCGGCCACGGCATGCTCTACGCCGGCCCGGGCGGGATCCTCTGCGAGGGCAGCAGGAACATCCGGGTCGAGGACGTCATCATCATGAACCCGAACGGCTACGCGGGCACGTTCGGCGAGAGCGAGAACGTCCACGTCAAGAAGGCACGTTCGTTCAGCTCGAAGGGCAACGGAGACGGTTTCGACGTCTTCTCCTCCACGGGGATCGTGTTCGACGGCTGTTTCATGCGCAACTCCGACGACTGCTTCGCCATCTACGCCCACCGCTGGGACTACTACGGCGACACCCGCGACATCACCATCCAGAACTGCACCCTGTGGGCCGACGTCGCCCACCCGGTCAACGTCGGCACGCACGGCAACACCGACGCCCCCGAGGTGATCGAGAACCTGCTCATCAAGAACATCGACGTCCTCGACCACCGCGAACCCCAGATGAACTACCAGGGCTGCATCGCCCTCAACCCCGGCGACTCCAACCTGATCAAGAACGTCCGCATCGAGGACGTACGAATCGAGGACTTCCGCTGGGGCCAGGTCATCTACATGAAGGTGATGTTCAACCCGAAGTACAACACCTCCGTCGGCCGCGGCATCGAGGACGTCTACGTCAAGAACCTCACCTACACGGGCACGCATGCCAACCCGTCGCTCTTCCTCGGCTACGACGCCGACCACGCCATCAAGAACGTCACCTTCGAGAACCTGGTGATCAACGGGCAGGTCATCGCCGACTCGATGAAGAAGCCGAGCTGGTACTACACCACCGACGCCATCCAGTGGTTCTACAACGAGCACGTGATCAACCTGAAGTTCGTCACCACGGCCGAGGCGGAGGCGACCGCACAGTGAGCCCGATCAGCCGCCGCGGCCTCCTGAAGTCCTCCACGGCGCTGCTGCTCGCCGCGGGCACGAACACCCTATTCGTGCCCGCGGCCCGGGGGGCGGCGGAGGGGACGGGCGACACCGGGCCCGCGTTCACGTTCTCCCACCCCGGACTGCTGCACAGCGCGGCCGACCTCGCCCGGATGAAGACGGCGGTCGACGGTCGGCAGTCGCCCGTCTACGACGGCTTTCTGGCGCTGACCGCACACAGTCGATCGCAGACCGCATACACCATTCAGAACACGGGCCAGATCACCTCCTGGGGCCGAGGCCCCACCAACTTCCAGAACCAGGCCGTCGCCGACTCCGCCGCGGCTTACCAGAACGCCCTCATCTGGGCCGTCACCGGCGACCGTGCCCACGCCGACAAGGCCCGCGACATCCTCAACGCCTGGTCGTCCTCCCTGACGATCATCACCGGCGCCGACGGCCCGCTCGGCGCCGGCCTGCAGGCCTTCAAGTTCGCCAACGCGGCCGAACTGCTGCGCCACACCGGCTACGACGGCTGGACCGACGCCGACATCGCTCGCTGCGAGCGGTCCTTCCTCGACGTCTGGTATCCCGCCGTCTCCGGCTACATGCTCTACGCCAACGGCAACTGGGACCTGACGGCCATCCAGTCCATCCTCGCCATAGGCGTGTTCTGCGAGGAACGCACCCTCTTCGAGGACGCCCTGCGCTTCGCCGCGGCCGGCGCCGGAAACGGCAGTGTCGCCCACCGCATCGTCACCGCCGACGGCCAGGGCCAGGAGTCCGGCCGTGACCAGGGCCACGAACAACTGGCCGTCGGCCTGCTGGGCGACGCCGCACAGGTCGCCTGGAACCAGGGCGTCGACCTGTGGGCGTACGACGACAACCGCATCCTGGCCAACGCCGAGTACGCCGCCCGCTACAACCTCGGCGGCGACGTCCCCTTCACCCCCGACCTCGACCGCACCGGCAAGTACATCAAGAAAGCGGTTTCGGCGACCGGTCGCGGCACCCTGCCCCCGATCTACGAGATGTACTACGCCCATTACGCCGGCGTCCGCGGCCTCGACGCCCCCGCCACCGGGGCCGCCGTCTTCCGCGGCCCCGGCGGCACCCGCGTCGTCGAGGGCAGCAACGACGACCTGCCCAGCTGGGGCACCTTCGCCTACGCCGGCGCCACGGCCCCCGAAACCGGCACACCCGCACCGCCGGCCGGCGTCACCGCCGTGGGGGCAGGCCGGGCCGTCACCGTCTCCTGGCTCCCCTCGGCCTGGGCCACCGGTTACGCCGTCCAGCGGGCCGACACCCCCGAGGGCCCGTACGAGACGATCGCCTTCGACATCGACGAGCCGACCTGCGTCGACCGGGGGGTACGCGCGGGAGGCACCTACTACTACACCGTCACCGCGACCAACTCGACGGGTACGAGCGGCTGTTCGGCCCTCGTCTCCGCCACCTGCGGCCTCCCCGCCCCGTGGTCGACCCGCGACGTCGGCGATGTGAGGATCCCGGGCGCGGCCGTCTTCGACGGGGAGCGGTTCGTGCTGGAGGCGTCCGGCACCGACGACGCCTACCGCCTCGCCCACCTGCCGCTGCGTGGCGACGGCACGGTCACCGCCCGGATCGTGTGGCCGCTCAGCTCGCAGTACGCCAAGATCGGCGTCACCGTGCGCGCCTCCCTCGCCCCGGACGCCGCCCATGCCTCGATGCTGATCCAGGGGCTGCCGCTGCACACCTGGAGCGGCGTGTGGACCGTACGCCCGCGGACCGGGGCGGCCGTGTCCGCGACCGGCAGCACGCCCGTGCCGCCCAGTCAACAGCAGGCGCTCACCACCAGCGCGTCCTTCCCGATCTCGAACCTGGGCGCGCTGCCCGAGTCGGCGACGCCTCTCGAGGCGCCGTACGTCGAGGGGGCGGGGGACGGCTACCGGCTGCGGGCGCCGTACTGGGTGCGGGTGACGCGGGAGGGGCGGCGCTGCACCGGCTCGATCTCTGCCGACGGTATGCAGTGGACGGTCGTCGGTACGACCGACGTCGACGACATGCCGCATACCGTATACGCCGGTCTTGCCCTCACCTCCTGCCTCGGCGTCGACGAGGACTACGCGGAGACCGGCACCGGCGCCTTCGACAACGTCAGCGTCGACTCCGCCGACGGCGACGTCTGGCGTGTGCCGCCCCCCGCCCGCGCAGCCACCGACCTTCGTGCCACCGCCGGCGCCGACGGTATCGAGCTGACCTGGACCGACCCGGATCTCTCGGCCCGCTACACCGTCCTGAGGTCCACCCGCGCCCACGGCGGCCACCGGACCCTCGCCACCGACGTCGGCCCGGTCGGCTTCGGCACCCGCATCCGGTACGCGGACGCCGGCGGTACGTCCGGGACGACGTACCACTACGTCGTGGCGAAGACCAACTGCGCCGGAACCGGCCCCCGTTCCGCCTCCGCGCACGCTGTGATGCCGGCCGTCACCGCCCCCACCGCGCCGACGGCCGCCAGGAGCACACCCCTGCCCGACCCGTGGACCCACGGCGACCTCGGCGACGTGGTCCTCGACCGGAGCGCGTACGGCACACTCGGCGTCGTCGCCGTCCTCACCCCCGGTGACGCCGTCTGGTCGGACGGGACCTTCTCGGTGCAGGGGGCCGGGAGCGACCTCAACGTCAACTCCCAGGGAATGACGGGCCACTTCGTCAGACGATCCGTCACCGGAGACTGTGAGATCACCGCCCGTCTGGTCTCCCGTACCGGTGCCACCGCCGACCGGGTCGGCCTGCTGATGGCGAAGTCCCTGTCGCCGTTCGACCAGGCGGCCGGAGTGATCGTCACGGGCGGGACCACCGCGCAGCTGATGCTGCGGCCCACGGTGGCCGGCGCCTCCGCCTTCACCGGGACGAAGGCGGTCCAGCTCCCCCTGCTGCTGCGGCTGAAGCGCACCGGGACCGCTTTCGCCGCGGCCCTCTCCGCCGACGACGGCGCCACCTGGACCCCCCTCGCCGAGGGTTCGGTCCCGCTGTTCGGTGACGCCCCCTACCACGTGGGTCTGGTGGTCTGCTCACGCAACCAACAGGCCCTGTGCACCTCCGAGTTCGACGAGGTGAGCGTCACCACAACCTGATCCCCCCATGGATTGGACGCACACAATGAGCCGCACATCCCCCCACGGGCACCGCCGGCACACCACAATGAGCCGCCGCGGTCTGCTGAGGACTGCCGGCGGCCTCACCGCCGCCGTCACTCTGGGCGCCGCGTCCGCCGCCGTCTCCCCCACTCTCGGCCACGCTGGAGCGGGGAGACCCTCATCGGACGCGGCCCCGGCGACCTGGACCCATCCCGGCATGCTGCACAACCTGGGTGACATCAACCGGGCCAAGGTCAGGGTCGCCGCGGGTGACGACCCCTGGCTGTCCGGCTGGAACGAACTGACCGCCAACTCCCACGCACAGTCCACCTGGACGCCCCGCGCGACGGCCACGATCATCCGCGGCGGCACCGGCGAGAACTACAGCCTCCTCTACAACGACATCGCCGCCGCCTACCAGAACGCCCTGCGCTGGCGCGTCGGCGGCACCGAGGCCAACGCCCGGTGCGCCGCGAACATCCTCAACGCCTGGGCCGACACCCTGACTTCCGTCACGGGCAACGCCGACCGGTTCCTCGCCGCCGGAATCTACGGCTGGCAGTTCGCCAACGCCGCCGAACTCATGCGGGACTACGGCGACTTCGACCTCGCCGCCTTCCAGCACATGATGGCGAGCGTCTTCTACCCGCTCAACAACAGCTTCCTGGCCAACCACAACGACGCCTGCGTCACCAACTACTGGGCAAACTGGGACCTGTGCAACCTGGCGTCCATCCTGGCCATCGGCATCCTCAACGAGGACGGCGCCAAGTACGACCAGGCCGTCACCTACTTCACGTCCGGCGCGGGCAACGGCTCCATCGCGCACGCCGTGCCGTACCTGTACACCGACGACGACGGCTACGACCTCGGCCAGTGGCAGGAGTCCGGCCGCGACCAGGGGCACACCGTCATGGGCATGGGCCAGATGGGCGCGATCTGCGAGATGGCCTGGAACCAGGGCGACGACCTGTACTCCTACGACGGCCGCCGCTTCATGAAGGCCGCCCAGTACGTCGCCAAGTACAACCTCGGCAGCGACGTACCCTTCACGACCTACACCTGGGGCAGTGGACAGAACTGCGCACAGCAGTCGCAGACGGCGATCTCCGCCTCCTCCCGCGGCCAGGTCCGTCCCGTCTGGGCGATGCTCCACTACCACTACAACCGGCGCCTGTACCTGGACGACAAGTACATCTCCCAGATGTGCCAGTCCGTCGCCCCCGAGGGCGGCGGCGGGGACTACGGGTCCACCAGCGGCGGCTTCGACCAGCTCGGTTTCGGCACCCTCATGTACGCCAAATAGCCCTGCTGAAGGCTCGTGCACCGGAATACCACGCACCGGTGTGATGCTCTGGTGTTACCGGTGCACGAGTGCGGCGAAGGGCTGGTGAGCATGACAGCGGACCAGACGAACCCCGAGGCAGAGGACCGGGCGTGCCCAGACCCGGTCGTCGGAACCCCTTACGGGGCCGTACGCGGACGGTACGAGCAGGGCATCGCGGTCTTCCGGGGCATCCCCTACGCGGCACCCCCCTTCGGTCCCCGAAGGTTCAGGCCACCCGCCCCGCCGGAACCCTGGGACGGAGAACGTGACGCGGTCGACTTCGGGCCGACGGCGCCGAAACCGCCGTACTCCGACGCGTTCGCACAGTACCTGTCCGACCCGGTCGTGCCCGGCGACGACTGTCTCAATCTCAACGTCTGGACGCCCGCGCCCGGCCCCGGCACCCGGCTCCCCGTCCTCGTGTGGCTGCACGGCGGCGCGCTGACCAGGGGATCCTCGGCCGTGCCGGTGTACGACGGACGGCACTTCGCCCGCGACGGAATCGTCTTCGTCTCGATCAACTACCGGCTCGGGGTGGAGGGCTACGGCCTGTTCCCCGATGCCCCCGCCAACCCCGGCCTGCGTGACCAGCTCGCCGCGCTGGAGTGGGTCCACCGGTCCATCAGGGCCTTCGGCGGCGACCCCGACAGGGTCACCCTGGCCGGGCAGTCCGCCGGCGCCATCAGCATCGGCGCGCTCATCGCCGCCCCGCAGGCCCAGGGCCTGTTCCGGCGGGCCGTCCTGCAGAGCGGGGCGCCGGAAGCCTTCGAACGGGACAAGGTACGCCGCATGGTGCGCCGTATGGCCACCCGGTTGAAGATCCCGGCCACCGCCGAGGCCTTCGCCGCCGTCGACCGGGACCTGCTGCTGCGCACCCAGGCCGAGGTCGGCAGACTCAGCAGCCCCGTGCTCGGCGGGCCCGCCTTCGGTCTCGTCGTCGACGGCGACCTCGTCCCGCGCGACCCGCTCGCCTCCCTCGTCGACG
The DNA here is from genome assembly GCF_044465285.1 of Streptomyces sp. NPDC049687. NCBI lineage: Bacteria > Bacillati > Actinomycetota > Actinomycetes > Kitasatosporales > Streptomycetaceae > Streptomyces > Streptomyces sp. NPDC049687. The sequence goes on from NZ_JBITLN010000004.1 coordinate 97,278, forward strand.
GCGAGGCGGCCACCCGAACCGACCTTCTCCTCGGCTGGACCCGCGACGAGTACCGGCTCTGGCTCGTCCCGGGCGGCCTGCTGGAACGCGTCGACCGGCTCGGCGCCGTCGCCCTGGCCGGCGCCATGGCCCGCTGTCACTGCGGCCACGAGGTACCGCGCGGCTACCGTGCCCTGCACCCCGAGGCCGGCACCGCCGAGATCGTCGGCCAGATGGTCACCGACCACCTGCTGCGCCGCCCCCTGCACCGCCTGGCCGACGCCCGCCGGGGAACGTCGTACATGTACGAGTTCGCCTGGCCCTCACGCCGCCCCGACCTCGGCGCCTGTCACGCCCTCGAACTCGGCTTCGTCTTCGACACCGGTCACACGCCCGACTCCGCGAAACTCGCCGGGGAGGGCGCCCCGCAGGAACTGGCCGACGCGATGCACGCGGCATGGGTGCGGTTCGCGGCCACCGGCGACCCGGGGTGGGAGCCCTGGGACGCCCGGCATCCCGTACGGGTCTTCGGAGCGGACGCGAGCGAGGGTGTGCGATATGCGAGCGACAGTGGACCGTATGCAGGCGACGGCGGACCGTATACCGCCTATGGGCCCCGCGACCGAGAGCTCGCCCTCTGGGCGACCGCCGCCCCCACGGACCAGCACGAGATCCCCGCCGAGCCTCCCGGGCCCCTCGCCGGCGACCGGATCATCCGCAGTAGGGAGCTGAGGTCAGCCGTGCGCCGACTGCGCCGGCCCGGGGGAGTGCGGCGGCAATGAACCGCTCCGCACCCACCCCGCCCCGCACTCACTGGCCGGGCCACACCCTGCCCCCACCGCCATGAGCCGCACCCCTCCTGCCTCCCACCGCCGTTTCACCGCACCGCCGACGACCCTCTGCCCACCCCCGCCACCGAGTCCCGGACCACCACGTGCGTCCCCAGCAGGAGGTGCTCGCCGGGTGCGTCCGGGGCGCGGTTCAGCACCGTGCGCACGGCGAGGCGGCCCAGTTCCTCGTAGGGGACGTGGACGGTGGTGAGGGCGGGATGCAGGTCGCGGGCGAAGGGGATGTCGTCGTATCCGGCCAGCGACACGTCGCCCGGGACGTCCAGGCCGGCCTCGTGCAGCGCGGTCAGGGCACCCGCCGCGACCATGTCCGTGGCGGCGACGACCGCGGTGAAGTCCAGCCCCCGGTCCAGCGCCTGGCGCAGCAGGCGGTATCCGCTGTCACGGGTGAAGTCGCCGTGCAGCACCAGTGCCGGGTCGACCGTGATGCCCCGCGCCCGGTGGGCCTGGGTGTAGCCGTTCGCGCGGCCCAGCGCCGTGGTGTGGTCCGGTTTGCCGCCGAGGAACAGCACCCGTTGGTGGCCCTGGGCGAGGACGTGCGCGACCAGGGCGAAGGCGCCGCCCTCGTTGTCGTACTCGACGACCGTCACCGGTGCGCCGGGCCCCAGCGGTGGGCGTCCGCACAGCACCAGCCGGGATCCCGCCGACGCCAGCGAGTCGGCGATACGGCGGGTGCGCTCGCGGTACTCCGGGGTGTCGGCCCCGCCGCCGACCAGGATCACGGCGGTGGCCCGCTGGGCCCGCATCGTCTCGACGAAGTCCAGCTCGTGCCGTACGTCGCCCTCCGTGCTGCACACCAGGCACAGGTGGCCGAGCCGGTGCGCCTCGCGTTCGACGCCGTGCGCCATGTGCGCGAAGGACGGTCCCGTGATGTCCTCCAGCACGAACGCCAGGGTGGGCGTCCCGGCCCCCGCGACTGCCTTGGCGCGGGCGTCGGCGACGTAGTCCAGCTCGCTCACGGCCCGCAGTACCCGGGTACGCGTGGCGGCGCTGACCGGATACTCCCCGCCGAGCACCCGTGACACGGTCGACGCGGACACCCCCGCACGGGCCGCCACGTCCCGGATCGTGCTGCGCGCGGCTTCCGCGCTCTTTCTCGTCATCCCGACCCCTCCCCTCGGAAACACCGGCAGCAACCGGTTTCCATGAGCGGAGGCTAGCAGTGACGAACCCCTGGGCGGAGAGCTATGCCGCTCCCAGTGCCCGCGCGATCGACGCCACCGCTTCCGGACCCACCCGGCAGCAGCCGCCGATCAGCCGGGCGCCCGAGTCCCGCCATCCCCGGACCTGTTCGGAGGTGAAGCTGGAGCGGCCGCGCCACGCCCGGGCCTCGGCGTCCCAGGCCTCTCCGCTGTTGGGGTAGACGACGACCGGCTTGCCCGTCACCCGTGCCGCCGTCGCCACGGCCGCGTCGACGTCCTCGGGGGCGCAGCAGTTCACGCCGACGGCGATCACCTCGTCGACGTCGGCGGCGAGGGCGAACGCCTCCTCCAACGGCTGGCCGGCCCGCGTCTGTCGACCGTCGACCGTATACGAAAGCCAGGCCGGCACCCCGAGCCCGCGAACCGCCCGCAGCAGAGCCTCGGCCTCCTCGGCGTCCGGAACCGTTTCCAGTGCCAGTACGTCGGGCGCGGCGGCGGCCAGCACCTCCAGACGGGGCCGGTGGAAACGCTCGAGCTCCGCCACGCTCAGCCCGTAGCGGCCGCGGTACTCGGAACCGTCCGCGAGCATCGCCCCGTACGGCCCCACCGACGCGGCCACCCACAGCGGGTGCGTGATCCCCTTGCCCCGGGCCTGCCGGGCCGCGTCTCGGGCCAGTTCCACGCTCAGCGCCAGCAGCCGGACGGCCTCCTCGTGGGCGATCCCGCGCTTGGCGAAGCCCTCGAACGTCGCCTGGTAGCTGGAGGTGATCGCCACGTTCGCGCCCGCCTCGAAGTAGGCGAGGTGCGCCTCGGTGATCGCCTCGGGCCGCTCGGCGAGCAGCCGCGCCGACCACAGCTCGTCGCTCAGGTCGTGGCCGGCCGACTCCAACTGGTTGGACATGCCGCCGTCGAGGACGACGGTTCCCGCGGAAAGGGCTCCGGCGAGCGGTTCGCCGTACGAAGGAGGGGTCTCGCTGCTCATGTCGCGACGCTAGCCGAAGGGGGCGGCGGACGACGGCATCCGTCCACTGGGTGAACAGCACGTCCATCACGTAAGACGAGCCACCGCCCGCCCCGGGCGCCGCCGGCCGTCCGGCCTCGGCCCCGGCCGCCCGCCCCTACGCCGCGTGCCGTCCGCCCCCGCGCCGGGCTCTGGCCCGGCGGCGCAAGGTCATCGGCATGCCGAGCCCCGCGAGCAGCCCGGCGGCGAGCACGTACGGCCACCAGCCCATCCCGCTGCTCATGCCGGTGTTCGCACTGCGTGTCCGTGCCGTCACCGCCCCGGTGGAGGCCGACGGCCGGGAGGAGGGCGAGGTACTCGCGGTCTCGGCCGTGAGTACGACGTCGTTGCCGTCGCCGCCCCGGTAACTGATCCGGTACACCGTGTCGGCGAGCTTCACCTCGGCCCCTTCCCGCAGTCCGTCGAAGGTGCCGGAGACCGAGCCCTGCCCGGTGTGGTCGAGGACGGTGATCTTCTTCTCGCCCTTGTTCCCCTCAGCCTTCGCCCGCGCGGTGTTCCCCGCTCCCGCTCCCGCCGCCGACAGGTCGAGCCCGCCGGCCAGCCGCACCGTGCCGGCCACCTTCAACGGCGCAGCCCCCAGGACGAGTTGGCCCTGGTCGCGTTGCGCGTAGTCACCGCTCACCGTCACCCCGCCGGTGACCACCCCCTCGTTGGTCACCGACCCCTTCACCGTGCCCTTGCCGCTGAGCGCGCTGGTGATCCGCAGCGCCGAGCCGCCCGTGTCCAGCCGTGCGCCGGCCGAGGTGAGCCGCACCGCGCGGCTGTTGGACAGCGTCGCCCCGGCGCGCAGCGCGAGGGTTCCCTTCCGGACCGTCGTCGTGCCGGTGTACGTCACCGCCGACCCGGTGAGGGTCGTCGTGGCGGCCCCGGACTGGACGAGGGAGCCGCCTCCGCCGATCAGCGAAAGGGACACCGGTGTCCTGGTGTTGCGCACGACGAGCGTTCCGTCGTTCACGATCCGCCGCCGGGCCGTACCGGTGAGCAGCGAGCCGTCGCCGCCCGCCGCACCGGATCCCAGCCGCAGCACCGCGCCCTTCCGCACGGTCGTGGAGCCGTCGTAGTACTGGGCGGCCGCGAAGGTGACGTCGTTCCCCCTGGTGCCGGCGATGACGACGTCGCCGGCGCCGGGTGCGGCGAGTGTGTCGTGGTAAGTGCCGCCGCCGATCGGCGCGCCGAGCGTCACCGGCCCGTTGTAGTCGAACGTCAGCAGGGACCGCCGTCCGCTCCGCTCGTGCAGGTTGATGTAGACGGTGTCCTTCGTTCCCGGCATGAAGATCCGGTGCGTGGTGCCGTCGCCCCACTGCACGTCCGCGCCCTCGATGTTGGTACCGCGCTTGTTCAACTGGTGTGCGATCGGGCGCCAGTTGAGGCCGGGGGCGCTCAACGACGGATGGGTGTCCCCGCCCTTGTCGCTGTAGCTGTACTGACCCGTGAGCACGACCTTGCTGCCGGGCCGGCTGTGGACGTTGACGTCGCTGCCGTACTCCCGCTGGTAGAAGTCCTGGTGCAGGGTGATCGTCTGGTGGAGCGGGGTGTCGATGATCCAGGAGCCCTGGTTGAGGATGGCGCGGGCGTTAGGCAGTGACACGGGGTACTCGGGGCGGCCGACGGCCATACCGGTGCCGTTGTCGATGACCCCGGAGAAGGGGTGCGTGCCCGCGAGATCGAGGGTGCCCCACATGTTGCGGGGCTGCGTGACCAGGCCGGAGCCGCTGATCGTGCCGATGTTGAAGGTGCGGGTCAGCGAGAGGCGGAGGGTGCCGTCGACGCGGACGTTGAGCTGGTTGAGCTGGTAGCCGGGGGTGTCGTACGGGAAGTGGCCGATGAGACCGGCGCCGCCGCCCGTGCCGTACTGCAGGGTCGCCCCGCGTTCGACGGTGATCGCGGGCGGGTCGGGGTGGGTGACCGTCGTGTACGGGTGGTTGCCGCCCTGGGTGCGCACGACCTGCCGCTGCCTGGCCTTCGGCAGGGTGAAGTCGCTGTCCTTGGTGAGGACCAGCGTCCCGCCGCCGCGCACGGTGAGCGTTCCCTCGCCGCGCAGGACGCCGTCGTACGTCGTCGTGCCGGAGGGCACGGTGATCACTGTGTCGCCGGTGAGGGTGATGTCCCGGTCGGCGAGCACGTCGGCCGTGACGTCCCGGGCGCCGGCGGCCGCTGCCGGGGGAGCGGTGGCCAGGAGGGCGGCGACGGCCGTGAGGGCTCCGGCGGCCGCTGCTGAGATGGGGAAAGGGCTGCGCACGGGTCGGAGACGGTCCGGGGCCACGACCGATAACAGAAAATCGCCGACGTCTTCCCGGGGAAGAGCCCGTCGCGCCGGAAACCTCCGGGCCCCGACGTAATCCTCCGGAAAAGGCTTTCTATCTCATCCCGTCCGACCCGTTGACCTGCTCGTAACACGCCCTTACCTTTTCGGCGTTCGTCATTCCACATGTCGTTCGCAGTTACGAACGCCCCTCTCGCGAGAGGCACCCGCGTGCACCCCGACCCGCTCCTCCCGCACCGCGCCGGCCCTCACATCCACCGGCACACCGACGGCATCCACTACTTCACTGCGACCCACCCGGAGTACGACCGCATCGCCCCGCGCCGCTCCCGCACCCCCGCCGGTCTCGCCACCGCCGACAAGTCCCTCATCCGGCGGGCCCACGCCACCGGGGACATGGGTGCGCACGTCCGGGCCCCAGAACTCCACCACGTCGACGGCGCCCGGTACGCCTACTTCGCCGTCGCTGCCGCCGTCGCCGCCGACGGCCTCGTGGACCCGGCCGCCTGGTCCGAGTCCCCGGTCCCGGTGTTCAGGAGCAGTGACTCCGCCGGCGTGTACGGCCCCGGCCACAACGCGTTCACCGTCGCCGAGGACGGCGAGACCGACGTGCTGCTCCACCACGCCCGCTCCTACCGGCAGATCGACGGCGATCCGCTGAACGACCCCAACCCCCACACCCGGATCCAGCCCTTCGGCCGGCGGCCGGACGGCACCCCCGACTTCGGCGCCCCGTCGCCGACACCGTGAAGGAGAGTGCGTGATGAGACGCGTCCACGCCACCCTGCTCGCCCTCTGTCTGGCGCTGCTCGGCGCCCTCACCGCCGCCTGGCCCGCCCAGGCCGCGGCCCAGACCGTGCCCAACGGCGTCCAGTTCACCGACACCTCCGGCAACGTCGTGCACGCGCACGGCGGCGGTGTCATCAAGGTCGGCAGCTACTACTACTGGTTCGGTGAGGACCGCAACGCGGACAACACCTTCCGGTACGTGGACGCCTACCGTTCCACCGACCTGAAGAACTGGGAGTTCCGCAACCACGTCCTGACCCAGTCCAGCGCCTCCGAGCTCGGCACCGCCTACATCGAGCGGCCGAAGGTCGTCTACAACGCCTCCACCGGCAAGTTCGTGATGTGGATGCACAAGGAGAACGGCACCGACTACAGCGAGGCCCGTGCGGCCGTCGCCGTCTCCGACACCGTCGACGGCAGCTACACCTACCGGGGCAGCTTCCGCCCCCTCGGCCAGTACATGTCCCGCGACATCACCACGTTCGTCGACACCGACGGAACCGCTTACATGGTCTCGGCCGCCAACGAGAACTACGACCTGCACATCTACCGGCTGACCGCCGACTACACGGCCATCGACAGCCTCGTCGCCAACCCCTGGGCGGGCGGCCACCGCGAGGCGCCGGCCCTCTTCAAGCGCAACGGCGTCTACTTCATGCTGACCTCGGGCGCCACCGGCTGGAGCCCCAACCAGCAGCAGTACGCCACCGCCACCAGCCTCTCCGGCCCCTGGTCGTCGATGACGAACGTCGGCGACTCCACCGCGTACGGCTCGCAGACCGCGTACGTCCTCCCCGTCCAGGGCACCTCGGGCACCTCGTACCTCTACATGGGCGACCGCTGGGGCAACTCCTTCGGCGGCACCGTCAACGACTCCCGCTATGTGTGGCTGCCGCTGACCTTCCCGTCCTCGACCTCCCTGTCCATGTCCTGGTCCCCGGAGGTCACCGTCGACACGGCCGCGGGGACGGTGACCGGGACCAGCGCCACGTACAACACGCTCGTCGCCCGGCACTCCTCCAAGTGCGCCGACGTGACCAGCCAGTCGCTGTGGCAGGGCGCCCAGATCAAGCAGTACACGTGCAACGGCGGCAACAACCAGAAGTACTGGTTCAAGTCGATGGGAAGCGGTTACTACCAGCTGGTGGTCCGCAACAGCTCGCTGTGCGCGCAGGAGAACGCGAGCACCGTCACCCAGGAGAACTGCGTCTCCTCGGCCACCAGCCAGCAGTGGTCCCTCACCACGAGTGGCAGCTACGTGAACGTCGTCTCCCGGGCGAGCGGCAAGTGCCTGGACGTGAGCGGCGCGTCCACCGCCAACTCGGCCGCGATCATCACGTACACGTGCAACGGCGGCACGAACCAGCAGTGGACACGCGGAACCTGAGGTGACGTCAGGCGAGCAGGTCGATCGCGTCGATCGACGTGCCCGCGCTGAGGAAGGACGTCGTCCCCGAGCCGCTCGCCACGTAGATCTTCAGCTGGTTGTAGGCGCTGGTGTCCGTCAGCCAGGCGGACGCCGGCACGCTGTAGGCGAACGTGTAGTTGTTGCCCCGGTACGAGCCGACGGTCAGCGAACGGGTGCTCGGCTGCGCGGGCGGGGAGGGGACGGCCGACGTCCAGGTGTCGTTGACGGCGATCTGGGGGCGGCCGTTGGCGTAGGCCGTCGTGACGCCGATGCGCAGGGTGTGCGCGGCGGCGGCCTGGGCGGCGGTGAGCTTGAAGTAGACGATGATGCCGCTGTTGACGTCCTTCCAGAGGTAGCAGGGGAAGGCGGACGTCTCGCTGCCGCTGCCGATGACCACGTTCCCGGTCCAGGCGGCGGCCCGGACGTCGGAGGGGTGCGCGTACGTCATCAGGTCGGCGTTCTTGAAACCGCCGGGCGTCCCGTTCCAGTCGCCGATCCGCCAGATGGCGCTCGCGTTGCTCGGGTCGTTGGAGGACGGGATGGCGATGGTGTTCAGGGTGGTCGTCCCGCCGGCGGATACGGTCACCTGCGTACTGTATACAGCCAACTCGCCTTTGTAGACCGTCAGCGTGTACGTCCCCGGCAGTGCCCCGCCGATGGAGAAGTAACCGTCCGAGGCCCGTGCCGACCCCCAGTACTGGGCGGCCGAGTTGGCCAGCCCGACCGTGTACGCGTACGCCGTGTTCCGCCCGCTGATACCGACGCCCGCGACCCGGCCCCGGCCGCTCGCCGCGACGTACCCGGAGATGCCCAGGGAGTCCGCCCAGGACGTGGTCAGGGTGCCGGGAAAGAGCGACGAGGAGGGTGCGCCGCCGTCCGTGAAGGCGATGACGTAGGGGCCCTGGAGGCCGAAGCGCTGGGCCTCGGTCTGGTTCTCGCCGTAGTACAGGATCTCGTACAGGCCGCCGCCGTCGGCGCTCTGGTGGCGCAGGAGGGAGCGGTAGAAGGGGCCGCCGGAGGCCTTCTCGTGGTTGCTGCGTACGATCCACAGTCCGACGGATCCCGTCGACCAGCCGATGTAGTCGTAGTCCATCACCCGCAGCTTCGCGTAGTGCTTGGAGCGGGTCTGGCCGTCGGACTTCGCGAACACGTCCGAGGCCTCGATGGTGGAGGACGTGTAGGTGTAGGAGTCGGGCTCGTCGTTGAGGAACAGGCCCTTCTTCACGCGCACGATGTACCGGGTCGCCGAGACCGACGTGTCCGCCTTGTTGGTCCACAGGTAGACGTTGTTCTCGCCGCTGCGGGCGGCGTAGTAGTGCTTGAGTGTGCCGTAGGCGACCGAGATCAGGATCGTCGAACCGGACTGGCCGATCGTCACCGTCGAGGTGCCCAGCCCGGATTCGATGTGCGAGTTCTTGCCGTCGTAGCCCTGGTACTCGGTGCCCTTGTAGGCCAGCGAGGTCAGATCGCCGTTGGTCTTGCTGACCTTGAAGACGAGGCCGGCGCCGGTGTCGACGACGTAGTGGGAGCCGTCGTCGCTCCAGCCGAAGCCCGCGGCGGCCGCGGGGGCGGCGAGGGGGCCGGCGAGGGCGGCCGTGCCTGCTGCGGCCGCGGTGCCGAGGACGAAGGTGCGGCGTCGGACCGAGTGGCTGTCGGATCCGGACATGGGGGTGCCTCCTTCGGGAGGTGTGGGGTGTGCGGGTGTGGGAGAGAGTGACAGTTGAATCGATTTCGCGAAAGGGCTTTCACTCGCTGGAGGTTGGCAATCTTGTGAAATCGATCCAAGGTCTAGAAAGCGCTTGCCGGAGGCGGTACGGTCCAGCCGCCAGAACTGCCGTCGTGACGGAGGAGCCGCAAGTGAGACGTTTCACCATCGCCGTTCCGGCGGCGCTGACCCTGACCGCCGTCCTCGCGGGCCTGCCCGCCACCGCTCAGGCGCACGAGCGCCCCGCGCCGCTCGGCATCGACCACTGCACCGCCACCGCCTGCCACTTCGACGTCCCGCCCGGCACCTACGACGTCCAGGTCCTCCTCGGCGGTGACGCGGACTCCAGCACGAGTGTCAGCGGCGAGACCCGCCGTGCGCTGCTCCCCGAGACCGCCGTACCGGCCGGCGAACGCGTCACCCGAAGCTTCACCGTCGACGTCCGTACCCCCGAGGGAGAACCGACGGCGGCCGAGGGAACTCCAGGCCTGGATCTGGCACTTGGCGGAGCGGCACCGGCCCTCGCCGACATCAGGGTCACCCCCGCCCGGCACGCCCGCCAGATCTTCCTCATCGGTGACTCCACCGTCTGCGACCAGCCCGGCGACCCCTACACCGGCTGGGGCCAGGAGCTGCCGCAGTATCTGCGCAAGGGTGTCTCGGTCGCCAACTACGCGGATTCCGGGGAAAGTACGGTCACCTATCTGCAGAACCCGCAGCTCTGGGCCACCGTGCGGCCGCTGATCCGCCCCGGCGACCTCGTTCTGGTCCAGCTCGCGCACAACGACAAGACGACCGACGAGGTGACGTACCGGACGAACCTCGAGACACTGGTGGCAGGCGTCCGTGAAAAGGGTGGCAGGCCGGTTCTCGTCACCCCCGTCGTGCGCCGCTGGTTCAACTCCGACGGCACGCTGAACAACGGAACGGCCCTGCTGGTCAACGGCCTCGGCGTCGACCACCCGGCGGTGATCCGCTCGGTCGCCGCCGCGCAGGACGTACCGCTGATCGACCTGACCGCCGAAACCAAGGCGCTGGTGGAGTCCCTGGGCGTGGAGGGCTCCAAGGCGCTGTACCTCTACAACGAGAAGCGCGACAACACCCACACCTCCGTGCACGGTGCCACGGTCTACGCGGGCCTGGTCCGCGACGCACTCGTCGCCCGGCACCTGGTGCCGAAGGGCACCGTGCGGGTGGGATGAGACGCCTGGGGGCGCCCCGACCGGAACCGGGACGCCCTCAGGTCCTGCCCCCGTCGCCGTCGAGGAAAGAAGCCCTGATGCGCCTGCCCCCGCCCGACCTCGCCCTCAGTCCCCGCACCGGCTACACCCGCGAGCACTGGGAGGCGGCCGCCGACGCCCTGCTGGCCGCGGTGGAGCCGTACGCCACGGAAGACAAAGCTCTCTACCACCTTCCCGGCGACCGGGAGAGCTGGTCGGGCCGTCTCTCCGACGGGCTGGAGGGCTACGCCCGCACCTTGCTCCTCGCCGCCTTCCGTCGCGACGAGACGGCACTCCAGCGGTACGCGGACGGCCTGGCGGCCGGGGTCTCGGGTGTCTGGCCCCGCATCGAGGACCGCGGCCAGCCGCTCGTCGAGGCCGCGTCCGTCGCCCTCGCGCTGCGGCTGACGCGCCCCCTCCTGTGGGACCGCCTGGACGACGCCGTACGGCAACGCGCGGCGGCCTGGCTGGGCGACGCCCTGACCGCCGAGGCCTGGCCCTGCAACTGGGAACTGTTCCCCGTCACGGTCGGCGGCTTCCTCCAGGAGATCGGGCACGAGGCCGAAGCGTCCCGCAAGGCGGTGGACCGCGGTCTGGAGCGGATCGAGGAGTGGTACGTCGGCGGCGGCTGGTACACGGACGGCGACGGCCGCAAGTACGACTACTACAACGGCTGGGCGATGCACCTGTATCCGGTGCTGCACGCATGGCTCGCGGACGACAGTCGACTGCTGACTGTATACGGCGACCGCCTGGAGGCCCATCTCGCCGACTACGCCCGCCTGTTCGGCGGGGACGGCGCACCCCTGCGCCAGGGCCGCTCCCTCACCTACCGCTTCGCGACCACCGCCCCGCTCTGGCTGGGCGCCCTGACCGGCCGCACCCCCCTGGCGCCCGGCGAGACCCGCCGGCTGGCATCGGGTGCCCTGAAGTACTTCCTGGAACGGGGCGCCGTGGACGAGCGCGGCCTGCTCACCCTCGGCTGGCACGGCCCCGACGCCTCCGTCCTCCAGGGCTACTCGGGCCCCGCCTCCCCCTACTGGGCCAGCAAGGGCTTCCTCGGCCTGCTGCTGTCCCCGGACCACGAGGTGTGGACGGCGGCGGAGGAGCCGGGCCCGGCGGAGCGGGAGGACGCGGTGACACCGGTGGCCGCGCCCAACTGGCTGCTGCAGTCGACGCGTTCGGACGGCCTGGTCCGGCTGCACAACCACGGCAGCGAGGACGTCCGCTACGACCCGTACTACACCCGGCTGGCGTACTCGACGGCGACGGCGCCCTCGCCGTCGTACGACAACAGTGTGATCGTCGGGGACGACCCGAGTCGTACGGGCATCGAGCCGCTGGGTACGGGGGACGGCTGGGCGGCGTCGCGGCACGACGTGGGTGACGTACGGGTCACCAGTGTCGTGCTGGCGCACGGGGCGACGGAGGTGCGGGTCCATCTGGTGACGGGGGCCGCGCCGGGGACCCCGGTGCGGGTCACGGGGTGGGCGGCCGGGGACGGGGTACGGGCGGAGCTCGTCCCCGCCCTGGGCCTGGAGGGCTCCGGCGACTCCCTCGCGGGCACTACGGGGGAGAGCGGCGCCCTCTTCGTCGCGCTCGCCCGGCTCACCGCGGAGCCGGAACCCCTCCCCCTGGAGGAGACGGTGTCCGTGCGGGTGGAGAACCCGGACGGCATCCGTGTCCGCTGGAGCGGGGGGCCGGAGGTCGTGGTGAGCGTCTCCGGGGATGCCGTACGGGTCAGGTCGGCGTAGGGGTCCCAGAACGTCGTCAGTGGTGCCCAGGACCGTGCGTGGCACACGCGCTGCCGTGGGCCGTCGTTCCGACACCGGTCCGACCGCCGTCCCACCCGGCGCCGGACCCGGACCGAGAAGTCCGTCAGTCCGTGGGCCAGACCTTGATGTGGTACGCGGCGGTGGCGGGGCTGAGCATCTCGCGGTCGCCGGGGTTGAGGTCGGCGAGCGGATCGTCCTCACAGGAGTCGGCGAACACCTGGATGCGGGCGTCGGTGGCGTTGTCGACGGGGTAGGCCGGGTCGGCGGCCGGGACGAGTTCCAGGCACACACCGATCGGGTCGATCATGGCCTGGGTGTCGCCGTTGCTGTCGTACCAGATGAAGGCGCCGGACTGGGCGGAGGCGGGGGAGACCGTGAGGGCGACGGCCAGGACGCCGGCACCGATGGTGGCCATGGCGAGGCGAGCGGGTGAACCGATGGGGCGGCGCACGGCAGAGGGAAGATGCATGACTACTCCTTTGGAGTGGAGTGAGTGACGTGTCCTCAGAGTCGATGCGCCGGTCTTCCACCGGAAGATTCCGCTGGTGAGTTCACTCGAATGGCGGGAGCCTGAATGGAGTGACCGAGAGCGGGCGGACTCAAGTGGCGGCAGAATGCGCCGATGGTACGCATGTGAGATGTCCGTCGTGCTTGCCGCGCCGTCTTGAATCGCCCACCAAAGCCCGGCGGAAATCACACAATCGTCAAGACCGGGGGAAAGTTCGTCATCGGCGTGCCGCGCTCGCCGTGGCGGCCTGGGCGATCCTCACGGCTCTCTTCGCCCTCCCCGTCGCCTCGGCGAAGTTCTCCGCGACGACCTCGGCCACCGGATCGTGGGCCGCGACGGACGCTTTCGCCATCGGTACGCTGTACGGCTGGGGTTCCAACGCGAGCGGGCTGCTCGGCCTCGGCGACAAACAGGACCGCAGCAGCCCGACCCCGGTGAACACGGGCGGATCCTGGCAGCGTGTGACGGTGGGGCCGACCCACACCTGTGCGCGCCAGACGAGCCTGATGTGGTGCACGGGCGCCAACACCTACGGCCAGCTCGGCCTGGGCGACACCACCGAACGGCTTGTCCTCACCCAGGTCGCCGGCACGGGCTGGGCCGAGATGAGCGCCGGGGAGACCCACACGTGCGCCACCCAGACCACCCGGGCGCTGTACTGCTGGGGCCGGAACAACGCCGGTCAGCTGGGGCTGGGAGACATGACCAACCGGAACGGTCCGGTGCAGGTCGGAACCGCGACAGCCTGGATCGCCGTGGCGGCTGGGTTCGAACACACCTGCTCCCTGCGCAACAACCACTCCCTCTGGTGCTGGGGGCGCAACTCCTCCGGCCAACTCGGGCTGGGCGACCTGGCCACCCGGACCGGTCCGGTGCAGGTCGGCAGTGGTTGGACGGCCGTGGCCACCGGCTACACCCACACCTGCGCCTTGCGCACCAATCACACCCTGTGGTGCTGGGGGGACAACACCTACGGTCAGCTCGGCCTGGGGGACACCACCTACCGGACGGGCCCGGTGCAGGTCGGCACGGCCAACGGCTGGTCCGCGGTCTCGGCCGGAAGGATCCACACCTGCGCGACGCAGCTCAACGGCACGTTGTGGTGCTGGGGACGCAACGCGAGTTCCCAGCTCGGCCTCGGGGACGCCACGGACCGTCTCGCCCCGGTCCAGGTCGGTACCGCCGTGACGTGGGCGACCATCACGGCCGGCCGGGCCCACACCTGCGCCGTACGCGGCGACAACACCCAGTGGTGCTGGGGGAACAACACCTACGGTCAGCTGGCCACGGGAGACACGACCACCCGCACCACACCCACCCAGATCTCCGGATCGGTCAGCCGCGTCCTCAAGACCGGTCCGGACGCGTACAGCACTTTCTCCGTGAAGTAAACAATTTCCGCCGGAGTGAGAGAGGTTCGCGCCGGGACCACTCGAACAGTCGCGCCTACAATCACATGATTCAGGCTATTCCTCGAAGCATGAGAAAAAGGCGACGTGAAAGTGTGAAGGGGTCCCGGCTCAGGATGCTGGCGTACGTCGTACCCGTACCGGTGGGACTGGCCCTCAGCGGCATACTGGTCTGGCACGCCTCCTATGCCGCTTTCTCCGGAGCGACGACGAACTCCGGGAACAAATGGACCGCCGGATCGGTCAATCTGACCAACGACAGCGGCGGCGCACCCATGTTCCAGCTCACCAACCTGGCACCCGGCGACAGCGGGTCCCGGTGCATCGCCATCACCTCGACCGCCAGCATCGCCACCGCGATCAAGATGTACACCTCCACGGCGAACCCGCCGGCCAACGACATCAGCCCCTACCTCAACATCACCGTCGAGGACGGCACCGGCGGCTCGTTCTCCAGCTGCACCGGCTTCACGCCCGCCGGAGCCACCGACTACACCGGCACGCTGGAGAACCTCACCACCACCCGCACCAACTACGCCAACGGCATCGGTCCCTGGACGCTCACCGGCAACCCGCCGGAGACCAAGACCTTCCGCATCACCTGGACCTTCAGCGCGACCGCTCCCGACACCAGCCAGGGCGGCACCACACCCAATGTGAACTTCACGTGGGAAGCCCAGTCCGCCTAGATGACCCACTCCCTCACTTCGCCCACGCGACGCCCGCCATCGCTCTTCCGAGCCGGCAGCAGAACCCGTTTCTGGCCCAGGCTCCTCACGGTGATGGCGGCACGCGTCGGACTCACCATCGTGCTCGGCCTGCTCCTGTGGGCCCACGCTCCTCCCCTGGTGCTCGGGTGGGAGGCCACCGTCGTACTGGGCAATTCCATGCGTCCCAAGCTGCTGCCGGGAGACGTCGTGCTCTATCAGCCGCTGCACGGCCGCAGACCCCAGGGCGGTCAGGTCGTCGTCGCCACCGATCCCGCACGACCGCCCCGGCTGCTCATCCACCGTGTGGCCAAAGTCCTGCGCAACGGCGACGTGATCACCGCCGGCGACCACAACGGCCGGGTCGACTCCACCCCGGTGCCACCCTCCTCCGTCCTCGGTCTGGGACGTCTGCGCATCCCCTCCCTCGGCCTGGTCGTCTCCAGCTGGAGGCAGGGCGAAATCGGCAGGCTCATCGCCCTGGCCGTCGTGACCGGCGTCACCGTGCGTCTGGCGGCCATGCCCCTGCCTGCACAGGACGGGACGGAGGCCGCCGCGGCGGCCGACCCATGACCTGCGGGCGGACGGGCTGCCCGGGAGTAGGCCAACAGGCTGTCAGGGCTTGAGGCGGGCGATCCTCAGGGTCGTGGTGGTCGGCGAGGCCCCGGTGAGGGCCTTTGCGTACGTCGGGGTCACGGGGGCGTACGCCCAGGTCAGGGAGCCGTCCTTGAGGACCGCGATATCGCCGGTGATGCGGGTGCTCACCACCTTGTCCGCACTCTGGAACTTACCCGTCCAGTCGATGAGACGCAGATGGGTGCCGGTGAAGGTGCCGGTGCAGGTGCCGTCGGCGCACTTGGCGTTCTTCAGGGACTCCCAGGACAGCAGGAGCCGGTCCTTGCCGTACGGGGCGAGGTGGACGTTGACGTTCTCCGTACCGGCGGCGGCGGTGAGGTGGAGCGCCTTGCCGGGGCCGGAGTTGCGGTTCTTCATGAAGGCGACGGCGACCTGGTGGGTGCCGGTCTTCGGTTTCACCGTCCAGCCGCGGCCGCTGGAGTCGTCCGGGTTCTTCTTGGCGGAGGCGGCCCCGCGCGAGGCGAAGGCGGTCGCGTAACGGCCGGTGGAGGACTTCACGAGGTCGCCCGTACGGCCGGGGAAGGTGCCGCCGCAGTAGCCGGCCCAGCACTGCTCGCGCTGCACGACGGGAGCGGTGTCCGGGGCGCCGATCCCCGTGGTGACGAAGAGCCCCGAGCGCCAGTCGTCGAAGCAGAGTGAGGTGAAGGCGCCGGAGGTCTCGGCGTGCAGGGCGATGCCCTCGTTGTGGCTGCACCCCCAGCTCCAACCGCCGCTCAGCTTGGCTCCCTTGGCGCTGAGGTACGTGAGCTTGTCGCCGTAGTGCCCGTCGGCGAAGCCGCCCGCGCCGTGCACGACGAAGTACGCGCCGTACTTGGTGCCGTTCCAGGTGAGCTGGCCGTCGAGCAGCGGGGCGGTGTCGTGGGAGGCGGTACCGGTGAGCTTCGTGCGGAAGGTCTGCCTTCCCTTGGTGAAGCGGACGATCGCGGCCGCCGTCTCCTTCCACTTGTTGGTGTCGGAGACGCGGGTGAGCAGCGCGAAGCCGTCGTCGTGCGCGATGAGGCCGCCGACCTCCTTGGCGCCCTTGACGACCGTGTCCGCGCCCGAGCGTTTCCCGGCGGCGGTGAGCGGGGTGACGTGGACGCCGTCGGCGGCCGGCCAGGCCACGCGCAGCGTGCCGTTCGGGGCCACCGCGGTCGCCGTCCGCGTCCACTCGCGCGTGTTGTTGTAACCGGCCGAAAGGTACGGGAACTTGGCCGTGAGGGTCACGGCGGTGCTGGTGGGGGCGAGGTTCGGGGCGACGGTCGCCGCCCCGGCGGTGGCGTACCACGCGCCGGCGAGCACTCCCGCTGCCGCGAGGGCCCCGATCGCGGGCTTGCGGGCGGCGCGGATACGGCGGTGGCGCGTCGTGCGTCGTGCAGATCTCATGGCCCGTGGTCGCCGCCGGGCGGGAGAAGGTTGCCGGGGCGGAAGGGATTTCCGGGGCGGGCCGCGTCGGCGCCTGACCATCGACTCCTCCGACGCCTACGCCCTCGCCGGCTTCTGGTCCGAGGTCCTCGCCCTGCCCGTCCACGAGGACGTCAAGCCCGGCGACGAGGAGGCGCTGGTCGAGGGCGCCGGCCTGCTCTTCGTCACCGTCCCGGAGGGGAAGACCGTCAAGAACCGCATCCATTTCGATCTCCAGCCGCAGAACCGCACCCGCGACGAGGAGGTCGAACGCCTGCTCGCCGTCGGCGCCGCGCTCGTCGCCGACCGGCGCAGTCCCGACGGCGCCGGGTGGGTCGTCCTCGCGGACCCGGAGGGCAACGAGTTCCGCGTGGAGCGCACTGCGGCCGAGCGGGAGGCCTCGGCCTCCGGCTGAGCGGCGGGCGGCCCCCGGGTGCGGTCGCCGGCGCGCGCCCGGGCCTCCGGGGCGTCGTGGGCGCGCGTCTGCTGCGCGACGGCCCGGTGAACGGGTGGTCGTCGGGGTCGAGCGCTTCCCATGCCCTCGACACGGCGTCGACGCACTCGCCGCGGTCCACGTCGGGCCCGTCGGCGCGGCCGTTGGCGGCGTTCTGGCCGGCGGCGCAGGGGTGGTGGTGCGTCAGCGTCGGAGGTCGTTCACCGGACGAAAGGAGGCGCGCGGTGTCGTCCCCCGGGCGCAGCGGCTCGGCCGCGCCCCGCGGCGGGTGGGTGCCGCGGCGGGTGTCGGTTCATCCCTGACGGTCACCGCGTCTGTTCCGTCCGCGCTCCTTGCGGCGCACCCCGCGCGGGCGGTACGGCGTCCGCAGCTCACCGACGACCGCCCCGACGTGCTCCGGATCCCCCGGCCCGCGGCCGCCCGCGCACCACCACACCGGCCGGCCCTCCGCCACGGCCGCGTGCATCCCGAGCCGGTGCTCGTCGCAGACCGGCCACACCTGCCACAGGCACTCCAGCACCGTGTCCTGGGCCGCCTCCGCGACGGCGGTGAGCACGCCGGAAGTGGTGCCGTCCGGCTCCCGGCCCAGGTCGTCGCCGTGCCAGCGGCCGTCGGGCATGGTGACGTACACGTGCTCCGACGCCTGCTCGCCGTCGGACAGCTCCTCCAGCTCTTCGGGCCACGGCGGCAGCGCCATCAGCCGCAACGGCCCTCGGCCCGGGAGCTGGGCGGTCAGATCGCGGTTGACGAGGGCCAGCGCCTCGTCCCACACCGGGTACTCGCCGGGCCGGACCTCACGGGGGCGGGGCGCGTCGAAGGGGGCGTACATACGGATCATCGTGGACCGTGCGCGCCGCGCTCGCACACCGGTTCACCGCGCGCCGACTGCCGTGAGCGTCGGCCGGGACGACATGCCCCGGCTGGACCGGTGGCGGTCACGCGTTCGGATTGAGCCCGTTCGACAGGCCGGTGTACGCCGGCTTCGCCGCGTAGCCCTCGTCGTACGGCAGTGCCGCCCCGTACCCGCTGAACGTGCCCGGCACCCACGAGTACTTGTCGGTGACGCCCCACAGGGTGACCCCGGCGCAGCGCGGCACTCCCAGGCAGTTCTCGCTCGCCGTCTTGTAGTCGGCGGACTGCTGGGCGAGTTCGGCGGAGGAGGCGGGGAGTGGGACGCGGATGTCGAGCTCGGTGACCGACACCTCGAGGCCGAGGTCGGAGAACCGCTGCAGGTTCGCCTTCATCGACGTCGGCAGCTTGCCCACCTCGAAGTGCGACTGGAAGCCGATGCCGTGCAACGGCACGCCCTGGGCGAGGAGTTGCTTCGCCAGCGCGTACAGGGCGTCGCTCTTGGCGTTGTCCGCCTCGATGTTGTAGTCGTTGATGTACAGCTTGGCGTTGGGGTCGGCGGCGTGCGCCCACTTCAGCGCGTCGGCGATGTAACCGGTGCCGAGCTTGTCCTGCCACAGCGAGCTACGCATCGAACCGTCCTCGTTGAACGCCTCGTTGACCACGTCCCAGGCGTACACCTTGCCCTTGTAGCGGCCGACCTCGGTGTCGATGTGGCTCTTGAGGACGGTGTTCAGCTCGCTCGCGGAGAAGCCGCCGTTCTTCAGCCAGGACGGCAACTGGGCGTACCAGACGAGGGTGTGGCCCCGTACGCCCTGGTTGTGGGCGGCGGCATGGGCCACCAGCCGGTCGGCGGCCGCCCAGTTGAAGCTGCCCCGGCTCGGCTCGACGGCGTCCCACTTCATCGCGTTCTCCGCCGTCACCGAGTTGAACTCCCGGTCCAGCACGGTGGTGTACGACGAGTCGGAGGTCAGCGGGGTGTCACCGACCGCCGCGCCGATCTTCACGCCGCGTCCGTCCGCGTATCCGCGCAAGGTGGTGGCGGCCGAGGCCTCGGGCGTGAGACGCGGCAGCGCGACGGCGGCCGCGGCGACCAGCGCGCCCACGACGGCGAGCGGGACGGGTCGCAGAACGCGGCGCCGACGGTGGTGGGTTATCGGTGTGGGGGGCACGGCTGCTCCTCGGGTGGGGGAGTGGGGATGCGGGTGCTTCCCCTCTGTGTCGCCGCCGAGGGACGTAGGGTTGCCGGGGAATCCGGAGGGGGACCAGTGGCGTACGGGGCGCGCGGCGGCCGATCGCGGGAGATCACCTCCGACCTCCACTACGCGGCCGCCCCGGTCGGCGCTGCCGTCCTGACCTGGACGGCGGAGCGGCACGGCACCGCCCCGGTGGCACTGGTGGCGGGCGGCGCCTGTGTCCTGGTCGCGGGGACCGCGCTGCTGTCACCGGTACGCGGCGCGGGGCGGGGGTGACGGGGCGTCATATCACCCCCAACGGGACGCAGCGTCGGCGGGTACCGGCCCTGTCCCGGGCCGTTCAGTCCTTCTGGCTGTGGGCGGGCAGCCCCGTCGCGGGGAGCAGCGCCAGCGCGAGCAGTCCGGCCGCGACCAGGTAGGCGGTGCGGAAACCCGCCGGGTCCGGCCCCGCCGCGCCCAGGACGACGGAGAGGAGCGCGGTGCCGACCGACGCGCACACCTGGGAGTTGATGCTCAGGGCCGTGCTCGCCGCGGCCATCCGGTCCTTCGGCAGGTCGCGGCTCGCCGTCGCCATCGTCGGCAGCAGCACCATCCCGGAGCCGACCCCGATCACCGCCGTCGCGCAGACCAGTCGCCAGGCGGGCACGTCCTCGGCGCCGATCTGCAGACCCGTCAGGGCCATACCGAGCGCCCCCACCGCGATCCCGGCGCGGATCAGCCGCCGCGGCGACACCCTGTCGACACTCCGCGCCGCGACCTGCATGGTCGTACCGACCGCCAGTCCGAACGGCACCCCGAGCAGCCCGGTCGCCGTGGGGCTCCAGCCGCGCACCTGCTGCCAGTACACCGGGCCCAGCAGCATCGACCCGAAGTAACCGCAGGTGAACAGCGCCAGGGTGGCGATGCCCAGGGCGAACGTGCGGTCCGCCAACAGCCCGAGGTCCAGCAGCGGGTGACGTACCGACAGCGCCCGCCTCACGAACACGGCGATCAGGGCGGCACCCGTCAGTGCCGGCACCAGGGCGCCCGGCGACGCGAAGTCGCCCCGCTCGCCGCCGTGCGCCAGTCCGAACAGCAGTAGCGCGAGGCCCGGTGAGAGCATCAGCAGCCCGAGTACGTCGAGCGGGGGCGCGGGTGCCGTGCCGCGGGGGGCGTCCGGACGCAAGAGCTTCGCGGCGAGCGCCAAGGCCACCGCTCCGACCGGGAGGTTGATCAGGAAGATCCAACGCCAGGACGTGGCGTCGAGCAACCAGCCTCCCAGGACCGGGCCGGCCACCGGGCCGACCAGGATCGGCAGTCCGAGCAGGGCCATCGTGCGGCCGTACCGGTCCCGGTCCGCGGCGCCCATCGCCATCGCCATGCCGACGGGCATCAGCAGGCCGCCGCCGAGCCCCTGCACCGCCCGGAAAGCGATCAGGGTCACCGTGGACCAGGCGCAGGCCGCGAGCAGCGAGCCGAGGGTGAAGAGGACGAGCGCGGTGAGATAGGCGCGCTTGGCGCCGACGCGTGCCATCGCCCAAGCGGTGGTCGGGAT
Source organism: Streptomyces sp. NPDC049687 (assembly GCF_044465285.1). NCBI lineage: Bacteria > Bacillati > Actinomycetota > Actinomycetes > Kitasatosporales > Streptomycetaceae > Streptomyces > Streptomyces sp. NPDC049687. The sequence goes on from NZ_JBITLN010000004.1 coordinate 118,104, forward strand.
CACGGCGGCCAGCGCCAGTGTGTAGGCGGTGACCGCCCACTGGGTCGTCTGCAACGGGGCGTGGAACGCCTCCGCGAGGCTGCGCAGTGCGACGTTGACGATCGTCATGTCCAGCACCGACATCACCGAGCCGATGACGACGACGACGAGAGTGCGGTTCAGGGCGTCCGCGGAAGCGCTTCCCGGCGGCGCGTCCACGGCCCGAGGCGTTGCCATGCCGTCCGCCCTTCAGCCCTGGTAGGGGTGGGCCCGGCGCGCCGCCCGCAAGGCCCGGCCCCACCAGGTGAGTTGACCGAGCATGCCCTTGGCCGCGCCCTCGCAGACGGTGGCGTCCCGGGGCCGGCCGTCCTCGCCGAGCCCGGACCAGGGGCCGTGCAGACTGACCGAGTCGCGTACGGTCGTGGCGTGCAACTCGGCGAAGACCTGCCGGAGTTGCTCCACCGCGCGGACACCGCCGGCGAGGCCGCCGTACGAGACGAAACCGACCGGCTTGGCCTGCCACTGGGGGTGGTGCCAGTCGATGAAGTTCTTCAGCGCGGCCGGGAAACTGTGGTTGTACTCGGGCGTGACGACGACGAAGGCGTCGGCGGCGGCCAGCCGCGGTGACACCTCCGCGAGCGCCGCCGCGGCCTCGGGGCTCGCCGTGCCGCCCCAGCCGGGCATGACCAGCGGCAGATCGACGTCCGCGAGATCGACGACGTCGAGGTCCAGGTCGTCGCGGCCGGCCGCGGTGCCGAGGAACCACTCGGCCACGCGGCGGCCCTGACGGCCCTCGCGGACGCTGGCGACGACGACGGCGACCCGCAGAGGAGTCTCCTCACCGGGTGTGACGGCGTGGCTGGGCATAGGTGTGTCCCCCTCGTTCTCCCTGTGCCCCCGAAGGGGCGGGACGGCCGCTCCGTGCGGCCTCACGCCCCGAAAGTACAACGCTCGTTGTAAAAGTACAACGCTCGTTGTAAGTAGCTGGGCCATGAGTCAGGATGGGCTCGGGCAAGGACGTGAGGAGACGCAGTGGGCAGCACCAACGACGCGTGGAGGGAGGCGGCGCAACGGGAGTACTCCCCCCGCAAACTGGAGAAGTGGATCGCGATGGCGGGCGCGGCCTGCACGGTCTTCGGGCGGGAGGGGTACGCGCGCGCCTCGGTCGACGCGCTCGCCGCCGAGGCCGGTGTGTCGACGCGCACGCTCTACAACCACTTCCCCGGGGGCAAGGCTCAGCTGTTCCGCACGGTCGTCACCTGGACCTCCGGCGAGGTGAAGGACGCCCAGATCGCCCGGCTGCACGCCGTGCTGGACCCGGCGCGACCGCCTCGCCCTGAGGACCTGGAACGCGAACTCGTCGCGCTCGCCCGCGCGTTCGTCGGTCTCATGGAGGACTACCCGAACCATTTCGCGTTGGTCCGCCACATCCACGCCGAGGCCGACCACGTCCCACCGGAGGTGCTCCAGGCCTGGCGCGACGCCGGCCCGGGCCCGGCCGGCCGGGCACTCGCCGAGGCACTGGCGGGCCTGGCCGACGCCGGCCTGCTCGACCTGCACGGCGACGCCTCCCTCGCCGCCACGCACTTCATGGCCCTCGTCTCCCACACGATCGCGCAACAGTCCCACTACGGGGTGCTGCCGCTGCCGAAGGAGGAGACGGAGCGCCTGATCACCGGCGGCGTCGCGGCCTTCGTCCGGGCGTACCGCACAAGGTGAGCCCCCTGCGGACGGGGCGCATCACTCCCGTGGGCCGGATCGCTCGGTCATCCGCTCACCCCGGTGTAGCGCCCGAGGCTCCACCGCCACAGCAGGCGTGAGCCCAGGTACGCCAGCACACCCAGCAGGGGAGAGGCCGCCGCCAGCCAGTAGGGGACACCGGTGTCGTGGCCGTGGCCGGTGAGGACGGCGGCCGGGAGATAGGCGACGAACGCGAGTGGAAGGCCGTAGGTCAGCAGGCCGCCGACCGCCCGCGGGAGCACGTTCAGCGGGTAGCTGCCGAAGGTGCCGAGGAGCTCCTCCAGCCAGCGGCTCCAGTAGTCGGCGGCCGGGAAGCGCAGCGAGGCGGCGGCCACCGCCGTGAAGAGCGCCGCCTCCAGCAGCATGCCGCCCACGACCGCGGCGACCAGATACGAGACCCTGCCCGCCGTCCAGTCCAGATGGCTGCGGCCGATCGCGCCCACCATCAGGCCCGTGGCCACGGTCAGGTCGCCGATCGCGTTCGTCGGGAAGAAGGCGAGCTGGACCTGGCGGTGCACCGGCATGGGGCGCAGCAGATAGATGTCGATCTTCCCTTCCTGGATCTGCCGCCCGATGAAGTGCACCCGCCCCAGCAGCAGCACCATCAGACCGTGCGCGAGCATCCGCGTCGCCGGGATCAGCAGCACCTCCGAGCTGTCCCAGCCGCCCATCCCGGTGAACCGGGACAGCAGTACGGTCGCGAAAACGATCACCGACACCTGCCAGATCGCGCCGATCGCGATGTTCAGCAGAAACTCGCTGCGGTACTCCATCGAGGCACGGATGTTGAGCAGCGTGATGCGCCACGCGATGCGCAGGGCCTTCACCGACACCTCAGCCTCCCTGTGAGATCACGCGCTGCGCGGCCCGCCGCCACACCCACCGGGTGAACAGCGCCAGCACGACGACCCAGGCAGCCTGCACCGCCAACTGGACCGCCGCGTCGGACAGTCGGATCCGGCCGATGTACAGGGACAGCGGCACGTTCAGCGTCGCCTGGAACGGCAGGAAGCCGCTCAGCCTGATGAACCAGTCCGGGAAGAACCACAGCGGCGCGTAGACCCCGGACAGCAGGTTCTGCGCGAAGATCAGGATCAGCATCGCGGAGTTGTTGCGGATGGTGAAGAAGCACAGCTGGTCCAGGACGAGCATCACGTAGTACAGGACCCACTGGCCGAGCAGCAGACTGAGCGCGAACACCGCTGCCACGGCGGCCGACCCGGGCGGCTCGATCACCCCGGCCGCCAGACACACCACGTAGCCGCCCAGCGCCCACGCGAAGCCGTACACCTGCTCGCCGAGGGCGCGCAGGGCGTAGTAGCGCTGCGGCGGCAGCGGGCGCAGGTACCAGTAGACGATGGTGCCGTAGTACATGTGCTGGATCACGGTGTCCCGGCCCGCGAACTGGTCCAACTCCCGCAGCCGGGAGGCGAGCACGGCCAGGACCGCGTACGTGACCGCCTGGCCTTCGTCGAGGCCTGCCGAGGTGCCGGTGCGGGAGTACAGGCCGTGCCACAGGGACGCCACCAGCACCACCTGCACGACCAGCCGCAGCAGGACCGCCGTCATCCGGGGCGGGGCGTGCAGCTCGCCCAGCGGAGTGACGCGGGCGGCGCGCCACGCGCGCAACGTCGCCGTCACAGCGCCTCCGCGTGGATGTAGGCGGCCCGCATGACGTCCTCCAGATCCGCCTCGTCCAGCGCGATGTCCGTCACCTCGTACCGTTCGATGACCGACTTCAGCGCCTGGTGCACGGTCGGCGCGGCAGATCCGTCCGGGCCGAACACCACCCGGGCGCCCTCGTGACGGACCACCGCGATTCCCGGCAGCGCGGCGACCTCGGAGTGCGGATCGGCGAGCGTGGCCCGCACCTGCCAGGTGGAGCCGAACTTCCGGCGGATCTCGTCGAGGGTGCCGTCCAGTACGAGCCGCCCGTGGTTGACCAGCACCACCCGCTCGGCGAGCCGTTCCACCTCCGTCATGTCGTGGGTGGTCAACAGGACGGTACGGCCGCGCTGTTCGACCTGGTACCGGAGGAACTCGCGGACCTGCTCCTTGACCACCACGTCCATGCCGATGGTGGGTTCGTCGAGAAAGACCACGGGTGGGTCGTGCAGCAGCGCGGCCGCCAGGTCGCAGCGCACACGCTGGCCCAGCGAGAGATGCCGCACCCGGGTGTCCCAGAAGGCGGAGAGGGCCAGGAGATCGTCGAACTCCTCGAGGCGGGCGTTGTGCTCGGCCTTCGGCACCTCGTAGATGTCCCTCAGGATCGAGAACGACTCGCGCACCGGAAGGTCCCACCACAGCTGGGTGCGCTGCCCGAACACCGCCCCGATGTTGCGGGCGTTGCGCTCCCGCTCCCGGTACGGCACGACATCCGCGACGCGGGCCTCGCCGGAGGTGGGGGTGAGGATACCGGTGAGCATCTTGATGGTGGTGGACTTGCCGGCTCCGTTCGGGCCGAGCAGGGCGAGGAGTTCGCCCGCGCCCACGTCGAAGGTGATGTCGCTGACGGCGTGCTTGGCGACCCGCTCCGGGTTGACCAGGGAACGCAGCGCTCCGGCGAAGCCGGGTCGGCGGACGGTGGTGTGGAAGGTGCGGGACAGACCGCGCACCTGGATGGTGCCGCTCACTCGTTCAACCTCCAGTGGAGCGCGGCCGGCCGGCTGGGGGGCCGGCACGGCCACGGGAGAGGCTCCTCACGGTGTCGGAATGTCGATCACATGGTCAATCCATTAATCGACCAAGAGGCGGTCCGGCCGCCGGATCTCCCGGTCACCGGGTGGCCGAGAACACGAAGGAGAACTCGGCGGGCGCCACGTCCAGGAAGTACTGAGGAAGCGGACCCGGACCGCAGGACTGCGAACCGAGGCCGTGCTGGCCGTGGTCGAGGTTGACCCAGACCGTGTCGCCCGGCGTCAGATCGGTACGGTGCCGGGCGGCGTCCAACTGCTCGCTCGTCCAGCGCCGGGCGGTGAACCAGAACTCCGGGTCGCCCTCGATGCGCAGGCCTCCGAGCTCCGCCCAGCGGACGTCGGCGCGGGCGCCGTTCTCCTGGGGACGGACGTAGGGAGTCTGCATACGATCCACCGTCGACTGCCAACGGCCGACCGCCGATGCCATCCTGCTGTCCGGATACGCCTCACCGGGACCGCCGCCGAACCAGGTCACCGCGTCGGCCTCGGCCAGTCCGAAGCGCACGCCGAGCCGGGGCAGCGGGACCGTCCAGTCGCCCTCGGGCGTGACGGATACGGTCAGCCGCATACGGTCGCCGTCCGACGTCCACCTGTATACCGTCGACAGGCCCACTTCCCAGGCCGCGGGGGCCACCCGGGTGCGTACCGTCAGCGCGTCGCCCCCGAGTTCCACCGCGTCGAGGCGGTGCCGCATGCGGTGCAGGCCCAGCTTGCGCCAGAGCTCGCCGTGGCGGATGTCCGACTGCCAGGGCGCGCCGTCGTCGTTGTCGGTGGTCGCCCGCCACACGTCCAGGCGCAGGCCGGTCACCTCCACCGGGCCGATGGCGCGCAGCGCGCCCGTGCGGGCGTCGAAGGTGGCCGGGCCGAGGGTGACGATCCGCCCGTCGGCGACCGGCCCGCCGGTCGCGGCGAGGGCCGGCACCGCCCGTGCCGCGACGGGCACCTGGCCCCAGGCCACCACATGGCCGGCGGCCGCCCACGGCGTGTCCTCGGCGAGGACGGCGCGGACCGTCCAGGCCGTCTCGGCGCCGGCCGGGACGGCCGCCGGGAGCGGCGGCAGCTTCACGTCCGCCGACTCGCCGGCACCGAGCGCGGGAACCGCCAGGCCGCCCTCCGCGACCGTCTCGCCGTCGGCCTCGAACGCCCAGGTGAAGGCCAGTGCCGACAGGTCCGCGAAGTCCTGTTTGTTGGTGACGCGGACCGTGCCGTCGCCGGAGCCCTCCAGGGCGACCGGTTCGATCACCTTCTTGAACTCGACGAGGCCGGGGGAGGGGGTGCGGTCGGGGAGGACCAGGCCGTCGCAGACGAAGTTCCCGTCGTGCAGTTCCTCGCCGAAGTCACCGCCGTAGGCGTAGCCCAGCTCCGGATGCCGGATGCCGTGGTCGATCCACTCCCAGACGAAGCCGCCCTGCACCCGCTCGTGCGCCTCGAAGATCCGCTGGTAGTCGGCGAGTCCGCCGGGGCCGTTGCCCATGGCGTGCGCGTACTCGCAGAGGATGAAGGGGAGTCGGCGGCGCTTGTGCGTGCCGCCGTCCAGTCCGCGGCCGATCCGCTCGACCTCCTCGTGGGAGGCGTACATGCGCGAATACACGTCGGTGTCACGGCAGTCGATGTCGCCCTCGTAGTGCACGAGGCGCGAGGTGTCGCGGGCGTGGATCCACTCGGCCATCGCGGTCAGGCCGCGGCCGGTGCCGGCCTCGTTGCCGAGGGACCAGATCACCACCGACGGATGGTTCTTGTCCCGCTCGACCATGCGGGCGGCGCGGTCCAGGAGGGCCGGGGTCCAGCGGTCGTCGTCGACGGGGTTGTCCCGCCAGGCCTGCTCGACGAAGCCGTGGGTCTCCAGGTCGCACTCGTCGACGACCCACAGCCCGTACTCGTCGCAGAGGTCGAGGAAGGCGGGGTGGGGCGGGTAGTGGGAGGTGCGGACGGCGTTGACGTTGTGCCGCTTCATCAGCAGCACGTCCTCGCGCATGGTCTCCAGGTCCAGGGCGCGGCCGCGCTCCGGGTGCCACTCGTGCCGGTTGACTCCCTTGAAGAGGACCGGCTTTCCGTTGACCTTGATCAGGCCGTCGGCCAGCTCCACGGTACGGAAGCCGATCCGCAGCGCCACCCGTTCGCCCTCGGTGGCGAGGACACCGTCGTACAGGTGCGGGGTCTCCGCCGTCCACGGCCGCACGGGCACGGTGACCGTCGTCCCGGTCGCGACATCGATGTCCAGGACGGGTACGGTCACCCGCCCGTCGACGTCGGAGTCGACCCGCAGGGTGCCCTCGCCCGTGACGTGGTCGTAGGAGGCGTGCACGAAGAAGTCGAGCGCGCAGCCCGCCGGCCGGTGCAACAGGGTCACGTCACGGAAGATGCCCGGCAGCCACCACTGGTCCTGGTCCTCCAGGTAGGAGCCGGCCGACCACTGGTGGACGCGGACCGCCAGTACATTGCCCGCGGGCTTCAGCAGATGTCCGACCGCGAACTCGTGCGGCAGCCGTGAGCCCTTGAACTCGCCGAGGTCCGTGCCGTTCAGCCACACCCGGGCGCAGGACTCCACGCCGTCGAAGCGCAGGACCGCGCCGCCTTCCGACAGGTCGGGCCAGTCCGCCGGAAGGTCGAAGACCCGCAGATGGTCACCGGTCGGGTTCTCGGTCGGCACCCGCGGCGGGTCGACCGGGAAGGGGTAGAGGTGGTTGGTGTAGATCGGTGACCCGAACGCGCCGTCGCCCTGCAGGACCCAGTGGCCGGGGACCGTGACCTCGGCCCAGTCCCCGGCGTCGTAGCCGTCCGCGGCGAAGGAGTCGTCCTCGGCGTCCGCCGTCTGTGACAGCCGGAACCGCCAACTGCCGTTCAGCGAAAGGGATTTCGCGTCCGAGGTGGCGTACCGGGCGCGGGGCGGAAGGGCGCCGCCGCCCGGTGAGACATCCTCGACGTAATCCACGGCCGTCGTCGTGCTGGTGGTGCGGAAGGACATCTGTCTCCTAGCTCAGCCCTTGATGCCGGTCTGCGCGATCCCCTGCACCAGCCAGCGCTGGAGGAAGAGGAACACGAACAACAGGGGCAGGATGGAAATGGCGGTCGCCATGAAGATCTGGTGGAAGACCACGGTCTGGGCGGTGGTGTAGTTGGAGAGCGCCACCTGGACGGTCCAGGCGTTCGGGTCCTGGCCGATGACCAGCGGCCACAGGAAGGAGTTCCAGCCGTTGATGAAGGTGATGGTGGCGATCGCCGCGAAGAAGTTCAGCGAGTTGGGTACGACGACGCGCCAGTACGCGCCCCAGTAACCGAGCCCGTCCACGCGTGCCGCCTCCTCCAGCTCCTTGGGGAACCCCAGGAAGTACTGCCGGAACAGGAAGCAGGTGAAACCACTGAACAGACCCGGAATGATGAGGCCGCGGTAGGTGTCCACCCAGCCGAGGGACGAAACCAGCACGAAGCTGGGTACGAACGTGACGGCGGTCGGGACCATCAGGGTCCCCAGGACGGCGTAGAAGATCTTGTTGGAGTGCTTGTACGGGATGCGGGCCAGGGCGTACCCGGCGAGGGAGCACACCAGCAGGACGCCGGTGGTGTGCAGGACGGCGACGACCGCGGAGTTCCACATCGACCGGGCGAACGGCACCGATGTGTCGTTCCAGACGTCGCCGACGTTGCCCCACTCGAGGTGCGTGGGGAAGAACTTCCAGTGCTCTCCGGTGATGTCGGCGTCGGTGGAGAGCGCGTTGCGGACCAGCAGGTAGAACGGGATCAGGAAGAGCAGGGCGGCGACGCCGGTCGCGATGTAGAGGCCGGTGCTGCCCATCATGCCGTGGCTGCGGCGGGTCTTGCTCCCGCGTATCTCGGGCGTTGTGGTGGTCACTTGGACTCCTCACCCCTTCCGAAGCCCATGATCTTGCCCTGGAAAAGGGTGACGACGACGATCAGCACGGTCAGGATGACCGCGCCCGCGCTGCCGGCGCCGTAGTCCTGGTTCTCGCCCAGGGCGGTGTAGTACAGCTCGACGAGGGGCGGACGGCCCCAGGTGGTCTTGGACAGCAGGTTGTAGAACTCGTCGAACGCCTGGTAGGCGGCGATGAGCAGCAGCAGGATCACCGCGGTCGACGTGGCCCGCAGCTGGGGCAGCGTGATGTGGCGGAAGGTCTGCCAGCCCGGCTTGGCGCCGTCGATGGCGGCCGCCTCGTACAGCTCGCCCGGGATGTTCTGCAGCGCGGCCAGGAAGAGGATCATGTAGAAGCCGGACTGCAGCCACAGCCGTGCCGTGACGATGACCAGCCAGTACCAGGGCGGGTCGGGGGTGACCAGCCAGGCGATGTTGTCGACCCCGAACCAGTCGAGGACCGTGTTCGCGAGGCCGAAGCGGACCCCGTTGAAGATGGACATCTTCCAGATCAGCGCCGCCGCGACATAGGAGCACGCGGTCGGCAGGAAGAAGACCGAGCGGAAGAACGCCCGCATGAACCGCAGCCGGTTCACCAGCAGGGCGAGGCCCAGCGAGAGTGCCCAGGTGGTGGGGACGATGAAGGCGGCGAACACGGTGAAAGTGCCGAGTGAGCCGACGAAGTCGTCGTTCGTCAGCATGTACCGGTAGTTGTCGAAGCCGATGAACTTGTCCGGCGTGACGGTGAAGCGCGCGTCGAAGAAGCTGAGCCAGACGCTCCAGCCGATGGGCACGTAGATGAAGATCAGCAGCCCGACGAGGAACGGTCCGCAGAAGAGCCAGAAGTTGAAGGTGCTGTTGCCCCGCAGACCCCGCCGAGGCTTGGCCGGGGAGGCCTTCGCCGGGGCGGGGCTCGCGAGGTCGAGCTTGGTGGTCGTCGGCATGTCGTGGTCCGCCCGCCGGCCTATCCGAAGAGCTTCTTGAGCTCGCGGTTGACGGCCGTGTCCGCCTTGTCGAGGGCGGCCTCCGGGTCACCGCCCTTGCGGACGCTGTTGGCGAAGACGTCCTCGAGCGCGGTGATCATGGCCTGGGTCCAGCCGATGTTGTCGAAGTGCCCGAACTCGTTGAAGAGCTTGACGCCTTCTGCGGGCAGGCCCGACTGCAGCTTGGTGGCGGACTGGGCGATGGAGGCACGGGGCGGGATGTGGAAGCCGTAGGAGGTGGCCCAGTCCTCCTGGTACTTCTTCTGGTCGATCCACAGCCACTTGACGTACTCCTTGGCCGCTTCGACGTTCTTGCCCTTGGCGTTGACGAACATCGACCAACCGCCGTTGTAGACCGACTGCTTGCCGGAGTCGATGGTCTTCGGGAAGGGGAAGATCCCGATGTCGTCGCCGAGCGTCTGCTGGAACTGCGGCATCGCCCACATCCCGCAGAACTGGATCGCGCACAGGCCCTGGTTGAGCGCGGAGGGGTCCCAGTAGTCGGTCGGGGCGCCGAGGAGGAGGTGGCCGCTGGTGAACAACTGGCGCATCTTCTTCAGGCCTTCGACGACGCCCGGCGTGTGGTAGGCGATCTGGTTCTTGTCGTCGAGGGTGTTCGCGCCGGCCGACCAGATCATCGGGTTGATGACCGCGTGCAGGTCGTTGCCGAGGTACAGGCCCTTGACCTTGCCGGTGGTGAGCTTGGCGGCGGCCTCGATCAGCTCGTCGAGGGTCTCCGGCACCTTCACGCCGGCCTTCTCCAGCAGCGAGGGCCGGTAGAAGAAGAACTGCGGGTCGTCGATCATCCGGACGCCGTAGACCTTCCCGTCGACCGTGTGCGAGGCGATGTCGGCCGGGTTGAAGTCGTCCTTGACCGGGTCGATGATGTCGGTCAGGTCCGCCACCTGACCGCTCTTGACCATCTGGATCTGCGGGTGGAACTCGAACAGGTCGGGCGCGTTCTTGGTGAGCAGCGTCGCGAACAGCTTGTTCTCGAAGTCGGCGGCGGTGATCCACTGCGTGGTCACGTTCGCGTCCTTGTACGCCTTCGCGTACCGCTTGATGGCCTGTTCGGTGCCCTGCTCGCCGTAGGCGTGGAAGTACTGGGTCAGGCTGGTGCCGGAACTGCCGCCGCCTCTGCCGTTGTTGCTGCCGCAGGCGGCCAGCGTGCCGGCCGCGGCCATGCCCGCGGCGGCCCGGAAGAGAGAACGACGGGACCAGTTGCTGTTGCTCATTGCCGACATGCTGACGTCCTTGTCTCGAAGTGCGGCTACGGCTCCATGGCTCAGCTGCCAGGTGGCTCAAATCGGCTTGCGGAGCGGGACGTTAACCTTCGGCTAAGGCTTCGGCAAGGGGTTGGACGAAGCCTGTTCGAAGCGTTGTGATCGGTTCGGGATGGCGAACGCGAGCGGCCGGGGCGGAAGCGGGCAGGCTGATGAGGGCCGCCGGGTCAGGGTCCGGCGGCCCTCGGTTCAGGGGGTGTCGCGGCGGGATCAGCTCAGGGAAAGCCGTGGGCGAGCTCTCGGCCGGCTCGTCGTGGGGCGGGGGGAGGCCTCGGCCGGGGCGGCCGCGCGGGCGGTCCTGTCGGTGCGCGTCACCACTGCGTCCCTTCCGTCGGCGTGAAGGTGGTGCGGTTCGCTGATCTATGGCGTCGGTGCGGTACGGCTCCTTGCCGCGGTCGTGCGTCTGGTGCTCCTCTGCCCGACGGACTGCAGCGCCCCTTCGAGCGCGAACGTCGCCGCGCCCAGACAGGCGGGGTCGGTGGGGATCGGGGAGAGGACGATCCGGTTGGCGGCCAGCGGCCGTTTCAGCGCGTGCCGGGCGACGGCCTCGCGCACCTCGGCGAGGAGGGGTTCGCCGAGCCGGGCGGCGACCCAGCTGCTCAGCACGACCACCTCGGGGTTGAGCACGTTGACGAGGTTGGCGATGCCGGCACCGAGGTAACGGGCGGTGTCCCGGACCACCTTGACGGCGACGGGCTCGTTCGCGGAGACGCCGGCGGCCAGCGCGTCGATGGTGGCGGTCTGGTCGTCGGGATGCAACAGCGGGCTCTGCGGGCTGAGTTCGCGCAGGTTCTGCATGATGCCGGGCGCGCCGACGTATGTCTCCACGCAGCCGTGGTTGCCGCAGCGGCACAGCCGGCCGTCGAGCACGAGTGTGGTGTGCCCCCATTCGCCGGCGCTGTTGCTGACCCCCCGGTGCAGTCCGCCGCCGAGGACGAGTCCGGCGCCGACGCCCGTCCCCAGGTTGACCACGACCGCGTTCCCGTGCCCGCGCGCCGCCCCGAACCACAGCTCGGCGACCGCGCCGGCGCGCAGCGGATTGTCCAAGTAGAGGGGATACGCGATGTGTTCGGAGAGCAGGTCGAGCAACGGCACGTCGTGCCAGTCCCAGTTGGGCGCGTACTCGGCGATGCCGGTGTCCCGGTCCACCTGACCGGGCACGCTCACGCCGACGCCCAGCACCCGGGCCGCCTCGATTCCGGCCTGTGCGACCACCGAGCCGACGGCCGCGGCGACATGGCCGACCACCTGCTCCGGCCGGCTCTCGCCGGGTCGCATGTCCTCCTCGGCGCGACCCAGCACGTTCAGCCCGAGGTCGAACAGCTCGACATGGACGTACGTCTCGGCGATGTCGACGCCGATCAACGCGCCCCCCGACGCGTTCACGGCCACGAGGCCCCGGGGGCGGCCGCCCGCCGAGTCCTCGAACCCGACCTCCGTGATCATGCGGAGGTCGAGCAGTTCGCCGACCAGGGTGGCGACCGTGGCGAGGGAGAGCCCGGTGGCGGCCGCCAGCTCCTGCCGGGAGGTGGGTGAGGCGGCGATGATCTGGCGCAGCACCTCGTAGCGGTTCGCGGTGCGGATGTCACGTGATGTGCCGCGCTTCATCGAATTCCCTTCGCCACCCGGCACCGGTTCCGGCACCGGCGACGGGACCGGCGCGGCGACAGGCTATGGCGTGCCAGGACGTTCGACAAGGGGTTAGGAAAGGGGCTTTATAAAGTCCGGGACCAGGTGGCGGGTTCAGGCCCCCAGGACGTCCCGGACGAAGGCGTTGGTGAACTTCCCGGCCGGATCCAGCTCCCGTACCAGCTCCGCGAAGTCGCCGATCCGGGGATACCGCGTACGAACCACCGTGGCCGGGATCCCGAACACCTTCCCCCAGTGCGGCCGCGGGGAGAACGGCTCCAGCACGGCCTCCACCTCCCGCACCACCGGCAGCACGGCTGCCGTGTCCGCGACCCAGGTGAAGTGCACCGCCACCGTGTCCCGGCCGTACGCGGGGCTCAGCCACTGCTCGTCGGCGGCGACCGTCCGCACCTCGCAGGTCTGCAGGACACGGGAGACCGTCTCCCGGATCCCGTCGATCGCATACAGCATTCCGGCAGCGGCCGACCGCGGCAGCAGATACTCGCTCTGCAGCTCCTCCCCGCTGCTCGGCGTGAACTCCGCCCGGAAGTGCGGCAGCCGCTCGTGCCACGGCCCCGGCACCCCGAACTGCTCCGTGCAGTTGACCGCCGGCATCCCCGGCACCGGATGCAGCGCCTCCGCGGCGGGCGTGGCCCACGGGAAGACGGCGAGGGGCTGGTCGGTGCGCCGCTTCAGCCACACCTGCCGGAAACCGGGCGCACCCCAGTCGGTGAACAGGCTCACGCTGTACGCGGCCGACGCCACCGCCTCGAAGTCCAGCCCTTCCAGGGGCAGCTCGGTGAACAGGTGCTGTTCGACCTCGTAGCCGGGTTCCAGGTCCAGGGTGAGCGCGGTGACCACCCCGAGGGCGCCCAGGGAGGTCACGGCCCCGTCGAAGCGCCGGTCGTCGCGCCCGATGACGAGGGTCGAGCCGTCCGCCGTGAGGAGCTCCACCTCCCGCACGGAGGAGGCGAGCGACCCGTTGCGCACCCCCGACCCATGGGTGCCGGTCGCCACCGAACCGGCCACGGAGATGTGCGGGAGGGACGCCATGTTCGGCAGCGCGAGCCCGTGCTCGTGCACCCGCCGGGCCAGTTCCGCGTACCGCACCCCGCCGCCGACCCGCACCGTCCGGGCCGCCGTGTCGACGTCGATCTCGGCCGGCAGCGCACCGAGGGACAGCAGCACCCCGTCGGCGCCCGGCTCGGCGAGCGTGTTGAAGGAGTGCCCGCTGCCCAGCACCCGTACCCGCCCGCTTCTCGCCACGAGGGCGCGCAGCGCGTCGGGCGAGTCCGGCCGGCGCAGTTCCCCGGCGGTGAAGGTGATGTTGCCCGCCCAGTTGCGCCACGGCCGCCCGCCCGCCGTCCCGTGCCGCCCCGCCTCGTGCTGCCCGGCCCCGTCCGTCACGGTCCCGCCCATACGACTGCCCGCCCCTCCGAGGAGATCGACCACCCTGAATGCCCTGGTCGAACCTACCCTGCCCGCAACACGAGGCCCCCGCCCCCACCCCCCTGCCCACGGGGGCATACCGTGAGGAGTCGTACGCCTGAGCCGGGAGGAGAGACGGATGGGCAGCCGTACCGCGCTGGTCGAGGATCTGATGGAGCGGTTTCCGCATGTGCCGCGGGAGGCCGTCTTCAAGGAGGACCTGCTGCGCGGGGGAGTGGCATTCGACGCCTCGGCCCTCAGCGACAACGAATCGGGCGAGGTGAAGCCGAAGTCGTACTTCATCTTCTCCTTCGACCACGGCACCCTGCCGGAGCTGGGCGAGGCCGCGCTGCGCCGCCCGCCGGAGGAGATCATCCTCACCGGAGGACCGTACGACCTGCGGCGGACCGTCGTGTCCGTGCGGGTGAACCCGTCCTCGCCGTACCGGGTGGCGGCGGACGAGGAGGGGCTCCTCGGTCTCTACCTCGACGGGAAGCGCATCGCCGACGTCGGTGTGCCGCCCATGCCCGAGTACTACCGGCACACGCTGTCCAACGGGAAGTCGGTGATGGAGGTCGCCCCGACCATCCAGTGGGGCTATCTGATCTATCTGACCGTCTTCCGGGTCTGCCAGTACTTCGGCGCCAAGGAGGAGTGCCAGTACTGCGACATCAACCACAACTGGCGCCAGCACAAGGCCGCCGGTCGACCGTATACGGGAGTCAAGGACGTCGAGGAGGTGCTGGAGGCCCTCGAGATCATCGACCGGTACGACACCGCGAAGGTCTCCACCGCCTACACCCTCACCGGCGGCGCGATCACCAAGACGGTCGCCGGGCGCGACGAGGCCGACTTCTACGGCCACTACGCCAAGGCCATCGAGGAGCGCTTCCCGGGCCGCTGGATCGGCAAGGTGGTCGCCCAGGCGCTGCCGCGCGACGACGTGCAGCGGTTCAAGGACTACGGCGTGCAGATCTACCACCCCAACTACGAGGTGTGGGACCGGCGGTTGTTCGAGCTGTACTGCCCGGGCAAGGAGCGGTACGTCGGCCGCGACGAGTGGCACAAGAGGATCCTGGACTCGGCCGAGGTGTTCGGCGCGCGCAACGTCATCCCCAACTTCGTGGCGGGCGTGGAGATGGCCGAGCCGTTCGGATTCACCACCGTCGACGAGGCGATCGCGTCGACCACCGAGGGCCTGCGCTTCTTCATGTCCCACGGCATCACGCCCCGCTTCACCACCTGGTGCCCGGAGCCGACGACCCCGCTCGGCAAGGCCAACCCGCAGGGCGCGCCGCTGGAGTACCACATCCGTCTCCTGGAGGCCTACCGGGCCACGATGGACGACTTCGGGCTCTCCTCGCCCCCCGGCTACGGCCCGCCCGGGCCCGGCCGCGCGGTGTTCTCCGTGAGTTCCTTCATGGACTCCCTTCCGGCGCGGGACACGGCGGCCGTATAGTCCCGGCACCGCCATTGAACACAGGGCGGTCCGCGTCCGTACCAGAGGGTGGGGAAGGGCGCGGCCGCCTGTCCAGACGTCCTGACATGACATCTGAACAGGGCGCTTGTCAGTTGTGTGAGTAACGTGAAATCCTCGGTCTCTGCCGCGAGGTTCCCCCCAACCCCATTGCCGTCATGGTGAGTTGACCTCGCATTTGAATGCAGGAGACCCATGCCCGACCTGCCGACCCCCAAGGACGCCGCCGAGGCAGCGCTGTTCTCCGAGTGCTGGGACGCCGTCCTGTCGTACGCGGACCTGTGCACCTCCGGCTCGACCGCGGCCAACCAACTGGCCCGTGAGGCGTTCGCGCTCGGCATACAGGAGGCCCGCGCCGCCGAGGACGGTACCGCACGAGGCGCGGGCCGCCGCTCGTCCCGGCTGCCCCGGATCCCCATGCTGCTCACCGCCGTACGCACCACGGCGGCCGCCTGGGAGACCCAGGGACAGGGTCATAAACTCGACCCCGATCTGCGGCTGTGGCTCAACTCCGACAAGGCCTGGCGGTACACCGGCCCGCCGTTGCGCCGCCCCATCGCCCTGCGCGGACTGCGCGACATGGGGGAGGCGGACGCCACCCTGCTGTGGCTGGCGGAGGTGGAGGCGCTGCCGCTGCGTTCCGTCGTGCGCCGGCAGGGCCTGGACCCGGACGCCTCCGTGGAGGAACTCAACGCGGTGCGCGGCCTGTTCCGGGACCGCTGCCACCGCAACCATCTCGACACGCCGATGAGCGCGGAGTGCCGCTCCTACGTCCGGCTGCTCGACGCCGTCACCCGCTCGCCCGGCGCCGAGACCCCCGAAGACCTCTCCCGGCACCTCGCCACCTGCGTCGAGTGCGCGGAGGCCGCGGCCTGTCTGCGGCTGCACGGCGGCGGACTGCCCGCCGCGCTGGCCGGCGGGGTCATCGGCTGGGGCGGCCTCGCGTACCTGGAGCGCCGCCGCCGGGCCGCCGAGGTCCGCCTGGGCGGGGGACGCCCCGACACGCCGGACCCTCAGGGCGAGGCGGAGCGTGCCGTCGCGAGCAGGGCGCGACTGAGACGCAACGGGCTGCTCGTCGCCGCCGTCCTGGTCTCGGGGCTGGCGCTCGCCGCGTCGCTGATGCCGTTCGGGGGCGACGACATGGACACCGGTGCGCAGGGTGCCCCCACGGACAGCACCCCGGTGGCCGGCCCCGGCTCCCCACGGCCTTCCGCCACTCCCGAGACCTCCGCCCTGCCGTCCTCCGCGTCCCCGGCTCCCTCCGGCAGCGACTCGCCGAGCGCGAGCGACCACGAGAAGCCCGACCCCGAACCCCAGGGCACCACCTCGTCCACCGCGGGCACCCGCGAGAGCTCCGACGCGGCCGCCTGCGAGGTCCGCTACGAACTCGTCAATCAGTGGCCCGACGGCTTCCAGGCCACCGTGACGGTCACCTCCGCCGTCGCCCTGGACTCCTGGCGGGTCGCCTGGTCCTTCGAGGACGGGCAGAGGGTCGATCAGATGTGGGACGCGAGCGTCGCACAGCACGGCACCCGGGTCACCGCGACGGCCGCCGACTACAACCGGTCCGTGGCCGCCCACGGCACCCTCAGCTTCGGCTTCCTCGCCTCCTGGCAGGACACGAACACGGCACCGTCCGGGTTCACGCTCAACGGGCGGAAGTGCGCGGGTTCCTGACGACGGGGCAACCGCCCGGGGCGGGCGTCACACGACGGGGCGACCGGCGCTGTCCGTGTGTCCCGCCTGGCTGGAGAACTTGTTCACGAACACGTCGTACCGGCCGTCCGGGCGCTGGGTGAGCGTCGCGCCGTCCTGCCAGATCCCGTTCTCCGGCGACCACTGGGAACCGGCCGGATCGCCCTGGTTCTGGTGGATGTTGTGCATCCCGAGGTCCCCCTCGGGGTCGTCGTCGAACGGCTCACCGAAGACGAGCGTGGGCCGCCCTTCCACCAGGATCGCCTCCAGCGCGGTGGCGGCGTCGATGTTGGAGCCCGCGTGCCACGGCCGGGAGCCGAACAGGTCGAGGAGGTCCTGCAGCCAGGACGGGGGACGGCGCTGGAACAGGACACCGGACCGGTCCACCAGTTCCGGATGGCGCAGGAAGTCCAGGGCGCCGGAGTCCGGAGAGGGCCCGAGGTCGTGGCAGCCCGGACCGAGCGCCGGGACCGGCCCGAGAGCGTCGGCGTCCAGCGTGAACGCCTTCCACTGCACCCCGACGTTGGACTTGTGGCTGTCGACGTCGACGGCGCACCGGTAGCGCCCGTCGGGCGCGTCCACCTCCACATGGACGTGGAACCAGCGGCCCTGGTCGTCCGGCCGGTCGCGGTAGTGACGGTACAGAGTCCCGGACAGCACGCCGTAGCGTTCAAAAGGCATTCCGCCAGTGAACCACCCGGGACCACGCCGCGCGGTGCCGCCGTGACGGTCCGTACGGGTGTCGGCCGCGGAAGAAAACCGTTGGCGTCCGCCCGTGCGCCTCCCTAGCCTTACGGAGTCCTGGGAACGCAGGAGAAAGGGAGGTGCGACCGATGACTGTCACCGACACGGGTGCTGCTCGCCGCAGCCAGACGATCGTCCACTCCACCTCCGCGGTCCCCGGCTGACCTTTTCCTTCTTCTTTCGTCTCTTCGCGCCCGTGAGCGCCGCCGGGGCCGCCCTGTGAAGGGTTCCCCTTGCCTCATTTCCTCTCTTCGGCTTCGTCGCACCCTCTCGCCGCCCACGGCTGGGACGAGGGCTGGGCGGCCGAGTTCGCCCCCTACGCCGAGCAGGGTCTCCTGCCCGGCCGTGTCGTACGGGTCGACCGCGGCCTGTGCGACGTCGTCACCCCGGCCGGAACGGTCCGCGCCGACACCGAGTTCGTCGTCCCCCACGACCCGATGAAGGTCGTCTGCACCGGGGACTGGGTCGCACTCGATCCCGAGGGTGCCGACCCGCGGTACGTACGGACGCTGCTGCCGCGCCGTACCGCCTTCGTCCGCTCCACCTCCTCCAAGCGGTCCGAGGGGCAGATCCTCGCCGCCAACGTCGACCACGCCGTGGTCGCGATGTCCCTGGCCGTCGAACTCGACCTCGGCCGCGTCGAACGGTTCCTGGCGCTGGCCTGGGAGTCCGGCGCGCAGCCCGTCGTGGTGCTCACCAAGGCCGACCTGGTGCCCGACCCTGCCGCCCTGGCGTATCTCGTCCAGGACGTGGAGACCACCGCGCCCGGCGTCGCTGTGCTCACCGTCTGCGCACACGACGGCGAGGGCGTCGAGGAACTCGCAGCGCTCCTCGGACGGGGCACGACCGTGCTGCTCGGGGCGTCCGGAGCGGGCAAGTCCACGCTCGCCAACGCGCTCGTCGGCGCGGACGTGATGGACGTCCGGGCCACCCGTGACCTGGACGGCAAGGGGCGGCACACCACGACCACCCGCAATCTGCTGCCGCTGCCCGGCGGGGGCGTCCTGATCGACACTCCCGGGCTGCGCGGGGTCGGCCTCTGGGACGCCGGCAGCGGGGTCGGGCAGGTCTTCTCCGAGATCGAGGAGCTCGCCCGGGGCTGCCGGTTCCACGACTGCGCGCACGAGTCCGAACCGGGGTGCGCGGTGCTCGCCGCCGTGGAGGACGGCGAACTGCCCGTGCGACGGCTGGAGAGCTACCGCAAACTGGTCCGGGAGAACCAGTGGATCGTCGCCAAGTCCGACGCCCGGATGCGGGCCGGAGTCCGCCGGGACTGGAAGCGCAGGAAGGCGGAGGGCCGGGCGGCGGGGGACGCCAAGCGGGGGCGGGGGCCGTGGCAGCCGGCACCTCCCCGGTGACCTGGTGCGGGCCCCCACCCCGGTGACCGGTCCGCGCCCACCGTGACGTCCGATTTCCGCTAGCGGGGTGCCCGTCCCGGGCGAAGACTGGAACCCATGACGGACCAGGACATCGGGCAGGACACCAGGTACGAGGCGGTGCGCAGCCGGGACGCGCGGTTCGACGGGGAGTTCTTCTTCGCCGTCGAGACGACCGGCATCTACTGCCGGCCCAGCTGCCCCGCCGTCACACCGAAACGGCACAACGTGCGGTTCTTCGCGACGGCCGCCGCCGCGCAGGGCTCGGGTTTCCGGGCCTGCCGGCGGTGCCGTCCGGACGCCGTGCCCGGCTCCGCCGACTGGAACGCGCGCGCCGACGTCGTCGGCCGGGCCATGCGGCTGATCGGCGACGGGGTCGTCGACCGGGAGGGCGTCGCCGGGCTCGCCGTACGGCTCGGCTACAGCGCCCGCCAGGTGCAGCGGCAGCTGACCGCCGAACTCGGCGCGGGCCCGGTCGCCCTCGCCCGCGCCCAGCGCGCCCACACCGCGCGGGTCCTGCTGCAGACGACCGGACTGCCGGTCACCGAGATCGCGTTCGCTTCCGGGTTCGCCAGTGTGCGCCAGTTCAACGACACGATCCGCGCCGTGTACGCGGCGACCCCGACCGAGCTGCGGGCGGCCGCCGCGCGTACCTCCCGCCGTACGGCCGCCCCGGCCGCCGGCATCCCGCTGCGGCTCGCCCACCGCGGCCCCTACCACGCGGCGTACGTCTTCGACCTGCTGGAACGTGAGGCGGTGCCGGGGGTGGAGGAGATGAGCGGTCCCGTCGGCGGGCGGACCTACCGTCGTACGCTCCGCCTCCCGTACGGCACCGGGATCGTCGCCGTCGACGAACGGCCGGGCGGCACCGGCCGGTCCTCCACCCTCCATCCCGGCGGCTGGCTCGACGCGCGGCTGCACCTCACCGACCCGCGCGACCTCACCACCGCCGTCCAGCGGCTGCGCCGCCTGTTCGACCTCGACGCCGATCCGTACGCCGTCGACGAGCGCCTCGGCGCCGACCCACGGCTCGCCCCACTGGTCGCCGCCCGGCCCGGGCTGCGCGCACCGGGGGCCGCCGACCCGGAGGAGTACGCCGTACGGGCCCTGGTGGGGAGGGCGCAGGCCGAGCGGCTGGTCCGCGCCCACGGCAAGGCGCTGGACGCGCCCCGCGGCACCCTCACCCACCTCTTCCCGGAACCGGCCGCCCTCGCGGAAACCGTCGGCCCGCTCGCCGTGGCCCTCGCGGACGGCACCGTACGCCTCGACCCCGGCGCCGACCGGGACGACGCCGAGGCCGCCCTGCTCGCCGTACCCGGGCTGGACGCCCGTACCGTGGCGGCGATCCGGGCCCGCGCCCTCGGCGACCCCGACGTCGCGCCGCCCGGCGCGGACGTCCCCGACACCTGGCGTCCGTGGCGGACGTACGCCCTTCACCACCTGCGTGCAGCGGAGGAGACCCCATAATGACCGTGTACTGGACCCGTGCCGACAGCCCGCTCGGTGCCCTGCTCCTGACCGCCGGCCCCGACGGCGCGCTGACCTCGCTGTCCCTGCCGGGGCAGAAGGGCGGCAGGGCCGTCCAGGACGGCTGGCGGCACGATCCGGGACCCTTCCGCGCCGCCCAGGAACAGCTCGCCGCGTACTTCGCCGCCGAGCTGAAGGAGTTCCGGCTGGAGCTGCGTCCGGAGGGCACCGTGTTCCGCGAGCGGGTGTGGGACGCCCTCGACGCCGTCCCCTACGGGGCGACCACGACGTACGGCGAGATCGCCGCCCGTGTCGGCGCCTCCAGGGCGGCCGTGCGGGCCGTCGGCGGCGCGATCGGCGCGAACCCGTTGCTGATCCTGCGTCCCTGTCACCGGGTGATCGGCGCGGACGGCTCGCTCACCGGCTATGCGGGAGGCCTGGAGCGCAAGGTCCGGCTGCTCACCCTCGAGGGAGCGTGGTCGTGAGACCAGGTTCGTGAAAAGTGTGAGACGAGGGTCGTGAAAACGTGAGGTCAGGTTCGTAAAGGGAGGCTGGGCGCCGCGGTAGGGGCGTCGTCACCCCCACACCACCGCCCCCAGCCACGCCCCCGCGATCAGCAGGCAGGTGAACAGTTCGGCGAGAACGCTGGAGCCGCCCGAGCGCATGGCCGTGCGCAGGGCGGCTCGGGCCTCGCCGTGGCGGCCCAGGCGGAGGCGTTCGCAGAGGTAGACGCCGCCCATGAAGCCGGGGATCGCGCCGAGCACGGGCAGCAGGAGGAAGCCGAGGAGCGCGCCGACGCCGGCGTACACCGCCATCCGGGGCGTGGCGCCGCTCTCCCGCAGACGGCGCGGCGGCAGCGCCCAGCGCACCACCTGGCTCAGGAACAACGCGAGCGTGGCGCCGACGAGCACCCACCAGGCGACCGGCTGCGGATCCTTCAGCGCCCACCACAGGACCGCGGACCACACCAGCCACGACCCCGGCACGCCGGGCACCAGCACTCCGCACAGGCCGAGCAGGATCACCAGACCGACCAGCAGGAGCTCCCACACTCCCATCTGCCCAGAGTGCCGGAGGCGCGAGGAAAGCGCAGGTCAAGAGGTGGGCGGGCGTTACCGCTCGCGGGTCACCCAGCCGCGTTCGTACGCGGCCCAGCCCAGCTGCAGCCGGGTCGACACGCCCGTCAGCTCCATCAGCCCCCGCACCCGGCGCTGCACGGTCCTCAGGCCCAGGTCGAGCTGTTTGGCGACGCTCGCGTCGGTCAGCCCGGCCAGCAGCAGGGAGAGGATCTCGAGATCGGTGGCGTCGGGGCCGTCCGGGCTTCGCTCGACCACGCCGTCCACGCCGAGTCCGAGCGGCAGGGCGTCCCGCCACACCGACTCGAAGAGGCCCGAGAGGAGTTCGAGGAGACCGCCGGCGTGCACCACCAGCGCGGTGGGCTCCGCCGAGCGGCCGGTGAGCGTGACCAGGGCGAGCGAGCGGTCGGCGACGACCAGCTTCGTCGGCACCCGGTCCACCACCCTCACCTGCGCGCCGAGGCCGAACGCCTCGGTCAGTTCGGTGACGCCGTGCGGCTGGTGGAGGACCTGCCGTTCCAGGACGACGCGGTGGCGCACGCCGCGCCGGGACGGCCGTTTCTCCTCCGCGTCGTTCTCGGCGCCGGTCACGGCCACCGGGGCGCCGGTGACCAGCGCGCACACCTCGTCACTCGCGCCCCACTGGATCTGCAGGAAACGCCGGGACACCGCCGCCGCCCCGGTCACCACCTCGACGAGGTCGTGCACGGACGGCTCGGCGGCCGCCTCCCGGTACTCCTCGGCCGGCAGCGCCGCCGCCTTCTCCAGCCCGTGCGGCTGCCGGGTGAGCGGCGCGCCCAGCGCGACGGCGGGCGGTGCGGCGACCCAGTGGCCGGGCCGGCCCGGGGACTGAGCCGCGAGGCCGTGCCGCTCCAGGCGGCGCAGGGCGCGCTCGGTGTCGTACTCGTCGAGGGCCAGCCGACGGGCGAGACCGGGCACGTCGGCGGCGCCCACCGACAGCAGCGCCCGGTACGCCGACGCGTGCGTCTCGTCGAGCCCTGTCGCTCCCAGCATCGGGTGCGGATCCCTTCTCGGCTCTTCTCCGATATCCAAGCGGTGGCGGGAAACGGTCACGGCGTCAACCCGCCGCCACCGCACATCGTCGCCGTACCGGATGTCACTCTGCCAAGGTGTGGCCACGGCGGGAAGACGTGATCATGCACCGCCGATCTCCAGGAACGCGGTGCACGGGAAACGCGGTCCGGGCTCCTGACGCACAGGGGCGCGAGGGGACGTGGGCCCGGCGCCCGCAAGGCTGCCGGGCGCTCCTCCCGTGGGGGTGGGACCGCCCGTCGATCGGCGCCGTGGCGCCCGTACGCATGTTCGGCGGTGAGGCATTTTCCGGATGCCCCATTTTCATCCGGGCCGTGCGGTGGACAATTGGGGGCATGAGCCAGCAGGGGGGAAGGCCCACCGGTCCCGAGGACGACTGGTGGGGGCAGCTGTACGACGACTCCACCGCGGACACGGGTCCCACGCCCACCGCCGACTCCCTCGACGACCGCTTCGCCTCGGCGGCGGGGGCGGTGCGGTCGGCGGACTCGGCGGACACGGTTCCCGAGCCACGCACGGAACGGTCCGTACCGGAGGAGCGGGCCGACTGGTGGATGGCGGACGACCCGGTGTCGGGGCCGTCGGCTCCGCGGGCCACGGTGCCACCGCCGCGCGGCACTCCGGACGCGGGGCAGGGGCACGCGGGCCCGACTCCTGCCGTCGCCCCTCCTCCCGATGCCGGTGCGGGCCCCGCTGACGTCTCGACGCCCCCTGCGCCTCCCCCGTCCGCCCCCCTTCCGGCCCCCGGTTCCCCGGACCGCCCCCCGGCGCCCGGGGAGCCCCCGTCCGACGCACCCCCCGTGCCCACGACCTTCCAGCCCGGTCCGTTGCCCCCCGGCTTCGCCCACCGGGCGCCCCAGGCCCCGCCGGCCGCCACCCCCGCCGTCAGCGGCACCGCGGGCCCCCTCGCGTCCGCCGTCCCCACCCCCACCGCCCCCGACCTCCCGGTTCTCCGCGACGCGCCCAGGGGATACGTCGGCTCCGGACCGCCCACCTACGACGCCGAGCCCACCGCGCTCCCGCCCGCCGATCCGGACGAGCTGGACGACCTGGTCGCCGACACCGTGCTGGACGGGGCCCGGCACGGGGCCTGTGCGCTGCGCGCGGTGTCCGTGCGGGGGGACTCGGCGCGATACCGGGGCGAGCCGCGCCGGGACTCCCTGCTCCTCGCCCGGTTCGGCACGGGCGCGCAGGCGCTGGTGCTGGTCGCGATGGCGACCGGCGCCCGGGCGACGCCGGGAGCGCACCGGGCGGCCGCCGAGGCGTGCCGGTGGATCGGGCGGGCCGTGGGCCGCAGCCACGCCCGCCTCGTCCAGGACATCGGGGCCGGCCGGCGCGGCGACCTGAAGTCCGGCCTGCACCGCCTCACCGACCGCAGTCTCGGCCGGCTCCGCGCCGGCGCCGCCGAACAGGGCCTGGAGCCCGAGGAGTACACGGCCACCCTGCGCTGCCTGCTGCTGCCCGCCGACCCCGAGTGCCGTACGCGCGTCTTCTTCGGCGTCGGCGGTGGCGGGCTGTTCCGGCTGCGGGAGGGGGAGTGGCAGGACATCGAGCCGCGGGTGGGCGAGGTCGCCGGGGAGCCCGTCGTCGGGTTCGGGGCGCTGCCCGCCGAGACCCCGGAGGGAGACCGGCTCACCATGGACCTCGGTGTTCCGACCCCGCCGAGCCCCTACGGCCCGGCCCCCGAGCCGCCCCGTGAGCCCTTCCGCTTCCGGGCCTCCGTGGCCCGGCCGGGTGACACGCTGCTGATGTGCACGGGTGGCCTCGCCGACCCCCTGCGCGGCGAGCCCGAACTCTCCGCCTACCTCACGAAGCGCTGGTCTGACCCCGCCCCGCCCGGCCTCGCGACGTTCCTCGCCGACACCCAGGTGAGGGTGAAGGGCTACGCCGACGACCGTACGGCGGCGGCGGTCTGGGAGGCGTGAGGCAACGGCGCGGGCACGCGGAGCGCGGCCGTGGTCGTCGACGCGGACCGTGCCGGTGCGGCCCTGGAAGGACGGGGCCGAGGCGGTGCCGCCGGCCGGTGCCGTGGCGGTGGGCGCGCTGCTCGGGCCGGGTGCGGGGGAGGTGCTGGTGCCGGAGGCGGGCGTGGGGGAGGCGTGGGGTGCGGAGCGCGACGGCCCAGGCCTCGGCAGGCAACCCGCGCAGCATCAGTGGCGAGCCGTTCGACAACGTCACCCGCATCCCCGACTTCCGCGACGCCGGGTGGCGAAGGAATCAGGCCAACTTCGGCGGGGGCGGGGACGCGACGCGGTGAGGGGACGGCTCGCGGGCCGCGCGGGCGTACGCCCTTCAGGGGCCCGCCCGCGCGGTCGTACCGCCGTCTTCTCCGTATGGAAAGCGGGTTCACCACCGGTGAACCGGCCGGGCCGCGCGGCGCGGGCGCGGTCCGGCCTAGGTCGTGTGCGCCCCCTCGAACATGGCCGAACACCTGGGCGTGGGCGATTCGACATGACTGGCCCCGTGCCGACCGGGCAAGGATCCCCGTGAACGTGTTCGAGCAGAGGGGAACCGACATCGGCACGCGGGCGGGGGTCATGAAGAGGCAGGCACGGGGCAGCGGTCCGACGGCGATCGCGGGCACCTCGGCGGCGGAGCGGAACACGGAGACCGCGGAGGGGGACGACACCGTAGACACTCGGCTCAGTCGCAGACTCGGGCGGGCGGACCTGCGGGCGGTGCCCGAGGCCCGCCGGGCGCTGCGCGAGCTGTTGCGGGGCTGGGGGAAGCCCGGCCGCTCGGAGACGGCGGAACTGCTCACCAGCGAGCTCGTCACCAACGCGCTCGTGCACACCGACGACGACGCGGTCCTGACGGCCACGGTGTCACCGGCCGGCCTCAGGGTGGAGGTGCGGGACTCGGTTCCGGGCCGCCCCCGGCCGTGCGGACCGAGCGCCGACGAGGGCACACACGGCCGGGGCCTGGTCCTGGTGCAGGCCCTCGCGGACTCCTGGGGAGTGCGGGCGCAGGGGGCCGGGAAGGTCGTCTGGTTCGAGCTGGCCGCCGGAGCGGCCTGAAGCCGGAGGGAACGGGAAGGGGGCGCGACCATCGAGGTCGCGCCCCCTTCCCGAGGTGCCGCCGCTGACCGACCGTCAGCCGAACTGCTGTTCCAGGTCCTTGAGCTTGCGCTCGAGGGAGTCGAGGCGCGGCAGCGCCATCGTGTCGTCCTCCGCGGTGAGGTCGACGGAGTACGAGTCGGCGGACTGGCGAACCGGCTGCAGGGAGGGCCGCGGGCGGACGGGCAGCTGCTCCGCCGAGTTCGCTATGGCAGGCTCCGCGGAAACCCGCTCGGCGGTCGCCCGCTCGAGGGCCGCCTGGGCCTCCACCTGGCGGCCGCCGCCGCCACCGCCACCCCGGCCGGGCCAGCGGCCGTGACCTCGGCTGATCGCCTTCAGCTGGGCCCGCTCGACGCGCTGCTGGTCGCGGCGACGCAGCTTGGTCTCCTCCTTGCGGGCCTTGTCCTCACGGACCTCCTCGACGGCCTCGTCCAGGCTGCGCACGCCCTCCAGGAGCATCAGCGACCACGCCTTGTAGGTCTCACGGGGGGCCCGCACCCAGCGCACCACACGGATCTGCGGCAGCGGACGGGGCACCAGACCCTGCTCGCGCAGTGCGGCGCGGCGGGTCTGCTTCAGGGCCCGGTCGAACAGCACGGCCGCCGAGAGCGACATGCCGGCGAAGAAGTGCGGGGCGCCCGCGTGGCCCAGGCCCCTGGGCGCGTGCACCCAGTTGAACCAGGCGGCGGCGCCGGCGAACGTCCACACGAGTATCCGGGAGCCGAGCGCCGCGTCACCGTGGGAGGCCTCGCGCACCGCGAGGACGGAGCAGAACATCGCCGCGCCGTCCAGGCCGAACGGCACCAGGTACTCCCAGCCGCCGGAGAGGCCCAGGTTCTGTTCGCCGAAGCCGACCAGACCGTGGAACGAGAGCGCGGCGGCGACGGCCGCACAGCAGAACAGAAGGACGTAGGAGGCGGTGCCGTATATGGCCTCCTTGCGCCTGCGGCGCTCCTCGCTGCGCTCCCAGGAGTCGTCGGTCTTGGCGTGCTCCCCGGACCGCTTGCTGCGCGCGAGCACCGCCACCGCCGCCAGCATGCCCAGGAGCAGTACGGCGCCCGGAAGCAGCCAGTTCAGCGATATGTCGGTCAGTCTCATCTGGGGTCCCTTGCATTGGGATAGGGCGTAACGCCCGCCATAGTGGCCCAATCCCGCCGTCCCTCAGGGGGTTTCGGGGCAAGAGGCCGCCAAGGAAGTGCAAGGGAATGCCCAGGGCGACGTTCTGCTCGAACTGCCGCTTGAGGGGCGGGAGTTGAGTTCGAATAAGACTACCCGTACGGGTGGTTCCACGGAAAGTTCCCGAGACGAGTGAGGATTTTGTGAACCGGTTGTAACCGCAGGGCAGTCTCGTCCGGGTGAGCTTACGTCACCCCTACGGGCGCCCGTCACCCGGGGGGGGGTGCCTGAGGGGGGCTCAACTCGCGGCGGTCGCGGTGAGCTTGCCGACCCGGTCCGCGTCGCAGGTGCGCGGGCAGGTCGCACAGGTGTCCTCGGGGCGGACGGTGTAGAACATGCAGCAGCTCGCCCGGTCCCGGGTGGGCAGCGCCTGGCCGTCGGGTCCGGTCAGTTCCCGGAAGGCCGCCGAGCCGACGTACGGCTCGGTCGCGCCCGGCAGCAGCAGCTCCAGTTCGCGCCGCGCCCGTTCCTGCTCGCCGTCCCCGAACAGATGGGCCACGTACCAGAGTCCCTCCACGATCTCGTCCGTCACCATCCCCCACAGGGCGCGCCCGCGCCGCCGGGCCCGCGGCCCGAACCCGGCGAGCACCGGCTCGTGGTGCTCGGCCACCGCCGCCCGCACCTCGGCCCGCAGTGCCTCCTCGTCCGGGACCACCCGGGCGCCGGGCAGCGCCGCCGCCGGGTCGCCGGGCAGACAGGCGAACGACTCCGGCGGACGTACGGCCATCCGCATGCCGTCGCCGGTGCGGTCGTACGAGACGTGCGTCACGGGGAAGCGCGGCACCCGGCGGTGCAGGAACCAGGGCACGGTGATCAGCAGGCAGGCCGGCCAGGCGTACCGGTGCAGTCCGAAGCTCGCTATGACGTCCGGGCGGGCCTTCTGCCCGTAATCCCGTACGACCTGGGCGTCGTCCCAGGCGAGGAACGCGTCCAGGGCCGCCCCGCCCGCGGCGAGGTCCGCCGCGGCGACCCAGCCGCCACCCCGGGGCGCCGGCGCGTCGGGACCCAGCTCCGTGACGGTCAGGCCCGGGAAGGCCTCGGTGAGACGGGTATAGGCCTTCGCCGTGACCGACGGGGCTGAGGGCATGCCGGGACCACCGTTTCGGGAGGGACGCAAGGGCTGCGATTGAAGGTAAGGCTTACCTTACCGATTGTCGCCGCAATTTGAACTGGGGGCCAGTACGCCTAAGGTGCTTGACGGGCGAGTAACAAGCCGCCGTAATCTCCCCAAGTACCGATACATCCGCCAGGAGGACCCGTGAAGCAGGGCACGCAGGGCTCCGCCGGTACGGGGATTCCGCAGGAGGACCCCGGTCGGCTGCGCGTGCCGGCCCAGCAGCGGGCGCTCTCCCCCGAGGAACTCGACCGGGACCGGTGCGGGCCCGAGGGCGCCGCGCGCGGGGAGCACACGCACAGCGAGACGCCGATTCCCCACCCCCGTCCCGTCGTCCAGCGGGCATCCGTACGGGGCCAGATCCTCGACGCGCTGCGCACCGCGCTGGTCTCCGGGGAACTGCGGCCGGGCGAGGTGTACTCGGCGCCGGTCCTCGGCGAGCGCTTCGGGGTCTCGGCCACTCCCGTGCGCGAGGCGATGCAGCAGCTCGCGCTGGAGGGCGCCGTCGAGGTCGTGCCCAACCGGGGCTTCCGGGTGATCGTGCGGGGCGCGCGCGAACTGGCCGAGCTGGCCGAGGTGCGGGCGCTGATCGAGGTGCCGGTGATGCTGAGACTGGCCCGTACGGTGCCGGCCGAGCGGTGGGCGGAGCTGCGGCCGCAGGCGGAGGCGACGGTACGGGCGGCGCACACCGGCTGCCGGGCGACGTACGCCGAGGCGGACCGCGTGTTCCACCGGGCGCTGCTCGCCCTGTCCGGCAACGAGCAACTGGTCGGCGTCGCCGAGGATCTGCACCGGCGGGCCCAGTGGCCGCTGGTCGGGGGGCCGGCCGCCCCGGCACGCGTCGACCTCGTCGCCGACGCGGCCGAGCACATGGCGCTGCTGGAGGCCCTGACGGCTGGCGAGCTGGACGCCGTACAGGCGCTGATGCGGGAGCACTTCGCGGGCGCGGCCTGAGCGGCACCGCCGGTTGTCACTCCCGCCCGCTAACGTGCCGGTCATGACGGACGGAATCGCTTGGATCGACCGAGGGCTGCGCGAGTTCGGGTTCTCCCTCACCCTGGTCGAGGGGATCGCCCCCGAGGAACTCGCGGTACGCCTCGGCGCGCAGCCGGGGACCCTCATGGACGCGGACACCGCTGCGGAGATGCTGAGGCTGTCCCCCGGAGAGTGGGACCTGCCGGACCTCGCCATGGTGGGCGGCACCGGCGACGGCTGGGCGTTCGCCGTCGAGTCGCCCGAGGCCACCGACCGCCCCGACCGGCTCGGGCCGGGCCGGGACCTCTGGTCGACGCACACCGTCGTCAACATCTGGGACAGCACCATGGACCCGCCGATGATCCGGGCCAACGTCGACGGCAGGAGCGACTGGATGTTCGTGGAGCACCGCACCGAGACCCTGGACCACCCCCTCACCCGGCGCCTGGTCGTCGAGCTCGGATTCGTCGAGGCCCGCACCGCCGTCCACCGCGCCGACGGGTCCGGCGCGACCATGGCGGACGTCTACCGGATCGTGGGCGACCACTACGGGCTCACGCTGCCTCGCCGGGCCGTCGTCGACCGCCGCCTGCCGCACGTCTTCACCGAACCCCGGATGCGGGTACGGCCCAAGGTGCCGTGCCCGGTCTGCGGTAAGCAGATGGTTCCCCACGGCGGCGGGACCTGGGGGCCGGGCGAGTACCGGCTGGTGTGCTGCTTCTACAAGGTCACGGGCCGGCCGGGTCACCCGCCCGAGGGCTGCCCCGGCGAGATCCCCGCACCGGTGCCGGCCGACGCCGTGCTCGTGGAACCCAACCGCGCCTACGACAAGGTCGTGATGCCGGACGGGAGTTGACCTACGCCGTGGCCGCCGGCGGCGCCAACTGCCGGGCCAGCCAGGTCGGGACGCCGCCCAGCAGCCGGAACAGCCGCCGCGCCTCCTCCCGCAGCCGGGAGGCCTCCGGCTCGACCTCGGCGTCCGCGAGGGAGGCCAGCGCCGGAGCGGTGCCCACCAGGTACCCCAACTCCTCCCGGATCCGCAGCGATTCGGCGAAGCCGTGCCGTGCCTCCGCCACCTCCCCGTCCCGCAGGGCCAGCCCCGCCAGATGGCGCCAGGTGAACGACAGCAGCAGCGAGTCGGAGTGGGCCGCGGCGGCCGTGTGGGCGCGCCGGTACGCGGCCCGCGCGGCCTGCGGGGAGCGGGCGATGTTCTCCGCGAGCAGCCCGCGCCGGAAGTCCAGCAGTCCCCGGCCCGCCGTGTCCGGCGGGATCAGCGCCGCCGCCCGGCCGAGCGCGGCCCGCGCCTCGTCGACCCGGTCGCGCACCGCGTGCACCGTGGCGGCGTACGCGAGATACCCCCGTTCGCAGGCGGCCGCGCCCCGCTCCTCGTCGCTGTGCGCCAGTGCCTCCGCCGTGCGCAGCGCGTCCTCGGCGTCCTGCCAGCCCTGCTCGGTGTACAGACACCGCTCCACGAGCAGCGCGGCCCGCTGGAGCGCGCCCTGCGCGGTGTCGGCCGGCAGCAGCGCCGCGGCGTCGGCCCAGCAGGCCCGCGACCGCAACCGCCACACCGCGGTCTGGAGGGGATCGTCGCCTGCGGTCGTTCCGGTACCAGACATGGCGGTGTACGCCACGTTGCCCTCCCCGAGCACGCCGTCGAGCTTTGAGTGGTGGCCGCATCTCAGCACGAATCGCAGGGCCGGGCCAAGAGGGTGTGTGAAAGTTTTCACTTGCGTCGGGCTCGCGCGAGTCGGTCCGCAAGCCCCTTGACGGCACGAACCGGCTTGCCCGGGAAGGCGGAGAAGGCGTCGGACACCACGCAGGCGGGAACGGCGTGCGGCACTCCCGCCCCTCCTCTCAGCTCATCCGCAGCGCCAGGAAGAAGTCCAGCTTGTCCTCCAGGCGCGACAGATCACGGCTCGTCAACTGCTCGATCCGGCCCACCCGGTAGCGCAGCGTGTTGACGTGCAGGTGGAGCCGGGAGGCGCAGCGCGTCCAGGAGCCGTCGCAGTCCAGGAAGGCCTCCAGGGTGGGGATCAGCTCGGCGCGGTGCCGGCGGTCGTAGTCGCGCAGCGGGTCCAGCAGGCGGGCCGTGAAGGCCCTGCGCACGTCGTCCGGCACGAACGGAAGCAGCAGGACGTGCGAGGCCAGCTCGTGGTGGCCCGCCGCGCAGACCCGCCCGGACCGGGCCGCCGCCACCCGCCGTGCGTGCCGGGCCTCCTCCAGCGCCCCGCGCAGCCCCTCGGCCGAGTGCACCGCCGCGCTCACCCCGAGCGTGAGCCGCCCGTCCCCGTCGAGACCGGCCGACAGCGGTTCCCGTACGGCCGCCAGCAGCGCGTCGGCGAGGACGCCCGCCTCGGAGCCGTCGTGCTCCCCGGCCACCGCCGGCAGCGGGACCAGGGCGACGGCCTCGTCGCCGGTGTGGGCGACGGCGATCCGGTCGGACGGCTCGGGACCGGTCGCCAGCGGGTCGACCAGGATCTCCTCCAGCAGCGACTGGGCGACCGGACCGGCCTCCGGGACCCCGCTGTCCCACTCGACCCGCGCCACCACCACCTGCCAGTGCGGGGCGGCCCCCAGCCCCGGCAGCAGCACCGGCGCCGCCACCCGCAGCCGCGCCGCGATCTCCGCCGGGGCCGCGCCCGCCTGCACCAGCTCCAGTACCTCCTGCGCCAGCCGCCTGCGCACCGTGCGCGCCGCGTCCCGCCGGTCCCGCTCGACGGCGATCAGCTGGGCGACGCCCTCGAGCAGGTCCAGCCGCTCCTCCGCCCAGTCCCCGGCGTCCGCCTCCACGGCCAGCAGCCAGTCCGACAGCACGCTCTCGCGGACGTCCCGGCCGACCTGCGGGGCACGCCCGGTGCTGCGGATCGGGAACAGCGAGTAGGCCGTACCGCCGACGAGCACCCGGTACGGGCCGCGCCGGCCGGTGCGGACGGCTGCGAGATGCTCCCCCGCCAGCCGCGCGCACACGTCGGCCGGCAGGGCCGGACCCGCCGCCTTCGGGCCCGCGATCAGCCGCCCGGCGGGGGACAGGACCCAGGCCCGCAGGTCCAGGTCGGAGCCGAGCAGGTCCAGGACCACGTCCGGGCCGCCGCCCGCCGGACCCGAGGTCATCATCCGCCGGTGCCGGTCGACCACGGCCGCGAGGTCCCCGGCGCGCTCGCCGCTGACCTGCCGTACGACGTGCTCGGTGATCGTCGCGAACGCCACCGACTCGTGCACCGCGAACAGCGGCAGCCGGTGCCGGGCGCAGGCCACCACCAGATCGTCCGGGACGTCCCCCAGCTCGGCCTCGCCGGCCGCCAGCGCGGCCACCCCGGCCTGCACCAGGATCCGTACGAACGGTTCGGAGTCGGCGGCGCCCCGGCGCCAGGCCAGGCCCGTCAGCACCAGCTCACCGCCGGACAGGTAGCGGCTGGGGTCCCGCAGGTCGGTGGTCATCACACCGCGCACCGTGCGGTCGAGTTCGTCCTCGCCGCCGAGCAGCCGCAGCCCCAGCGCATCGGTGTCCAGCAGTGCGCGCAGCCGCATCTCGTCGCCGCCGTTCTGTGTCTCGAAAACTACGATGATGTCTACAGGGCCGGTGGGGCGGGGGCCCGAGGATGTTTCCGTGGGAAAACGAGGAGGTTGCCGATGGCCTCCGTTCATACGAATCTACAAGATGCCCGCGCTGGCCAGCCAACTCCTTCATGGTTTCCGTGACTGACACGGTCGGAGCACAGAGCGGTGTACTGGCTGTGTTCAGCGTGAACACCACATGAACGAGCCGGGCCCGCCGCACCGATCTGGCTCATTCCGGACCCGAGACGAAGAAGAGAGCCGATCATGGACTTCCTTCGCCCCGCCAGCTGGGAGGAGGCGCTCGCCGCGAAGGCCGAGCACCCCACCGCCGTGCCGATCGCGGGCGGCACCGATGTGATGGTCGAGATCAACTTCGACCACCGGCGGCCCGAGTACCTCCTCGACCTCAACCGCGTCGGTGACCTCTACGAGTGGGAGGCCGGCGAGGACAGCGTGCGGCTCGGCGCCTCCGTGCCCTACACGAAGATCATGGAGAGTCTGCGGTCCGAGCTCCCGGGCCTGGCCCTCGCCTCGCACACCGTGGCCTCCCCGCAGATCCGCAACCGCGGCGGCGTCGGCGGCAACCTCGGCACCGCCTCCCCGGCCGGCGACGCCCACCCCGCCCTCCTCGCGGCCGGCGCCGAGGTCGAGGTGGCCTCCGTACGCGGATCGCGGCTCATCCCGATCGACGACTTCTACACCGGCGTGAAGCGCAACGCGCTCGCCCCGGACGAGCTGATCCGCGCGGTCCACGTCAAGAAGGCCGACGGACCGCAGCAGTACTCCAAGGTGGGCACGCGCAACGCCATGGTCATCGCCGTCTGCGCCTTCGGTCTCGCCCTGCATCCCGAGACCCGCACGGTCCGCACCGGCATCGGATCCGCCGCGCCGACCCCCGTCCGGGCGAAGACCGCCGAGGACTTCCTCAACTCGGCGCTCGAAGAGGGCGGCTTCTGGGACAACGGAAAGATCATCACCCCGTCGGTCGCCAAGCGGTTCGCGGACCTGTGCGCCGCGGCCTGCAACCCGATCGACGACGTCCGGGGCACCGCGAGCTACCGCCGCCACGCGGTCGGCGTGATGGCCCGCCGCACGCTGACCTGGACCTGGGAGTCGTACCGAGGCGCCCGCCGCCACACCGAGGGAGCTGCGTGATGCGCGTCCACTTCACTGTCAACGGACGTCCGCAGGAAGCCGACGACGTGTGGGAGGGCGAGTCCCTGCTGTACGTGCTGCGCGAGCGCCTCGGACTGCCCGGTTCGAAGAACGCCTGCGAGCAGGGCGAGTGCGGCTCGTGCACGGTCCGCCTGGACGGTGTGCCGGTGTGTTCGTGCCTGGTCGCGGCCGGTCAGGTGGAGGGCCGGGAGGTCGTCACCGTGGAGGGGCTCGCGCAGTACGCCAGGCAGCGGTCCCGCGGTGACTCCTGCGGCACCTCGCTCGACGAGGCCAGGGGATGGCAGGCCAAGGGCGCCGACTCCCGGACCGGCGAGGGCACCGAACTCTCCCCGGTCCAGCAGGCGTTCATCGACGCCGGCGCCGTCCAGTGCGGTTTCTGCACCCCCGGTCTGCTGGTCGCCGCCGACGAGATGCTCGAGCACCACCCGAACCCGACCGACGCGGACATCCGCGAGGCCCTCTCCGGCAACCTGTGCCGCTGCACCGGCTACGAGAAGATCATGGACGCGGTCCGCCTCGCGGCCGCCCGGCAGTCAGAGGCGGTCTGATCCATGCCCACCAACGGCGTTCCCACCAAAATCACCCAGGGCTCGCAGACCAGGGGCGGCATCGGCGAGTCGACCCTCCGTCCGGACGGCACCCTCAAGGTCACCGGCGAGTTCGCCTACTCCTCCGACCTGTGGCACGAGGACATGCTCTGGGGCCAGATCCTGCGCTCCACGGTCGCCCACGCCGAGATCGTCTCCATCGACACGTCCGAGGCCCTCGCGACCCCCGGCGTGTACGCCGTCATGACCTACGACGACCTGCCGACCGATGTGCGCAGTTATGGCCTGGAGATCCAGGACACACCCGTCCTGGCCCACGGCAAGGTACGCCACCACGGCGAGCCGGTCGCGATCGTCGCCGCCGACCACCCCGAGACCGCCCGCCGCGCCGCCGCGAAGATCAAGGTCGAGTACCGCGAGCTGCCCGTCATCACCGACGAGGCCTCCGCGACCGCCCCCGACGCGATCCTCGTCCACGACGACCGCACCGACCACCACGTCGGCCACGTCCCGCACCCGAACATCGTCCACCGCCAGCCGATCGTCCGCGGAGACGTCACGGCGGCCGCCGCGCGGGCCGACGTGATCGTCAGGGGCGAGTACACCTTCGGCATGCAGGACCAGGCGTTCCTCGGTCCCGAGTCCGGTCTCGCCGTGCCCGAGGAGGACGGCGGCGTCCACCTCTACATCGCCACCCAGTGGCTGCACGCCGACCTGCGCCAGATCGCGCCCGTCCTCGGCCTGCCCGAGGACAGGGTCCGGATGACCCTGGCGGGCGTCGGCGGCGCCTTCGGCGGCCGCGAGGACCTGTCGATGCAGATTCACGCGTGCCTGCTCGCGCTGCGCACCGGAAAGCCCGTCAAAATCGTTTACAACCGCTTTGAGTCCTTCTTCGGGCACGTCCACCGCCATCCCGCCAAGCTGTCCTACGAGCACGGCGCGACCCGCGACGGCAAGCTGACCCATGTGAAGTGCCGGATCGTCCTGGACGGCGGCGCGTACGCCTCGTCCTCCCCGGCGGTCGTCGGCAACGCCTCCTCGCTCGGCGTCGGCCCCTACGCCGTCGACGACGTCGACATCGAGGCCGTCGCCCTCTACACCAACAACCCGCCCTGCGGCGCGATGCGCGGCTTCGGCGCCGTCCAGGCGTGCTTCGCCTACGAGGCGCAGATGGACAAGGTCGCCAAGGAACTCGGCCTGGACCCGGTGGAGTTCCGGCAGCTCAACGCCATGGAACAGGGCACGGTCATGCCGACGGGCCAGCCGGTGGACTCGCCCGCTCCCGTCGCCGAACTCCTGCGCCGCGTCAAGGCGATGCCGCTGCCGCCGGAGCGCCAGTGGGAGAGCAGCGAGGGCGCCGACGTACGGCAGCTGCCCGGCGGTCTGTCCAACACCACCCACGGCGAAGGCGTCGTACGCGGCATCGGCTACGCGGTCGGCATCAAGAACGTCGGCTTCTCCGAGGGCTTCGACGACTACTCGACCGCCCGTGTCCGTGTCGAGGTTCTCGCCGGTGAGCCGGTCGCCACCGTGCACACGGCGATGGCGGAGGTCGGCCAGGGCGGTGTCACCGTCCACGCCCAGATCGTCCGCACCGAGCTGGGCGTCGGCCAGGTGACGATCCACCCGGCCAACACGGAGGTGGGCTCGGCCGGTTCGACCTCGGCGTCGCGGCAGACGTACGTCACCGGTGGCGCCGTGAAGAACGCCTGCGAGCTGGTCCGCGAGAAGGTCCTGGAGATCGGCCGCCGCGCGTTCGGCGCGTATCACCCTGCCTGGGCGACGGCCGAGCTGCTGCTGGAGGGCGGCAAGGTCGTCACCGACGGCGGCGAGGTCCTCGCCGACCTGGTGGACGTCCTCGGCGAGGAGGCCGTGGAGGTCGAGGCGGAGTGGCGGCACCGGCCGACCGAGCCCTTCGACCTGCGCACCGGCCAGGGCAACGGCCACGTGCAGTACTCCTTCGCCGCCCATCGCGCCGTCGTCGAGGTCGACACCGAGCTGGGTCTGGTCAAGGTCGTCGAGCTGGCCTGCGCCCAGGACGTCGGCAAGGCGCTCAACCCGCTGTCCGTGCTCGGCCAGATCCAGGGCGGCACGACCCAGGGCCTGGGCGTGGCGGTGATGGAGGAGATCATCGTCGACCCGAAGACGGCGAAGGTGAGGAACCCCTCCTTCACGGACTACCTCATCCCCACCATCCTCGACACGCCGACCATCCCCGTCGACGTGCTCGAACTCGCCGACCACCAGGCCCCCTACGGGCTGCGTGGTGTCGGCGAGGCCCCCACCCTGTCGTCCACCCCGGCGGTCCTGGCGGCCATCCGGAACGCGACCGGACTGGAACTCGACAGGACGCCGGTACGCCCGGAACACCTGACGGGCACCGCCTGACATACCCCGAGGGAGTGACCCCACCCGGGCGTGATCCGGTCCCGGGAGGCCGGTTCCCCGCGCGATGTCGGTCCGGCAGGCATCTTCCCGGTCCCTTTCGCCGTCCATCCCCTTGAGAGCCTGCTGGGCGTCCACCCGCCGCACGTGCGAGTGCCCGCCAACCGCCACCGCTGAGGAGACCGAGACATGCTGGACATCGCCGTGGAGCTCGACCGGTGGGTCGAGCAGGGCCGTGACTTCGCCGTCGCCACCGTGGTGGCCGTCGGCGGCAGCGCGCCCCGCCGGCCGGGCGCCGCCCTCGCGGTGGACGCCGACGGCACGGCGATCGGCTCGGTCTCCGGCGGCTGTGTGGAGGGCGCGGTGTACGACCTGTGCCAACAGGCGCTGGCCGACGGAGAACCGGTCCTCGAACGCTTCGGCTACAGCGACGACGAGGCCTTCGCCGTCGGTCTGACCTGCGGCGGGATCATCGACGTCCTCGTCACACCGGTGCGGGCCGGGGACCCGGTCCGCCCGGTGATCGCGGCGGGGCTGAAGGCCGCCGCGAGCGGCGAGGCCTCGGCGCTGGCCCGTGTCGTGACGGGCCCGGCGGACCTCGTCGGCCGCGCACTGCTCGTCCGTCCCGACGGGCGTGCCGAAAAACGCCCCGACGGACGGCGCCACGACGGCTCCTACGGCGGGTCGTACGAGGGTGGCTTCGGCGCCCATCCCGAACTGGACCGCACGGTGGCCGCCGAGGCCGGCGCCTTCCTCGACGCCGGCCGCACGGGCACCCTGGAGATCGGCGAAGAGGGCTCCCGCTGCGGGGCCCCGCTGACCGTCCTCGTGGAGTCCTCGGTCCCCGCACCCCGGATGATCGTGTTCGGTGCGATCGACTTCGCCTCGGCGCTGGTGCGGGTCGGCAAGTTCCTCGGATTCCACGTGACGGTGTGCGACGCACGCCCCGTCTTCGCGACGAAGGCCCGCTTCCCGGAGGCCGACGAGATCGTCGTCGACTGGCCGCACCGGTATCTGGAGCGCACGGAGGTGGACGCGAGGACCGTCCTGTGCGTCCTCACGCACGACGCCAAGTTCGACGTCCCCCTGCTCCGGCTGGCGCTGCGCCTGCCCGTCGCCTACGTCGGCGCGATGGGCTCCCGCCGGACCCACCTGGACCGCAACGAGCGGCTCCGCGAAGTCGGCGTGACCGAGTGGGAGCTGGCGCGCCTGCACTCACCCATCGGTCTCGACCTCGGCGCCCGTACGCCCGAGGAGACGGCCCTGTCGATCGCCGCCGAGATCGTCGCCGGACGGCGCGGCGGCAGCGGGGTCTCCCTGACCGGCGCGCACACCCCGATCCACCACGACGTGACACCGGCCGCGGGGCGGATCGGGTCGGTGGCCTGAATCCCCGTCCGTCTCCGTCACCGCGTCCTCAGCAGCCGGTTGACCGCGCGCCCGAACACCGAGCGGGCCGTGGTGCGCAGGAGCGGGTCGAACAGCGACGGGAGGAAGCGGACCCGCAACTCCTCGCGCCACACCACCCGCGCCCGGCCGCCGGGGCCGGGCCACACCTCGATCTCGGCCCAGCCCCGGACGATCCGGCCGCGTTTCTCCAGCCGGCACAGGGCCGGCTCGTCGCCGAGGGGCGGATGCCACAGGGTGACCTCCATCCGGTCGTCGAAGGAGAACGGGCCGAGGCCCGAGCGGGCGACGAACACCGTGCCCTCGCGGGTCGGCGGGGGAGTGACGACGGTGACGCGGGTCAGCGGGACCACCTCGCCGTGCCGCCGCCACTCGGTGAGCCGGCGCCACGCCTCGTCGAGGGAGAGCGGGGCCGTGCGTTCGAGCTGGAAGTTGACCACGCGATGATCGTAGGGAGTCCTGGCGCCCCGTAGACAGGTTCCGCCGTGGGTCACACGGTTGGCCCAGCCCTCACCTCCCTCTGTCGGGTCGTACGCCCGTACGGCACCATGAGGCCGACCCCGTAGCATCACCGGCCGGGAGGACCTCACGTGGACACCGCAGGGCTCGGCAGTCTCGACGACCTACAGCGCGACCCGTATCCGCTCTACGCCCGGGCGCACGCCGCCGAGGGCCTGCTCCACGTACCCGAGCTGGACGCCTGGCTCGTCGCCCGCGACACCGACGTGCGCGAAGTGCTGCGCAGACCCGAGGACTTCTCGTCGGAGGGGGCGCTCAGACCCGATGTGATGCCCTCACCCGCCGCACTCGCGGTGCTCGGCTCGGGCTTCGGCGGGCGGCCGGTGGTCGTCGGCACCGACGGCGAGACGCACCAGCGGCTGCGCCTGCCCCTCGTGCGCGGCCTGTCACCGGCCCGAGTCGCGGCCGTCCTCCCGTACGCCGCCGAGCGCGCCGCGGCCCTCGTCGAGGAGTTCGCCGGGGACGGGCGGGTGGAGCTGATGGCGGCGTACGCGCGACGGCTGCCCGGCGAGGTCATCGGCCGGATCGTGGGGCTCGACCCGGCCGATGTGCCGGCCGTCGTGCACGGCGGACACCGCGCGGAGGAGCTGCTGTTCCGGCCCCTGACGGAGGAGGAGCAGGTCGCCGCCGCCGAGGACGCCGTGGCCGCGCAGCACATCCTCGACCGCTGTGCCCGGGAGCGGGCCGCCGAGCCGCGCGAGGACCTGTGCTCGGAGATCGTCGCCTCGGTGGCCACCGTGCCCGGCGAACTCACCCTGGAGCAACGGCACGAGGCCGTCTCCCACCTGCAGAACCTGCTGATCGCCGGACACTTGACGACCACCGCGCTGATCGGCACCACCGTCCTGCACCTGCTGCGGCATCCTCGCCAGTGGGAGTTGCTGTGCGCCGAGCCGGAGAGGATACCGGCGGCCGTGGAGGAGGCCGCCCGTCACGACACCGCGCTGCAGGGCTTCCGCCGGGTCACCACCCGGCCGCTCACCCTCGCCGGAACCGAACTGCCCGCCGGGACCTCCCTGTTCGTCGCCTTCGGCGGCGCGGGCCGGGACGGGGCACGGCATGAGCGGCCGGACGAGTTCGACATCACCCGCGCGCCCGGCCGCCACCTCGCCTTCGGACACGGCCCGCACGCCTGCCCGGGCGCCCAGCTGGCCCGTGAGCAACTGCGGCTGACGCTCACCGAGCTGACGCGCCGCCTGCCGGGCCTGCGGCTGGACGCCGGCCACCCCGTCGTCATGCGGCCCACGATGATCCACCGCTCCCCGGCCCGGCTGCACCTGTCCTGGTGAGTCAGCGGTACACCTTCCCCGGCTCCGCCTCACCCGGCGCCAGCAGTTGCGGCACCGTCACGAACACGTACCCGCGTTCCTTCAGCGCGTCGATGATCCCGGGGACGGCCGGTACGGTCCCGTCGTAGATGTCGTGCAGCAGGATGATGCCGTCCCGGCTCGCCTGGGCCAGGACGCGCTTGCGGATGAGCGCGGAGTCGGTCGTCGTGTAGTCCTTGGCGGTCACCGTCCACAGCACCTCCGCGAGGCCCAGCTCGCGGGAGATCTCGTGGACGGTGTCGTTCGTACGGCCCTGCGGCGGTCGCATCAGGGTGGGGCGGTGGCCGGTGAGGCGCTCTATCTCCTCGTTGGGGCGCCGGAGTTCCTCGCGTATCTCGTCCGGCTCGATCCGCGTGAGGATCTTGTGGTCCCAGGTGTGGCTGGCGACCTCGTGCCCCTCGTCGGCCATGCGTCTGACGAGCTCCGGGTACTTCTCGATGTGCCGTTTCCCCAGCAGGAAGAAGGTCGCCGGGACCTGCTTCTCCTTCAGGATGTCCAGCAGTCGTGCGGAGTTCTCGCTGGGGCCCGCGTCGAAGGTGAGCGCGATGCACTTCACCTCACGGCAGTCGACGGTGCCGAAGCGCGCGGCGGCCTGGACGGTGGCCGCCGGATGGGCGCGGGCGGCGCTCGGAGCGGTGGTGCCGGGACCGCCGCAGCCGGTCAGAGCCACCGCCAGTGAGGCGGCCGCCGCGATTGTCGCGGCGGGACGCAACCAGGCCCCCGTGTTCTTCATCTTCCTGGTCGTAGAACGCATGCCGAGACTATACATAGAGCGTATACACTCGATGCATAGTCTCGGCGTCATGCCTGGGACCGGGGCGACGGCGCCCTCACTGGGCGTAGAAGGTCGCGTCCCCCCTGTCCGTCGCCGTGCTCGGGGTCTGCACGTACAGCAGGTAGTTGTAGTGCCGGATGTAACGGCCCGCGTAGTTGTACGACTCGTACGAGATCCCCGCCGAGTCGGCGAGCCCGGCCCGCTGGCGGAAGCTGGCGTCGGAGGCGAACGCCGAGGTGCCGTCGTTCTTCTCCAGCCACACCTCGAAGTTCTTGTGCCTCAGGTAGTAGCCGGGGAAGTTGGCCGACTCCAGGGAGACGGTGCCGGTCCCCGCGAGACCCGTCACCACCCGGAACTGCGAGTCCGCGAGCGGGCTGACGTTCGCCTCGATCCTGGCGCGGTAGTCCCAGTGGCGGATGAACCGGTCGGCGAAGTTGTAGGAGGAGAAGCGCTGCGGGGTGACCCCGTCGGCCACCGGGATGCCGAAGTCCGGCGTGCCGTCCGCCTTCCAGTACACCTTCTGCACCCGGGTCCGGCGGTTCGGGTCGTTCAGGGGGTCGCCGGTGATGTCCTTGTAGCTGCGGTCGTGGTACACGAGGATGTCGGACTTGCCGTCCTCGGAGACGGTGAACGAGTTGTGGCCCGGCCCGTACTGCGAGGTCGCGTCACTCGACTTGAAGACCGGCTGCGCACCCTTGGTCCAGGAGGCCGGGGCGGTCAGGTCGGCGGTCGCCGACGCGGTCAGCATCCCCAGGCAGTAGTTGGCGTCGGTCGCGCTCGCCGAGTACGTCATGAACACCTTGCCGCCGTGCTGGATCACCGCCGGCCCCTCGTTCACCTTGTAGCCCACGGTCTCCCAGGACAGCGTCGGCTGCGAGATCTCCGCCGGAGTCCCGGTGATCGTCCAGGGGTTGGCCATCTTCGCGATGAACAGGCTGGTGTTGTTGTCCTCGGACGGGTTGCGCTGCGCCCAGGCGAGATAGCGGACACCGTTCACGACGAAGGTGGTGGAGTCCAGCGAGAAGCTCTCCCAGGTGGTCTTGATCTGGCCCTTCTCGGTCCAGGTCGCGGTCAGCGGGTTGGCCCCGGTGCCTTCGAGGACGTACATCCGGATCGCCCACACGTCGGACGTCGACCCGGCCGCGAAGTACACGTACCACTTGCCGTCGATGAAGTGGATCTCCGGCGCCCAGATGTGCGCGCCCATGACCCCGCTCGAGTGCTTGGTCCAGATGGTGACCTCCTGGGCCGTCGACAGGCCCTGAATGGTCGTCGCCCGGCGCAGCACGATCCGGTCGTACTCGGGAACGGTGGCGGTGAAGTAGTAGTAGCCGTCGGTGTGTTTGAAGATGTGCGGGTCGGCACGCTTCTCGGCGACCGGGTTGGTGTACGTCACGGCGGGGGAGTCCGGCACGGCGGCCTGGGCGGGCGCGCCGGGGCCGGTGAGGGCGGCCGCGAGGGCGACGAGGACGGCCAGCAGCAGCCGTACGGCGTTGCGTCTCAAGGAGGTTCTCCAAAGAAGGGGGTGCTGCGGGAACTCGGGGATCAGGTGGTGGGGACGAGCCGCCACTGCTGGCAGGTGTTGTTCAGCCAGGTCCACTGCCGTACGTCGGTGCCGTTCACGGTTCCGCAGTCCGCGACGTCGGCGACCTTGCCGCTGTTCTCGTTCACGACCCGGACGTAGTCGCCGGAGGCGGTGAAGACGAGTCGGAAACGCTGGCACGTGTTGTTCAGCCACGACCACTGGCGCAGATCGGCGCCGTCGGCGGTGGAGCAGTCGGCGGTGTCCATGACTCCGCCGGTGGCCACATTCACCAGCCGGCTGGTGTCGTCGCCGAGGTCCTCCACCTTCCACTTCTGGTTGGCCCCGCCGTTGCAGGTCCACTGGAGGATGTTCGTGCCGTTGGCGGTGGAACCGCCGTTCACGTCGAGGCACTTGCCGCTGTTGCGGTTGACCAGCGTGTACGACGTCGGAGTCGCCGCCGTCTCGCCGGACGGGCCGGGGAGCGTCGTACCGAGGGCGACCGGGGTACCGAAGTTCGGGGTGCCGTCGGCGTTCCAGGTGAACTTCTGGGCCCGGGTCGTCCTGCCGTTGCCGCAGCCGCCGCTGGAGGAGGAGTTGGCGTGGTAGACGATCCAGTTCTCCGTGCCGTCCGGTGAGGTGAAGAAGCCGTTGTGGCCGGGGCCGTAGACGCCGTTGGCGTCACTGCGCTGGAAGACGGGCGTCTGCTTCTTCGTCCAGGAGGACGGGCTGAGCGGGTCGGAGCCGGTCAGTTCGAGCA
This sequence comes from Streptomyces sp. NPDC049687, assembly GCF_044465285.1. Classification (NCBI taxonomy): domain Bacteria; kingdom Bacillati; phylum Actinomycetota; class Actinomycetes; order Kitasatosporales; family Streptomycetaceae; genus Streptomyces; species Streptomyces sp. NPDC049687. The sequence goes on from NZ_JBITLN010000004.1 coordinate 160,897, forward strand.
GACCGAGTTTGTAGTCGGCGGTCTGGCAGTAGCTCGCGGAGAAGGTGAGGAACGTGCGGCCGCCGTGGTACAGCGGCTCGGGCCCCTCGTTGACCGGTGCTCCCGAGGTCTCCCAGCTCAGGGTGGGACTGGAGATGACCGTGAAGGTGCTGCTCGCCAGCGTGTACGGGTTGCTCATCGGCGCGATGACGAGGCTCTGCTTGCTGCCGCTCACGGAGCCGCTGCCGACGAGATACAGCTTGCCGTTCGCCTGCAGCACGCTCGCGTCGATCAGCCAGCCGCCCGGGTCGAGGTTGGATCCGGTGAGCGAGCCCTTGTAGGTGTACGGGCCCAGGGGGTCGGTGCCGGCGCTCTCCAGGACATGGGTGCGCTGGGAGTCGCAGCAGGCGACACCGCTCGGGGCGGCCGAGTAGTACAGGTACCAGTGCCCGTTGAACTGGTGGATCTCCGGCGCCCAGATGTTGTTGTTGCGGGTCGGGGTGGTGTCCGACCACACCTGCACGCTGGGCGCGGTGGCCAGGCCCGCCAGGGTCGGCGACTTGCGCATGGCGAGCACACCGGTGAACGTCGTGGTGATCAGGTAGTAGTTGCCGTCGTAGTACTCCAGCCAGGGGTCCGCGCCCTTGGCCGACTTCAACGGGTTGGTGTACGGGCGGCCGTCCGCCGCGGACACCGGTTGCGTCGCCGCGACCAGGGCCACGAGGAGGGCCAGTACGCAGACGAGCAGGGGTCTGCGGCGGCGCGTCGCGGTCACACCGGGGCGCCGACGGAACATCCGAGGCATACAGGACCGTCCCTTGTCCGTAATTTCGAACGTAGTTCGTAACTTCGGCCAGAAGATAGGGGGCCTACATGTCCCCGTCAATGCTTTGGACAGGCCCGGGCGATGGGCGGTCGGCGCGCTCGCCGAGCGTCTCGCTCTCCGCAGGCAACCTCGCGGGGGTTCGGCCCCTCCTAGGAGTCGAACCCCACGGAACCTGAACAGGAGTGCCTGATGGCCCGTCAGCTGTCCCGCCGCAGGTTCATGGTCTACACGCTCGCGGCGTCCACCCTGACCGTCGCGGCCCCCCTCGGCTGCGACTCCTCGCCCGCGCAGGGCGCCGAACCCGCCCGCCGGTCCTCCGACGTCCTGGTCACCGGCACCGACGAGGAGATGCTGGTCCTCGAGGTCACCAAGGCCAACAGGATCGTCGTACGGCTGCCGCGGGTCGAGGTCGGCCAGGGCGTCACCACCGCCGTCGCCATGATGATCGCCGAGGAACTGGACGCCCGGCTCGCCGACGTCGACATCCCCCTCGCCGACGCCCGCACCAAGGGCAACCAGTACACCGGCGGTTCCAGCTCGGTCCGCTCGCTGTACGGACCGGCCCGCACGCTGGCCGCCACCGCGCGCGCCAGACTCATCACCGCGGCGGCCCGGCTCTGGCACCTGCCCGCGCGCTCCCTGCACACCAAGGACACGAAGGTGTTCGCGCCGGACGGACGCTCCGCCACCTACGGCTTCCTGTCCTCGTACGCCGCCGCGATGCGCCGCACCGCCGTGTCCGCCAAGCCCAAGCCGGCCTCCCGGCACCGGGTGATCGGACGGCCGACGACCCGCATCGACGCCCGGGACATCGTCACCGGCAAGGCGCAGTACGCCGGGGACCTGGCGGTGGCCGGGGCGCGGCCGACCGTGGTTGCCCGGCCGCCGACGCTCGGCGGGAAGGTGGTGTCCCTCGACGACCGGGAGGCGCGGGCGATGCCGGGCGTGCATGCCGTGGTGAGCATCGCGGGCGGGGTCGCCGTGGTGGCGGAATCGTTCCACCACGCCTTCAAGGCCAGGGACGCCCTGAAGATCACCTGGGCGCCGGGCCCGCTCGTGGCGCTGTCCGACGCCGCGATCCGCCGGCGCCTGCGGGCCGCCGTACCCCGTCTCGGCACCCCGCCGAGCGGATCGACGCAGGTGGAGGGCGAGTTCGAGTTCGCGTTTGTCAGCCACGCACCGATGGAGGTGCTGACCGCGGTGGCGGACGTCCGGGCCACCCGCGCCGAGATCTGGTTCTCCTCCCAGACACCGATGGACGCGCGCGACAGCATCGCCTCGGCGGTCGGGCTGCCCGCGTCGAAGGTGAAGGTCCATGTCCTGCGCGGCGGCGGCTCGTTCGGCCGGCGGCTCGACTCCGACGCCGCCCTGGAGGCCGCTCTCATCTCCAAGGCGGCGGGCCGGCCGGTCAAGCTGATGTGGAGCCGCGCCGACGACATCCGGCACGGCAGGATGCGCCCGGCCAGCCACCACCGCATCCGGGCCAGCCACGCCCGCGGCCGGGTCGTCGCCTTCGCCCACTCGATGGCCTCGGTGAGCGAGGCGTACGAGGGGGAGGGCGCCGTGAACCGGGCGTCCTTCGCTTCGGCGGCCGGGCCGCTGCCCAGCGACAGCGGTCTCTACAACTTCGGCCGTCTCTCCGGCGACTACGGCTCGGTCGAGCTGGCGATACCGCTCGGTGCCTGGCGGTCGGTGGACTCCGGGACGATGCGGACGGCCGAGGAGATCCTCGTCGACGAGGTGGCCGCGAGCCTGGGCAGGGACCCGGTCGCGTTCCGGCGTACGACGCTGCGGAGCAAGGCCGTCAGGGCCGTACTCGACAAGGCGGCGGCCGCCGGGCACTGGGGTCGCGCCCTGCCGGCCGGACACGCCCAGGGCGTCGCCGTCCACGAGGAGTACGGCTCCTGCGTGGCCTGTCTGGCCGAGATCGACGCCACGGATCCGAAGAACCCGCGGGTGACCAGGGTGGTGATGGCCGCCGACGTCGGCACCGCCGTCAACCCGCGCGGCCTGGAGGCCCAGCTCATGGGCACCACCGTCGACGGCATCTCCACCATCCTCACTGCCGGTCTGCACATCGACCGGGGCGCCGTCCGCGAGAGCAGCTACGCCGACTTCCGCTACGCCCGCCAGCGCAACGCCCCCCTGCGCTTCGAGGCGCACATCATGCCCTCGCGAGCGGAACCGGGTGGCGCGGGCGAACTCGGCGTCCCGGCCGCGGCCGGCGCCGTCGCCAACGCCTACGCCCGCGCGACCGGCACCAAACCCCGCCGCTTCCCCCTCGACTTCTGACCCGACGTCCCGGAAGGTGCCGATGCCCTCCTACTCCTTCGTCCTCAACGGAAAGCCGGTCACCGTCGAGGCGCCCGCCGACATGCCACTGCTGTGGGTGCTGCGGGATCTGCTGAACGTCACCGGGCCCAAGTACGGCTGCGGGGTGGGCGTCTGCCGCGCGTGTACGAGCCACCTCGACGGCGGGGAGATCCAGCCCTGTGTCGTACCGGTCGCGGACTGCGCGGACCGCGAGGTCACCACCATCGAGGGCCTGGCCGACGGAGACCGGCTGCACCCCGTCCAGCAGGCCTGGCTGGACTGCGACGTGGCGCAGTGCGGCTTCTGCCAGCCCGGCCAGATCATGGCCGCGGCGGCCCTGCTCGAGCGGACCGCCCGGCCGACCGACGACGACATCGACCGCATCGAGAACGTGTGCCGCTGCGGCACGTACTCCCGCATCCGCGAAGCGATCAAGAAGGCATCGGGGAACGGCTGACCGGTTCGGCGTCCCCGGTCCTGACCAAAACCTGGCGCGGGCTTTACCGCTGCCTTCTTGTACCTGCAAGTGATATGCAGAAACTGGAGGGAGCGGCTGATCACGGCCGCTCGCCCCGCCCACACGTAAGGCCCGCCCCTCATGAGCATCCGCGCCTCGATGACCCGCAGGGAATGGGGGAGCCTCGGCGGGATGGCCGCGTTCGTCCTGGCGCTGCACGTCATCGGCTGGGTCACCCTCGTCGCGATCGTCGCCCCCCAGCACCACAGCCCGGGGAGCGGGACCTTCGGCGTCGGTATCGGCGTCACCGCCTACACCCTGGGCATGCGCCACGCCTTCGACGCCGACCACATCGCCGCCATCGACAACACCACCCGCAAGCTGATGCGCGAGGGCCCGCGCCCGCTGTCGGTGGGCTTCTGGTTCTCCCTCGGGCACTCGTCGGTCGTGTTCGCCCTGGCCCTCCTCCTCTCCCTCGGAGTGAAGGCGCTGGCCGGACCGGTCGCGGACGACGGCTCCTCCCTCCACGCAGTCACCGGCTGGATCGGTACGACGGTCTCGGGGACCTTCCTCTACCTCATCGCCGTCATCAACGCCGTGATCATGGCCGGGATCTGGAAGGTCTTCCGGCAGATGCGCTCCGGCCACTTCGACGAGGCCGCGCTCGAAGAGCGACTGGACAAGCGCGGGTTCATGAACCGGCTCCTCGGCCGCCTGACGAGGTCGATCAGCAAGCCGTGGCAGATGTACCCGCTGGGCCTGCTCTTCGGCCTCGGCTTCGACACCGCGACCGAGATCGCGCTCCTGGCCCTGGCCGGCTCGGGCACCGCCTCCGGGCTGCCCTGGTACGCGATCCTCTGCCTGCCCGTCCTCTTCGCCGCCGGCATGTCCCTCCTCGACACCATCGACGGCTCGTTCATGAACTTCGCCTACGGCTGGGCGTTCTCCGAACCGGTCCGCAAGGTGTACTACAACCTCACCGTCACCGGCCTGTCCGTCGCCGTCGCCCTCGTCATCGGCACCGTCGAACTCCTCGGCCTGGTCGCCGAGGAGGCACACCTGCACGGCCCCTTCTGGGACCGGGTCGCCGGCCTCGACCTGAACCTCGTCGGTTACGTCGTCGTCGGCCTGTTCGTCGCCACCTGGGCGCTGGCCCTGCTGGTGTGGAAGGCCGGCCGCATCGAGGAGAAGTGGACGGCGGACCCGGCCGCCCCCACCCCCGCCGAGCAGGGCACGCGGAAACGCCTGCCCCTCGGGAACTGAACGGCGCTCCTGCCCGACTCGTAAGGAGGAAGCAGGATCGGCCAGGTGGCGGACGCGGGCGGTGGTGTTCATGCGGGGACAGGGGAAGAGATCCTCGCGCCGCATGGCGGCATCGGGCGGCATGAGGGCGTCCCCGGCGATGCGGAGCCTGCGCGCGGCGGTGTTCGCCGTGCTGTGCGTGCTGCTCGCCACCGGGGGACATGTCCTGGCCACGGGCGTGGCGCCGCCGGTGTGGGCGCAGGCCGCCGGGGCGGTGCCGCTCTTCATGGCCGGCGGTCTGCTGGGCGGACGGGAACGGTCGCTGACCGGCATCGGGAGCGGCACACTGGCGGCCCAGGGCGGCCTGCACATCGTGTTCGCCGTTGCCCGGCCGCACTCCGCGATGGCCGTGCACGGCATGCGGATGTCCCACCCCTGCGCCCATGCGCCGACCCCGCACGCCACCGCCGCCCACATCGTGGCGGCCCTGCTGCTGACCTGGTGGCTGCGGCGCGGCGAGGCCGCGCTGTGGTCGCTGCTGCGGTGGGCGGTCGCGTTCGTGCCGGGACTCGCCGCCTGGTGGCAGGTGGTGGCGGGCGCGCGGGGCGTACCGGTCGTGCCGCGGCCGGCCGGGCGGGCCGCCCGCTGCGCGTGGCCGGCGCAGCGGGCGCGGTTGCGGTACGCGGTGCGCCGGAGGGGACCGCCGGCGGGGATGCCGTACGCGAACCGACCGTTGACATCCCTTCCTCAGTACGGAGATCCACTCACCCATGTCCACGACGCGCACCACCATCCTGCGCCGCGCCGGCGTCGTCGCCGCCCTGGCGGCCGCCGGAGTCCTCACCGCGGCCGGTGTCGCCTCCGCGCACGTCACCGTCCACCCCGAGAGCTACGCCGAGGGGGCCACGGACGGGCTCCTGACCTTCCGCGTCCCCAACGAGGAGGACACGGCCGCCACCACCGAGGTCCAGGTCTTCCTGCCGACCGACCACCCCGTCCTCGGCGTGCTCGTCTCGCCGCAGGACGGCTGGACCGCCAAGGTGACGACCACCAGGCTCAGGACGCCGGTCAAGACCGACGACGGCACCATCACCGAGGCCGTCTCCGAGATCACCTGGACGGGCGGGAAGATCGGCGCCGGCCAGTACGAGGACTTCCACGTGGCCTTCGGGCAGCTCCCCGAGGACACCGACCGGTTGACCTTCAAGGCGCTGCAGACGTACTCCGACGGCAGGACGACCCGCTGGATCGAGGCCGCCGCGGAGGGCGACGAGGAGCCCGAGAACCCGGCCCCCGTGCTCGAGCTCACCGCCAAGGGCGCGGACGACGAGGGCGGCACCCACTCGGACTCGGCCACGGCCTCGGCGAGCACGAAGGACGACACGGCCGCCACCGCGTCGAGCGGTGACTCGACCGCCCGTGGCCTCGGTGTCGCCGGGCTGATCGTGGGTGTGCTGGGGCTGGCCGCCGCGGTGTTCGCCGTCCTGCGCGGCCGTGCCGCCGCCGGATCCCGCGCGGAGTAGGACGGTTGCCCGCCCTGCCGCAGGCCGCCCGGCGGCGGGGCGGCGCCGGAGCGGACCGCGGGCGGCGCTCACCGCTCGCGGGGCCGGTGCTCGTCGTGACGCGCCCGGGCGCCCCGAAAAAGCGCTGTGTCCTGGATCACCTTCCTCGCGATGAGTGGCAGGACCGGGTCCCGCGCGTACCCACCCGTGACGAGCGGAGCCCGGATGCGAGGATGAGGCCGTCATGACTGCTGGGTGGTGTGCGCGCACCGCACGGGCCGCGGTGTTCGCGGCCGTGTGTGTGCTGCTCGCTGCCCTCGGACACGTCCTGATGTCGGGCTCCACCGTGCCGTGGTGGACGCTCGCCGCCGGATTGGCCGCCACGGGCGGTGTCGGCTGGCGCCTGGCGGACCGGGAGCGCGGACTGCCGCTGGTGGTGTCCGTCGTCGTCGTCGCGCAAGGCGCGCTCCATTCGGCCTTCTCCTGGGGCCAGTCGGCCCTGTCGGGATCCGTGGCGCGGCATCGGAGCGCCATGTCCATGGACGCGATGGACATGCGTTCCATGCCTTCCCCGGACATGAACGCCATGGGGTCCATGGAATCCCTGGGGGCCTTGCACACGGGCCCCGCGGCGCATGCCGAACAGTTCGGCCACATGGCCCACGACGGCGGTATGTCCTCGCTCGGCATGCTCGCCGCCCACTCGCTGGCCGCTGTGCTGACCGGTCTGTGGCTGGGGTACGGCGAGCGGGCCGCGTTCCGCCTTCTGCGGGCCGTGGCCGGGTGGCTGGCCGCTCCGCTGCGGCTGCCCCTCACCCCTCTCCTCGTCCCGCCGAGCCGGCCCAGTCTGCGGCCGACGCGCGAACGTGCGGAGCGGATGCCGAGGCTGACGCTCACCCACACGATCATCTCTCGGGGGCCTCCGGCCGGGACCGCTGTCGTCTGAGACAGCCGGTTTCCCGAGGCCGTCCCACAGGAGGGGGCTTCGGGCACGGGTCGTACGCGTCGTACGGCCCTCCTCCCACTCCCGTCCCGGGATCTCTCCGCGCCGGCGGCGCACCTCACCGTGTGCGTGTCCACGTGTGCCGGCCGCCTCGCCGGATCGACGGTCCCGGGCCACCCGAGAAGGACAACAGGTGATCACTTCTGTCCTCCCGGCGCCGCGCGAGAAGCGCGCCGCCTCGGCGCCTCAGGACCCGGCCACCGCCTGGGCCCTCGCGGCCCGTACCGGCGATCCCGACGCCCTGGACCGGTTCGTACGAGCCCTGCACCCGGACGTGGTCCGCTACGTCAGGCACCTCTCCGCCGATGGGCAGCCGGCCGATGACCTCGCGCAGGACACGTTCCTGCGGGCGCTCGGCAGCCTGCACCGGTTCGAGGGACGCTCGTCGGCGCGTACCTGGCTGCTCTCCATCGCGCGCCGCACGGTCGTCGACAGCCTGCGGTACGCCGCCTCCCGGCCGCGGTCGGCCGACGTGGACGACTGGACGGTCCGGGCCGAGCGGGCCCAGCCGAGCGGCCTGCCCGGTTTCGACGACGGGGTGGCTCTGCTCGACCTGCTGGACGCGCTGCCCGCCGAGCGCCGCGAGGCCTTCGTCCTCACCCAGCTGAGGGGGCTGCGCTACGAGGAGGCCGCCGAAGCCGCGGGCTGCCCCGTCGGGACGATCCGCTCGCGGGTGGCGCGGGCCCGCGCCACCCTCGTCGAACTCCTTGACGAGGCCGAGGGAATCGAGCACCGCCCGGCTGCCGCCGCGTGAGGAAAGGGGGTGCCGGTTCCCACCGGCACCCCCCGGCGGTGCACGGGCGGTCAGAGCCAGGTGGTTCCCAGCCAGGCGGCCGCCCCCGCGGCCACCAGCAGCGCGATGTTGAGGCCGATCAGCCGAGCCTCGCCGCGGGACACGTGGACCACGATGCCGCCGACCTGGATCAGGAGCAGGCCTATCGCCGCGGCGATCGCGAGCCCGGGAGCCACCCCGGTCAGCGGCGGAAGGAGCAGGCCCGCTGCGCCGGGGATCTCCAGGATCCCGGTGAGCCGGACCACCGGCATGGGCACGCGGTCGACCCACCCCATCATGGGCTGGAGCTGCTCCAAGCTCTGGAGGGCCTTCTTGCCTCCTGCGTAGAGGTAGAACACCGCCAGCAGTGCGGCGACGATCCACGGCATGGATGAGCCGGATACGGGATTCGGATCACGTGGGGGGATGGCAGCGGGCGCCTCGGCGGCCCATAGTCGTCGCTACCGCACGCCGCTGTCCGGATCCGCCGTCGGCGTGCGGCCTTCCCCGCATGCCGTGCGCCGCCGGCGCCCGAGGCATGCCCGCTCCCTCAGCCGTCCCTGGAGTCGCCATGCCCGGTTCCGTGCCCCCGCCGCCTTCCGCCGAGGTCGACGACACCGCTCCGCCCGCCGTCACGGCGGGCCCGGCCCACCCGCTGCGGGTGACCCTGCTGATGGCGGGCAGTTGTCTGCCGATCCTCGGAGCGGTGCTGATCGCCCCCGTGCTGCCGAAGATGCAGGACCACTTCGCGTCCAGCCCCGGCGCCAAGGCGCTGGTGCCCCTCGCGCTGACCGTGCCGGCCCTGGCGCTGGCGCTGCTGGCCCCGTTCGCCGGGGTGATCGTCGACCGGCTGGGCCGCAAGCGGCTGCTGGTCGTGGCGACCCTCCTGTACGCCGTGTTCGGCACGGCGCCGCTCTGGCTGGACTCCCTGGGCGCGATCATCGCCAGCCGCGTTCTGGTCGGTGTCACCGAGGCCGCCATCATGACCTGCTGCACCACGTTGATCGGCGACTACTACAGCGGCCGCCAGCGGGTGAGGTACCTCGCGCTGCAGACGATGTGCGCCTCCGCGTCGGCCACCGTCTTCTTCGTGCTCGGCGGCGCCGCCGGATCGGCGGGCTGGCGCGTGCCCTTCTGGGTCTACGCCGTGAGCCTGGTGCTCGCCCCGCTGATGGCCGCCGCCCTGCCCACCCCGGCGGCGCGGGCCACCTCCGACGGGACCCCGGCCCCGGCGCGTCGCCCGTTCCCCTGGCGGCAGTTGGCTGGCGTCTGCGCCCTCACCTTCTTCGGGGCGATGGTCTTCTACACCGTGCCGGTGGAGATGGCGTACCTGCTGGACGACCTCGGGGTGGAGAACCCCGGGGTGATCGGTCTGGCCACCGCCGCCGCGAGTGCCGCCACCGTGGGCGGAGCGGTCGCCTTCGCCCGGCTCGGGCGCTCCCCGGACCCGATGCTGCCCGCCGTCCTCGCGCTGTGCGCGGCCGGCTTCGCGGTGATGTTCCTCGCGGGTGACGCCCCGCTGCTGGTCGTGGGGGCGGTGATCAACTGCCTGGGGACGGGCATGCTGCTGCCGGCCCTCCTCACCGGCGCCATGTCCCGCCTGGCCTACGAGGACCGGGGCCGGGGCACGGGGCTGTGGACGGCGGCCTTCTTCGGCGGCGAGTTCGTCTGTCCGCTGGTGCTGCTCGCCCTGGAGTCGACGGTCGGCGGTCTGGCCGGCGCGGTGGGCGTGCTCGGGCTGGCCACCGCCCTCGTCGCCTTGGGCCTGCTGACCACCCGCCGCCGGGCGGGCGCCCTGGATCGCCGGCCGCTGCCGGAGCGGGCGCCGTAGATCCCCGGCCGCTGCCGGAGCGGCCGGCCTGAGGACGGGCACACCGCTCCGGCCGCGCCGAAGCGGCGCTCACGGACCCTCCCTTGCGAGCGTCGACCCGAGTGTCGACCGGCTCCGTGTCCTCCCGACGCGCGATGGCCTGTGACGGGTGTCACGCTGAGGTGATGCTCATGTGGACAGGACCTGCGAAAGGGAAGCGCTGTGATCACTGCTGACGGCACCCCCGGATCCCCCTGCTGGCTCGACCTCGGTGCCCCCGACGTCCGGGCCGCCGCGGCCTTCTACGGCGCGGTGCTCGGCTGGGAGTACCAGTCCATGGGGGAGGAGGGCGAGGAGATGGAAGGCGGGATGTTCCGCAAGGACGGCAAGACCGTCGCGGGGCTCGGCAAGCTCACCGAGGAGGGCGCGCGCCCGGCCTGGATGATCTACTTCGCCGTGACCGACGCGGACGCCACGACCGAGGCCGTGCGGAGCGCGGGCGGCACGGTGCGGGTGGCGCCGCGGGACCTCGGCGAATGGGGCCGGATGGCGCAGTACAGCGACCCCTTGGGCGGCCAGTTCGCGGTCTGGCAGCGGGGGAACAACAACGGCTTCGAAGTGGCGGACGAGCCGGGCTCGCTGTCCTGGACCGAGCTGTACACGAGCGACGCCGCGGCCGCCAAGGACTTCTACGGCGGTGTCTTCGACTGGCGGTTCGGCGACATGGAGCTGCCGGGCGGCGGGGGCACGTACACCCTCATCACCCCCGCCGGGCTGGCCGAGGAACGCATGCAGGGCGGACTCATGGAGGTCAGCAAGGAGGACCTCTCGCTGGCGGGCGGGCGGCCGTACTGGCACCCGGTCTTCGCGGTCACCGACTGCGACGCGGCCGTCGCCGAGGTCACGGGGAACGGCGGCAGTGTGCAGATGGGACCGGCGGACGCGGAGGGCGTCGGCCGGCTGGCCGTCTGCCTCGACCCCTCGCGGGCGGACTTCGTGCTGCTCACCCCGTCCGGGAACTGAGCGGGGGCAACAGGCGTGCCGTCGTCACTGTGGACGCGGCGTGAACGACGGCGGTGACCGTACGGCTGCGCATATGGGCGTGCCACCGGTCCGGCCCCAGGCCCCTGCGGCGCGAGCCTCAGCAGCGGGCGGCAGCGGCCGACGGGCCACAGGGGGCCGAGTTCCCGCCGCGCCGCTTCGAGGATGCGGGGTGACCCCGGGGACCGCCGGGGCCACCCCTGCGGTCACCGTCGGCCGAGGTTCCGCGCCGTGATCGCGTAGATCCCGCGGCCGTGGGTGGCCGCGTACAGCGTGCTGCCGTCCGGGCCGAGCTTCAGCTGGAGCACGGCGACCGCGGGAAGATCGCCGACGCGCTGCCACGTGGTCCCGCCCGGTGCCCGGTGGACGACGCCGAGGTCGGTGCCCACGGCGAGGCCGCCGTCCGGTGTGACGACCGCCGAGTCGGTGGGCACGTCGGGGAGGTTCGCCGAGATGTCCTTCCAGGTGGTGCCGCCGTCCCGGGACTCGAAGACGTGGCCGACACCGGCGCCGGGACCCTCGGTCCACTGCCGGGAGAAGCCGTTGACCGTGAGATAGACGTGGTCGGCGTTCTTCGGGTCGACGGCGAAGCCGCTGAGGTAGCGGTTGGGCACGGTCCCGTCGACCGGGAGCGCGATGTCGTGCCAGCCGGTGCCGTCCGCGTTGCCGACGGAGATGCCGCGCGCGAAGCCCTGGTTGTTGCAGGGGCCGCACCAGGCCGCGTAGACCTTGCCGCCCGAGGCGGCCACGGCGGTCGCGGTGTGACCGGCGCCGAGGTCGTACACGTCGGTCCACTCGTCGCCGCTGCGGATGGCGTAGCCATGGTTCTGCACCCATACGTGACGCCCGCCCGCGATCCACGTCGAGCTGTTCTTCGCGTCGGCCGCGAGCGGGGCGATGAAGCGGGCCTCGCCGGTGGCGTTGTCGGCCGGGGCGACGCCGTACGACGTCGCCTTGCCGGGGTCCGTGAGCCAGCTGCCGTCGTTCACGGCGCAGTTCTGGGTGACCTGGATGGCGAGGTAGACGTACTCCTCGGCGATGTCGCAGCCGTTGGCCGGGTCGGTGAGCGTGTCGCCGCCGTCGCCGCCGAAGTTGGAGCCCATCACCCGGTCGTCGCCGCGCAGGAGGGACTGGCCGTTGTCCTGGAGGCCGCCGGTGACGGAGACGCCGCCGTGAGCGAGGTCCTTGCCGATGCCGACCGAGTAGTACTGGAGGGTGTCGATGGTGCCGTCGTTGAGAGAGGTCCAGTCCGTGGCGTGGCCGGAGGCGTCCTGCCGGCCGTTGAGCGGGCGCTTGTAGACACCGCCGTCGTTGCCGACGTACACGAAGCTCTTGCCGTGGTAGCGGCCGATCGCGACGCCGTGCTGGTCGGAGTGGGTCGTCTGGTCACAGTCGCCGGTCTGCCGGGAGGGGTCGATGCTCCAGCAGGAGAAGCCGAAGTTCCAGTACGGGCCGACGGCCGACCAGGTGCCGCCGCCGTCCTTGGTCTCGTAGACCTCCTCCAGCCCCGCGTACACGTGCTCGGGGTCGGCCGGATCGACGGTCAGGAACTGGTTGTACCAGGCCTGCACGCCGGGCATGAAGCCGCTGGAGGTCAGTGCCGAGCCGGACGCGGCCAGCCCCTGGTAGTCGGCGATCTTCGTCCAGGGCCCGGTCGGAGAGCCGGACTTGGAGACGTAGAAGCCTTCCAGAGCGCTGTCCGGGTTGGTGTTCAGCTGCTCCGGGGACTGGTCGATTGCGTAGTAGCGCGAGCCGTCGGCGGAGCGGGCGAAGGTGACGTTGCCGACGTCGTCCGGGTCGGAGGGCAGATCGCCCAGGCCGCTGTCGATCCGGCTCCAGGTGCCGCCCGTGCCCTTGGTGTAGAAGCCGTTGTAGTCGTCGCCGCTGCGCCAGCCGACCGCCAGGACCACCTTGGAGGGGTCCTTCGGGTCGATCGCGATGTCGTTGGCGATGTTCTTGTACGGGGCGTCGGGATCGTCGGCCTGCGAACCGCCCGGCAGGAAGTCCGGGTTGGGCGCGAACTCCAGCTTCCAGGCGCCCTTCAGCGACCTCGTGGAATGACTCCACACGCCCCTGCTCGTGGCCGCCCACACCTTTCCGCCGCCGAAGCGCAGTTGGTGGACGGTCGTGGACTCCAGTTCGTCACCGCCGACCCGGCTGCGGGAGGAGAACGTGCCGTGGCGTGGATCGGTCAGGACGTAGACGCCGCTGCCGAGGTAGGCGTCCGCGTTGGTCGTCGCCTCGCCGGTGCCCAGCCACAGCCGTCCGGCGCCGTCGAGCGCGAGCGCGCCGGTGGACTGCGCGGGCAGCCGGTCGCTGATGGGCTGCCAGCGACCTCCGCCCGACCTGGACCGCCAGACGCCGCCGCCCGCGCTGCCGGCGTACACGTCCCCGTCCTCGTCGGCGGCCATCGCGGCCATCCGGCCGGTGACCCTGCCGGAGCCGCCACTGGAGTTGGAGTCGATGTCGCGGTAACGCGGGTCGTCCGAGTCGTAGGGGAGGTCGGTGACGTTCCGCCAACTGCCGCCGGTGCGGGGCAGTTCGTTCAAGGCCGACCAGGCGGCGCCGTACGCGCCCGGTGCGACGACGCCGGGCGAGGTGCGGGCCTCGGCGTACTGGTCGGCGCCCTCGGCGATCTCGTCGGCCTCGCCGCCGTCGTCGCCGTCCTCGCCCTTCAGGTGGGGGGTGAGCTCGCCGACCGACTGCTCGCGCTCAGCGGCGAGCCGGGCCAGGGCGCGGGCCCCGAAGGGGCTGCCGTTCCCGCCGGGCGCGGCGCCCGCGGGTACCGCGACGAGCGCGGCCGAGGCGGTGAGGGAACAGATCGTGAGCCATCGTCTTCCACGGGTCGGTGCTGACACCAGGTCCTCCAGAACGGGCGTCGATTCAGCCGTCGCAGGGACCCGATCACGGGCGGAAGAAGGGGCGTTCCGCACTTGGACAGCCTTTGACCAGAACCTGTCACTTCGTGTACGGGGCACAGCCGGCTCATGGGGTGGCGAAAGATTGGCCGCCTGCTGGTCTGCCGCTGTCGATTCTCTGGACTCGCTCTGTCCCGCGTCTTCGTAGGGTCGTCGACGTCCCCGCGGGATCCGCCCAGGACCCCGCTCCCCGAAGTTCTGGAGACACCCGATGCGTGCAATGCCCCGCCGTGCCCTGGCCGCCGTCGCCCCCGCCGCCGCGCTCATGTTCGCCCTGGCGGCCTGCGGCGGAGGCGCCGATTCCGACTCCGGCGGTTCCGCGGCCGCGGACACCCAGCAGTCGGCGCCGAGCGCGGGCGGCGCGGAGGCGGCGGAGGACACCGACGACAAGCCGGAGCCGCCCCTCACCGGCGAGATCAAGCAGAAGGCCGAGGAGGCGGCACTCGCCGCCTACCCGGGCACGGTCCTCAAGTCCGAGGAGGACGCGGAGAAGCCCGGTATGTACGCGGTGGAGATCAAGAAGGCGGACGGGTCCACGGTCGAGGTCTACCTCGACACGACGTACCAGGTCACAGACACGAAGGAGGAGGGCACGGAGGAGGACGAAGGCTGACCGACGCGTTCTCGGGACGGTTCAACGGTGAGCGCGCAGTTGTGCGAGCCTGTCGCCATGCGTCTGCTCCTGATCGAAGACGACGACCGGATCGCGGGACCCCTCACGGAAGGGCTGGGCCGTTACGGCTTCACCGTGGACCGGGTCCGCACCGGCGCCGCCGGGCTCGCCGACGACGGCTCCGCCGACCTGGTCCTGCTCGACCTCGGGCTGCCCGACATGGACGGACTGGACGTGTGCCGCGCCCTGCGCGCCCGCTCGCCCGTCCCGATCATCATGATCACCGCCCGGGGCGAGGAGGCCGACCGGGTGGCGGGCCTGGAACTGGGGGCGGACGACTACCTGGCCAAGCCGTTCGGCGTACGGGAGCTGGTGGCCCGCATCCGCGCCGTCACCCGGCGCACCGGCGCCCTGCCCGCCGTGCCGCAGGCTCCCGGGACCGGCGCGCCCGTGGCGGCGGCCGCCCCTCAGCGACTGGGTTCGCTGGAGGTCGACCGACGCACCCGCCAGGTGTGGGTCGCCGGACGCGAGACCGCCCTGACACCCCGGGAGTTCGACCTGCTCGCCCACCTCGCCCAGGACCCCGGAGCCGTCCACTCCCGGCAGCAGATCATGGACGCGGTGTGGGACCCGAACTTCTTCGGCCCCACCAAGACCCTGGACGCCCATGTCGCCTCGCTGCGCCGCAAACTCGGCGACCCGGGCTGGATCACCACCGCGCGCGGCGTCGGCTTCCGCCTGACCGTGCCGGGGGAGTCACCGCCGGGGGCCGCCGGATGACCCGCCGTCTGCTGCTCAGCTATCTGGGCCTGGCCCTGCTCGTGCTGGCCGGCCTGGAGATCCCGCTCGGCTGGATCTACGCCCGCGGCGAGACCGCCCGCTTCTCGCAGAGCGCCGAGCGCGACGCGTCGATGCTCGCCGAGGTGGCCGAGGAGGACATCGAGGAGGGCAGGACCGCCGAACTGCCCGCCCTGATCGGCGAGTACGCGGCCGAATCGGGCAGCCGGGTGATCGTGGTCGACCGCGAGGGCCTCGTCCTCGCCGACACCGCGCCCGGCGCCGCGGCGCACCGCCCCGGAACCGACCTCTCCCGCGCCCCGGACATCGCAGCCGCCCTGCGCAACCGGCCCACCGTCACCACCCGCGCGGAGGCCGACGGCGGTGAGGTGCTGTCCGCCACCCTCCCCGGTTCCTCCGGCACCACCGTCCGGGGCGCGCTGCGGCTGACGTACCCGATGACGACGGTCACCGGCCGGATCCACCGCGTCTGGCTCGCCCTCGCCCTCGCCGGAGCCTGCGTGCTGACCGCCGTCGCCCTGGTCGCCTTCACCCTCGCCCGCTGGATCACCCGGCCGCTGCGCACCCTGGAACGGGCCACCACCCAGCTCGCCGACGGCCATCTCGCACACCCGCCCGACGCCACCACGGGCCCGCCCGAACTCCGCAGGCTGGCCAGTTCCTTCACCCGGACCGCCACCCGTCTGCAGCACCTGCTGAAGGCTCAACAGGCCTTCGCCTCCGAAGCCTCCCACCAGCTCAAGACTCCCCTGGCCGCCCTGCGGCTGCGCCTGGAGAACTTCGAGCCCCACCTGGACCCGCGCGCCCACACCAGCCTGGACGAGACCATCGACGAGGTGGAACGGCTGGCCCGCATGGTCCAGGGGCTCCTCGCGCTCGCCCGGTTGGAGAACACGGCGACCACTCCCGAGCCGGTCGACCTGGACGCCGTACTCGCCGAGCGGGTCGCCATGTGGGAGCCGCTCGCCGCCGAGGAGTACGTCGGCCTGGTGGTCGTGGGGGCGCGAGCCGGCCACGTTCTGGCGATCCCGGGAGCGTTGGAGCAGATCATCGACAACCTGCTCGCCAACGCGCTCCGGGTGTCGCCGCCCGGCACCACCATCACCCTGGTCCGGGTTCCGGGCGCCGCACTCCATGTCGTCGACCAGGGTCCCGGACTGTCACCGGCCGACCGGGAGCGGGCGTTCGACCGTTTCTGGCGGGCCTCGGACGCCGCCCACGACGGCACCGGCCTCGGCCTTCCCATCGTCCGTCACCTCGCCCACGCCTCCGGCGGCGACATCACCCTGCACGCCGCACCGGGCGGCGGCCTGGACGCCCATGTCACCCTGCGCCCCGCCACCTCCGACGCCCGCCGACGGCGCCCGAGGAGAGACGCGGCCGCCGGTCACAGGGAGGGGACCGGAGCGGGGTTGCCGTAGTAGGCGTCGGGGCCGTGTCTGCGGGTGTGGGTGGCGGTTGCGGAGGTGTGGGGGTGGTCGGGTGGTG
This sequence comes from Streptomyces sp. NPDC049687, assembly GCF_044465285.1. NCBI lineage: Bacteria > Bacillati > Actinomycetota > Actinomycetes > Kitasatosporales > Streptomycetaceae > Streptomyces > Streptomyces sp. NPDC049687. Next base: position 177,659 of record NZ_JBITLN010000004.1, read on the forward strand.
GGGAGAGAGGGCCATGGTGTGGAGGGCGATGTCGGCGACGGCTTCGCAGCCGATGGCGTGTTCGAGGGACGTGCGGGCGGTGGCGCCCCGGGTGATGGGGCCGTGGCCGGCGACCAGGGCGGCGGGGACCTCGACCGCCTGAGGAGCGCGGGGCGAGGTCCTGCCCGGCGAGCGAAGAACCAGGTCGATGCCGCACCGGGCCGAAGAGAGACGCCACGTTTCAGAAGGGAAAACCGTTGAGGACAACCACCGGAACAGTCGAGGAGTCCCTTCTCTGGTCGCACCCCACGCTCGGCCTGCGCCTCGTCGTGGATGGCGCCGGTGCGGTCGGGCTGGGCGCGCCCGACCAGGACCGGACACGACTGCTCCCCCTGGTCGAGGTCACCGCAACCGGCCACGGCCGAAGCTGGTCGGGGGAGCGCTTCATCGACACGGCGATCGGTGAACGGCTGGCCTACCGCGGTCACGACACGGTTCAGGACGGCGACTGGGAGCACACGACGATCCGGCTGGCGGACCCCGACACGGGACTGGCCGCCCAGGTCGGCCTGAGCACGCTGCCCGGTGCGGGAATCCTCCGCACCCGGGTGCGCCTGGTGAACGAGGGCCCCGTCCCGCTCCGGCTGGAGAGCGTCTCCACCCTGACCCTCGGGGGCATCGTCGACGCCGACGGCGGCCTCGACGGTCTGACCGTGCACTGGGCGGACAACGACTGGCTCGCCGAATGCCGGTGGCGGCAGTCCCCGTTCCGCGACGAGAACGTGCCGCTGAGCCGGGCCGCGCACGGACACGAGGGGCGCGGCTGCTTCGAGCGGTACTCGCAGGGGAGCTGGTCGACCGGCCGGCACCTGCCGGTCGCCGCCCTCACCGACGGGGACGGCCGCGCCTGGCTGTGGCAGATCGAGTCCAGCGCCGGCTGGCGCTTCGAGACCGGTGAGCGCGAAGGCGCCGCCTACGTCGCCCTCTTCGGCCCCGACGAGGTCCACCACCAGTGGCATCACCAGCTCGCCCCCGGCGCGGAGTTCACCACCGTGCCCGCCGTCCTGGTCCAGGCGGAGACCGGAGGCCTCGACGCCGCCTTCGGGGAGCTCACCGACTACCGCCGCCTGATCCGCCGCGACCACGCCGACCACGCCACGCTTCCGGTGATCTACAACGACTACATGAACACCCTCATGGGGGACCCCACCACCGAGAAGCTGCTGCCCCTGGTCGCGGCCGCGGCCGCCGCCGGCGCCGAGGTCTTCGTCATCGACGCGGGCTGGTACGACGACGACGCGCAGGGCTGGTGGGACGCCGTCGGCGCCTGGGAGGCCGCCCCCCGCCGCTTCCCCGGCGGCATCCGGGAAGTCCTGGACGCCATCCGGCGGCACGGCATGACCCCGGGGCTCTGGCTGGAACCCGAGGTCGTCGGCGTCCGCAGCCCCCTGGCCCGGACCCTGCCGCCGGAGGCGTTCTTCCGGCGCGGCGGAGTGCGCGTCACCGAACACGGACGGCACCATCTGGACCTGCGCCACCCCGCCGCCCGCGCCCACCTCGACCAGGTGGTGGACCGGCTCGTCGGCGAATGGGGCGTCGGCTACCTCAAACTCGACTACAACATCAACATCGGCCCCGGCACGGAGTCGGGCCCCGAGAGCGCGGGCGCCGGGCTGCTCGGACATCACCGCGCCCACCTCGACTGGATGGGCTCCCTCCTCGACCGGCACCCGCGCCTCGTCCTGGAGAACTGCGGATCGGGCGGGCTGCGCATGGACTACGCCCAGCTGGCCGTGGCCCAGCTCCAGTCCACCAGCGACCAGCAGGACCTGCTGCGCTACCCGCCCATCGCCGCGGCGGCCGCCACCGCGGTGGCTCCCGAGCAGGCCGCGGTGTGGGCCTACCCCCAGCCCGGCCACACCCCCGACGAGATCGCCTTCACCCTCACCGGGGCGCTGCTGGGCCGGATCCATCTCTCCGGTTTCCTCGACCGCATGAACGACGATCAGCTGGGCCTCGTCCGCTCGGCGATCGGCGTGTACAAGGACATCCGGCCGGAGATCGGCGAGGCGCGCCCGTTCTGGCCGCTCGGGCTGCCCGCCTGGGAGGACGCCTGGATCGCCCAGGGGCTGCGCGGCCGTACGTCGACGTTTCTCACGGTGTGGCGCCGGGGGCCCGGGGGCGGCAGCCGTACGCTCACCGTCCCCCATCTGCGCGGCGTCGATCTCGTCCCGGAGGTGCTCCACCCCGGCACCGCCGACGCCACCGCCCGGTGGGACGCCGCCGAAGGGACTCTCACGGTCTTTCTGCCTCGTCCCGACACGGCCGTACTGCTCCGGCTGGGCGCCGCCGGCTGACCGGGGCGAGGAAAGGGGTGGGCCCGCCTCGCGGACCCGCCCCCTCGCTGGATACGGACCCGCCCCCTATGGATGCGGACCCGGGGCGAGCACGAGGCCGAGGCGCTGGAAGTGGAGCAGACCGCCCCCGTCCTCGGCGGCGTACCCGCACCGGAATCCCCGACGACCGACCACCCCGCCCGGACCGAGGCGGGGGTCGCCGGGCGCGCCCCCGGCAACCCCCGCCTCGTCGGCCCGGTGACTCAGGCGGCCAGCGTGGAGACCCGGCCGCGTACGGGGCGCGGTTCGAGGACGCGTTCGGCCAAGTAGCCGAACAACAGCCCGAACGCGGCCCACAGCACGGCCTGGATACCGATCGAGGCCAGGCGGAACTCCCACAGGTCGGCCGCGGGGAATCCCTTGGGAACGTTGTCCCCGTCCGGCAGGACCGTCATCGCGACCCCGACCGCCGCCAGGAAGGCGGCGCTCGCGGTGATGGAGGCGTTCCAGTTGCCCCGGGCCGGGGCGAGCCTGCGGCCCAGCAGGACGGCGGCCGTGCCCAGCAGCACGCTCAGGACGATCATCAGCACGAACAGAGCGGTGCGCTTGTCGATGGTGTCCGGGTCCCCGACGGCGGGCGGATTCGCCGGGTACTTGAGGATCGGTACCAGGTAGACGAGGAGGAACCCCGCGAGCGCGGTCAGCGCGGCGGTCGCCCGGGCGCCGAACCGTCCGATGCGGCCCAGCGCGAAGCAGAACGCCAGTGCCGCGATGCCGCCGATGGCGACGCCGAAGACGAGCACGCCGGTGGCGAGCCCCGCGGTCGACTGCAGGGTACGGCTGACGAGTTCCTCGCCGCCGTGTTCGTGGGAGTTGGTCTCCTCGAACGCGATGGCCGCGTCCACGGAGCCCTCCCCGACGAAGTAGGCGAAGACGAAGGCGAGCACGCCGGCGCCCAGGCCGGCGAGCATGCCGCGCGCCAACAGGGCGCGTACGGTGACGGAGTTCATGAGGGAGCGGCCCGTCAGTGGCAGGGGAAGCCGAGGAGGTGGCGGGCGTCGTGCACCCACTCGTGCACGCCCTCACCGGAGACGAGCGCGGTGGCGCCCTGCTCGGCGCCGACGAAGTAGATCAGGACCAGCATCAGGACGCCGAAGAAGACGGCCCAGGGGGCGATCGCCCGCAGCGGCAGCGGCGTGAGGGTCTGGGTGGTGGGAGTGGGGGCGGCAGTGGACTGCGCCATGGCGAGACCTCCTCGGGAACATCGCGTCCCGCATCGTGTGGAGCACGCGACGACGGCGTTGGGTCTGACTCACCCCCCTCGCCTGGTGGGCGGGGTGGCACACAGTGGCGCGACCGTGCCGGGCTTGCACCGGACTTCCGTGGCGCCGTCGTCCTTGTCGCCCCAGATGGTAGGGGCAACGGGCGAATCGGCCAACATGGCGTACGCCACCTACGATGAACCGCCCACTGGAGTCGTCCGGCGAAGGGACTGCCATGACCGTCCGGCTCACACTGCTGTGTGCCGCCGCTCCCGCGGAGCGCGAGGTGCGTTTCGGTGAGGCGCCCCTCGACGAACGGGCGCTGCGGCAGGCGCGGGCGGCCGCCGGAGCGCTGCCGGCGGCATCCGCCTGGTTCACGGCGCCGTCGCAGCGGTGCCGGCAGACCGCCCAGGCCCTGGGCCGGGACGCGGTGGACGTCGAGACACGGCTGCGGGACATGGACATGGGCAGTTGGCAAGGCCGGACCCTCTCCGAGGTCGCCGCCCGGGACGGTGCCGGGCTGGCGGTCTGGATGTCGGATCCGCAGGCAGCCCCGCACGGCGGTGAGTCCGTGGCCGACGTGTGCGGTCGGATCGCCGCCTGGCTGGACGCGCTGCCGGCCGATGCGGGACGAGTGCTGGCCGTGGTGGAGCAGGGCGCGGCGCGGGCCGCGGTGGTGCGGGCACTGCGGGCGCCGGCGTCCTCGTTCTGGCGCGTCGACGTTCCCCCGCTCTCCACCGTGGAACTCACCGGCCGCGACGGCCGCTGGAATCTGCGGATGGGCGCCGTCGGCGGGGGCGGATGACCGGAGCGGACCCGTGGGGTCGCCCACCGGCGCCTCAGCGTCCGGCGTGCCGCTCGAGCAGGGGCCGGACGCTCAACGGCTGCAGCTCCTGAAGGACGATGGTGGTGTTGGACCGGACCACGCCGGGCACCTCCAACAAGCTGTTCGTGATGCGGTGCAGGTCCTCGGTGTCCCGGGCGACGACACGGGCGAGCAGGTCGGCGTCGCCGGTGGTCACGAGGAGTTCGACCACCTCGGGGATGCGGAGAATCCCCTCACGGGTGGGCTGCCCCACGCGCTGGCTGATCGACATCGTGATCAGGGCCAGCAGCGGATAGCCGAGAGCGGCGGGTTCCAGACGCCGGCTGGGTTCCCTCAGCTGACCGCTTTCCTCGAGCCGCTTCAGCCGGCTCTGCACGGTGTTGCGGGCGAGACCGAGCCGGTCGGCCAGGGCGACCGTCGTGGCCTGCGGTTCTGCGTCGAGCGCCAGGAGGATACGGGCGTCGACGGCGTCCACGTTTCGCATGATGCGCAGTATGACATGCCTTCGGCGGGCCATATTGAGCATTCTGCTCACTCAAATCGCTTCATATTGCGCATGGCGAGGGGTGGTTCTAGGTTCCCGCCATGCAGAAAGCGCAATGCGATGAGCTCGAAGTGAGCGGTGCGACCCCTGTCGATCCCTCTGCGTGGGGTGATGAGGACCAGGTGGTGGCCTCCGCCGTGTACTACGCGTCGCGGCTCCTCGACGGGGAGCCCGACCCGACCGCGGGCGCCCGTCCCGCCGCCGAACTCGCCGACGCGGCCGGTACCGCCATCACCCGAGGCGGAATCGGCGGCGCCGCCGCCCTACGGCTGTTCGACCGGGTCCTGGCACCCGCCACCCGCGCCCAGAGCGGGCCGACCAACCTCGCCTACATCCCCGCGGCTCCCACCCGCGCCGCCCTCGCCTTCGAAGCGGTCACCGGCGCGGCGAACATCTTCGCGGGCACCTGGGAGGCCGGAGCCGGTGCCATCCACGCCGAGAACGAGGCGCTGGCGTGGCTCACCCGGCTGCTCGGATGGCCCGGCACCGCGGCGGGATGCTTCGTCAGCGGCGGCACCATGGGCAACCTCTCGGCCCTCGTCACGGCCCGCTCCGCCGCGGCCGCCTCCCGGCCCCGGCCGGCGGGCGGCTGGAAGCTCGTATGCGCCGACAGCGCCCACTCCTCGATCAAGTCCGCGGCGGATGCCATGGACGTGCAGATCGTCACCGCACCCGTGGACGCCCGAGGACACCTCACCGGGGCCGCCGTGAGCGCGGTCCTCGACTCCACCGCCGGGGTCTTCGCCGTGGTGGCGACCGCCGGAACCACGAACGCCGGTCTGGTCGACGACCTCGACGCCATCGCCGACGCCTGCGAACGTCACCACGTGTGGCTGCACGTCGACGGCGCCTACGGCGGAGCCGGCCTCGCGGCAGCGGGCGTGCGGCACCGCTACGCAGGCATCGAACGCGCCGACAGCTTCATCGTGGATCCCCACAAATGGCTCTTCGCGCCCTACGACTGCTGCGCCCTGCTCTACCGGGATCCCGAACCGGCACGCGCCGCGCACAGCCAGTCGGCGCATTACCTCGACGCCATAGACCGCGACGTCCACAACCCGGCTGACCTGGCCCTCCACCTCAGCCGCCGTGCCCGCGGCCTGCCGTTCTGGTTCAGCCTGGCCGTCCACGGCACCGACCGGTACTCGCGTGCCGTGGAACGGACCCTGGCGACCAGCCGGCAGGTCGCCGACGCCATCCGCGCAAGCGACCACCTCCGTCTGGTGACGGAACCGGAGTTGTCCGTGATCCTCTTCGAACGGCCCGGCTGGAGCGCGGGGGACTACGCGAGGTGGTCCGCGCGAGCAGCGGAGACGGGCAGCACGCTCTGCGTGCCCACCCAGTGGAACGGCGCAACCGTTCTGCGCATGGCGTTCGTCAATCCCGACACCCGCGCGGGCGACGTGATCGACGTGCTGAACACGCTTCGCTAGCGCTGGAACCGGACTGAAGCCGTTCCGGACCGTCTCGGCCGCACGCTCCGCGGCATGACGACGGCGGATCACGAACCCGCGATCGCGGCCACCGCGCTGCGCACGTCCTACGGGACGGGACCGCCCTCGACACCCAGGTGCCCGCCGGCACGATCTTCTCGCGCGAGCAACGCCAACAGCCCGCGCAGCCGGGGCACGATCGGCGGCAGGGTATTTTCCCGCGTATGACGGATGACGAACGCACCCGCGCGGCACGGCTGTCGGAAGCTCAGGCCAAGGCCGAGCGGCTCTTCGCGGAGATCGAGGAGCGCGGTCTCGTCGCGCCGGGGGAGGGAGAGCGTGCGGTCAGCGACCGCGTCCGGGATCTGGCGAACGAGCTGTTCGGCACGACCCGGCACTGGCACAAGAGAATCGTGCGCTCGGGGCCGAACACCCTCCTGCCGTACAAGGAGAATCCCGCGGACCGGGTGATCGGCGCGGACGACATCGTGTTCGCCGACTTCGGGCCGATCTTCGAGGAGTACGAGGCCGACTTCGGCCGCACCTTCGTCCTGGGCGACGACCCGGTCAAACACCGGCTGCGGGACGACCTGCCCGAGGTCTTCGCCGCCGGAAAACGGTTCTTCGAGACGCATCCCGACATCACGGGGCAGCGGTTGTACGCCGAGGTCGGGCGACTGGCCGCCGAGGCCGGCTGGGAACTGGGCGGCTGGCACGCCGGACACCTGGTCGGGGAGTTCCCGCACGAGTGGATCGACGGCGCGGACACGGAGTCGTACATCACCCCCGCCAACGACACCCCCCTGCGGCGCACCGACAAGGCCGGGCGCCGCTGTCACTGGATCCTCGAGATCCATCTCGTCGACCGGGAGCGGGAGTTCGGCGGCTTCTACGAGGAACTGCTCACGCTGTGATCCGTATGACCGGCTCGGTGTGCTCGCCGCGTCGCAGAACAGCCGGAGGATGAACTCGTGCGTCCGCGGATCCGACGGTCCCAGTCAAGGAGAACCCCGCATGTCAATGGTCGGCAACCTGCGCAAAGTCGCCAACCTGGCGCTGCGCGGCCGACGCCGCGTGGATCTCAGCCACCCGGCTCGCTCCCCGCTCGGCTCGACCGTGGTCAACTGCGTCGTCTACCACGACGGCGTCCGCCGACCCGGACGGGACTCCGTGGAGGAAGCCGTCCGTCATGCCCGCAGGCACCGCGGTGGCTTCGTGTGGCTGGGCCTGCACGAACCCGGTGAGGAGGAGTTCTCCGGAGTCGCCGAGTTGTTCGGCCTGCACCCCCTCGCGGTCGAGGACGCCGTCCACGCCCACCAACGCCCCAAGATCGAGCAGTACGGTGACGTCCTGTTCGCCGTCTTCAAGACCGTCACCTACGTCGAGCACACCGAACTGACCGCGACCAGCGAGGTCGTCGACACCGGCGAGATCATGGTCTTCACCGGCCCGGACTTCGTCGTCACCGTCCGGCACGGCCGCCACGGCTCCCTCGGCCCGCTCCGCGAGGACCTGGAGGCCCAGCCCCACCAGCTGGCCAAGGGCCCCTCCGCCGTCCTGCACGCCATCGCCGACCACGTCGTCGACGACTACGTCACGGTGGCTGACGCCGTCCAGAACGACATCGACCAGGTCGAGACCGACGTCTTCTCCCCGCACAGCCCCCGAAACGCCGACGCCGGCCGCATCTACCAGCTCAAACGCGAGCTCCTCGAACTCAAGCGCGCCGTGGTCCCACTCGCCCGACCCCTCGACCGGCTCGCCACCGAACCCCGCGGCTGTGTCGACAAGGAGATACAGGCCTACTTCCGGGACGTCGCCGACCATCTCACCCGTGTCACCGAGCAGATCAACGCCTTCGACGCCCTGCTCGACTCCATCCTCCAGGCCCACCTCGCGCAGGTGACCGTCGCCCAGAACGAGGACATGCGCAAGATCACCGCCTGGGCCGCGATCATCGCCGTACCCACCATGCTGTGCGGTGTCTACGGCATGAACTTCGACCACATGCCCGAACTCCGCTGGATCTTCGGCTACCCCCTCGTCCTCGCGGTCATCGTCACCGCCTGCTTCCTCCTCCACCGCAACTTCAAGCGCAACGGCTGGCTGTAGAGGCCGAGCGACTCCCGCACCCGGCGGGCCGACGGCCCGCCGGTGCCCGTGGCCACCACCGGGGCCGAACCCTCGTTCATGGCCACGTCATCCCCTTTCCGATCCCGCCACCGCTCTATGACGGGGGTGTTACGGCGGTTTATGCTCCGCATCACGACGACGGCGGACTACCCCCGGAAAGGGGTGACGGAGGATGCGCTCCGGTCCCGACACCCTTCTGCGGCCCGATGACGGCGACGCTCTCCGGCAGGTGCTCCGCCAGGCCCACGACCGCTCCGGCATCCCCGTGCTGTTCGGCGGACAGGTGGAGAACACCCTGCTGAGCCTGTCGCAGTTCATCGGTGTGCGGACGGGGAGTCTGCGCGGCCTCAAGGTGCGCGCCGAGGCCGGGCTGGGCGGCCGGGTCCTCACCACCGGGCGACCGGCCAAGGTCACCGACTACCGATCGGCCCGCTCGATCACCCACGACTACGACCGGCCCGTGCTGATGGAGGGGATCCGCTCCGTCGTAGCCGTGCCCGTCGTGGTGTCCGGTGCGGTGCGCGCGGTGCTCTACGGGGCCTGTCGCGGCCCGGCCCCGCTCGGCGACCGGGCGGCCGAGGCGGTCGCCGACGCCTCCCGGCGACTGGCCGCCGAGCTGGTCATCCGCGACGAGGTCGACCACCGTCTGCGCCTGCTGGAGGCCGCGCGGGGCCCGGCCGACGGCGGGCAACAGGGCGTGCCACTGGAAGAAGTACGCCAGGCGCACGCCGAGTTGCGGCGCATGGCCCAGCAGGTGCCCGACGCTGATCTGCGCGGCCGGCTGCTCGACGTGGCCGGACGGCTGGCCCCGCCGTCCGCCGCCCACGCGGTACCGGGCCCGCCCCTGTCGCCCCGGGAACTCGACGTCCTGGCGCAGGTGGCGCTGGGCTGCAGCAACACCGAGGCCGGGCGCAGGCTGTCGCTGCTGCCCGAAACCGTCAAGTCGTATCTGCGCAGCGCGATGCGCAAGCTGGGAGCGAGCACCCGCTTCGAAGCGGTGGTCGCGGCACGTCGACAGGGTCTGCTTCCCTAGCTGCCGTTCAGGTCGGAATCTCGCAGGTCAGAAGGGCTCCGTGGGGCCCTGGCGACTCGTGCCGGTCCGACCCCTGGACGCCACGCGCCCACCCGAGCAACCGACCTTCGGTGAGTCGGACGGTTTCGCGTGCCCTGAGCGGTTGCCACGCGGAAACCGATCGGTGTACCTTGCTGGAAACCGATCGGTTTTCGGATGGGAGTCACCACCATGCCTACGCACGCCACCTCCTCCATCTTCGTCATCGGCGGCACAGGAGCTCAGGGGATGCCCGTTGTCCGTGCTCTTGTCGCCGACAAGAAGTACTCCGTCAAGGTCCTCACCCGGGACGCCAACTCCCCCCGCGCGCAGGCGCTCGTCGCGCTCGGTAACGTGTCCATCCTCGAAGGGACGTTCGCCGATGAGGACGTATTGCGCGAAGGATTTCGCGGCTGCGACGGGGCGTTCATCAACATCGACGGGTTCAACACCGGCGAGAAGGCGGAGACCTACTGGGCCATCCGCACCTATGAGATAGCGATCGAAGAAGGAATCAAGTTCTTCGTCTACGGAAACCTCGACTACGCCCTCAAGAAGTCGGGCTACGACTCCAGGTTCCGCACCGGCCACTATGACGGCAAGGGCCGCATGGCCGAATGGGTGCTGTTCCAGAACGAAAAGAACAGGGACCGGATGGGGGCGGCGGTCTTCACCTCGGGTCCCTACATCGAGATGGTGATCTCACCGCTCACGCCCATGACGCCCGCCATCGAGGACGGTGTCGTCACGTGGCGGGTGCCACTCGGTGAGGGAGCTGTTCCGCACGTGGCTCTCGAAGATTGCGGATTCTATGTTCGTTGGCTCTTCGACCATCCGGAACGGGCCAATGGCATGGACCTCGAAGTCGCCATCGAGCACATGACCTACGCCGACATGGCCGCAGCGTTCGAGAAGGTCACCGGGCACCCGGCACGGTACATCGACACGGATCCGGACGCGTATTGGAACAGTCCGGACCTGAAGGGGATCGCCGATGACCCCGCCGGATACAACGCCGACCCCAATGACAAGAGCACCATGAGCTTCCGTGACAATTTCACGGGCTTCTGGAACGTGTGGAAGCACGGGATCATCACCAGGGACTACGCCCTGCTCGACGAAATCCACCCCAACAGGATCAGAAGCGCTGAGGAGTGGTTCCGCCGAGAGGACCAGTTGGGTAGGGAACTCGGCAAGGGAAGTCTCTGGGAGCGGGTCCAGCCGGAGAACTGGAGCATGGACTCCGCGATCCTGAAGAGCAGCGCGGACTTCAGGACGGGCAAGTTGTAAACACCGCTCGAGCTCACCCAGCAGATCAGTGCGGCGCGCGGTCGGCGTGAAGACCGAGATCTTCGACGCCGCCGTGGAGAGCGGCTCCGGCGTGCTCACCTTCACCACGGACCCGCTGTCCGCTCCCTGGAGATCAGGGGAGCACAGCCACCACGCACGGGCGCGGTCTCTCGGGTGGTCCTGCCGACGCCGTCCGGGTGAGAAGGGGGCGCCCGGTCAGAGACGATCCGGGAGGTGCATGGAAGGAGATCCTGATGCGGCCTGCCCCGAACTGAGCCCGTCCAGCAGGAGATCACCGAGCTCGGAGAAGGCGTCGCCGGCGGTCAGCCCGCTGCTCTCCAGAAGGACCCCCGACTGGAGTGCGTCGATGGTCACCGCCACGACCTGGGCGGCGAAATGCCCGTTGAGCGCGCGGAAAACGCCGGTCCGCACGCCCTCCTCGATCAATTCGTGGACCCGGTGCGCCGCGGCGGCGGAGTTCTTGCGGTAGATCTGTGCGGTCGGTTCGTAACCGACCATGTCGTCGTAGAAGGCGTGGGAATGCCGGCGCATGGCCGTGCCGACGCCGGCGAGGTAGACCCGGATGCGCTGCCTGGGGTCGGGCTCGGCCTGGACGGCCTGCTCGATCTCGGCTGTCGCCTCCCGGAAGAAGGCGCGGGTGACGGCCAGCACCAGCTGTTCCTTCGTGGCGGCCAGGCTGTACAGCGTCGCCTTGGAGCACCCCAGTCGCTGGGCGAGCTCATCCATGGTCACCGCGGTGAAGCCTTCGGCCAGGATGATCGCCTCGGCCTGGCGCAGCAGTTCCTCCCGCCGACGAGTGTCGACGACCCGCCTGCGTGCCGTCCGGCGCGGGCGTCGGTCGCGCGAGTCATTTTGGGCCGTCACGGCAGCAGTCTCCCATGAGGGTCTCCGCCGGAAGCATCGGGTGGTCCTCCGGGCCGGTCGAGACGGCCGGGATCGGCGGTGACACCGTCGACCCATGTCTTGACCCGGGCGGAGTCCGTCACGTCCGCGACCTCGGTGCGGAGTTTCGTGTCGTGGGCGTCGGTGAGGGTTTCGGCGGCGTCGGTGAGGGCCTGTTCTGTCAATCACCGCACGAACGCTGACCTCCGGTATCGGCCGCGAAGCTTGAGAGGCGTGCTCTCGCGCTGCGCCGAGAACGCGCTGCTCGCGGCCACTCGACGACTTCGGCCTCCTGATGACTTGCGGGAACGAGTGGCCGACCCGCCGTTCCGTCCGCGTAGACGGTGGCGGTGTAGCTCACGCCGCTGTCGAGGAAGTCCAGCGGGACCGACAGGGTGCGGGCGGTCTCGTTGGTCATCGCCCCGAGGAACCAGATGGCGCCGCTGCGGCGGGCGACCGCGATGCACTCACCGATCGAACCGGTGAGGGTCGTACTCTCGTGACTCGACTTCGCCATCCCCGACTTCCTCATCCAGGAACAGGCGTGGGCATCGGCTACGGCGACAGCAGCGGCCTGCTCGACCACCTCGCCGACACCACACCCTTCACGTTCCGCGACGGCTACATCCCGCCCCTACTTGGCCAGCTGGGCGTACAGCCCGGCCAGGTCGCCGGCCAGGCCCGCCTTGACCTGGCGCGTGAGGTCGTCGGCGAGCACCTCGTACGCGCCCGTCTCGACGCCGTCGAGGGCGAGTGCGGCCACGTCGCGCGGGTCGGACTTGGGAGCGTCGACGCCGGCTGCCAGGTCCGTGTCGACGTATCCGACGTGCAGTCCGGTGACGGCGATGCCGCGCGGCTGCAACTCCAGGCGCAGGGAGTTGGTCTGCGACCACAGGGCGGCCTTGGAGGCGCTGTAGGAGCCGCCGAGGGCCAGCCAGGAGAGCACGGAGTGCACGTTGAGGATGTGGCCGCCGCCGTTGCGCTCGATGACCGGCGCGAAGGCCCGGGTGAGCAGCAGCGGGCCGTAGAAGTTGGTCTCGAACTCCCGGCGTACGTCGTCGACCGGGGAGTCGAGGAAGGAGGCGCCGACCGCGGCACCCGCGTTGTTGATCAGCACGGTGACGTCCTGCGCCTGTGCGGCGGCCGCCGCCACGGAGGCCGGGTCGGTGACCTCCAGCGCCACCGGGACCGCGTCGGGGTGCGTCACGGTGCGCGGGTCGCGGGCCGTGGCGTAGACCTTGCCCGCACCACGTACGTACAGCTCCTCCACCAGCGCCTTGCCGATGCCCCGGCTGCCGCCGGTGACGAAGACGTTCGCGCCCTTCAAAGCGGTCATGGCTGCCTCCACTAAAATTGGAAACCGTTCGGTTTCCACCACAGTAAACCGAACGGTTTCCGCGCGCAAGCTCGTCGAGGGAATCCGTCGCGGCAGGCCGGCTTCAGGGTGTCGTTCCGTATCCGTGAATCCCTGGGATGTCGAGCTCACCGCCCGCCCGTCCGGCCCGGTCGATGTCGTCGCGCTCGGCGGCGGGGTGTGACGCGACCGCGAAAACCGATCGGTTTTCTTTTGCCTCCCTTTGGGTTAACCTCGCGGTATGACCACCGAAGTGAAACAAAGCCCCAGGGAGCGGCTGCTGGAGGCGGCGGCCACGCTCACCTACCGAGACGGCGTCAACATCGGCGTCGAGGCGCTGTGCAAGGCGGCGGGAGTGTCGAAGCGCTCCATGTACCAGCTGTTCCAGAGCAAGGACGAACTGCTCGCGGCGAGTCTGGAGCGGCGCACTTCCTCCTACGTGGCGGCACTCCTGCCCGCGGCGGACGACGACCGCTCTCCCCGGGAGCGGATCCTGCATGTCTTCGAGCAGGTGGAATCGCAGTCGGGCGTGCCCGAGTTCTACGGCTGCCCCTTCCTGTCCGCGCAGATCGAGCTCAAGGACCAGAGCCACCCCGCCAGCCGGGTCGCCCATGGGGTCAAGGAGAACCTGACCGCCTTCTTCCGCGCCGAGGCCGAGCGGGGCGGGGCGAGCGATCCCGCTCTGCTGGCCCGGCAGCTCAGCCTGGTCTTCGACGGTGGCAGCGCCCGCGCCGGCATCGGCGCGGACGAACTGACGGGGCTCATCGCGCCCACGGTGATCACCCTGCTCGACGCGGCGGGCGTGCGCTGACGGATCCTCCCTCCGGAACGCCGCCACGAGTTCGCCGATCAGGTCGTCGCCCCGCGCCCCGACGGCCGTTGGTGCGCTCCGGTTCGGCGACGCGGATCAGATCTTCAGCGCCTCGACGTCGATGGTGTATTGCTCGGCACGCCGCCATCGGGGGATCAGGTGCGAGCCACGCCTACCGCAGCGGGACGGTCTCCAGGAGTTCGCGGGCCATGCGCAGCGCGGGTGCCTCGGTCTCTTGCGCGACACGTCGGAAGGTTTCTTGGGCGGAGCGAGCCGGCCAGTCGGGGGGAAGGTGCCGAGCGGGAAGCCTGGGGTCCGTACGGACGGTCCAGAGCCATTCGCTGACCAGCCGCAGCCGGGTCCCGATCGGGTCCTCTCCGGCCCCGGCGTTCAGGTGGGCGGTCCAGCGATTGTCGAAGGTGACGTAGCGGGCGGCGATGCTCTCCAGGTCCCAGGTGTCGCGGATCATCGATCCGATGTCGGTGGCCCCGTCGGCTCGGGCGTGGAAGATCTTGACGTGGTCGGTGAGCCCGAGTTCCGAGACGACGGTGGAAACGTCGACGTTCCCCGGGGCGATCCACAGCCCGCTGTACAGCGCGCCGAACCCGGACCAGACGAGCCGGGAGCGCAGGTCGTGGCGCTGGCGCTTCCAGGAGTCGGGGAGGGAGAAGGCCAGCTGCGTCCAGGAGCCGTCCCAGTCGTCGTTGACCGCGCCCTGTTTCCAGATACGCGTGCGGCCGTCGTGCAGGACGCGGGTCACCTGCGGGGTGAGGCCGAAGTACATCCTGCGGCCCTCCCGCTGGCGCCGCAGCAGGCCCCGGTTGACCATACGGGTCAGTGTGGAGCGCACGGCGTGCTCACCGACGCCGACGCGGCCGAGGACGTCGATGACGCTGCCCGAGTAGATGCACAGGTCCCCCTCCTCCAGCACGTGGTTGCCGAGGAAGGCGAGCATGAGCGACTGCGGCCGCGGCTGCGGGCCGTCCGAGCTGTCGCTGTCCGACCTGTCCAGGATGTCGTCGTCCTCCACGGTGGCCAGCGTACGGCCGCCGACCGACGATGCGGCAGGCGGCCGTACCGCATCACTGGCCGTCGGCGGGGTGGGCGAGGTCGTAGGGCCGCAGGTACGGGGTGGGGCGGTACGCGACGTAGCGGGCGGGCGCCGTGGAATCGACCGCCGCGGCACGGGAGTTGAGGGAACCGGGGTCGGTTCCCTGCCATGTGCCGGTGGTGAGGCGGTCCTCCAGGGCGTGCAGGGCGGCGAGCTGCTCAGCGGGGCTGAAGGTGCAGTGCCCGGCGTTGTCGACGTACGCCTGGCGCAGCAGGGACGCCGACCCGGCGGCGGTGACGGCCCGGCGCAGGGCGTTCTCGGTCTGGACCGGGACGAGGGCGTCGCCGATGGTGTGGATGGAGAGCTGCGGCTTGGTCAGCTCGCCGGTGAAGGAGCTGGTGCGGCTCATCCACTCGACGGCGTCCGGGTCGGCGCTGACGCGCGGGGCGCGGTTGAGGGTGGTGATGTCGGCCTTCAGGGAGAGCCCGGCCTTCTTGTACAGCTCGGTGACCTCCTTGCGGACCGAGGACCGGCCGAGCAGCTTCGCGTAGTCGACGCCGGTGTTCCAGGACATGTTGCCGCCCGCCCGGACCTCGGCCTCCTGCCGCCGGTTGAAGCCGGCCTGCAGCAGGCCCTTGACGGCGACGTACTGGTTGGCCTGCTGGGCGTCCCAGTCGGTCGCGGCGGGCCGGGCCTGGGTCGGCTGGTTCCAACCCGGGATGTTGTGCAGCGCCGCGGCCAGCGCGACCCGGGCCCGCCCTTGGGGTGTCGACTGCGCCGAGTCGACCGCGGACGCCAGGGCGCCCGCCGCACTGGTGGCGGCCGCCTGGTCCGTCAGGTCGGTCAGCGGGATGTCGGAGTCGGGTGCGAGGAGCGTCTTGAGGGCGAAGACGGGGTCGAGGGTGTTGTTCCAGTTGGCGACGCCGCCGTGGACCAGGCCGCACATGGACAGGGAACCGTCGATGCGGTCCGGGTGCCGCTCGGCGATGGCGGTGGTGACCAGCCCGCCGTACGACCTGCCCCACGCGATGGTGCGATCGGCCGCGCCGAAGCGGTCGGTGAAGGCGGACAGGGTGGCGACCTGGTCGGGCACGGCGTCGGTAACCGCCCAGCCCGTCGTGGCGTACGACGAACCGATGAGCGCGTAGCCCTGCTCCAGCAGGAGGGCCTTCGTGGCGCTGTCCGGGGCGTCCTGGGCGGGGTTGGCCGGGCCGCCGTTGTAGCCGTGGCTGAAGAGCAGGACAGTGCCGTTCCAGGATGCGGGCACGTCCATCATGTACGTCGCGCCTGAGGCGAGTTGGCCCTCGATGTGGCTCGTGTCCGCGGCGGCCGCCACGGTCGAGGTGGGCAGCGCGGTGACGGCGAGCAGGAGCGCTGCCGCGCAGGCGGTGCGACGGGCGGTACGGACGCGGGTGCGGGCGCCGGTCGTCATACGGAGATCTCCTCGGTGTGGGGTGCGGTGGGGCGTACACATGGACTTGCGGCCGAGCCGGTCGCCGAAGTGGCCGAAGAGGATGCCGCCGAGCGGCCGGCGACTTGGCCGGCGGCGAACGTGCCGAACGCGGCGATGGTGGCGACGGCCGGGGCGGCGCCGGGGTGGAGCAGTTCGCCGAGGACGAGGGCGGCGACGGTTCCGTAGACGAGGAAGTCGTGGAACCCGACGGCGGTGCCGAGCAGCCCGGAGAGGGCGACCCTGCGTAACTGCCGTGCACGCTCCGCCTCTTCGGCAGGGGTGAGCGAGGGGGATGGGGGCATCGCGGTCTCCCTTGACCGGGGGAAGGACACCGCGAACTTAGGCGCTTCTTTTGCCATCGTCAAGAAAGTGCACAACATGTGCGGGCTCCTGGCTCCCGGCACTAGGTGAACCGGCGCACGGCCAACCGGCAGTTGGAGTGCGTCCCGGCGATTGCTGCCACCGAGGCTTGGGGAGTATTGCCGCAGCTGTCGGGCTGCGTGACTCGGTGCTGGTGCGCGAGCGTTGCTTCCTGGCCGGCGGGGGAGAAGAGGAGCGGAGGGTGATCCCACTGCTCTCGCGGGCGCGGACGGGGCGCGGTCTCGGCTGCCTCGTGCCGTTCGGCGGCGACATCGGGGCCGGCGGAGCGTGACCGCTGTCGGCTCTCGCCGACGAGGCCCCGGGTGAACCCGCAGTCTCAGCGCCAGTCGGGTATGCGCGAGACGGGCGGCAGGTGGGCTTCGATCTTCGCTCGTACCTCCCGCATCACGGAGACGATGCGGGCCTCGTGTTCCCGGGTCAGCCGGGCCACCGGGACCGAGCAGCTCATGGCGTCGGTGGCCGGTGTGTCGTACCGCAGGGCGAAGCCGAAGCCGGCGATACCGGTCACCGTCTCCTCGCGGTCGATGGAGTAGCCGCGCTCGCGCACCTGGGCCAGGTCGGCGAGCAGCGCGGCACGGTCGGTGTGCGTGTTCTCCGTGAGGGCCGTCAACGACCCGTCCGTGATCGGCAGTTCTTCGTCGGGACGCTCGGCGAGCAGCGCCTTGCCGAGGGCGCCGGCATGGGCCGGGACGCGGCGGCCGACCCGGCTGATGGTGCGCAGGTACTCGTGGGACTCGCGGGTGGCGAGGTAGACGACGTCCGGGCCGTCGAGCCGTGCCATGTGGATCGTCTCGCCGAGCGCGTCCGACGCCTCGTCGAGGTACGGCCGGACCGCACGGATGCGCCGGTCGCCGTCGAGATAGCTGGTGCCGGTGAGCAGGGCGCGGATCCCGATGCCGTAGAGCGAGCCGGTGACGTCGGTGCGGACCCAACCGCAGTCGACCAGGGTTTGGAGCAGCTGGTACATGCTGCTGCGCGGCACGCCCAGGTTCTCGGCGAGCTGGTCCAGGCGTGAGGGCTGCTCGCCCCGCGCGGCGAGCAGTTCCAGCAGCGCGACGGTCCGGGCCGCCGACTTCACACCGCGGACACCTCTCCCCTCCGACATGGGCCCATCGTAAATCCGCGGCAATCCGGTCTGCACCATCCGTTGACCCATCCCGTTCACCCATCTAACCTCCATCTGCATACGTAGACGCCATCTGCATACAGGGATGAGACATGACAGGGATCAGCGCGGAGGTCGCAGGGGTCACTCAGCGACTCCGCGACGGAATGGCGAGCGGGGTGCTGTCCTTCCCCCTTACGAGCTTCCGGGCCGACGGCGGCCTCGACCTGGACGCCTACCGGGCGTACCTGGCCGACCGGTTGGCCACCGCCCCCGGCGCGGTGTTCCCGTGCTGCGGGACTGGAGAGTTCTTCTCACTGGACGAGGACGAGTACCGGGCCGTCGTGCGGACCACGGTCGAGGTCGCCGACGGACGGTTGCCGGTGGTGGCGGGCATCGGCTACGGCTGGGCGCAGGCGCTGCGCTTCGCCCGTATCGCGGAGCAAGCCGGCGCGGACGCCGCACTGGTACTGCCCCACTACCTGGTGGGCGCCCCGCAGGACGGTCTGGTGGAGCAGCTGCGCCGGATCGCCGAAGGCACCCGGCTGCCACTCATCGCCTACCAGCGCGGCCAGGTCGCCTTCACCGCCGACGGCCTGCGCCGGATCGCGCGCATCCCCACCGTCGTCGGCCTGAAGGACGGCCACAGCGACCTCGACCGGCTCCAGCGCCTCACGCTCGCCGCGCCCGACGGCTTCCTCTTCTTCAACGGCGCCGCCACCGCCGAGATCCAGGCGCGCGCCTACGCCACCGTCGGCGTCCCCGCCTACTCCTCCGCCGTCCACGCCTTCGCCCCCGAGATCGCGAACGCCTTCTTCACCGCCCTGCGGGACGGGGACGACGCGGGCGTGACCAAGCTGCTGCGTGAGTTCTACGTCCCGCTGGTCGAACTACGCGACCGGGTGCCGGGCTACGCCGTCTCCCTGGTCAAGGCCGCCGCCCGGCTGCGCGGCTTCCCGGTCGGCCCGGTGCGCGCGCCGCTCACCGACCCCGGGCCGACCGACCTCGCCGACCTGGAGAAGGTGCTGGACCACGGCCTGAGCCTGGTCGGCGCCGTACGACGACCCGCTTGACGTACCAAGGCACCCCTCGTGCCCGCCCGAAGCGGGTGCGCGTCGTGCCCGCAGGATGACCCGTGTCGCGGACCGGACCGGATCCGAGAAGTCCGCGGCCCTCAGGGAGCCCCCGGGCCGCCACCCCGGTGTCTCTCCTCGCCCACGGCCACAGGCGTCGCCGTTCCGCGCCGCCCGCACCACACTCCTCCCGCGCAGCCACGCGACAGCGCCCTACCGCTCCTCCAGGGCGTGCGGCCCGATCACGCCGTACGCCGACCGGGCCGCCCGCAGTCGGCGGCGCTCCGACTGCTCACTCAACAGTTCAAAGGGGAACTGCCATGCCTCTCCTCGTAGTCGGGATCAGCGTTGTGATCCTGCTTGTGCTCATGACCAGGCTGAGGCTCAACGGCTTCGCGGCCCTCCTGCTCGTGGCGGTCGGCGTCGCACTGGTCCGGGGAATCCCGGTGGCCACCATCCCGGACGTCCTCTCCGAAGGCATCGGGGACCAGATCGGTGACACCATGCTCACCATCGGACTCGGCGCCATGGTCGGCCGTGTCATGGGAGACTCCGGCGCCGCACAGCGGATAGCGGGCAAGCTCCTCGACGCCTTCGGTCCGCGTTGGGTCCAGGTGGCCATGGTGGTCACGGCGATGCTGATCGGCGTGACCATGTTCTACGAGGTGGCTTTCATCATCATCGTCCCGATCGCGTTCACCCTGGTCAGGGTCACCGGTACGAAGTTGCTGTGGGTCGGCCTGCCGATGTCCATCGCCCTGTCCACCATGCACAGTTTCCTGCCGCCGCACCCCGGCCCGACCGCCGTCGCCGCGACCTTCCACGCCTCCGTCGGGCTGACGCTCTTCTACGGTCTGTTCATCGCCGTTCCGGCCGGCGCGCTCGTCGCCCTGACCTGGCCTCGCCTTCCGTTCATCAAGGCGATGAACCCCACCATCCCCAACGGCCTGGTCAGCGAGCGCGAGTTCACCGACGAGGAGATGCCCTCACTGGGCTGGTCGCTGTTCGTGGCGCTCTTCCCCGTGGCGCTGATCGTGGCGGCCGCCGTGACCGACATGGCCACCTCCACCGAGAGTCCGCTACTCCACGTCGTCGCCTTCATCGGCTCGGCACCGATCGCGCTGCTGCTGACCCTGTGCCTGGCGATCTGGGCGTTCGGACCCCGGATCGGCCGAAGCCTGGAGGAAGTCGGCGCCTCCTGCACCTCGGCGGCCAAGGCGATGGCGATGATCCTCCTGGTGATCGGCGCCGGCGGGGCCTTCAAGAACGTCCTCGTCGAAGGCGGGATCTCCGACTACATCAAGGACGCCACGGACGGCTGGTCCATCTCGCCGATCATCCTCGCCTGGCTGGTCGCCGTCATCCTCCGCATAGCGCTCGGCTCGGCGACGGTCGCGGTCGTCACGGCCTCCGGCGTGGTGCTGCCGCTCCTGGCGGGCAGCGGGGTCCACCCGGAGATGATGGTGCTCGCCGTCGCCTGCGGTTCCATCGCCTGCTCGCATGTCAACGACCCGGGATTCTGGCTGTTCAAGGAGTACTTCAACCTCTCCGTCATCGAAGCGATCAAGGTTCGCACCACGTATACGACGGTGCTCGCCGTCCTCGGCCTGGGGGGCGTTCTGGTGGCCGAGTGGGCCATCGACGTCCTCGGCCTCTGAACCCGGAAACCTTCCGAGCAGGGGACCTTCCCGACCTCAGAGTCCTCCCTACCTCGGAGTCCTCCCCACCTCAGGAACCTCACGGTGCCGGAAACTCCCGATCCCCCGCACCGCCTCACCGCAGAAGGGCACCCGATGAGCATCGGACAGCCGACCGTCACGGCGTTCTCCGTCTATCCGGTCGCCGGCCGGGACAGCATGGAGCTGAATCTCTCCGGCGCCCACGGCCCGTACTTCACCCGCAACGTCGTCGTCCTCACCGACTCCGAGGGACGTACCGGGCTGGGGGAGGTGCCCGGCGGCGAGAAGATCACCCAGACCCTGCGCGACGCCGAATCCCTCGTCGTCGGGGCGAAGGTGGGCGACTACAAGCGCGTCCTGCGCGAGATCGGCGACCGGTTCGCCGACCGCGACGCAGGCGGACGGGGCGCCCAGACCTTCGACCTGCGGACCACCGTCCACACGGTCACCGCCGTCGAGTCGGCGCTGCTCGACCTCCTCGGGCAGCACCTTGACGTGCCCGTCGCCGCGCTGCTGGGCGATGGCCAACAGCGCGATTCCGTGAGGGTGTTGGGCTATCTCTTCTACGTCGGTGACCCGGACCGGACCGACCTGGAGTACGTCCGTGAACCGGACTCGCCCGTGGAGTGGTACCGGCTCCGGCACGAGGAGGCCCTGTCTCCGGAGGCGATCGTCCGCCAGGCCGAGGCGGCCTACGGCCTCTACGGGTTCCGGGACTTCAAGCTCAAGGGGGGCGTCCTGGAGGGTGCCGAGGAGGTAGCGGCCGTACGCGCCCTCAAGGACCGCTTCCCCGAGGCCCGGATCACCCTCGACCCGAACGGCGCCTGGTCACTTCGTGAGGCGATCGAGCTGTGCCGGCCCCTGGCCGGCACGCTCGCCTACGCCGAGGACCCCTGCGGAGCCGAAGGCGGCTACTCCGGACGGGAGATCCTCGCCGAGTTCCGTCGCGCCACCGGCCTTCCCACCGCAACCAACATGATCGCCACCGACTGGCGCCAGATGACCCACGCCCTGGCCCTCCAGTCGGTCTCCATCCCGCTGGCCGACCCCCACTTCTGGACCATGCAAGGCTCCGTGCGCGTGGCGCAGCTCTGCAACGCCATGGGCCTGACCTGGGGCTGCCACTCCAACAACCACTTCGACATCTCCCTGGCCATGGTGACCCACTGCGGTGCCGCGGCCCCGGGCGAGTACAACGCCCTGGACACCCACTGGATCTGGCAGGAAGGGCTGGAACGGCTCACCACCGCCCCACCGCGCATCGCCGGTGGTGAAATCGCCGTCCCGGACGGCCCGGGGCTGGGCGTCCGCCTCGACATGGACCGGCTCCTCATGGCCCACGACCTCTACCGGGAGAAGGCGCTGGGGGCACGCGACGATGCCGTCACCATGCAATACCTCACCCCTGGCTGGGAGTTCGACAGCAAGCGCCCCTGCCTGGTGCGATAGACGACCGTTCGAGCACCTGCCCGTCGTTTCGGCATGGGATGTCCACGAGGTGTGACCGCGCCCGACCCGGTCCCGCGATCACCACCAGTGCCCGGTCCGTCGGCGTTGTCAGGCAGTGGGAAACTCGCGAAGACCGCAGAGGAGCCGAGCTTGGCAAGAGGGAATCAGAGCCAGTCCCGCCGCTTGAAAATCAGGTACAAACTGACGCAAACAACCCCCATCAGGCCGATGGCGAAGGGGTATCCGAAGGTCCAGTTCAACTCGGGCATGTGCTCGAAGTTCATGCCGTAGATGGTTCCGACCAACGTGGGAGCAAACAGAATCGCCGCCCAAGAGGAGATCTTCTTGATCTCCTCGTTCTGCTCGAACCCCGCCTCCGCCAGCGCCCGCATCTCCGCGTTCTGCTGCTGGGTGACCAGGGTCGCGTTCACGGTCAGGATCTCGGTGAGGGCCTGGCGGAAGCCGTCGACGCGTTCGCTGGTGTGGGTGACGTGGTCGGCGACGTCGCGCAGGTAGCGCTGGAGTTCCTCGTCGGTGCCGTACTTGGAGAAGCCGGCCATCAGACCGTGCAGCATGCCGACGAGGGGGCGGGTGGCGCGCTGGAACTCGACCATCTCGCGGGAGAGTTCGTAGATGCGCCGGGAGACCGCGGGGTCGCCCCGGAAGACCTCCGTCTCGATCTCGTCGATGTCGTTCTGGACGCCCGAGACGACCGGCACGTAGCCGTCGACGACCGCGTCGAGGATGGCGTAGAGGACCGCCTCGGGGCCGAGCTTCAGCAGGTCCGGGCTCTCCTCCATGCGGCGCCGCACCGCCGACAGGTCCGGCGCCGCGCCGTGGCGGACCGTGATGACGAAGTCGGGGCCGACGAACACGTGCAGTTCGCCGAAGTCGATCTCCTCGGGTGCGTCGAGATAGCGAGCGGCCCGCAGGACGACGAAGAGGGTGTCGCCGTAGCGTTCCAGCTTGGGGCGCTGGTGGGCCTCCTTCGCGTCCTCGACGGCGAGCGGATGGAGGTCGAACTCGGCGGCGAGGGAGTGGAGTTCGGCCTCGGTGGGGCGGGCAAGCCCGATCCAGGCCATGCCGGCGGGCTGCTCGCGCAGTGCCCGGTAGGTCTCCGCGAGCGTGGCGGGGGCGTGGACGCGAACGCCGTCCCGGTACAGGACCGCCTGGACGACACTGGCCACCTCGCCCGTCTCGGGCGGCGGCTCCTGGGGCGCCGGAGTCCGCGGGTGCGAGCGGGGCGGCTCCGGCGGGGGTGGCGAGCGGCGCCAGACGGACTTCCGGGAACGGGGGCGATCGGGCATCGCGGCTGCCTCTCGGTCGCGTCGGTGTCGGTCGAGCCTACGTCCGCGTGATCACGGGGCAGGATATACGGGGCGCAAACAACGGCGTCCCCCCCAAGCGCGGCCGTCCCCGACAGGCATCCTCCCGGCCACGGCGGCCGGATCCCCGTCCCCCTGCCGGTCGGATCCCGTACGGCAAGCCAGTGCCGCGGTACTAGCTTGCCGTACATGACGAAGACGACGACCGCGGCCGCCCCCGTGCTCTCCGCCCGCGCCCTCAACCGCGCGACCCTCGACCGGCAGCTGCTCCTGCGGCCCGCCGGGCTCTCGGCGCGGGCGGCGGTGGAGCACCTTCTCGGACTCCAGGCGCAGAACGTCAGGCCGCCGTACTACGCGCTCGCCGCCCGCCTGGACGGCTTCGTCCCCGAGGAGCTGTCGACGCTCATGGCGGAGCGCGAGGTCGTCCGGATCGTCAGCATGCGGTCCACCATCCACACCCACACCGCCGACGACTGCCTCACTCTGCGGCCCCTCGTCCAGCCCGCCCGCGACCGTGAACTGACGCACTTCCGCACCGGCCTCGCCGGCGTCGACCTCGACCGCCTCGCCGCCCTCGCCCGCGACCTCGTCGAGGCCGAGCCGCGCACCATGAAGCAGCTGCGCGAGGCCCTCTCCGCCGAGTGGCCCGACGCCGACCCGCAGTCCCTGGCCGTCGCCGCCCGCTGCAAACTGCCCCTCGTCCAGGTGACCCCGCGCGGACTGTGGGGGAGGAGCGGACAGGTCGCCCTCACCACCGCCGAGCACTGGCTCGGACGGCCCGCCGAACCGGCCCCGGCCCCGGACGCCGTCGTCCTGCGCTACCTCGCCGCCTTCGGCCCGGCCTCCGTCAGGGACATGCAGACCTGGGCCGGACTCACCCGGCTGCGCCCGGCCTTCGAACGACTGCGCCCCCGGCTCCTCACCTTCCAGGACGAGCACGGCGTCGAACTGTTCGACCTCCCGGACGCCCCGCGTCCCGACCCCGACACCCCGGCCCTGCCCCGCCTCCTCCCCGAGTTCGACAATCTCCTCCTCTCCCACGCCGACCGCACCCGGGTGGTCCCGCCGGAGCACCACGGCCGCAGCTGGCAGGGCAACCAGGCCCACCGCACGCTCCTCGTCGACGGTTTCCTCGCGGGCGTGTGGAAGCTCGAGGAGGACGCTCTCGTCGTCGAGCCCTTCGGCCGGCTGACCCGGGCCCAGCGGGAGGACGTCACCGAAGAGGCCCGGCGGATGCTCGCGGTCATGCACCCCGGGACGGCCTGCGACATCCGGTTCGGGACCGTCGTACGGCCGTAGCCCGCCTTCCCGCGGGCATGGAAAGGGGGCGCTGCGGGCCGCTCGTGGAGGCTCGCAGCGCCCCCTGGTCGTTCACCTGAGGGGTGCTCAGGAATTCCTGGTCACGCGGTCACTACGAGTTGACCTGCGCGGTGACGAGGCTGGAGAAGGTGGTCAGCCGGGTGTACACACCCGGGTAACCGGCCTCCGCGCAGCCCTCGCCCCAAGAAGTGATCCCTGCCAGGACGCCCCCGATGAGCAGGGGACCGCCGCTGTCGCCCTGGCAGGTGTCTACGCCACCGGATGTGTATCCGGCGCAAACCATGTCGGTCTGGACGAAATCCGAACCGTAGGAGCTCTTGCAGCTGGAGTCGGACACGATCGGGACGGTCGCGGTCCGCAGCTGGTTGGAGGAGCTGCCGTTCTCCGAGGTGGTGCCCCAGCCGAGGATGCGGGCCGTGGTGCCGGCCGCGTACACACTGGTCTGGGACGAGGAGACGTACGACGCCGTGGTGTACGGCATCGAGGTCGAAAGGGTCAGGACGGCCACGTCGTCACCGTTGGTGGCGTCCGTGTAGGCCGGGTTGATCCAGATCTTGCTCACCCGGCTGACCGTGCCGTTGGTGCCGTTCAGGTAGGTGCGGCCGCCGACGACTCTCACGCTGCTGGTGGTCTCGCCGACCATGCAGTGAGCCGCCGTGACCACCTTGGTCGCCGAGACGAGGGTGCCGCCGCAGAACTGGTTCTGGGAGGCGTCCGTGATCTGCATCATGAACGGGTAGGAGGTCGTGGTGGTCGTCGTGCCGCCGACGATCGGCTGCGGCGCTGCGACAGCGGTGGGGGCGCTGAGCAGAGCGGTGGCCACGGCGGCGGCGGTGGCCGCGACGACGGCTGCGGCCTTCTTGGCACGTGTGAGCCCGAACATGCGTCTCCTCGTGGGGGATTTGCCGGTGGGGGTCGCGCGGGTGTGGGGGGTGGAGCACGGGGGTCGCGGGACCGACCCCCGTGTGCCCGGGCGAGCGGCACATCCCGAACGCTAGGTGCCGGCACACCCTCCTCCCAATGAGGGAACCCCCTAGGGGCGTTGGGGCAGGGAAAACCCTCGGTCAACCCGCGGGGGGCTCTCCGTCAACCCGCGTACGGCAGTTAACCCCCGCGCGCCTCACTTCGCATGGCGCCCCGCCGCCAGACGGACGATGTCCACCCGGGAGCGGATCCCCAGCTTGCGGTAGACGCGGGTCAGGGTCGCCTCCACCGTCTTGACGCTGATGAACAGGCGCGCGGCGATCTCCCGGTTGGTCGCGCCCTCCATGACCAGAGCGGCGACCTGACGCTCCATCGACGCCAGTCCTTCGAGGGCGTCGGACGCGGGAACCTGCGGGCGAACCGGGACCGGCTCGGCGGCACCCTCGGAGGCCGCCGCCTCCACCTGTCGCAGCCAGGGCAGCGCCCGGCACCGCCGGAACAGCCGGGCCGCCTCGTCGTACGACGTCGGCCCCGGCCGTCCGGTGCGCAGCCGGGCCAGCGCGAACGCGGCCCGCGCCTCCTCCAGGCCGTATCCCAGCTTGGCGAGCCGGTCCTGAACGGACGTCAGCCGGGACAGCGCCCCCTCGTGGTCGCCGTGCGCAGCCCGGACGAGGGCCTCGGCCCGGTCCAGTACGGCGAGGACGCTCTCCCGGCCGAGCCGCAGCGCGTGCTCGCGGGCGACGTCGATGACGTCCTGCGCCTCACCCGGTTCGCCCACCCGGACCAGTGCCTCGGCGAGGTCGCCGTGCCAGCGGCCGCGCGCCGGATCGGTGATGCGCAGTCCCGCCTCCAGCTCCCGCACCCGGCGCAGCGAGCCGACCGCGCCCGCCGCGTCCCCGGCCACCAACTGGGCGTGGCCCAGCGCGGCCAGCGCCCGTGAGAGGTACATCTGGTCGCCGTCCTCCTCGGCGCGCTCGGCCGCCTCCCGGGCCAGGGCCAGCGCCCGGTCGACGTCCCCGCCGGAGGCCTCGGCGAGCGAGGCGAGCATCGCGGAGGCGCCCAGGCCGATGCCGGAGTCGCGGGCCAGCCGCAGGCTCTCGCGGGACAGGTCGAGGGCGCGCCCGCAGTGCCCGGAGCGCAGTTCGGTCTCGGCGAGGAAGCGCTGGAAGTGCACCTCGCTCTCGACCATGCCGCGCCGGCGCACCTCGCGCAGCAGCGCGGTGATGGTGGCCCGGGCCTCGGGCAGCTGGTCGCTCATCAGCAGCCAGCGGAACCGGGCCGCGCCGACGCCGTTGTGATGGCACGCCACATACGGGTCCTGGGGCTCCTTCAGGGCGCGCTTGATGGTGGTGGGCGCGTCCGGGTGGCCCATGAGGGTCTCGGTGGAGGCCTGGAAGGACAGCGCCATCAGCTCGGTGCGCCGGTCGCCGCCGCGCGCGGCCAGCTCCGCCGCGTGCGCGGCCTCCTGCCGGGCCTCGGAGAAGTCGCCCTCGACGATCAGCTTGCGCCAGGCGAGGTGGTAGTGGACCAGGGCGAGCAGCCGGGGGTCGTCGCCGGCGTCGGCGAGGGCCTGCGGGAAGACGGCGTCGACGTCGCCGAGGGCCTGTCCGGCGGCCTCGATGACCACCTCCCAGGCGCGGATCCGGTCGGCGGGTACGGTCGCCCGGGTCAGCACCTCACGCGCGATGTCCCGGGCGAGGTCCACCTCACCGGCCGTGATCGCGTCCTCGGCGGCCTGGAGACGGTGCTCGTCCGGGGCGGGGGTGACGTCCGGCGGGGTGTGCCGGGCGGCGAGCAGCCCGAGCGAGGCGGCGACCGACGGGGCGCCCCGGTCGCGGGCCAGGGCGGCGGCCTCGGCGAGCCGGGCGGCCACCTCCGGGTCGGTGCCGGTGGTCGCCAGGGCGAGGTTGCGGGCCCGCTCGATGGGATCGGAGGCCGCGGTGGACAGCGCGGCGTGCGCGGCCCGGCGCTCCTGCGCGGGAGCCTCCGCGTACAGCGCGGCCGAGATCAGCGGATGCGCGAAGCGCATGGCGGGGCCCTCGGGCTCGGTCGCCAGCAGCCCGAGCTCGGCGGCCTGGGCGGTCTCGGCCTCGGCGTTCTCCCGGCCGGCCGCGTGCAGCAGGGCGAGCGTGGGCCGGGCGCCCGCGCTGGCCACCAGCAGGGTGCGCCGGGCCTCGCCGGAGAGCATGTCGAGGCGGCTGAGCACTAGGGCGCGCAGCGAGGTCGGCACCGGCAGCGGCTCACCGGGGCGGGGCGGGGTCGGGTTCTCGCCGAGGGCGCGGCCGAGCTCCAGGGCGAACAGCGGGTTGCCGCCGCTGGTGCGGTGGATCTCCCGGACCGTGGAGCGCGGCAGATCGGTGTAGCCGCGGTGGTCGAGCAGCGCGGAGACCTGGGCGCGGGAGAGCGGGTTCAGCCGGACGGCGAGGGTGTCGGGCGGGGACGCGCGTAGATGACGGTCGTACTCCTGCCCCTCCGTGCGCACCGCGCAGAGCAGCTGGACGGGGGTGTCGCCGAGGCGGCGGGCGGCGAAGCCGAGGAGTTCGGCGCTGGCCGAATCCAACCACTGGAGGTCGTCGGCGACGAGGAGGACCGGTCCGGAGGCGGCGAGGGCGCGCAGGGCGGAGAGGACGGCCAGGCGCAGGGCGAGGCCGTCGCGCTGCAGGGTCGACTCGCCGCGGCCGGTCAGCGCCGACTCCAGGGCCGTGCGCTGCGCCGTCGGCAGCTTGTCGGAGATCTCGTCCAGGACCAGGCCGAAGAGGTCGGCGAGGGCCAGGAAGGGGAGGTGGGATTCGGACTCGGTCGCCGAGCAGCGCAACACGGTGCGCGCCGCGTCGCCGTAATCCGCGGCCAATGCCCGCAGCACGGTCGACTTTCCTATTCCGGCGGGCCCGTGGAGCAGCACACTGCCGCCGCGGACCAGCTGGTCACGGGCGGAGGCGAACAGCTCCTCCCTGCCGATGACCAGGTCGGGGCGGCATCTGGCAGGCTCCTTGAAGTCCCGTCGCACGGTCACCGCTCCCCTCCGAGTGTCGTGTCCGGGCCAAATTCTAGGCAACGTCTCTTTGAAATTCGGAGGGACGGCGTGGTGAGGGACATTACAACGGGACGCATAAGGAAATTCAGTTCACCGACGAGTGAATGGCTGGTTGCCGTGGGAGCTCCTTCCTGGCTTGATCCGAGCGGTCCGTCCGCCGGTCGCGATGGGTGTTTGCGACCGGTGTGGGAGCACTCTTCCATGGCCGTGTTACCGACAGGAACCGTCCCGCGCAGCTCTTAGGGCAGCAACCCCGCCCGCCGGGCCGCCACCACCGCCTCCCCGCGCGTGTGCGCGCCCAGTCTGCGCATCGCCGACCGCAGGTACCCCTTGACGGTCTCCGGGCGCAGCCCCAGCCGCTCGGCCGCCGCCGCGTTCGTCGTGCCCGCCGCCACGCACGCCAGCACGTCCAGCTCCCGCGGCGCGAGCGTGACCTGCTGTTCGACGGGGCTCGGGGTCAGCATGCCGCAGGCGTCCAGCAGTTCCGCCCGCAGGGCCGGGTCGCCGATCCTCGGGGCCAGCGCGCGCAGCGCCGCGTGCGCCTCGCGCACCTGCTCCCAGCCGGGGCCGGCGCCGGGATCGGGGGCGGGCCGCGGCCGGGCCGCCGACAGCAGGCCGCGCGCCTCGTCCTCGACGACCAGCGCCTGCTCCACGTCCCGTGCCACGTCCACGGCCGCGTTCAGCGTGCGGTCGCCCAGCGGCCGGGCGGTGCGCAGGGCGCCGTACAGCACACCGCGCACCCGGCGCCGTACCACCACCGGCACCGCCAGCACCGAGCGCAGCCCCTCCTCGGCGACGGCCGCGTCGTACTCGTGGCTGATCTGCCGGGAGAGCGAGTAGTCGGCCACCGCGCACGGGCGGGCCAGCGCGACCGCCTTGCCGCCGAGGCCGTTCCCGGAGGTCACCGCGAGTCCGCTGAGCGCGAGCGTGGCCGCGCCGCTGACCTCGCTGATGCGCATCCGGGCCCGCCCCGGCTCCACCAGGCCGCCGAAGGCGACCGGCAGCCCGGTCGTCCGCCGCAGCCGCGCCAGCGCGCCGCGAATCTCCGCCGTTCCGGCCGGGTCTGCTGCCACGTCTTCGCCCTTTCCGGTGGTTGGGGAACGCCACACGCCCCCTGGGCGCCGCACACCCCCTTTCGGGGGTAGTGAGACCTCCATCACGGATTACACGATGTCGGAGAGCCGCCCGGCAATGGTCCGGGGCCGAGGAGGACTGCACATGACGACGGCGACGGAGCTGTTCCGCAGCGCACGGGACTTCCTGCTGGAACACCGCGAGGACTACGCGGCCGCCTACGAGGGCTTCGAGTGGCCCCGCCCGGAACACTTCAACTGGGCCCTCGACTGGTTCGACGTCATCGCCGACGGCAACGACCGCACGGCCCTGCACATCGTGGAGGAGGACGGCTCCGAGACTCGGCTGACCTTCGCCGAGCTGTCCGAGCGCTCCGACCGGGTCGCGAACTGGCTGCGCGCGCGAGGGGTGAGCGCCGGCGACCGGATCCTCGTCATGCTCGGCAACCAGGCCGAGCTGTGGGAGACCGCCCTGGCCGCGATGAAGCTGCGCGCGGTCGTCATCCCGGCCACCCCGCTGCTCGGGCCCGCCGACCTGCGCGACCGAGTCGACCGCGGCCGGGTCGGGCAGGTGATCGTACGCGCCGGTGACACCGCCAAGTTCGACGACGTCCCCGGCGCCTACACGCGCATCTGCGTCGGCGGTCTGCCCCAGGAGGGCTGGGAGCCGTACGAGGACGCGTACACGGCCCCCGCCGAGTTCCTCCCGGACGGCCCCACACTCGCCGACGACCCGCTGATGCTGTACTTCACCTCGGGCACCACGGCCCGCCCCAAGCTGGTGGAGCACACCCACATCTCGTACCCGATCGGCCACCTGGCGACGATGTACTGGATCGGGCTGAAGCCGGGGGACGTGCACCTGAACATCTCCTCGCCCGGCTGGGCCAAGCACGCCTGGTCGAATCTCTTCGCACCCTGGAACGCGGAGGCGACCGTCTTCATCCACAACTACACGCGCTTCGACGCGGGCCGGCTGATGGCGGAGATGGACCGCGCGGGTGTCACCTCCTTCTGCGCGCCGCCGACCGTGTGGCGGATGCTCATCCAGGCCGACCTCACCCAGCTGAGCACCCCGCCGAGGGAGGTCGTCGCGGCCGGTGAGCCGCTGAACCCCGAGGTGATCGAGCAGGTCCGGCGGGCCTGGGGGGTGACCGTCCGGGACGGTTTCGGGCAGACCGAGACGGCCGTGCAGGTCGCCAACAGCCCCGGGCAGGAGCTGAAGACCGGTTCCATGGGCCGGCCCAGCCCCGGCTACCGGGTGGAGCTGCTCGACCCGGTCTCGGGCGCCCCCGGCGCGCGGGAAGGGGAGATCGCGCTCGATCTGTCGGTGCGGCCGGTGGGCGTGATGACCGGCTACCACGGGGACGCCGACCGTACGGCCGAGGCGATGGCCGGGGGCTACTACCGCACCGGGGACATCGGCGCGCGCGACGACGACGGTTACCTCACCTACGTCGGACGGGCCGACGACGTCTTCAAGGCCTCCGACTACAAGATCAGCCCGTTCGAGCTGGAGAGCGCGCTGCTGGAGCACGCGGCGGTGGCCGAGGCGGCCGTCGTGCCCGCGCCCGACGCCTTGCGCCTCGCCGTACCCAAGGCGTATGTGGTCCTCGCCGAGGGCTGGGAGCCGGGTCCCGACACCGCGAAGGTGCTGTTCGAGCACTCCCGTGAGGTCCTCGCCCCCTACAAGCGGATCCGCCGTCTGGAGTTCGCCCCGCTGCCCAAGACCGTCAGCGGCAAGATCCGCCGCGTGGAGCTGCGCGAGGCGACGGAGGCGGGCTCGGGGAACGAGTACCGCGAGGAGGACTTCCGGTGAACTCGTACGCACACGGCACCAGCGAGACCCCTCTCCTCGGCGACACCATCGGCGCCGACCTGGACCGGGCCGTGGCCACCTGGCCGGACCGCGACGCCCTGGTCGACGTGCCCTCGGGGCGGCGCTGGACGTACGCCGAATTCGGCGCGGACGTCGAGAAGCTGGCCTCGGCCCTGCTGGGCGCCGGGGTCGCCAAGGGCGACCGGGTGGGGATCTGGGCGGTCAACTGCGCGGAGTGGGTGCTCGTCCAGTACGCCACCGCCCGCATCGGGGCGATCATGGTCAACATCAACCCGGCCTACCGCACCCACGAGGTCGAGTACGTCCTCAACCAGGCCGGAGTCCTGCTGCTCTTCGCCTCCCTCGGCCACAAGAGCAGCGACTACCGCGCGATGGTCGAGCAGGTGCGGCCCCGGTGCCCCGCGTTGCGCGAGGTGGTGTACATCGGCGACCCGAGCTGGGAGGCGCTGCTGGCCGGGGCGACCCCGGACGCCCGCCCCGAGGACCTGTCCTGCGACGACCCGATCAACATCCAGTACACCTCGGGCACGACGGGCTTCCCCAAGGGGGCGACCCTCTCCCACCACAACATCCTCAACAACGGTTACTTCGTCGGCGAGATGATCGCCTACAGCGAGCAGGACCGGATCTGCATCCCCGTGCCCTTCTACCACTGCTTCGGCATGGTGATGGGCAACCTGGCGGCCACCTCGCACGGCGCCTGCATGGTGATCCCGGCCCCGTCCTTCGACCCCGGGGCCACCCTGGCGGCGGTCCAGCAGGAGCGGTGCACGTCCCTGTACGGCGTCCCGACCATGTTCATCGCGGAGCTGAACCTCCCCGACTTCGCGACGTACGACCTCTCCTCCCTGCGCACCGGCATCATGGCGGGGTCGCCCTGCCCGGTGGAGGTGATGAAGCGGGTGGTCGCCGAGATGAACATGGCGCAGGTGTCGATCTGTTACGGCATGACCGAGACCTCGCCCGTCTCCACCCAGACCCGCCGCGACGACGACCTGGAGCACCGCACGGGAACGGTCGGCCGCGTCCTGCCCCACATCGAGGTCAAGGTCGTCGACCCGGCGACGGGGGTGACCCGGCCCCGAGGGAGCGCCGGCGAGTTGTGCACCCGCGGCTACAGCGTGATGCTCGGCTACTGGAACGAACCCGAGAAGACCGCCGAGGCGATCGACACGGGCCGCTGGATGCACACCGGGGACCTGGCGGTGATGCGCGAGGACGGCTACCTGGAGATCGTCGGCCGGATCAAGGACATGATCATCCGGGGCGGGGAGAACATCTACCCGCGCGAGATCGAGGAGTTCCTCTACGGCCACCCGAAGATCCAGGACGTCCAGGTCGTCGGCGTCCCGCACGAGAGGTACGGCGAGGAGGTCCTCGCCTGTGTGATCCCGCGCGACGCGGCCGACCCGCCGACGCTGGAGGAACTGCGCGCCCACTGCGAGGGCCGGCTCGCGCACTACAAGATCCCCAGCAGGCTCCAGGTACTGGAGGCGTTCCCGATGACGGTCTCCGGCAAGGTGCGCAAGATCGAGCTGCGGAACAACTACGGCGGGTAGGACCCCTGTGGCACGGCGGTGGCCGTCGCCTCAGGCGCCTCCGGCGTCGAGGGCGGCGGCCGCCGCGTTCACCGGCCGCGGGATGCCCGTGAGGTCCAGCAGGAACAGCGGGACGCGCAACCGGTCGGCGCCGGCGCGGGCCTCGTCGGCGTAGCCGGCGAGGGAGAAGTACACGCAGTCCGCTGACTGCGTCATCGCCGTCAGCCACAGACACTCCACGTCCCGCAGCGCGGCCGGGCGCACACTCGGGTCCACCTGCGCCAACAGCCCGCGGGCGGCGAGTCCGATGCCGGCGGTCGGCCGCTGATCGGCCCGCCGGACCTCGCCGTAGCCGAGCCGGCGCAGGTAGAGCGCGGTGGCGGTGACCGCGTCGAGAGCGGTGCGGATGGCCACGGACGGGAAGGCGCGGCGACCGTCCGCCGGGGCGGGCGGCACCGTCGGTGCCGGTGCCGGTGCCGGTGCCGGTGTTTCCGGCTCCCGTCCGGGGTCCGGCGGCTCGGTCACCGGGAGCCGTAGCACCGTTCCGCACGGGCAGCCCAGCTCCGGGTGCGGCCACTGACCTTGTCGGCCGCATGCCCCGCACCGCTGGGTGACCCACTGCTCGTCCCACGCGCGGTGTACGACGACCGCCGGCGCCGCTCGCGGGTCGAGTACCGGTGTGACGGGGGCCCCGCACGCGCACGGGTAGGACGGCGCGGTGTAGAGGCGCTCGCGCCGGCAGGCCGGGCAGCGCACCGGCACGCTCTCGGACATGGGCCCATCGTCCTCCTCCGGCCCCCCGCTTGTCCGTCTCTTGACGACCTTCGTGAGCGCCTTTGCCCAACGCGCCCGAGCCGGGCGTGCAGGGCGTCGACCCCGGAGGCCCGCCGCCGAGCCGGGCCACGCGCCTACCTCGATCAGGACGCCGAAGGCCTGAGCGGGTCCCACCGCGCGACGGCCGGGCGGACGGGGAGGCCGGGTCTGCCCGGCAGCCTCGGAGGACGCTTCCGAGGTCCGCAGTCTGCCGGGCCGGCCCCGTGACGGGGCCCGCCGCCCCCGTGCCGACGGGCCCCGCACGACCACAATGTGCCCTCACCCGGGCCCGGTCGAAGCCCCTCGAACCAGGTTCAGAGGTTGATTTGAGGTTGTCGTACCCCGCCTACGCCTCCCGCTGTCCGTGTCGCTCCGACAGCCCCGGCCAGTCCTCCGGTCCGCCGCCCTGCCATTCGATGAGGTCGCTCTCCGCGACGTCGGTCACGTACAGGTCGGCCAGCCGCAGGATCTCGCTGACGTCGTCCGCGTGCGTGGCGATGCCCAGGGTCTCGTCGCCCTCGGTGACCCGCCGCGATCCGTCCAGGGCCGGTGGATGCACCACGACGTGCGGATGCTCCGTTGGATGTGCCATGCCTTCAGCGTCCTGCCGGCAGGCCCGGCCCGCATGCCGAGGGGGCACGCGCGGCCCTTGCCGTCCGCGCCCGCGGACTCGACCAGCTCGGCTGACGTCGAAGCGCTGGTCTGCGCATCCCATCGGTCGCGGCGACCCTTCCCTTTGGGTGCAATCCGTATTGCGGAATTTGTCTTCTGTGCCTTGGGAGATTGCCGTCGGCAGTCCGGGCATGTCGAGAGAGGTCGGCGGAAAACGGCACCGCGCGTTAGGTTGTGCGCGTGCGATTGAGAGTGGAGTTCACGACCGAGCCCTTCGACCTCGACGAGGCACCCGCGCACGCGCTGGTCGCCCGTGAGGTGATCGAGGCCGCCGACCTCGACGCGGTCGACGTCGGGCCGTTCGGCAACACCGCGGAGGGCGGTGCCGACGTGGTCCTCGCCGCCGTGGACGCCCTGTTGCGCAAGTCGCTCGGCGCGGGCGCCACCCGGATCTCGCTCCAGGTCAACGTCCTCGGCGGGGACGGCAGCGGGGAGGGTGCGTGACCGGCGCCGGTGACGAGCACTTCATCGCGGCCGTGAAGCCGCTGGTCGACGCGATGGGCGGCGAGTTGGTCCCGCCCGACGAGGCCGGCCCCGACGATGTGACCCTCGCCTGGCAGGGCGCCGACGTCGTCGCCGTACGACTGCCCCAGCTCGCCGACTCCCTCGACCACATCCTGGCCGCCATGGAGCGCAAGAAGGGCAAGCCCCTCGCCGACCTGGACCGCAAGGCCAAGCAGGAGGTCGTCCGGATACTGGAGGCGCGTGGCGCCTTCTCCGTCCGGCACGGCGTGGAGACCGTCGCGAGCGCGCTCGGGGTGAGCCGCTTCACGGTGTACAACTACCTCAACCGGGACAAAGAGGTCTGATCCGTCCGTCGGGACCCGGTGGGTCGGGCGGGGTTCGTTACCCGGAATTTTCAACAAAGTGTTGACGCGGCTTCGCGGGGAGGCGTTAGCTGGGCGCAGTCCGTTCGGCACGACGGCCGTCTCCGCGGCCACGGAGGCTCCCGTGACTTCGACTTCCACGCCCCCGGGCCTGGCCCGGTTCAACGACCTCGAGGAGTCCGCGGCCCTCGCCGTCCTCCTCGAGGCGTGCGCCTCCACGGCGTGGGCTCGGCGGTTGCTCGCGGCCCGCCCCTACGTCACCGCCGACGACCTGTACGCCGCGAGCGACGCCGCCATGGCCGGGCTGACCGCGGCCGACCTGGAGGAGGCGATGGCCGGGCACCCGCCGATCGGCCGGCCCAGGCCCGGCGACCCGACCTCGGCCCGCGAGCAGCGAGGCATGTCGGGTGCCTCCGAGGAGCTCAGGGCGGAGATGCTCGAACTCAACCTGGCCTACCAGGAGAAGTTCGGCCATGTCTTCCTGATCTGCGCCACCGGCCGCACCGGCGAGCAGATGCGCGACGCCGTCAAGGAGCGCATCGGCAACGCTCCGGAGCGGGAGCGGGAGATCGTCCGGACCGAGCTGGGAAAGATCAACCGTATCCGGCTCGCCCGACTCGTCGCAGAGGACTGACGCACCATGAGCACCAGCACCACCGCCTCCGTGTCCACGCACGTCCTGGACACCAGCGTCGGCCGCCCCGCCCCGGGTGTCGCCGTCCGGCTCGCGGCCCGCAGCGGCCGTGACGCGGACTGGCAGGCGCTCGGCGGCTCCGCGACGGACGCGGACGGGCGGTGCAGGGACCTCCCGGCGCTGCCGGAGGGGACCACCCATGTACGGCTCGACTTCGCGGTGGAGCCGTACCTCGAGACATCCGCGAAGAAGCAAGCCGATGCGCAGCAGGACGCCCCCGCGAATCGGGACAGCGGTGCGACAGGAGCGTTCTTTCCGGAGGTGGCGATCACCTTCGCCGTCAGGCCGGGCGAGCACTACCACGTACCGCTGCTGCTCAACCCGTTCGGCTACTCCGTATACCGAGGGAGCTAGCTCCATGCCCATCCTGGGACAGAACCAGTACGGCAAGGCCGAGAACCGAGTCGTGAAGATCACGCGGGACGGCGCCACCCACCACGTCAAGGACCTCAACGTGTCGGTGTCGCTGAGCGGCGACATGGACGAGGTCCACTACTCCGGCTCCAACGCCAGTGTCCTGCCGACCGACACCACCAAGAACACGGTGTACGCGTTCGCCAAGGAGTACGGCATCGCGTCCGCCGAACAGTTCGGCATCCACCTCGCCCGTCACTTCGTGACCTCGCAGCAGCCGATCCACCGGGCGCGTATCCGGATCGAGGAGTACGCCTGGGAGCGGATCGAGCACTCCGGGAAGGGCGCGCACTCGTTCGTCCGCACGGGCCGGGAAACCCGCCTGACGCAGATCACCTTCGACGGTACGTCATGGGAGGTCGTCTCCGGCCTCAAGGACCTGGTCGTGATGAACTCGACCGACTCCGAGTTCTGGGGCTACGTCAGGGACAAGTACACGACGCTCCCCGAGGCGTACGACCGCATCCTGGCCACGCAGGTCTCCGGCCGCTGGCGCTTCAACTGGTCCGACGACGCGCAGGAGATGCCCGACTGGGAGGAGTCCTACGCGCGGACGAAGCAGCACATGCTCCAGGCCTTCGCCGAGACGTACTCGCTCTCGCTCCAGCAGACCCTCTACCAGATGGGTTCGCGGATCATCGACCACCGCGGCGAGATCGACGAGGTCCGCTTCTCACTCCCCAACAAGCACCACTTCCTGGTGGATCTGGAGCCGTTCGGGCTCAAGAACGAGAACGAGGTGTACTTCGCCGCCGACCGCCCCTACGGCCTGATCGAGGCCACCGTCCTGCGGGACGGCTGCGAGGCGCGCATCCCGGTGGACGTCACCAACCTCTGACGCGGACACGAAAACGAAGGACTCACCCATGACCCAGCGCATCGTCATCGAGAACGCCGCGATCGCGACCGTGGACGCGCAGGACACCGAGTACGCCTCCGGGCATGTCGTCGTCGCCGGCAACCGCATCGAGACGGTCGGCGCGGGCCCGGCGCCGGAGGGACTGGAGAACGTCGTCCGGCGCATCGACGCCACCGGGCACCTGATCACTCCCGGCCTGGTCAACACCCACCACCACTTCTACCAGTGGATCACCCGGGGACTGGCCGCCGACCACAACCTCTTCGACTGGCTCGTCGCGCTGTACCCGACCTGGGCGCGGATCGACGAGCCGATGGTCCGCGCGGCCGCCGAGGGCTCGCTGGCGATGATGGCCCGGGGCGGCGTGACCACCGCGATGGACCACCACTACGTCTTCCCCGAGGGCTCCGGCGACCTCTCCGGCGCCATCATCGGCGCCGCCCGCGAGATGGGCGTCCGCTTCACCCTGGCCCGTGGCTCCATGGACCGCAGCCAGAAGGACGGCGGTCTGCCCCCGGACTTCGCCGTCGAGACCCTCGAAGGGGCCCTCGCCGCCACCGAGGAGACCGTCAAGCGGCACCACGACGCCTCCTTCGACGCGATGACGCAGGTCGCCGTCGCCCCCTGCTCCCCGTTCTCCGTCTCCACCGAACTCCTCCGTGAGGGCGCCGCTGCGGCCCGCCGGCTCGGGGTGCGGCTGCACACCCACGGCTCGGAGACGGTGGAGGAGGAGAAGTTCTGCCACGAACTGTTCGGCATGGGCCCGACCGACTACTTCGAGTCCACCGGCTGGCTCGGCGAGGACGTGTGGATGGCGCACTGCGTCCACATGAACGACTCCGACATCGACGCCTTCGCCCGTACGAGGACGGGTGTCGCCCACTGCCCCTCGTCCAACGCCCGCCTGGCCGCCGGCATCGCCCGGGTCCCCGACATGCTGGCGGCCGGCGTCCCGGTCGGTCTCGGCGTCGACGGCACGGCGTCCAACGAGTCCGGCGAACTCCACACCGAGCTGCGCAACGCGCTGCTCATCAACCGCCTCGGCGCCCACCGTGAGGCCGCCCTGAACGCCCGTCAGGCCCTGCGCCTCGGCACCTTCGGTGGCGCCCAGGTCCTGGGCCGGGCGCGGGAGATCGGCTCGCTGGAGCCGGGCAAGCTCGCCGACCTGGTGCTGTGGCGGCTGGACACCCTCGCCCACGCCTCCATCGCCGACCCGGTCACCGCACTGGTCCTCGGTGCGGCCGCCCCCGTCACCGCCTCCTTCGTGAACGGCCGTCAGATCGTCGAGGACGGCCACCTGCTGACTGCCGACGAGGACGCGATCGCCCGCTCGACACGAGCGCAGGCACAGCGCCTGGCCCGGATCGCAGGCCGGGCCTGACGAGTCGAGGACTCCGGCCGAGGGGACGGCCCTCGCCGGAGCCATGGTCCCTGGTGGGACCCGTGGCGCCCGCGCCCAGAGGTGGTGCCACCGCGGCCTTAGAGCCCGAACAGGCCCGGATCCGAGGCCAGTTCCTTGAACCAGCCCTGCGGGTTCGCCACCATCCGCCGCTCCCTGAGGTCCAGCAGACCGCCGACCGCCGTCAGCTCGGCCGCGACCGTGCCGTCCGTCTTGCGAATGGTCTGCTCGATCCGGAACGTCTTGCCGTCGCCCCACTCGAAGACACAGGTCACCTCGACCTCGTCACCGGCGACGAGCTCCCGCTTGTAGCGGATGGTCGTCTCCAGGGCGACCGGCCCCACGCCTCTCCCGGTCAGGCCGGCCTGGCTGATGCCCGCGGCCTGCAGCAGGGACCAGCGGGCGTGTTCCGCGTAGTTGATGTACACGCTCTGGTTGACGTGCCCCTGAACGTCCGTCTCGTACCCGCGGACGGTGATCCGGACGGAAAACGGCTCGCTCACTGCTTCCCCTTCTCGTGGACGGGGGATCGATGCCCCGGGCACCGATCTTGGCATGTCCCTCACACCCGGCGTGGGGAAGCCAGCAGATAGCGCGCCCTGGTCCGGGGGTCGGTGTGCGCGCCGACCTGCCAGCCCGCCTTCTCCAGTGTCGCCGCACAGGCCCGCAGCGTCGCGTCGTCCGGTCCGCGCACGGCGACCGCCTCCGGCTGCGGAGTCGCCCGCACCCGGTAGCCACCGCCGTCCGTCCCGGTGCCCGCGGGGTCCGGTCCGGCCGGGCGGTGTCCGGCCGCCTCCAGGGCGAGCGCGGCGGCCCGCACCAGGTGGGTGCGCTCCCAGCCGCACGGCCGGTCCACAGCGCCGTCGGGGTTGGTCATCCGGCGCAGCTCCAGCAGCCCCTGCCAGGCGCTGTGCGCCTCCCGCAGGCGGGCCGGGCCGCCCCCGCCGGCGTCCTCCTCGCCGCCGACCCGCGCGGTGAACACACCGGTGTCGGCCTTCTCCCCGGCAGGCACGGGAGCGGGCGGGACCACGGTCTCGGCCCCCGCCTCCCGTATCCGATGGCCCGCCGCTGTCAGAAAGTGGTCGTGCGGCGGCCGCGGGTGCCGGAACGCGAGCCCCCGCCTCACCAGCGCCGCGAGCTGCGCCTCGGTACCCCTGAGCCGCCCGGTGACGGGCTCGGCGGCATCGATCACACGCCGCTGCGCGGCGGTCGGGGGTCGGGTCACGGCGTGCTCCTTCCGAGGGTGGGCCCACTCGGAAGGCTACGGCCAGGGTCCGACATTCCAGCCGGCGATCATCCGGCGCCCGTGCCCGGTGCCCGGTCGGCGCGGGGTGCCCGTGGCGAACCGGAACGGCGCACCGGATCGGCAGGACTACTGCCGGTACCCGCTGAGGAAGCGGCCGATCCGTCCGATCGCCGCCTCCAGGTCGTCCGCGTGGGGGAGGGTGAGGATGCGGAAGTGGTCGGGCGTGGGCCAGTTGAAGCCGGTGCCCTGGACGACCTGGATCTTCTCCCGCAGGAGCAGGTCCAGGACGAACTTCTCGTCGTCGTGGATGGGGTGCACCTTGGGGTCGATGCGCGGGAACGCGTACAGCGCGCCCTTCGGCTTCACGCACGACACGCCCGGGATCTCGTTGAGCTTCTCCCAGGCCACGTTCCGCTGCTCGTGGAGCCTGCCGCCGGGCGTGGTGAGGTCGCGGATGGACTGCCGGCCGCCGAGCGCGGCCTGGATGGCGTACTGGGCGGGCGCGTTGGCGCACAGCCGCATGGAGGCCAGCATCGTGAGCCCCTCCAGGTAGTCCTTCGCGTGCTGCCTGGGGCCGGTCACGACGAGCCAGCCGGAGCGGAAGCCCGCCACGCGGTACGTCTTCGACAGGCCGCAGAAGGTGAGGACCACCAGGTCGGGGGCGAGCGCGGCGGCCGAGTGGTGCACGGCGTCGTCGTACAGGATCTGGTCGTAGATCTCGTCGGCGAAGACCATCAGGCCGTGCCTGCGGGCTAGGTCGAGGATGCCCTCGATGATCTCCTTGGGGTAGACCGCGCCGGTGGGGTTGTTCGGGTTGATGATGACCACGGCCTTGGTACGGCCCGTGATCCTGGAGGCCATGTCCTCCAGGTCCGGGTACCAGTCGGCCTGCTCGTCGCAGAGGTAGTGGACCGCCTTGCCGCCGGCCAGCGTGGTGACGGCCGTCCACAACGGGAAGTCCGGCGCCGGGATCAGGATCTCGTCGCCGTCCTCCACCAGGGCCTGCACGGCCATGGAGATCAGCTCGGAGATGCCGTTGCCGAGGAAGACGTCGTCGACGCCGACCTCCAGGCCCAGGGTCTGGTAACGCTGGGCCACGGCACGGCGGGCGGAGAGGACGCCGCGCGAGTCGGTGTACCCGTGCGCCTGCGGCAGCATCCGGATCATGTCCTGGAGGATCTCCTCCGGCGCCTCGA
Organism: Streptomyces sp. NPDC049687; assembly: GCF_044465285.1. Taxonomy (NCBI): domain Bacteria; kingdom Bacillati; phylum Actinomycetota; class Actinomycetes; order Kitasatosporales; family Streptomycetaceae; genus Streptomyces; species Streptomyces sp. NPDC049687. Next base: position 218,946 of record NZ_JBITLN010000004.1, read on the forward strand.
AGCCGAAGAGCGCCGGGTTGCCGGTGTTCAGGCGCAGCACGCTGTGGCCCGCCTCCTCGAGCGCGTTGGCGTGCTCGACCACCGGGCCGCGGATCTCGTAACAGACCTCGCTGAGCTTGTTCGACTGCCGGAACTCCATGCGCGCTCGCCCTCCGGTTCGTTGTGTTGCTTGGTTTTACCAAGTTCCAGCTTGGAAAGTCCAACGACATGTCTAGACTGCGTGCCATGTCACGTCGCCGAAGCTACGACCAGTACTGTTCCGCCGCCCGCGCGCTCGACACCGTCGGCGACCGCTGGACCCTGCTGATCGTCCGGGAGCTGCTCGCCGGCCCGCGCCGCTACACCGACCTGCACGCCGATCTGCCGGGCGTCAGCACGGACGTACTCGCCGGTCGGCTGCGGGACATGGAGCGGGACGGGCTGACCACCCGGCGGCGGCTGCCTCCGCCGGGCGCGGCATACGTCTACGAACTCACGGCGCGAGGCCGGGAGTTGCTGCCGGTCCTCCAGGCCCTGGGCAAGTGGGGCGAGGGCGAACTCGGCGAACGCCGGCCCACCGACGCCGTCCGCGCGCACTGGTTCGCGCTGCCGCTGCTGCGCGCGCTGGAGGGCGAGGGAGTCGTCGAAGTCCGGCTGGAGGAGGGGGACTTCCATCTGTACGTCGGTGCCGAGGACGGGCCGGTCTACGGCGACGGGCCCGCCCCCGGGGAGCCCGACGCGCGCCTCACGCTGGACACCGGCACCTGTGTGGCCCTTGCCCAGGGGGAGTTGAGCGTGGTGGACGCGGTACGCACCGGGCGGATGGAGGTCGGCGGGGGCGGGACGCTCGCCAAGGCCCTTCGGGAGGCGTGATGCGCGAAAGGCCCACCGCGGCGTCGCGGTGGGCCTTCTGGCGCCGCGTCAGGAATGCTCAGGCGCCCGGAGGCACCTGCCGCGGCCGGCCCGACCCCCGGGTCAGGGTGTAGCCGCCGATGCCGGCGAGCGCGGCCAGCACCGCGCCGACGCCCGTCCACACCCAGCGGTCGGACCACCAGCCCGACGCCCAGCCGTCGTCCGGTTCGATGCTCGACAGCACGGCGGACGCCGACGAGTCGTCGTCGTCCTCCTTGGACTCGACCGCGACCCCGGGGACGAGCGGCTTCGCCAGCGAGCCGTCCACGGCCGCCGCGCCGCCGATGTCCTTGGAGTCCACCCGCAGTTCGGCGCTGACCGGCAGGCCCAGATCGGCCGCCTTCAGGCCGGTGACCGTGAGCCGGACGTAGTACGTACCCGGCAGCGGGTCGTCGGCCCACGGCTCCGACCAGGCGCGGACCGTGCGCAGGACGCAGGCCGGCTCCACGGAACCGGTGCCCTGGGCGGCGATGCGGGTCTGGGCGCCGTACTGGCAGGCCTGGCGGCGCCGCAGTCCGTCGTACACGTCGATCTGCCAGGTCTGCGCCGCGTGCGCGTCGGGCAGCTTCACGGTCGCCTTGACGGTGGGCCGCTGGCCGGTGTCGGCCGGGAACGACCAGTACAGGTAGTCACCCGTGGAGGCGCTCGCGGTGGCCGTCTGTCCCTGCTCGACCTCCACCGCCGTACGGAACGACGTGCCGGCCGAGGTGGGCGCGGAGCTGTCGCCGGACGGGCTCGCGGAAGGGGTGGAGTCGGCGGCGGCCGGTCCGGCCGCCAGCCCCAGCGCCAGCAGGGCGCCGCTCAACACTCGTGTGATTCGCATCAGTTGGTCCTCCAGACCGCGACACGCCAGCGCGACAGCCAGCCCCAGATCAGACCCGCGAGGAAGCCGGCCAGCACCAGGACGCCGAGCAGCCACCAGCCGCGGCCGAGGCCGAAGGAGGCCACGTCGCTCGCCGGCGAGGGACTGGCGACCACGTCCACGGTCAGCTCCACCGGCATACCGGGCGTGGTCTTCACCCCGGAGGCCGGCGAGTAGGAGTTCGTCACCTGCAGGCAGACCGTCTCGGCCGGCGCCTCGTCGTCGTCGCTCTCCGCCTTCGGGTAGCGCAGACCGGTGGAGACGACGTCGGTGCGTCCGATGCCCGCCGCCTCACCGCGCACGATCTCCCGGCCGTGCACCGTGACCGCGCGCAGCAGCACGCCGTAGTCGGGGTTCATGGCCCGGTCCGCCGCGACGCTCACCGAGGCCCGCAGTTCCTGGCCGGGGTTCACGTCCACCCGGTACCAGCGCTCCTGGCCGAACTCCTCACGGTCGGTGTAGAGGCCCGACTTGAGGGCGGGTGCCTTGGAGCAGGAGTCCGCGCCCTCGGTGGCGACCGGGGTGACCACCGGATCGGCGGCGCGGTCGACCAACTGGTTGACCTTGTCGGTGAGTTCCTCGGTGTGCTCCACCGAGGTGTACGTCCCGCCGGTGGCCTCCGCGATGCAGCTGAGCTGCCGGCGCATCTTCGTGTTGGGCACCAGGCCGAGGGTGTCGATGGTCAGGCCGATGCCCTTGGCCGCGATCTCGCGGGCCACCTCGCACGGGTCGAGCGGAGCGCAGGTGTCCTCGCCGTCGCTGATCAGCACGATCCGCTTCGAGCCGCTGCCGCCGTCGAGGTCGTCCGCCGCCTTCAGCAGGGCGGGGCCGATCGGCGTCCAGCCGGTGGGGGACAGGGTGGCCACCGCCGTCTTGGCCTCGGTGCGGTCCAGCGGGCCGACCGGGTAGAGCTGGGCGGTGTCCTTGCAGCCCGTCTTCTGGTCGTCGCCCGGGTAGTCGGCGCCCAGGGTGCGGATGCCGAGCAGCACGTTCTCCGGGGTCGCGTCCAGCACCTCGTTGAACGCCTGCTTGGCCGCGGCCATGCGCGTCCCGCCGTCGATGTCCTTCGTCCGCATCGAACCGCTGACGTCGAGGACCAGGTCGACCTTGGGTGCGAGGGCGGTGGTCTCGTCGGCGACCGCCCCGGCCGGGAACGCGAGCCCGGCCGTGAGCGCGGCGAGCAGGGCGCAGACGCCCGCCGCCAGCCGTTGTGTTCTGATCATCGGCGGATCCTATTGATCAGGGGGGTCCCGCCACAAAACGGGGTCGACGGCAGAGGGCGGACGGGAACCGGGACAGCGTCAGCCGATCGCCCCGGCAACGGGGTTGGGCAGCGCGGCCCACTGGTCCCCGGCCGCCCCGGGCGACAGCCGCATCAGCGTCAGCGCCTTCGCCGGCAGCGGCTCCTCGCACAGCGCCACCAGATCGGGGGTGCGCGGCAGATCCCGTACGGCCGTCTCCAGCGCCGCCCGCAGCGCCGTACCGCTGCCCGCCGTCGCGGCCAGCGCACCCGCCACCAGCGAGCCGAACAGCTTGCGCCGCAAAGCCGTCACGTCGTCCGTGAGGATGCGCGCGGGCAGGTCGTCCGGCAGCGGGACGCCGTGCCGGGCCAGGCGGGCGGGGCCGACGCGGATGTCGGCGAGGTCGCGGTAGACCAGCCGCAGCGGGGCGCCCGACGCCGACAGGACGACGAGGAGGTTCTGGCCGTGCGCCTCCAGGGCCACCCCCAGCTCCAGCAGGCGCAGTCCGACGGTGAGGGCGAGCCGTGCGAACTCGGCCGTCCAGGCAGGAGAGCCGGGCAGGTCGGTGGTGGCGAGCGCGGCCACCGGGACCACGTGCTCGCCCGGACGCGCGTACACCGCGGGCGACTCCCGCAACACCGCCGCCAGGTCGGGGGAGTCGGGGGTGGCCGCGCCCAGGGTGCGGGTCACGTGCAGCAGGCCGTCCGTGCGCGCGGCGACGGTCTCCCCGAAGCGCGACAGGGCGGCCGAGGCGGCGACGGACGCGACGGAGATGTCCCGCACCGAGGACGTCAGACGGGCGCTCAGCGCGGTCTTCACATGCGGCCCGCCGGGCAGCGCGAGCGTGCGCAGCGACATCAGCGGATGCGCCGTCGTCCCCCGCTCGCAGGACCGCTTGAGCACATGCGCCGCCTGCCAGGGATGCACCGGGATCAGCAGCCGGTCCCCGTCCCGCAGGTCCTCGGGCCACCGGCCCGACACCAGGCACTCCCCGGCCGGCACCGGCAGCAGCCCCAGCCGCACCGCCGGCCGGTGCTCAGGGCCGTACGCCAGCTGCTCGGCCACCGAGAAGCCGGGCCGGGAACGGCAGTTGGGGTGATACGGGTGCCCGTCGACGACCCGCTGCTCCCACTCCCAGTCGTGTGCCGGCCACCCCGGCGAGGAAGGCTCCTGGGCGGCCCGCGACAGCGCCAACGACGCGGCGCTGTGACCGAGTTCGGCGGCGAGGCCCCCGCCGTGCGGCACCGCCAGCTCGGTCATCAGCCGGGCGGGATCGTCGTACGCCACCCCGTCCAGCCGTACCTCGGTCACGTACGCGGCGGTCGCGTACGGGTCGGACCACGGGCCGTGCAGGCGCCGGCCGTCCCGCAGACGCAGGGTGAGGCCTTCCCCACCGGACTTCCCACTGGACGACCCGCCGGGCTGCCGGCCGGCCCCTCCACGGACGATCCAGGGCAGCGGCTCGTGGGCGAGGGCCCGCCACAGGCGGGTCAGCACGGCGGCCCGGGCGCCGGGCAGGGCGGCCGCGAACCGGGGGCCGAGGGCCGGGCGCAGCGCGGCCAGTTCGGCCGCCACCTCGGCCTCGGCGGTGGGGGGACGGTGCAAGGGTCGGCTCCTCGGGGTGCGGGTACGAAGTCACGGAGGGGCCGCGACGACAGCGATACTGATCGTCTCCGCCCAGAAGAACCGTAGGGAACGAGTGGAACGCGTGGACCTCATCCCCCCGCCCGCCGAGGCCGTGGCGCCCGCCGACGCAGCCGTGGCAGACGCCGTGGCCGACGCCTGCGCGGTCGCGCCCCTGCTCAACTGTCTCCTGCGGGAGGTGGCCGAGCCGCTGCCCGAGTCCCCGGCGGCGGACGGCCGGGCGCTGTACCGGCTGCCGGGGACCGGCCGGCTGCTGCGGGTGCGGGGCACCCGGCGGCCCGCCGAGCCCGAGGTGCGGTCGGCCGGCGCCTGGCGCCCGCTCGGCCACACCGAGCTGGTCAAACTGGTCGCGGAGGAGCTGCGCCGCCACACCGGCCTGTCCAACCACGAACTCCCCGCCGAGATGATCGACAGCCGGGACGCGGTCGCCGCGCTGCTCGCGGCACGCGCGCGTGCGACCCCGCCCACCGGCCTCTACCTGCGCTCCGAGCAGTCCCTGGTCACCGGCCACCCCCACCACCCCGCCCCCAAGGCACGCGGCGGCGGCCCGGTCGCGGGCTGGCTGCCGTACGCCCCCGAGGCGTACGCCCGGTTCCCGCTGACCCTGCTGGCCGTGCGCGAGGACACCGTCGTCGAGGAGGGCGACACCTCCGCGCTGGACGCGCTCGGCGAGGCCCCGCCGGGCTACCGGCTGCTGCCCGCCCACCCCTGGCAGCTCGACCTGGCGGGCCGCGAACTGGCCCCGGCGTTCACCGACGGCCGTCTCCTGCGGCTCGGCACGACCACCTTCGAGGTCTGGCCGACGGCCGCCGTACGCACCCTGTACGCGCCCGGGCGTGACCTGTTCCTGAAGTTCAGCCTCGATGTACGCATCACCAACGACGTCCGCCGGCTGTGGCGCCACGACCTGCGGAAACTGCGCCGGACCGACGCGGCGGCGACCAAGGCCGTCGAGGCGGTCGACGGCCCGGCCGCCTGGCTGAGCGACCTGGGCTACCGCACCGCCGACTTCGCCTTCGAGGAACTGGCCGTCATGGTCCGTGACGGCCTGGGCGGCCATGTCGTGCCCGGCGCGACCCCGCTGCTCGCCGCGGGCCTGGTGGAGGGCTTCGAAGGCAGCCCGCTGCACGCCGCCGCGGATCCGGCGGCCTGGTGGGAGGCGTACCTCGCGGCCGTCGTGCCCCCGGCTCTCGCCGCCTTCGCCGACCACGGCGTCGTACTCGAAGCGCACCTGCAGAACACGCTGGTCGCCGTCGATGCCGACGGCATGCCGGTACAGGCGGTGTTCCGGGACGCCGAGGGCGTGAAACTGCTGCCGGACGTGGAGCGGGCCGCGGGCTGGGAGCGGCTGGTGTACTGCCTGGTCGTCAACCACCTCACCGAGATCGCCGCCGCCCTCGCCGAGCGGCACCCCGGCTTCGAACCCTGGCCGGCCGCCCGCCGCGAGCTGGCCCGGCACGACCTGCCCGAGGTACGCGCCCTGCTCACCGCCCCCACCCTGCCCGGCAAGACGAACCTGCTGCTGCGCTGGACCGGCGCGGACGGCGCCGACGCCCGCTACCTGCCCCTGCCCAACCCGCTGGCCGGGTGAGGGCCGGCTCACCCTGGCCGGTGTGCTGCGCGGAGTCGTCCAGCCAGGAGAGCTGACCCGCGGTGATGCGGCGCTCGCGGACCCGCTGCGACACGTCTTTCGGTGCCTTTCACGGGCGCGTGCGCTCGATCCTCCCCCCGCGCTCCCCGGCAGCGCGGACGCTCCGCCGGGGCGTCGTGCGCCTCGCGAGCCCCGCTCAGCGGTGAGGGGCGCGGTGGTGGGTGAGACTCGTGCATCGGCGGCCCGCCGTGGACGAGCTGCAGCGCGCGCTTCCCGAGCGGCTCACGACGGGGGGAACCCGGGAGCTCGCCTCGCCGGGACCTCCGTGAGTTGCCTCGTGCGGGGCCCTGGCCGTCCCACCCATCCTCCAGGCTGCCGCTAGTCCTCGTTGCCAACCTCCCTTCGGCTCGCCACCGCGGGCCCGGCGAGTCACCGTCCACGTCACCGAAGCGAGGTAGAGCTGATGCCTGAAGGCCGCGTCGACACCCACCACCACGTGCTGCCGCCCGCCTACCGGAACTGGTTGATCGACAAGGGCCTGTACAAAGCACGGCCCGTGCCGTGGAGCGTGCAGCGCACGATCCGCATGCTGGACGATCACGGCATTCGGACGGCGATCGTCTCGACAGCCCCGATCGGGCTCCGGCTGGACGCGGAGGACATCGCTCCCAAGGCGCGCGAGGTCAATGAGTTCACGGCCGAGATGGCGAAGGACTACCCGGACCGGTTCGGATTCTTCGCGACCCTGCCGCTGCCCGATGTGGACGCCGCGCTCGAGGAGATCCGCGTCGCCTACGACGAGTTCGGGGCCGACGGTGTCCTGCTGCCGACCAACGTGCACGGACGCTACCTCGGCGACCCCGAGTTCGAACCTGTCTTCGAAGAGCTCAACCGGCGTAACGCCGTCCTGTTCACCCACCCCACGGGTGTCGGCGGGACCCCCGCGCCGGGCATCCCGTCGTACGTCGCGGACTACCTCCTCGACACGGTACGCACGGCGATCGACCTGGTGCGCACGGGACGCACGGTGAAGTACCCGAACGTGCGCATCATCCTGTCGCACGGCGGCGGCTTCGTGCCGTTCGCGGCCCACCGCATGGCCACCGCGCCTGCCACCTGGGGCGACCTCAGCACGGCGGACGTCGTGGAGCAGATGCGCTCCTTCTACTTCGACACCGCCCTCACGGCCAGTCCCTCCAGCCTGCCCAGTCTGCTTGCCTTCGCCAAGCCCGGACATGTCCTGTACGGAAGCGACTGGCCGTTCGCAGAGGAGGAGATCCCCTACTACAACGGCTTCCTCGACACCCATGACATGACGCCCCAGCAGCGGGACGGCATCAACCACGGCAACGCGCAGGCGCTGTTCCCGGGTCGGATCAAGTGACCGGCTTCCACTCCGCGACCAGCCGGAAGTACGTCCTTCTGCCGCCGGGTGTCGGCGAGCAGATGAACATCTTCGGCAACAGCTTCTCGATGAAGCTGAGCGGCGACGACACGGACGGCTCCCTCGCCATGATCGAGGCCGTCTTCCCGCCGGGCGGCAATGCCCCTCCCCACCTGCATCGCACCCACACCGAGGCGTTCTACGTGGTGAGCGGGCACTTCGAGGTGCTGACCGGCGACGAACTGATCGAAGCCGGCCCCGGCGCGTTCTGCTACGCACCGCGGGGTGTACCGCACGCCTTCAGGAACGTCGGCGACGCACCGGGCACGCTCCTCAGCGTCATCAACCCGGCCGGATACGAGAACCACTTCCGGGAGATCGACGCCATCCCGCCCGGGCAGGCCACCCCCGAGGTACTCAAGGAAATCTTCGACCGCTACGACCAGGAACCGGCCTGACTGCCCCTACTGGTCCAGCACGAGCAGCAACCTGGAGAGAGGGCCTTATGGACAACCGGCAACTGGGCAGCGGCGGACTGAAGGCATCCGCCCTCGGACTGGGCACCATGGGCATGGGCGGTTCGTACGGGCCGGCCGACGAGGCCGAAGCAGCGGTCACGGTACGGCGCGGCCTCGACCTGGGCGTGACCCTCATCGACACCGCGGACTTCTACGGTCCCGACGGTGCCAGCGAACAGACCGTGGGCAAGGGACTTGCCGGCCGGCGGGACGAGGCGGTCATCGCCTCGAAAACGGGAATGGTGGCCGCACCGGGCGGCCCCCCGCGCGTCAACGGACGGCCGGAGTTCATCAAGACGCGGATCGACGCGTCGCTGACGAGGCTCGGCACCGACCGCATCGACCTCTACTACCTGGCCCGAGTGGACCCGGACGTCCCCGTGGAGGAGTCGATCGGCGCGCTGGGCGAACTGGTCGCCGCGGGCAAGGTCGGGCACATCGGCCTGTGCGAGGTCTCCGCCGCCACGGTGCGCAGGGCCCACGCCGTGCATCCGATCGCCGCGGTGCAGACCGAGTACTCACTCTGGGAGCGCCACGTCGAGCGGGAGATCCTGCCCACGCTCCGGGAGTTGGGCGTGTCCCTGGTCGCCTACCGGCCGCTGGGCAGCGGATTCCTGAGCGGTGACCTGACCATGGACCGGCTGGCCATGGCGGACTTCCGGCGCAACGACCCCCGGCTGCAGGGGGACAACCTCTACACGAACATGATGCTGCTGCCGGTCCTGTACGAACTGGCCGAGAACAAGGGCGTCACCCCGGCGCAGCTCGCTCTCGCCTGGCTTCTCGCCCAGGGCGAGGACGTCATCCCGATCCCGGGCACCAAACGCCGCACCTATCTGGAGCAGAACGCGGCTGCCGTGGACGTCGAGCTGACCCCGGACGAGATTCAGGGGCTCACCGAGGCGGTCCCCGCTGCCCGAGGCGAGCGTTACCCGGCACCGCTGCTCAGGACGATCGACGTCTGACGCCGCTCCGTCCCTTCCCGTTCCTGGCGTGCCGAGGCCGTCCGCCTCCTGTGCGGACGGCCCTCGAGCCCGCTCCCCAAGGCCCGAAAGGAATGCTGCCATGAAGGTCACAGACACCACCGTCGTCCGAGCGCCCGCCGCTCAGGTACGGGAACTGGTGGCGGATGTACGGTGGTGGCCGCTGCTCTTCGAGAACATGGTCCATGTCGAGGTGCTGGAGCAGTCCGACGACGCCGACCGGTTGCGGCTGTGGGCCGTCGACGTCGATGCGGCCTTCGACGCGGTCGCCTCGCCCGGCCGCGACACCGTGGCCACGTCCGGAATCCTGCGCAGTTGGACGGCGCGTCGCACGTTCGGGCGGACCGGCACACCCACGATCGCCTTCCGGCAGGAGGCGCCGCAGCCGCCGCTGCTGTCCATGGGCGGCACCTGGGAGTTCCGCGCGGTGCCGGGCACGAACACCTGCGAGGTGACGCTGACCCACGAGGTGGAGGCCGACGGCGGCACGGACCGGCACCTCTGGATCGTTCCCATGGTCGAAGGCGCCACGAAATCCCAGCTCGCGGGGCTGAGGGCCGCGGCCCGTCTGCCGCGCTGCTCCGTGGCCGACCTCAGCGGTGCCGTGGACGTCCTCGGCGCAACCACCAGGCCCCTCGACGTCCTCGCGAGCCTCACCACACTGCCGGCGCCCGCGGACACGCTGCGCATTCCGCTGGCCTCCGACGCCTTCCTGGCCGCCGAGCCGGGCCGGCGTGGTGTCCGGCTGACGGTCTGCCTCGGCCTGCCCGGCGGCCGCGTCGTCACCAAGCGGCTCAGGCCGCCCGCCGCGCTGTTCGCGCTCACTGACGAGTGGAGGGTGAACTCCGGCACCGGCCCGGCCGACGGGCTCCAGGTCGGTGTCCACCGCAGGGCGCTGCTCTCCGCGGCACGGCAGGGACAGCCGGGACACGACCGCGTGGAGGACCGGGTGCGCTCCTGCCTGGCGGCGGACGTCCGCGACCGCCTCCAGTGGCTGGCCGCCCTGAGCCCGGTCGCGGCGTGAGCGACCGACCCGGTCCCGCGGCGGGACCGGACCACCCCCCATCCCGACCGGACACCACGTCGAGAGGAACGACCATGGTCACCCTGATCAACAAGTTCACCGTCAAGGGAGACTTCGACGCCTTCGAGCGGATCTGGGCACAGAGCGCGGAGTTCATGCGCTCCCAGAAGGGCTTCATCGGCTTCAAGCTGCACCGTTCGCTGAGCCGGCCCGACATCTACGTCAACGTGGCGTTGTGGGAGTCGCAGGCGGACCACCAGCGCGTCCTGGCGAGCCGTGAGTTCGGTGAGCACATCAAGGAACTCGCGGCCCTCTCGGTTCCCGACCCCGACCTGTACGCCGTAGTGCTCGAAGGCGTCCCCGCCCGGTGAGCCGCCGGCTGCTCATCGCCGGTGCGACCGGTCTCGTAGGGACTGTTCTGGCGGAGGCCGCAGCGGCCCGGGGGACGGGCCTCGTCCTGCTGGGCCGCTCCGCCGGCCGGCTGAACCCGCTGGCGGCCCGGCTCGAGGCCGACCACGGCGTTCCCGTCCTGTCCCTGCAGGCCGATGTCACCGACCCGGCATCCCTGGACTCCGCTGTCCGCCGTGCCGGGGCGGCGGGGCTGGACCGGCTGGATGCCGTGGTCAACCTCGTCACCGGATACCAGGGGCGTCCCGTGCCCGTCGACGACCTGTCGCCCGAGGAGTTCCGCCGGGTCCTGGAGACCGACGTCACCGGGAGCTTCCTGCTCGTCCGGGCCTGGCTGGCGCTGCTGCGGGCGGCGCCGGCCGGGCGCGTCGTGCTGGTCTCCTCGGTGGCCGGACTGCGCGGGCGGCCGATGGCGGCCCACCTGTGCGCGGCCAAGGCGGGAGTGAACGGCCTGGCCCTGGGGCTGTCGGCCGAACTCGCCGCCGAGGGCATCGGCGTGCGCTGTGTCGCGCCCGGCCCAATCGCCCGGCCCGGCGCCGGACATCCGCCCTCGCCGATCCCCCCGACCACCCCCGAACGCGTGGCCGACGCCGTGCTCCGGCTCACCGGCGCCGACGCGGAACTGCGCGGCGAGCCCGCCGTCGTCACGGGGGAGACCGGCCCGCGGGACCCGGCGCTGCACCCGTCCCCCCTCATGGGGGCGAAGCCATGACTCATGGAGGCGAAGCCATGACCACCTACGACGACACGGTCCGCGGCGAACCGGCCCGCCTCGGCCTCGACGGCCGGGTGGCCCTGGTCACCGGGGCCGCCCGCGGTCTGGGCCGGGCCACGGCCCGCGAGCTGTGTGCGGCCGGCTGCGACGTGTACGTGAACTACCACCGCGACGAGGAGAGCGCCAGGCGCACCGTCGAGGAACTGGCCGGGCTGAAGGGCACGGCAGTGGCGGTCCGCGCCGACGTCCGCGACGGAGCCGAGTTCCAGGGCCTGCTCGACCGGGTGGCGGCGGACCGGGGCGGCCTGGACGTCTTCGTGCACAACGCCGCCACCTTCCGGCACAACACGGCCGTCGGCCCGGACCTGGACGCCTTCCGCTCCGAGCTGGACCTCGCGCTGAACCCCCTGCTGACGGGCGGTCCCCGGCTCGCGGAGCTGATGGCCGGCAGGCCGGGACGCATCCTCGTCGTCTCCAGCAACGGCGCGCGATCGGTGATCCCCGGCTATCTGAACGTCGGTGTCGCCAAGGCCGCCCTGGAGAATCTGGTGCGCTACCTCGCCGTCGAACTGGCGGGGCAGGGCATCGCCGTGAACGCGGTCGCCACCGCTCTCCTGGACAAGGGCGAACTCACCGCGAACCGGAGCATCGCCGACTTCCTCGGCCGGCGCACCCCGGCCGGGCGGCTGACCGCCCCGCGGGACGTGGCCGAGTTCATCACGCTCCTGGCCACCGACCAGGCGGCCTGGCTGCACGGACAGGTGATCACGGTGGACGGCGGGCTCGGCCTGCTGGCCTGAGCGCCTCCCGCACCGCCTCCCGCTCCTCCCTCTTGCCCTCTTGCCCCTCTTGGCCCGCAAGTCCCGCTAGGAGCACCGATGGAACACATGGAAACCGACTTCTGTGTCGTGGGCGGCGGCCCCGCGGGGCTGGCTCTGGCCCTGCTGCTGCTGCGCTCGGGAGCCCGGGTCACCGTCGTCGAACGGGCCCGGTCCTTCGAGCGGGAGTTCCGCGGCGAGATCCTCCAGCCCGGCGGAATGCTGCTCCTGGACCAGCTCGGGGTGCTCGACCGGGCGAGACGGCGCGGCGGATATCCGCTGCGCCGCTTCCAACTGGTCGAACACGAACGGGTGTTGATGGACATCGACTACCACCAGCTGCCCGCACCGCACGACTTCCTGCTGAGCGTGCCCCAGCGGCACCTGCTCGAGGAACTGCTCACCGCCTGCCGGGAGCGCCCGGGCTTCACCTACGTCGAGGGCCGGTCCGTCACCGACCTGCACCACGAGGGCGGCCGGGTCACCGGGGCCGTCCTGGGACGCGGCGAGCAGCGCCTGAGGATCGAGGCCCACGTCACCGTGGGCGCCGACGGACGCTACTCGAAGGTGCGCAAGCTCGCCGGACTCGGCTACACCCGGGTCGACGCGTTCAAACACGACGTCCTGTGGTTCAAGATTCCGTCCGACGGCCGCACCACCCACGACATCAGGGTCTACCGGTCCGCGGGCAACCCCGTCCTCATCTACGACTCCTACCCCGACAGCATCCAGATCGGCTGGACCCTGCCGCACGGCGGCTACAAGGAACTGTCGGCCGCGGGGTTCCCCGCCCTGGTCCGCAGGATCGAGGAGGCTGTGCCGATCTACGCCGACCGGATCCGGGCCACCCTCACCGGCCCCGGCGACCTGAGCCTGCTGGACGTGTTCGCCGGCAGCGCCGACAGCTGGGTGACCGACGGGCTCGTGCTGATCGGGGACGCCGCCCACACCCACGGTCCGATCGGCGCCCAGGGCATCAACCTCGCCCTGCAGGACGCGGCCGTGCTGCACCCCGTGCTCGTCGCCTCGTGGCACGCCAAGGACGCAGGGCGGGAGCGCCTCCTGCCGTACGAGACGGCCCGCCGCCCCGACATCGACGCGGTGTTCTCTCTTCAGGCCAGGCAGAGCGCGGCGATGCTCACGCACGGCGGGCTGAGCGACCGCGTCCGGCCGCTCGTGGCCCGGCTCCTCGCCCACACGCCGGTCTACCGGAAAGTCCTTCAACAGATCGCCTTCGGGCGCACCCCCGTGCGGGTGCGCGCGGACCTCTTCACCGAGCAGACAGGGAGCCAGGCAGCGTGAGGATCGTCGATCTCTCGTCCCCGGTCGACGCGTCGGGCTGGGAGCCCGACACCGTCCGGCACCGTGTGATGTCGCCCGCCGAAGGGGCCCGGCACTGCGCATCGGAGATGCACGAACACTTCGGCATGCGGATCTCCCAGGACGACTTCCCCGACGGCGAGTTCCTCAACAACGACTTCCTCGAACTGTCCGCCCACACGGGCACCCACGTCGACGCCCCCTCGCACTACGGCTCCCGCACGACCTACGGCAGCGGCCGCCCCCGGAACATCGACGAACTGCCCCTGGACTGGTTCCACCGGCCGGGCGTCGTACTGGACCTCACCGGCCGCCCGGCGGGCACCGTGGACGCCGACGTCATCGCCAGGGAACTCGCGCGGATCGACTACCGGCCGCGGCCGCTGGACATCGTCCTGCTGCACACCGGAGCCGACCGATGGGCCGGCACGATGGAGTACTTCACCGACTTCGTGGGCCTGGACGGATCGGCCACCGACTATCTGCTCGACCTCGGCGTGCGCGTGATCGGTACGGACGCCTTCAGCCTGGACGCCCCCTTCACGCACATCGTCGACGCCTACCGCGGCACCGGCGACCGCGATGTGCTCTGGCCCGCCCACATGGCGGGCCGCCGTAGGGAGTTCTGCCAGATAGAGCGGCTGTCCGGCCTGGGGGCGCTGCCGCGGCCGTACGGCTTCACGGTCAGCGCCCTGCCGGTGAAGATCAAGGGCGCGGGCGCGGGCTGGGCGCGGGCGGTCGCGTTGCTGCCCGACTGACAGGACATCGTCCAGGAGCCTCCTCCCGTCCCCGACACGACTGTGGGCTTCGGCCTCCCACTCCGGGAGGCCGAAGCCCACAGTCGTGTCAGGACGGCTCACTCCGGGACGCCGCGCTCCGCAACAACCAGAACCGCGCCCGGCGCGGCGAGGTGCCGGTCGCGCAGCTCCCGCCGCCGCACCTTGCCGCCCGGCGAGCGGGGAATCGACGGCACCGCCTCGGCATACCGCACCTGCTGGAAGTACGGGAGCCCGGAGTTCGCCAGCCGGCACACCTCGGCCAGCGCGCCCGACTCGTCCGTGCCCTCACCGGTACGGAGCACCACCAGGGCGTGCGCCACCGCGCCGGCGGCACCCTCCGGATGGTCGAAGACGACACAGTCGGCGACCAGTGCGTGCCGGCGCAGCGCGCGTTCCGTCTCCGACGGCGAGACGAGCCAGTTGTGGTACTTGAACACGTCCTTGAGCCGGTCGACGAGGAACAGCCGGCCGTCTGGCCCGATCCGGCCCACGTCCCCGGTGGAGAACCAGCCGTCCGGCTCGACCCCGCTCGCCGCCGGGGCGCCGAGATAGCCGCGCATCACCTGCGGTCCCCGCACCTGGACCTCACCGGACTCGCCGCCCGGCAGGACCTGCCGGGTCTCGACGTCCACCACCCGGCACTCCGTCCCGTGGACGGGGCGGCCGACGGAGCCGGGCACCGGGCTGTGCGGATCGTCGGAGTGGGTGAGCGGGGACGTCTCGGCCAGCCCGTACCCCTGGAAGACCGGGACACCGAAGTGCGCGGACAACCGGGACGCGGCGGCCGGGGGCAGCGCGGAGCCGCCGGACGCGATGTGGGCGACCGTGTCGAGCTTCAGATCCGGCAGCCGCTCGTGCTGTGCCAGGAGGGCCAGCCGGAACGGCAGGCTGTACAGGTGCGTGGCGCGGTGCCGGTTGGCGGTGCGCACCGGCGCCGCAGGGTCGGGCTCGGTGCACAACACCTGGGTCGCCAGCGCGTGGAGGGCCGAGTTCTGGTGCATGGGGTGGTAGGTGGGCAGGTGGTTGACTGCCACCGAGTCGCCGTCCAGCGCGTGCGCGACCGCGATCTGATGGGCGTTCACCAAGAGGTTTCGGTGGGTCAGCCGGACCGCCTTCGGGCGTCCGGTCGTACCGCTGGTGAAGTGGAGGCAGACCACGTCGTCGGGGCTCGGGGCGGCCGGCGGCGCTGCCGGAGCCGCCGGCGCCGTGGCGAGGAGCTCCGTCAGATGCCGGGCCGGGGCGGGGTCTCCGGCCGGTCCGAGCAGGAAGACGTGCTCCAGTCCGGGGAGACGGTCCCGGACCGCGGCCAGGCATGGGTACAGGCCGCTGTCGACGAAGGCCGCCCGCGCCCCCGAGAGGCCGAGTACATGGACCAGGTCATCCTCGCGCAGCAGCGGGTTGACCACGGCGGCCACATGCCCGCTGCGCGCCACCCCGAAGTACGCCACGGTGAAGTCCGGGTCGAGGAGGGCCGAGACCGCCACCACCTGGCCGTGCCCGGAGAGCACCGTGCGCAGCACCCCGGCGAGCGCGCTCGCCGACTCGTCCAGCTCGGCGAAGGTCGCGACCCGGTCCGGGGCGATGACGGCCGGGTGCCCGGGCCGCGCGGCGGCGGCCCGGGTCAGCAGACGGTCCAGGGTTCCCGGGAGCCGGGAGGTGTCCAGGGGCACGAACCCGGCGGTTCCGGGCAGCTCCGGAGAAGGCTCAGCCACGGCGTGCCTCGGCGTAGGCCTTGGCATGGCGCAGCGTGGTCGTGCTGTTCGTGCTCAGGGCCTTCTGCACGAACGCCCGGGCATCCGCCACTGTCGCGCTCTCACCGAGGACCCCGGCGACGGCCTCGGCCCTGATCGTCACGCTGTGCCGCGAGGTCACCAGGACTCCGTCGCCGGCTGCCGCCAGCGACCACTCGCCGGTGTGGGCGGTCATCAGGGCGGGGGTCTCCGTCTGCTTGTACAGGATCCGCTCCCGGCCGAGCGCGACGCGGATGGAGCGCGTGGTGTGCACCGAGCCGTCCGCGGTCCGGGTGTCCATGCTCATCACCTGGATGCCGGGGATGTCCTCCTGGAGTTCCAGACGGTCCACGTGCGGCAGGCGGGAGGGCCATTCCCGCGCCTGGTAGAGGAAGTCGAAGACGTCGTCGGCCGAGCCGTCGACGCGCACCGCGTCCTCGAACGTCAGCTCCAGCTCGCCGAGCCGGGCGTACTGCTCGGCCAGCGCGCGGACGGCGTCCAGCTCGGCGGCGCTGTTGCGGTCGGTGGCCTGGGTGATCCACTCGACGCCGGCGGGGTCGTCGTCCACGGCTTCGAAGTCATGGGTCAGCTCCAGGTGCGAGGTGCCGTCCGCGGCCGACGTGATGATCCACTCGCCCCCCATGAAGGCGACCGGAGGCGAGGACACCTCCTGACGAAACGTCACTCGCTTTCGGCCTGGGTCGAGTTCCCGGCGTGAGATCCAGGTGCGGACCTCGCCGTTGGCGGTGGCCCAGATCTGGATGCGCTCGGTCGTGGCGGTCCGCTCCAGGTGCTCGACATGCACGTTGGGGGCGAAGCGCAGCGGCCACTGCGCGACGTCCGAGATGATCGCGTAGACCGCCTCGGGCGGTGCCTGCACATCGACGGTGTGCGAGGTGTGGTGGACGGCGGGCTCGGCCGTGGCCGCGAGCTGCCGCTGGTCGGTCTGGGCCATCTGGGTCCTCCGGAAGGTCGGTGCGGTGCGGTACGGGTGCGTGGGACGCGGGATCAGTAGTTGCCCAGGCCGCCGCAGACGTTGATGGCCTGCGCGGTGATCGAGGCCGCGCAGTCGGAGACCAGGTAGCGGACCATGCCGGCCACCTCCTCCGGAGTGGAGTAGCGGCCGAGCGGGATCTTGGCCTGGAAGCGCTCGAGGATCTCGTCCGTCGTGGTGTCGTAGGCGGCCGCGTAGCCCTCCCGCACCCGCTGGGCCATCGGCGTCTCGACGTAGCCGGGGCAGACCGCGTTCACGGTGACGCCCGTCTTCGCCAGCTCCAGGCCGAGCGCCTTGGTGAAGCCGACCACGGCGTGCTTGGAGGCCGAGTAGGGGGCACCCAGCACGACGCCCTGCTTGCCCCCGGTGGAGGCGATGTTGACGATCCGTCCCCACCCGCGCCCGGTGAGGTCGCCCTGCCGCAGCGTCTCCCGCGTCATCAGGAAGACGCTGTGGAGATTGGTGTCGATCACGTCGTACCAGAGTTCGTCGCTGATGTCCGCGGTGACGCCGCCGCCACTGCGTCCGGCGTTGTTGACGAGGACGTCCACCGGACCGAAGCGGGCGGTGGCGGCCGACACCAGGGCCCGCACCTCGTCCGGGCGGCGCACGTCGGCGGTGGTGCCGTCCACCTCGAGGCCCTCGTCGGTCAGTGTCTTGACGGTGCGTGCCACGTCGTCGGCGCTGCGCGCACACAGGAACACCCGGTAGCCGGCCCCGCCGAGGTGCCGGGCCACGGCGAGTCCGATCCCCCTGGTGCCGCCGGTCACCAGAGCCACTTTTCGCTGCTCGCTCACGCTGTCCTCCGCTTGTCGGTCCGGATGACGCCCGGGGTCCCGGGCGCGGTTGAGCGTCGTCGGGGAGGTTCACCGAACCGGCTCGCAAACACCTGGAGAGGGGATCGATCCCGGGCGCGCTGCCCCACCGTCCCTGGACACCGTCGCGAGCCGGGTCGCCGAGCGTGGCGGGCGGTGCCGTGCCGACCGCGGCTCCGTGGATCCGAGCGAAGGGATGCCCCATGACAGTGACGGAACAGCCCGCGACCCGTGTCGGCGCCGACACCTACCACGAGATCCAGCAGTTCTACGCCCGGCAGATGCAACTGCTCGACGACGGCCGGGTCGACGAGTGGGCCGCCACCTTCGCTCCCCAGGGGGTCTTCGCCGCCAACGCGCACCCCGAGCCCACCAAGGGCCGCGAGGCCATCGCGGCGGCCGCCCGCGCGGCGCACGAGCAGCTCGCCGCCGCCGGCGTCCGGCGCCGCCACTGGCTCGGCATGGTCGCGGTGGACAGCCAGGACGGTACGAAGGTACGGGCGCGCTGCTACGCGCTGGTCTTCGAGATCCCGAAGGGCGGCCAGGCGGTCCTGCGCCTGAGCACGCTGTGCGAGGACGAGCTCGAGCGGGGGCCGCAGGGCTGGCTGGTCCACCATCGCGGGGTCACGCGGGACGACCTCGTCTGACGACGCCCGCCGGACACGGCCGAAGGCCCACCCTCCCGACGGAGGGTGGGCCTTCGGCACGGTCGGGTCAGGCAGCGGCCTGCCCCCGCACCGTGTTGACGACTTCCAGGAGCGCGCGGGGCGTCTGTGCCTCGGAGACCGTCTCGTCGGCGAGCTGGATGCCGCGCTCACGCTCGATCAGACCGATCAGCTGGAGCACGGCGACCGAGTCGTAACCGAGGTCGGAGAAGGAGACGTCGAGGACGTCGCCGTCCAGAAGCCCCGGCTCTTCCTCCCCTGCGCTCTCGCGCAGGAGCCGGGTGAGGTCGGAACGGGAGAAGGAGGACGAGGCGGACATACGGTTTCCTTTCTTCGGCTGACGGATCAGAAGGGTGTGCGGTCGGTGAGGTGGGTGCGGGTCAGTGCCGTGCGCGGACGACCGTGGCCGCGTTGAACCCGCCGTGACCCCGGGCGAGGACCAGCGCGGCACGGATCCGGCCGGGTCGGGGCGTGTCACAGACGAGGTCGAGCCGCGGATCGTGGGACCCGGCGCCCACATGGACGGTGGGCGGGACGACGGAGTGCCGCAGGGACATCAGGGCGGCGGCGAGATCGAGCGCCGCACCGCCGGCCTGCAGCCGGCCGGTCATGGTCTTCGGCGCGGTCACGGCCACCCCGCGCGGCCCGAACAGCTCGATGATGGCCTCCGTCTCCGCGCGGTCGGCGTCGGGCACTCCAGCGGCGTCGGCGAATACGACGTCCACGTCGGAGGGCTCGAGGCCCGCCTGCCGCAGGGCCGTCCGAGCCGCGCGGAACAGCCCCGGCCCACCGGCGTCCGGATCGAACGTGGCCGCGCAGCCCGCCACTTCACCGTAGACGCGGGCGCCCCGGGCGCGGGCCGACGCCTCGTCCTCGAGCACGAGAATGGCGCCCCCCTCACCGACGATCTCGCCGCTCGCGTCGGGGTGGAACGGCCGGTAGGCCCGCTCCGGGTCCGCCACCGGGCTCATGCGGCCACCTGCCAGATGGGCGGCCCAGCCCCACGGACACAGCGAGCCGTCCACGCCGCCGGTGACGACCGCCTGGACACCCTTGCGCAGGTGCCGGCGGGCCTGGGCGACGGCGTCCAGCCCACCGGCCTGGTCGGTGACGACCACGCCGCTGGGCCCCCGCAGCCCATGGCGGATCGAGATCTGGCCGGTGTTCACCGCGTAGAACCAGGCGAAGGACTGGTACGCGCTGACGTGCGCACCCCCCTTGCTCCACAGGGCCTGCAGTTCCCGCTGCCCGAACTCGAATCCCCCGGCGGAGGCGGCCGTGACCACCCCGACCGCGTACTCGGGCAGTGTCCCGGGGTCGAGACCGGACTCGTCGGCCGCCTCCGCGGCGGCGGCCAGGGCGAGCCGTGTCATGTGGTCGGTCTGGGGCAGCAGCCGGCTGGGAATGTGCTCCCCGGCTTCGAACTCCGGCACCTCGCCCGCCAGTTGCACGGGATACCGGGACGGGTCGAAGCGGGTGAGGCGCGCGATGCCGTTGCTGCCCCGGAGCGTGGCCGCCCACCAGGTCTCGCGCCCGAACCCGTTCGGCGCGGCCACACCGATTCCGGTGACCACGGCGGCGCCCGTGGGGACCGGGGCGGCGGGCTCCCGCTCCGCCGTACTGGTCGGCCTCGTCATGTCGCTCCGCCTCTCTCCGGGAAACCCTCGGGGCAATGACCGGACGTCCGCATCAGGCGGCCGCCTTGAGCTGCGGACGGGTGAGCACCATGGCGCTCTGGAACCCGCCGAAGCCGCTGCCGACGCTGAGCACGGTGTCGTACCGCCCCTCCCGCGCCGTCAGCGGCGTGTAGTCCAGGTCGCACTCCGGGTCCGGCTCGTGGAGGTTGGCGGTGGGCGGGATGACGTCGCCGGCCACGGCCAGCGCGCTGGCGGCCACCTCCAGGGAGCCGATGGCGCCGAGGGAGTGACCGATCATCGACTTGATCGAACTGATCGGGGTCCGGCGGGCGTGGTCGCCGAGACTGCGCTTGAAGGCCGCCGTCTCGTGCCGGTCGTTCTGCTTGGTGCCCGAGCCGTGCGCGTTGATGTAGTCCACCGCCCTGCCCGGAAGCCGCGCCTCGTCCAGGGCCACCCGGATCGCCTCGGCCATCTCCTTGCCGTCGGGGCGCAACCCCGTCATGTGGTACGCGTTGCAGCGGGAGGCGTACCCGGAGATCTCCGCGTACGCCGTGGCACCGCGGCGCCTGGCGTGCTCCAGCTCCTCCAGGACGAGGACCGCGGCGCCCTCGCCCAGGACGAAGCCGTTGCGCGTGCGGTCGAACGGCCGTGACGCGTGCTCGGGGTCGTCGTTGCGTGGGGTCGTCGCCTTGATCGCGTCGAAGCACGCCAGCGTGATCGGGGAGATGGGGGCCTCCGCCGCGCCCGCGATCATCACGTCCGCCGCGCCCTCCCGGATCAGCTCCACGGCGTGCCCCAGCGAGTCCAGCCCCGAGGTGCAGCCGGTGGAGATGACCGCGGCCGGGCCCCGGGTCCCGAAGTCCTTGGCGACCTCGGCCGCGAGCGAGCTGGGCACCAGGTACTCGTACAAGTGCGGGACCGCGTAGGTGTGGTCGACCAGCCAGTCCCGGCCGCCGTCGCTGACCACGCCGTACTCCGCGTCCAGACTCATCGTGCAGCCGACGGCACTGCCGATGGAGACGCCGGTGCGGGTGGGGTCGAGGGCGCCGGCGAGCCCGCTGTCGGCGACCGCCTCACGGGCGCTGACGAGAGCGAACTGCGCGGCCCGGTCCAGGCGCCTGACTTCCTGCGGGGTCAGGCCGTGCACGACCGGGTCGAAGTCCACCTCGGCGGCCACCCGGGATCGGAAGGCCGATGCGTCGAACAGGGTCACCGTGCGCGTGGCGGTACGGCCCTCGGTGATCAGCGACCAGAAGTTCTTGGTTCCGACTCCGCCGGGCGCGACCACTCCGATGCCCGTGACGACGACCCGCCGCCTCATTTCTGCCATGACCTTCTCTCTCTGTGTCAGCTCTCTCTGCCAGCGCCTGCGTCGTCCGGTCTCCGGTACGGCGCGTCCTTGCGGACCGAAGGTGACAACCGGGTCTCGACGGGTGCTCGAATACCGACTGACCGGGCCGGTCAGCCCGCGATGCGCAGGGCGGACTCCCGCACGGGGTGTTCGGGGAGGTCGAGCCCGGCGTCGCCGTTGAGAATCGCCTGCTGCAGCCGGTGCAGGGCCGGCGACGGATCCATCGCGAGCTCCTCGCGGATACGGCTGCGCAGCCGCTGGAAGGTCTGCAGGGCGTCGCTGCGGCGGCCCGCCCGGCACAGGGCCAGCATGTACTGGGCCTGGAACCCCTCGTGCAGCGGGTACTGGGCGCACAGGCTCGCCAGGTCGCTCAGCAACTCGTGATGCCGGCCCAGTTTGAGATCCGCCTCGACCCGCCGGCTCAGCACACTCAGCCGCTGCTCCTCCAGGTGACGTACCGCCGTGCTGAGCAGCGGGCCCGCCTGCACGTCCACCAGCGCCTCGTCCCGCCACAGCTGCAGGGCACGCCGGAAGTGGCCGCTGGCCGCCCGGTAGTCGGCCGCGGCCATCGACCGGTGCCCGGCCGACGCGAACTGCTCGAACTCGTGGATGTCGATACGGCCACCGTGTGTGCCCAGGAGGTAGCCGTTGCCCCAGGTGGCCAGTACCTCTCTGGACGGCGGACGCGAGGTGGCGCCGGCGCCCGGCCGGTGCTGCTCCGCCTCGTCGATGAGGTGCCGCAGCCGCAGGATGTACGTCTGCAGGGTCGTCAGGGCGCTGCGGGGCGGGCGCTGCTCCCACAGTTCCTCGAGAAACGCCGACACCGACACCGTCTGGTCCGGGCGGAGTGCGAGGAGAGCGAGCACTTTGCGGGGCTTGGCCGCCGTGGGCACGATCGAGCGGCCCGCGTGGGTGACTGTCAGCGATCCGAGCACACTGATGTCGGGCATTGCGCCTCCGTGTGGTCCGTGGATGGTTCCGGGAACGCGCGCGGGGTGCCGGTGAGCAGCCGCGCGAGGTGAGTGCGGAGGAGAGCGAGGAAGTCCGGGTCGGAGTGGAAGAAGTGACCCGCCGGCACCTCGTGGCCGTGGAACGGGCCGGTGGTGTACCGGGACCAGCCGAGCATGGTGCGTGGGTCGGCCACGGGGTCCCGGTCACCGGCGAAGGTGTACAGGGGTACGGCCAGCCGGCCGTGGCACGCCGTGCGCAGGCTCTTGGCCAGCCGCAGGTCGTCGCGGATCAGGTCCAGCGTCCGGCGCAGCAGCCCGGCGCGGCTCAGCACCTCCGCGGGGATGCCGCCCAGCCGGCTCAGGGCGGCCAGCAGCCGGGTGTCGTCCGTGTCCCCGGTCAGCGTGAGCGCCGGCGCCACGTGCGGGGGAGGACAGGCGCCGACGAGCAGGGCCAGCGGGGGGCGCCCCAGCCGGGTCTGCCGCCCCGCGAACGCGTACGCCACCAGTCCGCCGAGGCTGTGCCCGTAAAGCAGGTACGGCGCGTCGAGCAGCGGCCCGAGGTCGTCGTCCAACTGGTCCAGCAGCACCTCGTGCCGGGTGACGCGGGCCTCGTGCAGCCGGGTCTCCCGGCCCGGCAGCCGTACACCCAGCGGCTCCCAGCGAGGGCCCAGGGCCCGCGGCCAGGAGGCGAAGGCGGAAGCCCCGCCGCCCGCGTGGTGGAAGCACAGTACGCGGACCGGGGAAGCGGGAGGGGATGGGGCGAGGACAGTGGGAATCATGGCAGGCCCCCGGCCGAGAATCCGATGATCCGGTGCCCGCTCCGTCCGTGTGTCCGGTACGGATCGGGCGTGGGGTCAAACGGTCACCGCAGGGGCTGGACGGGGACTCGACGGCTGCTGGAGCCCACGGGGTCCGGTGCGGACGCCGCCCGTCAGCCGATGAGCACGGCCTCCTCCAGCACCCCGCCCTGGGCGATGGGCGCCGGGTCCGGGGAGAGCAGCGCCTGGTGCAGCTGCCGGATGGGCCGGGTCGGCTCCAGGCCCAGCTCCTCGATGAGGGTGCGGCGCAGCCGGTGGAACGTCTCCAGGGCGTCCGCGTTACGGCCCGCGCGGTGCAGCGCCAGCATCAGCTGACCGTGCAGGCGTTCGTGCAGGGGATAGGTCCCGGCCAGCGCCGTCAGCTCGCCCAGCAACGCGAGGTGGCCGCCGAGCCGCAACTCGGCGGAGATCCGCAGTTCCCGGGCGCTGAGGCGGTCCGCTTCGAGGCGCGCCGACTCGATCTCGAGGGTGCGGCCGTGCCGGGCGTCGGCCACGACGGGACCGCGCCACAGGTCCAGTGCCTGGCGCAGCAGCCGGGACGCGGCGGCGAGGTCGCCCGCCCGGAAGGCCCGCTGGCCACGGGCGAAGAAGTCGTCGAACCGGCCCACTTCCGTGTCCGCCCGGTCGACCGTCAGCAGGTATCCGCCGCGCGAGGTCACCAGCACGTCCTTGGCCGGCGGGCCGTCCAGCGGCAGGACCTCCGACAGTTTGCGGCGCAGCTGCAGCACATAGGTCTGGAGCGTCGTCAGCACGCTGCGCGGGGGCGCGGCTCCCCACAGCTCCTCGATCAGGGCCTCCGTCTGCACCACGCGGCGCGGGTGCAGGGACAGCAGGGCGAGGACCTGACGTGGCTTGCTGGCGGTGGGCACCATGGATCGTCCGTCAACGGTGGCCGACATCGGACCGAGCAAACCGATCTCCATGTCCACGGTGGCGTCTCCCTCGACGATATGTGCTTGGCAGGTGCGAAGCGACGCGCACAGTCTCGCAGCGGGTGATCGAACCGGACAGTGAGATATTCACGTGTTCAACATGTACCGTCCGCGCAGCTCAGGGGCGGGAGACGCAGAGCAGCTCCCGTACCTCCGGGGCCAGGTCCGTGTGCAGGGGATCCAGTGCGCCGTTCAGGAACAGCTGCCGCATCCGCGAGCGCCGCACCTTGCCGCTGGTGGTCCGGCGGATGGTGCCCGCTCGTACCAGCACGATGCTGGAGGACGTCACCGAGAAGTCGCCGGCGAGCCGGTCCCGCAGGGCCTCGCCGAGCCGGCCGAGGTCCTGGTCGGCGCCGTGTCCCAGGGCCACCTCCTGGATCACGACGATGTGCTCGTGGTCCGCCGCCACGCTGAACACCGTGGCGGCGCCGCACAGGGGGCTCGCGCTCTGCGCGGACTGTTCGAGGTCGTGCGGGTGCAGGTGCCGCCCCTCCAGGAACATCACGTCCTTGAGCCGCCCGGTGACGAAGAGTTCGCCCCCGTCCAGCAGGCCGAGATCCCCGGTCCGCAGGAAGCCGGTCCCGCCGTCGGCGGTTCGCGCGTCGAAGGCACCTCGGGTGTCCAGCGGCCGCCCCCAGTAGCCGGTGGCCACGCCGTCGCCGCGGACCCAGATCTCGCCGATCCGCCCCTCCGGCAGGACGGCGCGGCTCTCCGGGTCCACGATCCGCAGCTCCGCGCCGACCGGACGTCCGCAGCTCACCAGGGTGCGCTGCCGTCCGCCGTGGTCCGCGGGTTCGAGCCGCCCCTCCTCGATCGCCGCGGCGTCCACGACGCGCTCCCGGACCTCGGGCGCGCGACCGGCCGCGGTGACCAGCAAGGTCGCCTCTGCGAGCCCGTAGGCGGGGCGCAGGGTGCCGCGGCGCAGGCCAGCCGGTGCGAACCGCTCGGTGAAGGCCCGCAGGGTCCCGGCCCGTACCGGTTCGGCGCCGACGACGGCCGTCTCCAGGCCGGAGAGGTCCAGCTCGCCGATCCGCTCCGGCGGCACCCGCCGTACACACGACTCGTAGGCGAACCCCGGTGCGGCGGTGGCCGTCACCCCGTGCTCGCCGATCATGCGCAGCCAGCGCAACGGCTCCTGGGCGAAGACCCAGGGCGCCATCACGACACCGCGTGCGCCGAGCCACAGCGGATGCAGCAACTGCCCGATGAGCCCCATGTCGTGGTGGAGGGGAAGCCAGCCGCCGACCACCGTCCCCTCGTGGGTGCCGAACGCCTCTCTGATCGCCCGCTGGTTGGCCAGCAGGTTCCGGTGGGAGACCAGCACTCCCTTCGGCTCCCCCGAGGTGCCCGAGGTGTACTCGATCAGCGCCGCCTCGGCGGCCGGGGCGGGGCGCCGCCAGTCGTCCGGGTCCGCCGGCGCGGCGCCGTCCACCGCCAGGCACGGGACACGCTCCTGGCCCGCCCAGGCCAGGTGCCGCGAGAGCTCCGAGGCCCCGGACCGGTCGGACAGGACGGCCTCGACGCGGGCGTCCTTGAGGATCTTCCGCAGCCGTTCCGCGTGGTGCCGCCCACCGCCGGGCGGCACCGGGATCGCCACCGCCCCGGCGTACCAGCACGCCAGGAGGCTCTCGGCGACGTGCCGGGCACGGCTCTGTGCCACAAGGACGCGGGCGGGGCGTCCCGGCAGGCCCTGCAGGGTGGCCGCGACAGAGCGGGCGGCGCGGTCGAGCATCCGATAGGTCACCGGCTCCGGATCCGCCGTGCCGCCGTCCACCGGCAGATTGAGGTAGGCGGTCCGGTCGCCGAGCAGGTCGACGCGCTCCCACATGAGTTCGGCGAAGCTACGGTAGTCGGCCACTCCAGTCCCCTTCGCTCGGATTCGGGAAACCACTGGAGTCTTCGCCCCTCCCCTCGAACGTGTCTCGAACGCCACTGGTGCACCGTTGAGAACGCGCTCGGCCCCGCCTCGAGGACGAGCGGACCGTACGGCTGCCCTCGCGCCGGCCAGGCCCTACGTCCGCGCGTGGGGCAGGCTCGCCGACGGCAACGCGGCGGGGTGCGGTGGCCGGCCACCGGGTGCGGGCCACCGCTCCCGCAGATACTCGGCGAGGGCCTCCTGCCACGGGCGCTGGTGTGCGGCGGCCCGGCCCGGGAGGGTCCCGGTCAGCGGGGTGCGGGCCGGGCGGCCGGCCGTCACGTGCGTCTGCTCCCGCTGACGCGTCACGGTGGCCTGCCGGCCCGACAGCCGCACCGCCGTCGCCGCCACCTCGTACCAGGAGGCGGCACCCCGGTTGACGGCGTGGTAGATGCCCGGCGCGGCCTCGTCGAGCAGCATCGCGAACGTCATGCGGGCCAGGTCGACGGTGTAGGTGGGGGACATCACCACCGAGTCGACGACCCCCACCGGCTCGCCCGCGACGGCCCTGGCGAGGATCCGGTCCACGAAGCACGGGCGGGCCCGGGAGCCGGACGGCGGCGGCCCGAACAGGCCCGCCGTACGCAGCACGAGATGGCGTGGGGTGCCCAGACAGGCCTCCGCCTCGCCCGCCCGCTTCGTGACGCCGTACGTCAGCAGCGGGCGGGTCGGGGAGTCGGGCGCGTAGCCGTCCCCGCTCGTCCCGTCGAAGACGAAGTCCGTGCTGATGTAGGCCGAGACCGCCCCGATCCGGTCGCAGGCCCGGCTCACCCAGCGGGCGCCGAGCGCGTGGATCTCGTAGGCGGCGCGCGGATGGGTCTCGCACAGGTCCGCCGGCAGCAGCGCCGCGGCGTTCACGACGCCGTCCGGGCCATTGCTGATCAGGTACTTCTCGACCGAGAGCGGGTCGGTCACGTCGAGTTCCCGTCTGCCGGGCAACAGGACCTCGACGTCCGGGAGTTCGCCCGCGACCCGGCGGAACGCGGTGCCGAGCAGTCCGCCGGCGCCGATCACCACGACTCGCACATCCTCACCCCATTCTGTTCGCACGGCCGGGCCTCGGGCGCCCGGAGCAGCACGGATTCAAGGGGTACGCGCTCGCGCGGGGGTGGACCCGCGTTGGAGTGCGCGCGGATCGAACTGCCGGGCGGTCAGAAGGAGTTCGGGTACGCCTTTGTGCTGATGTTGTCCGGCGTCGGTCGCCGTATCGTCGGTGGCCGACCGCCACCCGTGGTGGCTGGATCCGACCGAGCCCCCTCCCGCCCGGAGGCGAGTGCGCCGAGTCGACGTCATCTTCTCCGAGGAGCATCCATGAAAAAGACGTTGTTGTCCGTGGCCGCGGCCATGGCGGTCGCCGCCACGACGGTGGCGACCGCGGGCACGGCGCACGCGGCGACCGTATGGACCGTCAGCCCCGGACAGAGCATCCAGGCGGCCGTGGACGCCGCCCAGCCGGGCGACACGATCCAGCTGGCCGCCGGCACCTACCAGGAGAGCGTGCAGGTCGTGAAGGACAACATCACGATCAAGGGCGCCGGTTCGGGCACCGACGGCACGGTACTGACGCCCCCGGCCGCCTTCCCCGACAACCACTGCGGCTCGCACCAGGCCGGCATCTGCTTCCGCGGCACCGTGGACGGCACCGACGGGCCCACCTCGCACGCCACGAGCTTCGTCACCGGCGGCCGGGTGACCGGCGTGCGGATCGACGGCTTCCGGGTCGGCATCTCGCTCTCCGCGACCGATGGCACCAGGGCCGACGGCAACACCGTCCTCAACAGCGGTTCGTACGGCGTGACGGACACCGTCTCGAAGAACAGCACGATCGGCGCGAACGTGATCAGCGACGCGGCGCGCGCGGCCATCTACGTCGGCAACTACAACATCCCGGCCTCGCACACCGTCGTCACCGGCAACAAGGTGATCCGCTCCGCCTACGGCATCTCCTCCTACGACAGCTCCGGTGTCGACGTGACCCGCAACGCGGTGAGCGGAAGCTGCTCGGGCTTCTTCTCCTTCTCCGACAGCTATCGCGTCCCCGGCGGCGAACTGCTCAACGTCGCGAACAACGCGTTCACCTCCAACAACGCCAACTGCCCCGGCCAGTACGGCTTCCCGCAGGCCGTGCAGGGATCCGGCGTCATCCTGGTCGGCGCGACCCACGCCACCGTCCAGCAGAACGCCGTCTCGGGCAACATCGGCCCCGACCCGATGTCCGGCGGCATCGTCGTCGTCACCAGCCACACCTTCGACCCGGCCGACCCCACCGAGGAAGGGGACATCAGCGTCACGTCGAACGTGCTGCACGGCAACGGACCGGCCGACCTCGTGTGGGACGGCGCCGGCAGCGGCATCACCTTCACGTACAACGCGTGCGGCACGTCGTCGCCCAGCGGTCTGTGTTCCGCTTCCTGACGTACGCCCCGCACCCCCGGCTCGGGCGGAGGCCGGCACCGGGTCGTCCGGTGCCGGCCTCCGCCGCTCGGTCCCCCCGCCGTCAGGCGCCACCGGTGACGGTGCGCGCGGCGGCCGCCTCCAGGATGGCGGCCGCCGCCCGGCCGGTCCCGGTCATCGACGCGTAGGCGCTCCGCAGGGCCCGGGCCCGGGACCGGTACGACGGGTCGCGCAGCACCGTGCGCACCGCGCGCCGCAGCCGCGCCGACGACGGGGTGTCCGTCCTGAGGGAGATGCCCACCCCGGCCCACACCACGCGGGCGTTGGTCTCCATACGGTCCTCGCTCGTCCCGGACACGACGAGCGGCACACCGTGCGTCAGGGCGTGCTGGACACCCCCGTAGCCGCCGTTGGTGACCAGGACGTCGGTCAGCGGCAGCATGGCGCCGTACGGGACGAAGGGCGCGAGGAGCACATGGGCGGGCCGTCGCTCCGCGGACAGCACCGTGTCGGGATCCTGGCCGCTGGTCGTGGCCACCACCAGGACGTCCTCGTCGGCCAGCGCCTCGATGGTGGGCAGCACGAGCCGGGACAGGCCGGTCGCGATCGTGCCCTGGGTGACGAAGACCACCGGCCGGCCCGCCGCCCGGGCCCGCAGGACCTGCGGCCACCAGTCCGGACGCGGGGCGGCGCCGTCCTCCTCGGGCTGCGTCGGGCCGATGAACTCGACCGAGGCCGGCAGGTCGCTGCGCGGGTACTCGAACTCGGGAACACCCGTCTGGAGGTAGCGGTCGCAGGAGCGCGCGACCCAGTCGATGCTGTACCCGCTGAGGGACGGCAGGCCCATGTCGGCCCGCACCCGTCCCAGCACCCGCTGGCGCTCCCGGTAGGCGACGCCGTACATCAGCCAGGCCAGGAAACGGTTGCGCAGCCGGCCCGCAGCGGACGACGACGGCTGCCGGCCGAGCCCGAAGGGGGCGGTGTCCACGCTCGACAGGTTCAGCGGGCCCGCCGAGAACGCCACCCGGGGGATGCCCCGCTGCTCTGCCACCAGCAGCCCGGCGCGGAAGCTGTGGTCCGAGACCACCACGTCGGGGCGGAAGGTGTCGAAGACGGGCGCGAGGTCCTTCACATGGGCCGGAATGGGCTTCAGGAACAGCTCCAGCACCAGCCTGTTGAGCCCGGAGAAACCGCGGCCCCGTCCCCCCGTGCGCCGCAGCAGGTCCTTGGTGTCCACTCCGGCCCGGGCCGGGACGAAGCGGGCGCCGGTGGCCTTGACCATGTCCTCGAATTCCGGCTCGGTGTACCAAACCACTTCGTGGCCCCCGCTCACCAGTTCCTTCACCAGGGGCACGGTCGGCCGGACATGGGCGGCCATCGCGGCGGTCGTGAACAGTACGCGCGTCATGGTTGCCTGGCCCTTCACACGGTCCGTTACGGAAGAAGGGCCCGGCCTGCGTTTCGGCAGACCGGGCCCGGAGTGACGAAGTGGCGCTATGCGTCCGGGAGTTCCGCCCGCACCGGCTTGATGATCTCGTCCGTCAGCCACTGGGCCACGCCCTGCGGGTAGCCGCGTGGCAGGCTCAGGACGATGTGGTCGAGACCGGCGTGGACGAGTTCGAGCACCTGCCGGCGGGAGGCCTCGACGTCGTCGTAGGAGATGACGACCTGGACGGACCTGCTGATCTGGGACGGGTCCCGCCCGATGGCCGCGCAGTGTTGGTCCAGGACGCGGGAGCGATCGGTGATGTAGTCGATCTGGTTGTGCGGAGGGCCGGGGATGTTCCAGATGTCGGCGTGCTCCGCCACCAGCCGCAGCGTCTTGTTGCCCCAGCCGCCGATGAGCAGCGGCGGACCCGAGGGCTGGACGGGCTTGGGCTCGTTGCGGTTGCCCTTCAGTGTGTAGTAGCGGCCCTCGAAGTCGAACTCCTTCTCGGTCCACATCCGCTTGAGGATCGTGACGGTCTCCTCCAGCCGCTCGATGCCCTCGCGCGGCGGCACCAGGGTGAGCCCGTACGCCTCGTACTCGGCGATGGCCGGGTTGTCACCGGCGATGCCGCCGGCACCCGCGGGCTGGTGCGTGCCACCGACGCCGAGGCCCATCACCAGGCGGCCCCGGGACACCACGTCGACAGTGGTGGCGATCTTGCCGAGCACCGCCGGCTGACGGATGCGGTTGCTGGTGACCAGAAGTCCGAGCCGCAGGCGCCGCGTCTGCGCGGCCAGCGCGGCCAGGAGCGTCCAGCCCTCGTAGATCTTCCCGTCCTTCGGGCCGGCCAGGGGAAGCATGTGGTCCCACAGCCAGGCGTGCTCGATCTCGGAAATCTCGTCCGCCTCGAGCCACACCCGCAGAATGTCGTCGTAGTCGACATGCATGGGGGTGGTCTTGAGGCCGAAGCTCACTCGTTTGGGCTCACTCATCTGCACGTGCGTCTTTCATGTCAGGGAAGGGGGGCGTCAACATCGGTGCGGTGTACCACGGTTGCCACGCTTCCTGGTGGTTCGACCGATCACTTCCGGCCGGGGTGAATCCATTGGTCCGCGCGCTGCTGGACCCAGGCGGGAATGCCGCGCTCGTGGGCGATCCCCTTTCTGAGGACTGCCAGATTGTGGTAGATCGAGATGTCGGACGGGTGGTTTCCGGCGGGCAGTTCGTCGTCCTCGGCCAGCTCGCAGCGGTGCAGGTCGTCGATCAGATCCTTGAGCAGACCGGTCGTGGTGGCCGACGAGCCCGGCGGCAGCTCGCCACCGAACTCCGGCCAGTACGCCGTGTGCAGGTCCTCGATGACGTAGAAGCCGCCGGGCCGCACATAGGGGAACAAGGTCTCGTAGCTGGTTCGCACGTGTTCGTTCACGTGGCTGCCGTCGTCCACCACGATATCGAACGGACCCTCCTGCTCGGCGAGTTCGCGCAGGAACGCCGGGTCGTTCTGGTCGCCGACCACGGTCCGGACACGGGGACCCGTCACACCGGGCTTGGCGAAGATGTCGAGACCGTAGACCAGTCCCCGCGGGAAGTACCGCTGCCACATGTAGAGCGACTCGCCGCCCAGCGTCTCCGAGTCGTATCCGCCGATGCCGATCTCCAGGATGCGGACCGCCTCGTGGCGCAGCGGGCCGAAGTGGTTCGCGTAGTGAGGGGTGTAGAAGTGCAGGGCGCCCCACTTGTCCGAGCCGTAGCGCGCCGCCAGTTCGTCGAGGCTCACCGGCGCGCTGGACGTGGCCGCGATCACCGCCTGCACCGCCCGGAACAGGATGGTCATCCGCGACATGCCGAGCGCCGCCCGCTGCTCCTGGGAGAGGGCGGCACGGTCGACGACCTTGTCCGGCCACAGGGGGCTGAACTGGTTGTTCTGCCCCGTCCAGGGCCAGGTGACCACGTGCACGTCGCGGCTGTGCGACAGGATGCCCTCGCGCGGCGCGTACAACAGCTGGACGAGATCGGAGAGTTCGTAGCGGATGTCGGCCAGGATGCCGTCGGAGCTGCCGGGCTCCACGGACATCCGGCCCTCCTTGAAGGAGACCAGGTAGCGGAACAGCTCGCCGCGGAACTCCATGGTGAGATTGAGATGTACGTCGGTGACGTCGTCGGGGGCCGCGGCCCTGATCCGGATCTCGGCGGCCAGCAGGTCCGCCACGCGGTCCGGGCCCGCCTCGACGATCGCCTGCCGCAGTCGGTCGTACCGGTCGCCGGCCGCCACGACCAGCTGGTCCACCGTGCCCCATGGCGTGATGTCCACCACCGTGAATCCCTCGCTTCCCTGCCGGGTAGATCGGATGTGACGTGCTGTGGATGGGGATGCCGCGCGTCGTGCGCGCACAGGGTCCGGCGAACCGGTCACCGGACACAGCCTGCCAACCCCACCTCGAACGGCGCTTGAGCCGGGCTGGGCCGGCTCAGTCGAGCGCGGCCCGGACGGGCGCGGCGTGCGGCCACCGCTCGGTGTGCCGCCGGTACCAGTCGACGGTGTCGGCCAGACCGCGCTCGAACGACACCCGCGGGGCGTACCCCAGCTCCCGCCGGATCTTGCTGTCGTCCAGCGCGTACCGCAGGTCATGGCCCTTGCGGTCGGCCACCCGCCGGATCAGCGAGACATCGGCGCCGCACAGCTCGGCCAGGCGCTCGGCCAGCTCCAGGTTGGTGTGGGCGTCGCCGCTGCCGATGTTGTAGATCTCGCCCGCGCGCCCGCGCTCCAGGACGAGCTGGATCGCCCTGCAGTGATCGTCGACGTGCAGCCACTCCCGTACGTTCGAGCCGTCCCCGTACAGCGGCACGGGCAGGCCCGCGAGCAGCCGGGTGGTGAACAACGGGATCAGCTTCTCCACGTGCTGGTAGGGGCCGAAGTTGTTCGAACAGCGGGTGATGCGCACATCGAGCCCGTGCGTCCGCCAGTACGAACGGGCCGCCAGGTCCGAACCCGCCTTGGACGCCGCGTAGGGCGAGTTGGGCGCCAGCGGCCACTCCTCCGTCCAGGCCCCCCGCTCGATGGAGCCGTACACCTCGTCGGTGGAGACGTGCACCACCCGGCTCACCCCGGACACCAGGGCCGCCTCCAGCACGGTCTGGGTGCCCACGACGTTGCTGCGGAAGAAGGCGGCCGCGTCCCCCAGCGACCGGTCCACGTGCGACTCCGCGGCGAAGTGCACCACCGCGTCGTGCCCCAGCAGCAGCGAGAGCAGCAGGGGCAGATCGCACACGTCACCCCGGACGAAACGCAGCCGGGGGTGCCCGGTGGGCAGGTTGGCCCGGTCGCCCGCGTAGGTCAGCGCGTCCAGGACCGTGACCTGAGCCGACGCGTGTCCCGGGTAGCCGCCCTCCAGCAGGGTCCGGACGTAGTGGGAGCCGATGAAACCGGCGCCGCCGGTCACCAGGATCTTCACGCCGCCACCACCACGGTGGAGTGGTCGCCCACGATCAGCCGCTGCTGGGAGCCGGCGGCACAGGTCACGGTGGCGTCCCTGCCGATGAGCGACCCGTGCACGCCGGTGACACCGGTGACCCGGGCCCCGTCCAGGGCGATCGAGTAGTCGAGGCCGGCGTCCTGGATGACGCAGTCCCGGCCGATGGAGGTGTGCGGCCCGATCCGGCTGTCCAAGACGGTGCTGCGCGCCCCGATGATCGCGGGGCCCTCGATGTGCGAGCGGTACACCCGGGCACCGGCCTCCACCACCACCTGCCCCAGCAGCCGGCTGTCGCCGTCGACCTCGCCCGCGATCCGGCGGTCCAGGCCGTCGAGCACCTCCCGGTTGCAGTCCAGCACGTCCTCCAGGCGCCCGGTGTCGCTCCAGTGCCCCGCGTACTCGGTGGCGAACACCGCGTCCCCGCGGTCGATCAGCCACTGGATGGCGTGGGTGATCTCCAGCTCCCCGCGTGCGCTCGGGGTGATCGCGGCGACCGCGTCATGGATGGCGGGGGTGAAGAAGTACACCCCGACCACGGCCAGGTCGGAGCGGGGCGCCGCGGGCTTCTCCACCAGACGCACCACGGTGCCGTCCGGTTCGACCTCGGCGACGCCGAACTGCCTTGGATCGGCGACCTTGTGCACGACGAGCTGGGTGGCCGGCCGGCGTGACCGGAAGTCCTCGGCGATCGCGGTCACCCCGTGGCTGAGCATGTTGTCGCCGAGGAACATCACGAAGTCGTCGTCCCGCAGGAAGTCCTGTGCGACGGAGACGCAGTGGGCGAGGCCCAGCGGCCGCTCCTGGGGTATGTAGGTGATCCGCGCCCCGAACCGGGAGGAGTCGCCCAGCGCGTCCGCGATCTCCCGGCCGCGGTTGCCGACCACGATGCCGATCTCCGTGACCCCCAGTTCGACCACGCGGGTCAGCACGTGTTCGAGAACCGGGCGGTTGGCGACGGGCATCAGCTGTTTGGGCATGGAGTGGCTGAACGGCCGCAGGCGGGTGCCCGAACCGCCCGACAGAAGCAGGGCCTTCATGCGTTTCTCCTCGACTCCGGTCCGCATGCGTGGACGCGCGTTGGATGTGGACGCGCAGAGGATGTGGCCCACCGGTCGTGAATCCCTCGAGGACGGTCACCGGGACGGCTGAGGGCGGTCGCTCGGGCGGCCCTTGACCGCGGTGCGAGCCGTGCCGCCGACGCTGAGGCCGGTCCGACAGCGACTACGACCGGGAGCCAGGCATGGCAGATCTGTTCGACGAAGTGAAACTCGGTGCCCTCACCCTGCCGAACCGCGTGGTGATGGCCCCCCTGACCCGCAACCGGGCGGACCGTCGCGGAGTGCCTTCACCCCTGGCGGCGACCTACTACGCGCAGCGCGCCTCGGCCGGGCTGATCATCAGCGAGGGCATCCAGCCGAGCGCGGCCGGGCAAGGTTTCTTCGGCACTCCCGGACTGCACACCGAGGAGCAGATCGCCGCCTGGCGCCACGTCACCGACGAAGTGCACGCGGCGGGCGGCCGGATCTACGCCCAGCTGATGCACGCGGGCCGCATCAGCCATCCCGACCTGCTGCGGGGCCGGACCGGTGCGCCCCAGGACGGCATACCGCTGGCGCCGTCCCCGGTGCGGCCCACCGGTGCGGCCAAGACCTACGACGGGCCCAAGGAGTTCGTCACACCGCACGCGATGAATGCCGCGGACCTGGCCGAAACCGTAGGGGACTTCGCCACGGCGGCACGCAACGCGCTGACGGCCGGCTTCGACGGAGTCGAACTGCACGGCGGCAGCGGCATGCTGCTGCACCAGTTCCTGGCCGCCAACAGCAATGTGCGCACCGACGCCCACGGCGGCTCGGTGCCCGGCCGGATCCGCTTCGTCGTCGAGGTGGCCGAGGCCGTGGCCGACGCCGTCGGCGCCGACCGGGTGGGTCTGCGCATCTCCCCGCACAACACCTTCAACGACATCGACGAGCGCGATGCCGAGGAGCTCTACCCCGCCCTCGTCGACGCCGTCGCGGCCGTGGGCATCGCGTTCCTGCACGTGTACGAGACGCTCGACAGGGTCGGCACCCAGCGGCTGCGCGACCGATGGCCCACCACGTTCGTCCTCAATCCGCACGCCTCGGACCGCAGAACCCCGGTGGCGACGGAGAGCGCACGCGCGGTCCTGCGCCAGGACGCCGGCGATCTGGTGTCGTTCGGCCGGCTGTTCATCTCCAACCCCGACCTGCCGCGCCGCCTGCGCGACGGGCTCCCGCTGACGGACCCCGACCCCGCCACCTTCTACGGCGGCGACGCCCACGGCTACGTCGACTACCCCGCGTATCCGGTGTAGTCGAGCGCGGCACCGTCCCCGCGGTTCACGGGGCCAGGGCGTCCTCCTTGAGGATGTCCTGGTGGATCCGCTGCAGGTCTCCCGACGGTTCGATCCCCAGCTGGTCGTTCAGGAGCCGCCGTGCGTCGTGGAAGGCGGCCAGTGCCTCGGCGCGTCGCCCCGAACGCTGCAGGGCGATCATGAGCTGTGCGTGCAGCCACTCGTGGAACGGGTTCGCCATCACCAGCGACTTCAGCTCGGGCACCAACTCGCGGTGACGGCCCAGCCGCATGTCCACCGAGAGGCTCAGCTCCTGGGCCAGGTTGCGCTTCTCCTCCAGGCGCGCGGCATAACGCCGCAGCACCGGCCCCTGACAGACGTCGGCCAGCACGGGGCCCGTCCACATCGACCTGGCCTGGGCCAGCAGGGGGGCGGCCTCGTCGACACGCCCCTCGTCCAGCAGTGACCGCGCTCGGTCCACGCACTGCTCGAACTCCCAGGAGTCGAGCTGTCCGGGCCCGACGGAGAACCCGTAGCCGGGCGGCACCGTGCGGACGGTCCACTCGTCGTGCGCCGCGCCGTCGGCCCCGTCCAGCAGTCGGCGGATCTGGTAGATGTACGTCTGCGTCGTCGTGACCGCGCTGCGCGGGGGCCGGTCCCCCCACAGCTCCTCGACGATCGAGTCCAGGCTGACCACCTGGTTGGCGCGGAGCAGCAGCAGCGCCATGAGCTGGCGCACCTTGGCCGCACTGGGCGTGTGTGGCTCCTCGCCGGCAGTGACGGAGAACGGGCCGAGCACTCGGTACCGGATCATGGCGCGACGTCCTTCCGAAGTGCGGTTCTCACGCGTCCGCGGGCTGCGCCGACCGCCGCCAGTACGCCCCGAACCGGTCGATGGGTCGGATCTCGTCCGTGATGCCGTGCGCGGCGCGGTAGTCATGGATCGCGGATGCGCAGGTCGGCAGCCCGAAGTCGTCGACGATGACGAAGCCGCCGGGGGAGAGCTTCGGATACAGATGCGTCAGGGCGTCCATGGTGGAGTCGTACAGATCGCCGTCCAGCCGCAGCACCGCCAGCTTCTCGATCGGAGCGGCCGGGAGGGTGTCCTCGAACCAGCCGGGCAGGAAGCGCACCTGGTCGTCCAGCAGGTCGTAGCTGCGGAAGTTCTCCCGCACCTCCTTCAGGGAGACGCCCAGCACCTCGTTGTACTTGTGCAGCTGCATCTGGAAGTCCCGCCCGCCACTGCTCTCGTCGGCGACGGGCATGCCCTCGAAGGAGTCGGCCGCCCACACGAGCCGGTCCGTGACGCCGTACGCCTTGAGGACGGCACGCAGCAGGATGCACGCGCCACCGCGCCAGACACCCGTCTCGACGAAGTCGCCGGGCACACCGTCGGCCAGGACCCGCTCCGCGCACTCCTGCAGATTGTCCAGGCGCTTGACGCCGATCATGGTGTGGGCGTTGACGGGCCAGTCCTCGCCGCCCTCCCGCCGGTCGGCCAGGAAGACCCCCGCGGGCGGGGCGGCCTCGCCGGGCAGGGTCGGGGTGGCCATGTCGGGCGGGTCGTTGTAGAGGACACCCGACAGGGCCTTCTTCATCAGGTCCAGGTACAGGGCCCGAACAGCTTCCACGGTGCTCATGAGGGTCCTTCCATCGCCGGTGCCGAAGTGGGCGACACGCTAGGAAGTCCCGCTCGAGGAGTTCTACAAGAGCACTCAGGTGCCGGTCGAGACGGTGTCGACCCGTGTCGGGGACGCTGTCGGCACAGCGGCCGAACCCGGACGCTGCGTCGCCGGGCACTGTGGAGGGCGGAGGTCTTTTCCGTGCGGGAGCTGGGGATCGAAGGCGCGTGGTTGTACACGCCGCGCATCCATCACGACGAACGCGGCAGCGTGCTGGAGTGGTTCAGCGGCCGCGAGTTCGCACAGGACGTGGGGCACCCGCTGCCGGTGGCCCAGGCCAACTGCCCGGTGACGCGCCGTGGAGCCGTGCGCGGGATCCACTACGCGGACGTTCCGCCGGGACAGGCGAAATACCTCACCTGTGTGAGCGGGGCGCTCCTCGACGTGATCGTGGACGTACGGGTCGGCTCACCGACCTACGGCCGCTGGGAGGCGGTCCGGCTGGACGACCGCGACCGGCAGGCCGTGTACCTCGCCGAGGGCCTCGGCCACGCCGTGATGGCACTCACCGAGCAGGCCACGGCCGTGTACCTGTGCTCCACGCCGTACACGCCCGAACGGGAACACGGCATCCATCCCCTCGACCCCGATCTCGGCATCCGGTGGCCGGCGGGCCTGACGCCCGTCCTGTCCGCGCGGGACGCCGCCGCCCCGACGCTGGCCGAGGCCGAGCGGCTCGGCCTGCTGCCCTCCTACGCGGCCTGCCGGACGTACGCCGAGCGCCTTCGCGCCGACGCGCACCCGGCTCTGCCATGAGGCGCCGCGTCGAGCCGGCGTCCAGGCCGGCTCCAGCCCCGCTCGAACACCGCTCGAGCGGCCGGCCGTGCCGCCGGGAGGCCTGTGGTTGGGCGGGTCGAACCGTGTCAGGATGCGGCGCGTAGGCGGGCGCGGGGAACGGCCGCATCGCATCGCCTCACTCATCGCGTCTTCCGGGGGAGTTCATGCACAGCGGCATCCACGGTCCGGCAGCGCGCGCCTACCGCCCGCCGGGTCTTCGCCCCACAGGTGAGAACTTCGAGTTCTGGCAGTTGTGGGACGCCCCCGGGCCCGAGCGGGTGCACGCGGCGTTCCGCGGGCAACTCGACCAGATGCTGAACAGGTCCGAGCAGGCGGCCCGCCGCCTCACCGCCGCCGGCGACCTCGAGGCGGGGCTGCGCGCCCGGGTCAACGCGGGCCTGGCCCGGCTCCACCTGGGCGACGGCCCCGGCGCGTCGGCCATGCTCACCGCGGCGCTCGCCGCCGCGCGGGAACGGACCGCCGGCTGGGAGGAGGGGTACGCCTGCTACGCCCTGGGAGCCGTGTACCGGGCCGCGCGGGAACCCGGCCTCGCCTCGGCCCGACTGGCCGCCGCGGAGCGGCTGTTCCGGGACTGCGGGGATGTCCGTGCGGGCGGCCACGCCCGGCTCGCTCTCGCCGTGGTGACGGCCGAGGCCGGGGACGCCAGTGCCAGGGAACACCTGCTGGCCGCGGTGGAGGCCTTCCGCATCGCGGGCGCCCGCGGCAGCGCGCTCACCGCGCTGTGGATGCTTTCCGCCCTGGAGACCGGCGGATCCGCCGCGGGGTCGCGCGCCGGCGGTGGACGTGTGCCGGGGTTCGCGCCGGACGGGCGCCGCCCGCCCGCCGGGTGGCGCGAGCAGGAGCCAGGCCGCCCGGAGGCGGGCCTGCAGGGTCTGACCCGGCGGGAACGGGAGGTTGCCCTGCTGGTCGCCTCCGGGCTGACCAACCGGCAGATCGCCGAGCGCATGAGCATCGCCGAACGCACGGTGGACACACATGTCCAGCGCATCCTGGCCAAGTCGCACTGTGCCACGCGCGTGCAGGTCGCCGTCCTGGTGGCGGCCGGCTACGCGTAGCGGGATCCCGAGCGCTGCTCCAAGGAACCTCTAGCCGCGCGGCGGACTCTCGCCGTGGGCCGCGCGTCGGCGCGGCACCGGCCTGGAGGTGACCCGGTGGCTCACGACGAATCCTGGCACGACCGACTGTGGCGCTTTCTGCAGTCACCCTTCGGCCGCGGCCTGGCCGCCGTCGGCATGCTGTTCGGGCCGATGGACGCCGGCGTGCTGGGCGACCCCTGGGCCCGTGCCCCGGAAGGAGAGGGGACGGTGTTCCTGTACCACCCCGAACGCGTCCGGGCGGGCATCCCGCTCAGCCCGCTGGAGAGCGAACTGGCCCGGGAGCTGGACTCGGACTAGGGAATCCACCCTGCCTCCGTGGCCAGCCGTATCGCGTCCACGCGATTGCGCGCCCCCAGCTTCATCACGATGGCCGTCAGGTAGTTGCGTACCGTGCCGGTCGACAGGTTCAGCATGCGGGCGATCTCGGACGGGGCGGCGCCCGACGCCGCGTGCCGCAGCACCTCCACCTCACGCGGGGTGAGTGGTGCATCGGTGGCATGCCAGGCCGCGAGGGCCAG
Organism: Streptomyces sp. NPDC049687; assembly: GCF_044465285.1. Lineage (NCBI taxonomy): Bacteria > Bacillati > Actinomycetota > Actinomycetes > Kitasatosporales > Streptomycetaceae > Streptomyces > Streptomyces sp. NPDC049687. Next base: position 258,636 of record NZ_JBITLN010000004.1, read on the forward strand.
TTCGGAGTCTATGACGCGCTGGCCCGCCGCCACGCGTCTGACCGCCGAGGCGAGGGTGGCGGGCGGCGCGTCCTTCAGGAGGTAGCCGCCGACATTGGTGGTCAGGGCGCGCCGCAGGGTGCCGGGGCGGTCCAGACTGGTCAGGATCAGGGTGCGACAGGACGGCAGCCGCTCGTGCAGCTGCGCCGCGGCCGTGAGTCCGTCGAGGCCCGGCAGATCGATGTCGATGACGGCCACGTCCGGTCGTACGCGCAGGGCCTCCGGAACGATCTCGGAACCGCTCGACACGTCCGCGACCACGGTCATGTCGTGCTCCAGTTCGATCAGGGCGACCAGGGCGCCGCGGACCATCTGCACATCCTCGGCGAGCAAGATACGGAGTTCCATGGCACCGTTCCCTCTCAACGGCTTCCCGCGTTCTCGGAAAGATGGATCCTCAGGCTGGATGCGGTGGATGCGGTGGATGCGGTGGATGCGGTGGAGCGGACGACGGGGGAGGCGGTCGGCCCCTCAGGCCACGGTGGTGTCCTGGGATGCCGCGGTCCACTGGCGAACGGCGCGCTGGTCGGCCTGCGACGGGACCTCGACGACCAGTTCGAACTCCTCGGTGTCGGTGACGCCCGCCGTCAGGGTGCCGTGCATCGCGGAGAGCCGGTCGGTCAGGCTGGCCAGGCCGGTGCCGCCGACGGTGCGAGGTGCCGAATGCCGCGCGGCCACACCGTTGTTGCGGACCGAGAGCCGGATACGGCCCTTCACGTTGCCGATGACCGCGGTGGCGATTCGGCACCGGGTCGCCTTGCTGTGCCGCAGCACGTTGGTCGCCGCCTCCCGCAGCACGATGGCCAGTACGGTGTCGGCCTGCGGGGACAGGGCGCCGTGGCGGAAGTCGATCTGCGTGGTGATCCGTGCCGAGGTGAGCGCCGCCTGGATGTGGTGGGCCTCCGTGGCCAGGGACAGGCGGCGGTAGCCGTGGGCCACGCCCCTGACGTCGGCGAGTGCCTGCCGGGAGATGTCGAGGATCTCCGAGATCTCGCCGCGGGCGCGTTCCGGCTGTGCGCCGACGAGCCGGTGGGCGAGTTCGCTCTTGAGCGTGATGGCCGAGAGGTTGAAGCCCAGCAGGTCGTGCAAGTCACTGGCGAAGCGCAGCCGCTCCCGCACGACGGCCAGCCGCGCCAGGTCCTCGCGGGCCGCGATCAGTTCGGCCACCAGCGTGGAGAGCCGCGAAAGGCCGTAGACGATCAGGCCGATCACCGTGGTCGACAAGCTCAGGTAGACGACGTCCAGTGTGTCCAGACTCAGCACGATCCCCGGTACGAGGATGCTCAGCACCACGGCTGCGAACAGGAGCCACGCCAGGGCGCCGGGAACCAGCAGCAGGACGGATCCGGCCAGGAAGCCGGCCATGCCGCCCCACTCCTGCTTGATCACCAGCAGGGGGAGATAGGTGACGAGTGCCTGCAGGCCGAGCGAGATCGTGCGGCGTGTGAGGCTCCACCGCGTCGCCGCGGGGGACGAGTGCTGCATCTGCAGCGCGACCGCCGCCACCAGGGCGACCGCACACCACGGCACCGCGTGCGGGGACGGGTGTTCGGCGAGTACGTCGAGGAAGATGACGACGGCGAAGCAGGCCAGGACGACGAGCAGGATGCTGCGGGCCAGTCGTGGAGCGGGAATGTCGTGATGACTGGAAAAGCGAGGACTCCCGCTGCCAGCGGACTCAGAAAGGGCTAAATCCACTGGGTGATACGACACGTCCGATCTCCCTCCCCCGTTTGCCGTTACAAAGTACCACCCCGTGCGGCTGGAATCGTTGGTTGCGTTGGCCGACGAACTCCTGGCAGGCCACGGTGATTTGATGAGTCCCGGAGGGAAGGGGCCGAGGTGTGCGCGGTGAGTCGGAATGAGAATTCGGTAAGTTTCGCGGAAGCGGCGATCGGCTCGTGCCGATAAGCGAGGGTAAGCGCTTTAGTGAGCAAGCGGGTGATTCGTTCCGGTGGCGCCCCGGCCAAGGGAGGGATTCTCCACGCCGGCGGATCCCGGAGCCGCCGGTCGCCCCGGGCGGTTCGGCGGGGGGCGCCCGCCCGGCTCGCGACGCACCGGGGGATCGCCGTCCCCCGACCCGGCGTCGCGGCCCAGGACCTCGGCCGTCCCGGGTGGGGGATGGGCCGGTGCGGTGCCGTGCTGCTCGCCGACCCCGACCGCCGGTGCCCCGTCGGCGGAGCCGGTGGTGACCATGCCGCTCGCGGTGAGAAAGGCCAGGACCGCCGCCGCGGACGGCGGCGCTCCCGCGGCAGCCGTGATGTCCGCGACCCGCGTCGGAACCCTGAGCAGCTCGATGATCCGCAGCGCGTCGGCAAGATGCAGGACCACCCGGTGCAGGGCGCGCGGCGCCTGCAGGACGTGCGCCTGCCCCTGGCGCCGTAACGCCGCGGAGCGGGACAGCACCACGGTCCGGTGGGCGGGCAGCAGCGCCGGCCGGAACTGCGCCTGCGGCGACAGCGGAACCACGGAGAGCAGCGGGCGGCCCGTCTGCGTGGCCAGCGAGCGTACGAGCAGGCCCTCGATGGTGGTGAACAGCCGCTGGATCTCGAGCCGTTGGAGATCGGTGAGCCCCGCCAGCACGTTCGCGAGCCGGATCGGCCCCAGGCAGAGCCGGTACAGGGCCATGCCGATGACACCCGTAGGATCCGCCAGAAGCACGGCGACCCCGGGGCTGTGCAGTTCGACGGTGTGTCCCATGGGCGGCACCGAGAGGGAGATGTCTTCCCTCAGGGACCACAGTTCGGGCCAGCCGCTGCAGGGAGTCAGGCGCAGGGTCACGGTTGCCACTCAAGGGGTCGAGGGGGACGACGTCCCGTGGGCGGTCAGACGAACATCGGGATCGGGTTGAGGTTCTCGTACGCGGTGGGACGCTCCTGAAGGCCCAGCCGGACCGGCACCTCGAAGAGCCGGCCGGGCGCGAAGCGGGCCCAGAAGTGGCGCAGGCCCGGAGCCAGTACGCGTACCACGGGGAGGCCGACGTCGGGGCGGGTCTGGTCGAGGACCAGCAGATCGTGCCCCATGCCGCGCATCAGAGCCACCATCGCGTCGATGTCGTGGGCCAGATCCTGCCGGGGCGTGTAGCCGTAACCGGAAGGGGACCTGGGCGCCTGCCCGGGATCCGGCCACAGGTGGGGCTGGTTCGCCGTCGTCGCCCCGGACCACCAGGCCACGGCCGTCGGATCGTCGACGGCGTACCCCGTCCCGTCCTCGCGCGCGCCGAGCACCGCGGGAAGCAGCTGCCCCATCTCGCTGAGCGCCCGGACCAGCGCCACCCGGGGGTCGTAGTGCGCCCCGAACCCGAACACGATGTCCTCGCGCGGGCCGTCGGTGCGCCGGGACAGGGCCGCGACGCACGGGATGCCGAGGTCCGACGTGAGGTCGAGGGCCCAGACGTCCCGGCGCAGGACCGCCAGCCCCGTGCGCAGCCGGGCAATCCACGGGTCGTCGAAGGCGTCCAGGTCGACGGCGGGCCGGCGGAGCCGGTTGTACCACCACACGGCGACCGCGTCGCGTTCCACCAGCTCGAGGAAACCCTGAAGCAGGGCGTCCTCCAGCGAGCTGCCGGCGGCACAGCCGTTGGAGTCGGCCCTGAGTCCGTCGGTGCCGCCGGAGTAGTAGAGCAGCGAGGTCGGCAGGAGCTTGTGGCGGCCGTCGACCAGGGACCGCACGGGAGTCCAGACCGTCTCGGCATGCTCGTCGAAGGGCGCCGGCACCTGGTGGAAGGCGGAGTGCCGTGCGTTCCAGCGGGCACGGTCCCGGAACTGCCTGGCGTCGATGAGCTGACAGTCGTTCGGGTGGACCGCGCTCTCGCCCAGGCCGCTGAAGCTGTCGCGGACCATCGCCTCGTCGCCCTGCAGAGTTCCGCAGTAACGCTCCACCGCCTCGCCGAGCGCACTCATGCGCGCCTGGGCGTCGGTGACACCCTTCCCGCCGCTCAGCGCGCGCAGGTTGGAGGTGAGCGCCGCCAGGCTCGCGGCCGGCATGGCCAGGTTCTGCCCGGCGAGGTAGCAGTGCAGGAACTCCGGTGCCCGGGCGTCGCGCCGCAGCTCCGGGACGATCCCGGTCACCGGTCCGACGAGATGGCCGTACTCCGTCAGCGTCCGTTCCGCGGAAGCCGTCCGGTGCCCGGTGCCCCGGGTCGTGGTCTTCGGCCGGGACTCGATGCGCACCGGGCGCCGGATCCGCGCCGCCACCAGGCCGGGATCCCCGCAGTCGGGACACTGCGGCCGCCGCCGGACCGGGTGGTGCCGGGACTCGAGGGTGAGCGTGTCCAGGACGTGCACGGCCCGCTGCCCCGGATGGCGCAGCCCCGCCAGCCACTTGTGCGCCTCCAGCAGGGCGAGCTGCACCCCCACCCCACGGCTCGCCGGCACCGATGCCCGCGGCACCGCGACCGGGCCGCTGAGGCCCAGCGCGGCACGCAGCGGCAGCTCACCTCGCCGGTGTCCCTGGAGCCGGTGGCCGAGGCACGTGTGGCAGGGGCCGCCGTCGATCCCGAAGAACGGCCCGATCCACAGGTCCGGGCCGTCGAGGGAGGCGAGGAGCCAGGGCCGGCCGGCCGCGCGCTGCCGGGCCTGCACCTCCGTCAGCGCCGGGTCGAGGTAGTCGTCGCAGACGACCAGGCCGAGCACGGCCTCCGACTCCGCGGCGGCGACGGTCAGCCCGGCCGCCCGGCACTGGGCCCGGACGTCCTCGGCGTCGGCGCCGCCGCACACCGTCACGGCCACGGGACCACCGGCCGAAGCGGCGGTGCCGCGGACTCCCGCCAGGTCCCAGTAGGCGCGCTCCGCCGGGCCCGGCAGCGGCGCACCGGGCACGGTGGTACTCAGCAACCCGGCGCGGTCCAGCTGCTCCAGGCCGCGCCGGGTGTCCGCGGGGCCGAGCGCGGGACGCGCCGCCGTGACCACGTCCGCCACGGTCCGCGTGCCGTCCAGGAGCGGAGCCAGCGTCTCGGCTCCGGCGCCGCGCACCGCGAGGACGTCCCGGGAGGACGACAGATACACGGCCTGGCCGGGCAGCACGTCGACCCGCAGGTGGCTCTTGAAGCCGACGAGCGGGCCGACGGCGGTCGGCTCCCCGGTGTTCACGCCCCGACCGGGTGCTCGTCACGCAGGCAGATGGTGAACAGGGCGGTCGTCTCCGGGGACGGATGCCGCAGGCTCACGACGGTCAGCTCCTCGGAGCCGGCCGGCGCGGGTGCCGGGTCGGCAGTGGGCCGGACGGCGGCGGGCAGGGGCGATGCGGGGAACAGGGCGTCCACGTTTCCTCCGAAGGGCAGCCGGCGGTTCGGAAACCGCGTCGAGAGGGGGGTGACGCGAGGGATTGTTGCTCCCCATGGCGAGTACACGACAGTGCATTCGTCACTTGCACACCATGCGTTTTTCACAGGGTGCGGCATGAAGCGCGCACTGGGCGCGATGACGGCCGGGTGCCAGCCTCCTGGGCATGCGGGCTGTCGCACGGCGCGCCGATTGGAGAGGGAGTTCATGCAGATGGACATCGCACTACTCGGACCTCTACAAGCCCGGGCCGACGGAGGCACCTTCGTGCCCACCGCGGCCAAGCCGCGTCAGATCCTCGCCCTGCTCGCTCTCGGAGCCGGACGTATGGTGACCGTTTCCACTCTGATGACCGAACTCTGGAAGGACGCCCCGCCCCCGAGCGCCGCCACCACGGTGCAGACGTACGTGCTGCAGATCCGCAAGGGACTGGACGCGGCCCTGGGCGAGCCGGGCGCGGGCAAGAGCGTGCTGGCCACCCGCTACGGCGGATACTCGCTGGACGTGCCCGTGGACCACGTGGACGTGCACACCTTCGAACAGCTCGCGGAGGCGGGGCGGGCCGCCGCCGACCGCGGCGACACCGAGGCCGCCTCCCGGACCCTCGCGCGCGCCCTGGGCCTGTGGCGCGGAGCGCCGTTGGCGGACGTGCGGACGGGCCCCGTGCTGCGGCGGGAAGTGGTCCGGCTGAACGAGGTGCGGCTCTCCCTCCTGGACGCCCGGATCGAGACCGACCTGGAGCGGGGACTGCACGGCGACCTGCTCGGTGAACTGACGGCCCTCACCGCGGCCTACCCCCTCAACGAGAACCTCTGGGCCCACCTCATGACCGCACTGCACCGCACCGGCCACCGGTGGCGCGCCCTGGAGGCGTACCGGCGCCTGCGGGACACCCTGGTGGAGGAGCTGGGACTGGAACCCTCCTCCCGGCTGCGCAGACTGCACCAGGCGATCCTGTCCGGCGACGGCCCCGAGCACCCGAGGCCGGCACCGGGCGTCGGCGCGCGGCTCGCCGGTGCGAGGCGGACGCAATCTGTGCCGTAGAGCTCCCGCTCACGACCCACGGCATCAGACTTGCCGCGGGTGAAGAGCCGGAGAGCGGAGCAGGCGCTGAGAAGACGCTTTGTTCGACACGCACCGTCCTGGCGGCTCCGTACGGAGCGGATGTCACGCACACAGGCCGATGGCCTGCGGCCACGGAGGCGAGGCCGGTCGGGAACCCGGCAGTCCCGGGATGCGTCTGCAACTGGGCGGAATGAAGGCGTTCCAAGGCGATGTGGGGATGTGACGGTGTACCTGACCGAGGTCGATCCGCGATGGGCCGAGCACTCCGGCGAAGGGGGGCACTACGATGCCCCGGAATGGGGCCCGGAGGACTTGGAGCGCGCTGCGGTGTTCCTGGCCGAAATCGCGCCCCAGGCCCGGCGGGTCTTCGAGTACCTGCTGCGCAGCCCTGGCCGGGCGGTCCACTGCACGGAGCTGGTGGACGCGGTCCTGGGCGGCCCCAATGAGGGGGATTCGGCGCGGCGTGTGGCCGGTGTGCTGTCCGGGATGGCCAAGGGACAAAGCAACAGCGGGCGGCGGTATCCGTTCTACTGGTGGGCGGCCCCTGAGGGGAGCGCGGGCGCAACGTATGCGGTCCGCCCCTCGGTGGCAGCGGTGTTCCTGGCTGCTCGGGCCGGCACGTGACGCCACCGCCCGCGCCCTCGTGAGCTCGAAGGTGTCCCCCACCAGGTCCGTGTGAGCCTCGATGCCCAGCCGCTCTGCAACGTCCTTGTTCGCGGCACCTGCGAACACCTGCACGTGGAGCTCCGGCTGTGGCTCGGGCACTCCTCGGCCGCGATCACCCTCGGTTACTATGCTCACTTCATGCCGGAGACTGGAAGTCAGGGGTGACCGCCATCGACGGACTGCTTGGCGAGCGGGGTGATCGGCACCCCCGCAGAGTCTGCCGTGGATCGCGAGGTTGAAGAGACGGGTGGCCCGGGAAAGTGTTGAGAGCAGTCACCGCGACCCGCTACATCACGCCCCTGCGTGAGGGCGGCTCGCTGCCGGGGCTCGTCGAGGCCGACGACCTCGGCATGTACGTCGTGAAGTTCACCGGCTCCGCGCAGGGCCGCAAGGCGCTGGTCGCCGAGGTGATCGTCGGTGAGCTGGCCCGCGCCCTCGGGCTGAGGTTCCCCGAGCTGGTGTTCGTGCACTTCGACCCGGCGGTCGCCGAGAGCGAGCCGCACCAGGAGGTGCGCGATCTCCATGCCGCGAGCCACGGCCTCAACCTCGGGATGGACTTCCTGCCGGGCGCGAAGGACTTCACCCCGGAGGTCGCCAGAACATTCCGCGTGGACCCGCTGGAGGCCGGCAGGATCGTCTGGCTCGACGCCCTGACGGTCAACGTCGACCGTACGGTCCACAGCTCGAACCTGATGATCTGGCCGACCTTCGGCACCGCGCCCGCCCGCCTGTGGCTGATCGACCACGGGGCCGCCCTCGTCTTCCACCACCGCTGGGACGGGTCGGACCCCGGGAAGAGGTACGACTTCCGGCACCACGCCCTCGGCCACTACGCCCCCGACGTCCGGGCCGCCGACGCCGAACTCGCGCCCAAGGTGACCGCGGAACTGCTGCGTGAGGTCGTCGCCGAGGTCCCCGACGCCTGGCTCACGGACTTCGCGAGGCCGGACGAGGCGCGCGAGGCCTACGTGAGGTACCTCCACGCACGCGTGCGGGCCTCCGCGGCCTGGCTGCCCACGGACTTCCCCAGCCGGGAGGAACTCGCCGCCGAGGAGGCCCTCCGGGCGGCACGTACACAGCAGGGCCGCCCGAACTGGCTCAAGCGGGTCCCCGACCTGCACGGCAAACCGGCGGCGGAACAGGATTGGTCGGTGCACCTCGGATGAGCCACGTCGTACAGATCGAGTACTGCACCCAGTGCCGTTGGCTGCCGCGCGCGGCCTGGCTGGCACAGGAGCTGCTCACCACCTTCGATGCCGAGCTGACCGAGCTGTCCCTCAAGCCCGGCACCGGAGGCGTCTTCGTCGTCCGGGTGAACGACGAGGTGGTCTGGGACCGCCGCGAGCGGGGCTTCCCGGAGCCCACGGCGGTCAAGCGCCTCGTGCGCGACCGGGTGGCCCCGGGGAGGTCCCTGGGCCACTCGGACGGACCTGAGTGAGACTCAGCCCCTGAGCTGCTCGTATGCGGGCAGGGTGAGGAAGTCGGCGTAGTCCTCGTCGAGGGCGACCTCCAGGAGCAGGTCGTGGGCCTGCTGCCAGTGCCCCGCGGCGAAGGCCTCCTCGCCCAGCTCGGCGCGGATGTTCCCGAGTTCCTCGGCGGCGACCTTGCGCGCCAGCTCCGGGGTCGCCTTCTCGCCGTTCTCGAACTCCACGCCCGCGTTGATCCACTGCCAGATCTGCGAGCGGGAGATCTCGGCGGTGGCCGCGTCCTCCATGAGGTTGAAGATGGCGACCGCGCCGAGCCCGCGCAGCCAGGCCTCGATGTACCGGATACCGACCTGCACGGCGTTGACCAGGCCGGGGTACGTCGGCCTGGCGTCCAGCGAGTCGACGGCGATCAGGTCGGCCGCCTCGACGTGGACGTCCTCGCGGAGGCGGTCCTTCTGGTTCGGCTTGTCGCCGAGGACCTTGTCGAAGGACTCCATGGCGATCGGCACCAGGTCGGGGTGGGCGACCCAGGAGCCGTCGAAACCGTCGTTCGCCTCCCGGTCCTTGTCGGCGCGGACCTTCTCGAATGCGACCTTGTTGACCTCGGCGTCCCGGCGGGAGGGGATGAAGGCCGCCATGCCGCCGATGGCGTGCGCGCCGCGCTTGTGGCAGGTGCGGACGAGGAGTTCGGTGTACGCCCGCATGAACGGGGCGGTCATCGTGACCGCGTTGCGGTCCGGCAGGACGAACCGGGCGCCGCCGTCTCGGAAGTTCTTCACGATGGAGAACAGGTAGTCCCAGCGGCCCGCGTTCAACCCCGAGGCGTGGTCGCGGAGTTCGTAGAGGATCTCCTCCATCTCGTAGGCGGCCGTGATCGTCTCGATCAGGACGGTCGCGCGGATGGTGCCCTGGGGGACGCCGACGTGGTCCTGGGCGAAGACGAACACGTCGTTCCACAGGCGGGCCTCGAGGTGCGACTCCGTCTTCGGGAGGTAGAAGTAGGGGCCCTTGCCGAGGTCGAGCAGCCGCTGGGCGTTGTGGAAGAAGTACAGGCCGAAGTCGACGAGGGCGCCGGGGACCTGACGGCCGTCGCCGTCGAGGAGGTGCCGCTCGTTCAGGTGCCAGCCGCGCGGGCGCATGACGACGGTCGCGAGCTCCTCGTCGGGCCGCAGGGCGTACGACTTCCCGGACACCGGGTCGGTGAAGTCGATGGCCCGGGTGTAGGCGTCGGTGAGGTTGAGCTGGCCGAGGATCACGTTCTCCCAGGTGGGTGCGGAGGCGTCCTCGAAGTCCGCGAGCCAGATCTTCGCACCCGAGTTGAGGGCGTTGATGGTCATCTTGCGGTCGGTTGGCCCGGTGATCTCGACCCGGCGGTCGTCCAGGGCGGCGGGGGAGGGGGCCACCTTCCAGGAGTCGTCGGCGCGGATCGCGGCGGTCTCGGGGAGGAAGTCGAGCGTGGAGGTGCGGGCGATCTCGGCGCGGCGCTCGGCGCGGCGGGCGAGGAGTTCGTCACGGCGCGGGGTGAACCGCCGGTGCAGCTCGGCCACGAAGGCGAGGGCCGCCTCGGTGAGGACCTCCTCCTGTCGCGGCAGGGGCTCGGCGTCGACGATGGCCAGCGGGGACGGCGCTGGTGCGGACATGAGCTGTCACTTCCTTCAGCGAGCGTGGCACCGGGTGCCCTTCCGAAATTGGATACTAGTTTCCTCATCGTGGAACTTCAATGGTTTGTTGATGCCGAGGATCTCCCGGCCGGGACGGGCCGGCGCCTCACGCGGCATCCTCACTCCAGGTGTGCGAGATCCTCCGGCGTGTCGATGTCGTGGGGCCGGGCCACATCCCCGCACTCGACCAGCGTGATGGCCGCCGTGTGCTCCTTCAGATAGGCGCGCGCCCCCCGGTCGCCGCTCGAGCTCGCCGTGACGCCCGCCCAGTGGGCGGAGCCGAACAGGACCGGATGGCCGCGAACGCCGTCGTAGGCGGCCGCCACCAGCGAGTCCTCGCCGGTGCAGGCGGCGCGCACCCGGGCCGCCGCCTCCGGTCCGATGCCCGGCTGGTCGACGAGCGACACCAGCGCCGCCCGCGCCCCCGTCCCGGCGAGCGAGGCCAGTCCCGCCCGCAGCGAGGTGCCCATGCCCTCCTCCCACTCCGGGTTCTCCACGACCACGCACCCGTCGAGGCGCGCCCGCTCCCGTACGGCGTCGGCGGCGGCCCCCAGGACCACATGAACCCGTGCGCAGCCGGCCGCGCGCAGCACCCCCACCGCGTGCTCCACCAGTGGTCGCCCCCGGTGGGTCAGCAGTGCCTTGGGGTGGCCGCCCAGCCGTCGCCCGCCCCCGGCCGCGAGCAGCAGACCGGCGACCTGATCCTCCTCGTGCGTCATGGATCCTGCATACCGCATGCCGCCGACAGCGGCTGGATCACGCTGTGCAGCAAGTTGGTGACGCAGTGGACTGGCGCCCACGGGCCGAGGTGGCGTTAACTGGGCGCCCGCACCGACCGGGCGCCCGACCGACGCCCGGTGGGGGGACATGCGCGCGCACGACGGGGTGCGAGGGGGAGGACTGTGTTGCGGAGCGTGGGGCAGAGGCCTGTGACCGGCAGCGACAAGGATTCGCGGGTGCTGGAGCTGCGCTCCGCCGTGTCCCGGCTGCGCCGGGAACTGGCCGCGCATCCCGCGGAGTTCCCGGACCGGGACATCGCGGAGGAGGAGCTCGCCGCCCTGGACGCCATGGCCGCGGGAGGCGCGCCCGAGACAGCGCGCCTGCGCCGCTCCCTGCTGCTGATCGCGGGTGCGATCGGCTCGGTCAGCGCGCTGGCGCGGGGGCTGTCACAGGTGCGCGAGGCGGTGGACCTGTTCGGCGAACCGCCGGGCCGCTGAGGCCTCCGACGCCGGGGACCGGCTCGTAGCCTCCGCTGTGCGGGTCGTCGCCCAGGGGCGGGCCCGTATGGCCGGCCCCTGAGACGTGCACCGAAGCCGGGCGGGCCCCGCCGGGCCCGTATCGGGCCCGGGTGCGGGCGCTACGCCGTGGCCCCGGAACTCGCCAGCGCCTCCGACAGTTCGTCCGCCACCTGCTGCAGCACCGGCACGATCCTCTCCGTGGCCGCCTCGGTGACCCGGCCGGCCGGGCCGGAGATCGAGATGGCCGCCGCGGTGGGGGAGTCCGGGACGGGCACCGCGAGGCAGCGCACGCCGATCTCCTGCTCGTTGTCGTCGACCGCGTAGCCCGCGCGCCGCACCTCCGCCAGCGCCGCGAGGAATCCCTCCGGCGTGGTGATCGTCTTCTCGGTCGCGGCCGGCATGCCCGTGCGGGCGAGCAGGGCGCGCACCTCGGCGTCCGGGAAGCCCGCGAGCAGCGCCTTGCCGACGCCCGTGGAGTGCGGCAGCACCCGGCGGCCGACCTCGGTGAACATCCGCATCGAGTGCTTCGAGGGCACCTGCGCCACGTACACGATCTCGTCGCCGTCCAGCAGGGCCATGTTCGCCGTCTCGCCGGTCTCCTCGACCAGGCGGGCCAGGTGCGGCCGTGCCCAGGTGCCCAGCAGCCGGGACGCCGACTCACCGAGCCGGATCAGCCGCGGGCCCAGCGCGTAACGCCGGTTGGGCTGCTGACGGACGTATCCGCAGACGACCAGGGTGCGCATCAGGCGGTGGATGGTGGGCAGCGGCAGCCCGCTGCTCGCGGACAGCTCGCTCAGGCCGACCTCGCCGCCCGCGTCCGCCATCCGCTCCAGCAGGTCGAAGGCGCGCTCGAGGGACTGGACCCCTCCGCCGGCGGACTTGGCGGAGTCGGTGGTGCTGGCGCTCGACGTCGGCACGGCGCGTTCCTTTCGAAACAGGCGGGAAGAGCTGAAGCCTACCGGCGGTCGGTTGACTCCTCGGTTGTCCGTAGCTACGTTCTGCCTGCTGGAATGCTAATTCCGCGTTATGGAAACGTCCAGAGTGGTGGCCCTGGGGGCATCCTGGAGAGGTGTGCCCTTGACGGCGTGAAGCGCGGGGAGTGAGACTCCTTCAACAGAACGTTGAATTCCGTTACGTGGAAGTTTCACGGCGACGACCCCCGTTGCGCGGAAGTCAACGGCCGCAGAGAGAGGGGTCCGGGTGTCCGACGCTGAACTGGTGCTGCGCTCGACGCGCGTCATCACTCCCGAAGGGACACGCGCCGCCTCGGTCGCCGTGTCCGCCGGAAGGATCACGGCCGTCCTGCCGTACGACGCCCCCGTGCCCGGGGGAGCCCGCCTGGAGGACCTCGGCGACGACGTCCTGCTGCCCGGCCTGGTCGACACCCACGTCCATGTCAACGACCCCGGCCGCACCCACTGGGAGGGCTTTTGGACCGCCACCCGCGCGGCGGCGGCCGGCGGCATCACCACCCTCGTCGACATGCCCCTGAACTCCCTCCCGCCGACAACCACGGTCGAGAACCTCCGTACGAAGCAGACGGTCGCCGCCGACAAGGCGCACATCGACGTCGGCTTCTGGGGCGGCGCCCTCCCCGACAACGTCAAGGACCTGCGCCCGCTGCACGACGCCGGGGTCTTCGGCTTCAAGGCGTTCCTGTCCCCCTCCGGCGTGGACGAGTTCCCGCACCTGGACCAGGAGGGACTGGCCCGGTCCCTGGCGGAGATCGCCGGCTTCGGCGGCCTGCTGATCGTGCACGCCGAGGACCCGCACCGCCTCGACGCCGCCCCGCAGCAGGGCGGCCCGAAATACGCCGACTTCCTGGCCAGCCGTCCGCGCGACGCCGAGGACACCGCCATCGCCGCACTCATCGCCCAGGCCAGGCGCCTGCACGCGCGCGTGCACGTCCTGCACCTCTCCTCCGGCGACGCGCTCCCGCTGATCGCCGCGGCCAGGGCGGAGGGCGTGCGGATCACCGTCGAGACCTGCCCGCACTACCTCACCCTCACCGCCGAGGAAGTCCCCGACGGCGCCAGCGCCTTCAAATGCTGCCCGCCCATCCGCGAGGCCGCCAACCAGGACCTGCTCTGGCAGGCGCTGGCCGACGGCACCATCGACTGCGTGGTGACGGACCACTCGCCGTCGACGGCGGACCTGAAGACCGACGACTTCGCGACCGCCTGGGGCGGCATCTCCGGCCTCCAGCTGAGTCTGGCCGCGGTCTGGACGGAGGCCCGCAGACGCGGTCACGGCCTGGAGGACGTGGTCCGCTGGATGTCGACGCGCACGGCGGCCCTCGTGGGGCTCGACCGCAAGGGCGCCATCGAGGCGGGCCGCGACGCCGACTTCGCCGTCCTCGCCCCCGACGAGACCTTCACCGTCGACCCGGCGGCCCTCCAGCACCGCAACCGCGTCACGGCGTACGCGGGCCGGACCCTGTACGGCGTCGTCAAGTCCACCTGGCTGCGCGGCGAGCGCATCCTCGCGGACGGAGAGTTCAGCGCACCGAAGGGCGAACTGCTCACCCGTATCCCCTGAGACCACCCGCACCGGCCGACTCCCGAAAGGCACACCTCGTGGCAGCGATACCGAGTTTCACCGGCGACGCGAACCCCTACGGCGGCGGCGACCCGTACGCGGACCACCGCACCGCCGACTTCCCCTTCACGCACCACGCCAACCTCGCCGACCGGCAGCTCGGCGCCGCTGTCATCGCCGCCAACGACGAGTTCTTCGCCCAGCGGGAGAATCTGCTGCTGCCCGGGCGCGCCGAGTTCGACCCCGAGCACTTCGGGCACAAGGGCAAGATCATGGACGGTTGGGAGACCCGCCGCCGGCGCGGCGCCTCCGCCGACCACCCCTGGCCGGCCCCCGACGACCACGACTGGGCGCTGGTCCGCCTCGGCGCCCCCGGCGTGATCCGCGGGATCGTGGTCGACACGGCCCACTTCCGCGGCAACTACCCGCAGGCGGTCTCGGTCGAGGGCACGTCGGTCCCCGGCTCCCCGTCCCCGCGGGAGCTGCTCGGCGACGACGTGAAGTGGACGACCCTCGTCCCCCGCACGCCCGTCGGCGGTCACGCGGAGAATGGTTTCTCCATCTCGGTCGAACAGCGCTTCACCCACCTGCGCGTCAACCAGCACCCCGACGGAGGCATCGCGCGCCTGCGCGTGTACGGCGAGGTCGTGCCCGATCCCGGGTGGCTGGCGGTCCTCGGCACCTTCGACGTGGTCGCCCTGGAGAACGGCGGCCGGGCCGAGGACGCCTCGAACCTCTTCTACTCCCCGGCCACGAACACCATCCAGCCCGGCCGCTCCCGCAAGATGGACGACGGCTGGGAGACCCGCCGACGCCGCGACCGGGGCCACGACTGGATCCGCTACCGGCTGGCGGCCCAGGCGCGGATCCGGGCCCTGGAGATCGACACGGCGTATCTGAAGGGGAACAGCGCGGGCTGGGCGTCCGTGTCCGTCAAGGACGGCGAGGACGGCGACTGGGCGGAGATCCTCCCGCGCACCCGCCTCCAGCCCGACACCAACCACCGCTTCGTCCTGCCCGCCCCGGCCGTCGGCACGCACGCGCGCGTGGACATCTACCCCGACGGCGGCATCTCCCGGCTGCGCCTCCACGGCACCCTGACGGAGGAGGGCGCCCGCCGCCTGGCGGCCCGGCACCAGGAACTGGGCGGCTGAGCGGGGCCGGCGGAGGCGACCGCCGAAGCCGGAGGGAAGAGCGCGGAACTCTTTCCTCCGCCTTGCGCGTTCTCCCCGTGTGACTCTTCAGCAAGAAATCGTCGGCAACGCCATGCAGATGGCGGTCGTCAACCTGAACCCCGGCCAGACCGTCTACTGCGAGGCCGGGAAGTTCCTCTTCAAGACGACGAACGTGACCATGGAGACCCGGCTGGGCGGCCCGTCGGGCGATGGCGGCCGGCAGCCCCAGGGCGGCGGTGGCGGCGGCATGGGCGGCATGCTGCGCCAGGCGATGGGCACGGCCATGCAGGTCGGCCAGCGCGCGCTCGCGGGCGAGTCGCTGGCGTTCCAGTACTTCACCGCGCAGGGCGGCGAGGGCACGGTCGGCTTCGCGGGCGTCCTCCCGGGCGAGATGCGCGCCCTGGAGCTGAACGGCACGCGCGCGTGGTTCGCCGAGAAGGACGCCTTCGTGGCCGCCGAGTCCACCGTCGACTTCGGCATCGCCTTCCAGGGCGGCCGCACCGGCATGAAGGGCGGCGAGGGCTTCATCCTGGAGAAGTTCACCGGGCACGGCACCGTGATCATCGCCGGCGCGGGCAACTTCATCGACCTCGACCCGGCCGACTTCGGGGGCCGCATCGAGGTCGACACCGGCTGCGTGGTCGCCTTCGAGGAGGGCATCCAGTACGGCGTCCAGCGCGTCGGCGGCCTCAACCGCCAGGGGATCATGAACGCGGTGTTCGGTGGCGAGGGCCTGTCCCTGGCCACCCTGGAGGGCAACGGACGCGTCATCCTGCAGTCCCTCACCATCGAGAGCCTCGCCAACGCCCTGAAGAAGGCCCAGGGCGGCGACAAGCAGGGCCCGACGGGCGGACTGTTCTCGACGAACGTCGGCTGAACCGGCCGGGGCGACGAGTTGCGGGCGCCGGCGGGGTCTGAGCTGATGACAGCAGACCCCGCACAAGAAGGCAGGAACCCGCCATGGGCAAGCTCGTCTCCACCATCTTCGTCACCCTCGACGGCGTCTACCAGGCGCCCGGCGGCCCCCAGGAGGACACCCGCGACGGCTTCGAGCACGGCGGCTGGAGCTTCCCGTACGGCGACGACGACTTCGGCCGCTTCATCACCGAGGTCTTCGGCGACGTCGGCGCGTTCCTCCTCGGCCGCCGGACGTACGACATCTTCGCCTCGTACTGGCCGAAGGTGACCGACCCCGCCGACCCGGTCGCTGGCAAGCTGAACGGGCTGCCGAAGTACGTCGCCTCGTCGACCCTGACCGACCCCGGATGGGCCGGCACCACGGTCCTCGGCGGCGATCTCGCCAAGGAGGTCACCGCCCTGAAGGAGAGCACCGACGGCGAACTCCAGGCGCACGGCAGCGGCGCCCTCGTCCAGTCCCTGCTGGACCTCGGCCTCGTCGACCGGCTCCATCTGCTGACCTTCCCGGTGGTGCTCGGCACCGGCCGCCGCTTCTTCGCCGAGGGCGCCGTGCCGACCGCATTCCGTCACGCGGGCGGCCGCATCACCGGCGCCGGTGTCTCCATCCAGACGTACGACCTGGAAGGCCGCCCGCGCTACGGCTCGTACGAACTTCCGGACAACGGCTAGCCGCAGGTTAACTTCCCGAAAACTCAACGGACTTGCCGGGAAAATCCTCGGTCTTGTCATTGACATGTCATGCTCTACGCGCGTCATCATGAGGGCATGAGATTCCCCCCACGAATCACTCGCGTCGGTGCCTCGGCCGCCGTCCTGTCCGCCCTGCTCGTCGGTGGCACCGTCTCCGCCACGACGGCGCACGCCGCGGTCGGCAGCATCTGCTACGGCGATCTGCCGTCCCAGGCGTACGACACGCTCGAGCTGATCGAGCAGGGCGGGCCGTTCCCGTACTCGCAGGACGGATCCGTCTTCCAGAACAGGGAAGGCGTCCTGCCCACCCGGTCCACGGGCTACTACCACGAGTACACGGTCAAGACGCCGGGATCCTCCACGCGCGGCGCCCGCCGCGTCGTCACCGGCCGGCAGACCGACGAGGACTACTACACGGCCGACCACTACGCGACGTTCGACCTGATCGACTACGACTGCTGAGTCGTCCCCCACGACACTCAGGACATCGTTCGGCTCGTCGTTCGGCTCGTCGTTCGGGTCGTCGTTCAGGTCGTCGTTCAGGTCGTCGGAGGAAAGGTGCCACCAGCCGGAGTCCGGCCCGCGCTCAGCCGGACTTCCGGCTCTCCGCGGCGGCGAACGGCGCGCACGCCGGCACGACCAGTGCGACGCTCACGCACACCTCGTAGCCGTCGAGGAGGCCGATCCGCCGCACGAGTCCCACCCGCCGGTCGGCGGACTCGTCCACCGGCCCGGCACGCCCTGCACCAGGGCCGGGAAGCAGACGGCCTCCAGCAGGTCCTTCATGAGGAGAACCCTCGCCCCGCGGACCCCCCACGCACATCGGCCGCGGGGCGAGGCACGTCCGGCGAAGGGCCAGGACCCGGGCGGCCGGACGGGGCGGAAGGCGGCGGCCGTGCGACCTTCGTAGGCAGCTGATGGACCACTCGGCCGGCTCGGCCGCCCACGCCCGGCGAGCCGCTCACGCGCGCGTGAACGCGAGGTCGCCGTTGCGGTCGGCCGCGGCCTGTCCCACGCCGAGATCGCCGCCGCGCTGTTCAAGCGTCGCCACCGTCAAGGCGCACGTCTCCCGCGTCCCGGCCCGGCTCGTCCTCGACAACCGGGTGCACATCGCCCTGCCGGCGTACGAGACGGGGCAGCCGGACGGACCGCGGGAGGACGGGCACTGGACGCCGGGCCCGCGCGTTGTCCCGTTCGACGGGGAGGGAGCGGTATGACGACAGTGATCGACCTGGGGGAGTTCGGCGATGGGTTCCGGCGGGACCCGCACTCGGTGTACGCGCGGCTGCGCGAGCGCGGCCCGGTGCACCGGGTACGGCTGCCGACCCCCGACGCGCACCACGAGACCTGGCTCGTGGTGGGGTACGCGGAGGCGCGCGCGGCGCTCGCCGACCCCCGGCTGTCCAAGGACGGCAGCCGGATCGGGGTCACGTTCCTCGACGAGGAGCTGATCGGCAAGTACCTGCTGATCGCCGACCCGCCGCAGCACACGCGGCTGCGCGCGCTGGTCTCGCGCGCCTTCACCCTCCGCCGCGTGGAGGAACTGCGGCCGAGGATCCAGCGCATCACCGACGACCTGCTCGACGCCATGCTGCCGCGGGGCCGCGCCGACCTCGTGGAGTCGCTCGCCTACCCGCTGCCCATCACGGTCATCTGCGAGCTGCTGGGCGTCCCCGAGCCGGACCGCTCCGAGTTCCGCAAGCTGTCCACCGAGGCCGTCGCGCCGACCAGCGCGGAGAGCGAGTACGACGCCTTCGTGCGGCTCGCCGCTTACCTCACCGAGCTGATCGAGGACAAGCGGTGCGCCGGGCCGAGCGGCGACCTGCTCAGCGACCTGATCCGCGCCACCGCCGAGGACGGCGACCGGTTGTCCCCCGGCGAGCTGCGCGGCATGGCGTTCGTCCTGCTCATCGCCGGCCACGAGACCACCGTCAACCTCATCACCAACGCCGTGCACGCCCTGCTCACGCATCCGGGTCAACTCGCCGCCCTGCGCGGCGACATGACCCTCCTCGACGGCGCGGTCGAGGAGGCCCTGCGCTACGAGGGCCCGGTGGAGAACGCCACGTTCCGCTTCGCCGCCGAGCCGCTGGACATCGGCGGCACCCCCATAGCCGCCGGCGAGCCGGTGATGATCGGCCTCACGGCCGCCGACCGGGACGCGGACCGCTACCCCGCCCCCGACCGTTTCGACATCCGCCGTGACACCCGCGGCCACCTCGCCTTCGGTCACGGCGTCCACTACTGCCTGGGTGCCCCGCTGGCCCGTCTGGAGGCGCGCACCGCGCTCCGTTCCCTCCTGGACCGCGCCCCGGCCCTGGCCCTCGACGGTCCACCCGGCGACTGGCTCCCCGGCACCCTGATGCGCGGCATGCGGGGCCTGCCGGTGCGCTGGTAGCGGGGCGCCGGGCAGGGGGCTGCCTCACGCCCCGGGGATCTCCGCCATCGCCACGGCCCTGCGCTCCCGCCGGGACACGTCGCACGCCTCCGCGATCCGGAAGGCCCGCAGCGCCTCCCGCCCGTCGCAGGGGTTGGCGCGCTCGCCCCGGACCACCTCCACGAACCCGATCAGCTCCGCCTCGTACGCGGGCCCGAAGCGCTCCAGGAAGCCGCCCCAGGGCTTGTCCGCGGCCGGGGGACCGGTGGGCTCGGTGGAGGCGATCGGCGTACGGTCGTCCAGGCCGACGACGATCTGGTCGAGCTCCCCGGCCAGCTCCATGCGGACGTCGTAGCCGGCGCCGTTCAGCCGGGTCGCGGTGGCGGTGGCGAGGGTGCCGTCGTCGAGGGTGAGGACGGCGGCCGCCGTGTCGACGTCCCCCGCCGCGCGGAACATCACGGGACCGGCGTCCGACCCGGCGGCGTACACGTCGATCACCTCGCGCCCGGTCACCCAGCGCAGACAGTCGAAGTCGTGGATGAGGGCGTCCCGGTAGATCCCGCCGGACACCGGCAGCCACTCGGCGGGCGGCGGCGACTGGTCGGAGGTCAGCGCCCGCACGGTGTGCAGCCGCCCGAGCCGGCCGGACAGCACGGCCTCCCGGGCGCCTGTGTAGCCCGGGTCGAAGCGGCGCTGGAACCCCATCTGAAGGATCGTTCCGGCGGCCTCTACCTCGGCGATCGCCTGTAAGGTCCCGGCCAGGTCCAGGGCGATGGGCTTCTCGCAGAAGACCGGAAGCCCGGAGCGTGCTGCCCGACCGATCAGTTCGGCGTGGGCCGAGGTCGCCGTGGTGATCACCACCGCGTCCACGCCCCAGCGGAAGATCTCGTCCACCCCGGGGGCGGCCGTCTCGCCCAGCCGCAGTGCGAGCTCCTGGGCCCGCGCGTGGTCCGCGTCCGTCAGGATGAGGGATCCGACCTCGCGGTGACGGCTGAGTGTGTTCGCATGAATGGTGCCTATGCGGCCCGTCCCGATGACCCCGATGCGCATGAAGACCAAAGTGGCGTCGCAGCCCGCATGCTGTCAATGCGTATGTCCGGACAACCGAACTACACAACTTCCCGTCAACAGCGCTCGGAGCTACGCTCGGCGGGTGCCGAAACCAGAAGTGGACCCGACCGTGCAGCTCCAACTCCGCGTGGACCGAAGCTCTCCGGTGCCGTTGTACTTCCAGCTCTCCCAGCAGCTCGAGGCGGCGATCGAGCACGGATCGCTCACCCCCGGCAGCCTCCTGGGCAACGAGATCGAGCTCGCCGCGCGGCTCGGCCTGTCCCGCCCGACCGTGCGCCAGGCGATCCAGTCGCTCGTGGACAAGGGCCTGCTGGTGCGCCGCCGGGGCGTCGGCACCCAGGTCGTGCACAGCCAGGTCAAGCGCCCGCTGGAGCTCAGCAGTCTCTACGACGACCTGGAGGCGGCCGGGCAGCGCCCCGCGACGACCGTCCTGGTCAACACGGTCGTCCCCGCGTCCGCCGAGGTCGCGGCCTCCCTCGCGGTCGCCGAGGGCAGCGACGTGCACCGGGTGGAGCGGCTGCGCCTCGCGCACGGCGAGCCGATGGCGTACCTGTGCAACCACCTCCCCGGCGGCCTGCTCGACCTGGACACCGGACAACTGGAGGCCACCGGCCTGTACCGCCTGATGCGGGCCGCCGGCATCACCCTGCACAGCGCCCGCCAGTCCATCGGCGCCCGCGCCGCCACCCCCGCCGAGGCCGAACGCCTGGCCGAGGAGGAAGGCGCCCCCCTGCTCACCATGCAGCGCACCACCTACGACGACACCGGCCGCGCGGTCGAATTCGGCGACCACATCTACCGCCCCACCCGCTACTCGTTCGAGTTCCAGCTCCTCGTACGGTCCTGACGGACACCCTGCCGCCGGACTGACCTTGGTCGTATTGTCCGGACAAAATGAGAGATGAGGGCTACGGCGGGGACACGCCCCACAGGCACGCGGGGGAACCGCGCGACCGGCCACAACGCCCCCGCACCCGGCAACGGCCCGCCCACCCCTTCGCTCCCCGGCACGGCACCGGCCATCACGGTGAGGCAGAATCGGGCCTTGATGAGCACCTACGGCAACTTCAGCGCCCCCATCGGCTCCAGGCGCGCCCCCGCACTGCGCACGGTGGGCACCCGTGAGCGCCGCTCGCACCTCACCGCACCCCGTGTGCCGACGGTCGGCATCGACATCGGCGGCACCAAGGTGATGGCG
The DNA here is from genome assembly GCF_044465285.1 of Streptomyces sp. NPDC049687. NCBI lineage: Bacteria > Bacillati > Actinomycetota > Actinomycetes > Kitasatosporales > Streptomycetaceae > Streptomyces > Streptomyces sp. NPDC049687. The sequence continues at coordinate 279,981 of NZ_JBITLN010000004.1, forward strand.
GGCGTCGTCGACGCCGACGGCAACATCCTGGAGAAGGTCCGCACGGAGACCCCGGACAAGTCCAAGAGTCCGAAGGTCGTCGAGGACACGATCGTCGAACTGGTCCTGGACCTCTCCGACCGGCACGACGTGCACGCGGTCGGCATCGGCGCGGCCGGCTGGGTCGACGCCGACCGCAACCGCGTCCTGTTCGCCCCGCACCTGTCCTGGCGCAACGAACCCCTCAGGGACCGCCTCTCGGGCCGGCTCTCCGTGCCCGTCCTCGTCGACAACGACGCCAACACCGCCGCCTGGGCGGAGTGGCGCTTCGGCGCCGGCCGCGGCGAGGACCACCTGGTCATGATCACGCTGGGCACCGGCATCGGCGGCGCGATCCTGGAGGACGGCCAGGTCAAGCGCGGCAAGTACGGCGTCGCCGGGGAGTTCGGCCATATGCAGGTGGTGCCCGGCGGCCACCGCTGCCCGTGCGGCAACCGCGGCTGCTGGGAGCAGTACAGCTCCGGGAACGCCCTGGTCAGAGAGGCCAAGGAGCTGGCCGCCGCCGACTCCCCGGTGGCGTACGGGATCATCGAGCACGTCAAGGGGCAGATCGGCGACATCACCGGCCCGATGATCACCGAGCTGGCCCGTGAGGGCGACGCGATGTGCATCGAGTTGCTCCAGGACATCGGCCAGTGGCTCGGCGTCGGCATCGCCAACCTCGCCGCCGCCCTCGACCCGTCCTGCTTCGTGATCGGCGGCGGTGTGTCGGCCGCCGACGACCTCCTGATCGCGCCCGCCCGGGACGCGTTCAAGCGCCAGCTCACCGGACGCGGCTACCGCCCCGAGGCCCGGATCGTCCGCGCCCAGCTCGGCCCCGAGGCCGGCATGGTCGGCGCCGCCGACCTCGCGCGCCTGGTCGCCCGCCGCTTCCGGCGCGCCAAGCGGCGCCGGGTCGAGCGGTTCGAGCGCTTCGAACGGTTCACGGACGCGGCCCGCCGTGCCCAGGACACGGCATGACCCCCGCACCACCCCGTACCACCCGCACGACCAGGGACACCGTATGACCGCCGCACCGCACCGTACGGCTCGGGACACCGCATGACCGCCTCGCTGCCCCGCCAGGCCGCGCCCCCCGGCGAGCCCTCCCGCCCGCCGGAGGACCGCCGTCATGTCGTCCGGCGCAGGGCGCTCACCCTGCTGATCATCGTGCTGCTCATCGGCGTCCCGGCCGGCTATCTGGTGATCTCCGCCAACCAGAGCCGCGACAGCGGCAAGGACAAGGAGGCGAAGTACTCGGCGACCGGTCTGACCGAGGGCTGGCCGTCCAAGGTCCAGCGCCGCCTCTACCAGATCCCGATCCCGCACCCGTCCAACCAGGTCGCCTACTACGAGACGAACAACTGGAAGACCAGCCGGCTCTACGTGCAGTTCCAGACCACGCACGCCGGCCTGGACCAGTTCCTGGCGCAGATCGGCGTCAGCCGGGCCGACCTGAAGAAGGACGACCTCACCGTCAGCGCCCGCGACCGGGACGTCACGGGCTGGCGGTTCAAGGGACCCGGCTCCCGCAAGGGCGAGTTCTTCGGACTGGTCCGCGAGAAGAAGAACCCGACACCGACCCTGGACGTCGTGGTGAACTACGGCAACCCGACGTACCCCTTCGTCTACGTCGTCTCGCGCACGGTTCCCTGACCGGTCGCCGCGGCCCCGGGTGTGCGGGCCCCGGCCGGTCGCCGGGGCCGATTGTCAGACCCCGCCCGTAGAGTCGAAGACGACTGATCCGACACGCGGGCGGGAGGTGGACACGGCGTATGAGCGATACGGCTTCGGCGGCACAGGGGAGCGTCCCCGTGCGCCTCGCCGCCGTCTTCCTGCCCGCCCCTCTCCCGCGCGAGGGCCGCATCGCCTTCTGGGACCCGCAGGACGGCCCGCTGCCCACCCCGGCCGCAGCCGAGCGCACGGAACTGACCGTCGTACGCCCCCATGGCGCCTCGGTCCGCCGCCGGCCGGCCCCCGCCCTGGCACTGCCGCTCGACCGGGCGCTCCCGCTGCTCGTGCGCGCCCGGCGCGACCCCGCCGCCCACCCCGCCACCGCCTGCTGGGGCGCGGCCGCCCTGCACGCCCTGCGGCTCACCGCCCGCGGCCGTCTGCTGCCCGGCCTGACCCCGTCGGGCCACGACGCCTGGCGGGCCGGCCCCCTGGACCCGGAGGACGTCGCGCACCTGCGCGCGGTGGCCGCCGCGCTGCCCCACGAGGGCCATGCCGTGCCCCTGCCCGGCCCCGGCCCGCTCCGGCTGCCGCGGCCGGAGGCCCTGATGCGCGCCTTCCTGGACGCCGTGGCGGACACCCTGCCCCGCACCCCCGCCGCGCCGTACGCCGCCGGCAGGCCCTTCGCCGACCGCCGGCCCCAGCTGCTGCCGGCCGCCCACGACTGGGCGGCGGAGGTCGCCGCCGGCATGGACGCGGGCGTGCGGATCTCGCTCCGCCTGGACCTGACCGCGTACGACATGTTCGACACGGCCGACGACGGCGCGCGGACGCGCAGCGCGGGTGCCGCGATCGTCCAGGTGCACAGCCTCGCCGACCCGACCCTGATGACCGACGCGGCGGCCCTGTGGGCGGGCGAGGCGGACGCCGCCTTCGGTCCCCGCGCGCGCGTGGACGCGGCCCTCGCCGTGCGGCGCGCGGCGCGTGTCTGGCCGCCGCTGGCCCGGCTCGCCGAACAGGACGCGCCCGATGCGCTGGCGCTGTCGGAGAGCGAGCTGAGCGACCTGCTCGGGGTGGCGGCGAGCAGGCTCGCGGCGGCGGGGGTCGCCGTGCACTGGCCGAGGGACCTCGCCCACGATCTGAGCGCCGCGGCTGTCGTACGGCCCGCGCCGGGCTCGGCGACCGACGGCACCGGCTTCTTCGAGAGCGAGGAACTGCTCCAGTTCCGCTGGCAGTTGGCGCTCGGCGGCGATCCGCTCAGCGAGGCCGAGATGGACGCGCTGGCCGAGGCCCACCGTCCCGTGGTGCGGCTGCGCGACCAGTGGGTCCTGGTCGACCCGGCGCTCGTGCGCAAGGCCCGCAAGCGCGAACTGGGCCTGCTGGACCCGGTCGACGCCCTGTCGGCCGCGCTCACGGGCACCGCCGAGGTCGACGGCGAGAGCGTCGAGGCGGTCCCCGTCGGCGCTCTGGCCGCGCTGCGCGACCGCCTCACGGCCGGCGTCCGCCCCGCCGAAGCCCCGGCCGGCCTGCGGGCCACCCTCCGCGACTACCAGCTCCGGGGCCTGGCCTGGCTGGACCTCATGACCTCCCTCGGCCTCGGCGGCTGCCTCGCCGACGACATGGGCCTCGGCAAGACGATCACCGTCATCGCCCTCCACCTCAAGCGGGCCCGCACCGAGCCGACCCTGGTGGTCTGCCCGGCCTCCCTCCTGGGCAACTGGCAGCGCGAGATTACCCGCTTCGCGCCCGGCGTCCCCGTCCGCCGCTTCCACGGCCAGGACCGCAGCCTCACCGACCTGACCGGCGGCTTCGTCCTCACCACGTACGGCACGATGCGCTCCGCCGCCGTCACGCTGGCCGGACAGCCGTGGGGCATGGTCGTCGCGGACGAGGCGCAGCATGTGAAGAACCCGTACTCGGCGACGGCGAAGGCCCTGCGCACGATCCCGTCCCCCGCGCGCGTGGCCCTGACCGGCACCCCCGTCGAGAACAACCTCTCCGAACTGTGGGCCCTGCTGGACTGGACGACCCCCGGCCTCCTCGGCCCCCTGAAGTCCTTCCGCGCCCGGCACGCGCGCGCGGTGGAGAACGGCGAGGACGCCGAAGCCGTGGAGCGCCTGGCCCGACTGGTCCGTCCGTTCCTCCTGCGCCGCAAGAAGTCCGACCCGGGCATCGTGCCCGAGCTGCCGCCCAAGACCGAGACCGACCACCCGGTCCCGCTCACCCGCGAACAGGCCGCCCTGTACGAGGCGGTGGTGCGCGAGTCCCTGCTCGCCATCGAGACGGCGGAGGGCATCGCCCGCCGGGGCCTGGTGCTGAAGCTGCTGGGCGCGCTCAAGCAGATCTGCGACCACCCCGCGCTCTACCTCAAGGAGGAGAGCACGGCAGTCGGCGACCGGCTCGCCGCCCGCTCCGGCAAACTCGCCCTCCTCGACGAGCTGCTGGACACCCTGCTCGCCGAGGACGGCTCGGCACTCGTCTTCACGCAGTACGTCGGCATGGCCCGGCTGATCACCGCCCACCTCGCCACCCGCGCGGTCCCGGTGGAGCTCCTGCACGGCGGCACCCCCGTCCCCGAGCGCGAACGCATGGTGGACCGCTTCCAGAGCGGCGCCACCCCGGTCCTCGTCCTCTCCCTCAAGGCCGCCGGCACCGGCCTGAACCTCACCCGCGCGGGCCATGTCGTCCACTTCGACCGCTGGTGGAACCCGGCCGTGGAGGAACAGGCCACCGACCGCGCCTACCGCATCGGCCAGACCCAGCCGGTCCAGGTCCACCGCCTCATCACCGAGGGCACGGTCGAGGACCGCATCGCCGAAATGCTCCAGGCAAAGCGCGCCCTGGCCGACGCCGTCCTCGGCTCCGGCGAGTCCGCCCTCACGGAACTGACGAACCGCGAGCTGACCGACCTGGTGCGACTGCGGAGGGAGGCGTGATGGCGGAGCCGGACCAGGACACGCCGGCCGAGCCGGAGAAGGCGGCGAGCACCGCCGGGACCGTCCACCGGCCGGACGGACCGAGCCCCGCCGAAGCGGCCCGTCGCGCCCTGCGAGCCGCCCGCGACCGCGATCGGGACCGAGCAGAGGAACAGCCATCACCGCCGCGCCCGGCCCAGAAGCCGCCGGCAGCCCCGACCGCGGACCACGAAACCCCCGCACCACGACCCGCCGACGCGGCCCGCGCGGCCCTGCGACGCAGGGCGAACCCCGCAGCGCCCACCGACGAGCCGGGCGCGCCGCAGAAACCGCCCGCGGAGCGCCCCGAGGACGACGAACCCCTCACCCTCCAGCATCCGACGGCCCCACGGCCCCCGGCCCACGAGCCCGGCACGCCGCAGCCCACGACCGGCCTGCGCTCCATGGCCGTAGGGTCCGGCACGCCGCACGCCACGACCGGCGCGCGCCCTCCGGCCGTTGGGCCCGGCACCCCGCGCGGCGCGGCACCGGAGCGGCCTGCGGGCGATGAGCCCCGCGCCCTCGAGCACCCGACCGCCCCAGGGCCCCGGGCTGGCGAGCCCGCTGCGCCGCAGCCCACGACCGGCGCGCGCCCTCCGGCCGTTGGGCCCGGCACCTCGCGCGGCGCGGCACCCGAGCGGCCTGCGGGCGATGAGCCCCGCGCCCTCGAGCACCCGACCGCCCCAGGGCCCCGGGCCGGCGAGCCCGCTGCGCCGCAGCCCACGACCGGCGCGGGCCCCGCGGCCGTTGGGCCCGGCACGCCACCCGAGCGGACCGTGGGCGACGAGCCCCGCGCCTCACAACACCCGATCACCCTCCCGCCCCCGGCCGACGAGCCCAGCACGCCGCAGCACACGGCCGCCGAGCGCCCCGCAGCCGGCGAGCCCGGCACACCGCAGCACACGGCCGCCGAGCGCCCCGCAGCCGGCGAGCCCGGCACACCGCAGCACACGGCCGCCGCACGCCCCGCGGACCTTGCCCGTGAGGCCCTGCGGGCCGCCCGGGCGCAGGCGCGGGCGGCCGACACGGGGGAGACGGACGGCGGGACCGCGCGCCGGTCGTCCCGCGCCGCCGCCCGCCCCGCCCGTGCCTCCACCGCGACCTCGCCCGGCAGCCCCTCCGCCAGGTCGGCCCGCCAGGGCCCGGGCCGCGTCGGGGATCAGGGTCCCTCCGACCGCGCGCGCGATCTGCGGGAGTTGCTCGCGGGCGCCTTCGGGATGCCGGCGGAGGACGCCGCCTCCGCCGAGGCCCCGCCGCAGCGGGAACCCGGCGCGACCGCGCCGGGTTCACCCGGCCCCCTCCTCGGACCCGACCCCGGTGCCGCCACGGCCGACCCCACCCCACCTCCCGCCGGCTCCCCCCGCTCGATGGCCGCGCCCTCACGCGACGGTGATCACCGCCGCACCTTCCCCGCCTTCCCGCCCCTCCCCGCCCCCGGCGAGGCCGACGACACCCGCTTCGCCGAGACCTGGTGGGGCAACGCCTGGGTCACCGCGCTGGAGGAAGGCGCCCTCGACATCAAGAGGCTGGCCCGGGGCCGGAGTTACGCCCAGCAGGGCAACGTCGACGCGATCACCGTCACCCCCGGCCTCGTCCTGGCGTACGTACAGGGCAGCCGCCCGCGCCCCTACCGTGTCCAGGTGCGGCTGCGTACGTTCGAGGACGACGACTGGGAGCGCTTCCTGGACGCCGCGGTGGAACGCCCCGCGCACATCGCCGCACTGCTCGACAAGGAGATGCCGGAGTCCCTCGCCGAGTGCGGGGTGCCCCTGCTCCCCGGCCCCGGCGACCTCGAGCCGCACTGCAGCTGCCCCGACCGAGGCCACCCCTGCAAGCACGCGGCCGCCCTCTGCTACCAGACCGCACGGCTGCTGGACGCCGACCCGTTCGTGCTGCTCCTGCTGCGCGGCCGGGGCGAGCGCGAACTGCTCGACGCCCTGTCCCGCCGCAACGCCACCCGTGCGGCCCGCGCCGCCCAGGAACGGCTGCCGGCCCCCCTGCCGGGAGTCCGGGCCACCGAGGCCCTGGCCCCCGCGCGTCGACTCCCGCCGTTGCCCGCCCCGTTGCCCGTCCCCCCGCACCCCGAGCAGCCCCCGGCCTACCCGTCCGCGCCGGACGGCCCCGACTCCTTCGCCCTCGACCAGCTCGCCACCGACGCCGCCGCCCGCGCCCACGCCCTGCTCACCACCGGCCACGACGAGATCGGCGAACTGACCCTCTGGCAGGACGCGGTACGCCTTGCCGCGGCCCGCCCCGGCTCCGGGCTCACCGCCGCCACCCGCTCCCTCTACGCCTCGCTCGCCTCCGCAGCCGGCCGCACCCCCTCCGAGCTGGCGCGCGCGGTCGCCGCCTGGCGGCAGGGCGGGCCGGACGGCCTCACCGTCCTCGAGGAGCCCTGGGATCCCCCGGCCGGCCGCTTCGACCGGGCCCGCCCCCTGCTCCTCGCCGCCGACCTTCCCGCCTTCCGCCCCTGGCGCAACCACCTCACCCACCCCCGCGGCCACGTCCAGCTCCGCTTCGGCCGCGACGGCCTGTGGTATGCGTACGAGTCGGAGCCCGGCCACGACGACTGGTGGCCGCGCGGCACCCCCGACCCCGACCCGGTGGGCGCCCTGACGGGCCTCGGAGGCAACGACGGGTGGTGATCCCGCGGACTCCGGCAGGAGAACGCATGCCGCGGTTGGCCGCCGGCACGACCGCGGCCACTTTGCCCGAAGGCGGCGAGGGCGATCGCGCCGACCAGGTGTGGGCGGCAGCCTGTCACGACAGCACCTCCGGTTCGCTCGGTTCCGTGCCGCCCATGTCGAGCCGGAACGGCGGATACGTGTCCGTCATCAAGGCGGCGTAGGCGGCGACTCGCAGCACCCACCGGTTGAGGCCGAGGATCAGGTCGTACAGGCCCTTGGGGTACTTCTCGGTGAAGGCCAGGGTGATGGCGGCGACCACCGCGAGGACGGCGACGAGCCCGCCGTTCCACCAGCCGAGGTGCAGGCCACCGAGGAAGAAGCCGATGACGATGTAGTGCGGGACGGCCAGCAGCCACCACTTCACCAGCGCCAAACCCCGGGAGAGCCGTTCGGGGTAGGCGATGTCCAGCCGCGCCGGATAGCCGGCTTCCTCACCCAGGCTGAACGGCGGATACCGGTCGGTGCCGAGCGCGCCGTACGAGTAGTAGGCGACCCGCCAGCTCCAGCGCAGCACACCCAGGTTGAAGTCGAACAGGGCGCGCGGATAGCGCCCGGTGAACAGGATGCCGAAGAACGCGATCACGCTCACCACGGTGAAGGCGATCCAGAGGAAGAACAGCACCACACAGTGGGGAATGACCAGGATCCACTTCACCAGCCACAGCCACCGGGACAGCGGCGCGTCCAGCACCGCGCTCACCCGGACCGGACGATCCGGCGTTCCCGTCAGGGTTGTCATGGCGATCAACTCCTTCGGCCCGGGGCGCAGGCCGCCCGCTCGGGCCCATGACCAGCGTGGCCACCGACCGGGGCTGCCACGAGGGCCGGTCAGGGGCGTCCTGGGGGCCGTCGGTCCTGGCCGCGCTCGCCTCCGGTGGCCACCGCGTAAGACGCCGCGAGCTGATCGCCACTTTTGTCCGGAGCTCCAAGCCCGCAGGGTCGAACGTCCCTCACCTCACCCCCGTGCGGCCCAAGCCGGATCGTCCCCCCGGCCACCAGGCTGGCAGCGCACCCCGGACACCGCCGGGCGGCACTCACCGGGAGGCGACGGACATGACCGTGCGCGTGGGCATCAACGGCTTCGGCCGCATCGGACGCAACTACCTGCGCTGCGTGCTGGAGCGCGCGGAGAGCGGCACCGGCGCACCGGTCGAGGTCGTGGCGGTCAACGACCTGACCTCGCCGGAGGCGCTGGCCCATCTGCTGGCGTACGACTCGACGTACGGGCGTATCGGCCGCGCCGTCGAACACGACGACGTCTCACTGACCGTGGACGGACACCGGATCGCCGTCACGGCCGAGCGTGACCCGGCGGAGCTGGACTGGGCGGGCCTCGGCGTGGACCTGGTCATCGAGTCGACCGGCCGCTTCCGCACCCGCGAGCAGGCCGGCCTGCACTTGAAGGCGGGCGCCCGCAAGGTCCTGCTCTCGGTGCCGGGCAAGGGAGTCGACGCCACGATCGTGATGGGCGTCAACGAGGGCACGTACGACCCGGAGAACGACCACGTCGTCTCCAACGCCTCCTGCACCACCAACTGCGTGGCGCCCGTGGTGAAGGTGCTCGACGAGCACTTCGGCCTGGTCAAGGGCCTGATGACCACCATTCACGGCTACACCAACGACCAGGTGGTCCTCGACGGCCCGCACAAGGACCTGCGCCGCGGCCGCAGCGCCGCCGTCAACATCATCCCCACCAGCACCGGAGCCGCCCGCGCGGTCGGCCTCGTGCTGCCGGAGCTGGCCGGCACGCTGGACGGCATCGCCGTACGCGTCCCCGTCGAGGACGGCTCGCTGACCGACCTCAGCGTGATCCTCGACCGGCCCGTGACCGCGGACGAGGTCAACGCGGCGTTCCGGGAGGCCGCCGACGGGCCGCTGAAGGGAATCCTGCGGGTCTCGGACGCTCCGATCGTCTCCCGCGACGTCGTCGGCGACCCCGCCTCGTGCGTCCTGGACGCCCCGCTGACGCAGGCGCACGGCGAACTGGTCAAGGTCTTCGGCTGGTACGACAACGAGTGGGGCTACACCAACCGGCTGCTCGACCTCACCGAGTACGTCGCCCACACGCTCCCACGGACCTGGTGACGTGACGCGGTCGACGCCACCCGGTCAGGTCCGGTACGCGGCCGCCGGTGGACGGCCCGCGGCCGGGACTGCCTCCTGGCGGTGTTTGGCACGGCCGTCGCTGGAGAGCCGTCAGGGAAACAAGGCTCGACACCCATGACGCGAACCGGCCGGGGCTGTCGGGGTCCGCGGGCGCTCGCCGCTCCTTCGACGTCCGGACTCGTCCGAGGTCAGCGGTCGGAATAGCTGAAGTCGCCCACGGTCCAGGCGCCGACGTCCTCGATCGCGACACGGTACATTCCGCCCGTCTCCGGGATCCCCACCGTGCCCTGCAGGATCCGGGCGACGTGAAAGTGCAGATGCGTGGGCGGCCCGTTCGGCGCGGGCGTGTGGAAGACGGCGGAGAACTCGCCCAGACGGTCCGAGTCCGTCAGTACCTCCGAGACTCTCTGCCTCCACACTGCTTCGGGAGCCAGCCGACCGGTGATGACAGCACCACCGGTGACCACGGTCAGGGACATCTGGTTGCTCTGCCCGGATTCCACCAGAGCGGCGACGGCAACCAGCAACTCGTCAGGTTTCGACACGACGCAGATTATATTCACCGGCCGTTCGGCTGCTGAGCGGTGGCGCGCGCCTCGAGGGTGTCGGGGTCGCAGTCGGTTCCCGTGTGCGGCGGTCCCCGCCGCGGCGCAGATCCTCTTCGAGGCACCGGCATGCCCATGGGCTGCGCGGCCGTGGGGCGCTTCTGGCGCCGGGCTTCGGCTCGGGGCCGCTCCGACCGTTTGTGGACCAGTTGAGGCGGGTTACCTCCTCTTCGAGGAAACGGAAATCTATGGTGGCCGGAGTAGACATTCGATGGTGGCATGATTATGGTTTCTCTCGTAGTCGAGATCGAGCAAGGCCCGACAGAGACGAACTGCCGGGCAGCAGTACGGGAAGTCGCCGTGCGCAGGACGGTGCGGTGGTGGAGCTCCGAAGCCAGGGTTTTCGCAGGATGGCGACGGGGCTGACGACCGCACCGGGTGGCCCGCAGTGGTCAGGGGCCGCCGTGAGTGGTTGATCACCGAGGGAAGACGGAGGAGCCGAACGCCATCGGGATCGCCTGGGTGGACATCTCGAGCCCGGGTACCGCAGGACATCGACAGTGAGGTGGTCTCCGGTCAAGCAACCGCGATCCCCGCGTCCCCGACGGCATTTCGGTCGGGTCGGCGGATACAGAAGGCCGGCGCAGCACAGTGGTCGGCAGATGGTGCAGCGGTTCCTTCGGGGCTCTGGTGCCGGTACGGCACCAGAGCCCCTCCACGCGTTCCACCGAACCCCGAGCTCCTGAACTGCGACGACGGCTTCGCCACCTACAGAACTCACCACTGGACACGTCCGCTGCGCACGCTGGCTGCGGCGGTGTCCGGTTCTCATCAATCCGCGGTAAATGCCTGGACTGAGGACCTCCCCCGACGGGACACTTCCGACTTCCGAACCTCCGGGAGTGTGATGGGGACAACAGTCACGCCAGGGCCGACGCCGGGCAGGAGCGCGGTCGTTCTGGCACTGCGCCAATACGGACGGGAACTGCTGCGACTTCGACGGCTGGCCCTGCCCGCGCTGCTGTTACCGGCCGTGGGCAACATCGGAATCCGCTACATCGCCCCCCTCCTGATCGCCAAACTGGCGGGAAAGGCCGCCGACGACGGCGGTATCACCCTCAGTTCGGCGCTGCCGTACGTACTGGGCTTCGGCGCGACGCTGCTGCTCGCCGAGGCCGTGTGGCGGGTCGGGCAGCACTGCCTGAACCGGGTGGACGCCCTCGGCATGGAACACCTGTACGTGAGCGGCATGGACGAACTCCTCGCCAAGGACGCGGCGTTCTTCCACGACAACTTCGCCGGCTCCCTGACCAAACGGGTGCTGAGCTTCGGCAAGCGCTTCGAGGACTTCGTCGACACGGTGACGTACCGGATCGTCGGCAGTCTCGTCCCCCTGGTGTTCGGTGCCGTGGTGCTGTGGAGCTACGAACCGATGCTCGTCGCCGGCCTGCTGGTGATGATCGCGCTGACCGTGGTGGCCGCGACACCTCTGGTCCGTCGCCGGCAGCGGCTCGTCCATGACCGCGAGGCGGCGATCGCCCGGGTCTCCGGCCACGTCGCCGACAGCCTCGTGAACATGGAGACCATCCGGGCCTTCGCGGCCGAGGAGCGGGAGGCCGACGAACACCGTGGCCGTGTCGCGGACTCCCGGCGTCTGACGCTGAGGTCGTGGGACTACGGCAACCTGCGCGTCGACACACTGATCGCCCCCATGTCCGTGCTGACCAACGTGCTGGGTCTGTTGGTCGCCATCGTCTTCGGCGGCTCGGGCCAGGGAGTGGAGGAGGTCGTCGTCGCCTTCACCTACTACTCCAACGCCACCGAGATCATGTTCGAGTTCAACCAGATCTACCGGCGTCTGGAAAGCTCGATGACCGAGGCCGCGCAGTTCACGGAGCTGCTCTTGGAGCCGCCCACCGTGCTCGACCCGAGGGAACCCGAACCGCTCGCACCGCGGGACACCGGCATCCGCTTCGAGGCGGTGACCTTCGCCCACCCGGGCGCGAGGCCGATCTTCCATGGGCTCGACCTGGACGTGCCCGCGGGCGCACGGATCGGTCTGGTCGGCAGGTCCGGCGGCGGCAAGACCACACTCACCCGGCTCCTGCTGCGGATGTCGGACATCGACGACGGACGCATCCTGATCGGTGGTCAGGACATCAGCCGGCTGCGTCAGACCGACCTGCGCTCACTGATCGCCTACGTCCCGCAGGAACCCGCCATGTTCCACCGCAGCCTGCGGGAGAACATCGCCTTCGCCCGGCCCGGCGCCACCGACGAGGAGATCCACGCCGCGGCCGCGGCCGCGCACGTCACGGAGTTCGCCGACCAACTCCCCGACGGCTTCGGCACTCTGGTGGGGGAGCGGGGTGTCAAACTCTCGGGCGGCCAGCGCCAGCGCGTCGCCCTCGCCAGGGCCATCCTGCGCGACGCCCCGATCCTGCTGCTCGACGAGGCGACCAGCGCGCTCGACTCGGAGAGCGAGATCCTCGTCCAGGACGCCCTGTGGCGGTTGATGGACGGACGTACGGCCCTCGTGGTCGCCCACCGTCTGAGCACCGTCGCCGGCATGGACCGTCTCGTCGTCCTCGACCGCGGAAACGTCGTGGAGCAGGGCACCCACGAGGAGCTGCTCGCCGTGAACGGTGCCTACGCCAAGCTGTGGCAGCACCAGTCGGGCGGCTTCCTCGGCGAGAGCACCGAGTCGGCCCTCGGACACCCGGTACCAGGAGCCGGTCCCGGCGGGCCGCCCGGACCGGCCGACCCGGCGCCGGACGGCGACCGCCGGACGTCGTCCCCCGCTCGTACGGGCACCGGGCCCACGTGACCGAGCCGCTCACGGACACCTCCCCCGCCGCGAAGCGCCGGGGGAACGGCCGCTGCTCCCACCGGATCCGCAGGCTTCCCCTCGGCCGGATGGCCTCGGTCCCCACGCGCGGCAACTCGCCGGGGTCAAGGTGAAACGCGCGGGGGGCTACGGCGCAGACGGCTTGCCGGGCGGTTCCCAGCCCTGGGTGAGGATGTCGAAGATCGCCTCGACGGCGGCTCGGCGGTCCTGCCGACCACGAGCGAGGGCCGGGATGTCGAGTACGAAGCGGGCAAGAGCCGCACATGCGAGGTCGTCGTGGTCCACGCCGACCTCGTCGGCGATGGCCGCGCTGAGGCTGTCGGTGTACCTGGTCCACATGCGTTCGGCGTAGGCGCGCAGCACCGGCGTGGACTGCACCAGGTGGGTGAACTCGGCCGCCTGGGGGTGCGCCTCGATCGAGGGCCAGGTGTCGACGACGTGCCGGCGGAGGGCGTCGAGGATGCTCTGACCGGACGGTCGCTCCCGCACCGCGGCGATCAGTTCTGACTCCCGGTCATGGTCCTGGTCGAACACCAGCGCTTCCTTGCCGCTGAAGTGCTTGAACACGGTGGCGGTCGACACGTCGGCGGCGTCGGCGATGTCACGGATGCCTACGTGATCGTAGCCACGCTCCAGAAAGAGCCGCAGTGCGGCGTCGGCGATCGCCTGCCGGGTGGCCGCCTTCTTGCGGTCGCGGCGGCTGACGGGGGGCACGGTCATGGCTGGAGCGTATCGGAAGTCGAACCAATCGCAAAGTAGAGTTGTTGTACTTTTTTTCTTGTTCTGATTTTATGAGGCCGTGAGCACCTGAGCGGCACGTCCCGCAGGCAGGGTCATCGGGCGGCGCACCGCCCGTGACCGTCCTGATCCATCAAGGGACGCTCGCGCACTTCCCGGCCCAGGCCGACGCCGGAGTGCCCCGCCCCGCTCTCTTCGCCCGATGTCTCCTCCTCGCCGACCGGAAGGAACCACCATGAACTCCCCAGAACCCGCCAACGCCGGCATCAGCATCATCGGCGCCGGACCCGGCGGACTGACCTGCGCTCGCATCCTCCAGCAGCGCGGCATCGCGGTCACCGTCTACGACCGCGACCCGGGCCCCCACGCCCGCAACCAGGGCGGCACCCTCGACCTGCACGCCGACAACGGCCAGGTCGCCCTGCGCGAAGCCGGCCTGCTCGACGAGTTCTTCGCCCTCGCCCGTCCCGAAGGGCAGGAAATGCGCCGGCTGGACCCGACCGGCACGATCACCTCCCGTCACGTCCCGGCGCCCGACGAACTCTTCAAGCCGGAAATCGACCGCGGCCAACTGCGCGACCTGCTGCTCGACTCCCTGCAGCCGGGAACGGTGCGCTGGGGCCACGCCCTCGACACGATCAGTGGACCCGCCGACGGGCCGCGGCGACTGCACTTCGCCGACGGCACGAGCATCGAGACCGATCTGGTCATCGGCGCCGACGGCGCCTTCTCCCGGGTACGCCCGGCCGTGTCCCCCGCCGTCCCCGAGTACACCGGAGTCGGTTTCCTGGAAGCGTGGTTCTCCGACGTCGAGAACCGACACCCCGAGATCGCCGAGCTGGTCGGTGCGGGCAGCGCACACGCAGCCGACGGCGAACGCGCCCTGTTCGCCCAGCGCAACAGCGGAAACCACATCCGTGTCCACATCATCCGACGAGTCCCCCTCGACTGGATCAGCACCCACGGGCTGACCGCCGAGGACACCGACGGCATCCGCGCCGTGCTACGCCACGAATACGCCCACTGGTCGCCCCGCATGCGCCGGATGATCACCGAAAACGACGGCCCCTACGTCGATCGCCCGATCCTCGCCCTCCCGGTCCCGCACACCTGGGAACACGATGCGACGGTGACCCTGCTCGGCGACGCCGCCCACCTCATGCCCCCGCTCGGCGTGGGCGTCAACCTCGCCATGCTCGACGCCGGCGAACTCGCCCTCGCCCTCGCGAACGCCGCCACCGTCGACGACGCCGTCCTCACCTACGAGAAGACCATGCTCCCCCGCTCGACCGAGGCAGCCAAGGCCCTCGAACACGGCGCCGAACACCTGCTGTCCACCGACGTGCACGACGGCAGCGGCGACAGCGAAGCCCAGCCCCACGAACAGGGCGAGAACGAGGTCTTCGGCCGACGCCGGCAGACGACGGCGCAGCCCGAGGCGGCTTTCCGGTGAGTCACTCAGGCGGCACCGAAGGGCCGGTAGGACCGGCCGCCGTAGACCCACACCCGTTGCCCCGGGCCGGGTTCGGGGCCGGGCGGTTCGCCGACATGCAGGAGCCCGGTCGCCGTCGCGCACCGCACCCAGGGTCAGGAGCCGTCGGATTCCCCGGGCCGTGTGAGTTTTCGTGATACGTGAGAGGGTCTGAGGCGTGAGTGAGACACCGTCGAACACCCTGCAGTACCGCTTTGACGGGCCAGAAGAGGCTCTGGTCGGCGTGGGTGGAGATCGTCTGCTTGTATGAATGAGGTCGTCGGCGTGATGCAGTCCGGGTGGTCAGGGGATCCGGGCCGACCACACCACGGTCGCCCTCTGCCGCCGAGACCGGGCAGTCGGTCAGCGGGTCGTCGGCAAGGGATCGGACACCTGGGCGAGCACATGGTCGACCAGGCCCACCAGTACGTCCCGACAGGCGCCGCGCTCCCGGGCGTCGAACACGTGCACCGGCGACGTCGGGGGGAGAGCGAGAGCTCCGCGGATCTGTTCGACGCTGTAGTGCGGCCGCCCCTCGAAGTTGTTGACGGCCACCACGAAGGGGATGCCGCGCTTCTCGAAGAAGTCGATGGCGGCGAAGCTCGACTCCAGGCGCCACGTGTCCACCAGCACCACCCCGCCGATGGCGCCGACAGCCAGGTCGTTCCACATGAACCAGAAGCGCTGCTGGCCGGGTGTGCCGAACAGGTACAGCACGAGGTCGGGGGTGAGCGTGATGCGGCCGAAGTCCAGGGCGACCGTCGTGGTCGTCTTGGCTTCCACGCCGATCACGTCGTCCACCCCGACCCCCGCGGCGGTGAGTCGTTCCTCCGTACGGAGCGGTGTGATCTCGCTGATGGCGGCGACCATGGTGGTCTTGCCGACGCCGAACCCGCCGGAAATCAGGATCTTGACAGCCTCAGGGGCGTTGTCAGAGCCGGGCAAGGCCGTTCCTCACTCTCTGCAGCAGTGCGGTCTGTGGGCTTTCGGCCACGTGGATGGGCGGGCGGGCGAGGATCCGGCCTTGTTCCAGCAGATCCGAGAGCAGGATGGTCGTCACGGAGACGGGCAGGTCCAGATAGGCGGAGATCTCGGCGACAGCCAGGGGCTGCGCGCACATGCGCAGGATGCGCAGGTGCTCCGGCTGCAGACCGTGTCCGACGGACGCCGGGGGCGGGTCGAGTGTCGTCACCAGGGTGATGAGGGTGAAGACGTCCCGGCTCGGCTGCGTGCGGCCGCCGGTCAGTGTGAACGTCCGTACCGTCCTCCAAGTGCCCCCCTCGGGCTGCGCCCAGGATTCTTGGGGGCTGCCGCTCACCGCTCGAAACCGCCTGCGCCGTGCAGCGCGGAGATCTCGGCGCGGGGGGCGGAACCGAGGTGCTCACCGACCTTCTTCACCAGCATGTTCATCTCGAACGCCACGACGCCGACATCGGCCTGAGCATCGGTCAGCACGGCGAGGTGCGTGCCGGCACCGGCCGACGTGAGGATGAGGAAACCGTTGCGCATCTCCAGCATCGACTGGACGACCGACCCCCCGTCGAAGTCGGCGCTGACGCCCCGGCTCAGGCTCATCAGCCCCGACACGGTCGCGGCCAGCCGCTCGGCCTCGGGCCTGGGGAAGGCCGAGGACTTGCTGACCACCAGCCCGTCCTCGGACACCACGACGGCGAATCGCACGCCGGTCACCTGGTGTACGAGGCCGGTCAGCAGGAAGTCGAGGCGGGAGGTGGCGGGGGCGCGGTGCGGGTGAACGGTCATTGCGGGGCCTTTGTCGTCGCGGAGGAATCGAGGTCGGGGACGGGGCGTACGTTGAAGTCACGGGCGTGCTGGGTGCCGCGCTGGAAGGCGGACATCGTCTTGGCGGCCTGTTCCGCCGACGGCAGTGGATCCGGGTCTGCCCGGAGGACTTGGGCGGAGGGCGCGTCACGGCGCAGCTCTTCGGCCAGGCTCGTCTGGGGGACACGCTGCGGCAGGGGCGGAGCGCCGTGGACGGGGAAGGAGACCGCTGGGGGCATGGTCGCCACGGGCCCGACCGCCCGGGCGGTACTGGAAACCTGTGGGGTGACGGGGCGGCGCAGGGGGGTGAAGACGGAGGGTCGCTCGGAAGCCTGCTCGTCGTAGTGGGAAGCGGGAGCGGGGCGGGGAGCGGGTTGGGTGTCCGGCTGCCGGGCCGTGCCGACGAGGGCCGCGGTGGGCTGGGTGTCCGCCTCTGGCATCGTCGGAGAATCTGGGAACACGGGGGAGTCCGGGAGCATCAGGGAGTCCTCGATCAGAAGTCTCGAGGGGATCAGGAGCACCGCCGAGGTGCCGCCGAACGGCGAGGAGCGCAGCGTGACCCGGATACCGTGCTGGGCGGCCAGCCGGGCGACCACGAAGAGGCCGAGACGTGCGTCGTCGGCGAGGGCCAGGACGTCGAACTGCGGCGGCTGCGAGAGTCTCCGGTTGGCCTCGGCGTACTCCTCTTCCCGCATGCCGAGTCCGCGGTCCTCGATCTCGACAGCGAGTCCCTTGCCGACCTGCTCGGTGCGGACCCACACCGGGCAGACGGGCGGCGAGTAGGTGGTGGCGTTCTCCATGAGTTCCGCCAGCACGTGGATCACGTCGGACACGGCGTGCGCGGCCAGCTTCAGCTGTTCGTCGGCGTGCACCGTGATGCGCTGGTAGTCGGCGACCTCGCCGACGGCGCCGCGGATGACGTCGACGACGGGGACCGGCTGCGTCCAGCGGCGTCCGGGCTGTCCCCCGCTGATGATCACGAGGTTCTCTTCGTAGCGGCGTATCTGGCTCGCCTGGGAGTCCAGCTCGTAGAGCCCCTTCAGCACGTCGGGCTCCTGGTGCTTGTGCTCCATCGTGTCCAGCAGGCTCAGATGACGGTTCACCAGGTTCTGGGTGTGCCGCGCGACGCTCAGAATGGCCTTCTGGAAGCCGCGGCGGGCGTCGGCGAGACCTACGGCGCTGTGCAGCGCGGTGCGCTGGGCGGAGTTGAAGGCGTGGGCGACCTTGCCGAGCTCGTCGTTGCCGTAGTCGAGGTCTGCGGCTTCCGACTCGACGTCGACGTTCTCCCCGCGGTTGAGCCGGTCGATCAGGCCGGGCAGCCGGGTGTCGGCCAGCTCCAGTGTGGCTCTGCGCAGGCCGGCCAGACGCCGCATCAGGGAGCGGGTGACCCGCCAGGACAGCAGAGCCACCAGGATGACGGTGAGGAGTTCCGCCCCACTGGTGACGAGACCCTGCCGCAGCAGGGAGTCTGCTCGGTCCTGGCTCTGGGCGATGAGAGCGATGATGGGGCCGACCGTGACCATCTGCATCCGCGGCTGGATTTCGGCCTGGGCGCGGGGCCACTGCCGGGCCGCCGCAGGCAGGGCGGTGCCGTCGTCGGCCCGCTCGGTGATGACGGCGTTTTCGATCTTCTCCATGGCCTTCCACGTCTGGCTGCCGGTGAGCTTCTTCACCTCCGCCAGGTGCCGGGCGTCCAGCTGACCGTTCAGGCTCGCGATCAGGTAGCGACGCGCACCCACCGCGCTGTCGAAGGCGGCCCGGTCCTCGGAGCTCAGCCGTCCGCGCGCCACGGCGGGTGCCAGCGTGGCGTCCTCCAGTTGCAGCTGTTCACGGGCGTCGATCAGGATCCTGATCGGGATGGCCTCCGCCACCAGGGACGAGTCACTCACCCGGAGGGCCTGGTCGGTGCCGAGGATCTCGGCGTCGATGACGCTGGTGAACGCCGCGGTGGCCGTCCGAGCGTCGATGGACCGGCGGTCGATACGGGCCCGCAGGTTGGGCAGGTCCAGTACCCGCATGGCATCCGCGACCGGCTTGAACGCCGCCTTGGACTTCTGGGGGGCGTCCTTCAGCGCGGTGGGAAGCCGTGCCATCTCGGCCACGGCGATGTCCGTCTTGCGGCGCTGTGCCTTCAGGGCGTCCCGCGAGGCGTCGGGGGCGGCCAGATAGATCGCGCTGAGCGTCCGTTCGCGGGCCGCGGCGTCGATCATGTCGCCGAACGGCTTGGCGATGGCCTGGTTGGTCTTCATTTCGGCGCGCAGCCTGAACGCCTGTGACAGTCCCTCGGCGGTGGTGGTGGCCCAGAGGCCGCCGAGGGCAAGGCTCGGGACCAGGGCGAGCAGCAGCAGCGAGGCTCGGATGGACCGTAGGCGCTGAAGGGCAGGAGTCCGTGACGGCATCGGGCGTCCTTGGGTGCATGGGGGCGAGCACGGCAAGCGGATCTATTCATTCCGCTTCGCGACAGTCCCTGGATGCTAAGTGGCCCCTAGGAAAGAGTCAGCAAAGTCCGAAAATCTTCTTGATTTCGGTGTTGTCACGATCATTTACGACTAGTGATCGCGCGGCGCTTCCGACTTGCCAATCGGCTTAGGAGCAGGCCGAGTTGTCACTTCAGTGGCGGCCGAGAGGTGTGGCCGATGGGGCCCGGAGCCGCAGCGACGATGAACACAAGTTACGCAATGCGGTCTTTGCTATACGGGTAGAGACACCTGGCTTCCGCCGCTGTAGGTTGACATTTTGTTGAACCCGTGCGGTGCTCGGCCGTTCGCCTTGCCCTTCATGGTCACGTGCGCCTCGGTGCGGCCATGCACGTGATGCCCGAGGTGTACGTGCCGCCGCGGATGTTGGCCGAGGATGCCCAACGTGCGCAGCCCGCGCCGGGAAAGACCTCCCCTTCGTTCTGGCGCCCAAGGAGTATGCACATGCGTTTGAGTACGTCGATCATTGGCGCGATGGCCATGAGCCTGGCCATCGGTGCCGCGCTGGTCCAGGGCGCCGCTTACGCCGACTCCCCGGCCTTGTCCGCTTCGGGCTCGTCCGCCCCGTCACGTGACTGTTCCGACCTCGTCCGCATACGGGCCTTCTCCGACGACCTCGACAAGAAGACGCTGGACGGCGTCTATGTGGGCAATCTGTCCGCCCTCGCCGTCGACCGGGGTGGCCGGATCGCCGCCGTGTCCGACGAGTCGTACATCTTCTCGCTCGACGTGCGGGAAAAGGCCGGCTCACTGAGCGCCGATGCAGTGACGGTGGCACCCTTGACCGACCTGAACGGCAGGGCGCCGGACTCCGAAGGACTGGTCGTCGACCTGGACGGTACCCGGCTGATCACATCCGAGACAGAACCTTCCGTCACCCGCTACGACCGCGACGGTACGGCGGTCGAGGCGCTGCCGGTGCCGGCCGCCCTCGCTGTCGCCCCGGCGGGGCGAGCTGTGCACAACCAGACATTCGAAGGGCTGACGCTCATGCCCGGGGGACGCACCCTGGTCGCCTCCATGGAGGGCGCGCTCTCCGGCGACGAGACCGACGTGGTGCGGCTGCAGACCTGGCGTCGCGCCGGCGTCGGCAAGCATTTCGAGACCGGTGCCCAGTACGGCTATCGGGTCGACCAGGGCCTGGGGGTCTCCGAGATCCAGTCCGCCGGAGATGGCCGACTGCTTGTCCTCGAACGCGGCTTCACCGCCGGTGTCGGCAACACCGTCCGCCTCTACCTGGCCGACCCAAGCCGGGCCGACGACGTGAGCGGAACCGAGAACCTCACCGCGGGCGGCTCGGCCCGTCTGGTCCACAAGACCTTGCTGGCCGACCTCGCCGACTGCCCTTCCCTCGGCGCCACGGCCCTGCAGCCTCAGCCCAACCCCCTGCTGGACAACATCGAAGGACTCGCCGTGACCGGCCGCACGGCCGCCGGGCGCCTGAGGATCCTGTTGGTCAGCGACGACAATGAGCGGAAGACCCAGATCACCCGCCTGTACTCCCTCGACGTCCGACTGCCGCGCTGAGCAACCCGGGTCGCCGTCCGGGGTGTCCCACCCCCGGGCGGCTGTGGCGAGGGATGGCGTCGCGTCGCGGCAGGACCGCAGGGGCGAAGCACCGGCCGGCAGCACATCCCCAGAGGCGGGCGGGTGGTCGAACCCCGGGGCCGACCCGCTCCGTGCCTCCTCGTTGCCGGGGCGTGGCGGCAGGGCCTTTTCGGCAACCGGAGTCATCCGTGAGCTCGCCGAGGCGCTCGGGCCTCGGGCCAGACCACTGGTGAACATTTTGTGAACGCAATGTTCGGCAGGCGTTCCCCGTCGCCGCGGTCGTGCTCGCCTGTGCCCCTACGTTGCGGGGTTTCGCCTGGTCAGGCGGTGTAGTCAATAACGTCGTGTCCGGCTTTGCATTACCTAACCTTTGCTTGACCCCTTTCGCGAAGTGCTTTAACTGTTAAGCACTTTGTTCGGCGGTCCAACTCGTACCCACGACTCTCCTTGCCCAGGGGCCCACCAGTCCCTCTGCGCAGTTCAGCGGCGAGAGGCAGACATCCATCGATGGCTTGCCGGGTGGCCGGAGCGGCCGCTGGAACATCCAGCAAGGACCCACGAGGGCGTGGGGAGCACACACCTCAGCATTGGAGCGTCCATGGCCACTGACCGTTCTCTCGCGGTGCGAGCCGTCGCTGATACGCGCCCCCCGGTCGGCGAAGGCTGGTAGGGATGGCCGCCAGCACAGTAGAGGCGCCGACGGTGAGTAAACGGAACGCTGAGATCAGCGTGGCCGTGCACGCCGGCGACCCGGTCAGCGGTGAGGGTGCCGTGGCCTCCCTGCGCTCCACCCCGGGGATCACGCTGCTTCCGCCCGCCCGGAGGCGCGAAGCCGACGTCTTGCTGATCACCGTCCACCAGACCACTGAGAACGTGATCCGCTGGATGGAAGAGGCCGCCACTGAGTCGACCAATTCCGAGATGCGCATCGTGCTTCTCGCCGAAACCATCAGCGAGCACCACCTGATGCGGGCGGTCGTCAGCGGCCTGGCGGGCTTCCTGCCCCGTGAGGAGGCCGACCGGGACCGCCTGGTGAAGACCATCCGGGACAGCAGTCGAAACCGCGCGCTCGTTCCCGAACAGATGGTCGGGTGGCTACTCGAACAGGTCAGGACGATTCAGCGCACCGTGCTGGTGCCCAACGGGCTGACCGTCGGCGGTCTGCAGGAGCGGGAGGTCGAGGTGCTGAGGCTGCTCGCCGACGGCCTGGACACCGTGGAGATCGCAGAGCGGCTGAACTACTCGGAGCGGACCATCAAGAACATCGTCAGCGGCATGTTGACACGGCTGAACCTGCGCAACCGCTCGCACGCGGTGGCCTACGCGATGCGCTGCGGAGCGCTGTGACGCTCCACGAGTGCTCCCGCACGACGTCCATGGGAGGACCGGGATGACGAACACGGTGCCGGTGAAGCGCGGACAGCGCGCGGCCGCTCCTGAGATGCCCGAGGGCGAGATCGAGCTGGCCGAGCCGCCGGTGCTCGGCGAGCCGGCGAGCGCCGACTTCGGGTCCGCGCTGGCCTTTCTCCCCATGGGTCTGGGCTCGGCGGCCATGGCGGTGGGGCTCTCGCTGGGTAACGGCTCGCCCACCACCTACATGATGTCCGGGATGATGGGCGTCTCCATGATCGCGATGAGCCTGACCCAGCTCGGGCAGTCGGGCAAGGAACGCAAACGCCGGATGCGGTCCGAGCGCCGGGACTACCTGCGCTACCTCGCCCAACTGCGCAAGCAGGCCAGGGAGGCGGCGGCCGAGCAGCGGGCCGCCGTCTCCTGGGACCACCCCGAACCCGAGGACCTCTGGTCGCTGGCGATGGGCCCCCGGCTGTGGGAGCGCCGCGCCAGCCACGACGACTTCGCCCGGGTCCGGATCGGGCTCGGCTCACGGCGGGCCGCGCTGCGCTTCATCCCCCCGGAGACCAAGCCCGTCGAGGACCTCGAACCCCTCACGGCGATCTCGCTGCGCAGGTTCATCAAGACCCACCAGACGGTCGAGGGCATGGCCGTCCCGGTCTCGCTGCGCAGCTTCGGCAGCGTCGAGTTCGCCGGGGACGGCGCCTACGCGTACGGCATGGTCCGGGCGATGCTCTGCCAGCTGGCCGTCCTCCACTCGCCGGACGAACTGCGGATCGCCGTACTCACCGACGAGCCGGGCCGGGCGGACTGGGACTGGGTGAAGTGGCTGCCGCACAACGCCCATCCCCGCGAGCATGACGCGGCGGGCGCGCTGCGGCTCGTCGCCACCGACCACGAGGCCCTGTTGGAGCTCCTGGGCCAGGACGTCAGCGACCGCCCCGACCACGACAAGTCCGAAGCGCCCAGCGCGTCCGAACCGTTCATGGTGATCGTCGCCGCCGGAACGCCCATCCCGCCCAGCTCCCGGCTGCTCGGCGGCGGGCTGCGCAACGTCGTGCTGCTCGACCTGACCGGCGCCATGACCGGCGGCCCGAAGGTGCTGCGCCTGACCACCGAGCAGGGCCGGGTGACGTTCCCCTCCGGCGACTCGACGGCCTCCGCCAAGGCCGACGAGCTGAGCCCGGCCGCGGCCGAGAGCCTGGCCAGGTATCTCGCGCCGATGCGCACCAGCGGGATCGTGGACCTGGTCGACGAACCGTTCGAGAACGACTTCGACCTGACCGCCCTGCTCGGCATCCGCGATCCGCGGGCGTTCGACGTGGCCTCCCAGTGGCGGCCGCGCACCCCGCAACACGCCCGCCTGCGGGTGCCCATCGGGGTGACCGAGGACGGCGACATCGTCGAGCTGGACTTCAAGGAATCCGCCCAGAGCGGTATGGGACCGCACGGCCTGCTGATCGGTGCCACCGGGTCCGGCAAGAGCGAACTTCTGCGCACCCTGGTCATCGGCCTGTGCGCCACCCACTCCTCCGAGATCCTCAACCTGGTCCTGGTCGACTTCAAGGGCGGCGCCACCTTCCTCAACATGGAGAAGCTGCCGCACACCTCGGCGGTGATCACCAACCTGGCCGACGAGCTGCCGCTGGTCGACCGGATGCGCGACTCGCTCCAGGGAGAGGTGATCCGCCGTCAGGAACTGCTCCGCGAGGCCGGCTACGCCAACCTCTTCGACTACGAGAAGGCGAGACTCGGCGGCGCCCGGCTCGCCCCGATGCCCTCGCTCCTCCTCATCGTCGACGAGTTCTCCGAGCTGCTCTCCAGCAAGCCGGAGTTCATCGAGCTGTTCGTGATGATCGGACGCGTCGGACGCAGCCTCGGCGTGCACCTGCTGCTCGCCTCGCAGCGACTCGACGAAGGCAGCATCCACAAGGTCGCCGGCCACCTCTCCTACCGGGTCGCCCTGCGCACGTTCTCCTCCATGGAGTCGCGCAGCGTGATCGGCATCACGGGCGCCTACGAGCTGCCGTCCGCCCCGGGCCACGGCTACCTGAAGATCGACACCACCAACCTGGTCCGCTTCAAGGCCGCCTACGTCTCCGGACCCTGCCCTGAGCCACAGGCCCGCACCACCGCGGGCGGCGGCCAGCCCGGACCGGCCGCCGAGATCGTCCCCTTCGGCCTGGAGCAGCGGCCGCCGCTTTTGGCCGACCCGACACCCATCGGCCCGGCTCCCGCGCCGGAACCGGACGAGTCATTCGACGAGGAGCAGTCCGAGTCCTCCGAGAGCCTGCTCGAGGTGCTGATCGACCGGCTCACCGACGCCGGCCCGCCCGCCCGCCAGGTGTGGCTGCCGCCACTGGACCAGTCGCCGAGCCTGGACCAGTTGCTGCCGGGCATCGTGCCCGATCCGGTGCGCGGGATGAGCGCGAGCGAGTACCCGGCGCTCGGCGCCCTGAAGGTGCCCCTCGGCATGGTGGACCGGCCCTACGAGCAGCTGCGCGAACTCCTGGTCGCCGACCTCTCCGGAGCCGACGGGCACGTCGGCGTCGCGGGAGCACCGCAGACCGGCAAGTCCACCCTGCTCCGCAGCCTGATCCTCTCGCTCGCCCTGACACACACCCCGGAGGAGGTCCAGTTCTACTGCCTGGACTTCGGTGGCGGCGGCATCGTCTCCATCGCGGGCCTGCCGCACGTCGGCTCGGTGGCCACCCGCCTTGAGCGCGACCGGGTGCTGCGTACCGTCGAGGAGATGACCCAGGTGCTGGAGATGCGGGAGGAGCGCTTCACCACCCTGGGCCTGGAGTCGATGGCCGCCTACCGGGCGCTGCGCAGAAGCGGGCAGATCGACGACCCGTACGGCGACGTCTTCTTCGTGGTGGACGGGTGGGCCACCCTCCGGCAGGACTTCGAGGAGCTGGAGGACCGCGTCGCCGAGCTGGCCGCCCGCGGCCTCTCCTTCGGCGTGCACGTGGTGGCCTCGGCGGTCCGCTGGTCGGAGATCCGCCCCAAGCAGCGCGACCTCCTGGGCACCAAACTCGAGCTCCGGCTCGGCGACAGCATGGAGTCCGAGGTCGGATCGCGGCAGGCCGCCGGAGTGCCCTCGCGCCCCGGGCGCGGTCTCACCAGTTCCGGCCACCACTTCCTGTCCGCACTGCCCCGCCTCGACGGCTCTTCGGACATCGACGACGTGACCAGCGCGACCAAGGCCGCGGCAGCGGAGATCGGGACGTTCTGGACCGGCCGGTCGGCGCCGGGTGTCCGGCTGCTGCCCAGCAGCCTGCCGGTGGACGAGTTGCCCGCGCCGCACGGCGACATGCGTGCCTGCCTGGGCTGGGACGAGAAGCGTCTGCAACCCGTCTGGCACGACTTCGAGAAGGTGCCGCACCTGATGGCCTTCGGCGACGACGCCACCGGGAAGACCAACCTGCTGCGCCTGGTCGCCAAGGCGATCACCGCCCGCTACACGCCCGATGAAGCGCGCATCCTGCTCGCCGACCCCGGACGGCAGCTCCTCAGGGACGTCCCGGAGGAGTACCGCGTCGGCTACGCCGTGGGCACCGAGGCGCTGGCGGAACTGGCGGGCAGCGCCGCGGTGTCGGTGAGCGGCCGGGTGCCCGGCCCCGACGTCGCCCCCGAGCGGCTGCCGCAGCGCGACTGGTGGCAGGGACCGCGGCTGTTCATGCTCATCGACGACTACGACCTGTTCGCCACGGGCAGCGCCATGGACAACCCCATGTCGGCCATGGTGCCGCTGCTGGCCCAGGCGGCCAACATCGGACTGCACATCGTGGTCGCGCGCAGCACCTCGGGAGCGATGCGCGCCATGATGGACCCGCTGCTGCGCCGGATGTGGGAACTGGGAAGCCCGGCGCTGCTCTTCTCCTACCCCAAGGAGGAGGGCAAGTTCATCGGCGAGGCCAAGCCGCGCATGCTGCCCCCGGGCCGGGCGCAGTTCGTCACCCGGCGCGGTGTCGGACTGCTCCAGACCGGACTGGCGGCCCCGTCATGAGCCGGGCCTCCGCCGGGCGCCGCACACCCCGCGCCCGGCGCCCGCATCGACATTGCCCATCGCATCGACCTTGCGCACCGCATCGCCTCTGCCCTGTTTTCCCCGTCCGTGCACCGCAGGAGAACCATGAGCACCGCCGCGTCGTCCCCATCCCGCACCGGGCACGGGGGGACCGCCGACGTCTGTCGGCTGACCATCAGCGCGGCCAAGGGCCGCACCGACCTCGCGGTGCCCGTCACGGTCACGATGGCCACACTGCTGCCCGTCGTGCTCAAGCGGTCCGTGGGCGAGGCCGACCTCGGTAACAGGTGGGCGCTGCAGCGGCTCGGTGAGGCCCCGCTGGACCTGGACGGCACCCCGGAGACCCTCGGCCTGCGGGACGGTGACGTCCTGTACCTGAGGCCGAAGGACGACCTCCTGTCGGAGCTGCAGTTCGACGACGTGGCCGACGGAGTGGCCACCGCGCTCAACGCCCAACGCGACCGCTGGCGACCGGAGCTGACCCGGCGGCTCTGCCTCGTCCTGGCCTGTTTGGCGCTGGGTTCCCTCGTGGCCCTGGTCGCCGCCGCCCACCC
Source organism: Streptomyces sp. NPDC049687 (assembly GCF_044465285.1). Lineage (NCBI taxonomy): Bacteria > Bacillati > Actinomycetota > Actinomycetes > Kitasatosporales > Streptomycetaceae > Streptomyces > Streptomyces sp. NPDC049687. Next base: position 306,763 of record NZ_JBITLN010000004.1, read on the forward strand.
CGATCTGCTGACCGCGCTCACCTGCGGCGTGCTCGCGGTGGGCCTGGTCGCAGGCTGCGCTCTGGTCACCAAGACGCTGGACGACCGGGCCATGGGGACCATCGCCGGCCTGGGCGCCTGCCTGTTCGCCGCGCTGGCCGGGTTGTCGGCGCTGGCCGGCCCCGCCGGGCTGCTCGCGCCCGGTCGGCTGGACGGGCTGATCACCGCCGCGTTCACCGGGGTGATGGCCGCCGCGGTCCTGGCCACCGGCAGGGTGCCGAACGCCGTGTTCGGCACCCTGCTCATGCTGGCGGGCACGGTGGAGCTCGGGTCGTTCCTGTCGATCGTCCTCGGGTGGGACGCCACGCGGGTCGCCGTGGTGCTCGCGGCGGCCATGTTCGGCATGTCCCCGTTCATTCCGCGCCTGGCGCTGTTCGCGGCCAGACTGCGCGTGGTGGAACTCCCGCACAACGCGGAGGAACTGCAGCAGGGCATCGACCCGCTGCCGGAAGCCCTGGTCACCCGCCGGGTCGCGGCGGCGGACGGTTACCTCAGCGTCTTCTTCCTCTCCGCCGCCGTGGTCTTCACGGTGGCCTCCGCACTGCTGGTCCAGGCCCCGCACTGGCCGGGCCGGGTGTTCACCGCGGTGTTCAGCGCGGCGGTGCTGCTGCGCGCACGCGGCGTGGGCAACGCCGTGCAGCGCATCGCGCTGGTGGTCGCCGGAGGGCTCGGAGCGACCCTGGTCCTGCTGTCCCTCACGCTCCACGCGAGCTCGGTGGTGCGGGCCGCGGCCATGCTCGGCCTGTTCGCCGCCGCCGCCCTGCTGCTGACGGGTGCCTGGCGACTTCCCGGGGCAAGGCTGCGGCCCATATGGGGACGCCTCGGCGAGATCCTCGAGGGTCTCACCGCGCTTGCCCTCGTCCCACTGCTGCTGCAGGTCCTGGACGCTTACGCGTATTTCCGCTCGCTGGCCGGCTGAGGGGGCTGCGGTGCAGAATCGACGCGATCACGTCCAGGCACACCGGTTCGCCGTGGGCCGGCTGGTGTCGGCACTGGTGGCCGGTGATCCGGGCCCCGTCGAGGTCCCCATGCGACGGGGGAATCTCGGCACGCAGTTCGGCATGCTGGTCGCGGTCCTGCTCGCCGCGGGCTTCGCGGTCTACGGCCTGATCAGCCCCGGAGCGAGCACGGCCTGGCGCTCTCCGGGGGCGATCATCGTGGAGAAGGAGACCGGCAACCGGTACGTCTACCTCGACGGGCAGTTGTACCCCACGGCCAACTACGCCTCCGCGCTGCTGGTCGCCGGAAACCGTGCCAAGACCGTGTCCGTTCCAGGCGAGTCCCTGGCGGACGTCCGGCGCGGCCCGGAGCTCGGCATCCTCGGCGCACCCGACGACGTGCCCACCGCCACCGAACTGCTCTCCGGAGACCGCGCGGTGTGCCTGCCGCCGGGCAGCGCGAAGACGCTGGTGGACCTCGCCCCCGCCGGCCGCTCCACCCCCGTCCCGCGCGGTCGGCGGGTCCTGCTCTCCGGGCCGGACCGCAGCACGTACATCCTGTGGAACGGCCGGACGTTCCGGTTGCGGTCCCACGCCGAGCTGGTCGCGCTCGGCATGGTGGCCCAGCAGACCGTGCCGGTCTCCTCGGCCTGGCTGGCCCAAGTGCCGTCCGGCGGGACGCTGACCGCCCCACGCATCCCGGGGGAGGGCTCCACGGGTCCCTCGGTGGCCGGCGCCCCCGGGCAGGTCGGGCAGTTGTTCGAGGCGATGGCAGCCGACGAGCGGGAGCTGTACGTCCTGCGGTCCGACGGCCTCGCCCCGATCAACCGCACCGAGTTCGCACTGCTCAGCGCCGTACCCGGCGCGACCGCGCCGAAGAAGGTGACCGCCGCCGACATCGCGGCGGCCGAGGTCTCGCAGGACCGCTCCCTGCTCACCGCTGTGCCGGACCTGCTCGCGGGGTCCGCTTTCGACCCCGGCAGCTCGGCGCTGTGCGTACTGCAGAAGGCAGGTAGTTCCAAGGGCGGCTCGGTCGTCACCGAGCCCGTCGCCGGCTCGCTGCCCTCCGGTCTGGTCGTGCCGCCCGCCAAGGGCCTGCTTGTCGCGGCGCAGTCCGCCCGGACGTCCGACTCCGACTCCACACCGAGGCTCTTCCTGATCACCGACACCGGCAAGAAGTACCCGCTGACCGACTCCGACGCGGTCGCGGCACTCGGATACGACCAGGTCAAGGTGCGCACACTGCCCCAGCCATTGCTCGATCTGGCCCCCACCGGTCCGACGCTGGACATCACCACAGCCAAGACCGCCGTCACGGCACATGCCGGTTAGGGGGCGCGACATGGTGCAACTCGAGCGCGGGCCCCGCGGCGCGGACCGCACGCAACTGGAGTGCCAGAGCATCGGCGATGCCCTGCTGGTCCATCCCGAGGGGAGGATCAACCCGCAGGTGCGCGCCTTCGCCGGCGGGCTGGCCCAGGACCCCGAACACACTCTGGTCGTCGTCGACCTCCCCGAGGATCCGCCGGCCGAGGACTGGGAGTCGGTGGCCAGACTGCTCAAGCGCCGAGGGCGGTCCTTCCGGGTGATCACCGGACGCCCGAGCCGCGAGACCGCCATGACGGTCGGCCAGCTCCTGGCCGACCGGCTCGAACGGACCGTGCTCACCCCGGACGGCTGGGTCCTTCCCGCCGCCGGGGGCATGCTTTTCGTGCCGGAGGCCGCCGGCTCCGGCTGGCTGGGCTTCCAGCCGCGCCGCTCCGCTGCCTGGACGCGGCTCGGCTCGCACAAGCGCGCTCCTCGCGTGTCACGCCGCTTTCCCGTGCCGTACTGGGATGACGCCGTGCCGGAGAACTCCTTCGCGACCAGCGCGGAGGGAACGGCCGAACCGCTTCCCGGCGGCGTGTGGATCAGGCGGAAGGACCAGCCCGCAGGCGACCAGGACGTCCATCGCAGGCGGCTGATAGCCTCCCTGCTCCCGCAGTCCGCCCGGCTCACCGTGGTGCTCGGCTGCCCTGGTGACCCGCACTTGCGGGTGGGGGACATCGAACGGTTCTGGGAACGCGTCACCCCGTATGTCCGGTCGCGGGTGCGTTTCGCCCTGTACGGGCCGGTGGGCGTGCCGGAGGGAAACGCGCTCGGGCAGATACTGGCCGACCGGCTCGGTCACGAGATCATCGTCTACGGCGGCCTGCCGACGGTCGGTGAGCCCGGCGCGGACGGCGCGCTGATACGCGTCCTGGGCGAGGACGGCACCCTCGGCCCGGCCGCCTTCGCGCGCGAGCTGGTGTACCGGCCCACACGGGCCGGCTCCGTCGCGCCGACACCCCTGCTGCTGGACTGCCGTGCGCCGGTGGAGGGCTTGCCGGAGATCTCCACCGGCGTGTACTGGTACGCGCCCGACGCCGTGCTGGAGGTGACCCAGAGCGGACTGTGGCTACGGCCACCGGAGGCCTCCGCCGACGCCCCGGCGGTGCACAGCGTCCCGGCCCACCTGGGACGGATGGTCATCCACGTCGACGAGGGCACCCCCGAGTCCGCGCAGCGGATGCGGTCGCTGGCCGAAGAGGTGCGGCAGAAGCTCGATCCGGTGCTCGCCGAAGGATGCCTGGTGCTGCCTGCCCCGAAGCACGAGGCCGAGGGGAACTCCGGCGCGGCTTCCGCTGCGGCTGGAGTGGCGCACTCCGGGTCGGTGCCTGCCGCGGGGGAGATCGGGCCCGCGGGCGGGGTGACAGGTGAGCCGGGGTCTGAGACGGGGGCAACCGGGCCTGCGGGAGTAGTACGCGAGTCGGCGCCGAGGCCTGCCGTGCGGGAGAACGGGCCTGTGGGGTCCGTGCCGGAGGGGCCCGCCGAGGGCAGGCCCCGGGCTGCGCCCGAGGCGTCACAGCCTGTGCCGGTGGTCGGCGTCACTGAGCCCGGGACTGCGCCTGCCGTGCCGGTGGCCGGCGTCACCGAGCCGGAACCCGCGCCCGCTGCTCCGGCAGCGCCCGTTACGCCGGAGTCGCGGCCGTCGACACCCGCGCCCGTACGTCCCAGGTCCCTTCGACTGGAGTCGGCCCCGCCTCCCGGCGCCGCGCCCGCCGCATCGGCCGAAGGCACTGCCTCCGGTGCCGGCATCGCGGAGCCATACGGGGTCCCCGAGCCCGTGGCGGACCCGGCGCCGCAGGCACCACCGCGGCCGACTCCGCCACCGGTATCGCACTCCCCGGCGCATCCTCCGGCGGTTTCACCCGCGTCGCCCCGGCCTCCGGCCGCCGACCCCTCGGAACCGCCGACTCCCGCGCCGGCCCGTACCCCTGAGGCGCGGCCGAAGGCACAGCCGCCGGCTGTCCGTGTGCAACCCGTGCCCGAACCCGAAGCCTGCGCCGTGCCCCCCGAGCGCGGAATCGAGCAGGAGCGTGCCTGGTTGCGACGGACGTTGAAGGGGCAGTACGACTCCGCCGCGAACCACGTTGCGCGGGTGCTGTCCGAATCCCCGGGGCTGCGCGGCGCCTCCCGGCAATCGGCCGACGAGGTGGTCACCGACCTGGTCGCGGTCCGGCTGTATCTGTCCGGAGGAACTGACGGGATCGACAGCGCCGTGCGCGGCGCGACCGTGGGTCCCCACGTGCCGCTGGCCCGCTGTGTGGCGTCAGGGCTGCGCCGGCTGCCGTCCTATCGAGGCGCCACGCTCCTGCGCACCACGCTCAGTGAGGCGGAATGGCAGTGGTACGGCAAGCGCCGGCTCGTCACCGAGTGGGCGTTCTGCTCCGCGCTGACCACCGCGCATCCGGAGATGGCCGGCGACGTCGACGTGCTGATCTGGTCGATGACCGCACGCCGCACCGCCCTGCTGGACGCAGCCGTCCCCGACCGGGTGCTCTACCTGCCCGGCACCAGTTTCAAGGTGCTCGGGGTGCGCGACGAAGAACGGCGCGTGCTGCTGCTGCGGGAGCTGACCGGTCCGGAGATCGGCGCGGACGGCAGCGTCGACCTCCGGCGCCTCCCGCTGGACGACATCGCCATGACCGGGCTGGAGCAGGCCGCCACGGAGTGGCACGAGGCCAAGCCCGCCGCCGTACGACTCCCTGCGACGGCCGCCACCGCACTCCGGAATCCTCCGGGACTGATCGTGACCGGCCGCAACGCGGCGCCCCGCCGTGCCGACACCGCACCACCCAGAAAGGGAACGACGCCATGACGAGACAGGTCCTGCTGGTCTCCCGGGACCGTCCCGGCGCCTACCCATCCATAGGCGAGGCGCTGCGCGCCGCCGCCGACGGCGCGGTGATCACCGTGGCCGGTGGAACGTACGAGGAATCCCTGGTCATCTCACGCATGGTGACCATCACTGCCGCGAGCGGCGCGAGCGAGGTGCACCTGAGCGTGGGCTCGGGAAGCGCCGTCGTGATCGATACCGAGGCGGTGCAGCTCTCCGGTCTGACGATCTCCGGTGGGGACGAGGACGCGGCCGCCGTCGAGATCCGGCGCGGCGAGGCCGCACTGGATGCCTGCCGGATCATCAGTGCCGGGTGGACCGCGATCCTGGCATGGCATCAGGGAACGCTGGTGGCACGTGACTGCCGGATCGACCAGGCGCAGGGTGCCGGCATCGTGGTGACCTCGCCCGGAGGCAACGCCGTCGAGAAGACCGTCGTCACGGGGACCCGCTCGTCCGCGATCGTGGTGGCCGAGGGCGGAAGGCTGGCGGTCCGGGAAAGTGTCATCGACCAGGCCGAGGGCAACGGCATCTGCGTCAACGGCCACGGCCGCGCGGAGATCAAGGACACGGCGATCACCGCGAGCAGCAAGCCGGCGCTGGTCGTCGAGCAGAACGGCACGGCGGCCGCGTCGGGCCTCACCGTGACCGACAGCGTGAGCGTGGACGCGTACCTCACCAGCAAGGGCCAGGTCACCCTCACCGGCTGCCGGTTCTCCGGTGCCGGCGGGGAGTCGGTGCACATCGCCGGCGGGTCGGGCCCGGTGCTCAAGGAGTGCGGCATCTCCGCCCCGGGTGGAACCGCGGTCCGGATCACTGGGAAGTCGCGGCCACGGCTGGAGGACTGCAAGATCACGCAGACGTCGGTGGGCGTCCTCGTGGACGACGGCAGCACGGCCGACCTCAGGCAACTGGTCGTACGCAAGGCGGCCGAGGTGGCGGTGGTCGTCACGGAAGGTGCCACCGCCGAGCTGGAGCGGCTGACGGTGGCCGAGGGCAGGGGCAGCGGGCTGCGCGTGGGGGGCGCCGCCAAGGTCGTCCTGCGTGAGTGCGAGATCGCCACCGACCGGGCCAACGCGGTGGAGCTGGCGGAGAAGGGCACCGGTACGTTCCAGGGGCTGCGCCTGCGCACCGCGGGCTCAGGCGGACTCTCCCTGACCGACGGCTCCGAGGCGGAGGTGGTGTCGGCCCGGCTCCAGGGCTGCGAGGTCCTTGTCGGGCAGGACGCCGCGCTCACCCTCCGGGACAGCGAACTCGCCGGCTCCGGGACCGACGCGATCCGGGTGACCGGCGGCGGATCGGTGACGGCCGTAGGGTGCCGACTGCACAGCGCCCGCGGGCACGGCGTCAACATTCAGGCGAACGCGCGGGCCGAGGTCAGCAACTGCGCGATCTTCGACAACGCCGGGGACGGCGTACGCACCAGCACCGAGGAGCCCGTACTCCTGCGCGACTGCGAAGTGCGGGACAACGGCGGCCGGCAGGTGCACCAGCTGCGGGACAACCCGCAGTTCTCGGCCAGCAACCTGACCGGCAGCGACCGACGGGAGAAGTCCGGGAACCCCGCGCCGAAGGGGAAGCAGCGACCGGAGGGCGGCGCGGAGCAGCCCGACGAGCCGGAGAGCGCGCAGCACACCGGCACGGGACCGCTCGCCGAACTGGACGCGCTGGTCGGGTTGGGGAGCGTCAAGCACGAAGTCACCAGCCTCATCAATCTCAACAAGATGGCTCAGCGACGGGAGGAGATGGGACTGCCCATGCCTCCGATGAGCCGCCACCTGGTCTTCGCCGGCCCTCCGGGTACGGGCAAGACCACGGTGGCCCGCCTCTACGGTGCCGTCCTCGCCGAACTGGGCATCCTCACCAAGGGCCACATCGTGGAGGTCGCGCGCGCCGATCTCGTGGCGCAGTACATCGGTGCCACCGCCATCAAGACCACGGAGGTCTTCACCAAGGCGATCGGCGGCGTGCTGTTCATCGACGAGGCCTACACGCTGACCAGCCAGGCCAAGGGAAGCGGCCCCGACTTCGGTCAGGAGGCCGTCGAGACCCTGATGAAGCTCATGGAGGACCACCGCGACGAGATCGTGGTCATCGTCGCGGGCTACTCCGAGCAGATGGACCAGTTCCTGTCCTCCAACCCCGGCATGGCGTCACGCTTCTCCCGTACCGTCGAGTTCCCCAACTACTCGGTCGACGAGTTGGTGACGATCGTCCGGGGTCTGTGTTCCAAGCACTACTACGAGCTCACCGACTCCGCGCTGGACGCTCTCACCGCCTACTTCGAGCGGACCCCGAAGGGGCCGACCTTCGGCAACGGCCGCGTGGCCCGCCAGCTGTTCGAGTCGATGATCAACCGCCAGGCGTCCCGGCTGGCCACTCATCCGCCCACGGTGGACTCGGAGTTCACGCGTCTGACGGCCGAGGACGTGGAGAGCGCCCCCGGGGCGGACCCCGCCACGACCGGCCCCGGCGGCAATCGGCAGCCGGAGGCGCGCAGCAGCCGGCGCATCGCGAACCTGGTGGGGCTGGAGACGGTCCGTACCTCGCTTCTCGAACGCGTAGACGGGCTCACGGAGTTGCGGCGGCAGCGCCAACCGGTCGCGGGGTTGATGAACCTGGTGTTCGCGGGCAATCAGGGCAGCGGTCGACGTGCCGTGGCAGGACTGTACGCGCGGTGCCTCGCCGAGAACGGTCTCCTGGAGACCGGTGCGGTGCACCGGCAGGCACTCTCCGCGTTCCCGGCGGGCTGGCGGGAGCAGGCCGAGACGTTCGCCGCCGCCGTCTTCGGCGAGGCCGCGGGCGGGTTGCTGCTGCTCGAACTGGACCAGGCGTTCCAGGACCGCCCTGAGGGCGAGCGCGGCGCCGTCATGAGCGCGCTGCGCGCCGCCGCGGACGGCAACGCCGAGGTGGCGCTGGTGCTCTGTGGCGAGGAGCCGACCCTGGTGGAGGCGCTGAACGCGTCCCCGGGCTCCGAACTGGCCGCCTGTTTCGCCGAGTACCTGCCGTTCGCCGACTACTCGGGAGCGGAGCTGGCCGAGCTCGCGCTGCGTTATCTGACAGCACGTGGATTCACGGTCGGCGACCATGTACGGAGCTCGCTCGCCGAGCATTTCACCGATTCTCCGCCCCCTGCGGGAGCGTACGGGGCGCACCGGTTCGCCGAACGCCTGGCCGCGGCCGACTCCCCGGCGATCCGTCCGGCCACCCGAGCGGACGCCGCCGGGCCTGGCTCCGATGGAGCAGGTCCGACGCCTCCGGAGAAGGACAGCCCGGCCCTTGCCGGGGCGGGCACGGGGGCCTGACAGGGTCGTCGGGGCAACGGTCGCTGGTGAACGGGGCAACGCGGTTCCCTTGGCCCCGGGCCTTCGAGAAGGTATGAGCAGCCGGTTCCACAAGGAACCCGAAACGAGAAAGGGAGGGTTTGATGGCCAGCAACGGCATGACACAGGTCGAACTTCAGGGACTTCAGAACGCCATCAACGTCTTCTCCGAAGGCGTCTCCAACTTCGACAACCAGTACAACGCGATGAGCACGATGGTCGCCGGCATCCAGGCCAAATGGTCCGGACAGGCGTACCAGGCGTTCGACCGGGCGCTGCAGAACTGGCTCGTCGACTTCAACAGGGTGATCTCGGTGCTCAACGGCATGGAGAACACACTGACCCAGAACAAGAGCGTGCTCACGCAGACGAACGAGGAAACCATCGCCGAAGCCCAGCGGGCTGCCTCCCTGATCACCACCCCGCGGCTCCCTGGATTCTGAGACCAGTCGACTTTTCACGGATTAGGAGAAGAACATGATCGATTACAGTCTCGAGTTCAGCGGCCTCGAGGAGGCCGCCGGTCAGATGGTCACCATCTCCCGGCAGCTCAGCAGCTTCCTCGAGGACCTGCAGACGGGCACGATGAAGTCCATCCTCAACTGGGAGAGCGGCGCGCGGGACCTGTTCGACAGCCAGCGGAACATCTGGGCCCAGGGCGCCGCCGACATGACCACGCAGGCCGACAACGCCGCGGCCGCCCTGAGGACGATCATCGAGCACTACGCCGCCGGTGAGCGGGCGGGCTACGCAATGTGGAACAAGTGATGGTGGACATCAAAGTTCCGCATTGGGGGCAGGATAAGAAGAAGATAGAGGGCCCTCACCCGAAAGAGTGGGACCCTACGACGTTCCACGCGCCGCACACGCGGTCCGGACCGAGTAAGCACGATGCGACGCCCCCGCCCGTTCCCGGTGGTTCCGGCAAGGGGGGGAAGACCTCGGTCGACACGCCGTCCATGGAGCTTTTCGCTTCCAACATGGAGAAGCTCGCGGAGCCGGTGAAGCAGGCGTACCAGAAGCTCGCGGAGCTTCAGAAGGCGAATCCCGGAGCCTTCTACGACGCCTACATGCTCCGCCAGGTCGCCTGCGGAGCCAACGGGGACACGGGGCTCCAGAACACCTACCTCAAGATTCTCCACGATCTGGGCCAGGGGCTGGCGGACATCAGCTCCGGTGTGCGCCAGTTGAGTTCGAAGTACACGACCGTCGAGGAAGAGTCCAAGATGACGGCCGAGGATCTCAACAAAGCGATGAACTCCGCTCAGAGCGATTTCGCCAAGATGGGCTCCGGGGGATGAGAACCAGCTGTACGGCTGCCTGTGGCGGCGTCGGGTGCCTTTTGGCCTGACGCCGCTGCAGGCGTTTGCCCCTGCACGAAGGAGAGCTTGGACGCCATGGCAAAGACACCGAAGAAGGACTACAACTCCGGCCCCACCACCCAGCAGACGGACACGTCCGGAATTTTCGGCAACAACTCCGTCATGGGGTCCTCGAACGACTACGACAACTGGGACTGGAAGCAGATCGAAGCGGTCATCGTCGGTGGTTCCAACATGGCGAAGACGGACGAGGTGAACCGGGCACACACCGTGGCCTCCCCGCAAAGTCTCTACGACGCCGGTGACACGTTCCAGTTCGTGCAGGATGTTCTGCAGATGGTCTCGGAGAACATCGTCGCGCAGGCCAACGCGCTGGCCGGCGAAAAGGACTCGCCGTGGCAGGGCACTGCGGCGGATGCCTTCATGACCATGATGCAGACCTTCTCCAAGCAGGTGGCTTCCAGCGCCAATGCGCTGTCCGGGGGGAGCATGAACGCCTCGGTAGCGCAGACCCTCGTCGATGCCGGCAACGATCTCGCGGTGGCTCAGGCGAACATCGTCACCATCGACCACTGGTACGGGCAGCAGGCGCTGAACATCGGAATCAAGCCGATGAAGAACGGGCTCATCCCGGTCAGCAAGAGCCCGGAGATCGTTCGGATGATGACGGAGGACATGCGCAAGGTACTGCACACGCTGGCACGACAGTACTCCTCCGAGACGCGCACTCTGAATCAGGTCTCCCCGACGAACATCACATCTCCGCTCAGTGGTACCAATCCGGATCTCAAGCAGCCGGACACCACTGCCTTCAAGCAGCCTGATACCAGCCTGCCGCTCTCTCCCAAACCCAACCCCATCAACGTGGGCCAGGGGCCGGTCACACAGTTCAAGTCACCGACTCTGCAGAACACGCAACGGACTTCGCCGTCTTCGGTGCCGCCGGTCACTCGCCCGCCTTTGTCGCCGACGTCGCACAATACGCCCGTGAATTCTCCGTTGCAAGCGCCGTTGACGGACAGCTCGGGATTGCCGTTGTCGCGTAAATCGCCGATTCCGTCTCCCAAGTTGGCATCGCCGCCGCCCACACATGCTCCCCCGAAGTTGAACACCACGATGCACGAGGCGCTCAATCCGGGTCCTAAGCAAACCTTGCCGCCTGTGCCCAACAGCAAGACCACGAACACGATCCCGCCGTCGTCCATTGGCTCTCCGTCGGGGCTGCCGTTGGATTTGTTGAAGACGGGCACGAAGGGTAGCCCGCTGCCCAACGTGCAGACTCTTAATCCCAAGGGGGTGAATCTGTCGAATGTCGGCGACCCCAAGGCGTCTGTGAAACCTGTGTCCTTCGTGAGCCAGCCGCCCCTTGTTGGGGGGCCTTCGTCGACGAAGGGCTCGGGTCCGGTGTCGCCGTTGCCGTTGCCGAAGACCTTGGCGAATCAGGGCAAGAACAAAATCGGCTCTCCGTCGGGGCTGCCGTCGGATTTGTTGAAGACGGGCACGAAGGGTAGCCCGCTGCCCAACGTGCAGACTCTTAATCCCAAGGGGGTGAATCTGTCGAATGTCGGCAACCCCAACGCGCCTGTCAAACCTGTGTCCTTCATGACCAAACCGCCCACGGGCAACGTGACGCTACCGACCGGTCATGCACCGACTGTGCCGTCTTCGGGGGTGCCTGGGGGTGGTGGGATGCCGTTCATGCCGATGTCGCCGTCTGGGGGTGTGCCGAGGGATGAGCATCGTTCGGATTCGTCTGGTCTGTTGTCGGATGGTGTGAAGCCGTGGTCGGACAAGGGTGGTGAGTTGCCGGCCGGGCAGGAGCATGTGCTGAAGCCGGGTGTGGATCCGGGTGGGCTGGGGTTGTCGAGGCCGTTGCCGAACCAGTCGCTGCCGGATGGGTCGTTGTCGCATCTGCAGGTGCCGACGGGTCATGCGCCGACTGTGCCGTTGCCGGATGGGTTGTTGTCGCATCGGTCGGTGTCGGGTCCGGGTGGGCGTGTGTCTGGTGTGCCGTCTGGTGTGTTGGATCATGGTGGTGCCGGTGGTGTGTCGTTGGCGGGGGCTCCTGGTGGGGGTGTGCCGTCTTCGGGGGTGCCCGGGGGTGGTGGGATGCCGTTCATGCCGATGTCGCCGTCTGGGGGTGTGCCGAGGGATGAGCATCGTTCGGATTCGTCTGGTCTGTTGTCGGATGGTGTGAAGCCGTGGTCGGACAAGGGTGGTGAGCTGCCGGCCGGGCAGGAGCATGTGCTGAAGCCGGGTGTGGATCCGGGTGGGCTGGGGTTGTCGAGGCCGTTGCCGAACCAGTCGCTGCCGGATGGGTCGTTGTCGCATCTGCAGGTGCCGACGGGTCATGCGCCGACTGTGCCGTTGCCGGATGGGTTGTTGTCGCATCGGTCGGTGTCGGGTCCGGGTGGGCGTGTGTCTGGTGTGCCGTCTGGTGTGTTGGATCATGGTGGTGCCGGTGGTGTGTCGTTGGCGGGGGCTCCTGGTGGGGGTGTGCCGTCTTCGGGGGTGCCTGGGGGTGGTGGGATGCCGTTCATGCCGATGTCGCCGTCTGGGGGTGTGCCGAGGGATGAGCATCGTTCGGACTCGTCTGGTCTGTTGTCGGGTGATCCGAAGCCGTGGTCGGACAAGGGTGGTGAGCTGCCGGCCGGGCAGGAGCATGTGCTGAAGCCGGGTGTGGATCCGGGTGGGCTGGGGTTGTCGAGGCCGTTGCCCAACCAGTCGCTGCCGGATGGGTCGTTGTCGCATCTGCAGGTGCCGACGGGTCATGCGCCGACTGTGCCGTTGCCGGATGGGTTGTTGTCGCATCGGTCGGTGTCGGGTCCGGGTGGGCATGTGTCTGGTGTGCCGTCTGGTGTGTTGGATCATGGTGGCGCCGGTGGTGTGTCGTTGGCGGGGGCTCCTGGTGGGGGAGGGCCGTCTTCGGGAGTGCCCGGGGGTGGTGGGATGCCGTTCATGCCGATGTCGCCGTCTGGGGGTGCGCCGAAGGACGAGCACCGGTCCGATGCCTCCGGACTCGTGACGGGCGGCGCCGAACCGTGGACGGATGAGCACGGTGAGGTGACCAGGGAGGGCGAGGTCGTGCCGTCCGAAGGGACGCCCGCGGGCGGGCCTGGGCTGGCGCACCACGGCACCGGTGTCGGCGGTGTGACGCTTCCGGATGCGACGGATGCCGACGTCCAGGCGCCGGCGGAGCACAGGAAGCACGACCACGACGCGGTGCTCGTTCCCACGCCGGTTCCTCTGCTCGTCCCGCAAGTGGGTCCGGGCCAGCCGGCCCAACCGGTGCCGCCGGTGCCTCGGGGGAGCGGTCCGGGCGAGGTGACCCCGGTGCGTCCGGTGACGCCGCCGACCGCGTCGCGGGTGGGCGTCGGCGGGGTGTCGGTGCCCTCCCAGGGCGCTCTCCGCGACGTGGCGGCGGCCGAGCGAGCGGCCGCGCAGGAAGGCGGCATGGTGCCGCCGTACGGGATGCCCGGCGCCGCGCCCAAGGGCGGTGACGAGCGCTCGGACTCTTCGGGCCTGTTGCTGGAGACGGAGAAGGGCTGGGCCGGCCCCGAACTCGAGGGCTTGCCGAGCGAGACGCAGGGGGCCCCGGTCGGTGGGGCGTCGCTCCGCGGCGTGAACTCCGCGGCGCCGGACGAGCTTGCCGAGGACCGTGTCGCGGTGGTTTCCTGCGTCGAGGCCGCGGAGGACACCAGCGCATGGGAGGCCGCCGACACCGCGATGCCGTGGGTGCTCGGCGGGCGCCGTACTGAGGAGGCGGAGGAGGAAGAGCTCCAGCTCAAGTACGTCCTCAGCGACGACGACGGGTGGAGCGACGAGGACGTGGCGGTCTCCGCGGCCGGAGTCGGCGCCGACGAAGACGAGCGCTCGGACGCGGAGGGCGCGGTCGCCGTCGTAGAGGAGTCGGGATGGAGCGACGGGGTCGACGCGGACTTCGCCGCTGGGCTCGGCTTGCCGCAGCCCCCCGCCCCGGATCACGTCACAGCCGAGCCGGTCACCGGTCCGGGCCTCGCCACCTGGCGGCCGGACCGTTCCCAGGTCGCGGCCGTCGAAGAACCACCGGCGCTGGTCACCGGGTACGCCGGGATGCTGATGAGCACCGCGGAAGTGCCTGATGACGAGGAGGAGGACGAGGCGACCGACGAGGCCGAGGAGAACGGCGAGGAGGCGAACAGCAGCCACGGCATCGCCGACCTGCTGAGGCAGGGCGCCGATTCGTGGGGCGCCGTTCCCGACGAGACCGACGCGCTCGGGTGATCGTCCAGCGCCGCGACGGTGAGGCGGAGCGGGCCGGGTTTTCCCGCCTCTCCGCCGCACATGGTCGTTGGGGCAGAGGTCCGTGTTCGGCGGGTCATTGACCGGGCGAATCGGTTTGCGGAGCTCGGGGCGGCATGTTCTCTGGCTCCGTACGGCTTCGCGTGATCGGGGCGCGGGAGCACTTCCCCGCACGGCGAGGGCGTCACAGCACGTGGGAGAGGAGCAGCATGTCGAGTCCGTATGACGCGCACATAGAAGAGCTGCTGGGCGCGTATCGCAGGGAGCGCGCGCAGATCGGCGAACTGCAGCGCACGATGCGCGAGATCAAGGCAAGTGCGACGGCTCCCCGGCAGGCTCTGAAGGTCACCGTGAACTCGCAGGGCGAGGTGACCCAGATCGAGTTCCTCACCGGCGCCTACAAGCGCATGGCTCCTGTGGAGCTCTCCCAGATGCTCCTCACGACCATCCAGAAGGCCCGGACGACCGCGATGGCGGAAGTGGCCGAGGTGCTGTCCGGTCACCTTCCCGCGGGGATGTCCGCCGCCGACCTGCTCCAGGGCAAGGCAGATCTTGGCGGACTGCTGCCGGAGGCGCCGCCCATGGCGGACGAGGTCCGGGAGTACCTCGCCAACGGCCGTCCCGGCCGGGGGGTCGGCCCCCGTATCGCGCGGCCTCCGGTCGCCTGAAGAACCCCAAAACCCTGCGCTGTCTCCCCACCTACTGAGCTGATGTGAGAAGGAGGTCGCGGTGTCTTCCAGCTACTTCGCGGTGAACCCCGACGGTCTGGCCAAGACCGCTCCCTATCTGCGGGCCTTTTCCGACCAGTGGGCGCAGATCGGTGCCCGGCTGGAGGCACGCCTCGACGAATTCGGTAACTGCTGGGGCGACGACGAGATGGGAAAGGCTTTCGAGGAGCAGTACCTCGAACCCCGGAACCAGATGATGGAGGGGTTCAAGGGAATCGCCGAGGTGCTGGACAGCACGGCTGACGGAATGGAAACCATGGCGAAGGGATTCCAGGCGACCGAGGATCAGAACACGGCGACCGCCCGCGGTTTCGAGCGCGGTGCCTCCTCCCCTCACTCGAATTTTGCCCCGGACATGCCGTCCGGTGATTCGCACGGCCACGGCTCCTCGCGCGGCTGACCTGTTAATTTCCGGTGGAAAGGCCCTGTAGATCATGAGCATTATGATTCCACCGGAATTGGGCCCCATTGCCAAGATCACCGTCGGGCAGCAGTTCCCGACGGGGAACGAGGACAGGCTCGCGGCACTGGGCGCGGCGTGGAACACGGCGGCGCTGGAGATCAATCAGCTCATCGGCGAACTCAATCCGGCGACCGCCGCGACGTTCGAGAATCTGGCCGGAGCGCCGGCGGAGCAGTTCGGACAGTTCGTCAACCAGCTGAGTCAGACCATGCCCGTCATGGCGACAGCGGCTGCGCAACTCGGTGAGATGGCCGAGACCATCGCGCTGGAGATCGAGTACGCGAAGTACATGATCATCCTGCAGCTTGCCTGGATGGCCGCGGAAATCGCCTATCTGTCGGCCACGCTGTTCGGGGCGGCGGCGATTCCGGCGGTGGTCACGGCGGGCCGGTTCGCGATTCAGACGATCCTGCGGGAGCTGTTCATCGCGGTTCTGACGTCGATCGTGATGCAGGTCGGCATGGATGCCGCGGTGCAGATCATCCAGTTCCTGAAGGGCGACCGTAAGCACTGGGATGTGAACGCCACCAAGATGGCGTTCGAGATGGGCGGGCTCGGCGGGCTCGTGGGCGGCGGGCTGGGGCAGATCATGCGCCATCTGACTCCCGCGTTCTCCAGGTCCTTCATCGGCAATGTCAGCCACGGCGCTCTGACCGGCCTGGGCTTGACCGAGGCGAGCAATCTCATCTTCGGTACCCACCAGGACCTCGGGTTCGGCGCCGCCGCCGGCGGCCTGGGCGGGGCCATCTCCCATGGCCACACCCTGCGCGGCGGAGGATCGCCGGAGCACATCGAGGTGCCCAAGCTCGACAAGCTGGTCTCGCCCGAGATGCTGAAGCACGAGATTCCGGGCGACAACCGGACGGGCACACCCGAGAGTCTGTTGCAGGTCCCCGACGAGCACGCGGTGCAGGTGACCCAGGAGCACTTGGTGCAGGCGCCTGGGGAGCATTCGGAGCAGGCGCCCGGGCAGCATTCGGAGCAGGCGCCCGGGGGGCACTCGGAGCAGGATTCCGAAGAGCACCCGACCGGGCAGCGCCCCGACGAGGAAGATATCGACCTGCCGGAGGCGCCGAAGCCGTTCGACCCGTCGGAGTTGCCGGACCCGTCGCCCAGCGCCCTGGTCACGGACCTTCCCTCCGTCCCGACAGGGACGCTGCCTCTGCTGAGGCAGCAGGTGAGAAACCGCGTCGACGAGCTCAGCGAGATAGCGCGGTCGGCCGGGCTGCCCGAGACGCAGTGGCGGACGCAGGCCGACTCGGTGCGTGAGGCGGCCGACTCGGGCGACTGGGGCGAGGCGGCCCGGCGTCTGCACGACATGCGGACGACCATCGAGCACGGAATTCTCGACCAGCGGCTGGCGGACTTCCGCACCCATGCGGAGACCGGGTTCTCCCGACTGCGCGACCTGGGCGTGAACGAGGACGCCTGGCGTGCCCAGGTGGACGCCGTGGAGCAGGCGCAGCGGACGGGCAACCCGGTCCTGCTGGACAGCCGGCTGAAGGAGTACACCGACTTCGTCGAGCGTCACCTTCCGGTCGAGGTGGTCTCCGAGAACGGCTCGCGCACCTTCGACCCGGCGGTGGAGCAGCTGCGCCGGGAGCTGACCACGGTCAGCGACCCGACCGTACGGGAGGCGTTGCAGAAGGACCTGGAGTGGCACCAGCAGGTTCAGCAGCGCTTGGACCGGCTGGCCCAGTCCGACCCCGAGTCCGACATCATGCGGCGCCGGACAATCGCGAATGAGGAGTCGGCGCAGTCGCCCCAGGAGGTGTCCCAGGCCCGTGAAACCCTGCGGGAGTTCCAGAACCAGCGCGACCTGCAGCGGCAGCTCGACGAGGTGCGGGAGGGCAGGGCCCAGACCGAGCTTGACCGGCGGCTGGACGCGCTGCGCGAACGGGCCCGGCCGGACGCGCGCGGGCAGGAACTGCTGCAGCGGGTGCTGGACTCGAACACGCCGGAGGAGAGCGAGCAGGCGCTTCGTGACCTGGTCGCACACAACCAGCTGACACTGCAGGAACGGCAGCTCAACACCCTGCGCGAGGGACTGCTGCCCACCGAGGACCCGCAGCGCGAGCAACTCGTCCAGAAGGTGGAACACGCCCGGACCCCTGAAGAGGCGCGCCACGCGCAGCAGGAGCTCAAGGAGTACACGGACCGGCAGATCCAGGAGCAGCAGCAAACCCTCACCGAGCGACTGCACACGCAGGAGGATGCCCGGAGGCAGGCGGCGAACGAGGACCTGCTGCGGCGGCTCGACAACCTGAACGGCGGGACGCCGCAGGACCCGCGCGAGGCGGAGCTGCGGCAGCGGCTCGCTGTCGCGGCGAGCCCGGCGGAACGCGCCCAGGTCATCCACGAGCTGGGAGTGCACCAGCAGAGCGTGCTGCAGCAGCGGGTCGATGCCGCGTCGACGCCGCAAGAGCGCAGGCAGGCGCTCGACGCGCAGGCGAAGTTCAACAACTGGACACCGCTGGAGCGGCGGCTGGCCGACCTGCGCAGGGAGTCGAACCTGGGCGGCTCACCGGAGGCGGACGCCCACCGGGCGGAGCTGGTGCGTCGGGTGGAGATCGCCCGGACGCCGGAGGAGGCGCGCCACGCGCAGCAGGAACTCAAGCAGTACACGGACCGCCAGATCGAAGAGCAGACGCGGCACTTGGAGGAACGGCTCCGTCAGCAGGGCGGTGGCGGCGCGGGGGTGGCGGCCCACGCGGACCTCATGCGGCGGTTCGAGCAGCTGCGCGGTGACGGGTCGCACCAGGACCCGCGCGAGGCCGAACTGGTGAAGCGGATGGAGGAGGCCGACAACCCGCAGCAGGCGCGGACCGCCGAACAGCAGCTCAAGGACTACCTCGCCGGCCGGGAGCAGCAGCGCCAAGTCGTCGAGCAGCAGCGGCTGGCGCAGGTCCGTACCCACGAGCAGGAAGTCACCCAGCTGCGCGACCAGCTGACCCAGCAGCGCCGGACCGGCGCGCCGGAGGAGGTCGTACAGCAGACACAGCGGGAACTGGACCAGGCGCAGCAGCGCCTGGCCACGGTGCGCACCCACGACGAGAACACCGCCGCGCTGAGCCACGAACTCGACCAGCGGATCGAACGGCCGGCGTCGGACTCGGACCGTCCCGGTGCCGGATCCGGCCGGGGCGGGGGCACGGGTTCCGGTGGTACGGGGTCCGGCTCCGGGAGCCGGCTGGACCGGCTGGTGCAGGAAGGCGTCTTCCGGCAGGCGGAGCAGGAACTCACCCGGGCGCAGGAGGAGCAGCAGTTCCTGCGTCAGGAGCCGGACGAGCCGGGCTCGTTCACGCTGGACGAGCTCGACGATCTGCCCAGCGCTCCCATCGCCGGGCCCAAGTCCGTGCCGAACGCTCACATCGGTGGGCTGGACGGTCTCCCCGACGTGTCCACGAGCGGGCCGGAGTCCCTGCCGGACGCGCATACTGTTGAGCCGGGCGCCCGCACCGCCGAGCCGGACGAGCCGGGCTCGTTCACGCTGGACGAGCTCGACGATCTGCCGATCGTGCCGACCACCAGGCCGGAGCCGTCGGCCGTCGGCAGGCCCGATCCGCTGCGGGACACGCCGGTCGACGGCGGCAGGCCCGACGCCACGGTTCCGCCCGAGTCGCGTCCCGTCACGAACGAGCCGCGCGTGCCGCTGTCCGACGAGGCGGCCGACAGGATCGCCTCCGAGATCCGCGCGAGCCTGCCCAACGCCCCGGTGAGTCCCTTCGTACGTCTGGGCGACGCGCCGACCGGCCCGGGGCACACGGAGACGTCACCGCAGGCGCGGCCGCCGCGTGTCGAGCCGTCCGCGTCCCGGCCCGGGTCCGACGTCACTCAGGCCCAGCGTTCCCGCCCGGTGTCCGAGACGGAGTTGCCGTCCGTGCCGGATTCCGGTCCGCGCGTCGACCGGGACACCATGCCCTCGCGTGTCCCGCGAGTCGCCGACCTTGAGCGGACCCTCGCGGAGATCGAACGCCAGGACTCGGCCCCGACGCAGGCCAACGACACCTCGGCGGCGCCGCCCGAGCACCCCACCGCGACGGAGCCGACCACCGACGCGGCCCGGCCCGCGGAGCACGTCGCCCCCTCCTCGGAGAACGCCTCCGAGACCCCCCGAGCGCACGCGCCGGCCGAGCCGCACACGCCGACCGCGCCGGAGACGGTCGTAGCGCCGTCCGAGGTGCGGTCCGCGCCCGCGGGTGCCCCGTCGCGCCACGTCGCGGGCGGGCCGGGCGGGCCGTCGGGGTCAAGGGCCGGTGCGCAGGACCTGCAGGTACGGGCGGAGCAGTGGCAGGAATTCCGCACCGCGCGGGACACCGAGTACCACCATCGCTTCACCATGGCGGAGCAGCGTACGTGGCACACCGAGGGTCTGGACGGCGACTTCGACACGGCCGTGGCCCGGTTCCGGGACGAGGACCTGTTCGGCGGCGCCTACCTGCCCGACGACAGCGCCGCGCTGAAGCACGTGCGTGAAGGGTTCCGCAAGGACGCCGAGGCTGCCTTCGAGGCGGGCTGGCACGAGGCCGGCGGCCGGATGATGGACGAGCACGCCTGGCAGGCCAGGCTCGACGACCTGCGGTCGACCCTGTCCGACCGGCTGAGCCGGGAGAGCGAGTGGGAGCGGCAGACGGCGGCGTGGGAGGAGCACGTCGACGACGCCCTCACACGGTTCTGGATGGACGACCAGGACGTTGACGGCTACCTGGACGACCCGCAGGCGATGGAGGAGTTCCGCGCCGCGGAACGCGGCCGGGTCGGTGACACGGTGGCCACGGTGTGGAAGCAGTCGGCCGAGCGGCGCGCCATGCGACTGCGGACCGCACTGGATGAGCTGAGCTCCGGGCTGGATGAGCGGCTGCGGGAGGCAAGCGAACTGCACCGCTACCTGCGGAACGGCGAGCGGGAGTTCGACCAGGCCCTCGAAAGATGGGAGGAACGGGAGTTCGACCCGGTCCTCCAAACATGGAGGGATGACCTCGCGGGCGGCGGTCAGCTCGGGCAGGAGGCCGCCGCGCGGACCCGTCAGGAGTTCGCCCGTGACCTTCGCACCGCGTGGGACCGGTCGGCCGAAGGCCCGGAGCGCCAGAGCACGTTCGACGAGATGGTGGCCACCCTGCCGGAACGGCTGGAGCACGCGCAGCTCCGCGAGCTGCGGATGGAGCGGGCCCGGCAGGTGCTGGAGGAGGCCTACGTTCCCTACGAGGACGATCTGGCGGGCGGCGGTCAGCTCGACGACGCGGCGAAGGAACGCCTCGCCGAGGAATGGACCAGGGCCGTGGAGGCCGAGCTGGACGAGCACTGGTTCGGCACGCCCGGCCGCACCGACTTCCGCCTGCCGTCCCCGGACACGCTGCCCGGGGAGCCGGCCGGCACGGCTCCGGCACGATCGCGGACGGGTGCGGATCAAGGCGCCGCGCCGAGCACCGACCGGCCATCGTGGGAGGCGAGGTTCGAACGGCTGACCGGCACGCTCGTGCAGCGGCTGGAGCACGAGTCCGCCCTGAACACCGCATTGGAACGGGCCGCCGACGACTTCCACGGCATCGTCGGCCACCCCGAGAGCGCGGTACACCGCTACGACGTCTCCGACGAGGCGTTCAAGGCCCTCGCCGACGACTTCCGCCGCGACACCGTCACCGCCTACGACCGCATCTGGGGCCCGGAAGACCACGACACCGACGCCTGGCTGAGCCACGAAGCCGAACACGAGAACGCCTTCCGCACCACACTGGACGAGGCGCAGAACGCGCCCCTCCGTGTCGTCGGCGACGACACCGCATCCGACACCGACACGGCACCCGACACCGACACCGCATCCGACACCGACACGGCACCCGACACCGACACCGCGCCCGATACCGACGCGGCACGGGACACCGACACAGCGCCCACAGCCACCGAAGCCGAACAACCGGCGGTCCTCTCCACCCCGGACGCAACCCACTCCCAGCCCAGCGTCCCCGAACAGCAGACCGCGCCCCACGACGGGCAGCGCCCCGTGCCCGCCCCGGACCCGGCACAGCAGCTGGTCGCCCGGATCGCGGACCAGCCCCGCACAGAGCTGGACGGTCCCTCCTCACGGCAGGGCGACAGGCCCTCGACCACCAAGGCTGAAGAGCCCTCGACGGCGGGTCACGGCGTTCGCGACGTCGGGCCCGACGCATCTCTGCGGCTGTTCGCGGAGCGGCAGTTCGGCAAGCTGGACGCACCCACGGCACGTCAGCTCTGGACGGAGGCCTCGCTCGTCACCGCTCAGCACAACCCCTTCCCGCTGGTCTTCGGCCGCCTCGCGGAGGGCATGCGGCAGCGTGATCCCCAGCAGTTCTGGTCCATCATGCAGGTGGCGCAGACCCTGCATGAGAACGCGGGCGCGCCGGACCGGATCGCGCAGGCGGTCGAGGTCGCCAAGGGCCTGGCCGCGGAGCGTGGCGTCGACGCGTCGCGCCCAGGCGGGCGGGGCGGTGCCCTCGACTTCACGAGCTCGTCGGGGCCGTCAGGGGTGGAACACGTCGCGGGGACGAGTTCGGGGACGCGCCCCGCGTCGATGCGGCTGGAAGCCATACCCGAGGAGTACCAGGACATCAGGCTGCCCGGCACCGGCCACGTCGTCCGGGTCGACGCCGAGACGGGACAGCTGCTGTCCGTGGTGTCTGGAGGGAACGAGGCCAGTACCGACGTACGGGTCGAGCCGACGGGCGACGGCGCCCTGCTGGTGCATGTCGAGAACCCGGCGGACGGCCCGATGACGTGGCATTACGACGCCGATCGGACGCTGGAGTCGATAGAGCGGCCGCTGGTCGCGTACCGGGGCAACCCGCTCGGCGGTCAGCGGGTGCGGCTCGACTTCGGACCTGACGGCGGTCTGCACGCGGTCCTGCTCGTACCGCAGGGCCCTGGGGAGCGGTTGCACGCCGAGGTGCTGCGGGGCGAAACGGCCGGGCGGCTGCCCGGTGGATTCCGGGTGACCGATCCACGCACAGGGGTGGAGTACTACTTCGACAGTGCGGCACGGCAGGTGCGTCCTCCGGAGCCGGTCACGCGGCACATCCCCTTCGACGGAGGAACGAGCCGGCTGTCCGCGGACGCCCTGCGGGTCATCGACGCACTCGCCCAGAGCACGGCCCACGAGGGTACGGCGGCCCTGGTACAGGGACGGCCGCTGCCCGTTGTTTCGATCAGCGGTCACGGCAACGGCACCCTGCTCGGGCGGCCCGACTACGGCCGGGCCATCCGGCGCGGCGAAGAGCGAGCGGAGGCGGTGGCCAAAGCCTTCACCGAAAGCCTGCGCGCGCAGCTGCGAGCCGCGGGGGCGCCTCCTGAGCTGCACGCCGCCGACTTCTCCGTCGTGGTCACGTCACGCGGCCGCGAGTATCCGCTCGGCACGACCGTCTCCGACGGTCCGGCCGCCCTCCGCCGCGCGGTCATCACCATCAGCCACCCGTCGCCGACCCTGGCAACACTCTTCGCGGACTCACCCCGACGGGCGACAGCACAGCCGACCGGGGACGGGACAGGTCCCGAGGTCATCCGTGACCCGGAGCAGACGCACACCGCTGAGGAGCTCCGTGTCGCGGAGGAGCGTCGCGCCGAGCAGATCCGTGCTGAGATCCTTGCTGAGGAGCTCCGCGTCGCTGAGGAGCTCCGTGTCGCGGAGGAGCGTCGCGCCGAGCAGATCCGTGCTGAGATCCTTGCTGAGGAGCTCCGCGTCGCTGAGGAGCTCCGTGT